>JBBAUB010000003.1:0-292465 GCA_040398445.1 Gemmobacter sp. | reverse complement strand
CTGTCATCGCCGTCATCGCCCGACAGGCTGTCGGCCCCATCGTCACCGCGCAACAGGTCGTTGCCCGCCCCGCCCGACACGCTATCCGCGTCCGCCCCGCCCTCGATTCTGTCATCGCCGTCATCGCCCGACAGGCTGTCACTGCCCGTCCCGCCGTAAGCAAGGTCGTTGCCCGCCCCGCCCGCGGCACTGTCCGCGCCCGCCCCTGCCGTCAAACGGTCGTCGCCGTCGCCGCCATAGATCAGATCGTCATCCGCGCCCGCATCCAGCGAGTCGTCGCCGCTTTCGCCCGACAGGCTGTCGGCTCCGTCGCCGCCCGACAGCGCATCGTCGCCGTCGCCGCCAAAGATCAGGTCATCGCCCGGGCCGCCCTCGGCAAGATCGTCGCCCGCCCCGGCGTAAATCCTGTCATGCCCGCCGCCACCAAAGACGCTGTCATCGCCTGCGCCTGCCACCACGGCCTCGACCCCGGCCGATCCGGTGATCAGGTCCGCGCCCGATCCCGTGACCAGAAGCTCGATGCCCGCAAAGCCGATCTCTCCGGCCCCTGCGGTCATCGTCCCCGCACCTTCGGCCGTAAATGCGACCTCCACCCCCGTCGTCGTGGCACCGGCATCCAGCAGGTCGGCCTCACCCTCGCCATCGGTCAGCCGCACGGTCCCGAAACCGTCGGCGACGATGTAGCGCTCGCTGCCCGCGCCGCCGTCGACCACATCGTTGCCGCTGCCGAATGCCAGCGTGTCGTCGCCGGCACCGCCGTCAAGCGTATCGTCCCCGTCCCCGCCCCAGAGGCTGTCATTGCCATCGCCGCCCGACAGTTTGTCGGCTCCGGCACCGCCGTCCAGCGTATCGTCGCCGGCCCCGCCAGACAACAGGTCGGCCCCGTCGCCACCCGCCAGCACGTTGGCCACGGCACTGCCGACCAAGGTGTCGTTGAACGACGACCCCGTGACATTCTCGAAACGGCGGATGATATCGCCCTTCGCAAATCCGCCCGAAGCCTTGGACAGCGTCAGATTGACCCGCACCCCCGCCTTGCTGCCAAAGTAATCGACCGTGTCGATGCCGTCGCCGCCGTCCAGCCGATCCTGCTTCGCGCCACCCGACAGCACATCGTCACCCGCATCGCCGTAAAGCCGGTCCGCGCCCATGCCGCCAAAGATCGTGTCATTGCCGCCTCCGCCCCTGACCGTGTCGGCCCCGCGGCTTTTCGCATCGACCCCAAGCGTCAGGGCATCGTCGCCCTCGCCGCCAAAGACACGCCGGTTCGCAGCACCCGAAACCAGCAACACATCGTTGCCTGCGCCGCCAAAGATCGTATCGCCCGCATCGCGCGAGAAGATGGTGATCGTGTCATCCCCGTCGCCCGCGTCGACGTAATCGCCTTCGCGACCCCGATCGACGATCACATCGTTGCCGCTTCCCGCATAGACCGTGTCGGACCCTGCGCCGCTGTAGATGCTGTCGTTACCGTCTTCGCCCGTCAAAAGGTCGTTCTCGGTCCGGCCCCATAGCGTGTCGTCACCCGCGCCGCCAAAGATCGTATCCGCGCCCGCGGACCCGTCCAGCAGATCCGCATCGTCACCGCCCGAGACGATATCACCCCCCAAGCCGCCAAAGATCGTGTCCGCTCCGACGCCGCCCGCCAGCCTGTCGTCACCCGCCTTGCCCGTCATCCAGTCATTGCCGCCGCCGCCGTCGATCTTGTCCTGCGCCGTGCCCCCTTTGGCGGTGTCATCCCCGGTTCCGAGCAAGACCTGCGAAATCGCGCTGAACGTGACCGTGCCCTCTGGCATCCGCAGCGTTCCGGCCCCTTTCTCGGCCATGGTCAGCAGCGCCGAAGCGCCCAAAGCCGTCCCGTCGAGGATTGTGCTGTTTCCCGCCTTGCCCTTGACGATGCCAGAGGTCGGAACGGGAATGACAGCCATGACACACACTCACTTTTTACACATGACAAAACGTCCCGGCGGAACGCCGGGTCGCAGGACCGATGAGAAGAGCGGGAAAATTTCAATCCGCGATCGCGACACCGACGCGGACGAAAACAGGTGGCCGTCCGACCGCGACGGTCAGGATAGACACGAACAAACCAACACCACTCACACACCGCAACCGGGCGCACCCAAGGACACATCCGAAAGTCAGTAAGCGGGCCGGCGTTGGTATGCGTCAACACATTCTTGACACTTTTAGGCTGGCATAAAGCCGTTTTGCCCCACCCTCAGCGAGTGACCGGCCACCAAAGCAACCATGGATTGAAAAATCACGGTGGCGGGTGCGGTAGCGCATCCTTTGGCACGGCTTGCCCTACCTTGCCGGCCGCGCCCTACCGGAACCGCCGCCCGTTCAGCGTGTCGCGCAGGGCGCGGACAGCGCGGCTCAGCCTGCTTTTGCGACGGCTTGCCGAACGGACATAGACCACCCGCTCGTCCGGCCCGACGATCATCTCGGGCTGCACGCCCACCTGCGTCCAGCCCGACACCGCAGAGGTGCCATCCAGCACGCGGGCGGTGGCCTCCAGAAAGCGGCGCCCGTATTTCTGGTCCGGTTCCAGATGCGCGCCTTCGGCCCATTCGTTCCAGGCGTTGACGAACACCAGATTGTCCTTACCGGGAAAATCGGTCGCCGCCTTCTCGACCGCCCGCTTCAGCCAGTATTCATAGTTCTCAGGCGTGCCGTTCAATATCGCCGTGGCCCGCTCGCGCAGTCGCGCCGAATTGTCCCATGACGGAAACACCGACCGGAACCCGACCGCCGTTTCGGAATAGCTGCGCGCCAGATACTGCTCGGCCACTTCGCTGTAATCGGGGCAATATCCAAGGAAATCTTTGTAAAAGCTCAGCTCCGCCGTGTGGTTCGGCGCGTTCACGCTATGGGGCGGAAACTCGACCGACCCGTCGAAATCGAACTGCTTGTAGGTCTGGTTGCCATGCGTCAGCGCGGCACAGACATGAATTTCACCGATCCCCGCCTTGCGGCAATAGTCGCGCCACACCGCCACGCTGCGCTTTGGATTGCTCATGTGCTGCGGCCGATAGACGATCAGCACGGGCTTGCCGTCAAAGCGGATGTAGCGCGGATCGGTCAGATATTTCTCGATGGACGCGATGAACAGCGTGTCGTCTTCCTCTAGATACTTCTGCTCCATCAGGATTTCGGTCGACTTCGCCTCCCAGCGGCGGGTCCAGTTCTCGTTGGCCCAGCACAGGCAATAGGGAAAGTCCGAACTGGCGTCCTCGAACATCGCGTCGAGCGGGCGCTCCAACAGCCGCTTGCCCGAGAACCAGTAGTAATAATAGCAAAAGCCGTGGATGCCATACTCTTTGGCCAGCTTTATCTGCTCGTGCCGCGTCTCTGTCAGCCGCAGGTCGTAAAACCCCAGATCGGCGGGCAGATGCGGCTGGTAATGCCCCTTGAACAGCGGCGTCGACCGCGCGGCGTTGGTCCATTCGGTAAAGCCCTTGCCCCACCACGCATCGTTTTCGGCGATCGGGTGGAACTGGGTCAGGAAGAACGCGACCGTCTTGACGTCACTGCCCACGTCAGACCCCCGCCCTGATGCCGCGCGCATGCCTTGCGGCCGCACCCGGGCGCAGCCGCCCACGGGCTGCCTGGCCCCGCACCGGCCCTGCTCCGTCACAAAGGATGAGCGTCCGGTCGCTGCTGTTCGTCTGGGCCAATGCGCTCTTCGTCCTGCAATCTTGCCCCTGCGTCACATGCGCCAGAGCTTTTCCTTTTGGCCGGCAGCCCCCGTGGGCAACCGGATCGACCCTCGCGTGGTCTGGCGTCAGACCACGTCTTCCTCGACCAGTTCCACCGGACCCTGCGCCATGGTCTTTTCGTTCAGGAACAGCGCCGCAAAGCGCGTATCGCCGTTCAGCAGGGTTTCGAGCGGCCCATGTTCCACGATCCGCCCGCCTTCGATATACATCACCTCGTCGGCGACCATCACCGTCGACAGCCTGTGCGCGATCACGATGGTGGTGCGCCCCTTGGTCGATTGCGCGATGGCATCGCGCACCAACCCCTCGGAATGGTTGTCAAGCGCACTCGTCGCCTCGTCCAGCAACAGGATCGGCGCATCCTTCAGCAAGGCACGCGCCAGTGACAGGCGCTGGCGCTGGCCACCGGAAAAGAAAATACCGTTCTCGCCCACCTGCGTGTCATAGCCCTTTGGCAACGCGATGATGAAATCATGCGCTTGCGCGGCCTTGGCGGCGGCTTCGACCTCGGCATTGGTGGCGTTCTGGCGGCCCATGCGGATGTTGTCGCGCACCGTGGCCGAAAACAGAAAGGTGCTTTGCCCCGCATAGGACAGGTTGTCGCGCAGCGACGCCCGCGTCACCTTTCGCAGATCGAAGCCGTCGATGGCGACCTCGCCCTTCGTCGGATCATAGATCCGCAACAGCAGGCTCATGATCGTCGATTTGCCGCCGCCCGACGGGCCGACCACCGCCGTCACCTTGCCCGGCGCGAAATCCAGCGACAGGTCGGTGATCACATCGGTCTTGCCTGTATAGCTAAAGGCCACGTTGCGGAACGTCACCGCCCCCGGACCGCGCGGCAGCGCCACGGCATCGGGCGCATCCGCCAGCGTGTCGGGCAGGTCGAGCACCGAAAACATCATCCGCACGCCGTTGAACGCGGCTTCCAGCGTTACCCGCACCCGCGTCAGCCGCTTGGCCGGTTCATAGGCCATCAACAGGGCGGTGATAAAGGCCATCACTTCGCCCGCCGTCGCGGGCGTGCCGGTCTTCTGGCCAAAGGTGTGGACGATGATCACCGTGCCGATGGCCAAACCGGCCAGAATGTCCATCATCGGAACGGTGACGCTTTCCAGCTTGTTGATCGTGTTGGTGCGCTGCTTGACGTTGCGGATCGCCATGTCCATCCGCACCTGCAACAACCGCTCCAGCCCGAAGGACCGGATCACCCGCAACCCCGTCGATGTCTCGCGCATCACCTTGGTAATCTCGGCCTGCGCGCCGAATTCGGCCATCGCCACGTTGCGCACGCGGTAAAGCACACTGCGCACACCCAACAGCGCGATCGGCATGATGACAAAGAACACCATCGACAGCAGCGGGTTCTGCCACACCATCACCCCCACCAATCCGATCAAAGTCAGCGCATCGCGCGAGATCGTGGTGACGACGATATCGATCACGCTACGCGCCGACCGCGCGCTTTGCGTCACCTTGACCAACAGCTTCGAGGAATCCGAATTCTCGAACCACGACGCGTCTTGCTTCAGCAGTTTGGCATAAAGCCGCTGTTGCAGGTTGGCGACCACATTCGCCCCCGCACTCGTCAGCGTGACCTGCTGCACATAGCCCGCAATACCCTTGACCGCAAAGATCGCCAGCACCGAAACCGAAACGACCACGGGGTCAAACGCATCCTTGGCCCCCGACAGCACGTTGAAGATCGCATTCATGATCCATGCGGTGGCCGAGGTCGCCGCGGCCACCACGACCATCGCCACGATGGCCGCCGCATAGCGCCATTTCTGCCGACCGACATTCTCGACCATGACCCGCTTGAGTATCTCGAAAGGCGGGACATTCTTCATGTCCATGTCGTCGGCGTCCAGCCCGTCAGCCTGCCGGTTCGGACGGTCAAAGGTCGTTGGTTTCACGGTTACGCAATCTCGCTTTGGGGCTGCCGTTCTGGCGCAAGTCCGGGCCACGCTGCCGGTTTTGGCGCCAAATATACTGGCACAGACTCCGAAATATTCACATATCGGTCAACTGATAGGGTGGGGGTGGCGCAAGCGCAACTCGGTTTTACTGCCGAAAGTGTGGGAAATGCGGGGTTTGCATGGCTTTGCCCCCGTCTCGTGGCGACAAACCGCCACCATCGCGCACCCATTCCCGCCACCCCGCCACCGCCCCCGCCGCAGGCCCGCGAAACCGCCGTCAGGCAGGCTACAGCCCAATGGCGTCGTCGTGCCGTCCTTTGGCCGTCTCGCCCCGATGCCAGACTATGCCTAGGGTTGCAAAATACCCGCAGCAAAGGCCGCGCCATGCATATCTATGTCCGCATCGTCATCAGCTATGACGTGCCCGCCTTCCCCGGCGTTCCCTTCGGCGCGATGTTCGAATTCGTAGACCTCGCGCCGCATTTTCCGGCCACCGCGCGGATCACCGCCGCCTACGAAGGGTTGCGCAACGTCGATGTGCAGGTGATCCAGTCCGACCTGCCCGCCGCGACCTACAAACCCGGCACCCACAGCCCGCCCAAGCTAAGCCTGCAATGACCTTGCGGCCTTGCGGCGAATCTGCCCCTGTCACAAAGTTTTCAAACCGCACAATCTTTGACCAAAACAACGCATATTCGCCCACCAAAATAGCACTTTTCCAACGAAAGGCGGGTTTCGCCCCGCTTCGCCGCAAAATCGTCTGACTCGGCCTCGGGCCATTCCATCCTGTCTTGGCGGAAATAGCAGACCGTTCAGGTCTCGTCCCAACACCGCTTCAGGGGAGCACCATATGTCGATAAAGAAACTCATCGTCCTGACCACAGCCCTTTCCAGCCTGTCGCTTGCCGCACGGGCCGAGGAAGTGAACCTGATGTCCTGGGGCGGCGCCTATGCCACCAGCCAGATCGAAGGCTACAACAAGCCCTACACCGCCGAAACCGGCGTGACCGTGAACATGATCGACGCCGACAACCCGGCAACGCCGGTCAAGGCGATGGTCGAAGCCAAGAACGTCACCGTCGACGTGGCTGACGTCGAATATGCCGATGCCGTGCGCATGTGCGACGAAGGCCTGCTGGAAGAGATCGACCACTCGACCCTTCCCGCCGCCCCCGATGGCACCGCCGCCGCCGATGACTTCCTGCCCGGCGCCCTCACCGATTGCGGCGTGGCGAACATCGTGTTCTCGACCGTCTTCGCCTTCGACACCACGAAATTCCCGACCGCCCCGACCAGCATCGCCGATTTCTTCGACCTTGAAAAATTCCCCGGCAAGCGCGGCATGCGCAAGGGCGCGAAAGCCAACCTCGAAATGGCGCTGATGGCCGATGGCGTCCCCGCCGCCGACGTCTACGCCACGCTCGACACGCCCGAAGGTGTGGACCGCGCCTTCGCCAAGCTCGACACGATCAAGGCCGACACCATCTGGTGGGAAGCCGGCGCACAGCCGCCGCAACTGCTCGCCGATGGCGAAGTCGCCATGACCACCGCCTATAACGGCCGCATCTTCGCCGCCGCCGTGAACGAGGGCAAACCCTTCCAGGTCATCTGGGACGGTCAGGTCTACGAATACGACATGTTCGTGATTCCGAAGGGCACGCCGAACCTCGAAGCCGCCAAGAAATACGTGGCCTATGCCACCAGCACCAAACCGCTGGCGGAACAGGCCAAGTGGATCAGCTATGGTCCCGCGCGTAAATCCTCGGGCGAATTCGTCGGCCTGTTCAACGACGGCAAGACCGAGATGGGCCCGCACATGCCCACCGCCGCCGCCAACCTGACCAATGCGCTCGCCTCGTCCTACGAATTCTGGGTCGACCACGATTCGGAACTGAACGAGCGTTTCAATTCGTGGCTCGCCGCGAACTGACCCCATAGCGCGGCCCGCAAAGGGCCGCGCGCCAACTCGACCCGGGATGCTCCCATGACCATCCCGCACTTGGCCCCCGATGCCTTGCGCCGGGGGTCTTTTTGGTCAGAACGCGTTCATCATCACAAAGATCGCCGCCTTGGCCAGCGCATAGACCACGCCCCAAACGATCATCAGCGACCCGATCCCGACTGCGCCGCCCAGCACCACCCAGATGCCGTCGCGCTCAAGCACACCCAGCGCCATCAGCGAAATCGCCAGCGCAGGCAGCATGTTGCCAAGCGGAATGGGCAGGGCCAGCACCACGGCAAGAAACAGGCAGAACCCGCCCACCACCCGCTCGGCCCGTTCGGATGTCACGAACAGCAACCGCGGCTTCAACAGCCGCTCGGCCCGCGCCAGCAGCGGCGTGACGCGCCCGACAAATGACACGTAATCGGTCCGCAGCATCGACCGGTCTGCAATGAACGCCGGCAACCACGGCAACTTGCCCAGCATCATCTGCGCCGTCAGATACAACAGCGGCAACCCCAGCACCGCCGACGTTCCCGGTGGGGCCGGCACCACATTGGGCAGCGCGAACAGCAAGATCAGCGCCGCAACCGCCCGCGCATCCATCGCCCGCATCAGGTCCGACACCGACACACGGTCGCGCCGTTCATCCGCCCCGATCGCATCCAGGATTTGCGAAAACCGCTTCTTGCCTTCGGGCACCGGTCCCTTGACCTTGCGAAACCGCTTCGCGATCGATCTGCCTCTCGCCATCCGGCGTCGTCCTTCAAATCTCGTCGTCCAAACTATGACCAGTCCGCTTCCGCCACGGCCCGCCACGCAAGCAAGCCCTTACCCTATGACGCAAGCATGACGATTTCGCATCAGCCGCTTTGCCCTGCCGCCATCACAGCTGCGTCAAGGGATGACCTCGAAGCGGTCCACATCCACCATGCCGTAATCGGTGATCTTCAGATGCGGAATGACCGGCAGCGCCAGAAAGGCCAGTTGCAGGAACGGCTCTTCCAGCACCACGCCCAGCCCCGCCGCCGCCGCCCGCAGCTTGACCAGCCCGTCGCGCACCACTTCGAACGGCTCAAGGCTCATCAACCCCGCCACCGGCAGCGCCAGTTCTGCCAGCACGCGCCCGCCTTCCACCACCACGAACCCGCCCTCGATCTCGCCCAGCCGGTTCGCCGCCAGCGCCATATCGTCGTAATCCGCGCCCACCACCGCGATGTTGTGATGGTCGTGGCACACGGTCGACGCAATCGCCCCCCGCTGCAACCCGAACCCCTTCACAAAACCCGTCGCGCGGTTGCCGTTCTTGCCGTGCCGCTCGATCACCGCGATCCGCACAAGATCGCGCGTCAGGTCCGGCCGCTTGTCGCCATCGGTCGGCGCGATGTCATAGGTCAGATGCTCGGTGATGATCTTTCCGGGCAAGATCCCGATCACCGGCGTCTCTACCCTGTTGCCGCCGCAGCGGAAATGATGCGGCTCGACCCGCGCCGCCTTGACCGAGTGTCGCGCGACCGGCGCAATGGTCTCGCGCGCGGCAAAGGCCGCATCCGTCACCTCGACCCCGCCCGCAAGGACCATGCTTGCATTGCACCCTTCCAGCGTGTCGATCACCACGATATCGGCCCGCTTGCCCGGCGCGATCAGCCCCCGGTCCTTCAGCCCGAACGCCTCGGCCGCCGAAAGGCTTGCCGCGCGATAGACCGCCAACGGCGGCGCCCCCAGCGCAATCGCGGTGCGGATCATGTAATCCAGATGCCCGTGCTCTGCGATGTCCAGCGGGTTGCGGTCATCGGTGCAAAAACACAGATAGGGCGAATGCCGCTCGGTCAGCAAAGACACCAGCGCGTGCAAATCCTTGGAAACCGACCCCTCTCGGATCAGCACCCGCATCCCCTTGCGCAACTTCTCCAGCGCCTCGGCGGCACTCGTCGCCTCGTGCTCGGTGCGGATTCCGGCGGCGATATAGCCGTTCAGGTCATTGCCCCGCAAAAGCGGCGCGTGCCCGTCGATATGCCGCCCCTGCCACGCGTCCAGCTTTTCCATGCAGCCCGCATCGCGGTGCAGCACGCCCGGAAAATTCATGAACTCGGCCAGCCCGATCACGCGCGGATGGTCCATCAGCGGAATCAGATCCGCCGCCGAAAGCCGCGCCCCCGCCGTCTCCATATGGGTCGATGGCACGCAGGACGACAGCTGCACCCGAATGTCCATCAACGTCCGGCTTGACGCTTCGAGGAAATACCCTATCCCCTCCAGCCCGCAAACATTGGCAATCTCGTGCGGATCGCAGATCGCCGTCGTCACCCCGCGCGGCAGCACGCAGCGGTCGAATTCAAAGGGCGTGACCAGCGAGCTTTCGATATGCAGATGCGTGTCGATGAACCCCGCCACCAGCACCCGGCCCGTCACGTCGATCTCGCGCTTGCCGCTATAGCTTCCGAACACCCCCACGATGGTATCGCCGCAGATCGCCACATCCGTCTCGACCAGCTCGCCCGTCACCAGATCGAACACCCGCCCGCCCTTCAGCACCAGATCGGCAGGAACGACCCCGCGCCCCTGATCGATACGGTCTGCAAGCGGCGCGGTCGGTCGCATCATATCCTCCATTTGCGCACAGGATGACGCGCCCGCCGGAACGGGTCCAGCCCTATCCGCAGCGCGCGATGCCCCCTATAAGCGAAATACCCAAAGCGAGAACTCCCATGCGCCCCCTGCGCGGCATCGCCCTCAAAATCGCCTCGGTCCTCGTGTTCATCGTCATGTCGTCGATGATCAAGGCCACCGCGCAACACGTGCCCGCCGGCCAAGCGGTATTCTTCCGCTCGTTCTTCGCCATTCCGGTGATCGTCGTCTGGCTGGCGCTGCGCGGGGAACTGGCGCTCGGCTTTCGTACCGCCAACCCCTTGGGCCATGTCTGGCGCGGCTTTGCCGGCACCGTGGCCATGGGTCTGGGCTTTGCGGGCCTTGCCTACCTGCCGCTGCCCGAAGTCACCGCCATCGGCTATGCCGCCCCGTTGCTGACCGTGATCTTCGCCGCCATGTTCCTGAACGAACAGGTGCGCGCCTTCCGCATCTCCTGCGTGGCGCTCGGCCTCACGGGCGTTCTGGTGGTGCTGTCGCCCCGCCTGACCGTGCTGCGCGACGGCGCGGGCCAGACCGAGGCGTTGGGGGCGATGCTCGTGCTGGGTGGCGCGGTGTTTTCCGCCCTGGCGCAGGTCTTCGTCCGAAAACTGGTGCAGACCGAACGCACCGCCACCGTGGTCTTCTGGTTTTCCGCCACCGCATCGGCGCTGTCGCTCGTCACGCTGCCCTTCGGCTGGGTCATTCCCAGCGCAAACGAAGCGCTGCTGCTCGTCGGCTGCGGCATCCTTGGCGGGGTCGGCCAGATCCTGCTCACATCCAGCTACCGCGAAGCCGACGCCTCGCTCGTCGCGCCCTTCGAATATGCCTCGATGATCTTTTCCATCGCCATCGGCTACTTCGTCTTTACCGAAGTGCCCACCGCCACCATGCTGACCGGCGCAACGATCGTTGTGACGGCAGGCATCCTCATCATCTTGCGCGAACGCAAACTCGGCAAAGACCGCGCCGCCCAGCGCAAGGCGCTGACCCCCTGACCGCAGCCCTGATTTTTCGCAGAAAAATCGTTGGGCGCGCAAAACTTCCGCCACGATTTTTCTGCGAAAAATCCCGCCCCCCGCCCGCCCGCGCAAAGAAAAAGGGGGCCGAAGCCCCCTGTTCCCGCGATGGCTGACCTGTCAGGCCAGAACCTCGTCCGGCACCTTGGCGCCCGTCATATAGGCCACGGCGTCCGACATCGTGTGTTTCTTCGGATCGATCACGCACAGCCGCTTGCCCAGACGGTGCACATGCACACGGTCCGCCACCTCGAAGACATGGGGCATGTTGTGGCTGATCAAGATGATCGGCAGCCCACGCTTCTTCACGTCCTGTATCAGTTCCAGCACGCGGCGGCTTTCCTTGACCCCCAGCGCGGCAGTCGGTTCGTCCATGATCACGACCTTTGACCCGAAGGCCGCAGCCCGCGCCACGGCCACGCCCTGCCGCTGGCCGCCCGACAGCGTTTCCACCGCCTGCCCGATGTTCTGGATCGTCATCAGGCCCAGTTCGGTCAGCTTGTCGCGCGCCACCTTTTCCATCGCGGTGCGGTCGAGCATGCGGAACACCGACCCCATGATCCCCGGTTTGCGGATTTCGCGCCCCATGAACATGTTGTCGGCAATCGACAGCGCGGGTGACAGCGCAAGGTTCTGGTACACCGTCTCGATACCGGCATCGCGCGCCTGCATCGGGTTGGTGAAGTTCACCACCTTGCCTTCCAGCGTGATCTCGCCCTCGTCGGGCGTGACCGCGCCGCACAGCGCCTTGATCAGCGTCGATTTGCCCGCGCCGTTGTCCCCGATCACGGCCAAAATCTCGCCGGGGTACAGGTCGAAGTCGCAGTTATCCAGCGCCGTGACGCGACCGTAGCGCTTGGTCAGGCCCCGCGCTGTCAGGATAGGGGCTGTCAGATTTGGGTTTGCCATGCTCTTTGCTCCTCAGCCCGAAACCTTGCGGATCCACTGGTCCACCGCCACGGCGGCGATGATCAGCACCCCCGTCAGCAGCACTTTCCATTGCGGATCGGCGTTCATCATGTTCAAGCCCATCGACATCACGCCCACGATCAGCGTTCCGAACAACACACCCAGGATCGACCCGCGCCCGCCGAACAGCGAGATGCCGCCGATGACGGTGGCCGTGATGGCCTGCAGGTTATAGTCCGTCACCACCGTCGAGGGCGAGATCGACCCGTTCCGCCCGATCGACACCCAGGCCGCCAGACCGGCGATGCCGCCCGCCAGCGCATAGGTGCCGATCAGCACGCGCCCCGTGCGAATCCCCGAAAGCTCGGCCGCATCGGCATCGTCGCCCACGGCATAGATATGGCGGCCAAAGGCGGTGTTGTTCAGCATGTACCACAACGCGATATACAGCAGGATCATGGCAACCACGCCCAGCGTCACCACGGCTTTGCCGACCTTGAAGTTGATCCCGTAGAAATGCAGCCAGCTGGTGATCGCGGTCAGGTCCGCCTCGCGCAGCGTCTCGTTGGCCGAAAAGATCAGACAGATCGCCATGACCACGTTCCACGTGCCCAGCGTCACGATGAACGGCGGCAGCTTCAGCTTCGACACAAGCGCCCCGTTCACCCAGCCCCAGAACCCTGCCACGCCAAAGCCCAGCAAAATGGCCAGCGGCGCGGGAATGCCATAGTGCAGCACAGCGTTGCCCATCACGACAAAGGCGAACACCATGATCACGCCGATGGCCAGATCGATACCCGCCGTCAGCACCACCAGCGTCTGCGCGGCGGCCAGGATGCCGACGACCGCGACCTGCTGCATGATCAGCGTCAACGTATAGGCCGAAAAGAACTTTTCGCCCTTGGCGATGCCAAAGAACACGATCAGCGCGACCAGAACGATCAGCGGCACCATCGCGGGATTGGAATGCAGGAAGTGCTGCAAACGCTGCAACGGCGAACGGCCCTCGTCGAAATGGGCCACGCTAGATGCGCTTCCCGTCAAGACTTTCTCGAATTCCTGTGGCTGGCTCATGGTCCCCCCTGAGAATGTCGCCGCGCCCATCCGGTCAGGGCTGCGGCTGGCGGTGTCTCGTTTGAAAAAGGGCGGCCCGAGGGCCGCCCCGATCTTCTCCCTGATGCCGATCATGCCGCGACAAAGGCCGCGGCACAACCGTCAGGAAATCAGCCCCAGCACAGCTCGTTGCCCTTGGCGGTGTCGAGCGACGGCACGCCTTCGGCGGGCTTGTCGGTGATCAGCGCCACGCCGGTGTCGAAGAAGGCCTTGCCGGGGGTCGGCTGCGGCTTTTCGCCGGTGTCGGCGAACTTCTTGATCGCTTCCACGCCCAGAGCGGCCATCTGCAGCGGGTACTGCTGCGAGGTGGCACCGATCTGGCCGTCCTTGACCGCGGCAACGCCCGGGCAACCGCCGTCAACCGACACGATCAGCACGTCGTTCTCTTTGCCGACAGCTTTCAGCGCCTGATAGGCACCGACAGCGGCAGGCTCGTTGATCGTGTGGATCACGTTGATGTCGGGGTCTTTCTGCAGAAGGTTTTCCATAGCCTTGCGGCCGCCTTCTTCGTTGCCGTTGGTCACGTCATGGCCAACGATGCGTGCATCGTCTTCGTCGCCGATCTTGTTCGGGTCTTTCGGGTCGATGCCGAAGCCGATCATGAAGCCCTGGTCGCGCAGAACGTCGACCGTCGGCTGCGACGGAACGAGGTCGAGGAAGCCGACCTTGGCGGTCTTGGCGCCTTCGCCCATCGTCGCGGCAGCCCATGCGCCGATCAGCTTGCCAGCTTCGAGGTTGTCGGTGGCAAAGGTCGCGTCGGCGGCGTCAGCCGGATCGAGCGGGGTGTCGAGAGCGATCACGACCATACCGGCCGCTTGTGCTTTCTTGACCGAATCGACGATTGCCTTGGTGTCCGAAGCGGCGATCAGAATGCCCTTGGCGCCATCGGCGATGCAGGATTCGATAGCAGCAACCTGGCTGTCGTGGTCGCCGTCAACTTTGCCGGCATAGGTCGACAGTTTCACGCCCAGCTCTTCGGCCTTGGCCAAAGCGCCTTCCTTCATTTTCACGAAGAAGGGGTTGGTGTCGGTCTTGGTGATCAGGCAGGCCGAAACGTCCTGCGCCATGACCGGAGCGCCCGACAGCAGGGCAAGCGTGGCAGCGCCCCAAAGGGCTTTCGCTTTGAATGTCATTGATTTTCCTCCCAAGAAAATCCGGGGTTTCGCCCCTATGTTGCATGCCGGCAGGGGGTGTCTCCCCCACAGCGACAGGCGGTAAGAAAACCGATTCCCCCGGTTCCGTCAAGATAATTAAATCACTCTGAATTATTATTGACAGCCCCCTGTTCCCGCCTCAATCTCGGGCAGGGAAAAGGCGGCAAGGCCTTTGGGAGGATGATTGAGACAGATGGCCGAACCGGTAACGGATCGACCGACACCCGAGGCTGGCAGCCTTCGGGGGTCGAATCAATCCGGTATGCGCGCGCATAACGAGCGTCTGGTGCTGTCTTTGGTGCGCCAGCAGGGCGCTTTGTCCAAATCCGATATCGCAAGGATGACCGGCCTGTCGAACCAGACGGTCTCTGTCATCATGCGCAGCCTTGAAACCGAAGGATTGCTCTTGCGCGGCGAACCGGTGCGCGGGCGCATCGGCCAGCCCTCGGTGCCCATGTCGCTTGCCGCCGAAGGCGCGTTCTTTCTGGGGCTCAAGATCGGCCGCCGCTCGGCCGACCTGATGCTGGTCGATTTCCTCGGTCAGGTCCGCGCCACCCGCCGGCAGGTCTACCGCTACCCCACGCCCACCAATGTCGTGGCCTTCGTCCAACAGGCCCTGCCCGCCGTGCTGGCCACCCTGCCCCCCGCCCACCGCGACCGCGTTGGCGGCATGGGCATCGCCATGCCGTTCCAGCTGTGGAACTGGGTCCGCTACATCGGTGCCCCGCAATCTGAAATGGACCAATGGCGCGACCGTGACATCCAGGCCGAAATCGCGGCCCTGACCGGAATGCCCGTCCATGTGCAGAACGACGCCACCGCCGCCTGCGGCGCGGAACTGGTGTTCGGCACCGGCGAAAAGCCCAAGGATTTTTTATACTTCTACTTCGGCACCTTCATCGGTGGCGGGCTTGTCCTCAACGGCCAGCTTTTCACGGGGCGCACCGGCAATGCGGGCGGGGTCGGCCCCATGCCCGTCCCCGGCCCCGACGGCACGCTGCAACGCCTGTTCGACGTGGCCTCGATGTCGCGCCTGTCCGAAACGATGGAGGCGCGGGGCGAAAGCTCCGATCACCTGTGGCAACAGCACGCCGAATGGCACGTCTCGCCCGCGATCCTGAACGACTGGCTCGACCATGCCGCCGAAGGCATCGCCTACGCCGCGCTGTCTGCTGCGGCGCTGATCGAACTCGAAGCGGTGATGATCGACGGCTGGCTGCCCACCGCCATCCGCGCCGACCTGACGCGCCGCACCGATGCCGCCCTGCTGCGGCTTGACCTGTCGGGGGTCGAGGCACCACAGGTCCGCCAAGGCACCGTCGGGGCCGATGCCCGCGCGCTGGGGGCGGCGGCAATCCCGCTTGCGCAGCGCTACCTCGTCGACCCCAACGCGCTGATCCGCGACGCCTGACCTGTTGCGAAATCCGTTCTGCCCAAGCCCTGTCCGCCTAAAATCGTCGTGCCGGTGTCGTATTTGCCTGCGACGGCCTTGAACCCCTTGTCCGGCTGCCCAGATCGGGCATAACCGACCGGACCACAGGCGACAGGCGACAGGCCCAAACTCGGACAGGCCCAAATTCGGACAGCCAAGGACACCGCAGGACATGATTCTCGCCCTGATCGCCGCGCTGCCCTTTCTGGGTGCGCTCTTGCCCGCAGTCACGATCCGCGCCGGACGCAGCGCCTGCGCCGCCGTAACCTTTGCCGTCTCGGCCCTCGCCTTCCTGCTGCTCGCCACCCAAGCCCCCGCCGTCCTGCGCGGCGAGGTGCTGGTGCAAAGCGTGCAATGGCTGCCCGCCCTCGGCCTGAACGCCGCCTTCCGGCTTGACGGGCTGGGCCTGTTCTTCGCGGGGCTGATCCTCGGGATCGGCATGCTGGTCATCGCCTACGCCCGCTTCTACCTTGCGAAATCCGACAATATGGCGGTGTTCTACACCTACCTTCTGCTGTTTCAGGGCGCGATGACCGGCATCGTGCTGTCCGACAATATCCTGCTCCTTCTGGTGTTCTGGGAGCTGACCTCGCTCGCGTCCTTCCTGCTCATCGGTTTCTGGAGCCACCTGCCCGAGGGCCGCCAAGGCGCGCGCATGGCCCTTGCGGTAACGGGCGGCGGGGGCCTTGCACTGATCGGCGGCATGCTGATCCTGGGCCATATCGCGGGCAGCTACGACCTGTCGGTGATCCTGACCAAGGGCGCCGAAATCCGCGCCTCGCCCCTCTATCTTCCCGCGCTGATCCTCATCCTGCTCGGTGCCTTCACCAAATCGGCGCAATTCCCCTTCCACTTCTGGCTGCCGCACGCCATGGCCGCGCCCACGCCCGTCTCGGCCTACCTGCATTCGGCCACCATGGTGAAAGCCGGAATATTCCTGCTCGCCCGCCTCTGGCCCGTGCTGTCGGGCAGCCCCGAATGGTTCTGGATCGTCACGGGCGCGGGCCTTGCCACCCTGCTGATCGGTGCCAAGACCGCGCTGTTCAAGGACGACCTAAAGGCACTTCTGGCCTATTCCACCATCAGCCACCTTGGCCTCATCACCATGCTGCTGGGCCTCGGCACACCGGCTGCGGCCACGGTGGCGATGTTCCACATCCTCAACCACGCCACCTTCAAGGCCGCGCTGTTCCTGACGGCGGGAATCGTCGACCACGAAACCGGCACCCGCGACCTGCGGCTCTTGGGCGGGTTGCGCCGCACGATGCCGGTCACCTTTGCCATCGCCGCCATCGCAGCGCTGTCCATGGCGGGCGTGCCGCCGCTGAACGGCTTCCTGTCCAAGGAAATGATGCTCGACGAAACGCTGCACGCAGGCTACGGCCCCGCGTGGTTGCTGCCGGTGCTTGCCACCATCGGTGCCGCCTATTCGGTCGCCTATTCCCTGCGCTTCCTTGTCCACGGGTTCTTCGGCCAGGCGGGCAAGACCCCGCAAAAACCGCATGATCCGGGGCCGGGCCTCTTGGCCGCGCCCGCCGTTCTTGCAGCCCTTGTCGTCGTGATCGGTCTAGCCCCCATGACCACCGCCGCATGGCTGGTCGATGCGGCCAGCAGCGCCACCACGGGCAGCGCAATTACGGTCAAGATCACGCACTGGCACGGCATCGGCTCGACGGCCCTGTGGATGTCGGTCGCGGCCCTCGCCCTTGGCGCAGTGGCCCTGCGTGCCTACCGCCCCTTGCGCGCGATGTGGGACGCAGCCCCCAAACCCGACGCGAAAGCCGCCTTCGATGCCACCGTCTCTGCCCTGACCCGCAGCGCAACGGCACTGAACGACGCCCTCCACGACGGATCGTTCACCCGCGCCACCGCCATCGCCCTTGCCGCGCTGACAACCGCCGCGCTCTATGCCTTTGCGACCGGCAGCCACCTTGCAGGCACCCGCCCCCTGCTTGCCATCGAACCCGTCCCCGCCATCGGCTGGCTGCTACTCGTCACGGTCACCGCCCTTGCCACGCTGCACCACCGCAACCGCCTGCTGTCGCTCTTGATGGTCGGCGTGATCGGCCTGATCCTGTCGGCAGGCTTTGCATGGCTGTCGGCCCCCGACCTCGCCCTGACCCAGATCACGGTCGAGGTCGTCACCGTTGTCCTGATGCTGGTCGCCCTCAATTTCCTGCCCAAGGAAACGCCCCGCGAAAGCACCACCCCCCGCCGTCTGCGCGATGCGGGCCTCGCCACCGCCGCAGGCGCAGGCATCGCGGCACTGGCCTATGCCATTATGACCCGCGCCCCCGCCTTTACACCCATCTCGCACTACCACCTCGCCCAGTCCAAACCCGGCGCGGGCGGCACCAACGCGGTCAACACCATCATCGTCGACTTCCGCGGCTACGACACCTTTGGCGAGATCATCGTGCTGGGCATCGCCGCCCTCATCCTGTTCGCCCTGACCGAACAGCTTTTGTCCAGCGGCACCGCCACCCGCCGCCTTGCCGCCCTCGCCGCCGCCCGCCCCGAACCGGCAGGCGACCGCCACCCCCTGCTGATGGTCATGGCGACCCGCTTCCTGTTGCCCTTCGCGCTGCTGATCGCGGCCTTCCTCTACTTCCGCGGCCACAACCTGCCCGGCGGCGGCTTCGTCGCAGGGCTGATCGCCGCCATCGCCGTCGTGCTGCAATACATGGCCTCCGGCCTTGGCTGGACCGAGGCGCGCCAGCGCATCGCCTTTCACAGCCTGATCGCCACGGGCATCCTGACCGCCGCCGCCACGGGGGCAGCGGCATGGGCCTTCGGCCTGCCCTTCCTGACCTCCGACTACGGCTACATCCACATCTGGCCGCTCGAGGAATTCGAATGGGCCACCGCCGCGCTGTTCGACCTTGGCGTGTTCCTCACCGTGCTCGGTGCGGTGATGCTGGCGCTGAACTCGCTCGGCCGCCTTGCCCGCCGCAGCGGCGAGGCGCCCGCCCGCACCCCCTATGACATCGACACCGGCGAGGGCATCTGATGGAACTTCTGATCGCCTTCGCCATCGGCCTGCTTGCCGCCTGCGGCCTGTACCTGATCCTGCGCCAACGCACCTTTCCGCTGATCGTCGGGCTGTCGCTCTTGTCCTATGCGGTCAACCTGTTCCTCTTCGCCAGTGGCCGCCTTGCCCCGAACCTGCCCCCGATCATCTCGAAATCCGCCACCGGCTACACCGACCCCCTGCCGCAGGCGCTGGTGCTGACGGCCATCGTCATCTCGTTCGGCATGACCGCCGTGATCGTGCTGATGTCGCTGGGCGCATGGCTGACCGCAGGCCATGACCGCACCGACATGCCCGCCGAATCGAACGGGGGCGACGACGCATGACCCACTGGATCATCCTGCCCGTCGTGCTGCCCGCCATGCTTGCCCCGCTTCTGGTGCTGGCCCGCCACAACCTGCCCCTGCAACGCATCCTCGGCCTTGCCGGAACCACCGCCCTTCTGGCGCTGTCGCTGCTGCTCATGACGCAATCGGCCACCCCGCAGCTTTACCGCCTTGGCGACTGGCCCGCCCCCTTCGGCATCGTCCTCGTGCTCGACCGTCTGGCAGCACTCATGCTGGTGCTGACCGCCACGCTCGCGCTCGTGATCCACACCTATGCCGTGCTGACCCGCTGGGATGCACGCGGCAAACATTTCCACGCCCTCTACCTGTTCCAGCTCATGGGCCTGAACGGAGCCTTCCTGACAGGCGACCTGTTCAACCTTTTCGTCTTCTTCGAGGTGCTGCTGATCGCCTCCTACGGCCTCATGGTCCACGGTGCAGGGCGCGACCGCCTGCGCGCGGGTATCCAGTACGTCGCCTTCAACCTGATCGCCTCGTCGCTGTTCCTGTTCGCGCTGGGGCTGATCTATGCCGTCACAGGCACACTCAACATGGCCGACCTGTCGGTCAAGATCGCAGCCCTTCCCGCAGGCGACCACGCCCTGATCCGCGTCGCCGCCGTCATGCTGATCGGCGTCTTCGCCATCAAGGGCGCGCTGGTGCCGCTGCAATTCTGGCTTCCCGGCACCTATGCCAACGCCCCCGGCCCCGTGGCGGCGCTTTTCGCCATCATGACCAAGGTAGGCGCCTACGCCATCCTGCGCACGATCACCCTGATCCTGCCCGCCACCTCGCCCGCCATCGGCGCGCTGCTGACAGACCTGCTCTTGCCCGCAGCCGCCCTGACCCTGCTGGTCGGCGCCATCGGCACACTTGGCGCACGCACCCTGCCCCGCCTTGCCGCGCTCGCCGCCATCGCCTCGGTCGGAACCCTGTTCCTCGCGCTTGCCGCCAACACGCCGCAGGCCACCACGGCGGGCCTTTACTACCTGATCCACTCGACCCTCGCGACCGCCGCCATCTTCCTGATCGCCGATCAAGTCACCATGCGCCGCAGCGCCACGCTCCAGACAGGCCCACACCTCCCCGCCCCGCTCGCCGCGCTGTTCTTCGCCACCGCCATCGCCCTTGCCGGATTGCCCCCGCTCTCGGGCTTTATCGGCAAACTCCTCGTGCTCGACGCGCTGCGCGACCACCCCGCGCTCTGGGCGCTGATCCTGACGACATCCTTCCTGATGATCCTCGGCTTCGCCCGCGCCGGATCGGCCCTGTTCTGGAAATCCGCCGAACCGGCCACCGCAAAGCCCGACCCGCTGGCATGGGCCACCATCGCAACCCTGCTGGCCCTGCTCGCCGCCCTCACCCTCTGTGCCGGACCCGTCGCCGACTGGCTCGCCCTGACGGCCCAAGACCTGCACACCCCCGCCGCCTATATCGCCGCCAACGGGTTGACCGCGCCATGATCCGCCGCCTGTTCCCCCACCCCGTCCTGTCTTTGCTGCTGGTGCTGACGTGGTTCCTGCTGGTCAACAAGCTGGCCATAGGCAGCCTTGTCATGGCGGCCATCCTCGCCACGCTGATCCCGCTTGCCACCCACGCCTACTGGCCCCACCAACCCCGCGTCAAAAGCCTGCAGCACCTTGTCGCCTATGTGGCGCTGGTGGTCTGGGACGTGATCCTCGCCAACATCGCCGTGGCAAAGATCGTGGTCTTCATGCCGCGCGACCGCATCCGGTCGCGCTTCATCACCGTCCCGATCACCCTGAAATCGCCCGAGGGCATCGCCCTTCTGGCAGGCACCATCACCATGACCCCCGGCACCGTCACCGCCGACATCAACGCCGACGGCACCGCCCTGCTGATCCACTGCCTGCACGCCCCCGACCCCGACGCCATCCGCGACGACATCCTGACCCGCTATGAATCCCGCCTGAAAAGGATCTTCGAATGACCGAAGCCCTGATCCTGCAAGCCGCCCTCGCCTTCGCCTTTTCCTGCTTCGGCGCGGGGTTCGTGCTCACACTCGCCCGCCTGCTGATCGGCCCGACGATGCCCGACCGCATCCTCGCCATCGACACCATGGTGGTGAACGCCATCGCCCTGATCGTGCTTTACGGCATCAAGACCGGCCTCGGCTTCAACTTCGGCGCGGCCATGCTCTTGTCGATGACCGGCTTCGTCTCGACAGTGGCCTTTTGCAAATACCTCCTGCGGGGAAGCGTGATCGAATGACCTACCTTCTCGCCGCCCTTCTTGTCGTCGCCGGAACCTTCGGCCTGATCGGCAGCTATGGCCTGATCCGCCTGCGCGACGGCATGCAACGCCTGCACGCGCCAACCAAGGCCTCGACCGTCGGCCTTGGCGCAGCCCTGCTCGCCTCGATGCTGCACGGTGTGGCCACGGGCGCGGGCTTCAGCTGGCAAGAGATCATCGTCATGGCCTTCGTCTTCGTCACCGCCCCGATCACCGCGAATTACCTGTCGAAAACGCACCTCTGGTCGGGCCGCTACACCCTGCCCCCCAGCGGCACCGAAAGGCCTTGGGCCACCTTCGACCCCTCGCTCGACGACGACGAACCCGCCCCGCCCAAGCGCAAATAACCTGACCATCCGGTCAAATTCCGGCAACCGCAGGGCTTGCAACCCCGCGCCCCCCCGTGCATCCTTTTCCCTGTCCATAGGGAGGGACGCCGTGACCACACTCACCCCCGCCAAGACCCAACTGCCCCAAGTCACCCATACCCGCAACCCCGGCATGGCGCTCGACCTCGATTGGGTCGCCTCGGTGCAGGCCAACACCTCGGCCATCGAACGCCGCGCCGCCACCTTGGGCGGCCGCCGCTCGGTCAAGAAAGACTATCAGGCGGCGTGGCTGTGCAAGGCGGTATCGCTCATCGACCTCACCACGCTGTCGGGCGACGATACATGGGGCCGCGTCGAACGCCTCTGCGCCAAGGCCCGCCAGCCCGTCGCCCCGTGGATGCTGGAAAAACTCGGCCTGCCCGACCTGACCGTGGGCGCGGTCTGCGTCTATCACGACATGGTCGAAACCGCCGTCAGGGCGCTCGAAGGCACCAACATCCCCGTCGCCGCCGTCTCGACCGGCTTTCCCGCCGGCCTCTCGCCCCTCCACCTGCGTATCGCTGAAATCGGCGAAAGCGTGCGGGCGGGGGCGCGCGAAATCGACATCGTCATTTCCCGCCGCCACGTGCTGACGCAAAACTGGCAAGCCCTCTATGACGAAATGCGCGAAATGCGCGCCGCCTGCGGTGATGCCCATGTCAAAGCAATCCTCGCCACCGGAGAGCTGGGCACGCTGCGCAACGTCGCCCGCGCGTCGCTGGTCTGCATGATGGCAGGGGCCGATTTCATCAAAACCTCCACCGGCAAGGAACCCGTCAACGCCACCCTGCCCGTCAGCCTCGTGATGATCCGCGCCATCCGCGACTATCAGGATCGCACCGGCATCAAGGTCGGCTACAAACCCGCCGGCGGCATTTCAAAGGCCAAGGACGCGCTTTTGTACCTGTCGCTGATGAAAGACGAACTCGGCCACCCGTGGCTGCAACCCGACCTCTTCCGCTTCGGCGCATCCTCGCTTTTGGGCGACATCGAACGCCAGCTCGAACACCACCTGACCGGCCACTACTCTGCCGCCAACCGCCACGCGATGGGTTAAGATCATGACGATCAAGGAAATCTTCGACGCCATGTCCTACGGCCCCGCCCCCGAGGCGAATGGCGAAGCCCTCGCATGGCTCGCCAAGCACGACCGCGCCTTCGGCCATTTCATCGACGGTGCCTTCCGCAAGCCCGCCGCAGGCTTCGCCACCGCCAACCCCGCCACCGGCGAAACCCTCGCCACCGTCACCCAAGGCACCGCCGATGACGTGGCCGCCGCCGTGACTGCGGCCCGCCGCGCCCAGCCGAAATGGGCGGCACTGTCGGGACACGAACGGGCAAAATACCTCTACGCCCTCGCCCGCCTGACCCAGAAACACGCCCGCCTGCTGGCCGTTCTGGAAACCATGGACAACGGCAAGCCGATCCGCGAATCCCGCGATATCGACATCCCCCTCGTCGCCCGCCACTTCTACTACCACGCGGGCCTTGCCCAACTGGCCCCGTCCGAACTCCCCGACCACGCCCCCCTCGGCGTCGTAGGGGCAGTCATCCCGTGGAACTTCCCGCTCCTCATGCTCGCATGGAAGGTCGCGCCCGCCTTGGCCGCAGGCAACACCATCGTGCTCAAACCCGCCGAATACACCCCCCTCACCGCCCTCCTCTTCGCCGAAATCAGCCGCGAGGCGGGCCTGCCCAAGGGTGTCTTGAACATTGTCACGGGTGACGGCGCAACCGGCGCCGCCCTCGTGGCTTCCCCCGTCGACAAGATCGCCTTCACCGGCTCCACGTCGGTGGGCAAAGCCATCCGCCGCGCCACCGCAGGCACCGGCAAGGCGCTCACCCTCGAACTCGGCGGCAAATCCCCCTACATCGTCTTCGACGACGCCGACATCGATTCAGCCATCGAAGGCCTCGTCGATGCCATCTGGTTCAACCAGGGTCAGGTCTGCTGCGCCGGTTCGCGCCTTCTGGTGCAAGAAGGCATCGCCCCGCGCTTCCACGAAAAACTCAAACGCCGCATGGACGGGCTGCGCATCGGCGACCCCCTGGACAAATGCATCGACGTCGGCGCGGTGGTCGACCCGATCCAGCTTGCCACCATCACCGACATGGTCAACGGATCCGAAGGCGACATCTACCGCGCCGCCACCCCCCTTCCGGCCACCGGCTGCTTCTACCCCCCCACCCTCATCACCAGCCTGTCGTCAGCCTCGCGCCTGATGCAGGAAGAAATCTTTGGCCCCGTCCTCGTGTCGATGACCTTCCGCACGCCCGCGGAAGCGGTCGAGATCGCCAACAACACCCGCTACGGCCTAGCCGCCACGGTCTGGACCGAAAACGTCAACCTCGCCCTCGACATCGCCCCCAAGCTGAAAGCGGGCGTCGTCTGGGTCAACGCCACCAACCTCTTCGACGCCGCCGCAGGCTTCGGCGGGGTGCGCGAAAGCGGCTTCGGCCGCGAAGGCGGATGGGAGGGCCTCATGGCCTACCTCCGCCCGAAAGCCAAAACAAAGGCGCTCAAAGCCACCGCCCCCTTCCCCGAACCCGCAACCCCCGAGGCCCCCGCCCTCGACCGCACCGCCAAACTCTTCATCGGCGGCAAACAGGCCCGCCCCGACGGCGGCTATTCCCGTCCCGTCTGGTCGGCCCGCGGCAAACTGCTCGGCCACGCAGGCATCGGCAACCGCAAGGATATCAGAAACGCCGTCGAAGCCGCCCACGCCGCCAAGGGCTGGGCCAAGACCACCGCCCACACCCGCGCGCAAATCCTGTTCTACATGGCAGAAAACCTCTCGGCCCGCGGCGACGAATTCGCCCGCCGCCTGAAAGACCTGACCGGATCGTCGGGCGAGGCCGAGGTTGCCGCCGCCATCGACACGCTGTTCACCTATGCCGCATGGGCCGACAAATACGACGGCGCAGTAAAATCGGTGCCCGTGCGCGGCATCGCCGTCGCCATGCACGAACCCTGCGGCGTCATCGCCGCCCTCTGCCCCGATGACGCGCCGCTTCTCGGCCTCGTCTCGCTCATGGCCCCCGCCATCGCCATGGGCAACACCTGCGTCCTCGTCCCCTCCGACCCGTTCCCCTTGGCCGCGACCGACCTCTATCAGGTGCTCGAAACCTCCGACCTGCCCGCAGGCGTGGTCAACATCGTCACCGGCAGCCACGCCGACCTTGCCAAACCCCTCGCGGGGCATATGGATATCGACGCGCTCTGGTCCTTTTCCTCCGCCCCCGTCTCGAAGATGATCGAGGAGGAAAGCGCCACAAACCTCAAACGCACATGGGTCAACCACGGCCAGACCACGGCCCTACCCATTCCGGCCAAAACCATCCTCGCGCAAGCGACCGAGGTGAAAACCGTCTGGATTCCCTACGGCGAATGAAAAAAGGGGGGCTCGCCCCCCTCGCCCTTCGGGCTCACCCCGAGGATATTTGCAGCGAGCATGAAAGCCGCACGCACGCCCCCCATTCACGCTGGCTCAAATATCCTCGGGGGTGAATTGGCCGCAGGCCAAGAGGGGGCGCGAGCGTCCCCTCCCTTACGCCCGCCCCGCACTGCCCGACAGCGACAGGGGGTCGATCCCCAACCCGCGCAGCGCGCCAACCCATTTGCCCGCATCGTCGCGCGAAAACACCAGATCGCCCGGCGCATCCCCGATCAGCCAGCCGTTGGCGCGGATTTCCGCCTCCAGCTGCCCCGGCCCCCAACCCGCATAGCCCAGCGCCAGCAGCGCCTGCCGCGGACCGCCGCCCCGCGCCAGCGCCTCGAGGATATCCAGCGTGGCCGTCATCCCGTATTGCCCATCGATCCACATCGTCGCAGGCCCGCCCGCGTAATCGGTGGAATGCAGCACAAAGCCGCGGCCCCGTTCGACAGGCCCGCCCAGATGCACGCGGATATCGCGCCCCTCGGGCGCCTGCGGAATGGACAGCTGTTCCAAAAGCCCCGCAAAGCTCAGCTCTGCGGCGGGCTTGTTCACGATCAGCCCCATCGCGCCATCCTCGGAATGGGCGCAGATCAGGATCACCGCCTTCTCGAAGCGCGGATCACCCATCCCCGGCATGGCGATCAGCAGCTTGCCGTCCAGATCGGTCACATCCTCCATCGCGCTCTTCCTTCCGCCTTCCGCCTGTCCCGAATGTGGGGCCACAGCGCCCCCCGCTCAACCCCGTTTTCCGCGCCAAAGCTTCCCGTCAAAGTGATTTCCCAATTTCCGCCCATCGCCTATCTTCGGGCGCATGAAATTGCCCATGCTCCTTGCCGCCGTCGCACTCGCCCTCCCGCCTGCCCTGCCCGCACAGGCCCTGACCCAGGACGACGTGCTGGCCGCGCGCCTTGTTCCCGGCTGGCAGACCGGTGCCGGCACCTTCATGGCCGGGCTCGATCTGGCGCTCGCGCCGGGGTGGAAAACCTATTGGCGCAGCCCGGGCGAGGCGGGCATCCCCCCCAGCTTCGACTTTTCCGCCTCGACCAACCTCAAATCGGTGCGCCTGCACTGGCCGCGCCCCACCGTCTTCGACCTCAACGGCGTCATGACCATCGGCTACCATGATCGTCTGGTCCTGCCGGTCGAGGTGACGCCCGACGATCCGGCACAGCCCGTCACCCTGCGCGCGACCGTCGATCTGGGCGTGTGCAAGGACGTGTGCCTTCCCGCGTCCGTCACGCTCGGCGTCGACCTGTCGCAATCGGGCGACGGCAGCGCCATCAAGGCGGCTCTGGCCGACATGCCCCGCAGCGCCACAAGTGCAGGCCTCACCGGCATCGGCTGCACCGTCGACCCGATCGACGACGGCTTGCGCCTGACCGCCGACATCGGCCTGCCCGATCCGGGCGGGCGCGAGGTCGTGGTCTTCGAAACCGCAACCGGCGGCGTCTGGGTCAGCCCCTCCACCTCGGCCCGCAGCGGGGCAAGGCTCACCGCCACCTCAGACCTCGTGCCACAAGACGCCGCCCCCTTCGCGCTCGACCGGTCGGGCGTCACCGTCACGGTGATAGCCGAAAACAGCGCGGTCGAGATCGAGGGCTGCCCCGCCCCCTGACCGCGCGGCCCCCTGCAGCCACCGGTTCCGGCCTGAAATTTCGCAGAAATTTCGTTGGCCGCTATTTGCGCCGCCTGTGCTCGTCCAGTCTTGGCAGGATTTCCACGAAATTGCAGGGCCGGTGGCGATAGTCGAACTGCCAGCGCAAGATTTCATCCCAGGCATCGCGGCAGCCGCCCGGCGATCCGGGCAGCGCGAACAGATAGGTTCCCCCCGCCACCCCGCCACAGGCGCGGCTTTGCACCGCACTGGTGCCGATCTTCTGCATCGACACGATGGTAAAGACCGTCCCGAACGCCTCGATCTCTTTTTCGTACACGTCCCGATGCGCCTCGACCGTCACGTCGCGCCCCGTCAGCCCCGTGCCGCCCGTGGTCAGCACCACATCCACCGACCCATCCGCGATCCAGCCCCGCAGCCGGTCCGCGATCACCGCGCGGTCATCGCTCACGATCCCGCGATCCGCAAGCACATGCCCCGCCCCGGTCAACCGCTCGACCAGCGTGTCACCGGATTTGTCGTCGGCTTCCGTCCGCGTGTCGCTCACCGTCAGCACGGCGATCCGCATCGCAATGAACTCGCGGCTTTCGTCGATCCGGCTCATGCCCTCACCCCCGTTGCATCAGCGCCAGCCGCACGGCCAGCCCCGCAAATATCACCGCACTCGCCCGCCCCAGCCAGCGCGCCAGCCTGTCCGACCGCGCCAACCGCTGCCCGATCGACCCCGCAAACAACCCGACCAGCCCGTTCACCACGAATCCGCCCGTCGCAAACACCAGCCCCAGCACCATGAACTGCGGCAGCACCGGCCGCGCCGGATCGATGAACTGCGGCAACAGCGCAAGGATGAACAAGATGACCTTCGGGTTCAGCAGGTTCACCGCCATCGCCTGCACGAACACCCGCCACACCGGCAGCACCGCCACCTCGCGCCCCGCCACCGGCCCCGCCCGCAGCGCCTGCGCGGCCAGCACCAGCAGGTAAGCCACCCCCGCCCAGCGGATCGCGTCAAAGGCCAGCGGATGCGCCGCAACCAGCGCCCCCAGCCCCAGCGCCGCCACCAGCGTCTGCACCAGCCCGCCCAGCGCGATTCCGGCATTGGCCGCCATCGCCGCCCGCCGCCCTGCCCGCAACCCTTGGCCAAGGGTGAACATCATATCCGCCCCCGGCGTCAGGTTCAGCGCCAGCCCCGCCCCGGCAAAGGCCAGCAACACCGCAGGTTCCACGATCATCCCGCCAACCGCGCCTTGATCGCCAGCAAATCCGCCCAGGCCTCGCGCTTTTGCGCGGCATTGCGCAGCAGATGCCCGGGCGTCACCATCGGCATCACCGGCTTGCCCAGCGCCTCGCCCCAGTTGCCGCGCAGACGCAACACCGCCTTGGCCCCCAAAAGCATCGCACAAGGCGCATTGCCCATCGCCACGATCACCTCGGGGTTTGCCAGCGCGATATGCCGCTCGACAAAGGGGCGCATCATCGCCAACTCGTCCGCCGTCGGCTCGCGCTCGCCGGGCGGGCGCCATGGCATCACGCAGGTCACATATAGCCCGCCTTGCGCCTCGGCACTTTGCCGCGACAGGCCGATGCCCGCGAACATCCGGTCCAGCAGCACCCCCGCCGCCCCCGCAAAGGGCCGCCCTTCAAGGTCTTCCTCGCGGCCCGGAGCCTCGCCCAGCACCATCACCCGCGCCCCGGCACGCCCGTCGGCAAAAACCAGATTGCGCGCACCCTGCCTTAACTCGCAGAACTCGAACGCCACCAGCGCCTCGCGCAGCGCCGCGACCGACCCCGCCGCTGCGGCGGCAGCCTTGGCCGCCGCCACCGCCTGCCCCGCCTCGGCCTCGGCCCGCGCCGCAGGCGACAGCACAGGCATCACCACCGGAGCCACCGCAACAGCCGCCTTCGACTTGTCGGGCAGCACATAGGCGTTCAGCGGCACGTCCCCGATCACCTCGGTCACGCCCAGATCGACCTGCCACGCCAGCGCCGCCAGCGCCGCGTGCCAGCCTTCCGGCGTGCCCATGTCGAATTCGATTCCCATGGCGCAAACCCTAGGGCCTGCCCCCTCTTGCGACAACCGCCATTCCGGCGCAGGCCGTTTTCTCACGAAGAAAACGGCACGGAGTTTGACGCAAACTCCGTGGCCCCCCTTCCACCGGATTCAGAATAACTTGCCCCGGAAACTGCGTCAGTTTCCGGGACGTTTTCTTCGTGAGAAAACGCCCGCCCATGCCGCGCGCAGTGCCTGCTTGTCGCAAGCGGCGCACCTACCTATAAGCCCCATGACCGAACCGCCGATGCCAGAGGACACCATGACCTTCCGCGCCCGTCACCTTCTCGGCATCGAACAGCTTTCGCCGCTGGAAATCACCACCATCCTCGACCTTGCCGACCGCTACGTCGATCTCAACCGCCGCACGGTCAAACAGTCCGACGTGCTGGCGGGGATGACGCAGATCAACATGTTCTTCGAAAACTCCACCCGCACGCAGGCCAGTTTCGAACTGGCCGGAAAACGCCTCGGTGCGGATGTGATGAACATGTCTGTCGCCCAATCCTCGGTCAAAAAGGGCGAAACCCTGATCGATACCGCCATGACGCTGAACGCCATGCACCCCGACCTTCTGGTCGTGCGCCACGGCGCATCGGGTGCTGTCAACCTTCTGGCGTCAAAGGTGAATTGCGCCGTGCTGAACGCAGGCGACGGACGCCACGAACACCCCACCCAAGCCCTGCTCGACGCGCTCACCATCCGCCGCGCCAAGGGGCGCATCCAGCGCCTGACCGTGGCGATCTGCGGCGATATCGCCCACAGCCGCGTGGCACGCTCGAACCTCATCCTCTTGGGCAAGATGGAAAACCGCATCCGCCTGATCGCGCCCCCCACCCTCATGCCCGCAGGCGTGCAGGATTTCGGCTGCGAGCTGTTTGACGACATGAAGAAGGGCCTCGAAGGCGCCGACGTGGTGATGATGCTGCGCCTGCAAAAGGAACGCATGGACGGCGGCTTCATCCCGTCCGAACGCGAATACTACCACCGCTACGGGCTCGACGCCGAAAAGCTCGGCTTCGCCAAACCCGATGCCATCGTCATGCACCCCGGCCCGATGAACCGCGGGGTCGAGATCGACGGCGAATTGGCCGACGACATCAACCGCTCGGTCATTCAGGAGCAGGTGGAAATGGGCGTCGCCATCCGCATGGCCTGCATGGACCTTCTGGCCCGCAACCTCCGCGCCGAACGCGGGAGGCAGATCGTCGGTGGTCTGGCGTGACGGGTGACGGCGAAAGCGAAATCCCGGTCCGGTCGCAGGTGAAACCAGACCTGCCCATCCTGTGGCACCGCACCGCCAAACCCGCCCGCCTGCCGGTCCCGCCCCGCATCGACGGCGCGCTGACCCGAAGCGCCTTTAGATGCGTCCACCCGCCCACGATTATCGGACCAAAGGCGACAGCCTCCATTTCCCAAAGGGGCAAAGGTTTGCTATCGGACGTGACGACCTCGACAAGGTGGCCGATCCCGTCAGGCACAAAGGACACCCCCTTGGCGCATCCTGACCGGCACAGACCTTTGCAAAGCCAGAACAGCCAGCAGCCGGACCGGCGAAAGACCATGACACCATGACCGACGCGCTTCGCATCCCCCTCACCTTCGACCGCGCCCTGTGGCTTTTCGCCATCGACCTGCCCGAGGCTGAAATCGACGCCTTCCTTGCAGGCGACCTTGCCGCCGCCTTGGGCACCGATGCCGTCGATGCAGGCCAGATCGAGGTGATCGACACCGACACGATCAAGGTGATTGGCCTCGCGAAATACCTGTCAGAGGCGAACGGCATGGACGACGCCACCGTCGCCGCCGATGCCGCCAAGCTCGACGCGCTCGGGGGCCGCCTGCTCATGGTGTTCCGCGCCGCCTTGGGCACAGGCGGCACCCACCTGAACCCGCAGCCGCCCCTGCGCTTCATCGGCCATTACGCCGAACCCTCCCCCGCCCTGCCGCTGCCCATGCCCGCCTCGCCCTCGACCATGGGCGTGATCGAAGGCCCCCGCGCCAAACCCTCGGATGCGGCGATCGGTGGCCGCGTCGCCATGGCCGTGCTGATCTTCCTCTTCCTGTTCACGCTCGTCTTCGTCTGGATGGCCGCCCCATGACCACGCTTCACCTGACCAACGCGCAAGTGATCGACCCCGAAGCGGGCACCGTCACCACAGGCACCGTCACCCTGTCAAAGGGCGTCATCGCCGCGATCAACGGCCCCCGCCCGAAATCCGCCACCGAAATCGACTGCGGCGGCCATTACCTCGCCCCCGGCATCGTCGATATCGGCGTCAAGATCGGCGAACCGGGCGAACGTCACCGCGAATCCTTCCGCTCGGCGGGCCTTGCCGCCGCCGCAGGGGGCGTCACGACCATCATCGCCCGCCCCGACACCACCCCCGCCATCGACACCCCCGAAACGCTGGAATTCGTCACCCGCCGCGCGGCCGAGGCCTCGCCCGTCCGCATCCGCCACATGGCCGCCCTGACCAAGGGCCGACAGGGCCGCGAGATGACCGAGATCGGCTTCCTGCTCGATGCCGGCGCCGTCGCCTTCACCGATGCCTTCCACGTCTCGACCGATACAAAGGCACTGTCGCGCGCGCTCACCTATGCCCGCAGCCTCGGCGCGCTGGTGATCGGCCACCCGCAGGAACCCGGCCTTTCGGCAGGGGCAGCCACCACGTCGGGCAAATTCGCCTCGCTGCGCGGCCTGCCCGCCGTTTCCCCCATCGCCGAACGCATGGGGCTGGACCGCGACCTCGCGCTGGTCGAGATGACCGGCGCACGCTACCACGCCGACCAGATCACCACCCGCCATGCCCTGCCCGCGCTGGAACGGGCCAAGGCCGCCGGGCTGGATGTCACCGCAGGCACCTCGATCCACCACCTGACCCTCAATGAAATCGACGTGGGCGATTACCGCACCTTCTTCAAATTCACGCCCCCCCTGCGATCCGAAGAAGACCGCCTCGCCATGGTCGAAGCCGTGGCCACCGGCCTGATCGACACCATCAGTTCCATGCACACCCCCGCCGACGAGGAATCCAAACGCCTGCCCTTCGAGGAAGCCGCGTCGGGCGCGGTGGCGCTTGAAACCTTCCTCCCTGCCGCGATGCGCCTGTTCCATGCGGGCCACATCGACCTGCCGCACCTGTTCCGCGCCCTGTCGCTGAACCCCGCCCGCCGCCTTGGCCTGCCACAGGGGCGCATGGCCCTTGGTGCCCCCGCCGACCTGATCGTTTTCGACCCCCACGCCCCCTTCGTGATGGACCGCTTCACCCTGCGCTCGAAATCCAAGAACACCCCGTTTGACGGGCAGCGGATGGAGGGTAAGGTGCTGGCAACCTTCGTCGCCGGGACGCAAGTGTTCAAGGCCTGACCCATGCCCGATTTCACCAGTGCCCCCCTCGCCCTGATCCTGACGGCCATCATGGCCTATCTGCTCGGCTCCATCCCCTTCGGGCTGGTCATCACCCGCGCCTTCGGTCTGGGCGATTTGCGCCAGATCGGGTCGGGCAACATCGGGGCCACCAACGTGCTGCGCACCGGCAACAAACCGGCAGCCCTTGCCACCCTGCTGCTCGACGCGGGCAAGGGCGGCATCGCGGTGCTGCTGGCGCGCGCAATGGTGGGCGAAGATGCAGCACAAACCGCAGCCCTCTTTTCCTTCCTCGGCCACCTCTTTCCCGTCTGGCTGGGGTTCAGGGGCGGCAAGGGTGTCGCCACGTTCATCGGCACGCTCTTGGCACTGGCTTGGCCCGCAGGGCTTGCCGTCTGCGCCACATGGGCAGCCGTCGCCTATATCGCCCGCATCTCGTCGCTGTCGGCCCTCGTCGCCTCGGCACTTGCCCCCGTCTGGCTGATCCTGTTCGAACAGGCGGAAATGGTGCTTCTCGCCACCGTCCTGGCCGCGCTCGTCTGGCTGCGCCACGCCGCCAACATCCGCCGCCTGCGCGATGGCACCGAACCCAGGATCGGCGCGAAAAAGCCGTAAGTCAGCGCCATGACCCTGACCGAATCCCTCCGCACCGTCCTGTCGCGCCGCACCACCGTTGACGGCCGCGCCTGCCGGTCGGAATACGGCTGGTGGATGCTGGCAGCCGTCCTTGGCAACATCGCCCTTGCCCTGCTCGACCGCGCGATCCTCGGCCCGCTCGACGCCAGCGGCCCGCTTTCGGCGTTTTTCCTGCCTCTGACCCTGCTGGCCACCATCGCCGTCAGCGTGCGCCGCCTGCACGACACCGGCCGCGACGGCCGCTGGCTTTTGATGGCGCTCGTGCCGCTGGTCGGCTGGGCGCTGGTGCTGGTCTGGACCTGCAGCCCCGGCACCACAGGCCCCAACCGCTTCGGGCACGACCCGATCCAAGCTTGACCAAACCGCCCGCCTGTTCCAGCCTCGCCGCACGGGCACAAACGACCCGTATCAGTAACAAGTACAAGGGAACCTGACATGAACATGTCCCAGGCGGTGAAATCCGTCTTTTCGAAATACGTCACCTTCTCGGGCCGCGCCGCGCGGTCGGAATACTGGTGGTGGACGCTGGCCTATCTGATCGTCACGATGGTTCTGGGCTATGTCGACCGCAACCTGCTCGGCTCGGGCGACATGCAAAGCGGCATGGCCGACGGCACCGTCCACATGAGCATGAACCTCGGCATCCTCGGCGGCCTCTGGGCGCTGGCCTGCCTGCTGCCGGGCATCGCCGTCTCGATCCGCCGCCTGCACGATATCGACCGTTCCGGCTGGTGGACCCTGCTCGCCTTCATCCCGCTGGTCGGCTGGATCGTCCTGATCGTCTGGTATTGCAAGCGCGGCACCACGGGCGACAACCGCTTCGGCACCGACCCGCTCGCCACCGCCTGACACCCGCAAAAGCGCCCTCCCCCTTTCGGGGGAGGGTTGGGGAGGGGGGGGGAAGGGGAACTCGCCCTACCGCCCCCGCTCGTGCTCCAGCCGCTGCCGCGCAATCGCCTCGAAACGGTCGGCCTTCAACTGGTCTTCCAGCGCCTCGGCCACAAAACCCAAGTGCGCCTCCACCGCCGCCCGCGCCGCCACCGGATCGCGCGCCTGCAAACCCGCGTTGATGGCGCGGTGCTGGTCCAGCAGCACGTCCCGCGTGGTCCGCGCCCGGAACAGCATCTGGCGGTTATAGAACACGCCCTGCCGCAGCAGATCGAACATCGACCGCATCATATGCAGCATCACCACATTGTGGCTCGCCTCGATGATCGCCATGTGGAATTCCGCATCCAGCCGCGCCTCGTCGGACGGGTCGCGCTTGGCATGGGCGAATTCCATCTTGCGCAGCACCGCGTCGATCACCGCAAGATCGGTGTCCGACCCCAGCCGCGCCGCGCGTTCTGCCGCCAGCCCCTCCATATCGCGGCGAAAGGCCAGATAGTCGAACACCGCCTCGTCATGCCGCGCGAACAGGTCCACCAGCGCGGGCGCAAAGGCCGACCCCAGCACGTCGGCCACGTAAATCCCCGCATTGGGCTTGGCGACCAGCAGCCCCCGCGCCGACAGGTCCGCCACCGCCTCGCGCAGCGAGGGGCGCGATACCTCCATCCGCTCGGCCAGTTCGCGCTCGGCGGGCAACCTCTCGCCGGGGCGCAAGATGCCGCGCAGGATCAACAGCTCGATCTGGCGCACCACGCTTTGCGACAGCTTCTCGGTCTGGACCTTCTGGAACGGCATGGCACCCCTGTCTCGGCCCCGCGATGTGGTCTGAAACTATGACCAAACCCGCCCACCCACAAACGCAAAAACACCCCGCACGCAGGGCCAGACGAAAAGGCCGGGCGCATCGGCCCGGCCTTTCCAAAATCGCTGCGTCGTCTTCAGCGCGTCGGGCGGATGATGATTTCCACGCGGCGGTTCTGCGCGCGGCCTTCCGGCGTCAGGTTCGACGCGATGGGCTGGTCCTCGCCCCGCCCGACGGCGCGGGCGCGTTGCTGCGGCACGCCGTTCTGCCACAGCACCTGCGCCACCGAAACGGCGCGACGCTGCGACAGGTCCTGGTTATAGGCCGACGATCCGGTGTTGTCGGTATGGCCGACAATCTGGATGCGGCTGTTGGGATAGCGCATCAGATTGCCCGCGATCGACCCGATGTCACGCACAAGATCGGGGCGCAGCGCCGCGCTGTCCACGGCGAACAGCACGTCTTGCGGCATGTTCACGACCAGATAGTTGCCCATGTTGGTCACGCCGAACGACCCGTTGATCTGGCGCAACTCGTTGGCCTGCGCGTCCAGCGAATTGCCGATGGCCCCGCCGACAGCCGCCCCGATGGCCCCGCCCACGATGGCCTTGGCAAACGAGTCGTTGTCGGCATTGGCCCCCGCCGCAGCCCCAAGCAACCCGCCGATCACCGCGCCGGCATTGCGGTTGGCGTTGGGGTTGGTGGCAACCGATCCCGCCGAAGGCGTGCCCATGTTCGGGTCGGTGCAGGCGCTCAGGCCCAGGATGGCCAGAACGGAAAGCGAAAGGGTGAATTTGATGCTCATGCGTGTCGCGCCTCGATGTTTTTCCCGCCCGTGCGTCGGGCTTGTGGGCAAACCTATACCAGTCAGGGCGGGCGGCAGATAGCCACGCCCCCCGATTGGCAGCTTTCCGCCCATCACATTGCAGTGCGGGCGGCTTCCCATGCAAGGATCGCCCGCTTGACCGGCAAGCCCCAGTGATAGCCGCCAAGCGCGCCGCTCTTGCGCAACGCGCGGTGACACGGGATCAGATACGACACCGGATTGCGCCCCACCGCCGTCCCCACTGCCCGCACCGCGCGTGGCAGCCCCACCGCACCGGCCAATTGCGAATAGCTGGTGACATGCCCGCTCGGCACCCGAAGCAGCGCCTCCCAGACCTTGATCTGGAACGGCGCGCCGATCAGGTAAAGCGGCACCGCGTCGCCGCCCCCCCCGCCGCCGCCGCCCCCCCCGCCGAAAGCCGCCGCGACCCAAGGCGCCAGCAGGCCCGCATCCTCGACGAAACGCGCCCGCGGCCAGCGCCGCCGCAAATCGTCCACCGCCTCGGCCTCGCCCATCCCGGCGGCAAAGCCCATCCCGCAGATGCCCCGCTCGGTCCCCATCACGATGGCGCGGCCGAACGGTGTGTCGAACCACCCCTGCCGGATCACCAGCCCCTCGCCACCCCGCGCATAATCTCCCGGGCTCATCGCCTCCCAGCGCAGGAACAGGTCATGCAACCGCCCGCCGCCCGAAAGCCCGGTGGCCAGCGCGGTATCGAGCACCGTGAACCGCTCGGCCAGCAAGCGCCGCGCATGGTCCAGCGCCAGATATTGCTGATACCGCTTGGGCGACACGCCGACCCATTGCGAAAAAACCCGCTGGAAATGCGCCGCACTCATCCCCATCCGCGCCGCCAACTGCTCCAGCGTCAACGATGGCCCGCCCGCGTCGATCTCGCGCAGCGCCCGCTCGATCACGGCGTAATGATAGCCCGGATTGTGGTCGTTCATGGCAAGTCTCCTCCGGCCCACCATAGGCGATGGCCCGCTCCCCGCGCGACCCGATTTCTGCGCTTTCGACCGCGCCTTCCCGCTTGCCTGACAGCCGCCGCTCGCCTAAGCCCTTGCCCATGGTGCGCCAACTCACATACCCCGAGATGAAAGCCGTCTTCACGCGGTTTCAGGCAATATCGGCCGAACCCAAGGGCGAATTGCACCACACCAACGCCTTTACCCTGCTCGTCGCAGTGGCGCTGTCGGCCCAAGCCACCGACGCAGGCGTCAACCGCGCCACAGGCCCGCTCTTTGCCGTGGCCGACACGCCCGAAAAGATGCTCGCCCTGGGCGAAGAAGGGCTGACCGACTACATCAAGACCATCGGCCTGTTCCGCAACAAGGCCAAAAACGTCATCAAACTCTCGCGCATCCTCGTCGAACAGTTCGGCTCCGAAGTCCCCTCCTCCCGCGCCGCGCTGCAATCGCTGCCGGGCGTGGGGCGCAAAACGGCCAATGTCGTGCTGAACATGTGGTTCCACCAACCGGCCCAAGCGGTCGACACCCATATCTTCCGCGTCGGCAACCGCACCGGCATTGCCCCGGGCAAGGACGAAACGGCAGTGGAACGCGCCGTCGAAGACAACGTCCCCGCCGAATTCCAGCTTCACGCGCACCACTGGCTGATCTTGCACGGCCGCTATATCTGCGTGGCGCGCAGCCCCAAATGCGGCATCTGCCCGATCCGCGACCTATGTCTGTACGAGGAAAAGACCGATGAAAAAATATGACGTGATCGGCATCGGCAATGCCATCGTCGATGTGTTCACCCAGGCCGACGACAGCTTCATCGAATTGATGGGCATCGAAAAGGGCATCATGCAACTGGTCGAACGCGAACGGGGCGAAGTCCTTTACGCCGCGATGAAAGACCGCGTGCAGGCCCCGGGCGGATCGGTCGCCAACACCATCGCTGGCCTTGGCAACCTCGGCCTGCGGACCGCCTTCATCGGGCGGGTCCATGACGACGCGCTGGGTCGCTTCTACGCCCGCAGCATGGCCGATGCGGGCACCGATTTCCCCAACCCGCCCGTGGCGGGGGGCGATCTGCCCACCTCGCGCTCGATGATCTTCGTCTCGCCCGATGGCGAACGCTCGATGAACACCTATCTGGGCATCTCCTCCGATCTCGGCCCCGAAGACGTGGCCGACGACGTGGCAGGCGACGCGGCCTTCCTGTTCCTCGAAGGCTATCTCTATGACAAACCCAAGGGCAAACAGGCCTTCGAACGCGCCGCCAAACTGTGCCAGCAGGCAGGCGGCAAAGCAGGCATCGCGCTCTCAGACCCGTTCTGCGTCGACCGCCACAGGGCCGACTTCCGCCGTCTGGTCAAAGACCTCGATTACGTGATCGGCAACGAACACGAATGGTCCTCGCTCTACCAGACCGACCTTTCGTCGGCACTGGAACAGGCCGCCCGCGATGCAGGCATGGTCGTGTGCACCCGCTCGGGCGACGAGGTGATCCTGATGCGCGGCGACGAGATGGCCACCGTGCCGGTCCAGCGCGTGGTGCCTGTCGATGCCACCGGCGCGGGCGACCTGTTCGCGGCGGGGTTCCTCTATGGCCTTGCCACCGGCCAAAGCCTGCCGACCGCAGGCCGCATGGGCTGCACCGCCGCCGCCGAAGTCATCAGCCACTTCGGCGCGCGCCCCGAAACCGACCTCAAGGCCCTGTTCCGCAGCCAGTCGCTGATCTGAACAGGCGGGCGGCGCGCTCGGGCCCCGCAAGCGGAGCCGCTCGCGCGCCGCCTGCTGCCGCTCAGCGGTCCTGCAACGCCAACCCAGCCTGCACCGCCGCATCGGGGGTTTTCCACCCCCGGACCCCCGAGGATATTTGCACCAGCGTGAAACAAGCGCCACGACCCCGCTTTCATGCTTGCTCAAATATCCTCGGGGGGCGCGGGGGGCGAGCGCCCCCGCTCCTGCCCCTGACGCCATGCTTGGGTGCAGACCGCGCATGCGGCAGCAGGCGGCGCGCGAGCGGCTCCCCTTGCGGGGGCCCGAGCAAGCCGCCCGCCCCGCGTCAGTCACCCAGCTTGGCGTGCACCTCGTCCAGATCGATCGCGCCCTTGGGCATCTTGTTGGCCGGGTTGTCGAAATCGTATCTGAACAGCTGGAAATCGCGCTTGTAGATTTCCCACATCAGATGCCGCGACAGGTCGTCGAAATAATCCTCGACCGGATGCAGACGTTTGGGCCCATGCCCCTCGCTTTCGTTGAAGCGCGGAATCTTCTTCAGATCGACCTTGTGCTTGCCCTTCATGTGGTCGAGCACGACCTGCATGCCGGGGTTGAACTCCTCGGTAAAGAAGATGTGGTCGTAGCGCCCGCCGTTGACGATGAATGTCGAGATATGCCCCGCCATCGCCGACCAGTGGATATCGGGTTCCATCGGTTTGCGGAACCGGATGGTGTCGCGCACGAACAAAAGAAAGCGGCGGAAACTGGCAATCTGGTCGAACGCGGCCTGCCCGTCGTCGCCGCCCACCTCGATCCCGTATTTCTGCACAAGCATCGGCACGAGGTTGCCGCGGTAACGCTTGCCGTTGCGCTGGATGCCGCAAATCTTGTCGAAAAACGACGACAGGATGCGGGTATACGGGTTCCTGACGCAGGTGAAGGCATAGGATTTGTGCCCCTTCACATTGGCCTCGATCAGCGGCTGGCTGTCTTCCTGCGCCCATTTGTGCAGACCCGCCGTCGAATCATGGATGTCGCCATCGAAAAAACGGCCATGGTCGGAATAGAACATGATCTGTCCGATGGTCGAACAGGCGCATTTCGGCACCACGCGGTATACCACGCTTTCGCTTTCCGTCATCCAGGTGCCGGGAAACCCCATAACTCGCCTCCACTCGCCGGGCTTTGCCGGACCTTTTGCCCGACGCCCTTATCTTTCGACTATATGAAGCAAAGAAGGGCTGTCTTTTCAATGACCGTTGCCGTTATTTGTCACCAAGCGCCCGTCAGGGTGCGTCGCGTTCCCGTAACGGTGCCTGTCGCGGCCCCAGTCCCAACCGGTTTGTCATGGCCAAGATCGCCTATATCCTCTTGTGCCACAAGGATCCCGAAGGGATCATCGCCCAGTCCGAACGGCTGACCGCCGCAGGCGATTGCGTGTCGATCCATTTCGACGCCCGCGCCCCGCGCGAGGCGTTCGACCGCATCCGCAGCGCGCTGGCCGACAATCCCGACGTCACCTTCGCCAGAAAGCGCATGAAATGCGGCTGGGGCGAATGGAGCCTTGTCGCCGCCACCCTGCAAGCCGTGCAGGCCGCCGTCGACGCCTTCCCCCGCGCCACGCATTTCTACATGCTGTCGGGCGACTGCATGCCGATCAAATCGGCGCAATACGCCCATGCCTTTTTCGACCGCGAAGAGGCCGATTACATCGAAAGCTTCGACTTCTTCAATTCCGACTGGATCAAGACCGGCATCAAGGAAGAACGGCTGATCTATCGCCACTGGTTCAACGAACGCACACAAAAGGCGCTGTTCTACGCCTCGATGCGGGTGCAAAAGAAGCTGCATCTCGCCCGCGCCATTCCGTCCGACCTGCAAATCCAGATCGGCAGCCAGTGGTGGTGCCTGCGCCGCCGCACGATCGAGGCGATCCTCGATCTGTGCCGCACCCGCCGCGACATCATGCGCTTTTTCCGCACCACCTGGATTCCGGACGAGACCTTCTTCCAGACCCTCGTGCGCTATCTGGTGCCCGAACATGAAATCCGCGCCCGCACGCCGACCTTCCTCATGTTCACCGATTACGGCATGCCGCTGACCTTTTACAACGACCACTACGACCTGCTGCTGTCGCAAGACTACATCTTCGCCCGCAAGATCTCGCCCGATGCCAAAGACCTCAAAGAGCGGCTCGGGCGGCTTTACGCCGCGACCGGGGTGCGCTTTTCCATCTCGAACGAAGGGCGCAGCCTGTTCAGCTTCCTGACCGGGCGCGGCCGCATCGGCCGCCGCTTCGCGCCGCGCTTCTGGGAGCGCGAAACCTCGATCGGGCGCGAACGCACGCTTTTGATGGTCACCTGCAAGAAATGGCACGTGGCCAAACGGCTGGTGGAACGGCTGCGCGAGGTGACGGACCTTCCCGCCATCAACTACCTGTTCAACGAGACGGCAACCGAACTGCCCGATCTGGGCGGCATCCAGACCACGCTGGAAAAGCGCACCCGCCACCGCCGCGCGCTGGTCAGGATGCTGTTCGACTACTGGAAGACCGACCGTCTGCTGTTTTGCATCGACCCCGCCAACATCGACCTGATGCAGGATTTCTACAACGACCGCGCCGTGGTGCGGCTGCTCGAGATCGATTGCGATTTCACCGATGATTACATCGTCGGCCACGCCCGCCGTGTCGGGCTGGCTGGCGAGAACACGCCCAAGGAAACACTCGACCGGCTGCTGCCCACCATCCGCTTCGACGTGCGCTTCGAAAGCGACCGCATCCGCGACGCGGGCTTTGGCGGCTATCACCGCATCCGCGAACGCGCCGGGGTGGAAGAAAACGCCGTGCCGCTGGCACAATTCCTTGGTATTCCGCTCGACAAGGCGCGCGAGATCGCGGCCACCCCGCATCTGTTTACGGATTAAAGGCACGACGACCATGGCCCATGCTTACGACCCCTCCAACATCTTCGCCCGCATCCTGCGCGGCGAGATTCCCAACAAGACCGTGCTGGAAACCCCGCATACGCTGGCCTTCCGCGACATCGCCCCGCAAGCCCCCGATCATGTGCTGGTCATCCCCAAGGGCGCCTACGCCACCTTCGACCATTTCTGCGCCGGGGCAACCGATGCCGAGATCGTCGATTTCCACCGCACCGCAGCAAAGGTCTGCGAGATGCTGGGCGCAAGCCTTGGCACCGGCGGGCCGGGCTACCGCACCATCGCCAACGCGGGCGAGCACGGCGGTCAGGAAGTGCCGCATTACCACCTGCATATCCTTGCCGGTCGCCCCTTGGGACCGATGCTCGTCAAACCCTGACCAAGCGGAGCGGCGTTCCGCCGCATGCCACACGCTCGCGCCGGAGGCGCGAGCCTAAGGGGGCGTTCCGCCCCCAGCGGGCCGCAAGGGCGGCCCTTCCCCCTGAGGATATTTGGGACAAGAAGAAGCGGACAGAGCGTTTTGCGCAACATTCGGGTCGTCCGGCGTTTCGATGGCGGGCAGACAGGGTGCAACCCCCCGAAAGGATGCGCCCCATGTCCCTGACCTTCCGCCCCATCCCCACCGCCCTTGCCCGCGCCAGCCAGTCCGGCGCGCCCGATGCCTATGGCCTGCCGCCCGAGCGGCATGTCAGCGACGGGGGCGGCAACCCCTGCCGCCATTGCCTGCGGATGATCCCGGCAGGCGCGGCCATGCTGGTGCTGGCCCACCGCCCGTTTCCGGCACTGCAACCCTATGCCGAAACCGGCCCGATCTTTCTGTGCGCCGCACCCTGCACGGCGGGTGGCGGCAAAGACCTGCCCGACATCCTGTCCTCGCCCGATTACATCCTGCGCGGCTACGGGGCGGATGACCGCATCGTCTATGGCACGGGTGCCGTGGTGCCGACCGCGCAACTGAAAGCCGAAGCCATGGCAAGGTTTGCCGATGCCCGCGTGGCCTATCTTCACGTCAGATCGGCACGGAACAATTGCTACCAGTTGCGGATCGACCGCGCCTGACCGCCTAGGGACGTTCGCCCCGCGACAAAGCGGCGATGTATTCGACCATCCGCTTTGCCCGTGCCGAAGGCGTCTTGGCCGTGGTCAGACGAAAGCCCAGCGCTGCCTTGGCGGTGGCGGGCATCGCGTTGAAGGTGGCGGTGGCGATGTCGGGGGCGGCTTCCAGCGCGGTCAGGAATTCGTCGGGAATATCCGCCGCTTTCTCGCCCGCCGCCGCCGCCGCCCAACGCCCGTCACCTTGCGCCTTGACCACCTCGGCCAGACCCGGATCTTCCATCCAGCCGCCCGCAATCAGCCGTTCCGCCGTGGCGCGGTCTTTCGGCGTCCACGGGCTGCCTGCCTTGCGCGGGGTAAAGCGGTGCAGCCAGTGGTCGGGACCGTCGGGCTTTTTCTGCGCCGTGGTCCAGCCCCAGACCAGCGCCTCCTCGACCGCCTGTTCCCAGTCGATCGACACGGTGCCGCTGCCCTTCTTGCCGATGCGCAGCCAAAGATCCTTGGCCTTGTCATGCTTGACCGACAGCCAGGCGTTCCATTCGTCCGGCGTGGCGAAGGTCATCGGGGCGGGTTGCGTATAGGGTTTCATCAATGCGCCTCTGCCCAGTTCCGGCCCCTGCCAGCTTCCACCACCAGCGGCACCTTGAACGATACCGCCGGATGCGACGCCCCCTCCATCACTTCCTTGGCCCGCGCTGCCAGCGTATCGGCGGCGTCCTCGTCCACCTCGAACAGCAATTCGTCATGCACCTGCAACAGCATCTTGGCGGGCAGGCCCGCAATCGCGCCCGGCATGCGGATCATCGCGCGGCGGATCACATCGGCCGCCGTGCCCTGAATGGGCGCGTTGATCGCCGCGCGTTTGGCAAAGCCCGCCGTCGGCCCCTTGGCGTTGATCTCGGGCGTGTTGATCTTGCGCCCGAACAGCGTTTCCACATAGCCCGTCGCCTGCGCCCGCTTTACCGTTTCCGTCATATAGCCGCGTATCCCCGGGAACCGCTCGAAATAACGGTCGATGAACCCCTGCGCCGCAGCCCGCGGTATCCGCAGGTTGCGCGCAAGGCCAAAGCCGGAAATCCCGTAGATCACCCCGAAGTTGATCGCCTTTGCCTGCCGCCGGATATCGGGCGTCATCTGGTCCAAGGGCACGTTGAACATCTCGGATGCCGTCAGGGCGTGAATGTCGACGCCGTCGCGGAACGCCTGCTGCAATTCGGCGATATCGGCGACATGCGCCAGAATGCGCAACTCGATCTGGCTGTAGTCGAGGCTGACCAGCACCCGCCCCCTCGGGGCCACGAATGCCTCGCGGATGCGCCGCCCCTCTTCGCTCCGCACCGGAATGTTCTGCAGGTTCGGATCGTTCGACGACAACCGCCCCGTCACCGCCCCCGTGATCGAATAGCTCGTATGCACCCGCCCCGTTTCAGGGTTGATGTGGTCTTGCAACGCATCGGTATAGGTCGATTTCAGCTTGGCCAACTGGCGCCAGTCCAGCACCCGCGCAGGCAGGTCATGCCCCTCGGACGCCAGGTCTTCAAGGATATCTGCCCCCGTGGCATAGGCCCCCGTCTTGCCCTTCTCGCCCCCCGCCAGCCCCATCCGGTCAAACAGGATTTCCCCCAGCTGCTTGGGCGACCCCACGTTGAACGACCCGCCCGCCAGTTCGTGAATCTCCGCCTCCAGCCCCGCCATCTTCTGGGCAAAAGCGTTTGACATGCGCGACAGCGTATCGCGGTCGACCATGATGCCCGCCATCTCCATCTCGGCCAGCACCGGCACCAAGGGGCGCTCAAGCGTCTCGTAGACCGTGGTGACCCGCGCCTTGTGCAGCATCGGCTTGAAGCGCAGCCACAGCCGCAGCGTCACATCGGCATCTTCGGCGGCATAGCACACCGCCTGATCGACCGGCACGCGGTCGAACGTCACCTGCGTCTTGCCCGACCCCAGAAGCGATTTGATCGGGATCGGCGCATGGCCCAGATAGGCTTCCGACAGCGCGTCCATGCCGTGATTGTGCAGCCCCGCATGCATCGCGTAAGACATCAGCATCGTGTCGTCGATCGGTGCCACATGCACGCCACGGCGGGCAAAGATCTTGGCATCGTATTTCATGTTCTGCCCGATCTTCAGGATCGACGGGTCTTCCAGCACCGGCTTGAGGATCGCCAGCGCCTCGTCCTCGCTCATCTGCCCCTCGGCCCTTTGCGCCGATCCGAACAGATCATCCACCCCGCTGCGATGCCCGACCGGAATATAGCACGCCACCCCCGGTTCGGTCGCCAGCGATATGCCGACCAGCCCCGCCCGCATCTCGTCAAGGCTCGTCGTCTCGGTATCGACCGCGACATAGCCACGCTCGCGGATGCGCTGCACCCAGCCTTGCAGGGCCACCGCATCGCGCACGGCCTGATAGTCGTCATAGGGGAACGGCAGCGCCGGTGCCTGATAGCTTTTCTCGTGAACCTCGGTGCCCTTGCCCTCGTCCAGCGCGGGGGCCTCGACCTTCAACCGCTCGGCCACCCGCCGCGTCAGCGTGCGGAACTCCATGGTGTTGAGAAACCCTAGGATCGTCTCCGCCTCGGGCTCCTTCACCTCCAGCGCCTCCAGCGCCACATCCAGCGGCATGTCGCCATCCAGACTGACCAGCCGCTTGGAAATGCGGATCAACTCGGCATTGTTCACCAAAGCCTCGCGCCGCTTGGGCTGCGGAATTTCCCCCGCCCGCTCCAGCAACGCCTCGAGCGAGCCGAACTCGTTGATCAGCAGCGCCGCCGTCTTGATCCCGATCCCCGGCGCGCCGGGCACGTTGTCGACCGAATCCCCCGCCAAGGCCTGCACATCGACCACACGGTCGGGCGTCACGCCGAACTTCTCGAACACCTCGTCCAGCCCGATGCGCTTGTTCTTCATCGGGTCGAGCATATCGACCCCGTTGCCCACCAACTGCATCAAGTCCTTGTCGGAACTGATGATCGTCACCGTCCCCCCCGCCTCGCGCGCGCGCCGCGACAGGGTGGCGATGATGTCGTCGGCCTCGTAACCCTCGATCTCGATGCAGGGCACGTTGAAGGCGCGGGTGGCTTCCCGCGTAAAGATGAACTGCGGGCGCAGGTCTTCGGGCAATTCGGGGCGGTTGGCCTTGTATTCGGGATAGATCGCATTGCGGAACGTCACCGACCCCGCATCGAAGATCACCGCCAGATGCGTGGGCGCTTCCTGACTGCGCGTGGTGGTCAACTCGCTCCACAAAAGGTTGCAAAACCCCGCCACCGCCCCCACCGGCAACCCGTCCGACTTGCGCGTCAGCGGCGGCAAGGCGTGATAGGCGCGAAAGATGAATGCCGATCCGTCGATCAGATGTAGGTGGCAACCCTTGCCGAAAGCCATGCGCCGCGTCTCCTCTGCTTGGGGCAGGTTATGGCACGGCAGGCGCACAGGGCAAAGGGCGGATGGCACCGGCACGCAGCGGCATTGACCGAAACGCAAACGCATCCTAGGGTTGAACGGCCGTTTTGACGAGTAGTCCCCCGTTGCGCAGTTTCCGAACCCTTGCCCGCCTCTTGCTTGCCTTGGTCCTCTCCGGCCACACCGCCCTTGCGCAAGACACCACCGACAGCACGCTCTGCCCGCTCACCGACGACAGCAGCAGCTGCACCCGCATCCTCGCCTGCATCGGCGACGACGGGCGCTGGTTCCACGGGCGCAGCTTCGGGCGCGGGTCAGGCTGGCTTATCGGCACCACCGATGACGGGGTGACATGCACGGGCAACTGGGTCTCGCAAAACGCCCTCGGCCTCGGTCAGGCCGATGTCGCCTGCTCGGATGGCATGACGGTGACGGTCTATTACTATTACCAGGATCCCTACACCGGCACCGCGACAGGGCGCGGCCTGTCCAACCGGCACGAAATCGTGCAAGGCTGGTCCGGCACCCATGTGCTGTCCTATTTCGCCGACGGCCGCCCCACGACCAAAGCCCGCCTGCGCTGCGGCAGCCACGACATCCCGCTCAGCTAGGCCCGCCACCCGCACAAACCAAACCGCACCACAGGTTGCCACCGCAGCCCCCGCCCCCGTTCACGCTGGCCAAATATCCTCGGGGGAGGGGCGCGGCACGCGCCCCGCGGGGGCAGACAGCCCCCGTTCCACGCCAAAACAGGCGCACCACCCCCCGACAGGGCGCGATTTTTCGCAGAAAAATCGGGGTCCGGCTGGCGCGGCGGCGGCAGGCTCAGCCCGCCTTCGGCCCCATCACACCCATGTAATCGATATCGCGGATGCTGATCACGCCCGACAGGATCACCCCGCAGATCACCGCCCAGATGACCAGCGCCACCAGCGTGGTGATCTTGGCCTTGCGGGCCACGACATCCCCCGAAGGAGCGCTTGCGGGCGTTCCGGGCACCACGCTTCCCGCATCGCCCTGGCTTTCGAAGCGCAGCGGCAAGACCACGAAAAACACCAGAAACCACGTCGTGGCGAACAGGACGATCGCGCCGGTAATGCTCATCAGACCTGCTCCAACTCGACCAGACAGCCGTTGAAATCCTTGGGATGCAAGAACAGCACAGGCTTGCCATGCGCTCCGATCTTCGGCTCGCCCGACCCCAGCACCCGCGCACCGCTCGCCGTCAGCCGGTCCCGCGCAGACAGGATATCGGCGACCTCGTAGCAGATGTGGTGGATACCGCCCGCCGGATTCTTCTCCAGAAACCCCGCGATGGGCGACCCCTCGCCCAGCGGTGCCAGAAGCTCGATCTTGGTGTTGGGCAATTCGATGAACACCACCGTCACGCCATGGTCAGGTTCGTCCTGCGGCGCGCCGACCGTCGCCCCCAGCGTGCCGCGATACTGCGCGGCGGCGGCGGCAAGGTCCGGCACCGCGATGGCCACATGGTTCAACCGCCCGATCATCGCCGCCTGTCTCCTGTCGCAAAGTTGCCGCCTTATCCCCCCGCCGCCGCCCTGTTGCAAGGCGATGATCGGTCGCAGCACATCCGCTTCACGCTTTCGTAACGCATCGGCCCGCAGATAAGACACACAAACCCGACCCGCACCCAGCCCCGCACACTCGCAGACTGGCACACTCGCAGACTGGCACACTCGCAGACCCGCAGACCCGCAGACCCGCAGACCCGCAGACCGGCTTGGCATCCGGCTTGCACAGCCCCCGCAACCCAAGGGATTCCCATGCCACACAGCCCGCCACCGCTGACCGACCCGCTCAACGCCCTGATCGTGGCCTGTTATCCGCCCACCAGCGGGTCCGATGTCACGCGCACCAGTTGCGTCAGGTCCGACAACCGTTCCCTCTGCCGCCCGTCCGCCCCGAAATTCGCGGGCGACAGCCACGCGGCATAGGCCTCGCGCAGGCTCGGCCAATCCTCGTCGGTCATCGCAAACCACGCCGTATCGCGGTTGCGCCCCTTGATGATCATATGCTGGCGGAACACCCCCTCGAAGGAAAAGCCCAGCCGCTGCGCCGCCCGCCGCGACGGCATGTTCAGCGCGTTGCACTTCCATTCATAGCGCCGGTAACCGTTGGAAAACGCCCAGTCCATCATCAGGAACATCGCTTCCGTCGCCGCACGGCTGCGCTGCAAGGCGGGCGAAAAGCAGATATGCCCCACCTCGATCGTGCCATGCTCGGGCGTGATCCGCAGATAGGACGCCACCCCCACCGGATGCGCACCGCCCTGTTCATAGATCGCCCAGAACACCGGGTCCTTGCCGGAAACCGCCTCCTTGGCCCAGCGGATATAGGCAGGCGCCGAATGGAACGGCCCGTTGGGCATGTAATCCCAAAGCGCGTCATGCCCGTCAAAGGCCGCGAACAGGTCCGCCGCATGCGCCTCGGGGTCCAGCCGCACCAGCCGCGCATACCGCCCCTCCATCGGGGCCTGCGTCGGCCACGCCGCAGGCTGCCATCCCGCCACCTCTGGCCCGATCTTCCGCACTTCCACCATGTCCGCCACCCCGTTCGCCTTTGGGCCGACTATTCCCCGCCTGCCCGCTTGGCGCAAGCACCCGCGGCGGGCAAGTCACCCGCACTCAGCGCGACAGATGCCCCTGCAAGGCGGCAAGGTCGTCTTGCAACAGGCCATGCCCCGCGCCCGGATGGATGCGCGTCTCCACCCGCGCGCCCAGCGCGGTAAAGGCGTTGGCGCTTTCGCGCACCCGCCGCAGCGGAATATGCGGGTCTTGCTCGTGCACCGACAGCCACACCTTGCCTTCGCGCGTGCCGCTATAGTCGAACCGCTTCGGCGCGTGCCCGTAAAGCCCGTCTTCCGCCGCCCCCGCGCCGTCGCCGGTCCCGACCAGCCCGCCGGAAAACGCCAGCACCCCCGCCAGCCCTTCCCCCGTCCGCGCATAGGCCTCGGCGGCAAGGCAGGCCCCTTGGCTGAAGCCCCCAAGCCAGATGCGCCCCCGCGCCACCCCCTCGGATTCTAGGATCGCCACCGCCTCGACCACCGCCGCAAGGCCACGGGCAACCCATGGCTCCATCTGCGCCGCAGGGGCCAGAAAACTCGTCGGCCACCACGAATTTCCCGGCGCTTCGGGCGCTATCGCCGCCACGCCCGGCACATCGGCATGGGCCAGCAGCGACAGGATATCGGCAGCCGACCCGCCCCGCCCGTGCAACAGCACGATGCCTGCGCTGGCCCCGCCGACAGGCCCCGCCCGCCTCATGCCCGCACCTTGAGCGGCGGCAACACCGCCTCGATCCGGTCGCGCATCGCCTCGTATTGCGGCGGCAGCATCAACCCCTGCCCCAGCGTTTCGGGCGCTTCGTCGATGGCGAACCCCGGCGGATCGGTGGCAATCTCGAACAGCACGCCGCCCGGCTCGCGGAAGTAGATGGCGTTGAAATACTGCCGGTCGATCACCGGCGTGGTGCGGTGGCCAAAGGTCCGCAGCGTCTCGATCCACGCATCCTGATCGGCTTGGGTCTTGGCGCGGAACGCGATGTGGTGGATCGTCCCCGCACCCGGCTGCGGCACGGCGGGCACGTCCGACCGGTAGATGTCGATGATCCGCCCCCGCTCGGCCCCCGCCGCCTCCAGCCGCAACCGCTCGCCCCCCGCGCCGCGTTCCGACCCTGTGGCCACATAGCCGAAAGCCTCGGTCAAAAGCCGCGCGGTGCGGTCCGGATCGCGCTCCCACAAGGTCACCGAATGGAACCCGTGCCCGTCGGTCGCCGCCGCATCCTCGACCAGTTCGACCGGCGCACCGTCAGGGTCTTTCACCGTCAGCACCCGCGCCCCGAATCGCGTGGAAACCACCGGCGCCAGCGCACGCGCGGTCAGATCGTCCAGCAGGCCCGCAAACTGCGCCGCCGGAACCGCATAGGCATAGGCCGACGCCATCCCCGGCCCCGCCCGCCCCGCTTGCGCACCGGCAAAGGGAAAGAACGTCAAGATCGTGCCGGGACTGCCCGCCGCATCGCCGTAATACAGATGATAGGTGCCGGGATCGTCGAAATTGACCGTCTTCTTCACCAGCCGCTGCTTCAGCACGCCGGTATAGAAACTCACATTTGCCTGCGCAGGGCCGGTGATGGCAGTGACATGATGGATGCCGGGGATCGTGGGCATGGGAATGGTCCTTTGGCCGGATAAGCGTTGCCCCCTATATGGGGCAGGTGCGCAAATCTGCAAATCCGGCGCACCTGCGCGGGTGTTGTGCGCCGATGCACGGCGCGCCGCAGCGCACCCCGCCAAACGCCGGGGGGCTTCGCGCCCCCCCGCCCCCCCTCCGCTTGAGTCTTGACCAAAAGAAAATGCACCCCGACAGCCAGCGCAAGCAGCCGCGCCGCGGTGTCGTGGCTTGACTTCGCCTGTGCCAAGGGGTGTATCGGCGGCAATCTCGGTCTTGCCTCGAAAAGGGGACACATATGCACGCCTATCGCAGCCACACCTGCGCCGATCTCAACACCGCCCACGTGGGCCAGACCGTCCGCCTGTCGGGCTGGGTCCACCGCGTGCGCGACCATGGCGGCGTGCTGTTCATCGACCTGCGCGACCATTACGGCATCACGCAGGTGCTGGCCGACAGCGACAGCCCCGCTTTTGCAGACGTGGGCAAGGTCCGCGCCGAATGGGTCGTGCGCATCGACGGGCGCGTCAAGGCCCGCGACCCCGCCCTCGTGAATCCGAAAATCCCCACGGGCGAGGTCGAGGTTTACGCCACCGCCATCACCGTGCTCGGCGCATCCGAAGAACTCCCCATGCCGGTGTTCGGCGAGGTCGACTACCCCGAAGAAACCCGCCTCACCTACCGCTTCCTCGACCTGCGCCGCGAAAAGCTGCACCGCAACATGATGCTGCGCTCCAACGTGGTCCGCTCGCTTCGCAACCGCATGTGGGATCAGGGCTTCACCGAATTCCAGACCCCGATCATCACCGCCTCCAGCCCCGAAGGCGCGCGCGATTTCCTCGTTCCCTCGCGCCTGCATCCGGGCAAGTTCTACGCCCTGCCGCAGGCCCCCCAGCAGTTCAAGCAGCTCATCATGGTGGCGGGCTTTGACCGCTACTTCCAGATCGCCCCCTGCTTCCGCGACGAAGACCCCCGCGCCGACCGCTCGCCCACCGATTTCTACCAGCTCGACGTCGAGATGAGCTTCGTCGAACAGGAAGACGTCTTCGCCGCCGTCCAGCCCGTCATCCAGGGCGTGTTCGAAGAATTCGGAGGCGGCCGCAAGGTCGACAGCCACTGGCCCCGCATCGCCTACCGCGACAGCCTGCTGTGGTATGGCAGCGACAAGCCCGACCTGCGCAACCCGCTGAAAATGCAGATCGTCTCCGAACATTTCCGCGGCTCGGGCTTTGCCGTCTTCGCCAAACTCTTGGAAAACGAAGGCACCGAGGTCCGCGCCATCCCCGCCCCCACCGGCGGCAGCCGCAAATTCTGCGACCGCATGAACGCCTTCGCCCAGAAGGAAGGCCTCCCCGGCATGGGCTACATCTTCTGGCGCGAAGCCGAAGACGGCTCGGGCATGGAAGCCGCAGGCCCCTTGGCCAAGAACATCGGCCCCGAACGCACCGAAGCCATCCGCCAGCAACTGAACCTCGGCCTCGGCGACGCCGCCTTCTTCCTCGGCGGCAAGCCCGAACAGTTCGAATCCGTCGCAGGCCGCGCCCGCAACGAGATCGGGCGCGAACTTGGCCTGTGCGAGACGGATACCTTCCGCTTCGCATGGATCGTCGATTTCCCGATGTACGAGAAGACCGACGAAGGCAAGATCGACTTCAGCCACAACCCCTTCTCCATGCCCCAGGGCGGGATGGAGGCGCTGATGGGCGACCCGCTGTCGGTCTATGCCTACCAGTATGACCTTGCCTGCAACGGCTACGAACTCATCTCGGGCGGCATCCGCAACCACAAACCCGAGATCATGTACCGCGCCTTCGAACTGGCAGGCTACCCCAACTCCGAGGTCGACAAGCGCTTCGGCGGCATGGTCAAGGCGTTCAAATACGGCGCGCCCCCGCACGGCGGCTGCGCCATGGGCATCGACCGCGCCGTGATGCTGCTGGCCGACGAACAGAACATCCGCGAAGTCATCATGTTCCCGATGAACCAGCGTGCCGAAGACCTGCTGATGGGCGCGCCGTCGGAACCGCTGAACGAACAACTGCGCGACCTGCGCCTGCGCGTGGTCCCCAAAGACCAGTAAAGGCAACGCCCGCCCCAAACCCGCCGGCCCGCGCCAGTCGCGGGCCGATGGCCCAAAGAACCGACGCGACCCGAACGTCCCGCCACCGCCCTCACGCCCGCACGCCTCGATAACCCGCAGCAGACCCTTTCGCCCCCACACCCGCCCGCCCACTTCCCCTCGTCCCAAACCAACCAACCCACAGCATACGCCACCCGAAAGCGGCAATCACCACCCCCTCGCCCGCACGCCTCGATAACCCGCAGCAGGTCAGCAGCAGACCCGCCTCCTGTCCCACACCCCGCCCTTTCCCCCCCGCACCCCGCCCCCCGCTTCCCCTCGTCCCAAATATCCTGCGGGGGAGTCGCGCCCCGCGACGGGGGCTGCAAAGCCCCCCCTTTCCTTTTCACCCAAGCGCAAGCGCAACCAAGACTAAACCCCGCACCAGCAAGCCACCCCGCCCCGCAACCCCCCCCAAAGCACACCCATCAACCCGCGCGGCAACACCACCCCAAAGCCGCACCCACGGCACGCCCCACCAAACCACCGCCCCAAACCAACCAGATCACAGAACACGCCACCCGAAAGCGGCAATCTCCGCCCCCTAGCCCGCACGCCCCGACAACCCGCAGCAGGCCCACCCCCCAAACCCGCCCCCCGCTTCCCCTCGTCCCAAATATCCTGCGGGGGAGTCGCGCCCCGCGACGGGGGCTGCAAAGCCCCCCCTTTCCTTTTCACCCAAGCGCAAGCGCAACCAAGACTAAACCCCGCACCAGCAAGCCACCCCGCCCCGCAACCCCCCCCAAAGCACACCCATCAACCCGCGCGGCAACACCACCCCAAAGCCGCACCCACGGCACGCCCCACCAAACCACCGCCCCAAACCAACCAGATCACAGAACACGCCACCCGAAAGCGGCAATCTCCGCCCCCTCGCCCGCACGCCCCGACAACCCGCAGCAGGCCCACCCCCCAAACACGCCCCCCGCTTCCCCTCGTCCCAAATATCCTGCGGGGGAGTCGCGGCACGCGACGGGGGCTGCAAAGCCCCCCACTTCCTTCACCCAAGCGCAAGCGCGACCAAGACAAAACCCTGCACCAGCAAGCCACCCCGCCCCGCAACCCCCCCCAAAGCACACCCATCAACCCGCGCGGCAACACCACCCCAAAGCCGCACCCACGGCACGCCCCACCAAACCACCGCCCCAAACCAACCAGATCACAGAACACGCCACCCGAAAGCGGCAATCTCCGCCCCCTCGCCCGCACGCCCCGACAACCCGCAGCAGGCCCACCCCCCAAACACGCCCCCCGCTTCCCCTCGTCCCAAATATCCTGCGGGGGAGTCGCGGCACGCGACGGGGGCTGCAAAGCCCCCACTTCGCCCGAGCGTCAGCGAGATATAGCCTCGCGGCGGCACGCCGCTCCGCTTGGCTAAGGGGTCCAGCGCGCCGCGATCAACCCGCGCAAGGCATTGCCGACCCACAGCCGCACCTTGGGCAGGTCGCGCAGCGACAGCACCTCTTCCGGCACCGCCAGTTCCGCCCGCAACACCCCCGGCAACAGCCCGCAAGCCAAGGGCGGCGTCCGCATCCCCTGCCCGCGGTCGAAGAAAACCGTGGTGATGCTGCCGTCGCAGACCTCGCCGCGTTCGTTCAGCAACACCACCTCGTCCAGCTCCGCGCGCAGCGCTGCCCGCGCCGCGTCATAGGCCGCGCGCCGCGTCGATTTCACCCGCAGCCACGGATCGTCCGATGCCAAGCGCTCTGCCGCCAGCCCGACCCGCCATTCCGCCCGCGCCGCAGGCAGCGCCGCTACCGTCACCTCCGGCACCCCGTCCGCCCCCAGCGTCAACCGCACCCGCAGCGGGGCCTGCCCTGCCACCGCCGCCGCCAAAGCCGCCTGCACCGCGCCCGCGTCCAGCGGATAGCCCAGCCCCGCCGCCCCCTGCGCCAGCCGCGCCAGATGCAGCGCCAGCCGCGGAAACCGCGTCCCGTCCCACAACAGCGTCTCGATCAGCCGGACGCCACAGCCAGCCCCTCGGCGTAACGCGCTTTCCACAGCGCCTCCTCCCATTCCCCGTCGGCTGTGCTGTCATGCACCACGCCGCCGCCCACGTTCAGCCGCACCGCCCCGCCCTGCGCCAGCGTCATCGTGCGGATCGCCACGTTGAAAGCCGCGTCCCCCCCCGGCGACATCCAGCCCATCGCCCCGCAATAGGCCCCGCGCGCCCCGCGCTCCACCTCGCGGATGATCTCCATCGCGCGGATCTTCGGTGCCCCCGTGACCGACCCGCAGGGAAACAGCGCCGCCATCAAATCCGCCAGATCAGCCGCGCCCGCCAGCCGCCCCGTCACCGTGGACGACATCTGGTGCACCGTCGAAAACGCCTCGACCGCGTACAATTCCGGCACCCTGACCGACCCCACCTCGGAAATCCGCGCAATGTCGTTGCGCAGCAGATCCACGATCATCAGGTTCTCGGCCTGCGCCTTGTCGGATGCCCGCAATTCCGCCGCCAAAGCCGCATCGCGCACGGGGTCCGCATCGCGTGGCGCGGTCCCCTTCATCGGCCGCGCCACGATCACGCCGCCCTCCAGCCGGAAGAACAACTCGGGCGAGCGTGAAATCACCACAGGCCCCGCGCCAAGGTCGCAGAACATGCCATATCCCACCACCTGCCGCGCCCTGAGCGCGCCGTACAGCCCCAGCGCCGTGCCCGCCTCCAGCCGCGCCGCCATCGGAAAGGTCAGGTTGATCTGATAGCAATCGCCCGCCGCGATATAGGCCGCCACCCGCGCGAATGCGGCACCATAAGCCGCCCGCGACACCAGCGGCCGCAAACCCGACAGCCGCGCCGCCCCCGCCTGCTCCGCCGCCCGCGCCAGCACCGGCGCCGCATCGCGCGGCCCGTCATAGACGCCCAGCGCCACCAGCGGCCCCGACCTGCGCCGCGGCATCAGCGGCCGCAACCGCGGCTCCAGCGCATAGCCCGCCTCATAGGCGACATATCCCGCCAGCCAGCCGCCCGTCTGCCGCGCCGCCTCGGCCCGCGCCAAAGCCGCCCGCACATCCCGCGCGCGCCACGCCACGATCACCTCGCGCGGGGCGTCGAACAGCGCGGGGGCACCCCCCGGACCATGCTCGCACAGGATCACAGCGATCTCCTCAAACCGGCATGACGGCGCGACCACGCGGCCCGCGCTGCCCTCAGGCGGCGCAGATAGCACGCCCCCCCGCCCCCGAACAGTCCGGCCGCGACACTTCGCCCCGCCATCCCGCCCGCCCGCCCTGTTTGCACCGGCCCGAATATCCCCCCACGCCGCCACAGGCCCCACCACCGCCACAACCCAAGGGCCACCCGACCGCCGCGTTTCGCCGCAAAATGCGCCGCTCCCGCCCGCTTTCCCCCGCAAACCCCTGAAAAGATTGTTTCAGCGCTTGCCCGAAAGAAAGATTGCGAGTCTAATCGCGCCCACGAGAGGCGGCAAAAACCGCTCCGGCACGTGATGTCGCATCACGGGGCGCAAGACGCACAGAAACAACAACGGGGAAGACAATGGCATCGGACCAATATACCGATCATGAGAAGCACGAGGACCTCAAGGTTCTCCACGGCATGGGCTACGCGCAGGAACTGTCGCGCTCCATGTCGAAATTCTCGAACTTCGCAATCTCCTTCTCGATCATCTGCATCCTGTCGGGGGGCATCAACTCCTTCGCGCAGGCCATCTCGTCGGTCGGCGGCGCAGGCGCGGGCATCGGCTGGATCGTGGGCTGCATCCTGTCGGGCATGTTCGCCCTTGCCATGGCGCAGATCGCCTCGGCCTTCCCGACGGCGGGGGGCCTCTATCACTGGGCCTCGATCCTTGGCAACCGCTTCTGGGGCTGGCTGACCGCATGGCTCAACCTTCTGGGCCTCATCACGGTTCTGGGTGCCATCAACATCGGCACCGCCTACTTCTTCGCGGGCACCTTCGGCGGCATGTTCGGCTTTACCGGCACCGACATGCAGGTCGTCGTCTTCGTCGCGGCCATCACCATCATCCAGGCCGTCTTCAACCATATCGGCATCAAGGCCACCACCTTCCTGACCGATATCTCGGGCTACCTGATCTTTGCGACGACCGCCGTTCTGGTCGTGGCCTGCCTTTACTTCGCGCCCGCCATCGACATCTCGCGCCTGTGGACCTTTACCAACTACTCGGGCGAAGCCGGCGGCAACGTGTTCCCGCAATCGGGCAACATGGGCTACCTGTTCCTGCTCTGCCTGCTCTTGCCGGTCTACACCATCACCGGCTACGACGCCTCGGCCCACACCTCCGAAGAAACCAAGAACGCCGCCGTCTCCGTGCCCAAGGGCATCGTCAACGCGGTGTTCTGGTCGTCGCTGGTCGGCTGGATCATGATCTGCGCCATCACGCTGGCCATCCCCGACCTGCCCACCGCGGCAAGCCAGGGCTTCATGATGTTCTTCAACACGATGGACGCCATCCTGCCCGCCTCGATCAAGCTGGTGCTCTATGTCGGCATCCTGATCGCGCAGCTGATCTGCGGCCTTGCCACCGTCACCTCGGCCAGCCGCATGCTGTTTGCCTTCTCGCGCGACGACGGCATGCCCTTCGGCTCCAAGGCGCTGGCAACCGTCTCGCCCAAATTCCGCACGCCGGTCACGGCGATCTGGACGGCGACGGTGCTGTGCATCCTCTACGTGCTGCTCGCCATGTCGATCAAAGTGGGCGAAATGTCGATCTACGTGATCGTGGTGAACTCGACCCTCGTGTTCCTGTTCCTCTCCTTCACCGTGCCGCTGGTTGCGGGCCTCTTCGCCTATGGCACCGCCAAATGGCCGAACCCCGGCCCTTGGGCGATGTCGGCAGGGCTGTACAAGCTGGTCACGGTTCTGGCCGTGGTCGGCATGGGCGTGATCTTGTTCATCGCCGTGGCCCCGCCGAACGAGCGTGTGTTTTACATCATCCTCGGCTTCATCGTCCTTGCGCTGATCCTGTGGTTCGCGGTCGAAAACCGCCGCTTCGAAGGTCCGCCGATCGGTGACCGGATCGCAGCCCGCAAGGCCGCGATTGCCGCCGCCGAAGCCGCCGTGGGCGAAAAGGTCTAAGGCCCTTTCCGACACCTCAAAACACCGGGCCGGGGGGAAACCTCCGGCCCTTTTCACATCCGCCGCCGACAGCGACACCTGCCCCGAATTTCTTCGAACGAATTTGTGTTTCCCCGCCCGACCGCACAATCCCTTGCGCCCTGCCCCTCACTCCCCTAAACCCCCGTCAATTTGCAGATTGGTCGAATCCACCACCCGCCGCACATCGCAGCGGGCTGGCACATGCGGGACAGTAAAATGCCGAAAAGAACCGACATCTCCTCGATCATGATCATCGGAGCCGGTCCCATCGTCATCGGGCAAGCCTGCGAATTCGACTATTCGGGCGCGCAAGCCTGCAAGGCCCTGCGCGAGGAAGGCTACCGCGTCATCCTCGTCAACTCGAACCCCGCCACGATCATGACAGATCCGGGTCTTGCCGATGCCACCTACATCGAACCCATCACCCCCGAGGTGGTCGCCAAGATCATCGAAAAAGAACGCCCCGACGCGCTTCTTCCCACCATGGGCGGCCAGACCGCGCTGAACACGGCGCTGGCCCTCGACGATCTCGGCGTGCTGGCCAAATTCGGCGTCCAGATGATCGGCGCGAACCGCCACGCCATCGAAATGGCCGAAGACCGCAAACTGTTCCGCGAAGCGATGGACCGCATCGGGCTGGAAAACCCGAAAGCCACGATCATCGCCGCCCCGAAACTGCCTTCCGGCAAATACGACATCGCCCACGGCATCCGCGAAGCGGTGGCGGCGCTGGAATACGTGGGCCTGCCCGCCATCATCCGCCCCGCCTTCACGCTCGGCGGCACCGGCGGCGGCGTCGCCTACAACCGCGACGACTACGAAGCCATCGTCCGCTCGGGGCTCGAAGCCTCGCCCATGGCGCAGGTGCTGATCGACGAATCCCTCCTCGGCTGGAAGGAATTCGAGATGGAGGTGGTCCGCGACCGCAAGGACAACGCCATCATCGTCTGCGCCATCGAAAACATCGACCCCATGGGCGTGCATACCGGCGACAGCATCACCGTCGCCCCCGCCCTCACCCTGACCGACAAAGAATACCAGATCATGCGCAACGGCTCCATCGCCGTCCTGCGCGAGATCGGGGTGGAAACCGGCGGCTCCAACGTGCAATGGGCCATCAACCCCGCCGATGGCCGCATGGTGGTTATCGAGATGAACCCCCGCGTCAGCCGCTCCTCGGCGCTGGCGTCCAAAGCCACCGGCTTCCCCATCGCCAAGATCGCCGCAAAGCTCGCGGTCGGCTACACGCTGGACGAACTTGACAACGACATCACCAAAGTCACCCCCGCCTCGTTCGAACCATCCATCGACTACGTGGTCACCAAGATCCCCCGCTTCGCCTTCGAAAAATTTCCCGGCTCCGAACCAAACCTGACCACCGCCATGAAATCGGTGGGCGAGGTCATGGCCATCGGCCGCACCATCCACGAATCCCTGCAAAAGGCGCTTGCCAGCCTCGAGACCGGCCTGACCGGCTTTGACGAAATCGCCATACTTGGCGCCCCCGACAAGGCCGCCGTCATCAAGGCGCTGTCGCAGCAAACCCCCGACCGTATCCGCGTCATCGCCCAAGCCATGCGCCACGGCCTGACCGATGACGACATCCACACCGCCACCGCGTTTGATCCGTGGTTCCTGTCGCGCATCCGCGAAATCATCGACATCGAAGCGCAAGTCCGCCGCGACGGCCTCCCGCTCGATGCCGCCGGCCTGCGCCGCCTGAAAATCTTCGGCTTCACCGACGCCCGCCTTGCCAAACTGACAGGCCGGGACGAAGCCCAGGTCCGCCGCGCCCGCCGCAACCTCGGCGTCACCGCCGTGTTCAAACGCATCGACACCTGCGCCGCCGAATTCGAAGCGCAAACCCCCTACATGTACTCCACCTACGAAATGCCCGTCATGGGCGATGTGGAATGCGAAGCCCGCCCCTCGGGTGCCAAAAAGGTCGTCATCCTCGGCGGCGGTCCCAACCGCATCGGTCAGGGGATCGAGTTCGATTACTGCTGCGTCCACGCCTGCTACGCCCTCACCGCGGCGGGCTATGAAACCATCATGATCAACTGCAACCCCGAAACCGTCTCGACCGACTACGACACCTCGGACCGCCTCTATTTCGAACCGCTCACCCTCGAACACGTCCTCGAAATCCTGCGGGTCGAGCAAGACAACGGCAGCCTCCACGGCGTCATCGTCCAATTCGGCGGCCAGACCCCCCTGAAACTCGCCAACGCGCTCCACGCCGAAGGCATACCGATCCTTGGCACCACCCCCGACGCCATCGACCTTGCCGAAGACCGCGAACGCTTCCAAGGGCTGCTCCAGAAACTCGGCCTCAAACAACCCCACAACGGCACCGCCCGCTCGCGCGACGAGGCCTTTGCCGTGGCAAAAGACGTGGGCTACCCCCTCGTGATCCGCCCCTCCTTCGTGCTGGGTGGCCGCGCGATGGAGATCGTCCGCTCCGACGAACAGCTAGAACGCTACATCACCACCGCCGTCAACGTATCCGGCGACAGCCCCGTGCTGCTCGACAGCTACCTATCCAACGCCATCGAAGTCGACGTCGATGCGCTAAGCGACGGCAAACACGTCCACGTCGCAGGCATCATGGAACATATCGAGGAAGCGGGCGTCCACTCGGGCGATAGTGCCTGCTGCCTCCCCCCGCACTCGCTCGGCGCCGAAACCATCGCAGAACTCAAACGCCAGACCGTCGTCATGGCCCTCGCCCTCAATGTCGTGGGCCTGATGAACGTGCAATTCGCCATCAAAGACGGCACGATCTACGTGCTCGAGGTGAACCCCCGCGCCTCCCGCACCGTCCCCTTCGTGGCCAAAGCCACCGACAGCGCCATCGCCACCATCGCCGCCCGCCTCATGGCAGGCGAGCCGCTCTCGAACTTCCCCCTCCGCGCGCCCTACCCCGCAGGCGTCGGCCCCGACAGCCCCCTCCCCTTGGCCGACCCGAACACCCTTGCCGACCCCATCACCCCGTGGTTCAGCGTGAAAGAGGCCGTCCTCCCCTTCGCCCGCTTCCCCGGCGTCGACCCTCTGCTCGGCCCCGAAATGCGCTCGACCGGCGAGGTGATGGGCTGGGACCGCACCTTCGCGCTGGCCTTCCTCAAGGCACAGATGGGCGCAGGCACCATCCTGCCCGAATCCGGACGCGTCTTTTTGTCGGTCAAGGACATGGACAAGACCGAAGCGCTTGCCACCGCCGCCCGCGACCTCGTGGCCATGGGCTTCGAACTGGTGGTCACCAAAGGCACCGGCGACTGGCTGAAAGCCCAAGGCATCGCGGCACGGGCCGTGAACAAGGTCTACGAAGGCCGCCCGAACATCGTCGACCGCCTGAAAGACGGCGATATCGCCCTCGTGCTGAACACCACCGAAGGCACCCAAGCCATCGCCGACAGCCGCGACATCCGCCGCGTCGCCCTGATGGACAAAATCCCCTACTTCACCACCGCCGCCGCCAGCATCGCCGCCGTCGCCGCAATGAAGGCCCGGGGCGAGGGGTACGGCGTGCGGACGTTGCAGGGGTAAGACGAAGGCCCTTGATAATCAGGGCCGACATCTATATACGCAACTTGCGGAGGCGTGTTATGTCTCTGCACCTATCTAGGGGCACCTGCGGGTGCCCTTTTTATTTTGAACTTCCCACTTTTTCCACAATAGCAGTTACAACAGAAGTCAACAGGGTGCCCTTATACTCAAATTCGGGCCCAACATAATCTTTGATATGCTCCCTGAGCATCTCCATCTTGAGCCGCATCTCAGTTTCGACAATCTGGCTATCAGTCAGCCCTGGTGCACTTTGCGATGCCGCGTCAACTACGTCTTTCGCTATGATGCTTATTTTAGAAAGATTAAGTCTTTGCCTGTTTATCTTTATGATTTCGAAGACGAGTCTACCTACGATGTAACCGCAAATTTCTAGCATCGCAACGCAAAGAAAGACAAAGGGGAGACGAGTAAGAAAGATCGTCCAGACATCTATTTCTTGCTGCTCTTTGTACAACTGCGTTAAATCTGCGGCGCCGCTGAACAGTACAAAGAGCACAATACCGATAATTAAAGCGAAGGGGGAAGCGATTGATAAGTACCACCAAATTGTCTTATTACCCTGCTCAACAAACGGTGCAATCTCGCTGGGGAACATCTTCAGCTCGTCTTTAAGTCTTTTCAACGCAGACGAAGCGGTCATTGCGGCATCTAGTGTTTCGTTTCGCTCAGCAATTAGGCGTTCAACCGCAGAAGTTTCGTTTATTATTTGTAGCTTTAAATTATCGGACTGGACCTGAAACTCAGCGATCTTGAGCGCAAAGCCTTCACTCTCGCTTCTCGATTTACCAATTTCTGAATCTAACGCTGCTTTTGTTTTCTCTAAGCTAGCAATTTGTTCGCGCTTTTCTTCAAATGCCTTCTCTCGTTCTGCCAATAAGCGCTTACTTTCTTCGAAATCTTTGACGACCCATTCATATGAGTGAAATTCCTCCAGTGACAAACCAATAAGCACAATTCTGTTGATTTTTGGTGAGGAAACCATGGAAAAACGTTCGCTTGGCCGGAAACGAAATCCTGATGCGAGTTTTCCTAGAGCAAGTTCACTAACTCCAGCATTAAATTTAATGCTTTGAATATGGACGGTGCCATCAATGTGGAACACTTCAAATTCTACTTCATGCCATGACTCGTAGCCGCTTGCGTGGATTACCACACCACGCAAGTATAAAGGCTGGACGAATTCGAGATTATACCACTGTCTCTTTCCGTCCAGACTGGTTTTGGGGTCCACATTATTTACTAACTGGACAACACGGTTCGTCCGTCTATTAAGCAACTCCACTCCAATTGAATGGAAAGGCACATTTCCATCTGAGATTTCCTCGTTTGCAAGCATCGTTTGAACCACTTTTACATTCAACTTGAAGCGGAGCGGACCACATCTATAGGTACGTGGCAACCCTTTCGTTGACCCTCACCCCTCCAACCCCCGCATCCTCAGCGCCTCCTCCATCAGCACCCGCGCCTCTGCCTCGCGCGCTGCCTCCGACGGCTCGCCCCCCTCCAGCGCCTGCACCAGCGCGCCCCACAATGGCCGCTCGCCTGCATATTCCTCTTGCGACCGCGCGAACCACGGCGAGGTCTCGCCCCCCCGCACCACCCCCGCCAACCGCGCATGCATGAACGACCGCAGCACCTCGTTCATGCGCGGCCCGTGCCCCGGTCCCATCGACTTGAAGAACCGCACCACATCCTCGTCGATCCCGACCGTCATCCGCACCTTGATCTTCGGATGCCGCCGCGCCGCGATCTGGTGCCATTCCTCGGGCACGCGGCTCGTCGCCTCGATGGTGTGGTGCAAGTCCCACTCCAGCCGCCGCATCGCATCGGCCATGTAATGGTAATGCTCGGCCCGCCGCCCCTTAAGCTTCTTCAAGTCCATTCCCGTGCCCCCCGATCTGGCCCCCACCTGCCCGCGCATACCCTGCCGCCAAAGGGTAAACGCCCCCCTAACCCACCGTTTCGCGCGTCTGCATGCCCTGTGCATGGCCGCTGCCCCCGACATGCTGCCAATCACGACGCTTGACTTTGCGCGCCAAAAGCCCCATCTGCCCCCCACGCCCGCCCTCCGCTGCCGCGTGAGCAGCCCCCGTTTCGGGGAGACAGACCGGGCCAAAGGTTCCCACCTTCACGCAGGGGTTCCGCGCAGCGACAGCCGCGCCCGACCTGCAACCGGCCACGTCACGTGGCCCCCTTGGCCCGTAAAGCACGGGCAGGAAAGACATTGACATGACCACCTTCGCTGACCTCGGCCTTTCGGCCAAGCTTCTGAAAGCGCTCGAAAAAACCAACCTCAAAGAACCGACGCCAATTCAGGCGCAGTCGATTCCGCATATCATGAAGGGCCGCGACCTGATGGGTCTGGCCCAAACCGGCACCGGCAAGACCGCCGCCTTCGGCCTGCCGCTTTTGCACCGCATCCTCGACATGGGCCACCCGCCCGCCCCGCGCACCGTCCGCGCCCTGATCCTTGCACCCACGCGCGAGCTGGTCACGCAAATCCATGATAACCTTACCGTTTTCACCAAAGGCACCGCTGCCAAGGTCATCATGGTCGTCGGCGGCGCATCCCTGAACCGTCAGGCGATGAACCTCGCCCGCGGCGCCGACGTGCTGGTCGCCACCCCCGGCCGCCTGATCGACCTTCTGGAACGCGGCGACGTCGACCTGCAAGCCACCGGCTATCTGGTGCTGGACGAAGCCGACCACATGCTCGACATGGGCTTCATCCACGCGCTGCGCCGTATCGCCAAACACATCCCGGTCAAGCGCCAGACCCTGCTGTTCTCGGCCACCATGCCCAAGGATATCGAGGAAATCGCCGACACCTACCTGCGCGATCCGGTCCGCGTCCAGGTCGCAACCCCCGGAAAACCCATCGAAAAGATCGTGCAGGGCGTCCATTTCATCCCCAACGGCGACAAGGCCCGCCTCTTGGAGGAATACCTCAAAAAGCACCCCGGCGAACAGGCTCTGGTCTTCGGCCGCACCAAGCACGGCTCGGAAAAGCTGTCCAAATTGCTGGCCGTCTGGGGCTTCAAGGTCGGCTCCATCCACGGCAACAAAAGCCAGAACCAGCGCGACCGCACCCTGACCGAATTCCGCAACGGCGAGCTTGACGTTCTGGTCGCCACCGACGTCGCCGCCCGCGGCATCGACATCCCGGGCGTGCGCCACGTCTACAACCACGACCTGCCCAACGTGCCGGAGAACTACGTCCACCGCATCGGCCGCACCGCCCGCGCCGGTGCCGAAGGCACCGCCGTGGCCTTCTGCGCTCCGGCCGAAATGGACGAACTCCGCGCCATCGAAAAGGTGATGAAAAAGCCCATCCCCGTCATCGGCGGCGCGCCGTGGTCGGCCGAAATGGTGGCAGCAGCCCCCAAACCCGGCCAGAACCGTGGCCAACGCCCCGCAGGCGGTGGCCGCCCCGGCCAACCCAAGGCCCAGGGACAGGCACAGAAATCCTTCGCCCCCCGCGGCGAGGGCAAACCCGCTGGCAAGCCTTTGGGTGCCAAGCCCGCCCGCCCCATGGGCGGCGGCCAAAGCCCGAACCGCACAGGTGCGCCCCAAGGCGCCAAACACAGCCGGCCGCAACAAAACCGCCGCCCGGCCTGACTCAAAACCGGCAAGGGGCAGACCGAACTCTGCCCCTTCACCCTTGCCCAAATACGCGTCTTGCGCGATCTGCCACGCGCACCACCGCCACCGGAATTCCCGCCCGCGCAACCCCGCCCGCCCCTTTCCCTGACGGATGCGATGCGCTAATCCGCCCGCATGGCAAAGCTCTACTTCCATTACTCGACCATGAATGCAGGCAAATCGACCCTGCTGTTGCAAGCCGCGCATAACTACCGCGAGGGCGGCATGGCGACCTATCTCGTCACCGCGCAATTCGACAACCGCGCAGGCCATGGCCGCATCGCGTCGCGCATCGGCATAGGCGAGACCGCCGATACCTTCGCCCCGGGCGAAGACATGTTCGCCAAGATCGCCGCCCGCCAGACCCAGGGCCCCGTCGCCTGCGTCTTCGTGGACGAGGCGCAATTCCTGTCCAAAGATCAGGTCTGGCAACTCGCCCGCGCCGTCGACGACCTGAAGACGCCGGTGATGTGCTACGGCCTGCGTGTCGATTTTCAGGGCAACCTCTTCCCCGGCTCGGCTGCCCTGCTGGCATGGGCGGATGAAATGCGCGAAGTGCGCACCATCTGCCATTGCGGCAAGAAGGCCACCATGGTGATCCGCCGCGGCCCCGACGGCCGCGCCCTGACGGCGGGTGAACAGGTCGTGATCGGCGGGAATGAAACCTATGTCAGCCTGTGCCGCAAACATTGGCGCGAAGCGACCTCGCCCGAAGCGTAGGGTGCGCGGTCCCCGCGCACCCGCCCGACCGTCAGCCAAGGTGCGCGGCGACCGCGCACCCTACAGCGTCACACCGACGCCACCCCCCGCGACCGCAGCGCGATCATCGACCCAGCCGCCACGATCAGCACCATTCCGACGACCGCCATCGGTGCCAACCCCGTCCCCCACAGCGCCCAGGTCCAGAACGCCGAGGCGGGCAGGATCACATATTCCAGCACCGAAGCACGGCCCGCATCGGTGATCTGATAGGCGCGGATCATCGCGGCCACCCCGAACAGCGACCCCGCCGCCTGCACAAAGGTCCAGAAATAGAACGTCCCCGAAGGCCAGACCGCCCCGCGTTGCAAAAAGCCCGCCGCCCCCTCGGGCACGGCGACCGGCACCAGCCACAGGAACGCCATCCCCGCCGCCCCGATCACCCCCAGCGCAAGGAAGAACCCCGCTACCAGCGTCTCGGCACTTTCCTCGGGGCACCACTCGCGCGTGGCGATATTGCCCAGCGCATACATCGCCCCCGCCAGCACCGGCAGCACGGCAGGCAGGGACGCGCCCGACATCGCCTCGGGCCCCAGCACCAGAATGACGCCCGCAAAGCCGATCACCACCGCCAGCACCTGAACCGGCCCGAACCGCTGCCCATAGACAAAGCGCGAGATCAGCAGCACCCAGATCGGCGCGGTGAACAGCCCCGCCGCCACCAGCGCCACATCCAGAAAGGCCAACGCCCCGAAATAGATCACCATCGCCAGCCCGTGAATCGCAGACCGCGCCACCACCGCCCGCAGGTTCACCGGCCGCAGCCGCAACCCCAGCGGCGCAGCCGCCAGCGCCAAGAGCACCATGGCCATGCAGGTCCGCGTGAAATGGAACTGCCAAAGCCCGGTCTCGGCGGCAATGACCCGCACGTAATTGTCGGTGAAACCGATCACCATCGCATAGACGAGGATCAGCCCCGCCGCCGCCAGCGTCCTGTCGGGTTTCGTCATGCTGTCGCCTTTTCCTACTCTCGCATTCCCGATGAACCCTGCTAACCTCTCCCTTGCCTGTCTGAAAGCGACACGGGCACGCGTCATATAGGGGGGAGTTCTCAAAATGGGTTGGTTGGCCGACGAAACGGGTCTGGAAAAATGCGCGGCGAATTACGCCCCCCTCACCCCGCTGTCTTTCCTCAAACGTGCCGCCGATATCCATGCCGACCGCACCGCCGTTGTCTGGAAATCCACCCGCCTTAGCTATGCCCACTACGCCGCCCGCGTCTCGCGCCTTGCCTCCGCCCTGACCCGCCACGGCATCGCAGCGGGCGATGTGGTCGCGACCCTCATCCCAAACATCCCCGCGCAGGCCGAAGCGCATTTCGGCGTCCCCGCCGCAGGCGCGGTCTTGAACACCATCAACACCCGCCTCGACCCCGATACCGTGGCCTATATCTTCGGCCATGCGGGCGCAAAGATCGTGCTGACCGACACCGCCTTCCTGCCCCTCGCAGAACAGGCGATCAAGCGGATGCAAGGCCCCGCCCCGCAGATCGTCGAGGTGGTGGACCACGGCTTTGTCGCCTCGGGCCATTACCTCACCTACGAAAACCTGCTGTCGCAGGGCGACCCGAACGCCCCGTGGATCATGCCCGATGACGAATGGGAATCCATCGCCATCAACTACACATCTGGCACCACGGGCCGGCCAAAGGGCGTGGTCTACCACCACCGTGGCGCTTACCTTTCGGCCACCGCCAATATCCTGTCGTGGCGCATGGTGCTGTTTCCCGTCTACCTTACCATCGTGCCCTTGTTCCATTGCAACGGCTGGACCCATACGTGGATGGTCCCCATCCTCGGCGGCACCCTCGTCTGCTGCCGCGACATCACGGCACGCGCCATCTACGACGCCATCGCGGATGAGGGCGTCACCCATTTCGGCGGCGCACCCATCGTGCTGAACACCATGATCAACGCCCCCGAAACCGACCGCCGCGCCTTTTCCCACACCGTCGAGGTCTTCACCGCAGGCGCCCCGCCCCCCGCCGCAACACTGGCCGCCTTCGAACCGTTGGGCTTCAATGTCACGCAGGTCTACGGCCTGACCGAAACCTACGGTCCCGCCACCGAATGCACATGGAAACCCGACTGGGACACCGAACCCGACCGCGCCGCCCTCAAGGCCCGCACGGGCGTCGCCATGCCCATGCTCGAAGGCGCGCAAGTGCATGACGCCAGCGGCACCCCCGTCCCGCGCGACAGCCAGCACCTTGGCGAAATCGCCATGCGCGGCAACATGGTGATGAAGGGCTATTACAAAAACCCCGCCGCCACCGCCGAAGCCTTCAAGGGCGGCTGGTTCCGTTCCGGCGACATCGCCTTCCAGCACCCCGACGGCTATATCAAGATCACCGACCGCGCCAAGGACATCATCATTTCCGGCGGCGAGAACGTCAGCTCGGTCGAGGTCGAAGGCGCACTGATGCACCACCCTGCCGTCAGCCTCTGCGCCGTGGTCGCCAAACCCGATGCGAAATGGGGCGAGGTGCCCTGCGCCTTCGTCGAGCTGAAATCGGGTGCCACCGCGACCGAGGCCGAACTCATCGCCCATTGCCGCACCCGCCTTGCAGGCTTCAAGACACCCAAACACATCGTCTTCGCCGAACTCCCGAAAACCTCGACCGGCAAGATCCAGAAATTCGAACTCCGCGCCGTGGCGAAACTGATGGACAGCGCCTGACTGACAGGGCCACGCGGCCCGACAATCCAAGGAACGACCCGCGACGGGCTGCTGGCGGACCGCTTGCAGCGCCCCCCCCCCGCATTTGCCAACTACCTCGTCTGACACGCATCGTCCCGACCAACCGCGCCCGTCACTGCAACCGCGAAAGACCCATCGTGCACTTTGGCGGCAGGCAGGCCGAGCCGTCATTGCGGATATAGGCCCGGTGCCCGCCCAGCAGATACCCGATCGTGAACCCCTTGCACCCACTTTGCTTGTCTTCGCCACTAAAGTTCACGGCAATCATCGGCAGGCCTTCTTCCCTGTGGATGTGATCCAGATAGCAATTCCTACCCAGCCGAATTTCCCCGGCCATCAAACTGCCGCTCCGGTCCACCACATCCTTCCCCAGAGCAACTACCACCTGCCGCAGGTCGTGCGGCACCCCCTCCACCTCTGCGTCGTCATGGTTCAGGTCACCGAACCACACCAGCGTCGTATCCTCGGGCAGCCCTCCCACCACACCGCCCCTGACGCCCGCCACGATGTCGGGGCGGTCATGGGGGTCGAGCAGATCGGCAAAGCGCTGCAACTCCGCCATCCAGTCCTGCGCTGCGTCGCCATAGACGACAATCGTCGAACGCTGCCGCTCAGGCTTTGCCACCGGCTCCGCCGAGACCTCCCGCTCTGCCAGCAATTCCAGCTTCGCGGACCAGACCACCAAAGCGGCGATGCCGAAAAGCACGCCCGCCAGCGCAAACCTGATTATCCTGCCCCTGCCCACCATACCAAGGCCACCCTTTACCCGCTCGCTAGCCCTGAAAACTTAATTCCTGACGCCTCTCCCACGTCAAGCGGCCCTTTCGCGCCATAGTTGTGACAGCGCCGTGCAACAAGACCGGCGACCGAACCCGAGCAAACCCGACCCCGCCAAACCGCCCCACCCACGCAAACATCATCAACCCAAATCCGCCCCACCATTCTTCTCGTTCCAAATATCCTCGGGGGGAGGCCGAAGGCCGTGGGGGGCAGACAGCCCCCCGTCGCTTTGGCATGGTACACGGCCTGTCGCCCCCTCCCCCGCTTCGGGGGAGGGCCGGGGTGGGGGTCGTCACGCCCCGCTGCGGGCGCAGACCGCTTCGCCTTTCCTTGTGGCCCAAGCCGCCCTGCGCTATCGTCGCGGCCAACCTCAACGGCACGTCAGGCTAGCCCCGCCGCATGACCGCGCTCAAGAAATACCAGCGGCTGGAAAGCCCCGGCCTCTGGCGTGACGCGCCCGATGCGCAGCGGCGCGAGGTGGTCGTGGCCTTCCGCGATGCCACGCTGGTGCTGACCGATCCGCGCACCGACCGCCCCGTCACCCATTGGTCGTTGCCCGCCATCGTCCGGCTCAACCCCTCGGCCCTGCCCGCGCTCTACGCTCCGGCACCGGACGGAGACGAGACGCTGGAAATCGACGACCCCGACATGATCGCAGCGCTGGAAACCGTGCGCGGCGCAGTGCGGCGACGCACGCCCCGCCCGGGGCGGCTGCGCGGCACGCTCATCGGCGGGCTGACGTTGGCCATTCTTGCCACCGGCTTCGTCTTCCTGCCCGACGCGCTCTTGCGCCACACGGCGGCAATGCTGCCTTTCGCGACCCGCGTGGCCTTGGGCGAAGCGGCGCTGCAAGACGTGATCCACCTGACCGGACAGCCCTGCTCTACCCCCTTGGGCGACCGCGCCTTGCAACTTTTGTCCGAACGTCTTTTCGGCACCGGCGGTCCGAAACTTCTGGTGCTGCGCGACGGTGTGCCCGGCGCGGTGCATCTGCCGGGCAACATCGTGCTGCTCTCGGCCAAACTGCTCGCCGCCCCTTTGCCCGAGGCTGCTTCGGGCTTTGCCTTGGCCGAAAACCTGCGCGCCGCTGCCACCGATCCGGTGCTGCCGCTGCTGGTCCATGCCGGACTGCCCGCCGCGGTCCGGCTGCTGACCACCGGCACCCTGCCCACCGGCGCGATCACCGGCTACGGACAGGCGCTGCTCAAGGCAACGCCTGCCCCGCTCGATGCCGAAACCCTGCTTGCCGGCTTCGAAAAGGCCGCCGTTTCGTCCACCCCTTACGCCTATGCGCTCGACCCAAGCGGCGAATCCACCCTACCGTTGATCGAGGCCGACCCCTATCGCAGCGGCAGCCCCCGCGCTTTGCTGAACGCCGCCGACTGGGATAGCCTCAGGGATATCTGCACATGAAAAGACCCCCCGTTTGGACCGGGGGGCCTGCGTTCTTTGAAACACCGTCTTTGGTTCTGCCCGACGATTTGCACTACCTTACGAACGCGTCACCAAACCCTGCGGCCCGCGCGATGCCCCGCGCCGCTGCCGCCTCGGCGGGCGATCCGAACGGACCAGCCATCACCACGGTCAATCCCTTGGCATGCGACCGCGCCACCGGCAGGCCCGCCGCGGCAAGCCGCGCCATGGCACCCTCGGCATTACCGGGCACGCCGAAACTGCCTGCCTGCACGTAATAGCCCCCCTGCTGCGCCGCGACCGATGCCTCGGCTGGGGACGACATCGTAGACACCACCAGCACCGCACCATTGCTGCGCGCCACCGCCGCCGCACGCCGCGCCTTGCGCGTGTCGCCCACCAGTTTCGCAGGCGTCTTGCGGGTCCAGACCTGATCCTGCAGCGCCTGCCCTTCGGCCGTGCCAATCCCGCGCAACGGGTTCAAACGGTCATCTTTCCAGGCGACCGTATAGCCTTCGGGGGCCACCACCGCAGGCTCTGCCAGCCGCACATTCGCCATCGGACGACCGGCCGCCGATGCCTGCCCCAAAGCCACGCTCCGCCCCGCCGCCGAGGCAACCCGCAGCGGAGCATCCTCGAAGGCTGCGCCCACGCCCGCACCATCGGCGAAGACCGGCGCGCGCAGATTGCGCAACCCGCCATCGCCCGGCGTGCAAACCAGAACCGTTCCGCCATTGGTCAGTGGCAAGCGCTGCAAGCGCGGCGACGACGCAGGGCATCCCACCCGCCCCGCGACCGAACTGACCGAAACCCCCGGCCGCACCGAAACCACCAGCGGCGTCACCGGCGCAACAGCCGCCATCGGCCCCGTCTCGATCACCTTGCCCACGCGGGCAGGCGGCGGCACGTAATCTGCCATATCGACGCTGCGCACCATGCGCGGCGCGACCGGAGCCTGCGCCATGGCAACAGCAGCAGGCTTTGGCACCACGACCGCAGGCGCCGCCGCAGCCTCGGCCACCGCCGACGGCGCCTCGTCGGGCACCGTGGCGATTGCCACCTGCTTGCCGCCGCCAAAGGTCGGCGGATAGCCGCACAGCACCTTGCGGTTCTGCCCGACGCGCGGCACCCAATTCACCGTTCCACCCATTCCGGCCCGCAGGAACACGCAGCCGCGGCTGTCGATATACTGCATATCGCCATAGCTCGCAGGCGGCTGCTCCTTCGGTCCGCCGATCTGGGCGACGGTCTGCGCCTGCGCAACGGACGCAATGGACAGGGCGGCCCAAAAGGCCACCGGCAACAACTTAACACTCATGAACTACCCCCAAGTAGCATAGGGGAAATCATGCGATAGTTGACGACCCGAGTAAAGCGAAAGCTGGCTTATTTTGTGCCGAACATACGGTCACCCGCATCCCCTAGTCCCGGAACGATATATCCGTGATCATTAAGATAGCGGTCGACCGCTGCCGTGACGATCGGCACATCCGGATGCGCCGCCTTCATCCGCGCGATCCCTTCGGGGGCTGCCAGCAGGCACAGGAAACGGATGTTCTTGGCCCCCTTCGACTTGATCAAGTCGATGGCCGCCGCACTGGAATTGCCGGTCGCCAGCATCGGATCGACCACGATGGTAACGCGATCTTCCAACTGCTCGGGCAGCTTGCAGTAATATTGCACCGGTTGCAGCGTCTCGGGGTCGCGGTACAGCCCCACAAACCCCACCCGCGCCGCCGGGATCAATTCCAAAATCCCGTCCAGCAGCCCGTTGCCCGCCCGCAAGATCGACACCAGCGCCAGCTTCTTGCCCTCGATCATCGGCGCGTCCATTTCCTCGAGCGGGGTCTCGATCCGCTTGGTGGTCATGGGCAGGCCCCGCGTCACCTCATAGGCCAAGAGCAGGCTGATCTCGCGCAACAACTGCCGGAACGATGCCGTGGACGTATCCTTTTCCCGCATCAGCGTCAGCTTGTGCTGCACCAGCGGATGCGAAACGACGGTCAGATGGTCCAGCATGGCAAAAGCCCCCTATAGCCTTTTAAGCACCTTTTCGCGGGTATCGGCGTCACAAAAGGCCGCGTCAAGCGACGCCCGCGCAATGCCTTCAAAAACACCTTCGTCCCAGTCGAAAGCGCGGTGCAACATCTCGTATTCGCGCGCCATGGTGGTGTGAAAGAACGGCGGATCGTCGGTCGAGACGGTGAATTTCACCCCCCGCTTGTAGAACTCGCCGATGGGATGCTTGCGCCAGCCCTCGTAAATCCCCAGTGCGATGTTCGATCCCGGGCACACCTCGAGCACGATCCCCGCTTCCGCGATCTCGTCCACCAGCGCAAGGTCTTCGATGGCCCGCACCCCGTGGCCGATCCGTTCCACCCGCAAATCGCGCAAGGCGTCGCGCACCGAATCCGGCCCGCCCCATTCCCCCGCATGGGCGGTCAACCGCAACCCGGCCTCGCGCGCGCAATCGAAGGACCAGACGAAATCCTTGGGCTTGCCGATCTTTTCGTCCCCCGCGATGCCGAAGCCGACGATGAAATCCCCCGCCGTTTCCACCGCGCAACGCACGGTCTGCCGCGCCTTGTCGGGGCCGAAATGCCGGATGCAGGTGATGATCCCGCGCAGGGTGATGCCGTCCTGCGCCTCGGCCCGCTCGGCAGCCTCGCGGATGGCGTGCAGATATTCGCGCCACGCGCCCACATCGCGCCCGCCGCAGAAATCGGGGCTCAGGAATGTCTCGCAATAGACCACGCCCGATTTGGCGCTTTCCTCAAGCACCGCCGTCACCAGCCGTGCATAATCCTCGGGCTTGGTCAGCACCGAGGTCGCCGCCTCGTAAACCTTCAGAAACTCCCAGAAATCCGAAAATCGGTAATTCCCGTCAGCATCGAAAATGCCGCCGATATCGATCTTCTTTTCTTTCGCCAGCCCCGCGATGAATGCGGGCGGTGCCGCCCCTTCCAGATGCAGATGCAACTCGACCTTGGCCAAATCCTTCACAGAAAACTCCTCCCCGATCCCTGCGCCGCAATCCCCAGATGCGCCGCCACACTCGCCGCCACATCCACAAAGGCACAAAGCCCGATCTCGCCCGCACCCGCGCCCGCGCAGATCACCGGCACCCGTTCGCGCGTATGCTCCGTCCCGCGCCATGTCGGATCGTTGCCGTGATCGGCGGTGAAGATCGACAGATCGCCCGGTCGCAACCGCGCCAGAAACGCGCCCACCCGCGCGTCGAACCACTCCAGCTGCCGCGCATATCCCGCCACATCGCGCCGATGCCCGAAATTGCTGTCGAACTCGACAAAATTGGCGAATGTCAAAGACCCCTCTTCGGCCTCGCCCGCCAAGGTCATCAGATGATCGAACAGCGCGGCGTCATCCTTGCCCTTCCATAGGCGCCCGATCCCGCGCCCCGAAAAGATGTCCCCGATCTTGCCCACCGCATGCGTCGCCCGCCCCGCATCCGCCACCCAGTCGAGCAGCGTTGGCGCAGGCGGCGCAATCGCAAAGTCGCGGCGGTTTCCCGTGCGCTGGAACCCTCCCTCGACCCCCACGAAAGGCCGCGCAATCGCCCGCCCCACCTTCATCGCGTGCAGCCTCGGCGCAAGATCGGCGCACAGCTTGACCAACCGCTCCAGCCCGAACACCTCTTCATGCGCGGCAATCTGGAACACAGAATCCGCGCTGGTGTAACAGATCGGCCAACCCGTCCGCAGATGCGCCGCGCCGAAATGGTCGATGATCTGCGTGCCCGATGCATGGCAGTTGCCAAGGATACCGCCCACCCCCGCCAGCCTGCACACCTCGTCCACCAGATCCTTGGGAAAGGCGGGCACGGTACCTGGGAAATAGGTCCAGTCCCACGGCACCGGCACCCCCGCCAACTCCCAATGCCCCGAAGGCGTATCCTTGCCCATCGACACCTCGGTCGCCGCCCCCCAGCGCCCAACCGGCACCGCCTCCAGCCGTGGCGCGGCTCCGCCCGAAGCCAACCGCACCGCCGCCGCAAGCCCCAGCGCGTCGAGGTTCGGCACCCGCAGCGGCCCCGTCCGGCCCACATCCGCACGACCCGCCGCACATTCGGCCGCGATATGGCCCAGCGTATTAGCCCCCTCGTCGCCGAATGCCGCCGCATCCGGCGCACCGCCGCAGCCGACCGAATCCATCACCACCAGAAAAGCCCGCATCAATGCACCCGCATCAGAACCAGCGGCGGCTCGACCGGCTCCGACGTCCCGATCCGGTAAGCCGCCTGCACCGCCGCCACAGCCCGATCCGCTGCCGCATCGTCGGCCGCATGCACCATGGCAAGCGGCACGCCCCGCGATACCGCCTCGCCCAGTCCGGCAAGGTCCGACACGCCCACCGAAGGGTTCACGCGGTCGCCCTCGCGCAGGCGCCCGCCGCCCAGATGCACCACCGCCTCGCCCAGCGCCCGCCCATCGATGGCAACGACAAAGCCGTCGCTGCCACATGGCACCTCGCGCACCACGGGGGCCGAAGGCAGGCGGTCCGGCCAACGGTCGACAAAATCGGCAGGCCCGCCCTGCGCGGCAACCATGCGCCCGAAATATTCCGCCGCCTGCCCGCTTTCCAGCGCGTCGATGATCCGGCTTGCCCCGTCCTCGGCATCCGCCGCCAACCCGCCCAGCGCCAGCGCCTCGCCGCCCAGCGCGGCGGTCAGATCCCACAGCGCCACATTCACCGACGTTCCCGTCAGCGTCTCCATCACCTCGATTACCTCCAGCGCATTGCCCGCAGCCGTAGCCAAGGGCTGGCTCATGTCGGTGATCAGCGCGCTTGTCATGCAGCCCGCCCCTTGCGCGGTGGAAACCAGCGCCCGCGCCAGTTCTTCGGCCTGTTCCAGCGTCTCCATGAACGCGCCCGACCCGCATTTCACATCCAGCACCAACGCCTCCAGCCCTGCCGACAGCTTCTTGGACAGGATCGACGCGGTGATCAGGTCGATACTCTCGACCGTCGATGTCACATCCCGTATCGCATAAAGCCGCCGGTCCGCGGGCGCGATCTCGGCATTGGCCGCCACGATGGCGCAGCGCACCTCGCCCATCTGTCGGCGCAACTGCGCCTCGGTCAGCCCCACCCGAAAGCCCGGTATCGCCTCGAGCTTGTCCAGCGTCCCGCCCGTGTGCCCCAATCCGCGCCCAGAAATCATCGGCACATAAGCGCCGCAAGCCGCCAGCGCTGGCGCGAGCAGCAGCGACACGCAATCCCCGATTCCGCCGGTGGAATGCTTGTCCACCACCGGCCCGTTCAGATCCCACTCCAGCACCTTGCCACTGTCGCGCATCCCCTTGGTCAGCGCCACGCGCCCCTCGTCGCCAAGTCCGCGCAGCAGCACCGCCATGGCGAAAGCGCCTGCCTGCGCGTCGCTCACCCTGCCATCGGCCAGCCCTGCCGCAAACCACCGCAAAGCGTCGGCAGACGGCTTCCCGCCGTCGCGTACCTGCGCGATGATCGCCCGCGCGTCCACTTAGGCGCGGTCCATATGCGCGGCAGTAAAGACACCCGGCAGCAATTCGGCCACCGTCATCACGCGGCTCTTGCCATCGGTGGTGCAAAGCGTCACCCGCACCTCCTGCCCTGCGAATTCCGCGATTTTCTGGCGACACCCGCCACAGGGCGGCACCGGTTCGGGGCTATCGGCAATCACGCAGATCTCGGCAATCCGGCTGTCGCCCGCAGCGATCATCGCCGCAATCGCCCCCGCCTCGGCGCAGGTGCCTTCGGGATAGGCCACGTTCTCGACATTGCAGCCCACATGCACCGCCCCGCTTTCCGAGCGGATCGCCGCCCCCACCTTGAAGCGCGAATAGGGCGCATAGGCGCGGTCGCGAACGGCGGTCGCAGCGGCAAGCAAGGTCATTTTTGTCTCCATCATGGGCTGGCCTCCAATGTGCGACCGCAACCGCGCCGATGCAAGGCGCAGGATTTTTCTGCGAAAAATCCAAGGGGGGCTGTCCGCCCCCCTCGGGGCTGCGCCCCTCCACCCCCCGAGGATATTTGAAACAAGGAGAATGGGACAGGAACACCTCTCCCCGTTCACCTTTGCAGGCATACTCGCAGGGGGTGCGGGGGGCGGCAGCCCCCCGTCCGGTCAAAGCGTCTCGGTCGCCGGATTGCCCGGCAGCGTCACTTCCAAAAGTTCCAGATCGGCCGAAGGCTGCGCATAACGCGTGGCCATGCCGGGCGGAATGACGAAGGCATCGCCGCGCGACAGGGTGAAAGGCTCCTTCCCCTCGCCCTCCAGCACCATCGTCCCGCTCATCACAAAGGTGAACAGGATGTCGCCCCCATGCTTGGTCCACGTTGTCTCGCCCCCGTCCGGGCGCGCCACCATGACCGACGCCACCCCCTTGGTGTTGGCGTCGATCGTCGTATCCCGCGCCACGAAACCGGGCAGGCGGAACGGCTTGAACTCACCCTTGGCGCCCACGTTGTGAACGAACCTCTGCCCCTGCCATTCGCGGTCCGGCCGCAAATGGGCGGTGGGCAGGGTCATCGCGTGGTCGATCTCGGTCACATGTTCGGCCGGAACGCCGATCTCGATCACCTCGATCCCGTCGCTTGCATGCAGCACGCGGTGGCGGATTTCCGGCGGCTGGATGAAGCAATCGCCCGCCGTCAGCCGGATCGGCGCACCCTGATCTTCATAGACCACATCGACCCAGCCGTTGATGCAAAAGATCAACTGGAAGCCGACCTTGTGGAAATGCACCATATCCGGCACCGGCCCGCCATCGGGAATGCGGATGTGGCTGGCGATCATCGCCCCGCCCAGACGCGACGGCACGAGGTCGCGGTACTGCATCCCCGCCCGCCCGATCACCCATGGCGCCTGATCCGCCAGTCGCCGCACCACAAAAGCGTGTTCCGTCGCAGGCAGCACCATCGGCGGGTTCGCCTCGTCGATTTCCACCCGCGTCCCGTTGGGCGCGATCAACACCCGATCGCCGCCAGCGAACGTATCGGGGTCGTCGGTCAGGATACGGATCGTCCCCGCCGCTTCCGCAGCACCCTTCTGGATACGCAGCCGCAATCCATGCCCCGACAGCACTGCCACCTCGGGGTTGTCAGCCGGATAAATGCTGTCCAGCCGGAACCCCAACCGCTTGGTGTAAAACGGCAAATCGTCGCGCAATTCCTGCGTCGGCAGTCGAATTTCGGCGCGGGTCTCGGTCTTTTTGTCCAGCATGGCAAGTTCTCCTCGGGCGGCACTTTGACGGCCTCACCCAAGGATTTGCAAGCCATCCCGAAAAGTCCTATGCGATAAGGCAGGCTTGACCGGACCCGCGCGGGCGGAAAAACTGGTTTAACGTTAAACAAAATTCAAGAGGCAGGGCATGGACGACGGCAAACCGACAAGCGCACGGCAGGCCGCGCTCGATTACCACGAATTTCCCAAGCCCGGTAAGCTGGAAATCCGCGCCACCAAACCCCTTGCCAATGGCCGCGACCTCAGCCGCGCCTATTCTCCCGGCGTCGCCGAAGCCTGCCTCGAAATAAAGGCCGACCCGTCGACCGCCTCGCGCTACACCTCGCGCGGCAACCTCGTCGCCGTGGTGACGAACGGCACCGCCGTCTTGGGCTTGGGCAACATCGGCGCGCTGGCTTCAAAGCCGGTGATGGAGGGCAAGGCCGTCCTGTTCAAGAAATTCGCAAATATCGACTGTTTCGACATCGAATTGAACGAACCCGATCCCGTCAAGCTGGCCGATATCGTCTGCGCACTGGAACCCACCTTCGGCGCGATCAACCTCGAAGACATCAAGGCACCCGACTGTTTCATCGTCGAAAAACTCTGCCGCGAACGGATGAACATCCCCGTCTTTCACGACGACCAGCACGGCACCGCCATCGTCGTGGGCGCTGCCGCCACCAACGCGCTGATCGTGGCGCAAAAACGCTTCGAAGATATCAAGATCGTCTCCACCGGCGGCGGGGCGGCGGGCATCGCCTGCCTGAACATGCTGCTGAAACTGGGCGTCAAACGCGAAAACGTCTGGCTCTGCGATCTGGCCGGTCTGGTCTACGAAGGCCGCAACGACCAGATGACCGCCCAGAAAGAGGAATACGCCCAAGGCACCACCGCCCGCACGCTGGACGAAGTGATCGAAGGCGCCGACCTCTTCCTCGGCCTCTCCGGCCCCGGCGTGCTGACGCCTGCGATGGTGGCCAAGATGGCACCGCGCCCCATCGTCTTTGCCCTTGCCAACCCCAGCCCCGAGATTCTGCCCGATGACGTGCGCTCGGTCGCGCCCGATGCGATCATCGCCACGGGACGGTCCGATTTTCCCAATCAGGTCAACAACGTCCTGTGCTTTCCCTTCATCTTCCGCGGCGCGCTCGACGTCGGCGCAACGGTGATCAACAAGCAGATGGAACTGGCCTGCATCGAAGGCATCGCGGCCCTCGCCCGCGCCACCACCAGCGCCGAAGCCGCCGCCGCCTATTCGGGCGAGAAACTCTCGTTCGGCGCCGATTACCTGATCCCCAAACCCTTCGACCCGCGCCTGATCGGCGTGGTCGCCAGCGCGGTGGCCAAGGCTGCGATGGAAACCGGCGTCGCCACCCGCCCCATAGCCGATCTCGACGCCTATAAACGCACGCTCGACGGGTCGGTCTTCAAATCCGCCATGATCATGCGCCCCGTGTTCGAGGCGTCAAAGGTCAGCGCCCGCCGCATCGTCTTTGCCGAAGGCGAAGACGAACGCGTGCTGCGCGCCGCCCATGCGATGATGGAGGAAACCAACGACGTCCCCATCCTGATCGGCCGCCCCGAAGTGGTGGAAATGCGCTGCGAACGCGCAGGCCTGCCCATCCGTCCGGGCGTCGACATCCACCTCGTGAACCCCGAGAATGACCCGCGCTACCGCGACTATTGGGGCACCTATCACGAACTCATGGCCCGTCGCGGCGTCACCCCCGATATCGCCCGCGCCGTCATGCGGACCAACACCACCGCCATCGGCGCGATCATGGTCCACCGGGGCGAGGCTGACAGCCTGATCTGCGGCACCTTCGGCCAATACCTCTGGCACCTGGGCTATGTGCGGCAAGTGCTGGCCCGTGGCGGCCTGCATCCCGTGGGTGCGCTGTCGCTGATGATCCTCGAAGACGGCCCGCTGTTCGTGGCCGACACACAGGTCCACCCCGAACCGACCCCGCAGCAGATCATGGAAACCGTGTTGGGCGCCGCCCGCCACGTGCGCCGCTTCGGGTTAGAGCCGAAAATCGCGCTCTGCACGCAAAGCCAGTTCGGCAACATGGAAAACGCCGCCGCCCTGCGGATGCGCGCCGCCCTCGAACTGCTCGACGCCCGCGAACCCGATTTCTGCTACGAAGGCGAAATGAACGTCGACTCCGCGCTCGACCAGCAACTGCGCGAACGCATCTTTCCGCACAGCCGGATGGAGGGGGCGGCCAACGTCCTCGTCTTCGCCTCGACCGATGCCGCCGCCGCCACGCGCAACATCCTCAAAATGAAGGCCAACGGTCTGGAAGTCGGCCCGATCCTGATGGGCATGGGCAACAAGGCGCATATCGTCACCCCGTCCATCACCGCGCGCGGCTTGCTGAACATCTCGGCTCTGGCCGGAACGCCGGTCACCCAATACGGCTGACTTGCCCCCTCACCCCGCCCCTCTCCCCGACGGGGAGAGGGAGAAGCGCCCCAAAGCCGGATGTTGCACGCCTTGCCGCAGAAAACCTCTCGTCGCGGCGCAAGCATGGGGAAACCGGGCGCGCCTCCCTCTCCCCTTTTGGGGAGAGGGTCGGGGTGAGGGGGCGCGCGCGGGCCCGAGTCGCGCCAGACTTTGCAAAGACCGCCCCGCTTCGCTTGTTACCGCCCCTCCTCCGGCGATTTTGCAAAAGTTTGCAGCCTCGCCCGCCCCATTTCTGCAAATATTTCACCCCACCCGCCCGCAAGCACCCCGCAACAGCATTGCGCGAAAGCCCCCCCGGCTTGTAACAATCCGCAACTCGTTGAGGAGCGCATGCGATGGCATACCGTGACATTTACGCGAACTGGCAGGCCGACCCCGAAGCCTTCTGGCTGAACGCGGCAGGGGCCATCGACTGGGTCAAGCGCCCGACAACGGCGCTGAACGCCACGCGCGCACCGCTTTACGAATGGTTCACCGACGCCACCGTCAACACCTGCTGGAACGCCGTCGACCGCCACGTGCTGGCCGGTCGCGGCAAACAGGCGGCGATCATCCACGACAGCCCCGTGACGGGGACGAAACACGTCATCACCTACGCCGAACTCCTCGACCGCGTCTCGCGCCTTGCCGGTGCGCTGAAAGCCCGCGGCGTGGGCAAAGGCGACCGCGTCATCATCTACATGCCCATGGTCCCCGAAGCCTTGGAGGCCATGCTCGCCTGCGCCCGCATCGGCGCGATCCACTCGGTCGTGTTCGGCGGTTTCGCCGCCGCCGAACTCGCCGTCCGCATCGACGATTGCAAACCCAAAGCCATCCTCGCCGCCTCTTGCGGGATCGAACCCAACCGCGTGGTGCATTACAAACCGCTGCTTGACGGTGCGATCGACCAAGCCACCCACAAACCCGATTTCTGCGTGATCCTGCAACGCGAACAGGAAGTGGCCAAACTCGTCGAAGGCCGCGACCTTGCGTGGCACACATTCCAATACGGCGTCGATCCTGCCCCCTGCGAACCCGTGGCAGGCAACCACCCCGCCTATATCCTTTACACCTCGGGCACCACCGGCGCACCCAAGGGCGTCGTGCGCCCCACCGCAGGGCATCTCGTGGCGCTGGCATGGACCATGCGCGCGATCTACGATTGCGGCCCGGGCGATGTGTTCTGGGCGGCGTCCGATGTCGGCTGGGTCGTGGGCCACAGCTACATCTGCTACGCCCCCCTCATCGCCGGATGCACCACCATCGTGTATGAGGGCAAACCCGTCGGCACCCCCGATGCAGGCGCCTTCTGGCGGGTCATCGCCGAACACAAGGTGCGCGCCTTCTTCACCGCCCCCACCGCGCTGCGTGCCATCAAGCGCGACGATCCCGAAGGCAAACTGGTGGGCGACTACGACCTGACCCGCCTCAACGCCCTCTACCTCGCCGGAGAACGCGCCGACCCCGATACCGTCAACTGGGCTTCGCGCCACCTGAACGTGCCGGTCGTCGACCACTGGTGGCAAACCGAAACCGGCTATGCCATCGCCGCAAACCCGCTCGGGATCGAACCGCTTCCCGTCAAGGTAGGCTCCCCCTCGGTCGCCATGCCCGGCTTCGACGTGCAGGTGCTGGACGAGGGCGGCCACCCCGTCGCCGCCGGACAACTCGGCGCCATCGCGATCAAACTGCCCCTGCCCCCCGGCACCTTGCCCACGCTGTGGAACGCCGAAGACCGTTTCGTCAAATCCTACCTGACCCATTTCCCCGGCTATTACGAAACCGGCGACGCAGGCTATGTGGACGAAGACGGCTACCTTTACATCATGGCCCGCACCGATGACGTGATCAATGTCGCAGGCCACCGCCTGTCGACCGGCGCGATGGAAGAGGTGCTGGCCAACCACCCCCATGTCGCCGAATGTGCCGTGATCGGCGTGTCCGACCCGCTCAAGGGGCAGTCGCCGCTGGGCTTTTTGTGCCTGAACAAGGGCTGCACCACCCCGCATGACCAGATCATCCGCGAATGCGTGCAACTGATGCGCGACAGGATCGGCCCGGTTGCCGATTTCAAACGCGCCGTGGTGATCGACCGCCTGCCGAAAACCCGCTCGGGCAAGATCCTGCGCGGCACCATGGTCAAAATTGCCGATGCCGCGCCGTTCAAACCGCCCGCCACCATCGACGACCCCGCGATCCTCGATGAAATCCGCGCTGCGCTGCAAAGCATCGGTCTGGCAAAACCGGCCTGACCGGCAAGGCGGGGGGCTTTCCGCCCCCCACGGCGCGTCCCGCGCCTCCCCCCGAGGATATTTCCGACAAGAAGAAAGGGACCAAAAGCCACCCCCCCCGCTCTGCCGGCCAAGACGATCGATCGGCGGCTTCGCCATCTGTCCGCGATACCGATGGCAGGGCCGGCACAGCCCGCAGGCCACCGGGGCTGGACAAGCCCCCGCACCTGCGTAACCTGTCGCCATGCGCAGCCCGCCCCAGTCCCTTCCCGATGGCGACCCCGCGACCGCCCTTCTGGGCGATGGCGCAACCCTGCGCGACATCCTCGCCCTTGCAGGCCCCGCCATCGCACCCCGCCTGCTGGCACAGATCGTGACCGACCTCACCACGACCGCCGACCACCTGCGCCCTGCCCTTGCAAACCGCGACTGGCCCGGCATCCGCGCGCAAAGCCATGTGCTGATCTCGGTCGCGGGCACCATCGGCGCGATGGGCCTGCATGGCGCGGCCTGCCACCTGAACGCCGCCGCTCATGACCGCGACGAGGCGCAGGTGGCACGGATAGCCCCGCTGCTGACCGCCGATCTCGCTCGGCTCATCGCGCTGGTCGCGGCACAAGGGGACGCGCCATGACCCCGCCGCCGCTTTTGCTGATCGAGGACACGCCCTCGCTGCAGATGGTCTACCGCTCGGTGCTCACCGCCGCAGGCCACGGCGTGCATGTCGCCGGAAACGCCGCCGACGGTCTGGCCGCCTATGTCGCGCTCACTCCGGCCGTGGTCCTTCTCGACCTGATGCTGCCCGACCGCGACGGGCTGGACCTGATGCAAGAGATGCTCGCGCTGCGCCCCGAAGTGCATGTCATCGTCATTACCGCCAACGGCTCGATCAACAAGGCGGTCGAGGCGATGCGGGCAGGCGCGCATGATTTCCTTGTCAAACCCTTCGACGAGACGCGCTTTCTCGGCGCGGTGGAAAACGCCCTGTCGGGCCGCAGCCCCGCCCGCCGCGCCGCTCGTGCGCCGCTGCCGCCACCGCCTACGTCGGATGCCTTCATCGGCGGCTCGGCATCGATGGCCCGCATCCACGCCAAGATCCGCTCGGTCGCCCGGTCGATGGCGACCGTCTTCATCACCGGCGAAAGCGGCACCGGCAAGGAACTCTGCGCGCTGGCCATTCACGACAATTCCACCCGCGCCGCCGGTCCCTTCATCGCGCTCAACTGCGGCGCGATCCCGCAAGACCTGCTGGAATCCGAAGTATTCGGCCATGTGAAGGGCAGCTTCACAGGCGCGATCAGCGACAAGCCGGGGGCGGCGGCAGCGGCCGATGGCGGCACGCTGTTTCTGGACGAGATCTGCGAGATGGCCCCCGCCTTGCAGACCAAACTCCTGCGGTTCTTGCAAACCTCGACGGTGCAGCCCGTGGGCGCGACACGGCCCCGCAAGGTGAATGTCCGCATCGTCTGCGCCACCAACCAGAACCCGCTGGAAGCAGTGCGGCGGGGGGCATTCCGCGAAGACCTCTATTACCGTCTCTTCGTGGTGCCCATCCACATGCCACCCCTGCGCGACCGCGACGAGGATGTGATCGAAATCGCCCAAGCCGCGCTGCACCGCTTCTCGGTCGAAGAGGGGCGCAACTTCACCGGCCTCTCGCCCGAAGTGGCCACCCTGTTCCGCAGCCACCCCTGGCCCGGCAACGTGCGCCAGTTGCTCAACGTCATCCGGCACGTGGTTGTGCTGAACGACGGCGGGCTGGTGACGCCGGCGATGCTGCCCGAAAGCATGGCGGCAACCCGGACGACACCCCCGACCGCCCAGCCACTGCCAGACACCGCAGGCATCGGTCTCGACAGCCTGATCGGGCGCCCGCTGGCCGAAATCGAACGCCTCGTGATCGAAGCCACCCTCGCCCGCTTCAACGGCTCGGTGCCCAAGACCGCCCGCGCGCTGGCCCTGTCACCCTCGACGCTTTATCGCAAGATCGACGGCTGGCGTAGCCCGTAACCGCCCCGCCCTCGGGGGGCATCGAGCCCCCGCTCGGGCGGGCTGCCGCGAACCTGCTAGACAGGTTGTGCCTGCGGCAAGGTCGCAAGACGAGTATTTGAACAGGGGTGAAAGACCAAAGTCGGTTCCTGTTCACCCTTGTTCAAATACTCGAAATCCGGCGTCTGCCCGCTGGACCGGCATCACAGATCAAGCGCTCCCTCTCCCCTTTGGGGGAGAGGGTCGGGGTGAGGGGGGCAACCCCGCCGTCAGACGAATTGTTCGTTGATCAGGCGCTCTTCCAGCCCGTGGCCGGGGTCGAACAGGATATGGTGGCGCACGTCGGGTTCGGATGCGACCTCGACGCTCGCCACCTCGCGCACCGATCCGCGGCTGTCGGCATCGGCCATGACGGGGCGCTTGTCGGCCTCGAGCACCTCGAAGCGCACGACCGCGGTCTTGGGCAGCAAGGCCCCGCGCCAGCGGCGGGGCCGGAACGCCGCCATCGCCGTCAACGCCAGCACATCCGCCCCGATCGGCAGGATCGGCCCGTGCGCCGAATAGTTATAGGCCGTCGACCCCGCAGGCGTCGCCACAAGCGCGCCGTCGCAAACCAGTTCCTCCATCCGAACGCGACCGTCGACGCTGATGCGCAGCTTGGCCGCCTGCGGCCCCGCCCGCAGCAAGGACACCTCGTTGATCGCCAGCGCCCGCGTCTCGACCCCGTCCACCCCCACCGCGACCATGCGCAGCGGGTTGATCACCGCCTCTTCGGCCATATCCAGCCGCTCGGGCAGATCGCCGGGCTGATAGGCATTCATCAAAAAGCCCACCGTGCCGCAATTCATGCCATAGACCGGCAGACCCAGCCGTTCGGTATCATGCAGCGTCTGCAGCATGAACCCGTCGCCGCCCAGCGCCACCACCACATCGGCATGGGTCGGTGCCACCTGCCCGTAGCGCGCCGTCAGCACCCGCAGCGCCTCTTGCCCCGCCGCCGAGTTGCTTGCCGTGAATGCGATCCGCGCAAAGCCCATCGGCCCAGTCCCCCATATCCGTGCCGCACCTTGCAAAGCGCGGGCGGCAAACTCAAGCCCCCCCGCCGCTTTCCTGCCCCGCCCAATTCCGGACCCCGCCTCGCCCGCGCCCGAGCCGCTTTATTTCGCACAGGCCCCCGTTTGAGTCGTTTTCTTGCCTTTCCGCATGGCAAACCTTGCACTAGATAGGCGCTAAGCCCGCAATTGACGCTTTCCGCCCCGAGAGGAGCCCCCCATGAACGCCCCCCACCGCGACACCGGATTCTTCACCGAAAGCCTGACGACCCGCGACCCCGCGCTTTTCGGCGCGATCACGCAGGAACTCGGCCGCCAGCGGCATGAAATCGAACTCATCGCCTCGGAAAACATCGTCAGCCGCGCCGTGATGGAAGCCCAAGGCTCCGTCATGACCAACAAATACGCCGAAGGCTACCCCGGCAAGCGCTACTACGGCGGCTGCCAATACGTCGACATCGCCGAAAACCTTGCCATCGAACGCGCCTGCCAGCTGTTCGGCTGCTCGTTCGCCAATGTGCAACCGAACTCGGGGTCGCAGGCCAACCAGGGCGTGTTCCAGGCGCTAATCCAGCCGGGCGACACCATCCTCGGCATGTCGCTCGATGCGGGCGGCCACCTCACCCATGGTGCGGCGCCCAACCAGTCGGGCAAGTGGTTCCATGCCGTGCAATACGGCGTGCGCAAGCAAGACCTGGAACTCGATTACGCGCAGGTCGCTGAACTGGCAGCCGAGCATAAGCCCAAGCTTATCATCGCGGGCGGCTCGGCCATTCCGCGCATCATCGACTTCAAGAAAATGCGCGAGATTGCCGACAGCGTGGGTGCCTATCTGCTGGTCGACATGGCGCACTTTGCCGGGCTTGTGGCCGCAGGTCTTTACCCCTCGCCCTTCCCGCATGCGCATGTGGCCACCACCACCACGCACAAAACCCTGCGCGGCCCGCGCGGCGGCATGATCCTCACCAATGACGAGGCGATTGCCAAAAAGTGCAACTCGGCCATCTTCCCGGGCATCCAGGGCGGCCCGCTGATGCATGTGATCGCCGCGAAAGCCGTAGCCTTCGGCGAAGCCCTGCAACCCGGCTTCAAGACCTATCAGGCGCAGGTCATCAAGAACGCGCAGGCCTTGGCCGACGAATTGATGAAGGGCGGGCTCGACATCGTTACCGGCGGCACCGACACGCATCTGATGCTGGTCGACCTGCGCCCCAAGGGCGTCAAGGGCAACGCGACCGAAAAAGCGATGGGCCGCGCCCACATCACCTGCAACAAGAACGGCATCCCCTTCGACACCGAAAAACCCACGATCACCAGCGGCGTCCGCCTCGGCACCCCCGCAGGCACCACCCGCGGTTTCGGCGAAGGTGAATTCCGCCAGATCGGCGCATGGATCACCGAAGTCGTCGACGGCCTCGCCGCCAATGGCGAAGAGGGCAACGGTGCCGTCGAAGCCAAGGTCAAGGCCGAGGTCGAAGCCCTCTGCAAGCAATTCCCCATCTACCCGGGCCTCTGATCCGGCCCGACTGAACCGAAAGGCGCGCCCGTCAAACGGCGCGCCTTTTCCATTCGGCAAAGCGGAAAATGGCGTATTTTCCGCGCCGTTTTCTGAAGCAGGAAACGAACCCAACCGGCACCGCCCCTTGCCGCCGGAAAATGCGTCATTTTCCGCCGCGTTTTCTGCGTCAGAAAACGCTTTTCTCCCACGCTTGACGAAAGCCCCCCCGCTTGTAGGCTGCGCCCGTCCTTGCCGAGTGATCGAATGTCCCGCACCCCCGACACCCGCAGCCTCGAACACCGCCTCGGCACGGCCGCCCGCACGGTGCTGCCGGAATTCGCGCTTTTCGTGCTCAAGCAGGGCTGGGCCTGCCTGTTCGGCGGGCTGATGCTTGGCGCGATCATCGGCTCGAAACTCGTTTGGCAGGCCGACTGGCCGATCCACCGCTACGACGCGCTGTTCCTTTTTGCCCTCGCCACCCAAGCCGCCTTCCTGCGCTTGCGCCTCGAAACACGGGATGAGGCCCGCGTGATCGTGCTCTTCCACCTCACCGGCACCGCGATGGAGTGGTTCAAGGTCCATGCCGGATCGTGGTCCTACCCCGAACCCGCGCTGATGAAACTGATGGGCGTGCCGCTGTTCTCGGGCTTCATGTATGCCGCCGTCGGCAGCTATATCGCCCGCGTCATCCGCATCTTCGACATGCGCTTCACCCCCTACCCGCCCTTTGGCCTGACCATGGCGCTGGCGTTGGCGATCTATGCCAATTTCTTCGCCCACCACGTCCTGCCAGACCTGCGCTACGTGCTTTTTGCCGCCACCCTTGTACTTTACGCCCGAACCCGCGTCTGGTTTCGCATCGCCCGCAGCCACCGCTGGATGCCCCTGCCGCTTGCCGCCGCGCTGTGCAGCCTCGCGCTCTGGCTGGCCGAGAATATCGGCACCATCACCGGCACATGGCTCTATTCCGGCCAGACCGCCGGACAGGCGGTCAGCTTTGCCAAGCTCGGGTCGTGGTATCTGCTGCTCTACGTCTCATTCGTCACCGTCACGCTGGTCAGCCGTGCCGCGCTTGGCGGACCGGCACCCGCCGCTGCCGCTGGCCCTGCTGCGGCGGCCCCGCTATAACCGCCCCATGCTGTCACTGACAAAACACCCCGCCGCCACGCCGACCGATGCCCCCCCGCTGCTGATCGCCCACGGCCTATTCGGCACGGGGCGCAACTGGGGCGTCATCGCCCGCCGCCTTGCCGACATCCGCGATGTCTATGCCGTCGACATGCGCAACCACGGCGACAGCCCGCGCACGGCAACCCACAGCTACCCCGACCTTGCGGCCGATCTGGCCGAAGTCGCCCGCCATATCGGCGCGCCCGTCGATCTTCTGGGTCATTCCATGGGCGGCAAGGCCGCGATGCAACTGGCCCTGACCGATCCCGCCCTGATCCGCCGCCTTGTCGTGGCCGACATCGCCCCCGTCGCCTATGCCCATGACCAGACCCGCCACATCGACGCCATGCGCGCGCTCGACCTGACGGGTCTGACAACCCGCGCCCAAGCCGACAGCCGCCTGTCGACCCATATCGCAGACGCAGGCCTGCGCGCCTTTTTCCTGCAATCGCTGGACCTGAAAGCACCCGAAGGCCCGCGCTGGCGGCTCAACTTCGAGACGCTTGCCGCCGAAATGCCAAAGATCGTCGGCTGGCCCGCCACCGCGGGGCAGTTCGACCATCCCACCCTGTTCCTGACGGGATCGGAAAGCCACTACGTCAAGCCGGAATACCGCGACACCATCCGCACCCTGTTTCCCCGCGCCCGCTTTGCAAAGCTTGTCGGCGCGGGCCACTGGCTGCACGCCGAAAAACCGCGCGAATTCGAAGAAACAGTGCGCGTCTTTCTGACCGCAGCCGAACGCCCCGCCTAGGGCAGACGCGTCATCCGCTGCAAAGCCCGTGCGTTCCACCCGCCACATCGCCCGCCGTCCCGCTTGCGGCGAACCGCGCGAACCGACCGGACGCCGCAGCCGCAACAAGAACCGGCCAAGCAGCCGGATGTTCACGCCAGACGGGCAGCGCCCGCATCAGCTCAGAACAGGATATCGTCCAGATCGTCGCCACCTGCCGCCACCTGTCCGGCAACGGCCCTGTCCGGCACCGGCGCACCGGCGATGGCCCCGACGATCCGGTCATGGATGTCGCGCTCGGACTGCATGGTATAGCGCGGGCGCAATGCCGCCAGCGCTGCAAAACCCGCCGCATCGGGGGGCGGGGCAGCCCCCAGCGCCGCCCGCCGTGATGCAATGGCTGTCTCAAAGAACGCCATCTCGCGCAGCAAAAGCTGGAACCGCGTCAACGCCTGCGCCGCATGGCCCAGCCGCAGCGGCAGCTCCTGCCCGACCTGATCGAACACCTGCGCCGCTCCGGCACGGTCGCGCCCGATCCCCGAGATGACTGCGCCCAGCGCCAGCGCCTCGTCGAAAAAGCCGCTCAGCGCCGCTTCGAATGTGGCGATGCTCTCGCCGCTCAGCCTGTCGGCCAGCGTCGCCGTCCGGTCCAGCACGGCCTGCAAGCGCAGCACGATGGCATCGCTTTCATCGGTCAGCATGCGCAGCCATTGGGCCAACTCGCGCAGCGCGCGCCCCTCCTCGCCCAGCTTGGCGCAAATCAGCACCGCATTCAGCCCCGACAGCCGCACCTGATGGCCAATCTGGCGCAACGCCGTCTCGTGCCGCAAGATGGTGCCCAACCGCCCGCGCAGCCCCGCCGCCCGCAGCCGCATCGCCTCGAGCTTGTGGCGCACCGATGCGATCGACCCGTCGAACCCCTCGCCTGCCGCCCCGCCACCGGCCAACGCCGCGCGGTCCACGTAACAGGCCCGCGCCTGCGCCACCGCCGTCTCGGCCGACTGGCGCACCGCATCCGCGGCATCGATGGTTTCCGCGATCTCGCTGCCAGCGGTCGTCACGGCATCCCCCGCCAGCGCCGCAACCAGATTTAGGATCACCGCCGCGTCGACCCCGCGCCCTGCCTCGGCCAGCAGTGCCCGCACCCGCTCCAGCCGCTGCCGCGTGGCATCGCCCGATTGCAACCCGATCACCAGCCGCGACACCTCGGCGTTGATCGCGCCCATCCGGTCGGCAAGCCCCGCATTGGTGGCCGCCATCGCGTCCTGCCGGTCAAGCACGCCCTGCGCCATCCGGTCGAACCGGCCCAGCGCGGGCAGGATGCTTTGGCCCAATTCGTCGCGCAGGTCTTGCGTCACGGCGTCCATCTCGGCCATCTCGGCCCCGATGCCCGCCATCGCCTCGCGCACCTCGCCCAAAATCGCCTCGGCCTCGGCTGCCATCGCGGCCAACCGCTCGATAAAGGCCGTCACCTGCGGGCGCGGCGGGATCAACCCGTTGCCCTGTATGCGGGCGTTGATCGACACGTTGGCAATCGTGCGCACCACGCGGTCCAGATCGTAAACCTCGACCCGCACGCCCCGCACGGCCAGTCGCACCGCCTCGCTCGCGCCCAGAAAACTGCGGAACCCGCCCTCGATTCCGGCAACATGGCCCCGCGTCGCGCCGATCAGCGCCCGAAGCCTGCCACCATTCTCGGCGCCAAAGGTGCCGCGCAACCGGTCGAACTGCCCCGACAACTGCCGCAGCACATCGACCGACGCCGCAAGATCGCTTCCCGCCGCCAGAAAGCTTTGCTCGGTGCGGTGCAGCACCTCGGTCAATATTTCTTCGGCCACCGTTCCGCCAACAATGGCCCCACCGGTCTGGACCATACCGCTGCGGGCAAAGGGGGGGTGCATCGTCATCACGCAGCCCCCATCCGCTGCCTGCGGGCAAAGCCCATGATCGCCGCCGCCATCCGCTCGAGCGGCAGCGTCTGCACCGCCCCGCCCCGCTCGACCGCCTCGCGCGGCATGCCATAGACCACGCAACTCGCCTCGTCCTGCGCGATGGTGGGGCAGCCCGCCGCCCGCATTTCCACCATGCAATTCGCCCCGTCATCGCCCATGCCGGTCAGAATGATGCCCAGCGCGTTCGCCCCCGCCTGCACCGCCGCCGACCGGAACAGCACATCGACCGAAGGCCGGTGACGGCTGATATAGGGTCCGGCCAGAACATGGGCGCGATAGCTCTGCCCGATCCGGCGCACCAGAAGATGCTGGTCGCCCTGCGCGATCACCACATTGCCTTGCGTCAGCGCGGCCCCTTCGACCGCCTCGGTGATATTGACCGTGCACAGCGAATTCAGCCGCTTGGCAAAAGCAGCGGTAAAGCCGGGCGGCATGTGCTGCACGATGGCAATGGCCGGCGCATCGGCAGGCAGCATTTCCAGCAACACGCGCAAGGCCTCGGTCCCGCCGGTCGACGCGCCGATGCACACGATCGGCTCGGTGCGCGGCACCACGCGTCCGGCCATCGGCGGCGGCAAAATCTCGTCGGCGGAAAGCTTCGGCCCCGGCGCACGCTCGCGCGGTGCAGGCCGTGCGGGGCGATGGCCCAACCGGCTTTGCACCGCCGCATGCAGCGCGTCGCAAATACGGATCGTCGCTTCCTGCAACGAGAATTCGTCGCGCGGCGACGGCTTCAGGATCACCTCCAGCGCCCCCGCCTCAAGCGCCTCGAAACTCTTGTCCGACCCGAATTCGGTGTGGCTGGAACACACCACCACCGGCATCGGCCGCTGCTCCATGATCCGCTTGAGAAAGGTGATCCCGTCCATCCCCGGCAGTTCGAGGTCAAGCAAGATCACATCGGGCAATTCCACCTTCATCAGCCGCACGGCGGCAAAGGCATCGCCCGCCGCCCCCATGACCTTCAACCCCGGATCGCCTTCGACGATCTTGCGCAGCATCGTGCGCGCCGAGGTCGAATCGTCGACGATCAACACCTTGGTTGGTTCATTCCGGCGAGAGGTCAGCATGGATCAAGCCTTCTGGAAAATCGTAGGTCGTACCTGTTTCAATCCGGCAAGCCGCACCACCATGCTTTCGGCATGGCCCACGACAAGGTAACCGCCCGGCGCGACATGGCTCGTCAGCCGTTCAACGACCGCCTGTTGGTCGGCCGTATCGAAATAGATCAGGATGTTGCGCAGAAAGATCAGGTCGACATCGCGGTCCACCGGATAACGGTCATCCATCAGGTTCAGGTGGCGGAACCGCACATGGCGGCGCAATTCCGGCACCACCCGCACCTTGCCCGCCACGCTCGGGTGGCGCGACGTCATGAAGTAGCGCTTCACCATCTCGGCGGGCACGGTCGACAGCTGGTCAGCCGCATACACCGCTTCGACCCCGCGCTCGATCATGCGCTGCGAGATGTCGGTACCCAGCACCGCAAAGTCGAAGCTCTTGCCCCGCCGCTGAGCTTCGGCCAGCACCATCGCGGCGGTATAGGCTTCGGCCCCTTCCGACGCGGCGGCACTCCACAGCTTGAAACGCGGCCTCTGCCCGGGCTTGTTCGTCGCCGCCAGACGCGCAGGCAAGGCCTCGTTGGCCAGAAAATCGAAATGCTCCGACTCGCGGAAGAAGCTGGTGGTATTGGTCGTGATCAGGTCGATCACGATCCGCAGCTCCTCTTCCATCCCCTTGCCGTCCAGCAATTGCTGCAAGTAGGACTCGGTGTCGGGCAGATCGAAGGCGATGACCCGCCGCCGCAACCGCTGCTCGATCATCACCACCTTGCTTTGCGGCAGGCTGATCCCCGTCAGGGTGCGAATAAGCTCGCGGAACCGGTCGCTATAGCTCGACCCGATGGCACTGGATGCATTCATGATACTTGTTTCGTCCTCACGCGGCGATCTGCAAATCGGGCAGGTCCACCCGCTCGAACAAACGGTCGAGGTCAAGCACGCTGACCACATCCCCCTTCAACCGCCCGATTCCGGCGATGGCGCTTCCCGACCAGCGCAACAGATCGGCTTCGGCCAAGGGCTGCACGCGCCCCTCGTCAAGCTGCGTCACTTCGATCACGCGATCGGTCTTGACCCCGATGATCACCCGCGCGCCCCGATGCAGCAACGCCACCACCAGAATACGCGTCTGCGCCGTATCTTCGCCCGGGTCGCGCCCCAGCAGGCGGCGCAGGTCCACCACCGGAATGTTGGCCCCGCGCAGATCGATGATGCCCAACAGATGCGCTGGCGCATTGGGCATCACCGCCACCGGGCGCAGGTCGAGTATCTCCTGCACCCGGCTGACCTGCACCGCGTAAAGCGCGTGGTCTGCGATGAACGTGACCACGTCCCCGGTATCGGTGCCCGTCTGCGGCGGGACACCATCGCCTTGCGTTACAGTTCCGTTCATCGCACCACCCCGCTCAGGCCGCGTCGCGGCGCTTGAAGTTGACGTCGTGCTCGTCGCTGCCGTCGTTCAGGTCAAAGTCGAACCCGCCGTCCCGCTGCGACAGCGCCCGCGCCTTGGCAGGCTTGCGCTTCGCCACCGAAGCGGCCGGCCGCATCCGCCCGTTGCCGATGATCACGCCCGAATGGCTGTCGTCGATCTTGAAGAACTCGACCGCCGATGCCAGCGCGTCCGACTGGCTCGCCAGTTCCGTTGCGCTTGACGACATTTCTTCCGACGCGCTGGTGTTTTGCTGCGTCACCTTGTCAAGCTGCTGGATCGACATGCTGATCTGCGCCGATCCCGTCGCCAACTCGCGCGAGGCCGACGAGATTTCGGTGACCAGTGCGCTCGTCTTCTCGATGTCGGGCACCAGACCCAGCAGCATTTCCCCGGCACTCGCCGCCGTCCGCACCGTGCTGGCCGACAACGAGCTGATTTCCGCCGCCGCCGTCTGGCTGCGTTCGGCCAGCTTGCGCACTTCGGCGGCCACCACCGCAAAGCCGCGGCCATGCTCGCCCGCCCGCGCCGCTTCCACGGCGGCGTTCAGCGCCAGAAGGTCGGTCTGACGCGCGATTTCCTGCACGATCATGATCCGGTCCGCGATGGTCTGCATCGCCTGCACCGCATCGGCCACGACCTTGCCGCTGGTGCGCGCATCCTCGGCCGACTTCACCGCGATACGCTCGGTGATCGCGGCGTTGTCCGCGCTTTGCTTGATGTTGGCAGACATCTCTTCGACCGCGGCACTTGCCTCTTCGGTCGACGCGGCCTGCTCGGTCGCGCCCTGGCTCAGCTGTTCCGACGTCGCGGCCATCTGCGACGACCCCGATGCCACGTTGCGTACCGCCATCGACACGTTGCCCACGACCTCGCGCAGCTTCAGGATCATCGCGTTCTGCGCGTTCAGCAAAACGGCAATCTCGTCATTGCCGCGCGTCTCGGCAGTCCGGCGCAGATCGCCCTCGGCCACCGATTTGGCAATATCGACCGCACGCCCCAAGCCGCGCATCAGACCCGCAATCGTGAACCATGCCGCACCGATGGACCCGATCAACCCGATCACGAACAGCACAAGCAGATTGCGCGACGAAACCGCCTGATCGTCCGCCGATTCCGCAGCCCGCGCACGCAAGTCTTCGCGGATCACCTCGCGCATCGCTGACAGCGCCTCGCGGATCTGGTTGCCCACTTCTTTCAACTCGCCCTGATACAGGTCGTTTGCCGCCTGCACCTGCCCCGACATTGCCAACTGCATGGTCTTGACGTTCAGCGCATAGGCCTGCTTGTGCAACTCGTCGAAGGCATCGACCGACTCGCGCAGCTTGCCCGTCGTCGAAGCCTGCAACTCGGCCACCCGCTTGTCCACTTTGCCGGCCAGTTCCACCACCTTGGCTTTCTGGTTCGCCATATGGTCGACCGGCATGCTTGTCATCGGAACCAGCATGTCCGCCACGGCCGTCCGCACCTGCAATTTCGTCGAAATCACATCCTCGATGGCCATCAACTCGGACACATCGACATTCACCGTATGCGTGTAGCGTTCCTCGGCAAGCTTGAGGTCATTCATCGCCAGCCCGACCGATACGGCCCACAGCACAAAGATCATCAGGAAAGTTCCGATGAGTTTCGCCTTGATCGTCAGTTTCATAACCAGTCACTCCTTGTGGACCGAATGTCACGCCGCAGCCGCATGTGCGGTCTGGGCCGAAAAGATTGCAGGAAGGTCAGGCAGCAGCACAAAGCCGCTCGGTCCCTTGTACAGCCCGATCAGATACTCGGGCGGCCACAGGCTGGCCGTCTCGGGGATGCGTTCGATACCGGCGGTATCGATGGTGGCGACCTCGTAAACCGCGTCCGCCTTGACCGCGACCAGCGCGGGTTCGCCGTCGAGCAGGATTTCCAGCACCAGAATCCGGCTTCGCTCGTCGATGCTTTCCTCGGTGATCCCCAGCGCGATCTTCAGGTTCGCCAACGGCACCACCGACCCGCGCACGTTGACGACATGCGGCACGAAGGCCGCAGCCCCCGGCACCCGCGTCACCGGCAACGGGTCAAGGATCTCGCGCAGCGCATCCGCCGGTATCGCCAGCGTCTGGCTGCCCAGCGCCATCGTCACCAGCGTGATCTGTTCTTTCTGGCGCAACTCTGTCAGTTTCATGCTGCCACCTCTGCAAAGGCCGTGCCCGCAACCAGCACCGGACCGGCCACACGGCCCAGCGCGATCAGATGCCCCACGTCAAGGATCAGCGCGACCGACCCGTCCCCCAGAATGGTCGCCCCCGAAACCGCCCGCACACCGGAATGCAGCTTGGACATCTGCTTGATGACGGTCTGGTTGGTCCCCACGATCCGGTCCACCACGATCCCCACCCGCGTCTCGCCGGAACTGACGATCACCACGTTCTGCTCGGCCGCAGGCGCACCGCCGCATTCGAACAACGACCGCAGCCGCAGGAACGGCACGAACCCGCCGCGGATATCCAGGAAATCGCCCGTTCGCTTGGGAACCTCGCGGTCCTTCGGCAAGGCGACGATCTCGTGAACCGATGCCATGGGCAGCGTGTATTTCTCGCCCGCCACCTCGATCAGCAGTCCCTCGATGATGGCCAGCGTCAGCGGCAACCGCAGCGTGACGGTCGTGCCGCGGCCCAGCTTCGAGTCGATCTCGATATTGCCGCGCAGGCTTTCGATGGTGCGCCGCACCACATCCATCCCGACGCCGCGCCCCGAAAGCTCGGTCACCTCGGTCGCGGTGGAAAAACCCGGTTCGAACACCAGCGCAAAGATCTGCGCCTCGGTCAGCACCGTATCGGGCGCGATCATGCCTTGCGACACCGCCTTGGCGCGTATTTTCGCAGGGTCCATCCCCCGCCCGTCATCGCGCACGCGGATCAGCACCTCGGCCCCGGCATGTTCGGCCGAAAGCTCGATCACCCCGTTCGCGGGCTTGCCACTCGCGGCGCGCTGCTCTGCGGGCTCCATCCCGTGATCGATGGCATTTCGCAGCACATGCACCAGCGGATCGGCCAGCTTTTCGATCACCGTCTTGTCCAGCTCGGTATCCTCGCCCAGCACGCTGAACGTGACGGGCTTGTCCAGACTGTCCGACAGCCCCATGACCAGACGGCGGAACCGCCCGACCAGCGACCGCATCGGCACCATCCGCATCGTCATGGTGGCGTCGCGCAATCCGGCCGCCAGCCGCGTGATCTGCTCGGCCGTGGCCATCAGCGCCGGATCGCGGCTTTGCCGGGCAAGCTCGGTCAACCGCGCCTCGACGATGACCAGCTCGCCCACCGCATCCATCAACGCATCCAGCCGCTCGGCCGACACGCGGATCGTCGCCGCCGCCTGCGCCACGGGGGCCATCTCGGCCTCGGCAGGTTGCGACCGCGCCGCAGCCGCCGGACCCGCCAAAACCGCCGCCTCCGGCTGTTCGGTCGCCGGATCGGCACGTCCTGCGCCCAGCTCGAAATCGAACCCCGTGCCGTCCGAAACCGCCAGACGCCGCAGCTTCCATTCGGCATCGACGAATAGAAAGACTTCCTCGACCTGCGCTTCGGTCACTTCGCCGGGCAATTCCATCCGCCAGACGATATGGCACTGGTCGCACTCCAGCGTATCGAGCGGCGGCACCTCGGCCAGATCGGCCACGATCCCCGTCGCGCCCAACTCGCGCAACTCCTTCAACACCAGCTCGGGGCGCGCACCCAGCCCGAACGCCTCGCCCAGCAGCCGGAATTCCAGTGCCAGCGGTCCCGTCGCCGCATCAGGCAGCGCCACGGGGGCGGCGACCGCCACCTGCGCCACTTCGGCCTGCCCGCCAAGACCCGACAGACCCTGCAAGATCGCCTCGCGCCGTCCCTCGGGATCAGCCCGCCGCTCGACCAGCCCGGGTATCTCGTCGCGCGCCGCCAGTGCCAGCCGGATCAACTCGGCACTGACCGGAACCTCGCCCACCCGCACCTTGTCGAACTGCGTCTCGAATTTGTGGATGAACGCGGCAAGATCGGTATAGCCGAACATCGCCCCGCTGCCCTTGACCGTATGCAGGTCGCGGAACACCTTATTGACCAGCGCCATATTGTCCGGCGCGGCCTTCAGGTCCATCAGCCCGCGCTCCAGACTGTCGATCAGGTCGCGCAACTCCTCGCGGAAGACCGCGGCAGTTTCCTCGTCGATCATCACCCGAGCACCTTCTTCACCACGGCCAGCAGCTTGTCTTGCGTAAAGGGCTTGAGCATCCATCCCAGCGCCCCCGCCTCGCGCGCCTGCGCCTTCAGCCCTTCCTCGCCATCGGTCGACAGCACCACGATCGGCACGCCCCGCCCCAGCGGATGCGCCCGCAGCGCCCGGATCATGCCCAGACCGTCAAGGTTGGGCATGTTCTGGTCGGTGATGATGGCATCCACCTGCATCGTGGTGGCCTTTTCCAGCCCGTCCTGCCCGTCGACGGCTTCGACCACGGTGTAACCGGCGTCCTGCAGCGTCATGGCGATCATGCGGCGGATCGACGGGCTGTCGTCCACCGTCAGAATGGTCTTGCTCATCGCGTCATTCCTGAACTGGCATCTTCCAAAGCCACGGGTTTGGCATCGGTGCTATTGGCCACGGGCGCCGCGTAGGGCATCGGCATCGGCATCGGCATCGGCAGGCCGACCTGCGGCAAGGCCAGCGCCTGCGCCATGGTCCAGACCGCGCAGCCCTCGGGCATGTCCAGATGCAGCCGCCGTCCCGTCCGGTCCGCCAGCGCACTGGCCGAAATCAGCACCTGCACGATACCGGCATCGGCCTGCGTGACCTGCGACAGGTCCAGCGTGACATCGCTTCCACCCAGCGCCCGTGCCAGATCACTGGCCAACGCGTGCGCATCCGCCTGTCGCAACGCGCCCTGAAATTCCCTGAAAACCATTCAACACCCCGCGTCCTGCGCAGTCCGGCACGCCGCCGGAACCCCGCTATTGCCTGGGGTAGAACGGCACCGTTCCTGTCGCTGTTAGCGGGCGGCACAAGAATCTGCCCTTTCCCCACCAAAGGGGGCTTCGCCCCGTTCCGCCACGCCGGGCGGAATTGTTTTAACCTTGAAATTTCCGTTGACAGCCCCGCCCGCCGCAATACCCTGCCCCCCTCAAAGCGAGGGTTCCATGCCTGCCCCCATCCTCGGCCCCACCGGCCATTCCGACCACTTCACAAGGGCGAACCTGCCCGCGCCAGACCTCTGGCCCGATCTCGTGATGGACGGCTTCGACTATCCCGAATGGCTCAACGCTGCCGTCGAACTCACCGACCGCATGGTGGACCGCGGCTTTGGCGACCACACCGCCCTGATCGGCAACGGACGGTCCCGCACCTACAAGGAACTGGCCGACTGGACCAACCGCATCGCCCATGCGCTGGTGGCCGACTTCGGCGTGAAACCGGGCAACCGCGTGCTGATCCGCTCGGCCAACAACCCCGCCATGGTCGCCGCATGGCTCGCCGCCACCAAGGCGGGCGCCGTCGTGGTCAACACCATGCCCATGCTGCGCGCGGGCGAATTGGCAAAAATCGTCGACAAGGCCGAAATCACCCACGCGCTTTGCGACACCCGCCTGATGGAAGAACTCGTCGCCTGCGAAAAATCCAGCCGCTTCCTCAAGACGGTCATCGGCTTCGACGGCACCGCCAACCACGACGCCGAACTCGACCGCGCCGCCCTTCGCAAGCCGGTCAAATTCGAAGCCGTCCGCACCGGCCGCGACGATGTGGCCCTGCTCGGCTTCACCTCGGGCACGACAGGCGAACCCAAAGCCACCATGCATTTCCACCGCGACCTTCTTATCATCGCCGACGGCTACGCGGCCGAAGTCCTGAACGTCACCCCCGACGATATCTTCATCGGTTCCCCGCCGCTCGCCTTTACCTTCGGCCTTGGTGGCCTTGCGATCTTCCCGCTGCGCTTTGGCGCGGCAGCGGCGCTTCTGGAACAGGCCAGCCCGCAAAACATGATCGAGATGATCCAGACCCACCGCGCCACGGTTTGCTTCACCGCCCCCACCGCCTACCGCGTGATGCTCAAAGCCATGGCCGAAGGTGCCGACCTGTCATCGCTCCGCGCCGCCGTATCGGCAGGCGAAACCCTGCCCGCCCCTGTCTACACCGAATGGATGGAACGCACCGGCAAACCCATGCTCGACGGCATCGGCGCGACCGAGATGCTGCACATCTTCGTCACCAACCGCTTCTCCGACCACCACCCCGCCAGCACCGGCCGCCCCGTGACGGGTTATGAGGCCCGCATCGTGGACGACCAGATGAATGACCTTCCCGCAGGCGAAGTCGGCCGCCTCGCCGTGCGCGGCCCCACGGGCTGCCGCTACATGGCCGACGACCGCCAGACGAAATACGTCCAGGGTGGCTGGAACCTGACAGGCGACAGCTTCTGGATGGACGGCGAAGGCCGCTTCCACTTTGCCGCCCGCTCGGATGACATGATCATTTCCGCAGGCTACAACATCGCCGGCCCCGAGGTGGAAGCCGCCCTGCTGTCGCACCCCGCCGTGCTGGAATGCGCCGTGATCGGCGCCCCCGACGAAGACCGTGGCCAGATCGTCCAGGCCCATATCGTCCTCGCCCCCGGCCACAGTGGCGACGCGCTCATGGTCAAACTGCTGCAAGACCATGTAAAGGCGACGATCGCCCCCTACAAATACCCCCGCCGCGTCCTGTTCACCGACACCCTGCCGAAAACCCAGACCGGCAAGATCCAACGCTTCCGCCTGCGCGACTGACAGCGACGCCTTAAGGCGACTGCCCCGCCCGAACGCCACCCGCCCGAAACCGCACGCCGACCCGTCCCGCAACGCCGCGCTTGACCGGACACGGTGTGCAAGTGCGTGGCCCTCGGGCGCAGACACGCCAAGCGCAACCGCCAATGACAGACCTATCCGAATTCCTGCCGCCCCTGACCCAAGTTTTCATGGCGAAGCGTACTGCTTTCATGCAATACACTGCATGTACCGTTGCCCTTTCCTCTATCGCATGAAAATAGTTGGTGCTGTGTTTTTGAAATTCGTGCGGCTGCGGCTTTGGTTACGCCCCTCGCTTGTGGCAATAGTCGCAGCGCAACTGGGGCTTACGGCCTGCGGAACCCTGCCGAGCGGCGCTCCGACTGTAGGTCAGGTGTCCTCTCAGGTAGGTCCAAACTCACCTTCCGGAATCGCATCGGTTAAAGCAACGCTCCCGGTCGTGAACACATTGAAACGGATCGCTGCCAGCGAATCCCCGGGTAGCGGCTTCTTCCAGAATTCAGGCGCTCTCGAAACCACGCTCGGCGCGGGCGACCTTTTGTCGATCACCGTGATCGAACAGGTGGCGGGCGGGCTGTTTTCCGGCTCGAATTCGAACGCAACCGAACACGGCGCCAACATGATCAACCTGCCGGTTGTCCAGATCGACGGCATGGGCATGATTTCGGTGCCTTACCTTGGCCCCGTCAAGGCAGCTGGCATGACCGAGCAATCGCTAGGCCGCTTCGTTCAAGACGGTCTGGCAAGCAAGACGCCCTCGCCCGTCGTCATGGTGCATCGCGCCCAAGACCTTTCGAACACCGTGCTCGTCACCGGCATCATCCGCACCTCGGGGCCTGTGCAACTGACTCCGGCAGGCGAAACCCTGCTCGACGTCATCTCACGCGCAGGCGGAAGCAGCATCCCGCCAAGCGACACGATGGTCAAAATGACCCGTCGCGGCGAAACCCGCTCGGTGCGGCTGTCAACGCTTCAGGACCAGCCGCGCGCCAACATCCTGTTGCAGCGTGACGACGTGATCTCTCTCGAAAGCGCCGTGCAAAAATACACTGTCCTCGGCGCGGCCTTGGTCAAATCCACCCGCCCCCTGCCCTCGTCAGGCATGAGCCTTGCCGAAGTCATCGGCGAGGCCGGTGGCTTGGACGACGGGCGGGCCGATGGCAAAGGCGTCTACGTGTTGCGCTTCGAACGCCGCAACACCTTGGTCGCCCTTGGGGTTGCCATTCCCTCCGCTGCCCCGCCCGCCGAAGACGTGCCGACCATCTACCAGTTCGATATGGGAAGCGTGGACGGCATCTTCGCCGCCCAGACCTTTGCCATCCGCGCCAGTGACGTGGTCCTCGTCGCCAATGCCGAAGGCGTAGGCCTGACAAAGGCGATCCAGCTTTTCTCGAACGTCGCCCAACCAGTCTCGACGACGGCCGCCATAGCCGACCGCCTCAAGGCCGAGTGAAAGCCGATGTTTGCATTACCTCGGCGTCGCGACCGCGTAACACGTTCGACGAAAGGCCCGAAAATCAGATGATGCAAAAGGCAGGCCTCGTGCAGGACATTTCAGATCCCGCGATTCCGACCGCCAAGCGCGGCGCACAAACCCCCGCCGTCGATTGGGCGCAGGTCGTGGCCCAACTTCCAAAGCCAAAAAAGGCGGCGCGCGGCTGGTTCGTTCCCTTGTGGTTCGCTTGCTGCGTGCTGCTGCCACTCGCCGGAACGTGGCTATACATCTCCCAGCTCGCCACCCAGCAATACACCGCGAGCTTTCGCTACATGATGCAATCCGCCCGCGGCGGGTCTGTCGAAGGCAGCACCGATACAGGTTCGGGCGGTTCTGCGGCCGAACTCTACGTCGCCAACTTCATGGTGGCCGACTACCTGTCCAGCCCGCAAGCAATTCAGGATCTCCAGCGCAAGTTCGACCTGCGCTCGCTGTTTTCCGATGACCGGATCGACTGGCTCGCCCGCCTGCCCGACGACGCAACCTCCGAGGTGCTGCAAGACTACTGGCGCGGCCAGGTCTCGACCAACTTCGACATGATGACCGGCCTGACGCATGTGTCGATCCGCGCCTTTTCCCCCCAAGACGCACAGGCACTTGCAGACGAAATGGTCGTGCTCAGCGAAAATCTGGTCAACGAACTGAATATGCGCCCGCTGTCCGACAGCGTAAACTTTCTGCAAGGGGAACTCCGCACGGCAACCCAGCGTCTGCAAACCGCACGCGATGCGATGCAGAAGTTCCGCGCCACCCATCGCAGCATCGATCCCACCTCCGAAGCCAGCATGACGGACGGATTGGTCAGCAAACTGACCGACCAATATGTCGCGACCACCACACAGGTCGCCGTGCTATCGTCCCAGTTGACGAAAGATGCCCCGTCCGTCCAGCAGCTCGAACGGCAGGCCAAGGCGATTGCCGACGAAATCTTCAAAGCACGCCAACGCTTTGCCGCCAATTCGGCCCAAGGCGAAGACCCGTCTTCGGCAGCCTCCTATTCCGCCCAATTGCAGGAATACCAGAACCTGCAACTCGAACTCGACATCGCCACAACCAACTACCAGTCAACCGAAACAGCGCTTAACGGCGCACGGCAAAAGCTCAGCCAAAAGCATTTCTACGTGCTCACCTACGTTATGCCATCGCCGCCCGAGGCCTCCGATTACCCCGATATGGCCACCTCGCTCACTGTGGTTCTGGCCGTCTCGCTCTGCTTCTGGATCGTCAGCAGTCTGGTTGCGATTTCGATGCGTGACCACTTCTAGGAAACCGCCATGTCCGCCGACAGGTCCATCCATGCAACCCGCGGACTACGCCTGCGCAGCGGCGTGATCCTCGCGCTGATGATGCATGAGATCAAAGTCCGCTTTCGCATGTCGATCATGGGCTATTTCATGGTTCTTGCCGAACCGATCTTTCAATACCTGACGATGTTTATCGCATTCCATTACCTCACCCGCCAACCGGCCTTTGGCCTCAGTCTGGGGGTGTTTCTGGCAACCGGCATCGTTCCGTATTTCCTGTTCATGCACCTCAGTTCCCGCGTGATGGGGGCCGTCCGCTCCGGCAAGGCCTTCAACAAGGTTCAGACCGTCGGCTTTCTCGACATCGCCTTGGCCAAGGGCCTGCTAGAGTATCTGACGCTCATCCTCTTCGGCACGGTGGTCTTTGTGGTCTTGGGCTTTTTCGGCCAATCAGCCGTCCCCCATCTGCCGATCGAGTTGATAAATTCGGTTCTCGTCATCGGGCTGATGGGCTTCGGTGTCGGCCTCGTCAACGGCGTGCTGACCAAAATCTTCAAGTTCTATGCGCTGGTCTATTCGATCTTCGCCCGATCGATGCTGTTCCTGTCAGGCGTTTTCTACGTTCCGGCCACCCTGCCCGCCGTCGCGCGCGAGTATCTGTCCTACAACCCGCTGCTGCACGGCATCGAATGGTTCCGCCTCGGGTTCTTTGAATCCTATCCTGCCGTCGATCTGGATCGCGGCTATCTCGGCGGATGGGTTCTGGGCAGCATCACTCTGGGTCTGGTCATGCTCAAGGCCTGCGAGGCAAAGTTGAAACTATGATCCTCCAATTCGACAGGGTCAGCAAATCAAGTCGGGGACGCGTGTTTCTCGACGAGGTTTCCTTTTCCCAGCCCGCGAACGTGTCGATCGGGATCATGGGCGCACGCGGCAGCGGCAAAAGCACCCTCATCAATCTGGCGCTCGGCGCAGTCCATGCCGACAGCGGGCGCATTTCGCGCACAGGCCGCCTGTCCATGCCCATCGGCTTTCCCGCCATGTTGAACCGCTTTCTGACCGGAGACGAAAACGCCCGCTTCATCGCGCGTATCTTCGGTCTCGACCCCAAAAGCGTCTCGACCTTTGTCGAAGAATTTGCCGAACTCGGGGCAGGTTTCAAACGCCCTTTGTCGTCGTATAACTCGTCGCACCGTTCGCGTCTGGCCTTTGCAATCAGCTACGCGATCCCCGCCGATTGTTACGTGGCAGACGGCATCCTGTTCGGCGGCGATGCCGGTTTCCGCGACAAATGCCTCGCCATGGCAAAATCCAAACGGCGCGAGGCCGCCTTTCTGTTCACGACGCGCTCGCCCCGCGACATGCGCCTTTTCGCCGATGTCGGCGCCGTCATCCAGAACCGTCGCGTGGTCTTTTATCCAACCGTTGCGGAAGCCATCACCGCCTTTGGCCAAACGGACGATTCCGATACCTCCGCATCAGCCGATGATGAAGTCGTCGGCCAAAGCGCACCCGACGAATCCATGGACGATTTCTAGGTCACCGCCACGACAAAGTACCCGCTCTTCAGGACGCGTCCTTGTCGCCTTGCGTGTCGCGAACAAGCTGGATGTGCGCTTCCTTGCGCACCTCCAGCACGAAAACCACCATCAGAGCAGCAGCCCCCCCCACCACCAGCACATCGCACCATGTCACGAACTGGCCCAACAAGCTGAACTCCGGTGCGCCCGCTGTCAGAATTGCAAGGTTCATCATCACAATGGCGACACGCATTTCCGTCGGCCCAAGCCCCAGCACATCAACATGAAACCGCCGCGTCACGACACTGCGCACAAAAGTATGGATCGACAGCATGTGATAGGCAGCCAGCATGAACAGTGCCGAATCCATCCGCACCCAAGGCGAAATCCCGATCCCTGCCGCAATCAACAAATTGCCGATAACATCGATCGTCTGGTCAAGATAAAATCCGTAATTCGGCCGCTCGATCTGACGCACCCGTGCCAAGGTGCCGTCAAGCGAGTCTCCGAACCAGTGAAACAGCAATCCCAGATTGGCCAACCACAACCAATTGGATGAAACGGTACAGGCCGCATATCCAGCAAGGCAAAGCGCGGCCCCGAAAACTCCAAACCCCGTCAACCGGTCCGGCGTCACCCAAAGCGGTAAACTGCCTGCAATCCGGCGAAGCAAGATCCGTTCGTAAAACGAAAAAATACTGGCCTGCTCACGCTGTATCACTGGTCTTTCTTTCTCTTTGAAAACTTACGATCCCATTTCCGAAACGCACCGAAACAGGCATCCGCAACCGTCGTTCAATAAAATGGAATTTCCCGGTCCTGAAACCCTCAGACCCTCGCGTAGATATCCTCGTAGCGCACGATATCATCCTCGCCCAGATAGCTACCGGTTTGCACTTCGATCAAAACCATCGGCAGCTTTCCCGGATTTTCCAGCCGGTGCACCGCGCCAAGCGGAATATAGACCGACTGGTTTTCACTAATCAGACGAACCTCCTGATCCACCGTCACCCGCGCCGTGCCTTCGACCACGATCCAGTGCTCGGCCCGATGGTGATGCGATTGCAACGAAAGTGCTGCGCCCGGATGGACCACAATGCGCTTGACCTGAAAACGCGTCCCCAGCGCAATGCTTTCATACCATCCCCAAGGCCGGAAATCGCGGGCAAAGGCAGTGGCCTGACGCACGCCCTTTGCCTTGAGCGCTGCAACGGCATCTTTCACCTTCTGCGTCTGGTCCTTGCGCGCAACCAGCACGGCGTCGGGCATGGCAATCGCAACGATATTCTCCAGACCGATCCCGACAAGCTGCATTCCCTCGACTTCAGACCGCAGCAATGTATCGCTGCACTCCAAGGCAAGCGCTTGGTCAGACAGCACATTTCCTTTCCCATCCGGTCCGGCAAGGCTCCAGACCGCTTCCCACCCCCCCAGATCGGACCACCGCCCGTCAAACGGCATCACAGCCAGATTGTCGGCTTTTTCCATGATGGCATAATCGATCGAGATGTCCTTAATTTGCGCCCATGACTCCAGTGCAAGACGGGTAAATCCAAGATCGGCCTTGCCATGCGCCAAGGCCGCCTCCGCCTTGTCCAAAGTTTCCTTTGCATGGGTGGCGAAAGCGTCAAGAATGGCTCGGACGGAAAACAGGAATATCCCCGCATTCCAAAGATGCAGCCCATCGGCCAGCATCGCGGCCGCACGCTCGGCATCAGGTTTTTCGACAAAAGCCGCCAAGGGCTGCGGCTCCCGGCCCGATCGGCCCGCATCCGCCAGCCGCAAATAACCATAGCCGGTTTCGGCACGGTCGGGCTTTATGCCAAATGTGACCAGTTTGCCCGCCTTCGCCTCGGGCAAAGCTGCCCGCACGGCATCGCGGAACTGTGCCGCATCCGGAATATCATGGTCAGACGGCAGGACCAGCATCACCGCATCAGGATCGCGCTTGGCCAGAATAAGAGCCGACGCCACGATAGCCGCCGCCGTATTGCGTGCCGCTGGTTCGATCACGACATCCAGTGCCGACATCTGTACCGCTGCAAGCTGTTCCAGCACGATAAAGCGGAAGGGATCGCTCGTCATCACCAACGGCAAGGTAAAACCCTCGCCCGTGCATCTTAGCGCCGCGCCCTGAAACAGGCTCGTCTCTCCAGTCAATTTTGCAAATTGCTTCGGATAGCTTTGACGCGAAAGTGGCCAAAGCCGGGTACCCGAACCGCCACAAAGAATTACGGGGTAGATCATTACTCACCCAATCACTAATAAATACTATAACAATCTAAACCGGATTGGCACAGATCGTCGAGTCGTTCCGTGCTTTTCACGCTATCTAATCTCGCAACGGGCTGACATGCCCACGGAGCATCAATGGCACCTAAATTCGGGACAAGCGGACTTCGCGGTCTGGTCACGGAATTGACACCTGACCTCGTGGCGGCCTATGTGACAGCCTTCCTGTCGGCCTGTCCGGTGGGCAAGGGGCTTTTCGTCGGACGCGATCTTCGGCCTTCCTCGCCCGAACTGGCTTCGGTCGTCATCGCAGCGGCCCGCGCTGCGGGTCATGACGTGACGGATTGCGGCGCCGTGCCGACACCGGCGTTGGCGCTGGTTTCCTCGCGTGCGCAATCTGCCGCCATCATGGTCACCGGCAGCCATATTCCCGCCGACCGGAACGGGCTGAAATTCTACCTGCCGACCGGCGAAATCGCCAAATCGGACGAAGCCGCGATCCTGCATGCCTTTGCGGCTGCAAGCCACACGCCTGTCGGCAAAGCCGCGACGGCAGGTCGCCTGACCCTCCATCCGCAGGCCGGACAAGACTGGCTTGCGCGCTACACCACCGCCTTCGGTCCCACGGCTTTGGCGGGACTGCGCCTTGGCGTCTGGTCGCACAGCGCCGTTAGCCGCGACCTGCTGGCTGACCTTGCCACAGCCATGGGCGCGACCGTGGTTCCGCTGGGCTGGTCCGACATCTTCATTCCCGTCGACACCGAAGCCGTGCCAGCTTGGGCGCGCAAACAGATCGCCCTCTGGGCCAAAGACCACGCGCTCGATGCGATCCTGTCCACCGATGGCGATGGCGACCGCCCCTTTCTGGCCGATGCCGCAGGCAGTGTCGTCTCAGGCGATGTCCTCGGCCAGATCACCGCACGCATCGTAAACGCCGAAACCGTGGTCACGCCAGTCAGTTCAAACAGCGGCGTCGAACGTTCTGGCCATTTCGCACAGGTCATCCGCACCCGCATCGGATCGCCCTTCGTGATCGCCGCGATGCAATCCGCAGGTGGACGCGTCGTCGGATACGAAGCGAACGGCGGCTTTCTCCTCGGGTTCGACGCGGCCCTGCCCCACGGCCCGCTCCCCGCGCTCGTCACCCGCGACAGCCTCTTGCCGCTTCTGGCAACCCTCACCGCCGCCCGCCGCGCAAATGGCCTCGACCGGCTGGTCAGCCTCGAACCGCAACGCTTCACCGCAAGCGACCGACTCGAAAACGTGCCGACCGCACAATCGCTGTCTTTCATCGACACCCTGACCTCCGATTCCGAACAGCAGGCCGCCTTCTTGTTGCCTCTGGGCGAGGTTCCGGCTTTTGCGGATACGACAGATGGCCTGCGCCTGACCTGCGCGTCAGGTCGCATCCTGCATCTGCGCCCCTCGGGCAACGCCCCCGAATGTCGTGCCTATGTCGAAGCCGAAACGCAGGTGTTGGCGAATGATATCCTTGCAAAAACCCTCCCGCGATTGGCAGCCCGAATCGCTGCCACTCCCTGCTAGACTCCGCCCTTGCGCCCCCGTTCACGCAGAAAGCCCGCAATCTGTTCCACAAAGACCCGGCGGTCCGTTGCCAGATCCGCCGCCGCCCGCCGCTCGGGGCGCCGGTCAGCCACTTTGGCGGCCAAAACCGCCCGCACCCAGACGGCGGCGTCTTGCGGGTCCAAAAGCGTTGCACCGTGTCCCGCCACTTCCCGATGGGCCGCAATATCTGACGCGATGACAGGGCAGCCCAAAGCCTCGGCCTCGACGATGGGCAATCCGTAACCTTCGGCAAGCGACGGCATCAAAAGCGCCCGCGCGCCCGAGATCACCACTTTCAGCGATGGTGTCGACAGCCCCGATACCACATGGATGTAGGGCAAGGTTTCGGTGCTGCCTGCAAACTGGGCCAATATGCTGTCACCCTGGTAATTCGGCGTTCCCACCACGACAAGATGCGGTGTTTCCGGCCCAAGTTGCCGCACCAACTCGCACCAGACCGCCAGCAACAAAAGCAGGTTCTTGCGCGGCTCGATCGCACCGCAGACGACAAAGTAGTCTTGCCCCGCCAGCGCCGGGTCTGCGGCACTGGGGCTGTCAAAGCCGGCGTGCAACGGCAACATGGCGGAAACCGTCGGTATGTCGCGGCAGCCTTTGTCTGCCAAGGCGTTCCACACCGCACCCTTGGCGGCTTGCGTCGTCACGATCAACCCGTCCGCGTGACGGGCCGTAGTGGCCACCATGCGGTCATGAAACCGCACCGACAGCGGCGCGACAAGCCCCGGTTCCTGCAGCGGGATCACATCATGCAGCATAAACGCCGCCCAGATGTCGGGCCTGCGGTCCAGCCAGCGAAACAGGACCGGCACCGCAAGGCTCAACTGCCCGACATTCAGATAGGCGCAACCTTCCGGCAAAACCCGCGTCGCCCGTCGCCCGAACGAAAACCCCGATGCCGCGATCAACCGCAGCATCCGCAGGCCCTTTTCCGCCGGACCCGGCTTGCTCCGAAACGGCGGCGGACCAACCTTCTGGCCCAGCAACCTCGCCTTAAGCCACACCAGCGCCGGATCATCGACAGCCCCGCTGTGCTCGGCCCACAACTGTTCCAACCGGTCGACTGCACGCAGCACGCGGCGGCTGTCATAGACCCGCATCCCCCACGGAGTCGGCAAGACGCCAAAGGTGGTGTGCGGCGCGGTGCCAAAGAAATGCCTGGCAAGAATCAGTTCGATCCGGTCGATCCCGCGCGGCGTCCGGCTCAGCGGTCCAAGGAACAACCGCGTCACGTCATAGGCGATCTGTGTCATGTCAGGCCGATCGCCGAACGCGACGGATGAAGTGGCGTTGCAACGCGCGCATCGCCGGCCCCAGCATTCCGCCAAACAGATGCAGCGCCCGCAGCGACAGTCCGGGCAAGACCAGGAACCGGTTCGCAGCCATCCCCTTGACCAGCGCCTCCGCCACCGCATCCGCCGAAAGCGTCCGCCCCAAGGCGGCGACCTTGCTTGTCACCTCTGGCCGCAGTGGAATCTCGGCGGCAAGTTGCGGCGTGTCCGTATCGGGCGGCATGCACAGCGTGACACCGATGTTGCGTTCGGCCAACTCCACCCGCAACACCTCGGCCAAGCCCCGCAGCGCGAATTTCGACGGCGCATAGCCGCTATAGCCGTACAGTCCGGTCAGCGCGGCCGCCGACGAGACAATCGCAATCTGCCCCCCCGGCACCAGATGCGGCAGGACGATCCGCACCGCATCCAGCGTGCCAAAGTAGTTCACTTCCATCGTCCTGCGGTGCGTCCCGGGGCCGATCTCCGCAAAAACGCCTGTCGCAGTGATACCGGCCGAGCAGATCAACATCGACGGACGGCCCAGCGTCGAAACCGCCTCGCTGATCGCCGCTCGCAGTGCCACATCATCGGTCACATCGGCGCAGGCACAGTGAACCGGCACCCCCGCAAACCGTTGGCAAATCAGCCGGCGCGCCTCGTCCAGCACGGTTTCGCGCCGTGCGATCAACGAGACCGGATGCCCCATTCCCGCCAGCTGCAACGCGACGGCAAGGCCGATCCCGCTTGACCCACCCGTGATGATCGCCTGTCCGACAGGTAACGGCATGTCTCCCTTTCCTGCCCTCAGACGGGGCGACCCAAAACCTTGGAATAGACAGTCTGCAACTTTGCCCGATGCGCCTCGGGCGAATAAAGCGCCGCCTGCGTGCGCCCCGCCTCGGACAGTCTGGCCCGCAGTTCGGCATTGCTGTCCATTTCGAGAAGGGCCTGACAGATCGCCCTGGGGTCATAAGGATCGACCAGCAATGCCGCCTGCCCCGCCACCTCCGGCGTCGCCCCCTCACGCGATGTGATCACTGGCGTGCCCAGCAGCATGGATTCAAGGATGGGAAGCCCGAACCCTTCGTACAGCGATGGAAAGGCGACCGCCTTCGCCCCCTGGATCAGGCTGACGAGCAACGGAAACGGCGCATAGTCGAACCGCCGTATCCTGTCGCGTGTCATGGTCACATTCCCGATCTGCTCCAGAAAGCGGTTCGTGGTGTCGTTGATCAGGCGCAACTCGTTTTCCGATTTCCACGACTGCGCCCCCACGATCACCAGCGGCGTTTCGGTCTTTGCCCCCAGATAGGCCTCGATCAACCGCCCGATGTTCTTTTTCGGCTCGATGGACCCGAAGAACAGGAAATACCCCTTGTAGGGCAGGCCGAACGTCCCTTCGACCTCGCGCTGCACCTCGGCTGGCGGACGGTTGCGCAATTTGGCCGGTATTTCGACAGACTGGTAGGTGTTGGTCACCTTGTCCTCGGGGCAGGCCAGCAATTCGATGATGTCACGCCGTGACGTTTCCGACACCGTCACGATATGGTCCGCTCTTGTCACGATGGCCCGCATCAGCCGCAGGTAGTGATGCTTGATATCCAGCGTGGTATAGGGCAGCCGCAGCGGCACAAGATCGTGCAAAGTGTAGATGTTCTTGCTGCCGGTCATCTTGATGGGCACAGGATAGGTCCAGTGCATGATGTCGGGCGCATCGCGCATCCGCACCGGCTTGCGAAGCCCCGTCAGGTAAAAACACGTATCGCCAGACCTGAACACATCCGCCGCGTTCCACAACTGGTCGGCATAGGGCATGCGCGACGAAAACGCCCGCGTCACCACCCTGCCACTTGCCGGAACAGCGGTCGGCTTGGTCGGAAGGCCCAAGCTCAACAACACGCCCGCCATCGAAGCCGAACGGCCCAGAAAACCGGCCCGCGGTGGCGGATCAAAGAAACTGATCTCGCGCAGCAACCGGTCGCGCCCCCCGTAGGCGCGGTTGCCATACAGCACCTCGACCCCAAGCCCCATGTTGTGCAACTCGTAAGACAGGTTGCGCGCATAGGTCGAAACACCGGTCCCCTTGTCCAGCGCAAGGTTCATACCGTCGATCATCACTCTGGTTTTCAAGGAAAACCCTTTCACTGGTAAAAAGCCCGCCCTAGGCGCGCCAAAACTGGAATCGTTCGAACATCGCCTTGCCAAGCCTGCGCAACTGCGGCGCTTGCACCGCCGAATACCTGCTGATCGGAGCGGCCTGTATCACCGGATGGTCAAAGATCGTCCCGCCCGCAGGGGCCACCAGCGGCGCAAGACGCAGCGGAAAAGCCTCGACCAAGGGGCCGGTGTCAAAGACCACAGGCTCCCACACCGCATCGATCGTCCGCATCAGATGCGCCCAGTCTGTCGGCTGCTTGCGATCCTGCACATAGACCTGAAGCCTCGACCGGCCCAGCCCGCGATACAGATCGACAATGCGCAAATCCACGCTGTCCTCGTCCATAAGGTCAAGCTCCGCCAATCCATTGGCCCGACCGCGCGGCGAAAAATACAGGCACGGAATACCGTAGCTTTCGGCAAAGACCATCCCGTGCAGGCTGGTGGACACCAATCTTTCGCATTCCAGAATGTCATCCAGCCGCGCCTGTAGGGCATCGGCGGAAATCTTGGTCACGGTGTTGATCAACCTGACCTCCCCCTGCATCTCGGCGGGAATGCCGTAACGCAGATAGGCGTCCTTGACCGCCGCATCGAAGCTGCGGTCCCTCAGATCGGCCAGATGGACGATCACCCCCAACTTCCAACGTTTCCTGACGGGTGGCCTGTAGAAATCGGGCAGCAACCACACCGGATCGCCAAACGCCGCAGGACCGACCGCATTGTCCTCGCTCAGGATACGGCGCGTCACTGGCCCGCGTGTCGCAGCGACACGAAAACGCGCAGCCGCATCTGCAAGGAAGGGCAGCTTTGCGACCCCCTTGCTCAGCGGATTGGTATGTTTCGATGTCCCCGTCCCCCAGACCCAGACCTCGCCGCCCTTGAAGCCATGGGCAATCGTGCCGACCGCCCCCATCCGCAACTGGTCGCTGACTTGCGCCTTGTGGCTGCACGGCAGGCCCGACAACAGGCTCACCATCACAGGGCTCAGCGCATCGCCCAGATTGGCGTAGGTTCCCGCCTGCACAAAGGAAAGCGGCACGCTGCCACTGGCGTCCACGGCGTCTTGCAGCGTGTTCACCACCACCACCACTTCCTTTCGATATGTGAAAACCGCATCTTGGCCTGCACCACCGCCGGAATGTGCCACAGCCCGTCCGCACCCACGGGGGCAAGGGGCAGCGGAAACGCCCTGACCAAAGCCGTCGCGTCATAGTTCAACGGTGTCCAGTTCTGCGCCACGAAATCGCGCGCCGCGTGCCAGTCCGTCTCAAGGTGGCGGCCAAGCCCATAGGTCAGCAGATCGCTCGCCCCCGCCCCAAGGTAAAAGTCCCGCATCCTGTGGCCGATCTCGACACTGTCATCGTCCAGCCGCAGCCGCTGCCCCTCTCCCGTGCCGTCAATGCTGAACCACGCGCAGGGAATGCCGTAGGTTTCCGCCAGAACCAGTCCGTGCAGACTGGTCGACAGGATCACGCGACAGGCGGCGATCTCCTCGACCTTCGCCTTCAGCCCGTCCAGCGTGGGCGGCGTCAACGTGTTGATGATCCGGACCGACCCGCGCAGTCCTTCGGGAACGTGATACCGCCGGTATTCCTCCAAGGGCATCGAGCCGGTCTCTTGTGCCGCCAACTCTGTGATATGGACAATGACGCCGATGTCATGGGTTTTGGCCACATGCTCCATCGGCCATATCCTCGGCATCAGCATGACCGGATCGCCATAAGCTGCCTTTTCCGTCGCAATCCCCTGCGCGGCAAGCAAGCCCGCACTGCGCGGCCCGCGCGTGGCATGCACCTCGAAAGCGGTACCAGGGGGGGCGATGAACCGGCCCGGATCGGGCTGCACCGCATTTTCCTTGGCATCGAAACCGGTGCCCCACAGATGCAGCCTACCGTTCTTCTGGGCGTGCCCGATGGTTCCCACCCCGACCAGCCGCTCCCGTCTCTCGTCGAAATGCGCATGACGCACCGGCACTCCGGCCAGCGCCGCAACGATCACCGCACTGAGAGCATCGCCAAGATTCGCAGGTGAACTGGCAGTCTTACATGCAGCCCAAGACAACGGAACGCTGCGCGCTCTTCCCATGATCCGGGCCAGCCGCTTTTCCTTCAGGGTCGGTGCAGGCTTGCCCGCGCCCGGAAAGCCGAAGAACGACCAGACCTTGGGTTTCGAATGCGCCTTCGCATCATCCCGCCGCAAAGCCGCAACATCCGCCTGCAACTCGATCGACGTCAGCACCGGATGCTGCCAGATCGTTTTCCCCGCCTCGGGTTGCACGGGGTTGACCGGCAGCGGAAAGGCCCCGATCAACCTGTCCCCGTCACAGGTGACGGGCCGCCAATACCGGTCGACCGCAGCCATCACCGCCGCCCAATCCGTCACCTCGTGGCGCGGCTGAACGTACGTCATCAGCCGGTCCAGACCCAGACCCGAATACAGATCGACAAAGCGCAAATCCATCGGCCCGTCCGGATCGAGCGCCTTTTCCTCGGGCCCGATGCCCGCCCCGTGCGGCGGAAAATACAGGCAGGGAATTCCGTAGGATTCCGCCACCACCATTCCGTGCAGGCTGGTCGAAACGATCCGTTCGCAGGCCAGAATCTCGTCGATCTTGTCCCCCACGCTCTGCATCGAAATCGGCGTGCAGGTCGTGATCAGATGCACGTCACCGGCCAATTCGGCCGGAATGTCAAAGCGCCGCATGCCGTCCTGCGGCACGGCGACCACACCGCGGTCTTTCAACTCGGACAGGTGCAGGATGACCCCCAGCTTCCACTTCTTTTCGATCTTGGGCCGGTAGAACCGCGGCAACAGCCAGACCGGATCGCCATAGACCCCCGGTTTGTGCCCGTCCGGTCCGGCAAGAAGCTGCTCTGACACCGGACCACGCGTCGCCGTCACGACAAAGCGCGAATTGTCGGGCACGGTAAAGGGCACCCGTTCCTCGGGCTTGGCCGACGGGTTCTTCCAGTTGGAACAGCCCGTGCCCCAGAACCAGACCTCGCCCCCCGAAAAGCCATGCCCGATGGTGCCCACTGCCCCCATCCGCAAGGATTTCGACTGCGTCGGAACACGCCGCACCGACCGCCCCGACACCAGCGCCACCATCACGGGGCTCAGCGCATCGCCGAAGTTGAGGTAATCCATCTCCATGGTCGACCCCGCCCAAGACAGGGGCAAGGCTTCGTCCGGGGAAATGCGTTTCGAAAAACCGTCGTCCATCCAGCAATACTCGTTTACCGCTCAAAACACTCTTCGCACCCGTGCGCCCGATAGGGACGGCACGGCCCTTGGTCCGGCCCCGCGTCAGGCTCCGGGTCTCGCCGCCTTCTTTCCGGCGCCCGCTACATGTTCAGTACCTCTGCCGGCAGCCTGTTGTGGAAATCCTCGCTGCGCAACCGCGCCAACTCCTGTCGCGTCACCTCCACCGCCGCGCGGATGTCGGCTTCCTCATGCGTGGACGAGATAAAGAACCTCAATCGCGCCGATTGCATCGGCACCGCCGGAAAGATGATGGGCAAGGCATTGACGCCGCGCGCCAGAATGCACTCGGACAGTTTGGTTGCCAAAAGGGAATCGCCAACCATCACCGGCACGACCGCAAATGGTTCGGCTGCCCCCGTATCCAACCCGGCCTCGGCCGCCAGCGACAAAAACAGCGCCGCATTCGCCTGCAACCGCGCCACCCGCTCAGGCTCGGCGTCGACGATGCCAAGCGACACCGTGGCCGCCGCCGCCAGCGCCGGCGCAAGCCCTACCGAATAGACAAAGCCCGACGCGTTCGATTTCAGAATATCGACCAGCGCCGACGATCCGCAGATATAGCCGCCGGTCGAGGCGAGCGTTTTCGACAGCGTTCCCATCCAGATATCGACATCCGCAGGGTCTATTCCCGCCCCTTCGAACGACCCACGCCCCGTCCTGCCGACACAGCCCAGCGCATGCGCCTCGTCCACCATCAGCCAGCAGCCATGCTTGCGCTTCAACGCGACAAGCTCCGCCAGCGGCGGCGTGTCGCCGTCCATCGAGTAAAGCCCCTCGACCACGATCAGCGCATTGCGTGCGCGGCTCCGGTTCTCGGTCAGCAACCTGTCCAGCGCGTCCATGTCGTTGTGCGCAAAACTGCGCCGCGCCGCGCCCGACAGTCGCGCCCCGACCTGCGCCGAATTGTGGATATAGGCGTCATGCACGATCAGATCGCCCTCGCCCATCAACTCCCCGATGGTTGCCACATTGGTGGCATGGCCGCTGACAAAGGCAATCGCCGCCGCCGTGCGGTAATGGCGGGCGAGCGCGGCCTCCAGTTCTGCATGCACCGGCCGCTCCCCCGCGACCAGACGGCTTGCCGAGGGGGAAATCCCGTATTGGTCCAACGCCGCATGCGCCGCTGCAAGCGGACGCGGATCGCTGTTCAGCCCCAGATAGTCATAGGACGCAAAGTTGACGACCTCTTGCCCGTCGATGACCGTCTTGTTCGATGCCCTGCCAGCATGGCTGCGGTAGAACGGGTTGGCTATGCCCATCATGGCCCCGACCGCGCGCATCTTCTCGACGTTGCGGTATTGCGCCAACTGGTCGAACGCCACCGCCTCGATGCGCGCCGGTTCACCGACAGCACCCGACGCCCGCCGATCCGCCGCGTCGCGTGCCATTGCCACCAGTCTTGCCCTGTGCTCATGCGCATTCATCGCCATCATCCTTGGTTAAATCCGCCAGTTCAGGTCGCAGTGCCGCCTTTGGCCATATGCGGTTCCGGTGATTTTACATGTTGATCCATCAACGAAAGCGTGCCCGCGTTGGCATCTACAGCCGCCCCCGCCGCCGCGCCGCCACCTGCCAGATGACCAACGATCCGCGCCGAAATCTGCGCGATGCTCAGCCCCTCCGACACCGACGAAACCGGCAGGTCGCCGCCAAGCGCTTCCTGCAACGTCAGACCAAGCTCGACACCCATCAGCGAATCCATGCCCAACTCGGTCGTGGGCCGGTTCACGTTGATCGCCTGCTCCGAAACGTGCAGGATACGGGCGATCCGCCCCACCAGAAACGCCGACAGCTTTTCCTCGGCCTTCGTGCGCGGCAGGTCCTGCAGGATGTCGCGCAGGTTCTTGTCCTCTCCCCCGTCGCCTTCGCCCCGTCCCAGCGTGTGCAGCAGCCGATGGGTCGGCCCCGACAACGTCCGCAGCGCCGCCACCGATGACGTCCAGCGCATCGGCGTGACATGGACCACGGCCTGATCCGTTGGCCCCTGCGCAAGCAACCTGTCCAGCGCAACCGTCACATCCCGCGCCGTCATCTGCACATTGCCCGACATGCGCGCCACAAAGGCCGCCTTGCCCGTCTCGCGCGTCAGATGTCCGACATCGCTGATCGCGCCCCATCCCACCGCCAGCCCGGGAAACCCCTCCAGCCGCCGCGCACGGGCCAGCCCTTCCAGATAGCCGTTGGCCGCGACATAGGCCGATTGCCCGTGGTTCCCGATCAATGCCGCGATCGACGAGAACAGCACAAAGTAATCCAACCGGTCCTGCCGGCTCAGCCGGTCCAGATTGCTCCCCCCGGTCACCTTTGCAGCCAGCGTCCGCGCCAGACCTTCCCGCGTCAGGTCCTTCATCGGCATATCATCCAGCACCATGGCCGAATGAACGATGCCCGCAATCGGCGCGGTCTGCCGCACCCGTTCCAGCAACGCGCCAAGCGCGGCTTCATCCGCCACGTCACAGGCCGCCAATTCGACCGAGAGTCCCCTCGCCCCGCAGCGGCGGATCCAGTCCGCCAAAGCGTCGTCCGGTTCCGCCTTGCGACCGACCAGCACCAGCCGCCGCGCACCGCGACGGACCAGCCACTTCGCAACCTCTGCCCCCAATCCGCCCGATCCGCCGACAATCACATGGGCGCCGTCAGGATTGGCCCGATAAAAACGCGCAGGCAGCTCTGCGCCCAGCCCGTTGGCCGAGCACGGACGGACGACGATCTTGCCCAGATGCCCCGATTTCTGCATCAGACGAAACGCCTCGACAGCTGCCTCGCCGTCAAAGGCACGATAAGGCATTGGCCGTAACGCGCCCGACGCGAACCCCGCCATCATCTCTGCGAACAAACGGCGGAACAGGTCAGGCCGCGCCGTGACAAGCTGATCCACATCGACCCCGAAATACGACACGTTCTCCTTCATCGGGCGCAAACCAATGGCGGTGTTGGCATAGAAATCCTGCTTGCCAAGCTCTATGAACCGCCCGAAGGGCGCGGTGCAGAACAGGCTCGCTTCCATACCCTTGCCCGCTAGCGCGTTCAGCACCACATCCGCGCCGCGCCCACCCGTCAGGCGCAGGACCTGATCCGAAAACGCCAGGCTTCGCGAATCCAGCACGTGATCCACGCCCAGCTGTGCCAGGACCGCGCGCTTTACGGCGGAACCGGCGGTCGCAATAACCCGCGCCCCCTTTGCCTGCGCAATCTGGATCGCCGCCAGCCCGACCCCGCCAGCCCCGCCGTGCACCAGGACCGTTTCCCCCGCGCCAACCTGCGCCAGATGCACAAGCGCGTAATGGGCGGTGAAAAAGGCAACCGGCAGCGTCGCCGCCGCGACCAGATCGAGGCCCTCGGGCAAAGGGGCCGCGAACTCTGCCGCAATCGTGACATGCGACGCAAAACTGCTCGGCCCGAAAGTCACCACGCCATCGCCCACCGCAAAGCCGCTGACCTCGGGCCCGACCGCGACCACACGGCCCGAACATTCGATCCCGATCGTCGGCCCAGCGAAGCCCTTCTCCAGCGCTTCTTCCGGCAACAGGCCCATCGACCACATGACATCGCGGTAATTCAGCCCCGTGGCCGCGACTTCGATCTCGATCTCGCCCTTGGCCGGTGCACGGCGCGGCGCGGCAGTCCAGGCGATGTCATCCAGCCCGCTCCAAACACCGGTGCGCAATACGGCGCGGCTTGTCGCGTCAACCGCCCCGTCCGGTTTTTGCAGACCCCGCAGCACCCGGAGCACGTGGTTTGACTCTTCGGTCAGCACGAATTCGTTTTCGCCCGACCCCAAAGCCACCGCCGCCGCAATCCGATTGGCCAGCCGCACTCCGTCCAGCCCCGCCACGGGGTCAAGACACACGCGCTTGAGCTTGGGGTATTCGTTTTCCGCCGTGCGCAGCGCGGTCCAGATCGCGGCCTGACCGGGCAGGCACCGTCCCGCACACGCATGGGCCGACCCGCCCGGGATCACGGCGATGATCCGCGTCTGAAGGCCGCCGCCGCTTTCCAGCAGGTCGCGCAGCACGACAAGCCGTTCGGTCAGCCGCAACGCCGCATCGGCCGCGGGCGCAGGATCGAACCAGATGACCGTCACCTTGTCCTGCCCGATCGGGCGGGTATAGCGCAGGCCAGCCGCCAGATGCTCGGTCAGCACCGGATGGGCATCGGCTTCGGGCACGTTTTGCTCGTCGCTGGCAGCCCGCGCTTCGACCACCGACAACTCCGCCTCGCCGGTGACGACCAGACGCACCGCAGCCCTCAAGGCGGCAGAACCGACCGGCAACCGCACCGCCGGTTCCGCTGTCGCCATCAACAGCGTCGGGCTACCCATCCCTTCCGTCAGACTCGCGGCCTCGGCGCCCGGCAAACCGGCCAGTCTGGCCAGACGCAGCATCTCATCCTTGGCAAGCAGCCGCGTCACCGGCGCCTCCAACCCCGGCGCATCGCAGAACCAGTCTGCATCAAGCCCGAACACCAGATCACCGAAATCCGAAGGCTGCGGCGTCAAAGCCACCAACCGCCCCGAAGGCGCAAGGCGGCTTGCCAGAGTCTTCAGCAAGCCGATGGGATCGCGTGCCTTGGCAAGCGTTTCGGGCACGACGATCAGATGGAACAGCGGCACATGCGCCAAGGCTTCGGCGCTGGCCTCGCAAGTCTGCACGCGGTCAGGGGGCAGTTGCGCGGGGGCTGCGGGCGCGCCAAAGCACGCCGCGCGCAGGTCCCAGAACGCCGCAGTTCCCGTGCCCTCGGCGGCCAGCAACTTGGGAATGACCTGCGCACGGCCATCGCTGACCTCGGCAATCCGCAGGCTGCATCCTTTGGGCCATTGCGCTGCAACAGATTGCACAAGCTGTGTCAGATAAGCACGGCTGCGCTGCGCAAAGACCGACCCTTCGGTCAGGTTCTGCACCGCATTCACCCCGAGCACCGCTTGCATATCGGTCTCTTCGGCCACAAGCAGCGTGGGCAACGCGTCGTGCAATCGGGCCAGAACGGCAGCCTCTGCGCCAAGATCGGGGCGGTCTTCCAACAGGCTTTTCAGCAGCACCCCCGCTGGTGGCATATCGTCATCCACCTCTGCCAAGCGCCATCCCGCAGCCATCCGCTGCGCAAGATCGCCACGTTCCAACATCCCCATAATCGATGCGGCATAGGGGCTGGTCCCCAGGCTTTCCGAAACGATCCGGTTTTCACTTGCCTCCCCAAAGTTCGCCGGCCGCTCGCCTGCGAACCTGCCAACCCCCAAGGCCTGCACGGCTTCATGGGCGATGCGCTGCGTGACCGCCTGAATGAAGAAGAATGCGTCGTCCTGCGGTGCAAACTGTGGGGCCCCGGCCAATGCCACAGCCTGCCCCAGCGTCAGGGGCGGCGGGGTCAGCGTCTCCGACACCGGAACGGTCCCCGTGCTGAACGCGTGCAGCGCAAGGTTCAACCCGCGCAAACGACCCGCCACCTGAAACCGCACGCCATCCATGCGGGCGATCTCGGCCCCGCCTGCATCAAACAGCGTAAAATCGGCCAACATCGACCGCTGCCCGATCCGGCGCAGGTCGATCCGTCCCGATGCGATAGGCACCCCCGCGCGCAACAGCGCAAGCCTGCCGATACGCACGGGCACATAGGCCTGACGCTCGGCCGCACGCGGCGTGCCCATCAGCGCCGCAATCATACCGTGGCAAACCGCATCCGCACCGATCAGATCGAATGCAAAGCCGTCCTCTGCCGCGTTGAAAGGCTCGCCCTCGGTCAGAAACACCTCCAGCACATCCGGCCCCGGCATGGAAATCCGGTCCACCCGCCGGAAGCGCGGCCCGTAATTCAACCCGATCTCGCGGGCCGCCTCATAGACCGCCTCGCCCGAGACATCCCCCGCACCGCTACCGCCGACCGGCGCAGCCCGTGGTACGTCCACCGCCTGACCGCGGAAAAAGCGCGTGCGCATATGCTCGCGCCACGCCCCGTCGCCCCGCGCGCGGCTATCGATGGCGATTACGGACTGCGTCTGCAGTGCCGTGGTGCGCAACACCGAAAAGCTGCCCTCCGCCAGCACCACAGGTGCCAGAATATCCAGATCGCGCAATTCGACTTGCTCGGTCTTCAGGCTCTGCTGCGCCGCAAGCAGCGCCATTTCGGCAAAGCCCATCGCCGGAAGCAGGACTTGCGTGCCGACACGGTGGTCTTCCATTTCGGGCAAGGCACCCAGATCCACGTCACCGCGCCACGCCGCCGCATCTTCGGCATCGCGCAACCCGAGCAGGCGGTGGAAATCGTCACCGCTGCCATAGGTGGCGTCAATCGCCGGAGTGACATCGACGCGATACACCTCGTTTCGCCACGGATAGCGCGGCAAACTGCGGTCAAAGCCTTTGGGCGTCGCCGTCAACGGCCCCTTGGCAAAGCGCAACCCGTTGACCATCGCGCGCGCCAGCGTGCGCCGCACAGGGTTGATCCCCGCGCTGTCGTGCTTTTCGAAGCTGTGCAACGTCACGGCATCGGCAATGTCCGACCCCAGACAGGCCGACATATACCCCCCCAGAACCGGAGAAGGACCGATCTCCACAAAGGCCTTGTGCCCTGCCGCTTTCAAACTCTCCATCGCGGCCCTGAACTGCACGGGCTGGCGCACATTCGCGCACCAATACGCCACCGTCAGCTCCTCGCCCCGCATCTCGCCTCCCGTGACCGAGGAATGGAAAGCGATCTTGGTCTTGCCGGCCCGCAGACCGCTGATAGCCTGCCGCAGACTTTCCAGAACCTCGTCCTGCGCGGGCGCATGATAGGGATAATCGATCGGCAGTTTCACACAGGCCCAGCGTTTCACGCGCCGCGCAAACCCCGCATAGGCATCGATCGCTTCGGGCGTGCCCACCAATGTGACGCTGTTGGGGCTGTTTTCGGCAGCAATCGTGACCGCGCCGCCGAACTCGGCCAAACTCGCCTCGACCAGTTCAACCGATTGGTTCAGTGCCGCCATCGCTCCCCGCCCGCGCAACGGCTTTTGCGACAGGCTGCGCTGGTGGATCAGCCGCAACGCCTGCTCAAGGTCCAAAGCACCGCTGACATGGGCTGCGGCCACCTCCCCGCCCGAGTGGCCCATCACGGCGGCGGGCACCAATCCACGTGCGCCCAGCGCCTCGGTCAGCGCGATCTGGTCCGCAAACAGCAAGGGCTGCGCAACATCGCAATCGCGCAAATCCTGTTGCAGCGTGGGGCTGCGCAATGCCGCAATGATCGACCAGCCCGACAACCGAAGGAACACCTTGTCGATCCGCCGCAAAGCTGCCGCATAGGCTTTGTCGCTTGCCAGCGCGGCGCGCCCCATTCCCGCATATTGCGACCCGTTGCCCGAATAGACAAAGACCGCAGGTGCCTCTTTCAGCCGCGATGTCGCGGTCAGCACGACAGGGCTGCTTTCTCCGCGCGAAACCTGTGCAAGGGCATCACCGGCCCGCGCCGCATCCTCGCACAAGACAGCGGCCCGCACCGGCAACAGCGCCCGATAGGCCCGCGCAGCGGCAGCATCCTCGGCCATCGCATCCGACCCGTCCGCCATCCGGCCCGCCATCCTGTCGCACCACGACGCCATCAATGCCTGCAACGACTCCTGGCACGCGGCCGAGATCATCAGGATCGGCGCTTCGCCCGCCTTGGCCTTGCGCAGCGGCAGGGCGGGCATCCGTGCCGGTGCTGCAACACCGTCGGCAATGCTCTCCAGAATCACATGCGCATTGGCCCCGCCAAAGCCAAAGGAACTGACACCCGCACGCAGCGGACCCGTGGCCGCAAGCGCCAGCGTCTGCGGCACAAGGCTCAGGTTCAACCCGTGCAGATCGATATTCGGATTGGCCGCCGCACAGTGCAGCGTCGCAGGGAGCGCACGGCTTTCAAAGGCGATCAAGGCCTTCAACATGCCCGCCACGCCCGAGGCAGGTTCAAGATGCCCAAGGTTCGACTTGATCGACCCGATCGGTAGCGCCCCGTCGCGCTGACGGCCCAGCACCTGCCCCAAGGCCGCCGCCTCTATCGGGTCGCCCGCCTGCGTTCCGGTGCCATGCGCCTCGACAAAGGCCAACGAAGCAGGGTCCACGCCCGCCTGCCGGTAGACAGCGGCCAGCAGGTCTTTCTGCCCCTCAAGCGCAGGCAAGGCCACGTTGACCGTATGCCCGTCGCTGTTGGTTCCAACCCCCAGAATGGCGGCGTAGCCTTGGCGCGGCGCAAGCGCCGAGACGGGCTTGCGTTCGATCACAAAGGCAACCGCACCTTCGGACCGTACATACCCATCCGCCTGCGCCGAAAACGGCCTGCATCGCCCCGTCGCTGACAGCATCCGCGCCGCCGAAAATCCGACGAAATGGCCAGGATCCAGCAGGATATTCACCCCCGCCACGATCGCCGTGTCGATCTCGTCGCGCTCCAGCGCCTTTTGCGCCAGATCGAGTGCGAAAAGCGAAGACGAACAGGCAGTGTCCACCGTCAGACTAGGACCGCGCAGGTCCAGCGCGTGCGAAATCCGGTTCGACACCAGCGACAGGGTATTGCCGGTCATCAGATAGGCATCAGCCACCAACGGGTCCCGCGCCAGACGCGACCCGTGCCCCATGGCCGAAGCGCCCACGAAAACGCCGACCTTCTGGCCGCCTAACCTGTCAGGTGCCAGACCGGCATCTTCCAGTGCTTCCCAGACAACCTGCAAAAGGATGCGCTGCTGCGGGTCCATCTGCGACGCCTCGCGCGCTGAAATCGCAAACATCGTCGCATCGAACGACCAGATATCGTCGAGAACACCGGCCGCAAAGCTGTAGGATTTGCCACGCGTGCCCGCTTGTGGATGGAAAAAGGCCGCTTTCGACCAGCGCGAGCGGGGAATTTCGGTGACAAGATCATCGCCCTGAAACAAGGCCCGCCGCAGAGCATCCACACTATCCGCGCCTGGCAGTCGGCAGGCCCGACCGGTAATCACACTCCGCACCTTCGACACTCGCGCACCACTTACAAACGTTCAAAATACAAGCGACCGTAAAAACCGGCGCCAAAGAAACTGCTATCCAATGAACCCAAGTTAACACACCTAAACGCATCAGGCAGCCCGCCCCACCCGAACGGAAGCTACTTTCGCCTAAAGGGCTGTACCAATCATAGCCAAGTTCACGTGATGTTCAAGCACCCCTCAAGATTGCACGGATCGCACCGCCCTCGCCCAAGCGCGGCCCTCGGCCCGCGCAGGTTGCTCGTGCACTGCCGCCAAACATCTGAATAACCGCACGGGTAAACCGGCACACCACAAAGCGAAGACCGTTGCCGTCTCGTCGGCGCGCCTTGCCTCGGGTCGACCGCGTTCACACGCCAGACAAGCCTAGACGTCCCGCGCTGCGCGGCGGCGCCACCGGCCTTTGCCTCGGTGCCCGTTTTGCAAAATCCCGACAATTCAGTCGCGCCATCGTCGTGTTCTGCGGCCTTCCGCCCGAAGCCGGTCTCACCGTCAACGCCCCGACAGGCAGGGCCGTAAAGATGAACCTAAGCGACGCCGGCCCCGCCTTTGGCTTCGGTCAAGCGACGCTCGACATTGCCGTCATAACGGCGACCAGCGCCGCCTCTATCGACCGCCACGCTCAGGCCGCAGCCCCGCCACCTTCATGACGTCCCCCAAGCCCGATCCGCTAAAGCGCAGCGTCCCTTGCAACAGCCCAGAATCTATCGCCTGCATTCCCGAACACATGTTTCAGTGCAAGCCCTTTACACTCGCTGGTAGCAACTACTGCAACGATGTTTGTGAACAAATCCCTGCATCTCGCCGGAAATCCAAGCCAAACACCCGAACTCGTTGCATGTCGTATATATGCATTGGTGGAGCAGAGGGGGATCGAACCCCTGACCTCGTCATTGCGAACGACGCGCTCTCCCAACTGAGCTACTGCCCCACGGGCGCGCTTCTCGCGTATCGCCGCGATTTTGTCAAGACTGGCGCCCGCCGCCAAGGCGATGTTGCGCCGCCCGCGACCCGCGGCTTTCGCCGTTGCGCCACCGCACCGCCCGGCGCGTCCGCTACAGCAAATCCTCTTCCGCGCCCGCCACGTCTATCCCCATCGCCTCCAGCCCCGCTTCCAGATTTTCGGCCAGATGCGGCATCCCCATCAGATACACATCCGCAGGCACCGTTGCCTCGCCGAACACCGTCGCCACCGCCTCGTCATAGGCCTCGGGCCCGAACGCCCCCCGCCCGACCCAGGCCAGCGCGGTCAGATGCGCCTTCTCGTCCTCGTTCAGCCCGTCGATTAAGGCGTGCAACTCCCGCGCACCCGCCGCACCCTCGCGGGCCAGAAACACCACCTGCACCACCTTGTCCGACGCGATCTCGATCATCCGGGGCGGCCTCCTTGCCGTGCCGCCATGCTCCGCCCGCCCCGCCTGTCACACAAGCCCTTAGCGATTGTTACAGCCAATCGTGACTGCCCCGCAGGCCCGCCCCCCCAAGGACAACGGGCGACAGCCCCTACCCTGCCAGCGCAAAGACCACGCCATAGGCCAGCGCACCGCCCAGCGTTGCCAGCACCACCGACCGCCGCCACAGCCACAACCCCAGCACCGCACCGACCCCGGCCGCCAGCGGCACCCGCTCTGCCCCCGCCAGCGGCAAGACCGACGCCACCACCAGCGTGGCAATCGCGGCAGGCCCGGTCGCGGCCAGAAACCGCGCCATCCGCCCCGCCTGCCCCTCGCCCAACCGCGCCGCCAGCGGACCATAGCGAAACAGGTAATTCGCCCCCCCGACAATCAGCGCCAGCGCCAGAACCTCGCCCCTCATTTGCGCACCACCCCGGCCAAAGCCCCTGCGACCATGCCCCCCAATATCCCCGCCGTGGGCGAAACCGCCAGCGTGCCGCACACCGTCGCCAACCCCGCCACCGCGATCACCGGCACCGCCACCCGCGTCAGAATCGACAGCAGCAGCGCCAGAAACAGCGCGGGCAGCATGAACCCCAACCCCGCCTCGACCGCCGGATAACCTGCCAGCGCCCCGCCCCCCGCCACGGCCCCCAGCGCGGTCCCCGCCAGCCAGCTTGCATAGGCCCCGAGGCCCAGCCCGAACATGAAGGCTTCCGAAAACCGCCGCCCCCGCGCCAGCTCGCCCAATGCCGCGCCGAACACCTCGTCGGTCAACCCCCAGGCCCAGCCCCATGCCAGACGACGCGACGCGCCCGTCCCCGCCGCCTTCATCAGGGACGGCCCGTAAAGCACATGGCGCAGGTTCATCGCCACCAAGGTAAAGACCGCCACCCCCAACGGCGCGCCGCCCGCCACCAGGGCCAGCGCCAGAAACTGCGACGCCCCCGCATAGATGACCAAAGACAGCACAAAGGCCTCGCCGCCCGTGAACCCCGCCTTGGTCGCGGCCACGCCAAAGGCAAAGGCGATGGGAAGATATCCCAGCGCAATGGGCACCGCCGTCAGCAGCCCCCGCGAAAACGTCGTCGATGTCTTGTCCAACCTGTCCCCCCGCACGCGCAGCCGCCCAGCCCTAGCCTTCCGGACAAGCCGCCGTCAACCACGCGCTAAGATGAACGGATTTTAACGAATTTCCGCAAAACATGTGCATCGACCGTGCATCGCACGCCGTCAAAGGTGAAAAATCCATGAACGGAAAAACGTAATGATATCATAGCCTAAACCGTTTCGACCCGCACCTCGGGCAACAGCCGCAAAACGTCCTCGTTGCGGCACAGTGCGGTTGCATCCGACATCACCGCCGCCGCCGCCGCCACCACACCCTGCGCCAGCGCCTCGCCTTCGGTCCTGCCCCGCGCCAGCGCCAGCACATAGCCGCCCACGAAACTGTCGCCCGCGCCGACCTTCGATCTGACCACCACCTTGGGCGCCTTGGCAAACAGCCGCAGCCGTTCTCGCGCCAGCCCCTCTCCCGCCAGCACCGACCCGTCGGCACCGCGCGCCACGATCACCTTGCGCGCCACACCGCGCCCCACCAACTCCTGCGCGAAATCCGCCGTATCCGCCCGCGATGCCAGCTTGCGCCCCGCCAGCGCCTCGGCCTCCTCGCCGTCCATCCGCAAGACCTCCAGCCCCGCCACCGGATGCGTGACCGCCCGTGTCAGCGCAGCGCCGGACGTGTCCATCACCACCCGCATCCCCGCCATCGCAGCGGCAAGCCGTGCCGGAAACTCCACCGGCACGCCCGGCGGCTGACTGCCTGATATCACAGCAAAACCTGCCGGTTTTCCCGCAGCCCGCAGCAGCAGGAACACCCGCTCTTGGTCGACCTCGCGCCAGACGGGGCCGGGCAGCATAAAGCGGTATTGCCGCCCCGTCGTCGCCTCGTTCACCGTCAGGCTCTGGCGCGTCTCGCCCGGTCCGGTGATGGCCAGAAACTTCACGCCCTCGGCCCTGATCAACTCGGCCAGCCGGTCGCCGGTCAACCCGCCCAGCGCCACCAGCGCAAGGCTCTCGCCCCCCATCAGATGCACCGCGCGGCTGACATTCAGCCCGCCGCCCCCGGGGTCCAGATGCGGGTCGGCGCAGCGCAACTTCTCGTCGGGACGCATCGCCGCCACCTCGGTCGCCATGTCCAGCGCCGGATTCAGCGTCAATGTCAGGATCGGCACCTGACGCTGCAAACCGCCTGTCTCGCCCATGAAAACCTCCATCGCCCGCACCGTTAGGATAGCGCTAACGCCCCGCGTGCGACAACCCGCGCAACGGCGCACAGACGCCCTGCATGGATCAGCATTTCAGCAGATCGGCAAAACGCATAGGCTGATCGCATCGCTTCACCGTCCTCCGATTTCAAAAGGTACTGAAATGTCCGTCAAACTCGCCGTGATCTACTATTCGACCTATGGCACCAACCACAAAATGGCCGAAATCGCCGCCGAAGCCGCCCGCGCCGCCGGGGCCGAGGTCAAGGTTCTGCGCATCGCAGAAACCGCACCCGCCGATGTGGTGAATTCGCAAGACGCGTGGAAAGCCGCCGCCGAAAACCAGTCGTCGGTTCCGGTCGCCACCCCCGCCGATATGGAATGGGCCGACGCCTACATCTTCTCGACACCGACCCGCTTCGGTTCGGCCACCTCGCAACTGCGCGCCTTCATCGACACGCTCGGCGGCCAGTGGTTCACCGGCAATCTGGCGAATAAGGCGGTGTCGGCCATGACCAGCGCCCAGAACGCGCATGGCGGCCAAGAGGCGACGATCCTTGGCCTTTACACCAGCTTCATGCATTGGGGTTCGGTCATCGTGGCCCCGGGCTACACCGACGCGGCCCTGTTCGCCACGGGCGGCAACCCCTATGGCTACAGCCACACCCAAGGCGCCGAATTCGACGACAAGGCCAAGGCCTCGATCGGCCATCAGGCCAAGCGCACCGTCGAAATCGCAGCCAAGCTCAAGGCCTGACCCGAAAGTGCCGGGAGGGCACCTGCCCTCCCGGACCCTCCCTTCCCCGCTTCTTCTCGTTCCAAATATCCACAGGGGGTGAATGGCCGCGCCAGCGGCCAGAGGGGGCGCGTGCGCCCCCTGCCCTTTCGGTTAACCAAACATGAATTGATACGAGGCAGGCACATAGCGGAACCCGTCACCCGCCGCCTCGACAAAGCCGATCCCCGGAAACGGCATGTGATAGCCCGCAAAGGCGATGCGATCCGCCGCCAGCATCCCCAGCATCCGCCGCCGCGTCGCTGCCGCCTGCGCCTTGTCCTGATCGAAGCGCACCTCCCAGTCGGGATGGGCAAGCGACCAGACATAGTGGTTGGTCGTATCGGCCAACACCACCAACTGCGCCCCGTCGCTTTCCAGCCGATAGGCGAAATGCCCCGCCGTATGCCCCGGCGCAGCCATCGCCGTGATGCCCGACACCACCTCGCCGCCATCGTCCAGAAAGGTGAACCTGTCGTTCAGCGGCACGACATTGACCTCGAACCCCTCGTTCCCCGCCTTGGACCAGTCGTTGTGTTCCGCAGCCCCCGTCACATAGCGCGCCTTGCCAAAGGTCGGGTTCGCCCCGCCAAGCCCGCCGATATGGTCGCCGTGCATATGCGTCAGCACCACGATATCCACCTGCTCGGGCGCGATCCCCGCCGCCGCCAGCGCCGCCGTGATCCCCTCGGGCGCCAGGCCGGTATCGAACAGAACAAGTTCGGAACCGGTGTTCACCAGCACCGGCGCAAAACTGTTGAAGGTCTTGTCGTCGGGTATGAAATTCGCCGCCGACACCGCCGCGAACGCCTCGGCCGGCACGTTCATGCCAAAGGTCTCCTGCGGCTTGTCACCGGCCCTGGCCCCCGCAAGCAGGGTCGTCACCTCGAAACCACCCACCTTGGCACGGTGGAACAGCGGCATCGCAGGCCCCTGCAACGGCACGGCGGCCTGCGCGGCCCCCGTCAGCAACATCGGCGCGAAAGGCATCGCGGCCCCCGCAAGCATCGCCTGACGGCGCGAGAATCGGGCAGTGGTCATCGGCTTCGGTCCTCCTTTTGAAAACTCTCAAAAGGATAGCCCCCCGCGCCACCCCGCCCAATCACAGCTTTGTCAGTCGCGCTCCCACCACGGATCGACCGCCGCGATATCCGCGTCCGACCAGCCGAAATGATGCGCCAGCTCGTGCACCAGCACATGCGTCACCATCTCGCCCAGCCCGACATCGCCCCGCTCGCACCACTCGTCCAGAATGGGCCGCCGGAACAGCCAGATCGTGTCGGGCTGCGACGGTTGGTCCATCACCGACTTCTCGGTCAGCGGCACCCCGTCATAAAGCCCCGTCAACTCGAAGGGATCGGTCAACCCCATCTCCTCGATCACCTCGTCGGCTGCGAAATCGGCCACCCGCAGCGCCACCTGCCCCGCCGCCGCGCGGAACGGCGCGGGCAAGGCGGCAATCGCAGCCTGCGCCAACTCCTCGATCAACTCCAGATCGGGGGCAGTGAAACCGTCCCATGTCGGCGCATCCTCGGTTTCGGCCATGTCGCCCTCCATTCCAGCCCCGTAGATATGGACAAAACCCCGCACCTGTGAAAGAGCATCGCGGCCCCAGGAGTGCCAGAAATGTCCCCAGCAACGTCCAGCGTCACCACCCGCTTCGCCCCCTCGCCGACCGGATATATTCACGTTGGCAACCTGCGTACCGCGCTGATGAACTATCTGATCACGCGCAAGGCGGGCGGCACGTTCATCCTGCGCCTCGACGATACCGATCAGGAACGCTCCAAGCAGGAATACGCCGACGGCATCATGGCCGACCTCGATTGGCTCGGCATCCACTGGGACCGCGTCGAAAAGCAGTCGCTCCGCATGGACCGCTACCGCGAAGCCGCCGAAGAGCTGAGGGGCAAGAACCGCTTCTACGAATGCTTTGAATCCCCCGTCGAACTCGACCTGAAACGCAAAAAACAGCTCAACATGCACCGTCCGCCGGTCTATGACCGCGCGTCGCTGTCGCTGTCCGACGACGACAAGGCAAAGATGCGCGCCGAAGGCCGCGACGGTTACTGGCGCTTCCTCTTGCATCAAAACCGCATCGAATGGACCGACGGCATCCTTGGCCCGATTTCCATCGATGCGGCTTCCGTTTCCGACCCCGTGCTGATCCGCGCCGACGGGCAGGTGCTTTATACCTTTGCCTCCTCGGTCGACGACATCGACATGGGCGTTACCTTCATCGTGCGCGGGGCCGACCACGTGACCAACACCGCCACGCAGATCCAGATCATGGAAGCGATGGGCGGCACCCCGCCCTCGTTTGCCCACCACTCCCTGCTGACCGGGGCCAAGGGCGAGGAACTCTCAAAACGCCTCGGCACCCTGTCGCTGCGCGACCTGCGCGCCCAGGGCGTCGAACCGATGGCCCTGCTATCGCTGATGGCGCGGCTCGGCTCGTCCAGACCCGTCGAACTCGCCCATTCCATGCAAGACCTGATCGACGGTTTCGACGTGGGCAGCTTTGGCGCCGCCCCCACCAAATTCGACGCCGAAGACCTGTTTCCGCTCACCCGCGCGCATGTGCAATCGCTGCCCCTGCCCGCCGTGGCCGACCGCATCGCCGCCCTTGGCGTGACCGAAGCCGAAGCCCCCCTTTTCTGGGACATCGCCAAGGCCAACATCACCATCCTGTCCGACCTTTCCGAATGGGCCGACCTGTTCCAGAACGGGGCCGAACCGCTGGTCGACCCCGAGGATGCCGATTTCGTCAAACAGGCCGTGGCCATGTTGCCACCGCGCCCCTGGACCAAATCGACGTGGAGCGAATGGACCGAAACCGTCAAGGCAGCGACTGGCCGCAAGGGCAAGACACTCTACATGCCGCTGCGCAAGGCACTGACGGGCCGCGCCAACGGGCCGGAAATGGCCGATGTCATGCCGCTCTTGAAGGTGGTCAAGGCGGGTTGACCGCCGCACCGGCCTAAACCGGCCAGAACCGGAACGCACTGATAACCGCAGGGTAACACCTTCGGTCTAATTTTTATGATAGCTCGAGGGGCAAAGCCTTTCGCAAAGGATATGCAATGGCTTCCCCGCAACAGGCAAAATTCGTCCAAGGCAATCTTTTGCGCCACATCGCGGTGATGTCGCTGTCGTCCTCGGTCGGGCTGATGGCGATCTTCGTCGTCGATCTTATCAACATGGTCTACATCTCGTGGCTCGGTGATCCGGTAAAGACCGCCGCCATCGGCTATGCGGGCGCGGTTTTGTTCTTCACCACCGCCTTCGGCATCGGCCTTTCGGTCGGCGTCTCGGCCCGCGTTGCCCGCGCCTTGGGCGAACGCGACCTGCCGCTCGCGCGGGAACGCTCGACCTCGGGCATCATCCTTGGCGCGTTGTTCGGCGTGGTCTTTGCCGCCGTGGTCTGGGCGGCCCTTCCCGCAATCGTCGGCGTACTCGGGGCTGACGGGCGCACCGCAGATGAAACGCTGTGGTACCTGCAACTGATGACCCCGCTGCAACCCTTGCTCATGGTCGGCATCGTCTGCACCGGCATTCTGCGCGCCCATGGCGATGCCCGCCGCTCGATGATGGTTACCGTCTGGGGGGCCGTGGTGCTGGCCATGCTCGATCCCGTGCTGATCCTCTGGGCCGATCTCGGCCTGACGGGGGCGGCTCTGGCGGGTTGGGGCTCGCGCATCGCGATCGTCGTCATGGGCATCTACCCGATCTGGAAGCATTACGGCGGCTTTGCCCCCGTCACCCGCCGCAGCCTGACCGAAGCGGCGGGTCCGCTCATGTCGATCTCCGGCCCCGCAATCCTGACCCAGCTTGCAACGCCGGTGGGTCAGGCCGTCATCACCCGCATGGTCGCAGGCTATGGCGAGGCGGCGGTGGCAGGCATGGCCATTGCCGGTCGCCTGACGCCCGTGGCTTTCGGCATCATCTTTGCCCTGTCGGGCGCTGTCGGCCCGATCTTCGGCCAGAACCTTGGCGCAGGCCGCATCGACCGCGTGCGCCGCGCCTTTCTTGACGGACTGCTCTTCGCCGGATTGGTGATCGTCGGCATGTCGGCCCTACTCTTCGTCGCGCGGGCCCCGATCGGTGACCTGTTCCACGCCGAAGGCCTGACCCGCGACCTGCTCTACCTCTTCTGCGGCCCGCTCAGCCTGCTGTTCTTCTTCAACGCCATGATTTTCGTGGCCAACGCGCTGTGCAACAACCTTGGCGCGGCATTCCAGTCGACCATGGTGAACTGGGGCCGCCACACGCTCGGCACCGTTCCCTTCGCCCTCTGGCTGGGCGGCTACTGGGGCGCACAAGGCGTGCTGATCGGTCAGGCTGTCGGCGGCATCCTGTTCGGCCTGCTCGCCGTGTGGCTGGCGTGGCGCGTGATCGACCGGGTCGCGGTGGCGCGCGGTCTTGCCAAAGGATCCCCCGCAGCAGCCTGATTAAGAAACCGTATACCACGGCATTCCTTTCTTCTTGCCAGAGGTCCGAACGGCGGGTTAACCCTTTGGTCATCAGATTCGGGAGAATCCGGCCCCCGAGGCCGGTGCCGAAGGAGCAACCGCCCCGGTAAACTCTCAGGCGCAAGGGACCGTTTCTGACCAAAGACTCTGGAGAGTGGCCGAAAGGCCCGCCGAAGGGATAACGATCTCAGGCGCCCCACGGGGCAAAGACAGAGGGGGCATCGCTGGACAGGGTCATCCTGTCCAAACGGTGCCGGTCTGTGTTTATCCGGCTTTGGAAAGGGGGAACGGCTTGGCCGATCCGAAGCTGAAACGACTGGGCCTTCACGACCTTCACCTGTCCCTCGGCGGCAAGATGGTGCCCTTTGCGGGCTACGAAATGCCCGTCCAGTACCCTGCAGGCGTGATGAAGGAACACCTGCACACCCGCTCGGCGGCTGGCCTGTTCGACGTCAGCCACATGGGTCAGGTCATCCTGCGCCCCAAGGCCGACATGGCCTCGCTGGCCTTGGCCTTCGAAGCGATGATGCCGGTCGATGTGCTCGGCTTGGCAGCGGGACGGCAACGCTATGGCCTGTTCACCAACGACTCGGGCGGGGTGCTTGACGACCTGATGTTCGCCAACCGTGGCGACCATTTCTTCGTGGTGGTCAACGCCGCCTGCAAAGATACCGACGTGGCCCATATGCGGGCGCATCTGTCAGACGTGGCGACCGTGGAATACATTGAAAACAGGGCACTTCTTGCGCTGCAAGGCCCGCAGGCCGGCGCGGTGCTCGCACGTCTGATCCCGCAAACCGCCGCGATGCGCTTCATGGATGTCGCGCGTCCGGTCTGGCAGGGTGGCGAACTCTGGGTATCACGCTCAGGCTACACCGGCGAGGACGGATTCGAGATTTCGTTGCCCGAAACCGCCGCCGAAGCCTTCGCCAGGGCGCTGCTCGACCACCCCGAGGTCATGCCCATCGGCCTTGGCGCGCGCGACAGCCTGCGGCTCGAGGCCGGACTGTGCCTGTATGGCCACGACCTTGACGAAGCCACCTCGCCGGTCGAGGCCGCTTTGACTTGGGCGATCCAGAAATCCCGCCGCGCCGGGGGCGACCGCGCCGCAGGCTTTCCGGGTGCCGACCGCATCCTGTCCGAACTTGGCTCTGGCCCGCACCGTCTGCGGGTCGGGTTGCAGCCCGAAGGCCGCGCCCCGATGCGGGACGGGACGGAACTGTTCGTCGCAACCGGCGAAAAGGTCGGCACCGTCACTTCGGGCGGGTTCGGCCCCTCGGTAGAGGCCCCCGTTGCCATGGGCTACGTGCTTGCGTCAAATGCCATCGTCGGAACGTCCCTTCTGGGCGAGGTGCGCGGTAGGCGCCTGGCGGTGACGGTCTGCGATTTGCCTTTCCACCCAACACGTTACAAGCGCTGAGGACCGATAATGAAGTACACCGAAGATCACGAATGGCTGCGGGTCGAGGGCGATCTGATCGTCGTCGGAATCACCGAACATGCCGCAACGCAACTGGGCGACGTGGTGTTCGTCGAACTGCCCGAAACCGAAACCATGGTTGCCCAAGGCGACGAGGTGGTGGTGATCGAAAGCGTCAAGGCGGCGTCGGACATTCTGGCCCCCGTCGATGGCGAGATCGTCGAGGTGAACGCCAAACTGGTCGACGCCCCCGGTCTGGTGAACGACGACCCCACCGGGGCGGCCTGGTTCTTCAAGATCAAGGTCGATGATCTGGGCGTTCTGGACCAGTTCATGGACGAAGACGAATACAACGATCTGATCGCCTAACCGATTGGTCAGACGCAAATTTCTTGCAAGAAATTTGCAAAATCCTTCGAAGGATTTTGTGGGCGCAGCCTTGCGCCCGCAGGGAAACAAGGGAGCCGCGCCATGGCCTTTACGCCCGTCGATTATAACCCCTACGATTTTGCCAACCGCCGCCACATCGGCCCCTCGCCCGCCGAGATGGACCAGATGCTGAAGGCGGTCGGGGTCGCCTCGCTGGACGAGTTGATCGACCAGACCGTGCCTGCATCGATCCGCCAGTCGGTTCCGCTGGGCTGGGCACCGCTGTCCGAGCATGAATTGCTGGCGCGGATGCGGGCGGTGGCGGGGCGCAACAAGGTGATGACCAGCCTGATCGGGCAAGGTTATTACGGCACCGTCACGCCGCCTGCGATCCAGCGCAACATCCTTGAAAATCCGGCGTGGTATACGGCCTATACCCCCTACCAGCCCGAGATTGCCCAAGGGCGGCTGGAAGCGCTTTTGAACTACCAGACCATGATCGCCGACCTGACCGGCCTGCCGGTCGCCAACGCGAGCCTGCTGGACGAGGCGACTGCTGCGGCAGAGGCCATGGCGATGGCCGAGCGGGTGGCGAAATCCAAGGCGCGGGGGTTCTTTGTCGATCACGGGTGCCATCCGCAGACCATTGCGGTGATCAAGACCCGCGCCTTGCCGCTGGGCATCGAGGTGATCGTGGGCGCGCCGGACGAGATGCAGGCCGACAAGGTGTTCGGCGCGATCTTCCAATATCCCGGAACGCATGGCCATGTCATTGATTTTACAAATGAAATAGGTTCGCTTCATGCTGCGAAGGCGGTCGCCATCGTCGCCACCGACCTGCTGGCGTTAACACTTTTGAAAGAACCGGCCGCGATGGGGGCCGATATCGCCATCGGGTCGAGCCAGCGGTTCGGCGTGCCGCTGGGCTATGGCGGGCCCCATGCGGCGTTCATGTCCTGCAAAGACGATATGAAACGCGCCATGCCGGGGCGCATTGTGGGCGTTTCCATCGACGCGCGGGGCAACAAGGCCTATCGCCTGAGCTTGCAAACACGCGAGCAGCATATCCGCCGCGAAAAGGCCACCAGCAACGTTTGCACCGCGCAGGCCCTGCTGGCCGTCATGGCCAGTTTCTACGCCGTGTTCCACGGGCCAAAGGGGCTGCGCGCGATTGCCGAGCGTGTGCATTTCCTGACCAACCGTCTGGCGCGGGCGCTGAAAGCGGCGGGGGCCAAGGTGTCGCCCAAGGCGTTCTTCGACACGATCACGGTCGAGGTGGGCGTGGGTCAGGCGGGCATCCTTGCCGCCGCGCGGGCCGAGGGGCTGAACTTTCGCAAGGTGGGCAGCGACCGCGTAGGGATTTCGCTGGACGAGACCACGGATGAAAAGGTGCTGATCCGCGTTTTGCGGGCATTCGGCATCGACGGTGTGCCGCCGCATCGCGCAACGCTTGGCTTTCCCGAAACCATGCTGCGCGAAACGGACTATCTGACCCACCCCGTTTTCCACATGAACCGCGCCGAATCCGAGATGATGCGCTACATGCGCCGCCTGTCGGACCGCGACCTTGCGCTTGACCGCGCGATGATCCCGTTGGGGTCTTGCACCATGAAGCTGAACGCGGCAGCCGAGATGATGCCGATCACCTGGCCCGAATTCGGCAGCCTGCACCCGTTCGCGCCTGCGGATCAGGCGCTTGGCTACCGCGAGGCGATCGAGGATCTGACGGCAAAGCTGTGCGAGGTGACGGGGTATGATGCGTTCTCCATGCAGCCGAATTCGGGCGCTCAGGGAGAATATGCCGGACTCCTTACCATTCAGTCCTACCACCGTGCGCGGGGGGATGCGCACCGCAACATCTGCCTGATTCCGGTTTCGGCCCATGGCACGAACCCCGCTTCGGCGCAGATGGCGGGGATGCAGGTGGTGGTGGTGAGGTCGGCCCCGAATGGCGACGTGGACCTTGAGGATTTCCGGCAAAAGGCTGAAGAGGCAGGGGAAAATCTGGCGGCCTGCATGATTACCTATCCGTCGACGCATGGCGTTTTCGAAGAGACGGTAAAGGAAATCTGCAAGATCACGCATGAATTCGGCGGGCAGGTCTACCTTGACGGGGCGAACATGAACGCGCTGGTGGGGTTGGTGAAACCCGGCGAGATCGGGTCGGATGTCAGCCATTTGAACCTGCACAAGACGTTTGCGATTCCGCACGGCGGCGGTGGTCCGGGGATGGGGCCGATTGGCGTGAAGGCGCATCTGGCGCCGTTCCTGCCCGGACATTCGGAACAGGGAACCGACGGCGCGGTAAGTGCGGCACCCTTTGGCAGCGCCAGCATCCTGCTGATTTCATGGGCCTATTGCCTGATGATGGGCGGGGCGGGGCTGACGCAGGCGACGCGCGTGGCGATCCTGAACGCCAATTACATCGCGGCGCGGTTGGCGGGGGCCTATGGCATTTTGTTCATGGGAAACAAGGGGCGGGTGGCGCATGAGTGCATTGTGGACACGCGGCCTTTTGCGGAAGCGGGGGTGACGGTGGACGATATCGCCAAGCGCTTGGTGGACAACGGGTTCCATGCGCCGACGATGTCTTGGCCGGTGGCGGGAACGCTGATGGTAGAGCCGACCGAATCCGAGACCAAGGCCGAGATCGACCGCTTCATCACGGCGCTGCTGGCCATCCGCGCCGAGATACAAGCCGTTGAAAACGGAGAGATTTCTGCCGAGGACAGCCCGTTGCGCCATGCGCCGCACACGGTGGAAGACCTGATCGCGGACTGGACGCGCAAGTATCCGCGCGAGCAGGGCTGCTTCCCGCCGGGGGCGTTTCGGGTGGACAAGTATTGGCCCCCCGTAGGCCGTGTCGACAACGTTTTCGGCGACCGCAATCTGGTTTGCACCTGCCCGCCGCTGGAGGATTATCTGGCGGCAGCCGAGTGACACGAGCGATGCACAGGTGATGCAGACGCGGGAATCGCTGCGTTAGGGATATGGTAACGACTGGCGGGGGCGGTTCTTGCGGCCCCCCCCTCACCCTGACCCTCTCCCCCGCGGGGGGAGAGGGAAGCGCCCTGTGCTGCGCGTTTCATCCTTGCTCAAATACTCACTGCGCAACGCGGGCGGCGGCGATTACCTGCCCGGATCGCGCCAGCGGTTCACCATCGGGTAGCGGCGGTCGAGCCAGAAGGCTTTTTGCGTCAGCCGCACGCCCGGGGCGGATTGGAAGCGTTTCCATTCGCTGGTGTAAAGAAGCTGTTCCACGCGTTTGACGGTGGCAGGGTCATGGCCCTGCGCCACGATCTCGGCCACCGAGAGTTCCTTTTCGACGAGGCCTTCGAGGATGGCGTCGAGCACGGGATAGGGCGGCAGGCTGTCGTCGTCGCGCTGGTTGTCGCGCAGCTCGGCGCTGGGGGGTTTGTCGATGACGGCGGGCGGAATGACGGTTCCGGCGGGGCCTTTCATCCACGGGCGGTGGTTGGCGTTCCTCCAGCGGCAGGTATCGAAGACGCGGGTTTTCCACAGGTCCTTGATCGGGTTGTAGCCGCCGTTCATGTCGCCGTAGATCGTGCAATAGCCGACCGCGACTTCGGATTTGTTGCCGGTGGTCAGGAGCATCGCGCCGAATTTGTTCGACAGCGCCATGAGCAGCAGGCCGCGCAGGCGGCTTTGGATGTTTTCTTCGGTCACGCCGGGTTCGGTTCCGGCAAAGAGGGGCGCGAGGGCTGCACCCACGGCGTCTTGCGGGCCGGTGATCGGGATGGTGTCGAGCCGGCAGCCCAGCGCGCGGGCGACGGCGGCGGCATCGTCGAGCGAGGCTTGCGAGGTGAAGCGCGAGGGCAGCATGACGCAGTGGACGTTTTCGGGGCCGAGCGCATCGGCGGCGATGGTGGCGACGATGGCGCTGTCGATGCCGCCCGAGAGGCCGAGGACGACCTTTCTGAAGCCGGATTTGGCGAGGTAGTCGTGCAGACCGATGGTCATGGCGCGGTAGTCGGCTTCGGCCACGGGGGGCACGGCGGCGCGGGTGCCGGTGGCGGCGCGCCAGCCGTCGGGCGTGCGGGTGAAGGTGACGTGTTCGATGCAATCGTCGAACTGCGGCATCTGCACCGCCAGTTGCCCGCCGGGGTTCAGCACCATCGAGCAGCCGTCGAACACCTGATCGTCCTGCCCGCCGGTCATGTTGAGGTAGACGAGCGGCAGGCCGGTTTCGACCACGCGGGCGACCATGAGGTTCAGGCGCAGGTTGGGCTTGCCGCGGTGGTAGGGCGAGCCGTTGGGGACGAGCAGGATTTCGGCCCCCGTTTCGGCCAGCGTTTCGGCCACGTCGGGGTGCCAGCTGTCTTCGCAGATCGGGGTGCCGATCCGCACCCCTGCCACGGTATAGGGGCCGTGGACATCGGCCGAGGCGAACAGGCGCTTTTCGTCAAAGACGCCGTCGTTGGGCAGGTGGTGTTTGAGCACGGTTGCCGTGACGGTGCCGCCCTGAAGGATGTAATAGGCGTTGTAGAGCGCGCCATTTCGCAGGCAGGGGCCGCCGATGCCCAGCGCGGGGCCATCGGCGCAGTCGGCGGCCAGCGCCTCGATCGCGGCGATGGCGTCGCGCTGGAAGGCGGGTTTCAGGATCAGGTCCTGCGTCTGGTAGCCGGTGATGAACATCTCGGTCAGGGCGGCCATGTCGCTGCCTGCGGCTTTCGCCTGCTGCCAGACCGAACGGGCGAGGCCTGCGTTGGCGGCGATGGCTCCGACGGTGGGGTTCAGTTGCGCCAAGGTCAGACGGAAAGTATCGGCCATGGAAGCGGTGTCCTTTGCGCGGGTCCGGTTGTGGTTCTAGCCCGAGGCGGGGGGAAGGGAAAGGTTCCCCGCCGATGACGCAGGGCGCTTGCGGGCGGCGCTTGTCTGGGTCGGGGCCGGGGGGTAGGTTTGGCGCAGAAACCTGAACACGGGGCGGGCATGATGCGGCAGTGGCAAGCGGCGGGGCTGATCGGGCTGGGATTGGCCTTTGGCGGGCCACAGGCGGCGCTGGCGCAGACCGCAGGCGAGATCGTCACCAAGCAATATGACGACGGGTCGGTCTACGAGGGCACGTTCAAGGACGGGTTGCAGGACGGCACCGGCACCTATCGGCTGGTCAACGGGTTCGAATATACCGGCGACTGGGTGGCGGGGGAAATTCTGGGACAGGGCCGCGCCACCTATCCCAACGGGTCGGTCTATGAGGGGGCCTTTGCCAAGGGCAAGCCCGAGGGCAAGGGCAAGATCACCTATGCCGACGGGGCGGGCTACGAGGGCGACTGGAAAGAGGGCAAGATCGAAGGTCAGGGCGTGGCCCGCTATGCCGACGGGTCGACCTATACCGGCCCCTTCGTCGACGGCAAGCAGCAGGGCAAGGGCGTGATGCAGGGGCCGGGCGGCTATCGCTACGAGGGCGACTGGGTCGCGGGCGAGAAAGAGGGCAAGGGCAAGATCACCTATCCCGACGGGGCGGTCTATGACGGCGCACTAAAGGCGGGCTTGCGCGAGGGGCGCGGCACGCTGACCCTGCCCGAGGGGCTGACCTATGCCGGAGACTGGAAGGACGGGCAGATCAACGGGCAGGGCAAGCTGACGCAGAAGAACGGCGATGTCTACGAAGGCAGCTTTGCCGATGGCCAAAAGCAGGGCAAGGGCAAGCTGACCTATGCATCGGGCGATGTGTACGAAGGCGAATACGCCGCCGACAAGCGCAGCGGCAAGGGCGTGTTCCGATCAAAGGACGGCTATGTGTTCGACGGTCTGTGGACCGACGGGCATATCGCGGGAACGGGCAAGCTGACCTATCCGGACGGGTCGGTCTATGTCGGCACGTTGCGGGATGACCGGCCCGAGGGGAAGGGCAAGATCACCTATGCCGACGGGTCGAGCTATGACGGGGCGTGGACTGCGGGCGAGATCGGCGGAGAGGGGCGTGCCGCCTATGCCGACGGATCGGTCTATGTGGGGCGTTTCGTCGCCTCGCGGCCCGAAGGTCTGGGCGAGATCACCTTTGGCGATGGCTATCGCTATCGCGGCCAGTGGAAGGCGGGCGTGCGCGAGGGGTTGGGGCGGGCGGTCTATCCCGACGGGTCGGCCTATGCGGGCGAGTTCGAGGCAGGGCTGCGGCAGGGCAAGGGCCAGTTGACCATGCCGGACGGGTTTAGCTATGCGGGCGACTGGGTGGCGGGCGAGATCGACGGTCAGGGCACCGCCGTCTATGCCAGCGGCGACCGTTACGAGGGCAGCTTTGCCAAGGGCAAGCGGCAAGGCAAGGGCAAGCTGGTCTACAAGAGCGGCGACGTGGCCGAGGGCGACTGGCTGAACGGAATTCTGATCGCCGCCCCCGAGGCGGCGGTGCCCGAGGAGCCTGCCAAGCCTGCCAATTGAGCGGCAGCCTGCGGGGGGACCAATCGGTGGGCCACGATCGAGCGGGGGCACGAATTTTCTGCGAAAATTCATCCCCGCCCCTGCCCGCGGGTTCAGACCGGATCGCCCGCATCGAGACGGGCAAGGAATATTTGCGCATCGGCCAGCACGGCGGCGCGGTGGCCTGCGTCCATCTTGTCCCATGTGCGGTACATCTGGGCCATGCGGGGGTTGGCGGCGAAGCGGTCGCGGTGGCGGTTGAGGAAATCCCAGTAGAGCAGGTTGAAGGGGCAAGCTTTCGGGCCGGACTTTTCCTTGACCGCATAGGCGCAGGATTTGCAGTAGTCGGACATCCGGTCGATATAGGCGCCCGACGAGACATAGGGTTTGGAGCCGACCACGCCACCATCGGCCCATTGCGACATGCCGATGGTGTTGGGGGCTTCGACCCATTCGAAGGCGTCGATATAGACCGACAGGTACCATTCATGCACCCGCGCAGGATCGACCCCTGCGAGAAGGGCGAAATTGCCGGTGACCATGAGGCGCTGGATGTGATGGGCGTAAGCCATGTCGCGGGTCTGGGTGACGGCGTGCGACAGGCAGTTCATGCGGGTGGGCGCGCCCCAGTAGAGCGGCGGCAGGGCGCGGGAATGGCGTAGCACGTTGCGGGCCGTGTAATCGGGGCCTTGCAGCATGTAGATGCCGCGCACGAATTCGCGCCAGCCGATGATCTGGCGGATGAAGCCTTCGGCGGCGTTGATCGGCACGCGGCCCGCCTGCCATTCGGCCTCGACGCGCTGGCAGACCTCGAGCGGGGAGAGGAGGCCGGTGTTGAGGTAGGGCGAGATCAGGGCGTGGCTGAGCGTGGGGTCGCCTGTCAGCATGGCGTCCTGTTCGTCGCCGAAGCGCGGCAGGGCGTGGGTGGCGAAGTGGTCGAGGGCGTGGAGTGCGTCTGCGCGGGTGACGGCCCAGCCGAAGGGTTCGGCCTTGCCGAAATGGTCGAGGAAGCGGGCTTTGACGAGGGTGAGCACGTCGGTCGTGGTCGCATCGGGGGCAAAACGCGGCGGGCGGGGGCGCAGCAGGTCAGGCTTTGCGGGTTTGCGGTTGTCGTGGTCGAAGTTCCACTGGCCACCGGCGGGCTGGTCGCCGTCCATCATCAGGCCGGTCTTGCGGCGCATGTCGCGGTAGAAATACTCCATCCGCAGTTGCTTGCGGTCTTTGGCCCATGCGGCAAATTCGGCATCGGTGCACAGGAAGCGGTCGTCGGGCAGCAGGGTCGTATGCAGGGGCAGGTCTTGCAGGGCGTGGATCAGCCGCCATTCGCCGGGGGTGGTGGCGATGACTTCGCTTGCCGTGGTCGCGGCGGCGTGGCGCAGAAGTTCGCCGGGGATCGAGTGGGTATTTTCGGGATCGTCGAGGTTGGTATAGGCGACCTGCCAGCCCTGTGCGCGCAGGTCATCGGCGAAGTGGCGCATGGCCGACAGGATCAGGGCGATCTTTTGCGGGTGGTGCGGGACATAGGTGCCTTCGGCCTGCACCTCGGCCATCACGATCAGGTCGGTGGCGCGGTCGGCGTGGCGCAGGGCCGACAGGCTTTGGGTGAGTTGGTCACCGAGGATCAGGATCAGGCGCATGGCTGGCCTTTGGATTTTCGCAAGCGCCGGGGGGCTGTCTGCCCCCCGGACCCCCCGAGGATATTTTCGAACTGATGAAGGCGGATCACCACGGGATGGCCCTGCCCTGCCAGTCGTAAAAACCGCCCGTTTCGGCGGGGGTGAGGGCGGCGAGGACCGAGAGCAGGTTTTGCGCGGCGGTTTGGGGTGTCACGGTGGGGTGGCCGTTCGCATAGGCGGCGGTGAGGGGGGTGGCGACGGTGCCGGGGTGGTAGGTGCACAGGATGGCCCGGGGGTGGGTGCGTTTGACCTCGATGGCGGCGGTGTGGACGAGCTGGTTGAGGGCGGCTTTGGCGGCGCGATAGGCATACCAGCCGCCAAGCGCGTTGTCGCCGATGGAGCCGACGCGGGCCGACAGGGCGGCGAAGCGGGCGGGGCGGTCGCGGGGCATCAGGCGCAGCGCGTGTTTGAGCACGAGCGCGGGGCCGGTGGCGTTGAGGGCGAATTGCGCGGCGAGGGCTGCGGGGTCGAGGGCGCGGAGGGTCTTTTCCGGGCGGTGCGGGCCGAGTTCGAGCGCGCCGGTCGCAACGAGGATCAGGTCGTAGGGGGCGGCAAGCGGGGCGAGATGTGCGGCGATGGAGGATTCGTCGGTGAGATCAAAGCCGTGGGTGCGGCGCGACAGGGCGGTGACCGCGGCCCCTCGGGCTGTGAGCGCCGCAGTGACGGCTGCGCCGATGCCGCCGGAGGCGCCGATGATAAGGGCGCGGGTGAAGGTTGTTTCGTTTGCCATGAGTGGGTTCTAGGGCGGCGCGGGCCGGGGGCGAGGGGAAAGATGCGGCGGGGCTGACGGGGGGAGATGAGTATTTGGGCAAGGGTGAAACGGGGGGCATCAGGCTGCGGGGTGGTGCGGGCGGGTGGGGTGGGGTGAGCGGGGGCGTAGGGTAGGGGGGAGATGAGTATTTGGGCAAGGGTGAAGCGGGGGCGTCAGGATGCGGGTTGGCGCGGGCGGGTAGCGTGGGGTGGGAGGTGCTTGGGGGCGAAACTTGACGGGTTGGCAGTTCGGGTTGCGGAGGGGAAAATTGCGGCTGGCCTGACGGGGTGGCGTGGGGGGGCGTCAGGATGCGGGTTGGCGCGGGCGGGTAGCGTGGGGCAAGCGGGAGGCGGCGGGGTGTGCGGGGCGCAGGGTCGGGCGGCGGGGTGGGATGCGAAACCTGACGGGCGGGCGGTTCGGGGGCGATTTTCGGCTTGTCTTGGCGCAATCCTTCGGTATCGTCGCGGCCATGACACGGGACCGGCATATCCACGACCTTTCCGGCGCTTTCGCGCCTGTGTGCGCCCGTGCGCTTCTGCTTCTTCTTAGCCGCCTCTGAGCGTGCCCTTGGGCGCGACCGCTCGGAGGTGACAAGCGCCCAGACCAGAAGCTAGAAGACGGCAGATTTTCAGGGATAGACCCATGACCGACAAGACCACGCAACCCCGCGTTCTGATTTTCGATACCACGCTGCGCGATGGCGAACAGTCGCCCGGTGCGACCATGACGCATGAGGAAAAGCTCGAGATTGCGGGGCTTTTGGACGAGATGGGCGTCGATATCATCGAGGCGGGTTTTCCGATTGCCTCGGAAGGCGATTTCGCCGCCGTGTCCGAGATTGCCAAGCGGGCGAAGAATTCGACGATCTGCGGGCTGGCGCGGGCGAATTACAAGGATATCGACCGTTGCTGGGAGGCGGTTCGCCACGCCAAGAGCCCGCGTATCCACACGTTCATCGGCACCTCGCCCTTGCACCGCGCCATTCCGAACCTGACGATGGACGAGATGGCGGTGCGCATCCACGACACCGTGACCCATGCGCGCAATCTGTGCGACAACGTGCAATGGTCGCCCATGGACGCCACGCGGACCGAGGATGATTACCTGTGCCGCGTGGTCGAGATCGCCATCAAGGCAGGTGCCACCACGATCAACATTCCCGATACGGTGGGCTACACCTATCCGATGGAAAGCGCCAAGATCATCCGCATGCTGCTGGAGCGGGTGCCGGGGGCCGACAGCATTATCTTTGCCACGCATTGCCACAACGACCTTGGCATGGCGACGGCCAATTCGCTGGCGGCGGTCGAGGCGGGCGCGCGGCAGGTGGAATGCACGATCAACGGCTTGGGTGAACGCGCGGGCAATACCGCGCTGGAAGAGGTGGTGATGGCGCTGCGGGTCAGGAACGACATCTTGCCGTTCAGGACCGCGATCGACACCACCAAGATCATGAACCTGTCGCGCCGCGTGGCTTCGGTTTCCGGTTTTGCGGTGCAGTTCAACAAGGCCATCGTTGGCAAGAACGCGTTTTTGCACGAAAGCGGCATCCATCAGGATGGCGTGCTGAAGAACGTGGAGACGTTCGAGATCATGCGCCCCGAGGATATCGGGCTGACGCAGAAGAACATCGCGATGGGCAAACATTCGGGCCGTGCCGCGCTGCGGGCCAAGCTGAAAGAACTGGGCTACGAGCTGGCCGACAACCAGTTGAACGATGTCTTCGTGCGGTTCAAGGCTTTGGCCGACCGCAAGAAAGAGGTCTATGACGACGATCTGGTCGCCCTTGTGGCCGACGAGGCGACGATGGACGCGCATGACACGCTGGTGTTGAAAAAGCTGCGCGTGATCTGCGGGACCGAGGGGCCGCAAGAGGCCGACATGGTGCTGTCGATCGACGGGGTGGACCACCATATCGACGCCACGGGCGACGGGCCGGTGGATGCCGCGTTCAACTGCGTGAAGATGCTGTTCCCGCATACCGCGCGGTTGCAGGTCTATCAGGTGGCCGCGGTGACGGCGGGCACCGATGCGCAGGCGACGGTAAGCGTGCGGCTGGAGGAGGACGGGAGGATCGTCACGGGGTCGTCGGCCGATACCGATACCATCGTGGCCAGCGTCAAGGCCTATGTGAACGCGCTGAACAAGCTGATCGTGCGGCGGCAGAAGACCGCGCCGGATACCGATGTGAAGACGGTGAATTACCGCGACGCAGGGTGAAGGCGCCCGATTTGTGCAAAGGGGCAAAAGGCAGCCCCTTCGCACAGGTTGACCCTGCTGTTGCAGTGGCGTGGCGCCCCGGTCGATTGGTGCGGGCCGTCGGGTCGGTCAGTTGTCGCAGGTGTTGCTGGACCATTCTTCGGAGGTGCCGTCGGGATAGACGGTGAAACAGACCAACATCAGACCCGGCGAACCATCGGCGCATTCGATTCGCCGATGACGGCACCAGGACTTGCCTGCTCCGCCTGCGGCCAATCCGTCGCTGGTAAAGAAGGCGGCCGCGTCGTCGGGGAGTCGGTCGATCGGGTTCCAGACCCGCGGAAGATGGCCCAGAGCCGAGAGATGATCTTCGACTTCGGCACGGGTTCCGGCGAAAATTTCGGGCGGCAGTTCCTGAATGGTACACTCCATTTACCGATAAAACACGAAAGCGGCTTTACCTTACCATAGAGACGGGTGGCATGTCTCTGCGGGCTGCGGTCGAGGTTCGCAAGCGGATCGGGGCGGACTGTCCGGCGCGACCTTGTCGGAGCTACAGCACGCCGAAGCGCGACTTTATCGCGGCGCTGTGGGTGGCCAGGGCGGGGACGGCTGCCCATTGCGCCAGAAGGTCGGACCAGCGCAGGGGGGCGAAGGCCACGTCGCAGCCTTTGATGCGGCGGGCGAAATCGGCCACCTCGGCGGTGTGGCGGGCGATGGCGGCGGGATCGACCGGCTTGCCGTTGGCCCAGGCGGCGGGGGTGGCGTGCAGGTAGACCAGCACCGCGCCGCGCGCGCGTTTGTGGGCCTGCGTGCGCAAGCCGTAGGCGAGTTTGACCAGTTGCACGGCATCGAGGTGGCGATAGGTCAGCCTGCCCTGCGTCAGGGCGGCGCGGAGGGCTTCGAAACGCGCCATCCCCTCGCCCCAGTCGATACTGTCGAAGGGTTCGGCAAAGCGGTTGGCCTTGGCCGGGCGGAAGGGTTCGTAGCGGCGGGCGCAGATGCCGACGAAAGAGGTGGCGGTGGCAATCGACGCGTCGCACCACGGATGACGCCCGCCGCGCCACGGAAAGTGCAGCTCGACCGACAGGGCCACCTGTTCGGGGCGGGCCATCGGGACGGCGGGCAGCGCGGGCAAAAGGGCGGGGGCGTCGAGGAAGCGGCCGAATGCGTTGGCGGTCAGGGCCTGCGACGACTCGGGGCTATCGAATTTGCCCGAGGCGACCTCGTTTCCCGGCGCGCGCGACAGGGCGGCGAGGACGGCATCGGCGGGAACGGCGGGAAGGAAATCAGGCAAGGCGCACCCCTTGGCGGCGAACGGTTCGCCCCCTTATGACCCTTTGCGGGCAAGGGAAAGGCACGATCCCCCTGCCCCCGCTGCCGCCAGAAGCGAGGCAGGAGGGGGCCGATGTTCGAAAAGTGAAAGCGCGGTGGCGAAACGTACTAATAAACCCACGTAATTACGGTAAAATGTCAAATTCCGGTGTGTCACGCGGAATTGCGCGGGCCGCTTGGTGCGGGGCTTTCGCAATCTGCGAACCCTCTTTATATGGACTGACCCGCCTTGGACGCGTCCGAGTCGCAGGCACACACCTTATTCTGCGTTGGCACAGGACACACCGCGTATGTCTATACTCTCGAGCCTCTTCTCGTCGGACATGGCAATCGACCTCGGCACGGCGAATACGCTGGTTTATATCCGGGGCAAGGGGATCGTGCTGAACGAGCCTTCGGTGGTGGCCTATCACATCAAGGACGGCAAGAAGCAGGTTCTGGCCGTGGGCGAAGATGCCAAGCTGATGCTGGGGCGCACGCCCGGGACGATTCAGGCGATACGCCCGATGCGGGACGGGGTGATTGCCGACTTTGACTCGGCGGAAGAGATGATCAAGCATTTCATCCGCAAGGTGCATCGTCGCACGACATTTTCGAAGCCAAAGATCATCGTCTGCGTGCCGCATGGCGCGACGCCGGTGGAAAAGCGGGCCATCCGCCAGTCGGTTCTGTCTGCCGGTGCGCGGCGGGCGGGGTTGATTGCGGAACCGATCGCTGCGGCGATTGGCGCGGGGATGCCGATCACCGATCCGACGGGGAACATGGTGGTCGATATCGGCGGCGGGACGACCGAAGTGGCGGTGCTGTCGCTGGGTGATATCGTCTATGCGCGGTCGGTGCGCGTGGGCGGCGACCGGATGGACGAGGCGATCATCAGCTATCTGCGGCGTCACCAGAACCTGTTGATCGGGGAATCGACGGCCGAGCGGATCAAGACATCCATCGGCACGGCGCGGATGCCCGATGACGGGCGCGGCGCGAGCATGCAAATCCGCGGGCGCGACCTGCTGAACGGCGTGCCGAAGGAAACCGAGATCAATCAGGCGCAGGTGGCGGAAGCCTTGGCCGAACCCGTGCAGCAGATTTGCGACGCGGTGATGCAAGCCTTGGAGGCGACGCCGCCGGACCTTGCGGCGGATATCGTCGACCGTGGCGTGATGCTGACGGGCGGCGGGGCGCTGCTGGGAGACCTCGACCTTGCGCTGCGCGAACAGACGGGGCTTTCGATTTCGGTTGCCAACGAGTCGCTCAACTGCGTGGCGCTGGGCACCGGCAAGGCGCTGGAATATGAAAAACAACTGCGCCACGTGATCGATTACGACAGCTGACCGGCTGACCGCTTCGCGTATCGGACGACAAGGGCAAGGCCGTGGCTAGATCGCGCAGCACTGGACCAGAAGATTTCACCCGCCCGTTGCGGCGGGTGCTTGTGTCGTTGCTGGTCGTGTTGCTGATGGGGCTGTTCTTGCTGTGGCGCATCGACAGCCCGCGGGTCGAGCGGTTCCGCGCGGCGCTTGTAGATACGGTGGTGCCGTCTTTCGACTGGGCGTTGCTGCCGGTGGCCAAGGCGACGGCGATGCTGGACGAATTCCACAGTTACGCCAGCCTTTACGAGCAGAATCAGGAGTTGCGGCGCGAGTTGCAGCAGATGAAGGCGTGGAAGGAAGCGGCGCTTCAGCTAGAGCAGAAGAACGCGCGTCTGTTGGACCTGAATCAGGTGCGGCTGGACCCCAAGCTGACGCATGTGACGGGGGTGGTTCTGGCCGATAGCGGGTCGCCCTTCCGGCAATCGGTGCTGCTGAACGTGGGTGCGCGCGACGGGATCAGGGACGGCTGGGCGACGATGGACGGGATCGGGCTGGTGGGCCGGATTTCGGGCGTGGGGGCGCGGACAAGCCGTGTGATCCTGTTGACCGACAGCAACAGCCGCGTGCCGGTGACGGTGCAGCCAAGCGGGCAAAAGGCGCTGTTGTCGGGCGACAATACCGGATTACCGCCGCTGGAATTTCTGGAGGATGCCGATCTGGTGCGACCGGGCGACCGCGTGGTGACGAGCGGTGACGGCGGCATGTTGCCTGCGGGGCTGCTGGTCGGGCAGGTCGTGATGGGCACTGACCGGCGGCTGCGGGTGGTGCTGAGTGCCGATTACGAGCGGCTGGAGTTCCTGCGGGTGCTGCGCAGCCATGACATCGAACCGATCACCGATGCAGGCGCATTGATCGCCGCACCGCCAAGCCCGCCACCGCCGCCCCCCGCCGTGACGGGCGAAGAGCCTGTCGAAGGGGCCACCGATGGGGCGGCGACCGCGACGGGCACGGGCGATGCGGTGGGCGGTTCGCCAGATGGCGAGGCTGGCGATGGTTGATCCGCTGCGCGTGACGCTTTGGCTGTATCGCGGCATGTTCATGGCGCTGGCGCTGGTGCTGCTGTTTCTGAAGCTGTTGCCGCTGGGGTCGCTGGCGGGAACGTGGCCGGGGCCGGACCTGCTGTTGTGCCTGATCTTCGCATGGGTGCTGCGGCGGCCTGATTATCTGCCGGTGCTGCTGATCTGTGCGGTGGTGCTGGTAGAGGATTTCCTGCTGCTGCGCCCGCCGGGGCTGTGGGCGGGTCTGGTGGTGGCGGGAACGGAGTTTATCCGGTCGCGCGTGGCGCTGACGCGCGAGTTGAGCTTTGCCGCCGAATGGGTGCTGGTGGCGGTGGTGATGGTGGCGATGCTGCTGGCCTATCGGGTGGTGTTCCTGATCGCCTTTCTGCCGCAGCCGGTGTTCGGCTTTGCGCTGTTGCAGACGCTGTGGTCGATTTTATGCTATCCCTTGGTCGTCGCCGCATCGCGCTTTGCCTTTGACCTGCGCAAACCGGCGATGGGCGAAGTGGATGCCTACGGGAGACGGTTGTGAGACGGACAGCCCGCGATACCGAAGAAAGCGCGCGCCGCGTGAACCGCCGCGCCCTGCTGATGGGCGGGGCGGCGACGGCGATGTTTGCCGTGCTGGGCGCGCGGATGCGATTTCTGTCGGTCGAGCAGGCCGACCAGTTCCGCCTGCTGGCCGAGGAAAACCGCATCAACATGCGGCTGATCCCGCCCGAGCGCGGATTGATACAGGACCGCAACGGCAAGCTGGTGGCGGGCAACGAGCAGAATTACCGCGTGACGCTGACGCGCGAGGATGCGGGCGATGTGGAAACGGTGCTGAACCGTCTGTCGCATCTGATCGCGATGACGCAGGACGATCTTGACCGCGTGCGCAAGGACCTTGAACGGAACAGCCCCTTTGTGCCGATCATCGTGGCCGACCGTGTGCCGTGGGACGATTTTTCGAAAATCGCGCTGAATGCCCCTACCCTGCCCGGCGTGTCGCCCGAAGTGGGGCTGTCGCGGCATTATCCGCTGGTCGAGGATTTCAGCCATGTGGTGGGCTATGTCGGGCCGGTCAGTGACAAAGACCTTGCCGAATTGACCGACCCCGATCCGGTGCTGACCATTCCCAAGTTCCAGATCGGCAAGATCGGCGTGGAACGCTGGATGGAGGACACGCTGCGCGGGTCGGCGGGCAACAAGCGCATCGAGGTCAATGCCGTGGGCCGCGTGATGCGCGAGCTGGAGCGCACCGCCGGCGTGCCGGGGGCCGACATCCAGTTGACCATCGACGCGGATGTGCAGAATTTCGTGCAGATGCGCTTGGGTGATCTTTCGGCGGCCTGCGTGGTGATCGACGTGAATTCGGGCGAGCTGATCGCCTGCACCTCGGCCCCCGGGTTCGACCCGAACCTGTTCGTGCGCGGCATCACGCAGCGCGATTATTCGACGCTGATGGAAAACGACCATCGGCCGCTGGCCAACAAGTCGGTGCAGGGGGCCTATCCGCCGGGGTCGACATTCAAGGTGGTGACGGCGCTGGCGGCGCTGGCGGCGGGGGCGATCACGCCCGAGACGACGCATTTCTGCCCCGGATACATCGAGTTCGGCAACCGGCGGTTCCACTGCTGGAAGCACGGCGGGCATGGCACGGTGAACCTTGCCCGTTCGCTGGAGCAAAGCTGCGACGTGTTCTATTACGAGGTGGCGCAAAAGGTCGGGATCGACGCGATTGCCGAGATGGGCAAGCGGATGGGGCTGGGCGTGCGGCACGATCTGCCGATGTCGGCCATCACCGAGGGCATCATGCCCAACAAGGACTGGAAGCAGGAGCGTTGGGGACAAGAGTGGCGCATCGGCGACACGATCAACGCATCGATCGGGCAGGGTTATGTGCTGGCGTCGCCCTTGCAGCTGGCGGTGATGACGGCGCGGCTGGCGACGGGGCGGGCGATCGAGCCGCGACTGATAAAGTCGATCGGCGGCAAGCCCGTCGAGGTGCCCGAGGCCGCGTCGATCGGGCTGGATGCGGCGATGTTGCAGGCCGTGCAGCGCGGGATGCACGATGTGATGAACGCCGAGCACGGAACCGCCAAGTCGTCGCGCATCGCTGACGAGGCCATGCTGATGGCGGGCAAGACAGGCACCAGTCAGGTGCGCAACATCAGCGCCGCCGAACGGGCGCGGGGTGTGACATCGAACGACGATCTGCCGTGGGAGCGGCGCGACCATGCGCTGTTCGTGGGCTTTGCGCCCTATGACGCGCCGCGCTATGCGGTGTCGGTCGTCGTGGAACATGGCGGCGGCGGGTCGACCGTGGCCGCACCCATCGCGCGGGATGCGCTGCTGCGCGCCTTGACGGGCGGGATACCGCCGCTGGAGGCCTATCCGGCGGCACAGCGCGCGCGGATCGAGACCGATCTGAACGCGCTGAAGGAAAAGCTGCGGGTCAGCAACGTGCCGCAGACGACGCGGGCCTGAGGGGACGGACGGGTGAGTTTTCTCGAATACCGCGTAAAGACGGCACCGACGGGGCTGCGCAAGGTGCTGCATCTGAACTGGGCGCTGGTGGTGCTGGTCGTCGCGGTCTGCGCCGTGGGCTTTCTGGTGCTGTATTCCATCGCGGGCGGCAAGGTCGAGGTTTGGGCCGAACCGCAGATGAAGCGCTTTGGCGTTGGTATGGGGCTGATGTTCGCCATCGCCTTCGTGCCGGTCTGGTTCTGGCGCAACATCACGGCGGTTTGCTATCTGGTGACGTTGCTGCTGCTGGTGGCGGTCGAGTTCTTCGGCACGGTGGGCATGGGGGCACAGCGCTGGCTGGATATCGGGCCTGTGCGGATTCAGCCTTCGGAGTTGATGAAGGTGACGCTGGTGATGATGCTGGCGGCCTATTACGACTGGCTCGACCCCAAGAAGGTGTCGCGCCCCTTGTGGGTGCTGGTGCCGATTTTGCTGATCGTGGTGCCGACGGCGCTGGTGGTGATACAGCCCAACCTTGGCACGTCGCTGATGCTGCTGATGGGCGGGGCGGCGGTGATGTTCGCGGCGGGGGTGAGCATCTGGTATTATGCGGCCGTGCTGGCGCTGGTGGCGGGGGCGGTCACGTCGGTCTTTACCACGCGTGGCACGCCATGGCAGTTCCTGCACGATTACCAGTACCGGCGGATCGACACCTTTCTTGACCCGTCGGCCGACCCGTTGGGGGCGGGTTACAACATCATGCAGGCCAAGATCGCGCTTGGCTCGGGCGGGTGGAGCGGCAAGGGGTTCATGCAGGGCACGCAGTCGCGGCTGAATTTCCTGCCCGAAAAGCACACCGATTTCATCTTTACCACGCTGGGCGAGGAGTTCGGCTTTGTCGGCACGCTGACGCTTTTGGTGCTGTACGGGCTGATCCTGTTTTTTCTGTTCACCAGTGCGATGCAGAACAAGGACCGTTACAGCCAGTTGCTGATACTGGGGATCGGGGCCAACTTCTTTTTGTATATCGCGGTGAACATGTCGATGGTGATGGGCATGGCGCCGGTGGTGGGGGTGCCGCTGCCCTTTCTTTCCTATGGCGGGTCGGTCATGCTGGTGTTGCTGATCGCCTTCGGGCTGGTGCAAAGCGCCTATGTCCACCGGCTGAGATAGGAGTTTTCCGATGCCCGTCGTGTTGTTCGCCGCCCCCGCCCTGTGGGACGAATACCGCCCGAGCCTGCTGGCCGCGTTCGAGGGGATGGGGGTCGATCTGGTAACGCAGGCCGCGCCGGAGATGGTGGATTACATCGTCTACGCGCCCTCGTCGCCGTTGCAGGATTTCACGCCTTATGTGCGGTGCAAGGCTGTGCTGTCGCTTTGGGCGGGGGTGGAGCGGATCGTGGGCAATGCCACGCTGACGCAACCGCTGTGCCGGATGGTGGACCCCGCGCTGACCGAGGGCATGGTGGAATGGGTGGTGGGGCATGTGTTGCGCCATCATCTGGGGATGGACCGGCATATCGTCAATCCGGGGCGGGTGTGGGACCCGACCTGTCCGCCGCTGGCACGCGAGCGGCCGGTGGCGATGCTGGGGATGGGCGAGTTGGGAACGGCGGCGGCACGGGCGCTGGCGGCGCTGAACTTTCCGGTGACGGGGTGGAGCCGGTCGCAAAAGCGGGTTGACGGGATCGACACCTTTCACGGCGAGGCGGGGCTGGAGCGCGTGCTGCGCGGGGCGGCCATCGTGGTGACGCTGCTGCCCAAGACGCCCGGGACCGAGAACCTGCTGGATGCGCGGCGGCTTGCCATGCTGCCACGGGGCGCGGTGATCGTGAACCCCGGACGCGGGGCGGTCATCGACGACGGGGCGCTGCTGGCGGCGCTGGATGCGGGGCAGATCGGGCATGCGACGCTGGATGTGTTCCGCGTGGAACCGCTGCCGCAGGATCACCCCTATTGGGCGCACCCGCGCGTGACGGTCACGCCCCATATCGCTGCCGATACGCGCCCGCCGTCATCGGCCCGCGTGATTGCCGAGAACGTGCGGCGGGGCGAGGCGGGCGAGCCGTTCCTGAACCTTGTCGACCGCGGGCGCGGTTACTGAAAAAGCCCCTTCGCGTCGGGAACGGAACAGACGGGCCAGCCCGCGCCATGCCCTATGGCGGCGGACATGCGGGAAAAGACGATGCGCTACGGGACGGGAATGTTGCTGGTGGTCGCCGCCGGTGTGCTGTGGTCGGTGCAGGGGTTGATCTTCCGGCAGATCGACGAGGCGGGGACCTGGGCCGTGCTGTTCTGGCGGTCGGTCGGGATGGTGCCGGTGCTGGTGGCGTTTCTGGCGTGGCGGGCGGGCGGATCGCCGCTGCCTGCGATTCGTCAGGTGGGGATGGCCGGTGTGCTGGGTGGCGTGGGTCTGGTCGCGGCCTTTGCGGGGGCGATCTTTTCGATTCAGGCAACGACGATTGCCAATGCGGTGTTCCTGTTCGCCGCGTCGCCCTTTCTGACCGCGCTGATCGGCTGGGCGGTGTTAGGCGAGCGGGTGCGGGGCGAGACATGGGCGGCGATTGCGGTGGCGATGGTCGGCATCTTTGTGATGGTGCGCGAAGGCTTGCAGGGCGGGGCGATGGCGGGGAACGTGGCGGCGCTGCTGTCGGCGCTGGGTTTTGCGGTGTTCACCGTCAGTCTGCGCTGGCGCAAGCTGTCGGATACGCTGCCCTCGGTGGTGGTGGGGGGTGTGTTCTCGATCATCGTGGGGGCCGTTGTCGCGCAGCACCTGGGCCAGACGCTGGCGGTGCCCGTGGCGGATGCGGCCTGGTCGATGGCGATGGGGGCGGTCACGCTGTCGGGCGGGATGGTGCTTTACACGCTGGGCAGCCGCGTGGTGCCTGCGGCCGAGCTGGCGCTGTTGTCCAACATCGAGGTGATGCTGGCGCCGCTGTGGGTCTGGGCCTTTCTGGGCGAGACGGCGAGTGCGGGCACCTTTCTGGGTGGCGCGATCCTGCTGGTGGCGGTGGTGATGAACGGCGTGTCGGGGGCACGGCGGCGGCTGGCCTGAGGGGCGCGGAATTTGACGCAAATTCCGGTTAAAATTTTTACGAAAAATTTTGGGTCGCGCGCTTGGCTGGCGTTTCGCGCTCCGGGCGGGGGGGCGGGGGGCGGAATTTGCGCCAAATTCCGGCGCGATGTCTGCGTCAGACATCGCTAGCGGTGGCGGCGGAAGAAGCGGGCGCGGGCGTAGAGGTCTTCGAGCCGTTTGAGCCGCGTTTCGGTGCTGGTCCAAGTGCGATCCTGCACCGAGGCGAGCAGCGTTTCGACCAGCACCATGATCGACACCATGCTGTCCCATGCGCTGGGTGCTTCGATATGGCAGGCGAGCGTGTGGCGGGCGTGGGTGGCGGCGGGACTGACCCAGCGGTCGGTGATCAGGATGACGCAGGCGCCCTGTTCGACGGCGAGTTCCACCAGTTGCAGCACCGCGTTTTCGTAGCGGCGGATGTCGAAGACCATCAGCACGTCGCCGGGCGAAAGATCGACCAGCGCAGAGGGCCAGGCGTTCGACATATCCGACATCAGCGTGACATCGCTGCGCACGGCCTTCATCAGCGTGGCGAAGTAATCGGCCATCGCATGGGTGATGCGGCCCCCCACGGTAAAGATGCGGCGGGCGGGGTCGGCCAGAAGCGTGGCTGCGGCGTCGAATTCGGCATGGTCGATCTGGCCGAGGGTGGATTGCAGGTTGGCCATGACGGCATCGGCAAAACGGTTCAGGATGTGGCTTTGCGGCACGCCGCCGGCCCAGCGGTCATGTTTGGCCAGCGGCGAGACGAGCATCGCCTCGACCTCGCCGCGCAGGGAGTGCTGGAAATCGGGGTAGCCCTTGAAGCCCAGTTTCTGCACGAGGCGGACGACCGTGGGGGTCGAGACCAAGGCGGCCTTGGCCAGCGCGGTGATCGAGCCGAGGGCGGCCACGGGGTATTGCGTCAGGATATGGGTGGCCAGTTGCCGCTCGGCCCGTGTCAGGTCGGGCAGGGCGCGGCGGATGTGCTCTTCGATCGTGGTGTCGACGTTCATGCGGCGGTCCCTATCGCTTGGCGCATCATCGGGCGGGGCGGGCGTTGCTGCAAACAGAAAACATCACTACAGCGTGGCATGTGGTGAATAATTCTTGACAGTGCGCTTGGGCAAGGCAAGCCTTGGGGTCGAGCAAGCAAGGATAAAGGGTGGTATGGAGCAGCGTTTTGCGCCGGTGATCGAGAATGACGCGGCCAAGGGGCGCGTGGTTCTGGTATGCGAACATGCGTCGAACGCCTTTCCGGCGCCTTGGGGCGATCTGGGCCTGTCCGAGGCGGAGCGGCAGGCGCATATCGCTTGGGATCCGGGTGCCTTGGCGGTGGCGCGGGGGCTGATGACGCGGCTGGACGCGGTGCTGGTGCATGCGCCGGTCAGCCGGTTGATCTATGATTGCAACCGCGCGCCCGATATGGCGGGGGCGATGCCTGCGCGGTCGGAGATTTACGACATTCCGGGCAACGGCGCGATTTCCGCCGATCAGCGTCTGGCGCGGACGAAAGCCGTGTATCTGCCGTTCCACGATGCGCTGCACGGGGTGCTGATGCGGCGGCTGGCGTTGGGGCTGCGGCCGGTGCTGGTGACGGTGCACAGTTTCACGCCGGTCTATTTCGGCAAGTCGCGGTCGGTCGAATTCGGGGTGATCCACGATGCCGATCCGTCGCTTGCCATGGCCCTGCGCGATGCGGCGGGGCGGCATACGCGGCTGAACGCGCAACTGAACGCGCCCTATTCCGCCGCCGATGACGTGACCCATACGCTGCGCGTTCACGCCACGCCTTACGGATTGCCCAACGCCATGCTGGAAATCCGCAACGACCTGATTGCGGACGAAGCGGCGCAAGAGGCGATGGCGGCGCAGCTTGCGCCGGTGATCAACATGGGTGTGGCCGAAATCCAGAAGCAGGCCAAGGCGAGTTGACCGTGGCCCTTTGGCCCGACCCACGCGCGGGGACGCCGTGGCCCGCAACCATTCAATGACCCCGCGCCCGTTGCAGGCCGGGGCATAACCCGACGGAGAGACCGGAATGCCCGGAAACATGACGATGAACGCGCTGAAAGAGGCCGTGGCGCGCGGCGAGATCGACACCGTGCTGGTCGCAGGGGTCGACATGCAGGGCCGCCTGATGGGCAAGCGGTTCCATGCGGCCTTTTTCCTGGACGGTGGTTACGAGGAGACGCATTGCTGCAATTACCTGCTGACCGTGGATATGGAGATGAACACGGTGCAGGGTTACAAATCGACAAGCTGGGAAACCGGCTATGGCGATTACGTGATGAAGCCCGACCTTTCCACCTTGCGCCCCTTGCCATGGTTGCCGGGCACGGCGCTGGTGCTGTGCGATCTGCTGGACCACCACACGCATGAGGAAGTGCCCCATTCGCCGCGCGCCATTCTGAAAAAGCAGGTGGCGCGGGCGCGGGCGATGGGCTTCGAGCCGATGATGGCGACCGAGCTGGAGTTTTACATCTTTGAGAACAGCTACGAGAGTTTCCGCGACAACGGCTTTGGCGGGCTGAAGCCGATCAGCGCCTATAACGAGGATTACCACATCTTCCAGACCTCGAAAGAGGAAGAGGTGATGCGGGCGGTGCGCAACGGGCTTTATGCGGCGGGGATTCCGGTCGAAAACTCGAAGGGCGAGGCCGAGGCGGGGCAGGAAGAAATCAACTACCGCTATTCGGACGCGCTGGATACGGCGGACAACCACACGATCATCAAGACGGCGGTGAAGGAAATCGCCTGGTCCAAGGGGCGTTCGGTGACGTTCATGGCGAAATACGACCACCGCCGCGCGGGATCGTCGAGCCATGTGCATCAATCGCTGTGGAGCCTCGACGGCAAGCCGTTGTTCGTCGACAAGGCGGACGCGCATGGGATGAGTGCGGTGATGAAGCAGTTTCTGGCGGGGCAGTTGGCCCATGCGCAGGAGATCACGCTGTTCCTTGCGCCTTATGTCAACAGCTACAAGCGGTTCACGGTGGGGATGTTCGCCCCGACCAAGGCGGTTTGGAGTTCGGACAACCGCACGGCGGGCTTCCGGATTTGTGGCGAGCATACCAAGGGGATACGGGTCGAATGCCGCATTCCGGGCAGTGATGTGAACCCCTATCTGTGCTGTGCGGCGCTGCTGGCGGCGGGTCTGGACGGGATCGCGCAGAAGATGGAGCTGGAACCCGAGATGCGCGGTGACATGTATGCCGCCAAGGGCATTCGCGAAATTCCCAAGAACCTGCGCGAGGCGGCGGCGCTGGCCAACGGGTCGGCCATGTTGCGGGCGGCATTCGGCGGCGATGTGGTGGACCATTACCACCACGCCGCCGCATGGGAGATTGCCGAGACCGACCGCGTGGTGACGGATTTCGAGGTGCAACGTCTGCTCGAACGGGCATAAGGACGGGCAACGGATGGGCGAAGGTGCGCGGTGAACGCGCACCCTACATCTGGGCGTAGGGTGCGCGTTCACGCGCACCGCATAGGGTGGCGTAGGGTGCGCGTTCACGCGCACCGCTTAAGGTGGCGTAGGGTGCGCGTTCACGCGCACCGGGGCGCAGAAGTGGCAAGACAGGGGCGGGACGCCCGAAGGTGATGCGATGAAAGCGATACAACTGATTTCGCCGGTGGATGGTTCGGTCTATGCCGAGCGGACGCCCCTGACCCATGACGCCGCCGTTGCGGCAGTCGCCCGCGCCAAGGCGGCGCAAAAGGGCTGGGCGGCGCGGCCTTTGGCCGAGCGCGTGGCGCTGGTGCAGGCCGGTGTGGCCAAGCTGAACGAAATGTCGGCGGTGGTGGTCGAGGAACTGGCGTGGCAGATGGGCCGCCCCACCCGTTTCGGCGGCGAATTCGGCGGGGTGAATGCGCGGACCGACTACATGGCGGGGATCGCTGCCGAGACGCTGGCACCGAAGATGGTCGAGGACAGCGATAAATTCCGCCGTTACCTCGCGCGTGAGGCGCTGGGCGTGGTGTTAATCGTGGCACCGTGGAATTACCCCTATCTCACCACGATCAACACGCTGGTGCCTGCGCTGATCGCGGGCAATGCGGTGGTGCTGAAGGCGTCGAGCCAGACGCTGCTGGTGGGCGAGCGGATGGCGGAAGCGTTCCATGCCGCGGGCGTGCCTGCGGATGTGTTCCAGAACGTCGTGCTGGACCATGCCACGACCGAGGCGCTGATCGGCGCGCGGGCTTTTGGCTTTGTGAACTTTACCGGATCGGTCGGCGGCGGTGTGGCGATGGAGAAGGCGGCGGCGGGCACCTTTACCCCGCTGGGGCTGGAGTTGGGCGGCAAAGACCCGGGCTATGTGCGGGCCGATGCCAACCTGGATGCTGCGGTCGATACGCTGATGGACGGGGCGATGTTCAATTCGGGCCAGTGCTGCTGCGGGATCGAGCGGATCTATGTGCATGAAAGCCTGTATGACGCGTTTGTGGTAAAGGCCGTGGCTTGGGTCAATGCGCTGAAACTGGGCAATCCGTTCGATGCGGCAACGACCCTCGGGCCGATGGCGAACACCCGTTTTGCCGCCGTGGTGCGCGGGCAGATTGCCGAAGCGATTGCGGCGGGGGCCAAGCCGCTGATCGATCCGGCGAATTTTCCGGCCGATGACGGCGGGGCTTACCTTGCGCCGCAGGTGCTGGTGAATGTCGACCATTCCATGCGGGTGATGACCGAAGAGAGCTTTGGCCCCGTGGTCGGGATCATGAAGGTCAAGGACGATGCCGAAGCGATCCGCCTGATGAACGACAGCCCCTACGGGCTGACCGCCAGCGTCTGGACGGAGGACTATGACACCGCAGCCGCCATCGGCGCGCAGATCGAGACGGGGACGGTTTTCATGAACCGCGCCGATTACCTCGACCCTGCCTTGTGCTGGACGGGGTGCAAGGACACGGGACGCGGCGGGTCGTTGTCCTACCTCGGGTTCCATTCGGTGACCCGTCCGAAATCCTACCATTTGAAGAAGGTGTGAGCCATGAGCCACAACGTTCCCAATCGTAACTGGTCCTATCCGACCGCGATAAAGTTCGGCGTGGGCCGGATTTCAGAACTGGCCGAGCATTGCGCGGCGGCGGGGGTGAAAAAGCCCCTGCTGGTGACCGACAAGGCGCTGGCAAGCCTGCCGATCACGGCGGCGGCGCTGGACGGGCTGGCAGCGGCGGGTCTGGGCCGCGCGGTGTTTTCGGAAGTCGACCCGAACCCGAACGAGGGCAATATGGCGGCGGGGATCGCCGTCTATCTGGCGGGTGGCCATGACGGGGTGATCTGCTTTGGCGGCGGGTCGGCCTTGGACCTTGGCAAGATGATCGCGCTGATGGCGCATCAGCGCAAGGATCTGTCGGTCTGGGATCTTGAGGATGTGGACGACTGGTTCACCCGCGCGGATGGCGCGAAGATCGCGCCGATCATCGCCGTGCCGACGACGGCGGGAACCGGTTCGGAAGTGGGCCGTGCGGGCGTGCTGACCAATTCGGTCACGCATAAGAAGAAGATCATCTTCCATCCCAAACTGATGCCCGTGGTCACGATCTGCGACCCCGCGCTGACGGTGGGGATGCCCAAGTTCATCACCGCAGGCACGGGGATGGACGCGCTGGCGCATTGTCTGGAAGCCTATTGCAGCCCGTTTTACCATCCGATGTCACAAGGCATCGCACTTGAAGGCATGCGGCTGGTGTTCGAGAACCTGCCCACCGCCTATACCGATCCGACCAACCTCGAGGCGCGGGCGCATATGATGAGTGCGGCGGCGATGGGGGCGGTGGCCTTCCAGAAGGGCCTGGGCGCGATCCATTCGCTGAGCCACCCGATCGGTGCGGTCTACAACACCCATCACGGCACCACCAATGCGGTGGTCATGCCCATGGTGCTCGACTTCAACCGCCCCCTGATCGAGGCGCGGCTTGAAAAGGCGGCGGCCTATATCGGCATCAGCGACGGCTTCGACGGGTTCCGTCAGGCGGTGATGAACCTGCGCACGACGCTGGCGATCCCTGCCAACCTGACGGTGCTGGGGGTCGAGGCGGCGCGGCTGGACGAGTTGACGGATATGGCGCTGGAAGACCCGTCCTGCGGCGGCAACCCTACACCGATGACGCGCGAGAACACGCGGGCGTTGTTCGCAGCCTGCATGTAAGCTTGGGGCGCGGACGTCCCGCGGCTGGTGCTGCGGGACGGGGCCATTCCTTCATTTGCCGGAACGCCAGATGACAGAACCGATCCGAACCGAAATCGCCGTGATCGGCGCGGGCGTGGTCGGGCTTGCCATTGCCGAGCGGTTGCTGGCCGAGGGGCGCGACGTCACGCTGGTCGATCCGGGTGCACCGGGGATGGGCGCGTCTTACGGCAATGCGGGCACCATCGCCGATTACGCGGTGATGCCGGTGGGCAGCCCCGATGTGCTGAGGGCGCTGCCATCGCTTTTGTTCGACCGCAACTCGCCCTTGTCGATCCGGCGGGCGGCGCTGCCATCGCTGATGCCGTGGCTTGTGCGCTTTGCGCGGCAATCGCTGCCCGGCCCTGCGGCGCGGAATGCGGCGGCCATCGCGGGGCTTTTGGCCGATGCCTGCCCGTCATGGCTGGCGCTCGCGGCGCGGATCGGCGGCGCGGGCATCGTGCAAAAGCGCGGCTGTCTGTACCTGTACGAAACGAAAGCCGCATTCCGCGCCGCCGAGGCGGATATGGCCTTTCGTCGCGGGCTTGGCGTGAGCGTCGAATTGATCGGCCCCGAGGCGTTGCGCCAGATGGAGCCGAACCTGCCCGAGGTCGAAGGCGGGGCCGCGTTTTTCCCCAAGGCGGTGTTTCTGGACGATCCCGGCGCGATGGTGCGGCTGCTGGCCGAACATGTGGCCGTTTCGGCCCGGATCGTGCAGGCGCGGGCCGAACGGCTGGAGCGGCGGGTCGACGGGGTGCGGATCACGGGTCCGGGGCTGAACCTTCACGCGCATAAGGTGGTGCTGGCGGCAGGGGCCCATTCGCGGGCCTTGGCGCTGCAGGCGGGCGACCGCGTGCCGCTCGATACCGAACGCGGGTATCACGTGGAATGGGACATGCCGGTGCCGCGCCTGACGCGCCCGACCTGTCCCACGGCACGGGGCTTTTATTTGTGTCCGATGCAGGGGCGGTTGCGGGTCGCCGGAACGGTCGAATTGGGCGGTCTGACCGCCCCGCCCTCGCCCCACCGCATCGCCCGACTGGTGCAGGGGGCAAGGGCGATCTTTCCCGACCTGCCCGAACCGAGCCGCGACTGGATGGGCTTTCGCCCGTCGGTCCCCGATTCGGTGCCGGTGATCGGGCCTTCGGCGGGGGGCGGCGATGTGATCCACGCCTATGGCCACGGCCATATCGGCCTGACGCTGGCCCCGATCACGGCGCGGATCGTGGCCGGTCTGGTGATGGGTCGCGATCCGGAACGCGACCTTGCGCCCTACCTGCCGACCCGTTTCTAGGCCCACCCGTTTCCAAGCGGAGCCGCGTGCCGCGGCACGCCGGTCCCTTCCCCCCGCGCCAAGCGCGCGGCGGGAAGGCCGAGGGGGCATTCTGCCCCCAACGGGCCGCGCAAAGGGCGCGACCCTCCCCCCTGAGGATATTTGGGACAAGGAGAAGGGGACAAGAGCGGCTCCCCTCCATTCACGCTGGCGCAAATATCCTGCGGGGGAGTCGCGGGAACCGCGACGGGGGCTGCACAAGCCCCCTCTTCGCCGAGCGCAAGCGAGAGGAAAGCCGCGCGGCGGCACGCCGCTCTGTTCGGCAAGCGGCGGGTTCGGGCTTGACCGGGCGGGGGCAGTCGGGCGAGTTGGGGCGGCGGGCAAGGGGTGGATCATGACGAAGCGGGCATTGGTGACGGGATCGGCGGGGTTCATCGGCTATCACCTGTGCAGCCGCCTGCTGGCCGAGGGCTGGCAGGTGACGGGTCTGGACGCCATGACCGACTATTACGACGTGCGTCTGAAGCAGCGGCGGCACGCCATGCTGGCGCAAAAGCCGGGGTTCCGTCCGGTCGAGGGGCGGGTGGAAACGGCGGGGCTGGTGCGCGATCTGGCCGGGGGGGTCGATGTGATCGTGCATCTTGCCGCGCAGGCGGGGGTGCGCCATTCGATCGACGCGCCTCGGTCTTATGTCGAAGCCAACCTGATCGGCACCTTCGAGGTGCTCGAAGCTGCCCGTGCCGCGCAACCCGCGCATCTGTTGATGGCTTCGACATCGTCTGTCTATGGTGCCAACACCGAAATGCCCTATGCCGAGACGCACAAGGCCGACAGTCCGATGTCGTTCTATGCCGCGACCAAGAAGGCGACCGAGGCGATGGGCCATTCCTATGCCCATCTTTATGCCATCCCCACCACCATGTTCCGGTTCTTCACGGTCTATGGCCCCTGGGGCCGCCCCGACATGGCGCTGTTCAAATTCACCCGCGCCATCCTGTCGGGCGAGCCGATCGACATCTACAACCACGGCGAGATGCGGCGGGACTTTACCTATGTCGACGATCTGGTCGAGGGGATCGTGCGCCTGATCGCCGTGCCGCCCGGAACCGAGGCGGCGGGCGCGATGGACAGCCTGTCGCCCGTCGCGCCGTTCCGCGTGGTCAACATCGGCAATGGCGCGCCGGTCGGGCTGATGGACTTCGTCGCCGCCATCGAAGCCGCGCTGGGCCTGCGGGCGGAGAAACGCTTTTTGCCGATGCAGGCGGGTGACGTGCCCGCCACGTGGGCCGATGCGGCGCTGATCGAGGCGCTGACCGGCCCCCTGCCCCGCACCGGCATTGCCCAAGGCGTGGGCCGTTTCGTGGCGTGGTACCGCGATTACTACGGCGTCTAGGCCAGCGGTCCCTTGGTGACGTGATCCTGATAATCCTGTTTGGGATCGGCCCCGAGCAGCATTTTCAACCCTGCGAAAAGGCTGGACCCGTTCAGCCACATCTCGGCCTGCGACGGGTCGAAGCGTAGCAACAGAAGCGTCGGGTCGTCCTGCCCTTCGGGGTACCAGGCGGCGACGAAGGGGTTCCAGAGTTTTTCCACCATGGCGCGGTCGGTGTCGGGCGACAGCAGGCCGTGGACGGTGGCAAAGACGTCGTGGCCCTTGGACACGAAGGTGAAGACGCTTTCGGTGGTCGCCTGCACCGCCGCGCCGAGTTCGGTTTCCTTTGACGTGAAAATCCACAGCGGGCCGTGATCGGCATTGTCTTCGGTCATCACCGTCATCGGGCGGGGGGCGGCCGCGCCGCCTTGCAGGCCCAGCATGACGGTACGGTCGGAATGCAGGCTGCGCCAGAAGCGGGCACGGATATCGGCATCATCGGTCATCGGGTGGTCCTTTTGCTTGGTCGCAACCCGAACGCATGGCGGGGTGGGCAAGGTTCCCCCGTCTTTCTGCATCGGCTTCTCCTTGTCTCAAATATCCTCGGGGGGTGAGGGGCCGGTCCGGCCCCGAGGGGGGCGGACAGCCCCCCTGAACGCCGAGCCGGAGCGCGCAAGCGCGCAGGCGAGACAAAAGGCTTGCGGGCGGAATGCCCGCTCCGCAGGATCAGGAAGAACGCATGGCGTGGGTCACAGCATCCCCGGCACGACCTGATCGGGCGGGCGGTGGCCGTCGGCGAAGGTCTTGATGTTGATGATGACCTTTTCGCCCATCTCGATCCGCCCCTCGCGCGTGGCCGATCCCATATGCGGCAGCAGCACCACGTTGGGAAGTTCGCGCAGGCGCGGGTTGATCTCGGCCCCGCGTTCGTAGACGTCAAGCCCTGCCCCCGCCAACTCTCCGGCCCGCAGCATCCGCGTCAGGGCATTCTCGTCGATCACCTCGCCGCGCGAGGTGTTCACGATCACGGCGGTGGGTTTCATCAGCTTGAGCCGCCGCGCGTTCATCAGGTGGAAGGTCGAGGGCGTGTGCGGGCAGTTGATACTGACCACATCCATCCGGCTGACCATCTGGTCGAGGCTTTCCCAATAGGTCGCTTCCAGTTCGGCTTCGACCTCGGGGCGCACCCTGCGGCGGTTGTGGTAATGCACCTGCATGCCGAAGGCCCGCGCCCTGCGGGCGACCGCTTGCCCGATGCGGCCCATGCCAAGGATGCCCAGCCGCTTGCCGCCGATGCGGCCACCGAGCAGCGACAGCGGCGACCAGCCGTGCCAGTCGCCCGATTGCATCAGCGCCAGCCCTTCGGGGATGCGGCGGGTCACCGACAGGACCAGCGCCATCGCCATGTCGGCGGTGTCTTCGGTCAGCACGCCGGGGGTGTTCGACACGAGGATGCCGCGCGACCGGGCGGTCGCGACGTCGATATGGTCGACCCCCGCGCCATAGTTGGCGATCAGTTTGAGCCGGTCGCCCGCTTGCGCCAGAAGGCCTGCGTCGATCACGTCGGTGATCGTGGGCACCAGAACATCGGCGCGGCGCAGGGCGGCGGCAAGCTCGTCGCGCGTCATGGGGGCATCGCTGTCGCGCAGATGGGCGTCGAACAGTTCGGTCATGCGGGTTTCGACCACTTCGGGCAACCGTCGCGTCACGACAACACTCAGCCTTGATGCGGGCATGAGGTTCCTCCCTTGCACTTCCAAATCCTGTCCGTGGATGGCAAAGTGGCGGGAAGCGGGGAAAGGCACAAGACCCCGCGCAGGACATGCGCCATCAAGAGCGCGGTCAGGCAGGCAAGACGGCAGCGCAGAGGGGTCGGGCAATCCGGACCTTGCGGTATGGGACACGGGCGGACGCAATGGGAATTGGCAAGCGGGTGGTGATCGGCCTGTGCATGATCGCATCGGTCGGGTTCGTGGCGGCAGAAGAATTGGGCTCGATCCGCCCTGCCCCCCGCCCCGAAACGCTGGTGGCGCCCGATGCGGCGGTGCAAGACGGCAGCGCAGAGGCGGCGCTGACGGCCAAGGTGGCCCCTGCCCTTGCCGCGCCGCAGGCGCAGCCGGTGATCGCCAAGCCGAAACTGCCGCAGCGCGACCCGACGCGGGGATCGGTCACCAACCTGCCGCTGCCGCGCTATGTCAGCCTGAAGGGCAGCGAGGGCAACGCGCGGCGCGGTCCTGGCCTGACGCACCGGATCGACTGGGTGTTCACCCGCGCGGGGATGCCGCTGAAGATCACCGCCGAATACGAACATTGGCGGCGGATCGAAGATGCCGACGGGGCTGGCGGCTGGGTGCATTATTCGCTGCTGTCGGGCGTGCGTTCGGCGCTGGTGACGCAGGATGTCGCAGATTTCCGCGACGCGCCGCGCGACGATGCGGGCGTTGTATTTCAGGCCGAACGCAATGTGGTGGGCTGGATCGTGGAATGTGCCGCTGGCTGGTGCCGCCTGTCGGTCGATGGCGAAAAGGGTTGGGTGCGGACATCGGCTTTGTGGGGCGTGGACCCGGGCGAACTGGTCGAGTGACGCAGGCGGCATGGCGTGGTGCCGCGCGGCAGGGCAGGACAAAGCCCGCCACATGGCGCAGTTGCGAGACGGTCTCACTTGCCCTGCTGGCATAGGCTGGGCTAGCCGAAGCCTATGCCATTGCGAAAGGCCCTAGCATGAACCTCGATCCTGCCTCGCGCATGAACCTGTCGGCGGCCTTTGCCTCGGTGACGGTGGCGGGGGTGCTGGTGGCGCTGAAGCTGTGGGCGCTGGGCGAGACCGGCGCGTTGTCGGTCGCGGCTTCGCTGGCCGACAGTGCAATGGACCTGATGATCAGTCTGGGGGCGATGGCGGTGATCCTTTATGCGGCCAAGCCCGCGGACGAGGACCACGCCTTTGGCCACACCTCGGCCGAAGATCTTGCAGCACTGGGGCAGGCGCTGTTCATCATCATCTCGGCAGGGGTCATCGCATGGGCTGCGGTGCAGCGGTTGCTGGACCCGGGCGTGGTGCGGGTGCAGGCCGAAGTGTCGGGGATGGTGGTGATGGCGGCGTCGATCCTGCTGACGCTGGGTCTGGTGCTTTGGCAGGGGCGGGTGGCGGCGCGGACCGGCAACAAGGTGGTGGCTGCCGACCGGCTGCATTATCTGGGCGACCTTTTGCCGAATATCGGTGCCATCGTGTCGCTTTGGGCGTCGCGGGAACTGGGGCTCGGGTCCATCGATTCGGTGGTGGCGCTGGGGGCGGCGGCGATGCTGGTGCTGGGGGCGGTGCGGATCGGCAAGGGGGCATTCGACGCGCTGATGGACCGCCGCGCCGATCCGGTGATCGTGGCGGGCATCGGGCGGATCGCGGCGGATTGGCCGGGCGTGCACGGGTTTCACGATCTGAAGACCCGCACGGCCGGAAGCCGCGTCTTCGTCAACATCCATATCGAGCTTGACGGAGACCAGTCGCTGCGTGCGGCGCATGACATCGGCGCGGGGCTGCGGCGGGCGATCCTTGCCGCCTATCCGCAGGCCGATGTGATCGTGCACAAGGACGTGGCACGGGTCCGGCCGGACGCGACGACGCCCCGCTGAAGCGTGGCCTTTGCCGAATTCCGCGCAAGGGTGCAGGTCTTGCGTGACAGCAATTATCCGTTTGTATAACAATTACGCAAGACACGGCACAGGACCAAAGCCATGCCATCCCGCCCGCAATCCAGCGACCTGTCTGGCCATGCCGCTGCCGCCCCTGCGGGTCTTGGCGCGGACCAACGCGCCCGCCGCCCCTATCGCCGCGAGGGCGAAGGCAAGCGGCGCGATGATCTGGTGGCGGCGGCCGTGCAGCTTGTGGCCGAAGGCGGGACCGAAGCCGCGACGGTGCGCGCCATCGCGCAGCGGGCGGGGGTCACGGCGGGGCTGATCCGGCATTATTTTGCGTCAAAGGAAGAATTGACGCGGACCGCCTATCGCAGCGTGATGGAGGGCATGACGCAAAGCGCCGTGCTGTCGCTGGGCGATGCGTCGGTCAACGACCCGCTCGAACGGCTTGCGGTCTTTGTCGCGGCGAACTTCCGGCCCCCCGTGCTCGACCCTGTGACGCTGGCGGTCTGGGCCGCCTATCTGCACCGGTCGCGGACCGATCCGGCGATGCGGGCGGTGCACGAGACCACCTATCTGGACTATCGCGACCAGCTTCAGGCGCTGATCGCCGCACTGCCCGACCGCCCTGACGACCCTGCGCGCGACCGGCGCGACGCGATTGCCTGCAATGCGGTGATCGACGGGCTTTGGATCGAAGGCGCGGCGCTGCCCGACAGCTTTGCACGGGGCGAGTTGCGGCGGATCGGGCTGGATGCCGTGGGCGCCATTCTGGGCGTGACCCTGCCCCACCCTGCCGACCCGACCGCCTGACCCGACCGCAACCAGCCCTAACGACACGACGCCCAAAGGAAAATCCATGCGCTTCGCCCCCGTGACCGACCGGCTTGCCGGACTTGGCAGTTCGAAATGGGAAATCCACGTGCGCGCCCGCAAGATGCAGGCGGCGGGCGAGGCGGTGATCGAATTGACCATCGGCGAGCCGGATGTGCCCACCCCGCCCGAACTGATGCAGGCGGCGGCGGCGGCGATGCTGGCGGGGCGCACCGGCTATTCCAACGGGCGCGGCGAGGCGGCGCTGCTGCGGGCGCTGGCGGGGCGCTATACGGCGCGGCGCGGGCGGGCCATCGGAACCGATCAGGTGATGTGCTTTCCGGGCACCCAGACCACGCTTTACGCCGTGCTGCAGGCGATGGCGGCAAGCGGCGACGAGGTGCTGGTGGGCGACCCGATGTATGCCACCTATGAAGGGTTGATCCGCGCGACCGGGGCCACGGTCGTGCCGGTGCCGCTGCGCCCCGAAGCGGGGTTTCGCATGCAGGCCGCCGATGTTGCCGCGCGCATCACGCCACGGTCGCGGGTCTTGATGCTGAATTCGCCGCATAATCCGACAGGGGCGGTCTTGTCGCGCGACGATCTGGCCGCGCTTTGCGCTTTGGCGGAACAGCACGACCTGTGGGTGCTGTGCGACGAGGTGTACGAGGAGATGTGTTTTGCGGGCGTGAGTTTCGCCTCGCCGCTGGACCTGGCGGAGTTTTCCGAGCGGGTGGTGGTGGCCTCGTCCATCTCGAAGTCGCATGCGGCGCCGGGGTTCCGGTCGGGGTGGTGCGTGGGGTCGCCCGCGTTTTGCGAAAGGCTGCTGCCGCTGTCCGAGACGATGCTGTTCGGCAACCAGCCCTTTATCGCGGATATGACGGCGCTTGCGGTTTCGGCACCGTCGCCGGTGGCTGCCGGAATGGCGGAACGGTTCCAGCGCCGCGCGGGCCTGCTGGCGGCGCGGCTTGACGGGGTCGAGGGCTTGCGCGTGCATCAGCCGCAGGCGGGGATGTTCGCACTGCTGGACGTGCGGGCCAGCGGATTGTCGGGCGAGGCTTTCGCCGCCGCCTTGCTGGCCGATGCCAAGGTTGCCGCGATGCCGGGCGAAAGCTTTGGCGCGGCGCTGGCGGGCTGGCTGCGGCTGAGCCTGACGCGACCCGACGCGGTGATCGCCGAGGCGTGCGACCGCATCGCGGGCTTTGCCGCCAAGACGCGGAGCGCGGCATGAGGACGGTCGGGCAGGCTTTGGTCGAAGGGCTGCGGCTGCGCGGGGTCGAGGTGGTGTTCGGGATACCCGGCGTGCATACGATCGAGCTTTATCGCGGCCTTGCAGGGGGCGGCATCCGCCACGTCACGCCGCGCCACGAACAGGGCGCGGGCTTCATGGCCGATGGCTATGCCCGTGTATCGGGCAAGCCGGGAGTGGCTTTCGTCATCACGGGGCCGGGGCTGACCAATACGATCACCGCCATGGCACAGGCAAAGGCGGATTCGGTGCCGATGCTGGTGGTGTCGGGGGTGAACCGCCGCGCCAGTCTGGGCAAGGGGCTGGGGCATTTGCACGAATTGCCCGATCAGGCGGCGATGATCGCCACGCTGTGCCCGACCGAACGGGTGGAAGACCCCGCGCAATTGTCGGCCGCGCTCGACCGTGCCTTTGCCCGCATGACAGGCGGGCGGCCCGGTCCGGTGCATCTGGAAATTCCGACCGATGTGATGGGGTTGGCCTGTCCCGCGCCGCAAGCGGGCGCGTCACCCCCGCGCCCTGCCCCGCCTGCCGAAGGTGTGGCCGAGGCGGTGGCGCGGCTGGACGCTGCGGCGCGGGTGGTGATCCTTGCCGGAGGCGGGGCGCGCGGATGCGATGCGGGCCTGACCGCGCTGGCCGAACGGCTGGATGCGCCGGTGGTGATGACGGTGAACGCGCGGGGCATGTTGCATGGCCATGCGCTGGGGGTGCCTGCGTCGCCGTCGCTGAGCGCCGTGCGGGCGCTGCTTGCGGGGGCCGATCAGGTGCTGGCGCTGGGCACAGAGCTGGGCCCGACCGATTACGATATGTACATGCGCGGCGGGCTTCCCGATCTGACGGGGATGATCCGTGTCGATGTCTGCGATGCGCAACTGCGCCGCCATCCGGCGGCAGTCCCGCTGCGCTGCGGCGTGGCGGGGGCTGTCGCGGCGCTGATGCCGCAACTTGCCCCGCACGTGGGCGACGGCGCGGCGCGGGCGGCGGTGGCGCGGCAGGCGGCGCGGGCGGAACTGGCGGGGCTGCACCGGTCGATGCCCGCGCAACTGGCCATGGTCGAAGCGATCCGCGACGCCGTGCCCGGCGCGATCATCGTGGGGGATTCGACGCAACCGGTCTATGCCGCCAACCTGTTCTACGATCACGACCTTGCCGGCGGCTGGTTCAATGCCGCCACCGGATACGGCGCGCTTGGCTACGGCTTGGGCGCGGCCATCGGCGCGGCGGTCGCGGCACCCGACCGGCCCGTGATCTGCCTTGTCGGGGATGGCGGGTTGCAGTTCGACCCTGCCGAATTGCGCGTGGCCGTCGACGAGGGCCTGCCCGTAACCTATGTCGTCTGGAACAACGCCGCCTACCGCGAGATTGCCGAAGCCATGCGCGACGCGCAGACCGAGATCATCGGCTGTTCTCCGTCACCGCTGAAACTGGAGCATCTGGCCGCTGCCTGCGACCTCGGCTTCCAGCGTGTCGCAGAATCGCCCGAAGCCTTGGCCCGTGCGCTTTGCCAGCCCCATGACGGCCCGCGCCTGATCGAGATCACCGTGCGTTCCTGATTTCACGCTTGCCCAAATATCCCACGGGGGTGCGGGGGTGTGAAACCCCCGCTTGCGAGCCAAAGCGCGTCAGCGCGCAGGCGAGACAAAGGCTTGCGGCGGAACGCCGCTCGGCTTGGCAAGCGGGGGGATGCACTGCCGCTTCCATTTGATCAAATTTCGCGCGATAAGTTTGCTGGCAAATTTCAGGATGGCGCGACGATGACGACAACCAGTGCAGGCGTGGCCGAAGACCGGCTGGGGCGGATTGCGGCGCGCGAGGCGCGGCGCTTTGCGGCGGGGCGGCCTCTGTCGGCGGCGGCGATGGCGGCGGGGGCGGGGGCGTTTCTGAACGGCGTGCCGATGCACTGGATGCGCGACTGGCCGATGCCGCATCTGCCACTGGTCGCCAAGGCGCAGGGGGCGCGGCTGACCGATATCGACGGCTACGAGATCGACGATTTCTGTCTGGGCGATACCGGGTCGATGTTCGGCCATTCGCCCAAAGCGGTGGCAAAGGCCATCCGCCATCAGGCGCGGCGCGGGTTGACCTATATGCTGCCCACCGAAGATGCGCTTGCCGCGGGCGAACTGCTGACCGGGCTGTTCGGCAATTTTCGCTGGCAGATCGCCACCACCGCGACCGATGCCAACCGCTTTGCGCTGCGGGTGGCGCGGGCGGTGACGGGGCGGCCGAAGGTGCTGGTGTTTCACGGCTGCTACCATGGCACGCTGGACGACACGATGGTCGCGCTGGCTGCGGGCAAGACGGTGAACCGTGCGGGGCTGGTCGGGCAGGTGCAAGACCTGACGCTTGGCGCCGTGGCGGTCGAGTTCAACGACCTCGATGCCGTCGAAGCGGCGCTGCTGACCGGCGAGGTCGCCGCCGTGCTGACCGAACCCGTGATGACGAATTGCTGCATGGTGCTGCCCGCGCCGGATTTCCTGCAAGGGCTGCGCGACCTGACGCGGAAATACGGCGCGCTTCTGGTCATCGACGAGACGCATACGCTGTCGACCGGTCTGGGCGGCTATACGGGCGTTCACGGTTTGCAGCCCGACATGTTCGTGGTGGGCAAATGTGTGGCGGGGGGCATGCCCACCGCCGTCTGGGGCATGACGCCCGACGTGGCCGACCGGTTCAACGTCTATGACGCGGCGCGCCCTGCGGGCCATTCGGGCATGGGCACCACGCTGTCGGGCAATCCGATGCAATTCGCCTGCCTGCGGGCCACGCTGGCCGAGGTGATGACGCCCGAGGCCTATGCCCGTATGGACAAGGGTGCTGCGCGGTTGGCGGCGGGTCTGTCGGCGGTGATCGACCGTCACAAGGCGCCATGGCATGTGGTGCGCGTGGGCGCGCGGGTCGAGTTCATCTGCGCCCCCGGTCCGCTGCACAACGGAACCGAGGCGGAAGCGGCGCATCGGCCCGCGCTGGAAGCGGCGATCCATACGGCCCTGCTCAACCGTGGCTGCCTGATCGCGCCGTTCCACAACATGATGCTGGTCAGCCCCGTCACGACCAAGGGACAGATCGACCGGCTGATCGCGGCCTTTGACGAAATCCTGACCGACTTTTTCGGGTGATCCCATGACCGACAGCGCCAGCCCTTCGGGCAGCACACTTGCCGAGGCGGAAGCCTTTCTTGCCGCCCATCCCGAGATCGAGGCTTTCGATATCGTGCTGCATGATGCCAATGGCATCGGGCGCGGCAAGATCATCCGGCGGCACGAGCTTTTGGCGTTTTACCGCAGCGGGCGGCATTTGCCGATTTCGATCCTTGGCTTGGATATCTGCGGCGAGGATGTGCACGAGACGGGGTTGATCTGGGATCAGGGCGACGGCGATCTGCGGGCTTGGCCCGTTCCCGGCACGCTGGTGGCGCTTCACGGCACCACCCCGCCACGGGGCGAGGTGTTCATGTCGCTTTACGGGCTGGACGGTGGGCGCGTGGGGTTCGACCCGCGCCACGCGCTACAGCGGCAGGTCGATGCCATGGCGGCCGAGGGGCTGTATCCTTCGGGCGCGTTCGAGCTGGAGTTCTTTTTGCTGGCCAACGAGCGCGGACCGGATGGCAAGGTGCAGCCCGCCCGCGACGTGCTTGACGGGCGGGGCGGGTCGAAGACCGAGGTTTACAGCGTCGATCACCTGCACGGGATGCTGCCGCTGTTCACCGATATCTACGCCGCCGCCGCCAAGTCGGGCATCAAGGCCGAGACGATGATCTCGGAATACGCGCCGGGGCAGTATGAACTGACGCTGCATTACCAAACCGACGTGATGCAGGCGGCAGATGATCTGATGCGGCTGAAGCGGATCGTGCGGGCGCAGGCGCGGGCGCGGGGCGTGACGGCCTGTTTCATGGCAAAGCCGGTGGAAGATTACGCCGGATCGGGGATGCATTTCCATGTCAGCCTGATGGACAGGGCCGGAACGAACGTCTTTGTCGAAGCGGTCGAGGGGCAGTGGTCGCAAACGATCCTGCATGCGCTTGGCGGGTTGCGGGCGACGATGGGGGAATCGATGCTGGTCTTTGCGCCGCATGCCAATTCGTGGCGGCGTTTTGCGGCGCAAAGCTATGCGCCGGTCAGCCCGACATGGGGGGTGAACAACCGGTCGGTCGCGCTGCGGATACCGGCGGGCGACATCAAGGCGCGGCGGATCGAGCATCGCCCCGCAGGGGTGGATGCGAACCCCTATCTGGTCGCGGCCACCGTGCTGGCGGGCATCCGTCACGGGCTGGCGCATCAACTCGATCCCGGGCCGGAAACCACCGGCAACGGCTATGCAGACGGGCAGGACGCGCCGCCCGTACCGGTCGACTGGCGGTCGGCCATCGTGGCGGCGCAGGGGTCGGCCTTTCTGAAGGACGCGCTGGGGGCCGAGATGCACCGCACCTTTACCGCCATAAAGGCGGCAGAATATGCGCGGGTGGCCCGCACGGTGAGCAACGTGGATTACGATCTGTATCTTTACACCGTCTGAGCGGCGGTCAGCTGATGCCGGAATCGCGGGCGATCATGGCCGCGTGGGTGCGGTTCTTGGCACCGAGCTTGCGCGACAGGGTTTTGACGTGCAGCTTGACCGTGACCTCTTGCAGGTCGAGGTCGCGGGCGATTTCCTTGTTGGACTTGCCTTCGCAGATGCCCTTGAGGACATCGACCTCGCGCTTGGTCAGGGCGGCGAGCACGGCGGCCAGCGGGGGTTCCTGCATCAGCAAGGACAGCGGGGCGAACACCTCGCCCGAGGCCATGGCCTGTACCGCCGCAACCATCGCGCGAGATGCGAGCGTCTTGGGAACGAATCCGGCCGCACCGGCGGCAAGCGCGGTTTCGGCCAGATCGCGGTTCGTCGTGCCCGAAATGATGGCGATGGGTGTCTTGCGGCCTACCGACCGCACCGCCGCCTGTGCCTTGTGCATACCGTCGAGCCCGTTCATGCCGGGCATGTTATAATCGAGCAAAACAAGGTCGAACAGCACAGGGCCGCCGAGTTCGGCAAGGGCGCTGGCCAGATCGGGAACGGCCCGCACATCGGCAAAACCCTCGGCCAGAAGGAAGGCTGCGAGCGTTTCGCGGACAAGATCGTGGTCGTCGGCCAAAAGAACCCGCATCGATTGCGGTCTGTCACTATCCGGAAACACAGTTTAAATCCCATACTTTTGGTCCTATCATTCGATGCACTTCGGGATGGAACGCAAGCACCTTGTGCATTACTTTGAAAGAAACAGCTTCAGTATGGGGCGGGAACTGGCGAAATGTCCTTTGGCAGATGGTCGCGTGCGGCTGAATGGTTCCAGACGCTGCGGATTGTCGGGGCGACCGTCGTTCTGGGGGTGTGCATCGTCACCATCGTGACGCTGGCGCTGGATGTGAAGACGCGGCTTCAGGCGCTGGAAGCGGCCAATTCCGACAATACCCAATGGGTCATGATGCAGGCCGAGGTCGAGGTGCTGCGCCTGCAGGGGGCCACGTTGACCGTGCTGGCCAAGCACGATAGCGACGACCTTCCCGCCGCGCTTGACGAGGTGCGGCGCTGGTTCAACGTGTTTTACAGCCGTGTGGCGATGCTGGAGCAAAGTCCGGTCTATGCGCCATTGCTGGCAAAACCCGATTATGCGCCCGATTATGCGGTATTGCGCGGTTTCCTTGACAGCACGGTGACGACGATAGACGGGTCCGACGCGCAACTGGCGCAAGCGTTGCCCGAGATGGCGGCGCTGCTGCCCGACGTGCGGGCCGCGGCGCGGCGGCTGACGCTGCATGCGCTGGCCGATTTCGCATCGCTGTCGGATGACCAGCGGTTGTCGATGTCGGATACGCTTGTGCGGTTGGCCGTGCTGACGGTGGCGCTGATCCTTGTGCTGGGGGCGGCGACGCTGGGAATGGCGCGGCTGTACCGCGTGTCGGAAACACGGGCGCAAGAGGTGCTCCAGACCAGCGCGCGGCTGTCGACGATCATCGCCAATTCCGCCGATGGCATCGTGGTGACCGATCCTTCGGGCATCATCCTTGAATTCAACCCTGCCGCGCAGACGATCTTTACGCGCAGCCGCGACGAGGTGATTGGCAAGGACGGGCCGGACCTTTTGTTTGCGGGTGGCGCGCAGGGATCGCAGGGCAAGGCGCTGCGTGCGGCCATGGCGGGGATGCAGGACGCGCGCGCGCCGCTGCGTCTGGAGGTCGACGCGACACGGGGCGACGGGGCGACATTTCCGGCAGAAATCTCGATCGCGCTGTCGCGTCCGGCGGGCGGCAACCTGATCGTGGCTTTTGTCCGCGACATTTCGGAACGGCGCAAGGCGCAGCAAGACCTGACAGATGCGCTGGATCGCGCGCTTGCCGGAGAAAAGGCCAAGGCCGAGTTCCTTGCCATCATGAGCCACGAGATGCGGACGCCGCTGAACGGGCTGATCGGGTCGATGGACCTGTTGGGCCAGACCGGCCTGACAGCGGGACAGCGCGAGTTGCTGTCGATCATGGAAACCTCGGGCGACATCTTGCTGGGGCATGTCAATTCGGTGCTGGATATCAGCAAGGCGGAAGCCGGCGCGATGCAGATCGTGGAAGCGCGGTTCGACATCGACCGGCTGGTGCAGGACGCGGTTGCCAACCAGACGGGCCTTGCCGCGACACGGGGCACGACCATGTCGGTCGTGCAACTGAGCGGTCCTTTGGGCGAGGTGATGGGGGATGCAGGGCGCATCCGGCAAATCTTGCTGAACCTGATCGGCAATGCGGTGAAGTTCACCGAGAACGGCACCGTCACCGTCGAAACCGAATGTCTGGTGGACAGCACGCAGGGGGCGGGGCGCAAACTGTTCGAGTTTCGCGTGATCGACAGCGGCATCGGGATTTCGGAAGACGATCTGGTTCGGATCTTCGAGGATTTCGTGACGGTCGACGCCAGCTATGGCCGTGCGCAGGGCGGCACCGGACTGGGGCTTGGCATCGCGCGGCGTCTGGCCGAGGCGATGGGCGGCGAGATCGGGGCCGAAAGCGTCGAGGGCGAGGGCAGCCTGTTCTGGCTGCGCCTGCCGCTTGGCGTGGTCGAGGCAGGCGCGCAAACGGCGGTGCCCGTTGCGGTGCCGCATGGCAACGGCGCAGCGATGGAGGCGTTGCCCGTCGTGGACAGGGCGGATGTCGCCCCTGCGGTGCCGCTGGATGTGCTGGTGGTCGAGGATAACGAGATCAACCGCTTCCTGCTGCGCCGCTATCTGGAAGGTGCGGGCCACCGCGTGACCGAAGCGGTCGATGGTGTGCAAGGGGTCGAGATGGCCCAGACCCGCGCCTTTGACGCGATTTTGATGGATATTTCCATGCCGCGCATGGACGGGGTAAAGGCGGCCGAACGCATCCGCGCATCGGGCGGGCCATCGGCGGCGACGCGCATCCTGTCGTTGACCGCCCACGCCCTGCCAGACGAGGAAACGCGGTTCCGGTCGGTCGGGATGGAGACCGGCCTGACCAAGCCGGTCAGCCGCGTCGAATTGCTGCGCCGACTGGCCGGACGGCAGGACGCGGGATCGACCGACGGGGCCGGTCCGGCACAGCATGCCGTTCTGGACCCCGTGGCGATGGGCGAACTGGTCGACCAGATCGGCGAGGAGGTAGCGGCCGCGCTGATCCAGCGGCTTATGGCGGAAGCCGAAGTGACCGTGGGCCGCATCACCATCCTGCAAGGCGCGTCGCATGATACCGAGGTGGGGCGCATGGCGCACCAGCTTGCCGGAACCTGCGGCACCTTTGGCACCGCCCGCCTGCGCCACCTGCTGGCCACGCTGGAAGCCGCCGTCAAACTGGGCGCGCGCGACGAGATCGAGCGGTCACGCGCCGAATTGCCGGCGGTCTGGAGCCAGACGCGCCTTGCGCTGGAAGGTCAGCTTGCCACGCTCGAGCGGGTTGCCTGACCGGCCGCCGCCCGCAAGGCCGCGGCAATGAGGCCGGGAACCCGCGCATCGAGGCCGACCGGATCGAGCAGGGTTCCGTCAAACCCCGCCTCGGCCAGCGCGGCGGGCAAGTCATCGGTCACGTGACCGCCCCGCGCGGCAAAGAACGGCAGCACCAAAGCGCCTGACGGAAAGGTTGCGGCGGCTTGGGCAATGCGTGGCGACTGGTCGATGAAGGCGGTTTCGACCCGCGCAAAGCCGGTCTCGGACGCCAGACGCGCCGCCATCGCCTGTGCCACGCGGGCCGGTGCGGGGCTTTTGAAGCTGCCATGCGCGGCCAGCAGAAGCGCCGTTTGCGCCGGCGACAGGCCGCGCTGCGCCGCTGCCTCGCGCGCCAGCGTGATGGTCAGGCGTTGCACGGCATCGTCGATGCCGAACGGATCGAGCACCTGCCATGCTGCGCCCCCCGCCTGCGCCAGTCGTTCGGGCAGGTGGTTGCGGGTGAACCAGCCGTCCGCCATGAACAGCGGATAGACCAGCCCCTGCGCGCCCGCATGCGCGATCTGTTCGGCCAGCGCCCCCGGCGTGGCGAGGGTGGCCGATGCGACGTGCCAGTCGGGCATCAGCGCCTGCACGCGTGCGGCAAGGGCGGCGATCTCGGCCTCGGCCGGGGCCGGGTCGGACGGCTGGCCATGCGACACGATAAGGGCGGCGGGCAGGGGTGCGGGTTGGGGGGGGGTCATCTGTGCTTCCTTTCGGGGGCGATGTAACCGGCCCCTTTGGCAGGTCAAGCCTGTGGCGATGCCAGTCCGGGCAAGACGGCGTCTGTCACGGTGGCGCGGCAATGGTCGACGAAGGCGGCAAGCGTGCGGCGCGGCGGGGCACCGCCCGCGGGCAGGATCAGGCCCATCTGCATCGGCGCGCGGGGCGTATCGAGTGGCACGAAGACCAGCTTGCGCCCGTCGGGTGCCCGATCGGACCCGAGCCGGATATTGGCGATGGAATAGCCGAAACCGTTGGCAACCATCGCCCGCATCACCCCCATATCGCGCGTGCGTTCGGCAATGACCGGCTTTTGCGCGGTGAAGAAGGCAAGGAAATAGTCGGCGCTATAGGGCAGGTCGAGCAGCACCATGGGGAACGGGGCCAGATCTTCCGCCGTCACCGATGCGCGCCCCGCCAGCGGATGATGTTCGGGCAGCAGCGCGTAGGGTGGCAGTTCCAGAAGCGGCAGGAAGGTCAGGTCGGGCGGCACCTGCATGTCGTAACTGAGCGCCGCATCGAGACGGCCGTGGCGCAGCGCGTCGATCAGGGCGGCGTGGTCATGTTCGGACTGGTGGAAATCGACCTGCGGATGGGCATCGGCAAAGCTGCGGCGCAGGCGCGGCAGCAAGACCTGCGCAAATGTCAGCAGGCAGCCGACCGACAGCGGCCCCGCCACGGTTCCGGTCAGTTGCGCTGCGCGGTCGTTCAGACCGGCGGCGGCAGTCAGGATGGCACGCGCGGCTTGGACGAAGCTGCGCCCGCCTTCGGTGAGCGAGAGACCCTGCGCATGGCGGCGGATGAAGAGTTGCAGGCCGAAATCGGCTTCGAGTTGCGACACGGCCGCCGAAATCGAGGGCGAGGACACATGAAGACGCTCGGCCGCCAGCGCGACCGATCCGGCATCGGCGACCGCGATCAGGTATTCGATCTGGCGAAGGGTGAAGCGCAGCGGCATGGGGCAAGCCTAGCGCGGCAGGGCGGCGGGCGAAAGCGCGAAGGGGGAGAGGTCCGGCTACTCGTCGCCGGGCACGCCGTAAGAGGGCGCGTCGCGCGGGTCGCGGGCGCGTTGCAGATAGGCGGGCATCTGCGGGGCATAGACCTGCCATGCGCGGGCGACGGCTTCGATGGGGCAGGCATCGTCGACCCAGTCGGCGCGCAATTCGGCGCAGGGCCATGTGTCGGCATCGACCATCAGCATGCCTGCGGAACGGACGGGCCCCGCCTCTCCGCCCGCATCGCGCCCGGCGCGCAGGGCGGCGATCAGGCGGTCACCGAAATCGCCCGACGCGGCAGAAAAGGCCGCGACCATGGCCTGCGGCACCCCGTCATGGGCCAAGAGGTTCCCGCCCGCCACGCAATCGGACCCCTGCGCGGTGTTCCAGATGCCAAGGATATGGGCACCCGAATGGGCAGCGGTGCAGCCCCTGCGGTCGATGCAGAGAAGCTGGCGATAGGCGATGTGGGGGGCTGTCGCCACGGTTTGGGCCATCGCTTCGGCAGCGGTGCGGCCTTGCGCCATGAGGTCGAGCAGGCGCGGCCCAAGGGTAGGGTCGGTGATGTTCTGGGTGGCGGCAACACCCACAGCCGCCCGCGCATGGGCGCAGCGGGCGGCGACAGCCGGAGAGGAGGAGGAAATCACCATGCCGAAGCGTCCGGTGAGGGCGCAGCGGGCGAGGAGGGAAAAGGTCATCTGGTGCGCTTTCTTTTGCACAGGCCGGGGGACGTTGCGTCCCCCGGACCCCCTGCGGGACGGGGTAAGCCCGCAGCGCGGGACGGGGTGAGAGCGTGCGGTGCGGGGGGGGGTGCGGGGGGCGCAAAGCCCCCCGTTTTCGGGGGTCAGTCGGGGATGACGGCTGTGGCGTCGATCTCGACCAGCCAGTCGGGGCGGGCGAGGGCTACGACGACGAGGCCGGTGCAGACCGGAAACACGCCTTTGATATATTCGCCCATGGTGCGGTAGACCGCTTCGCGGTGGCGCACGTCTGTCAGATAGACGACGAGCTTGGTCACATGCTCCATCTTGCCGCCGCATTCCTCGACCAGCTGGCGGATGTTCTGCATCACCTTGTGCGTCTGTTCCACGGGGTCGTGGCTGCCGATGTTCTGCGCGGTGTCGAGGTCTTGCGGGCATTGGCCGCGCAGGAAGATCATCGTGCCGCGCGCGACGACGGCTTGGGCCAGATCGTTGTCGAGCTTCTGTTCGGGATAGGTGTCGCGGGTGTTGAACTTGCGGTGGCGGGTGTGGGCCATGGGTGTCCTGCTGGTGTTGCGGCGGTGTCTGGCGGAAAGCCGGGGGTTTTGCACCCCCGGACCCCCGCAGGATATTTGGGACGAGAAGAACGGGGGGCGGTAAGAACGGGGGCGGTAAGAACGGGGGCGGTCAGGTTTCGGGCATCATGTCGGCGATGTAGCGGGCGAAGTCGAAGTTCGGGCGTTCGAGGTGGCTGAGGGGGCCTGGCGCGGAAAGGCTGGCGCAGAGGCCACGATAGACGCGTTCGGTGCAGCCTTTGTCTTCGACGTTCACCGCGTCGAGCAAGGACTTGACGGCGGCGAGATTGGCGGCGGCGTCGGGGTCGGCCATCCACTCGGCGCTCATGCCGCCGCCGAAGAGCACGTTGACGTGGCCGGGGCCGTCGGGGGTGAGGCAGAGGTACCAGAAATACCCCGGCGTCAGGGTGATGAGGAGCGAGGGGTAGATCGCCAGAAGCCATGTGATGCGGCGCTGGTCGCCGGTGAGCGTGGTGTTGGATGGATGCGCGAGCGCCAGCGGGACGGAGTCGTTCTTGACGATCCAGTGGTAATTGAAGGCAGGCTCGCCCGCCGGACATTCCATCAGCGCAAGGTCGCTGCTGCCGCCGATGGTGCCTGCGTGGCAGGCGGGCAGGTGGTAGCTTTCCATGAAATTCTCGGCCAGCACCTTCCAGTTGGTGGCCCAGCGGAAGCTTTCACGGAAGGTTTCGGTGTAGCTGGCCATGTTCAGGTGGCCGACGAGGGTTTCGACGCCCCTGAGCCGTTCGGCGGGGTCGGGCGCGTCGGGGTTCAGCGACACCAGAACCCAGCCCAGCCAGTCGACCACGCGGATTTGCGGCAGGCGGATCGCGTCTTTGCAGAAGCCTTCGTTCAGGGTCATGGCGGGTGCGCCGCGCAGGGTGCCGTCGAGGTTGTAGGTCCAGGCGTGGTAGGGGCAGGTGATGGTGCGGACGTGGCCGCGCCCTTCGAGCAGGGTCGACATGCGGTGGCGGCACACGTTGGACAGGCCGCGCAACTGGCCGTCGCGGTCGCGCAGGATGATGACGGGTTCGCCCGCGATCTGCATGGTCAGGTAATCGCCCGGGTCTTTCAGCGCATCGGCGCGGCCGGCGCAAAGCCAGTCGCGGGCGAAGATATGGGTCTGTTCGGCGGCGGCGAAACCGGGCGAGGTATAGACCGCTTTGGGCATGGCGCGGGCGCGTTCGAAGGGTTCGACCACGTTGGCGCGCAATTGGGCGATGGTGGCTGCGGCATCGCTGCCTGGGGCGAGGTCGGGGGTAGAGGCGGGGCGGGTCATGCGGGGCTTTCTGGCAGGGCGGGCGAGGCGGCGGCGGCTACAGGAGGGAACTGTCGGCCAAGCCGTGCGCCGCGACAAGCAGGATGTTCTGCCGCAGGGCTTTGGCTGTGCCTAATCAAAGCCCGAGTCGTCTTGTCCCGCAGCGATCATGGTCGCGAGGCGGCTGGCGACGGGCGTGAGGATCGTGCCGGTGCGGGTGAGCAGGCCGTAGGGTTCGACGGTGATGCCAAGATCGAGCGGCAAGATCACGTAGGGCGTGCCCGCAGGCGAGGACGGGGCCGAACCGAAGCGGTCGCACACCGCGCGGGCCAAGGGGGCGATGGCGTTGGATTGCTGGATCAGCGCCAGCGTCAGCAGGAATGACGCCGTGGCCAGCCGCTGGGGCGGTTGCGGCAGGCCCAGCGCGCGCAGGCGGGCGAGGACGGCGCGGGTCAGCAGCGCTTCGGGCGGGGGAAGCACCCAGTCGTAATCCATCAGGTCCGCCGGTGCGATGTGGTCTTGCAGGGCCAAGCGATGGCCGCGCCGCACCATCAGCGCCACGGGTTCGCTGTCGATGGGGTCGGACAGGGTCAACTGCCCCTCCATTCCGTCGGGCATGCGGCCGATGGCGAAATCGAGCCGTCCGGCCACGAGGTGCTGGCCCAGCACGTCGGAGGTGGCGACGATGGCTTCGGCCGTTACCCCCGGCAGCGCGAGGCGGGCGGTGCGTAGCGCGGGAAGCAGCCGGTCTAGCGCGGGGCCGGTGACGGAACCGATCCGCACATGTCCCGACCCGCCGGACGCGATTTCGGCTATCTCGCGTTCGGCATCGCGCAATTCGGTCACCACGCGGGCGGCGCGGCGGGCCAGTGCCGCGCCCATCGGGGTGAGGGTGACGCCCCTGCCCGTGCGCAGGTGGACGGGTTGGCCTGCGATGCGCTCGACCTCGGCCAACAGGCGGCTGGCGGCGGGTTGGGCGATGGACAGGCGCTGCGCCGCAAGGCCGATCTGGCCGGTTTCGGCCAGCGCGTGCAGCAGGCGCAGGTGGCTGAGCTTTAGCCCCTTGCGCAGCAGGGTATCGGGGTCAAACATAACAATTCTGCCATGAATCCATCACGAAGCATTCTTTGACGGATATGCCGCGACTTGGCAACTCTGCGCGCACGTGCCGCGGCGGTTCGCGGCGAGGGAGGATATCAATGAAACTTTCCAGAAGGGCGCTTTTCGCGCTCGCAACGGCTGCGACCTTTGTCGGCGCGCCGATGTTCGCGCAGGACAAGGGCACGATCGGCATCGCCATGCCGACGAAATCCTCGGCACGCTGGATTTCGGACGGCGACTCGATGGTCAAGCAGTTCGAAGCCGCCGGTTACTCGACCGACCTGCAATATGCCGAAGACGATATTCCGAACCAGTTGTCGCAGATCGAGAACATGATCACCAAGGGTGTGAAGGTTCTGGTGATCGCGGCCATCGACGGCACCACACTGTCGAACGCGCTGGCCGATGCACATGCTGCGGGCATCAAGGTCATCGCCTATGACCGCCTGATCCGCGATTCGGGCGATGTCGATTACTATGCCACCTTTGACAACTTCAAGGTTGGCGTGCAGCAGGCGGAATCGCTGGTTGCCGGTCTGAAAGAGCGCTTCCCCGACACCAAGCCGTGGAACGTGGAATTGTTCGGCGGCAGCCCTGACGACAACAACGCCTTCTTCTTCTATGACGGCGCGATGTCGGTCCTGCAGCCGATGATCGATTCCGGCGAGATCGTCATCGGGTCGGGCCAGACCGGCATGGACGTGGTCGGCACGCTGCGTTGGGACGGTGCGGTTGCACAGGCGCGCATGGACAACCTGCTGAGCGCCAACTACGGCGACAAGCAGGTCAACGGTGTGCTGTCGCCTTATGACGGGCTGTCGATCGGTATCCTGTCGTCGCTCAAGGGCGTGGGCTATGGTTCGGGCGATCTGAAGATGCCGATCGTGACCGGTCAGGACTGCGAAGTGCCGTCGATCAAGTCGATCATCGCGGGCGAGCAGTATTCGTCGATCTTCAAGGACACCCGCAACCTTGCCGGTGTGACCGTGAAGATGGTCGATGCGGTCCTGTCGGGCGGCGAGCCGGAGATCAACGACACCAAGACCTACAACAACGGTGTCAAGGTCGTGCCGTCCTACCTGCTGGAACCGCAGCCGGTGGATGCGACCAACTACGAAAAGGTGCTGATCACCGATTCGGGTTACTACACCGCCGACCAGCTGAAGTAAGCTGATCCAAGCGACATGGCCCGCCCCCCTGCGGGGGCGGGCTTTTTTGACCGGAGGGCAGGATGGCGACGCTTCTTGAAATGCGCGGGATCACCAAGGTTTTTCCGGGGGTCAAGGCGCTGGATCACGTCAACCTGACGGTGGAACAGGGCGAGATCCACGCGATCTGCGGCGAGAATGGCGCGGGCAAATCGACGCTGATGAAGGTGCTTTCGGGCGTCTATCCGCACGGGTCGTATGAGGGCGAGATCATCTATGACGGTGCGCCGCTGGCATGTCGCGGGATACGTGACAGCGAGGCCAAGGGCATCATCATCATCCATCAGGAACTGGCGCTGGTGCCGCTGTTGTCGATTGCCGAGAACCTGTTTCTGGGCAACGAGGTGGCAAGCCGTGGGGTCATCAACTGGCCGCGCTGTTTCCAGAAGACCGAGGAATTGCTGAAGAAGGTGGGACTGACCGAAGCGCCCACCACGCAGGTGGGCAAGCTGGGCGTCGGCAAGCAACAACTGATCGAGATCGCCAAGGCGCTGGCCAAGGATGTGCGTCTGCTGATCCTGGACGAGCCGACGGCGGCCTTGCAGGAGAACGACAGCCAGAAGTTGCTGGACCTGCTGCTGGAATTGAAGCGGCAGGGGATCACCTCGATCCTGATTTCGCATAAGCTGAACGAGATTTCCCGCGTGGCCGACCGCATCACCATCATCCGCGACGGGGCGGCGGTGTCGACCCTTTCGACCGACGACATCAGCGAGGAACGCATCATCCGCGACATGGTGGGCCGCGACATGGCGCACCGCTATCCCGACCGCATCCCCAACACCGGCGAGGTGTTGATGGAGGTCGAAGGATGGAACGTCTGGCACCCCGAACAGACGGGGCGGCAGATGATAAAAGATGTGTCGATCAATGTCAGGAAGGGCGAGATCGTCGGGATTGCGGGGCTGATGGGCACGGGGCGGACGGAACTGGCGATGAGCCTGTTTGGCCATTCCTACGGGCGCAACATTTCCGGCACGCTGCGGATGGGGGGCAAGGTTGTCGATACCTCGACCGTGCAGCGGGCCATCGCGGCGGGGCTGGCCTATGTGACCGAGGACCGCAAGCAGTTGGGTCTGGTGCTGGAAGAGCCTATCGTCAAAAACATCACGCTGGCCAATCTGGCGGGGGTGGCGTCACGCGCCGTCATCAGCCGCGGGCGCGAGCAACAGGTGGCCGAGGAATATCGCCGCGCGATGTCGATCCGCACGCCGAGCGTGTTCCAGAAGGTGGTGAACCTGTCGGGCGGCAACCAGCAAAAGGTGGTGCTGTCGAAATGGCTGTTCACCGATCCGCAGGTGCTTATCCTTGACGAACCCACGCGCGGTATCGACGTGGGCGCGAAATTCGAGATTTACACGATCATGAACGAGTTGGTGGCGCAGGGGCGCGGAGTCGTCATGATCTCGTCTGAAATGCCCGAGCTTTTGGGCATGTGCGACCGCATCTATGTGATGAACGAGGGCCGGATCATGGGCGAGCTGACACGGGCCGAGGCCAGTCAGGAGCGGATCATGGCGCTGATCCTGAAGAACGAAACGAAAGCGAAGGTGGCGTGATGGCGGACACAACGGCAGCGGGCGGGGCCAAGGGCATCGGCGCGCATCTGGGCGGGCATCTGCGCGAGAACGGCATGTTGATCGCGCTGGTCGCCATCGTGCTGTTCTTTTACGTGGTGTTGCAGACGGTGCCGCAGAACCCCGTCGATTTCCTCTCGGCGCAGAACATCACCAACCTGTTCTTGCAGAATTCATATGTCATCATCATGGCGCTGGGGATGCTGCTGGTGATCGTGGCGGGACATATCGACCTGTCGATCGGGTCGGTCGTGGGCTTTACGGGTGCCGTGGCGGCGGTGCTGACGGTGAACATGGGCTGGCCCGTGATTGCCGTGGTGCCGACCTGTCTGCTGATCGGGGCGGCTATCGGGGCGGCGCAGGGTTACTGGATCGCCTATTGGCGAATCCCTTCGTTCATCGTCACGCTGGCGGGGATGCTGGTGTTTCGCGGGCTGACCTTGTGGCTGCTGAACGGGCAGAACGTGGGGCCGTTTCCCAAGACGTTCCAGTCGCTGTCGACGGGGTTCATTCCTGACCTGTTCGCGGTGGACAAGCCCAACGTCACCGCGCTGGTGATCGTGGCGGTGGCGGCGGCTATCGTGGTCTGGCTGGGCTGGCGGGCGCGCAACCGCGACGAGGCGTTCGGCATGACGCCCGAACCGATGGCGATGTTTCTGGCGCGCAATATCATCGTCACGGTCGCCTTGATGTTCGTGGGCTACAAGCTGGCGACGTTCCGGGGGCTGCCGAATGTGGTGATCATCCTTGGATTGCTGACGGTGCTTTATGCGTTCTTTACCGAAAGCACGACGACGGGGCGGCGCGTCTATGCCTTGGGCGGCAACGAGAAGGCGGCGAAGCTTTCGGGGATCAACACAGACAGGCTGGTGTTCCTGACGTTTTGCAACATGGGGGTTCTGGCGTCACTGGCCGGAATGATCGTGGCGGCGCGGCTTAACTCCTCGACGCCCAAGGCGGGGGTGGGGTTCGAGCTTGACGTGATCGCGGCGGTGTTCATCGGCGGGGCGTCGATGACGGGCGGGTCGGGCAAGATCATCGGGGTGGTGGTCGGCGCGTTGATCATGGGCGTGATGAACAACGGCATGTCCATTCTGGGCATCGGGATCGATTATCAGCAGGTGATCAAGGGGCTGGTGTTGCTGGCTGCCGTGATCTTCGACGTTTACAACAAGAACAAGTGAGGCGGGCGATGCTGATTTCGCAGGTGATCGGGCCGGACGGGAAGATTGCCGTGGTGGTGCGCGAAGGGTCGGAAGCCGCCGTGCTGCGCGGCACCGACAGCAGCTACGCGCTGGCGATGGATGCGGCGGCGGCCAAGCGGCCTGTGGCGGCGCTGGTGGCCGAGCGTGGTTTGGGCGAGGCGGTCGATCTGCCATCGCTGCTGTCAGCGGGGCGTGTGGTCTTGCCGATTGCCCATCCCGATCCGGTGCATATGCATCTGACCGGAACGGGGCTGACGCATCTGGGCAGCGCGAGTGCCCGCAACGCCATGCATGCCAAGCTGGAAGGCGCGGAAGTGCTGACCGACAGCATGAAGATGTTTCGGATGGGCCTTGAGGGCGGGCGCCCTGCTGCGGGTGCTGCGGGCGCACAGCCGGAATGGTTTTACAAGGGCAATGGGACCACCGCCGTCGCCCCCGGCAAGCCCTTGACCATGCCCGGCTTTGCCGAGGATGGCGGCGAGGAGCCCGAGATTGCGGGGATTTATGTGATCGCGCCCGATGGCACGCCCTGCCGTCTGGGCTGGGCGCTGGCGAACGAGTTTTCCGACCATGTGACCGAGCGGGTGAATTACCTGTGGCTGGCCCATTCCAAGCTGCGGCAGGCGTCGTTCGGGCCGGAAATCCTGATAGGTGATCTGCCTGCCGATGTGCAGGGCACCAGCCGCATCCGGCGCGGTGGCGCGGTTGTGTGGGAAAAGCCGTTTGTGTCGGGCGAGGCGAACATGTCGCATACCTTTGCCAACCTTGAACACCACCACTTCAAATACGACATCTTCCGCAATCCCGGCGATGTGCATGTGCATATGTTCGGCACCGCCACGCTGAGCTTTGCCGATGGCTTTGCCACGCAGGCGGGCGATGTCTTCGAGATCGAGGCGGCGACCTTCGGGCTGCCGCTGGCCAACCCCCTTGCCAAGGCCCCTGCCCTTTCGGGCACGGTGGCCGTGACCGCCCTTTGAAAGGAAGACCATGAGTTTCAAACCCGCCGCATGGCCCCGCAAACTGCGTTCGCAAGAGTGGTTCGGGGGCACGTCACGCGATGCGATCTATCATCGCGGCTGGATGAAGAACCAAGGCTTCCCGCATGACCTGTTCGACGGGCGGCCGGTGATCGGCATCCTGAACACGTGGTCGGAGCTGACGCCCTGCAACGCGCATCTGAACGACCTTGCCCAGCGGGTGAAGAACGGCATCTACGAGGCGGGCGGTTTTCCGGTGGAAGTGCCGGTGTTCAGCGTGAGCGAGTCGGCGTTCCGACCCACGGCGATGATGTTCCGCAACCTTGCCGCGATGCAGGTCGAAGAAGCGATGCGCGGCCAGCCGATGGATGGTTGCGTGCTGCTGGTGGGCTGCGACAAGACCACGCCGAGCCTGCTGATGGCGGCGGCCTCGACCGACTTGCCGTCGATCGTGGTGACGGGCGGGCCGATGCTGAACGGGTATTACAAGAACGAGCGGGTCGGGTCGGGCACGCATCTGTGGAAGTTCAGCGAGGCGGTGAAGGCGGGCGAGATGACGCCAGCCGAATTCGCCGAGGCCGAGGCGTCGATGAGCCGCAGCCCGGGATCGTGCAATACGATGGGCACGGCATCGACCATGGCGAGCATGGCCGAGGCGCTGGGGATGGCGCTGTCGGGCAACGCGGCGATTCCGGCGGTGGATTCGCGGCGGCGGGTCATGGCGCAACTGACGGGGCGGCGCATCGTGCAGATGGTGAAGGATGATCTGAAGCCTTCGGATATTTTGAAGAAAGAAGCCTTCGAGAACGCGATCCGCACCAATGCGGCGATCGGCGGGTCGACCAATGCGGTGATCCACCTGTTGGCGATTGCCGGCCGCGTGGGGATCGATCTGACACTGGACGACTGGGACCGGTGCGGGCGCGACGTGCCGACGATCGTGAACCTGATGCCGTCGGGCAAGTATCTGATGGAGGAATTCTTCTATGCGGGCGGTCTTCCGGTCGTCATCAAGCGGCTGGGCGAGGCGGGGTTGCTGCACAAGGACGCGCTGACCGTTTCGGGCGAAACCGCGTGGGAGCAGGTCAAGGATGTGGTCAACCACAACCCCGATGTGATTTTGCCGACCGAAAAGGCGCTGACGCAATCGGGCGGCGTGGTGGTGCTGAAAGGCAACCTTGCGCCCAAGGGTGCGGTGCTGAAACCGTCGGCCGCGACGCCCACGCTGATGGTGCATCGGGGCCGCGCGGTGGTGTTCGAGGATATCGACGACTACAAGGCCAAGATCAACGACGAGGCTTTGGACATCGACGAGACCTGCGTGATGGTTCTGAAGAACTGCGGACCCAAGGGCTATCCGGGGATGGCTGAAGTGGGCAATATGGGCCTGCCGCCCAAGGTGCTGCGCAAGGGGATTACCGATATGGTTCGGATTTCCGATGCGCGCATGTCGGGCACGGCTTTCGGCACCGTGTGCCTGCACACCAGCCCCGAAGCGGCGGTGGGCGGGCCGTTGGCGGTGGTGCAGAACGGCGATTACATCGAGCTCGACGTGCCCAACCGCAGCCTGCATCTGGATATTTCCGACGCGGAAATGGCGCGGCGGCTGGCCGCTTGGGCCGCGCCCAAGGGTGCGCCGGAAAGCGGTTACGCGTGGCTGCACAACGCGCATGTGATGGGGGCGGATACCGGCGCAGACCTCGACTTCCTGCTGGGGGCACGGGGCGCTCCGGTCGGGCGGGATTCGCACTGATGGCGATGAAGGTCGCATTGGTCGGGATCGGCAAGATCGCGCAGGACCAGCATGTTCCGGCGCTGGCGGCTTCGGGTGACTGGGAGTTGGCGGCGACCGTCAGCCGGTCGGGCAGGGTGGACGGTGTCGAGGCCTTTACCGACTTTGCCGCAATGCTGGCGGCGCGGACCGACATTCCGATGGTGTCGCTGTGCCTGCCGCCGCAACCGCGTTTCGCCTATGCCGAAGCGGCCTTGCGGGCGGGGCGGCATGTGATGCTGGAAAAGCCGCCCGGCCAGACGCTGGCCGAGGTGCACGCGCTCGAGGCGCTGGCGGCGGCTTGCGGTGTGACGCTTTACGCCACATGGCACAGCCGCATGGCCGAAGCGGTGGCGGCGGCCAAGGCATGGCTGGCGGATACCGTGGTGCGCCGCGCGCATATCACCTGGCGCGAGGATGTGCGCAAATGGCATCCCGGTCAAGATTGGGTCTTTGAACCCGGCGGCATGGGGGTCTTCGATCCCGGGATCAACGCGCTGTCGATCCTGACCGAGATATTGCCCGCGCCGGTGCATGTGACCGAAGCGGTGCTTGAGTTTCCCGAGAACCGCGACACGCCGATTGCGGCGCGGATCGGGTTTTCGGGCGGGGTGACTGCCGATTTCGACTGGCGGCAGGAAGGCCCGCAGACCTGGGACATGGAGTTCGACACCGACAAGGGCGCGATGGCGCTGCGGATGGGCGGCAACCGGCTGGAAGTCGACGGCAAACCGGCAGGTGGCGTGAACAGCATCATGGGCGAATACCCCGCGCTTTACGCGCGGATGGCCGGACTGGTGCGCGAGGGCAAGTCGGATGTCGACCTTGCGCCGATGGTGCATGTGGCCGATGCGATGACGCTGGGACAGCGCAGGGTCACCGCCGCCTTTCACTTCTGAGCGGTAACGAAAGGGTCCGGACGATAAGCCGGACCCTTGCGCCCCTTGACCGCTTCGGGTCGCAGGTCATACCGTTTTCGCCTTGGCCGCAGCAGCCCGAAGGGCGCTGCGAGCCAAGGTCACTGGGACGACACAAGGCACAAAGGCAACTCGTCAACACACTCGTTACGCGCAGGGCAAATCCTGCAAAGTCAAAAACGGCACGATGCTTTGGCACGGAGAATGCATCCGGCTATCACATCGAACACACGACCGTTTAACGATCGGTGAACACACGATAGCGGAACTTCGCGATAGATCACGTTTTCGCGCGGAGTAGGCTGTGGCCGCGAAGGGTGGCGCAGCCTGCAAAGGACAGGCCTTGCCCATCCATTCGGTTGTCTGGCAGAAACGGATTTCATGCCGTTGGCTGGCGCGGTTCGGGCAGCATGCCGGACAGGCGTGACGACATCCGCGCATCGCAGGGCAAAGGCGGACAAGACAGGGGCGGGAACGGGCTTGGCAGGGATTCGGGACATCGCGACGCGGGCGGGGGCATCCATCGCCACGGTGTCGCGCGTTGTCAACGGGTCGGGCTATGTCAGCCCGGCGACGCGGGCGCGGATCGAGTCGGTGATTGCCGAGGTGCAGTTTCGCCCCAACGCGGGCGCGGCCTCGATGCGGCGGGGCAAAAGCCGCATGGTGGGGGTGCTGCTTCCGGCGCTGGACGTGAAGTTTTTCGGCATCCTTGGCCATGTGATCGAACAGGCGCTGTTCGCGCGGGGCTATCATGCCTTCATCTGCTGCAGCTCCGAAAGCCCCGAGCGCGAGGCGGAATATGTCGCGGCGATGCTGGCGCAGCGGGTGGACGGGGTGATCATTGCCAGCGTCACCTCGGACACCGTGGCGGCGGCGCGGCTGACGGCGGCGGGCGTGCCCATCGTGGCGGTGGACCGCGCCATTGCAGGGGCGGTGACGGTAACGGCCGACCATACCGCAGGCGGGCGGCTGATGGCGGAACACCTGCTTGGCCTTGGCCACCGGCGTATCGCGGTGGTGGGCGCGCCGGAACATTCGACGCCGGTAACCCAACGCCTTGCCGGTGTCACGGATGCGCTGGCCGCGGCGGGGCTGGCCCCTGTTGCCGTGCGGCTGGGAGCGGGGCACAATTTCGAGGATTGCCGCGCCCTTGCGGCCAGTTTTCTGGCCGAGGGTATCGGTGCCGATGCGGTGATCGGCCTGACAGACCTTGCGGCCATCGGGGCGATCCATGCGCTGCACGAGCGCGGCATCGCGGTGCCGCAGGACGTGTCGGTGATCGGCTTCGACGACATGCCGATGGCGCGCTATGTCATCCCGCAACTGACCACCGTGGCCCAACCCATCCGCGAGATCGGCGCGCTGGCGGTCGAACAGATCGTGCGGATGATGACGGGTGTAGACATTGCGACCGAAGGCCTGCCCGCGCTGTCGGTCGTGGTGCGCGGCACCACAGCACAGCGCCCCGCCTGAGCATGCACGGCGCCGGGGCGGGGGCAGCGTGCCCCCGCACCCCCGCAAACGGGGTCACAGCAGGGCGGACAGGGGCGGGATGGATTCGGTGGCGGTGGCACCCTTTAGCGCGGCGGCGGCGGCACGGTGGCCAAGGCGCAGGCAGGCGTCGGGCGTCCAGCCTTCGTGGATGCCGTAAAGGCAGCCAGCGGCAAAGGCATCGCCCGCGCCGACGGGGCTGACGATATCTTCGGGCAAGACCGGATCGGGGCGGCGGGTCAGAGTGGTGCCATCGGCCCCGAACCACAGGCCCAGCGCGGGCGTGTGCAGGGTCACCGCGCGGCGCACGCCCTTGGCCAGCAACTGGCGGGCGGCGGCGGCAAGGGCCGCTTCGTCGGCGGGGTCGGCTGGCAGGCCTGTGGCGCGGGCGGCCTCGATCTCGTTGAGGAACAGGTAATCGGTCTGCGGCAGCGCGGCTTCGACTGCGGCGCGGAATTCGGGGCGGTCGGTCGAGACGAGGTCGACGGCAGTGGTCATTCCGGCAGCGGACGCACGGGCCAGCACGCGGGCCGCGCCGGTTGCGCCCTGCGCATCGATCGTGTCGAGCCTGCCCAGAAGGTTCAGATAACCGAGGTAGAAGATCGCGGCCCCTTTGGCGGCAACGGCTTCGACGGCGATGTCGTCTTCGGCGAGCAGGTCGTTGGTGCCGGGGTGGTAAAAGAAGGTGCGGCTGTCACCGGGCAGGTTCATCACATGGGTGTGGGCCGTGGGGGCGCGGCCGGTCTGGGCCAGCCCCGTGGTATCGGCCTTTGCGTCCCGCACGGCTGCAAGCACGGTGTCGGCGTGGCGGTCGGTGCCGATCAGGCCCAGCGCAAAAAGCGGCAGGCCGGTGCGAAAGGCGGTCAGCGCCAAAAGCACATTGGCCGCGCCGCCGCCGGTGCCTTCGACCTCGGCCTTGATGCGGACGAGGTCGGATTTCTGCGGCCAGCTTTCGATGGTGTGGACGATGTCCACGATCCAGTTTCCGGCACAGGCGATGCCGCGCCGGTTCATGCGTAGGCGACCTTGACAGACTGGCCGGTCTTGCCCGCTTGCAGGGCGGCGGTCAGCACGGCGTGATGCGCAGCGGCCTCGGCGGGAGAGGCGCAGGGGAAGCCCCGCGCGTCGCCGCCCGCCAGTTCGTCAAGATAGGCCGCCCACATCTGCTGGATCGCGTCGGTGAAGCCGAATTCGAAGATGCCCCCCGTGATGGTGGGGAAAATCGGGGTGAAGCCGAGGTCTTCGGTCGCCCAGGCCTGCGGCCCGCCCGCCGTGTAGCGCATGGATTGCCATTGGCGCGGCGATTTGGTGGTGAAGAAGGCCGAACCGTTCATGCCCAGCACGCGGAGCGACCATGTATTCGCCTCGCCCGGGGCGATGCGCCATGTTTTCAGCACCATGGGGAAGGTGCCGTCCGGATGGGGGACGGTGGCGGTGATGGTGGCGTTATCCCATGTATCGCAGGGGACGGTGCCGCCCTTGCCATCGGGGCGGGCGGGCACGCGTTTCACAAGACTGGCGGTCACCGTTTCGGGACGCCAGCCGAGACGGAGGGGCACATGCAGCACATGCATGCCAAGATCGCCCATGCAGCCGTATTCGCCGTTGACCGACGCCATGCGCTTCCAGTTCAGCGGCTTGGCCGGGTTGATGTCGGACGAATGCAGGAAGCAAGCCTCGACCTCGAGTATCGGGCCGATGGCGCCCGATTTGACGAAATCGATGACGCGTTGCGCGCCGGGGTAGAAGGGCATTTCGGACGAGCAGCGCACCATCAGGTCGGGGTGCTGCGCGATTGCCGCCATGATCGTGGCGTTCTGCGCGGCATCCATGCCGAAGGGCTTTTCACCGAACAGGTGTTTGCCAGCCGCAAGGATGGCTGGGTAAAGCTCGGCATGGAGCACGTGCGGGACGGCGCAATAGACGGCATCCACGTCAGGGTTGGCGAGGAGTTCGCGGTAATCGGTGGTCTGCTGCGCAACGCCGAGGTGGTCGGCGTACCAGCCCATCAGGGCTGGGTTGGTGTCGCAGACGGCGACGATGCGGGGTTTGGCGCGGGTGTCGGTCAGGTGCAGCCAGCGGGCGGCGGCGGAGGCGAATTCGCGCCCCATCAACCCGCAGCCGATGATGCCGAAGCGGATTTCACGCATGTCAGATCATCCCGAGTGCGGCTTCGGGTGTGGCCCCGTCGTGCACGATGGCCATGAGGGCGCGGGTCATGCCGCCCGGGTTCGGGTGCTGAACCACGTTGCGGCCATAGACGATGCCGCGTGCGCCCTGCCGCATCAATTCGGCGGTGCGCGACAGGATTTCGGCATCGGACACGCGCCCGCCGCCGCGCACCAGAACCGGCAGACCTTGGGCGATTTCGATCACGCGGTGATATTCGGCCACGTTCTCGGACGGGTCGGCCTTGATGATATCGGCCCCCAGTTCGGCGGCTTGGCGCACCAGCGGCAGGATCAGGTCGATGTTGCCGTCGACCATATAGCCGCCCTTGGAATTGTCTTGCATCACAAGGGGTTCGACCATCAAGGGCATCCCCATGATCTCGCATTCGCGTTTCAGGCTGTTCACGTTGCGGATGCAGGCGCGATAGACTTCGGGCTGGTTGGGCAGCAGCAGCAGGTTCACCACCACGCAGGCGGCATCGAGTGCGATGGCCTGTTCGACGGGGCGGTCGATGGTTTCGGAAAACAGCGTTGCGGGCAAGGGCGTGCCGTAGACGTTGGCAATGTCGGTGCGCAACACGAGCGCGGGGCGGGTCTTGCCGGGGATGGCTTGCAGGATCGGGGCGGTGCCGGGGGGAAGCTGGATCGCATCGGGCGCGGCGGCGGCGATGGTGTGGACCGCGTCGCGCATATTCTCGATCCCGCCGAGGAAAGAGCGTTCGTTGAACATGCCGTGGTCGATCGCCACGTCGAAGCAATTGCCCGAAGGCGAGAACAGGCGGTTCATCCGGGCGAGTTTCATGGGGCGCGACCTTTGATGTAAACGTTTTCAGGACGCTAGGGGTCCTGACCACGATTGTCAAAATTTTTGGTGCGCTGGAAAGGAAATTCGTCGCGGCGCTGCGGCATCGGCCCGATGGCGTGGCGGCAGTGCCTAAGGGTCGGCGGGGGGCGGTCGCCCGCCCTCGCCTGCATCACAAGATCAGGTCCGACGCGGTAAAGCGGGCGTTGCTGGCGAAAAGGATTTCGAAATCGGCCACCCCGTCGCCGCCGGTGTCGGCCAACAGATGCGCGTTGCGTCCCACCCCTTCGAACCAGACGCCATAGGCAGCGGCGGCAGAGCCTGCGGTCAGCGCGTGGTCGGACAGGTCGGACAGGTCGATCTTGTCCTGACCGGAGCGGAAATCGGCAATCGTATCGGCCGCGGCAAAGCGAGAATCTGCGGTGCTGCGGAACAGGAATGTGTCGGCCCCCTGCCCGCCCGTCAGCCTGTCGCGCCCGAACCCGCCATCGAGGATATCGTTGCCACCGCTGCCGGAAAGCAGGTCATCGCCATTGGCACCCAGCAGCACATTGCCGAAACGGTTGCCCGTGATGGTGTCGGCACCGGCGCCGCCAACGACATTCTCGACGTTGCTGATGCGGTCGCTGCCAGTCGTGGCATCGCGGCTGTTGCCTGTCATGCTGATGCGGATCCCGACCGAACCGGCCAGCGCCAGCCAGTCGATTCCCGCGCCACCGTCGATCTGGTCGTTTCCGGCGTCCATGAACAGCACATCGTTGCCGTCACCGCCCGACAGGCGGTCATCGCCGGTGCCGCCCGACAGGGTGTCGTCACCGGCGCTTCCGGTAAGCGCGTCGTTGCCGCCGCGACCCTCCATCAGGTCGTTGCCGATGGTGCCTGCAAGGATATTGGCCAGGTCGTTTCCGATCAACCCCGAGGGCGGCAAACCACCGCCGCCACTGCCGCCGCCGCCGACCATGCCCATGTCGGTCACTTTCGCCACCATCGGACTGCCCGGATAGCTCCATGCGCCGGCCCAGTATTCCTGACCGCCCGGCGAGACGGGCCAAAGGTCGACATAGGCGCGCATGTCGGTCACGCGCCAGGCGTTGCCCACCATATCGTCGGCGCTCAGCGTGGCGAGTTCGCGACCATCGGCGAGGAAGGTGGCCGACGTGCCCGTCACCTCGATGGTATAGGTGTGCTGCCCGTTGGCACCGTCAAAGCCGAGGTCCACGGTGCGGGGCCCGCCTTCCAGCATCACGTTCTGACCGGCGGCGTTCTGCATGTGGACGTTCAACTCGATCTGCGTCGTATCGTCGCCGACGAATTCGAAATCATATTCGACGCGGGGGGCGTGCGGGTCGGCCTGGAACAGGAACATCCCCAGAACCGAACCCGATACCATGTCGGGGGCTTGCAAGGTCCATTCCCAGGTGCCGGTCATCGCGGTTGCCGTCGTCGCAACCTCGCCCGACACGAAGGGGCGGTCGCTGCCGCCGGGTGCGGCGGCGAGAACGAGGTCGAAGGTGCCATCCGTGTGCCAGATCACATTGTCGGGCGACCAGCGCAGGCGCGACGTCTGCGTTGCGGGGTAATCGGACACCATCCACGTCTCGGTCGGGGCCGATGCGGCGGCGATCGACATCGGGCCGAGCGAGGGGGCATGGGCAGACCTGCCCGATGAGAAATCCAGAGCCATTGGCTACTCCTTGTGTTTGCGACAGGGGAACCGTCCGCCGCAGGTTCGGGTTGCCTGCTCTGGTTTGGCATCGCGTGGTTTATTCGTCCGGTTATTGGACGGTCCCGCCGCGGGCCGTGCGGTTGTGCCACGGAGCAGGCGAAGGGGGGCGGCGGATGGCGGCGAACAGCTATTGGAAGGGGTATCTCAAACTGTCGCTCGTGACCTGTCCGATCCGGATGGTGCCCGCCACGGGAGACGGCGAAAAGGTCAGGTTCCGCACGCTGAACCGCGCCACGGGGCATCCGGTGGTCAGCCGGTCGGTCGATGCGGTGACGGGGGCGGTCGTGCCGGGCGAGGAAACGGTCAGGGGATATCCGAAAGGCGAGGACGACTATGTATTGCTTGAAGACGAAGACCTTGATGCGGTGGCGATCGACAGCACGCGGACCATCGACATCGAGACCTTCATCGACCCCGCCGATGTGGCATGGGTCTGGTATGACCAGCCCTATTACATCTTGCCCTCCGATCCGGTGGGAGAGGAAGCCTTTGCCGTGATCGTGGCGGCGATGGCGTCGACGGGGCGGGTCGGGCTGTCGCGACTGGTGATGGGAGGGCGCGAGCGGGCGGTGATGCTGATACCGCGTCTGGGGGGACTGGTGCTGTGGACGCTGCGCTATGGCGACGAGGTGCGCGACGCTGCCGCGTTCATGGCACCGACGGGGGAAGACAGGCCCGATCGGCCCGCGCTCGACATGCTGTGCAGGCTGATCGATGCACGCACGACCGGGTGGAGCGTGAAGATGGTCACCGATCCGGTGCAGGAACGCCTGCTGTCGCTGATCGACGCCAAGCGGAAGAAACCGCACAAACCGGCCAGAAAGTCCGCAGCGCCGGACACGGGCGGCAAAGTCGTCAGCATCACCGACGCATTGCGGCAAAGCCTTTCGGCGGAAAGGCGGCGATAGGGACGATTTTTCTGCGAAAAATCTCGGCCTTCCTGTGGCCGTGTTGCGGTTTTCAGCGGCGCAGGGGGGCCAGCCCCCATCGGCCCTTGGCCGATTCCCCCGGGATATTTGGACCAGCGTGAAAGGGGCAAGAAAGGTGCGGTTTGGGTTCACGCTTGCCCAAATACTCGACTGCGACGCGTGAACGGGGCGCAGCGGGGGAAAGGTCGCGGGATTTTTCGCAGAAAAATCGGGGTCGGGTCAGGGAACGAGCGGGACGGCGTGACGGCGGAAGTCTTGCCACGGGTCGGAGGACAGGGTGGCAAGGCGCGGGGGCAGGGTCGTCGTGGTGAAGGCATCGGCGGCGGAAATGGTGGCCAGTTCGTCCCAGTCCAGCGGGACCGAGACGGCGGCACCGGGGCGGGCGCGGGTGGAATAGGCCGCGACTGCGGTGGCGTTCCACTGGTTGCGCAGGTAGTCGATCAGGATCCGGCCCTTGCGTTTCGCTTTGGTGATGGTGGCGACGTAGCGGTCGGGGTTGGCCGTGGCCATGCTGTGGGCGATGGCCTTGGTGAAGGCCTTGGCGGCTGTCCAGTCGGCTTTCGGCCGGAGCGGGGCCACGACGTGCAGGCCCTTGCCGCCCGAGGTTTTGACGAAGGCGGTCAGGCCCTTGGCCTGCAGCCTGTCGCGCACCTCGGATGCGGCGGCAACGAGGGCGGGCCAGTCGACGCCATCGCCGGGGTCGAGGTCGAGGGTGAGTTGGTCGGGGTGGTAAAGGTCGGCCGTGGCCGCACCCCAGGGGTGGATTTCGAGCACGCCCGCCTGCACCAGTTCCATCAACCCGTCGAGGTCGTCGATGCCGATGAAGGGTTCGGCCTTTGGGTCTGACGGGTCGGGGATGCGGGCGATGTGTTTTCCGGCTCCGCGCCAAAGGTGTTTTTGAAAGAAGTGTTGCCCGTCGATGCCCGTGGGGCAGCGGACGAGGGCGAGGGGGCGGCCCGCGATGAAGGGGGCGATCTGTGGCCAGACATCGGCGTAGTAATCCGCAAGGCCCTCTTTGGTGACGCCTGCATCGGGCCAATAGACGCGGTCGGGGTGGGTAAGGCGGATGCGGCGGCGGGCGGGGGGGTCCTGGCCCGCGCCCTTGGGCGTTTCGCGGGTGACTTCGGACGCGGGTTTGTCTTCGCGCAGGCCACGGAACGAGGCGTGGCGCAACTGGCCAGCGCCTGTCCATGCGCGGAACTCTACCTCGGCCACCAGTTCTGGTTTGGTGAAGCGGGCGGCTTTGTCGCGGGGGGGCGGATTGGCGGTGAAGGGGGTGGCGGCTTGACGGATGGCGTCGAGTTTGCCGTAGAGGTCGCGGGCGACGGCACGGGTGAAGCCGGTGCCGACGCGACCGACGTTGCGAAAGTCTTTCCCGTCGAACACGCCCAAGAGCAGCGCGCCGATGGCGCGGGGGTCGGTGGTCGACGGGGTGAAGCCGCCGATCACGAATTCCTGTCGGGCTGCGCATTTGGATTTGATCCATGCGCGGCCGCGCCCCGAACGGTAGGGTTCGTCGCAGCGTTTGGAGACGATGCCTTCGAGCGACAGGCGGCAGGCGTGGCCGAGCACGATGCTGCCCGCGTCGTTGAACGGGTGCGAGAGGCGGATCGGGTCACCCTCGGGGACCGTGGCTTTGAGCAGGTCGAAGCGGCGGTATTGCGGGAGTTTGCCGATGTCGTGACCGTCAAGGTGCATCAGGTCGAAGAGGTAGAGGATAAAGCGGTCGCTACGTTCTGCCGAAAGGTCGGCTTGCAGGGCGGAAAAGTCCGATGCGCCGATGGCAGATTCCACCACCACCTCGCCGTCGAGGAGGGCTGTTTTGACGGGGAGTGCTGCAAGGGCCGTGGTGATGGCGGGACCGAAGCGGGCGGTCCAGTCGTGGCCTGAGCGGGTGAGGAGTTGCACGCGGCCGTTGTCGATGCGGGTTTGCAGGCGGTAGCCGTCGAATTTGATCTCATGCGTCCATTTGGGACCGGTGGGCGGGGTGGTTTGCAGGGTGGCGAGGGCGGGCGGGATGAAATCGGGAAGCTTGGCCTGCGGCGCGTCGGTCAGATCAGCCGGGGCTGGGGGCGCGGGGGCGGGCTTGGCGGTTTTGGCCTTGGCGTTGTTGGCCTTGGCGTTGTTGGGCTTGGCGGCTTTGCGTCTGGGGGCGGGTTTGCCTGCGGCCACGTCTTCGATGCTGCGGGCCGTTTGCACGCTTTCGGCTCGATCGGCGAGGATGTCGCGGTCGGGGGCGGCGTGTTGGTCATCGCCTTTGATGAGAAGCCAGTTGGTGCGCTTTTGGCTTGGTTTGCCCTTTATGCGGACAAGGTGCCAGCGGCCATGCAGTTTTTCACCCGTCAGGTCGAATTCCAGGTGGCCTTTGGCAAAGCCTTTGGCCGCGTCAAAGGCGGGGGACCATGTGCCGCGATCCCAGACGATGACGGTGCCGCCGCCGTATTCGCCTTTGGGGATGGTGCCTTCGAAGCTGTTGTAGTCGAGCGGGTGATCTTCGACTTCCACCGCGAGGCGTTTGTCGCGGGGGTTCAGGCTGGGGCCGCGGGTGACGGCCCAGCTTTTCATGACGCCTTGCCATTCGAGCCGCAGGTCGTAATGCAGGCGGGTGGCATCGTGCTTCTGGATGACGAAGGCGTTGCCGGTGGCGGGGGCCGCCTGCCCTGCCGGTTCGGGCGTCTTGGTGAAATCGCGCTTGGCGTTGTAGGTTTCGAGCGCCATGGGTCAGCCCGCCTTGCGTTTGGGCTTTGCGGCGGGGGTGTCGGGTCTGGCGACGGGCTTTTTGGCGGCTTTCTTGGCAGGTTTCGGCGGCGGGTCGGTCACGCCCGCGCTTTGGCGCAGGGCGGCGAGCAGGTCGGACTGCTTCGACACTTTCGGCGCGGGCTTGGGCTTGATCGTCTTGCCTTCGATCTTGGCCCTGACCAGTTCGGCAAGGGCGGCGTCGTAGCGGTCGTCGAAGGTGGCGGGGTCGAAGCTGCCCGTTTTGGTGTCGATGATATGGCGGGCGAGGTCGAGCATCTCGCTTTCGATTTTGATCTTGGGGGCGTCGGACAGGGCTTCGGATGCGGGGCGCACCTCGTAGTCGAAGTTGAGTGTGGTGCCGACGAGGCCTGCGCCAGAGGGGCGGATCAGCAGGGTTCTGACGCGACGGAACAGCACGGTTCGGGCGAGGGCGGCGACCTTGCGGGCGCGCAGTCCTGCAACCAGCAGGGCGAAGGGGTCGGCGGCGTCGGGGCTGGAGGGGGCCAGATAATAGGGTTTGTCGAAATAGACATCGTCCACCGCGTCGCAGGGGATGAAGTGGGCAATGGTCAGGGTCTTGTCGCTGTCGGGCACGGCGGCGGCGATCTCGTCGGGGTCGATGATGACGAATTCGTCGGGTGCCACCTCAAAGCCTTTGACCTGTGCGTCACGTTCCACCACTTCGCCGGTTCCGGAATCGACGAACTGGCGGTTGATGCGGTGGCCGGTGGCGCGGTTGATCGTGTGGAAGGTCACCCGCTCGGATGTGGAGGTGGCAGCGTAGAGGGCGACGGGAACCGTCACCTCGGCCAGTTTCAGCCAGCCTTTCCAGAGCGCGCGGGTCATTTGTGCAGGTCGCGGCGGTCGCCGTGGGGGTGGTCCCAGTCGGCGGGGGTGGGAAGGCGTTCGAAGGTGTGGGCGGGGGGCGGCGATGGCAGCGACCATTCCAGAGTATCGGCGTAAGGTGTCCACGGGTTCGCCACGGTCAGGCGACGCCCGAAAAGCAGGGTGTAGAACACGATGCCGATGAAAAAGACGAATGAGGCGAAGGAGAGGAAGGCGCCAAGGGACGAGACGGAATTCCACAGCGCAAAAGCCTCGGGGTAGTCGATATAGCGGCGGGGCATGCCCTGGCGGCCAAGGAAGTGCTGGGGGAAGAAGGTCAGCATCACGCCGGTGAAGAAGGTGATGAAATGCACGCGGCCCGCCCATTCGGGGTATTGGCGGCCCGACATTTTGCCGATCCAGAAATAGATGCCCGCAAACAGCGAGAAGACCGCGCCGATCGACATGACGTAGTGGAAATGGGCCACGACGTAATAGGTGTCGTGATAATAGCGGTCGATGCTGGCCTGGCTGAGGACAACCCCCGTCACGCCGCCAAGCGTGAAGAGGAAGATGAACCCGATAGCAAACAGCATCGGTGTGGCGAAGATCACCGATCCGCCCCACATGGTGGCGATCCACGAGAACACCTTGATACCCGTGGGCACGGCGATGACCATGGTGGCCAGCATGAAATAGCTTTGCTGGGTCAGCGACATTCCGGCGGTGTACATGTGATGCGCCCAGACGACGAAGCCCAGAACGCCGATCCCGATGAGGGCGTAGACCATGGGCAGGTAGCCGAAGATGGGCTTTTGCGAAAAGGTCGAGATGACGTGGCTGATGATGCCGAAACCTGGGACGATGATGATGTAAACCTCGGGGTGGCCGAAGAACCACAGCAGGTGCTGGTACAGGACCGGATCGCCGCCGCCTGACGCGTTGAAGAAGGTTGTGCCGAAATTGCGGTCGGTCAGCAGCATGGTGATGGCACCGGCCAGCACCGGCAGGGCCAGCACGATCATCCATGCGGTGATGAACACCGACCACGCAAAGAGCGGCACCTTGTGCAGGGTCATTCCGGGGGCGCGCATGTTCAGGAAGGTGGTGATGATGTTGATGGACCCGAGGATCGAGGACGCGCCCGAGACGTGGACGGCAAAGATCGCAAGGTCGGTGGAATAGCCGGGTTCGGTGGTGGACAGCGGCGGGTAAAGCACCCAGCCGATGCCGGAACCTGCGCTGTCGTTGCCGCCCGGTGCGAAGATCGACGACACGCCAAGGCAGACGCCTGCGACGAACAGCCAGTAGGACAGGTTGTTCAGCCGCGGAAAGGCCATGTCGGGCGCGCCGATGTGGAGCGGCATGAAATAGTTGCCAAAGCCGCCGAACAGCGCGGGGATCAGCACGAAGAACATCATCAACACGCCGTGGTAGGTGATGAAGGTGTTGTAGCGGTGGCCATCGGGGGTGCAGGTTTCGGGCGAGGGCCAGAGGCGCATCCCCTCCTCGCACATGAACTGCACGCCGGGGGTCATAAGCTCCATCCGCATGTAGACCGACATGAGCACAGCGATCAGCCCGACGACGCCTGCGGTGAACAGGTAGAGGATGCCGATATCCTTGTGGTTGGTCGACATGAGCCAACGCTGGAGAAAACCGGGGTGGTCATGGGTGTGGGGGACGTCGACCATGGGCAAACCTCGTTCTTTGCGCGTGAACACGGCGGCGGGTGCTGGCGTTCCGCCGAAATGGCGGAAAATCGCGCTGCGCTTGGTGGCGTTCCCCGTGACGGGGCAGCGGCAAAACGCCTGTCGGCGGGCTTACTTTGGTGTGGGAACGGCCGGATTGGCGGGTTTTGGCTGACATTGCCGCAACGTTTCGGCCTTTGGTGGAAATATGGGCTTTCGTGACGGCCCGTCATAGGCCATCTGGAGACGAGGGCCCGACGCAGGCCCGCAGCAAAAGGCAAGACGATGAACGGACCAGACGCGACGGCCCAGACCATTCGGGCCGCACAGGCTGACGCCGAAACCGGCCCGCGCAGCGCGATGGCATGGGTCAGGGTGCTGGCGAAATACCGTGAACCTTCGACCCGCCGCAGCATTGCGGAACTGGCGGCGACGCTGGTGCCCTTTGTCACGCTTTGGGTGCTGGCATGGGTGTCGATGTCGGTCAGTATCTGGCTGTCGCTGGCCATCGCCATTGCGAACGGCTTTTTTCTGGTCCGGCTGTTCTGCATCCAGCATGATTGCGGCCATGCCTCGTTCTTTGCCAACCGCCGTGTGCAGGACTGGGTCGGGCGCTGCATGGGCGTGCTGACGCTGACGCCCTATGACGTGTGGAAGCGGACCCATGCGATGCATCATGCGCAACACGGCAACCTAGACCATCGCGGCATCGGGGACATCACCACCCTGACGGTCGAAGAATATCGCGCGCGCGGCAGGCTTGGGCGGTTGGCCTATCGGCTGTATCGCAACCCTGTCGTGCTGTTCGTTCTGGGTCCGGCCTATCTGTTCTTTTTGCAAAACCGCGTGCCGGTCGGGCTGATGACATCAGGCGTGCGCTACTGGGTTTCGGCCATGGGGACCAATGCGGTGATCGGCATCGCGCTGGGGCTGATGGTCTGGGCGGGCGGGTTCATGCCCTTGCTGTTGATCTACATTCCGACGTCGGTCGTGGCGGGAACGCTGGGGGTGTGGTTGTTCTACGTTCAGCACCAGTTCGAAGAGACGCATTGGGCCAAGGGCGACGAATGGCAGTTGCATGACGCAGCCCTTGCCGGTTCGTCGCATTACGTTTTGCCGCAGCCGTTGCAATGGCTGTCGGCCAATATCGGCATCCACCATGTGCATCACCTGTACAGCCGCATCCCGTTCTATCGCCTGCCGGAAATCTTGCGCGACCACCGCGAGCTGGACGCGGCGCAGCGCCTGACGCCGTGGCAAAGCCTGCGGTCGGTCAGTTTGCATCTGTGGGACGAAAAGCGCGGCAAGCTGACATCGTTCCGCGAGGCGCGGCGGCTTTACGGCGCGGCTTGAGGCCGCGCGGCGACGCGCTATATGCGCGGCATGGGCGACGAAATCCGCATTCTTTACAACGATACCTGTCCGGTCTGCCGGTTCGAGATCGACGGCTATCGCAAGCTGGCGCAAGCGCAGTCGCTGCCGATGGGGTTCGATCCGGTGGCGCGGGCGGGTGACTGGGGCCTGACCGAAGATGCGGCGGCGCGGCGGCTGCATGTGATCGTGGACGGACGGCTGCTGTCAGGCATGGAGGCGTTTCGCGCGATCTGGCAGCGGTTGCCGCAATGGCGTTGGGCGGCGCGGGTGACGGGCTGGCCCGTGGTGCGCCAGATGATGGATGTGGTCTATGATCGCGTGGCAGCGCCGCTGCTTTACCGCGCGCACCTGCGGCGGCAGCGCAAGGGCGGAGTTTGACGCAAACTTTGGCTACACGCGTTGCGCATGGGGGGGCAGCGCGACGGAGGGGGGCGGAATTTGCGTCATTTTTCGCCAAGCGGCAGAACCATATCGCGGTGGGGGATACCTGCGTCGTCGTATTGCGGGCCGATGGCTGTGAAGCCGAGCTTTTCGTAAAAGCCGATGGCATGGGTTTGCGCGCCCAGCTTGGCGGTCGTCACGCCGGGAAGGGCGCGCAATACCGCCACCGCTTCGTGGATCAGCGCAGCACCGAGGCCCGTGCCACGGGCGGATTTCAGCACGCAGACGCGGCCGATCTTGCCGATGTCGCCCATGCGCAGCAGGCGGGCCGATCCGGTGGGCACGCCATCGACCGTGGCAAGCAGGTGGATCGCCTGACCGTCGAGGTCATCGACCTCGTCCGCTTCGGGGACGCCCTGTTCATGGATGAACACCACGCGGCGCAGGTGGCGACAGGTTGCGATGTCGGTGGTGGGGGCGATGACGATGTCAGGCAAAGTAATCTTTCAGGATGCGGGTGTAGATGGATTTGAGCTGGTGGATCTGCGCCATGCTGACGCGTTCGTCGACCTGATGCATGGTTTTGCCCACCAGACCGAATTCCACAACGGGGCAGTGGTTCTTGACGAAACGGGCGTCGGATGTGCCGCCGGTGGTAGAGAGTTCGGGGGTGACGCCGGTTTCGGCCTGCACGGCGCGGGCGATCAGGGCCGAGAGCTCTCCGGGCGGGGTGACGAAGCTTTCACCGGAAATCTGGATGCGGATGGCGATGGTGACGCCGGTTTCGGCCTGCACCTTGGCGGCTTCGGACAGTAGCCAGTCGGACAGGCTGGCCCCCGTGTGGCTGTCGTTGAAGCGGATGTTGACGGTGGCGCTGCCCTTGGCGGGGATGACGTTGTTGGCGGGGTTGCCGCAGTCGATGGTGGTGATTTGCAGCGTCGAGGCATCGAAATGGGCGGTGCCTGCATCCAGCGTGTCGGGCAGCCGCGACAAAAGCGTGGTCAGCGCCCGCATGGGGTTTTTAGCGCGGTGCGGATAGGCCGAATGGCCCTGCACGCCCTGCGCGGTGAACCAAGCGGTCATCGACCCGCGACGGCCGATCTTGATCATCTGGCCCATCGTATCGGGACAGGTGGGTTCCCCCACGAGGCAATGCGTCATCCGCTCGCCCTGCCCTGCCATCCAGTCGAGCAGCGCCACGGTGCCATCGGTCGCGTCGCCCTCTTCGTCTCCGGTTATGGCAAGGATCACCGCGCCATCGGGGGGCGTGTCACGAACGAAGTCGATGGCGGCGGCGGCAAAGGCTGCGACGCCCGATTTCATGTCGGTCGCACCGCGCCCGTAGAGCCAGTCGCCTTCGGTTTCGGCACCGAACGGGTCGTGCGTCCATGCCGCGAGGTCGCCCACGGGCACCACATCGGTGTGGCCGTTGAAGCCGAAGCTGCGGTTCGCACCCCGTGCGCCCCAGCGGGCGAACAGATTGGGCGTGCCGTTGCGGTCGATCCGTGTGCAGGTGAAGCCCGCACCGGTCAGCAGATCGGCCAAGAGCGCCAGCGCTCCGCCCTCGACGGGCGTGACCGAGGCGCAGCGGATCAGGGCGGCGGTCAGGGCGACGGGATCGGTCGGGGGCACGGGAACCTCGGCGGTTGGGAGTGCGGCAGGGATATCGGGTCGGACAGCGGGGGGCAAGTTCCAGCGCGACTGTGGCCGTTGAGTCACCCGTGGCAGGAACGAATCACCCATCCTTTCGGATGTTGGTGACAGCGAAAGCGAGCTTCGCTACGTTTGCCGCAATAACAATGTCCCGAGGCAGGACGGCAGGGGCCAATGTGCCCGTCAGAGCAGACCCGACAGGACCGGACGCACTGGCTGCGTTCGCGGGCGCGCCATGATGTTGCGTTCTGCACCCGGGCAAGCGGGGTGCGTTGGTGGTGCAAATCGGGTCGGGGACGGACTGGATCGCGCTTTCGGATCGAACGGTGCCAACGGGCGGGGCAGACGTGGCCCGGGGCCTGTTCGTTGCCGAGGTGAAATTGCCGCTGGACGGGCCGCATGTGCTGTTGGACCGGCGCAGCGCCGACGGGAGCGAGGTGTTCTCGATCCTGCACGACTCGGCCGCCGGATTGTCGGTGCTGCACCGGCGCGACGGGCATCTTGCCCGCCACGAATTGCCCGGCCCCCTGCCCGTTGCCCGTGCCACCGCGCGGATCGGTTTCGGCTGGGATGCGGGGCGGGGCGACTGGCGGCTCGACTTCGATCTGTTGGCCGACGGGCCGCGCCCGCGCGGGCGGATCGAGGCGCAGGGTCGCGGGGCGCTGGGATTGGGCGGGTCGATGCTGGCCGATCTGTGCGCGGGACGCGGCCAAAGGCATGATGCCGTGCTGTGGTTCGGTGTGACAGGCGGCAGCTTGCCCGGGCGTCACGCATGGATCGGGCCGCGCAGCAAGGTACGCACGGTGCGCGGGCCGGTGGCCGCCGAAGACCTGCTGCAGGGCGAGGTTCTGGTCACGCGCGAAGGTCTGGTGCCGCTGCTGGGCGTATCGCGGCAGATGATGCCCGCGCGGGGCAGTTTCCAGCCGGTCCTGTTGCGCGCGCCGTGGTTCGGTCAGGCCGATCTGCTGGTGTCTGCCGAACAACTGGTTCAGGTGGCCGGACCCGAGGCCGAATACCTGTTCGGCGAGGAAGAAGTGCTGGTGCCCGCCGGATTGCTGGTCGACGGGCAATCGGCGCTGGCCGAAACGCGGCGGGCCGTGGTCACGGGCATCACGCTTGACCTTGGCGGGGCCGAGTTGGTCGACGTGCAGGGCTGCACTCTGTGCACCGAACCGCCCGTGGGCATGCCCTTGCCGCTGCGGTTGCTGGACCGTTACGAAGCCGTGCCGCTGATGGCGCAACTGGGCCGGTTGCCACAGCGGGCGGTCGGCTAGTCGTAGAACGGCGTCATCTGCGCGACCACCACCGAATTTTCGTCAAGCGCGCGCTGCATCAGGGCGCGTTCTTCGCCGTCGATCTCGTCTCCGGCTGCCATGCGGTCGTCGAGCGTGCCATAGCCCGATACGTCGAGCGGCGCGAGATCGGCCTGTTTCAGGATGGCAACGGTTTCGCGCACGGCTTCGTCTTCGTCCACGCCCGAGGCATAGATCATCAGCGCGGCCCCCGTCGCCTTGGCGGGCAGCCCGTCGCCGGGTTTGCGGCCCACCTCGACCACCAGCGTGAACACCTGCTGCGGGCGCTTTTCCTTTTTGGGCTTTTCGATCTCGTCGGTCATAGCGGCCTCGCGCGTCGAGAGAAGGGGCGGATGGGGGGTGGTAGCATTGGCCCGCCCGCCCTGCAACTCGGGTTGCAGATGGCGGGAATGATGCGGCCTGCAACCCCGGTGCAGTTTCGCTGCGGCGCGGCACAGGGCAAGTGAGGGCCACCGGAAGCGGGGCGCTGGTGCCCCGTCCGATCGTTGGAGACATGATATGAAACGCACCCTGACCGCCGTGGCCTTGGCCTTTGCCTGCCTGTCGGCCCCCGCTTTTGCCGATGGCGACGCCGTCGATGCTGCCGTCAAGGACAAGCTGACCGCGCAACTGGTTGCCGAAGGCTATGACGTCCGCAAGATCGAGGCCGAGGACGGGCTGATCGAAGCCTATGTCGTCAAGGACGGCACCACCGCGCAACTGTGGTTCGACGCCGATCTCAAGCCCGTCGAGCACGGTGCCGAAGCTGACTGACAGGCGCAGGGTGCGCGGTCGCCGCGCACCTTCCCCCCGCCCAAGCAAGATTTCGAAACCGAGGATAGCATGCAGAAAATCCGCGTCTGGGACCCTGTGGTCCGCCTGTTCCACTGGTCGCTTGTCGCGGCCTTTCTGGCCAACGCCTTCTACACCCGCCCGGGGCGCGAGGTGCATCAATGGGTCGGCTATACCGTGGCGGGCCTGATCGCGCTGCGGCTGGTCTGGGGGTTGGTCGGCACGCGCCATGCGCGCTTTGCCGACTTCCTGCCATCGCCCCGCGCAGCCATCGGGCAGTTGCGCGACATGGCCACGGGGCGCAAGCGCGTGCATGCAGGCCATTCGCCGCTGGGGGCTTTGATGATCTATAACCTGCTGCTTACCATGGCGGGGCTTGCCGCATCGGGCTATGCGATGACCACCGTGGCCTATTTCGGGGTCGATTGGGTGGGGCAGGTGCATGAGGCGCTGGTGACCTGGGCCGAATTCAACATCGTAGCCCATGTGCTGGCCGTTGTGGTGGAAAGCCGCAGGCTGGGGATCAACCTTCCGAAGTCGATGGTGACGGGCTACAAGACGCTTCCGTGACTTCGAAGGACAGGCCGATGTCTGATGCCGACAGTTTGCCCAAGCGGTCCCTGCCCCGTGGCAAGGACCGCCCCTATGCGTTGATGGCGCTGATCGTGTTCCAATGTTTCTGCACGGCGTTTTTCGTCTATGACGTGACATTCGATCTGGACGAAGGCGTGACGAGCCTGTTGCACATGATGCCGGAACTGTCGGCCACGGTGGGGTTGGTCGTCGGCGTGCTGTTCGAAATGCGCTCGCTTCTTGGTCTGTTGCGGCGGCAGGCGCGGTTGGAGCAAAGCCTTGGCGTGGCATCGGGGGCGCTGAACGAGGTGATGGAGGCCTATTTCCGCCAGTGGGGCCTGACGCCTTCGGAGCAGGACGTGGCGACATTCACGATCAAGGGGTGTTCGATCGCAGACATCGCGCAGTTGCGCGGGTCGGCGGAAGGCACGGTCAAGACGCATCTGAACGCGATCTACCGCAAGGCGGGCGTGCAGGGGCGCGGGCAGTTGGTGAGCGTGCTGATCGAGGATCTGATGGGCGGGGCGCTGGTGGGCAAGGCCTCTAGCGCCTGAATCGCAACGATCAGGATTGCCACGTGGCCCAAAGCCACGGGGCGCGCCCGACCCGCCCCCACGGGGCGGGCGCACGTATACGTGCACCCACCCCGCAGGTCGGGCGCGCCCCTAGCGTCGGTTCAGTCGCGCAAAAGCTCGTTTATGCTGGTCTTTGAACGCGTCTGGGCGTCGACCTTTTTCACGATCACGGCGCAGTAAAGGTTGATCCCGTTCTTGGACGGCATCGACCCTGCCACGACGACCGAGCCTGCCGGAACCTCGCCATAGGTCACCGATCCGGTTTCGCGGTCGACGATCTTGGTCGATTTGCCGATGAACACGCCCATGCCGAGGACCGAGCCTTCGCGGACGATGCAGCCTTCGACAACTTCGGAGCGTGCGCCGATGAAGCAGTTGTCCTCGATGATCGTGGGGCCGGCCTGCATGGGTTCCAGCACCCCGCCGATGCCGACGCCGCCCGACAGGTGGACATTCTTGCCGATCTGGGCGCAGGAACCGACGGTGGCCCATGTGTCGACCATCGTGCCTTCATCGACGAAAGCGCCGAGGTTGACGAAGGACGGCATGAGGACCACGCCCTTGGCGATATGGGCCGAGCGGCGGACGATGCAGTTCGGGACGGCGCGGAAGGCGGCGGCTTTCCAGTCGGCTTCCGTCCAGCCGTTGAACTTGCTGTCGACCTTGTCCCACCACGTGCCGCCCTGCGGACCGCCCGATTGCAGGCCCATGTCCTTGATGCGGAAGCCCAGCAGCACGGCTTTTTTGGCCCATTGGTTCACATGCCAATCGCCCGAAGCCTGACGTTGCGCCACGCGCAGCTTGCCGGAATCGAGCGCCGACAACGTGGCTTCGATGGCATCGACGGCTTCGCCTTTGGACGCGGGGGACAGGCTTTCGCGGGCCTCCCAAGCGGCATCGATGGCGGCTTCCAGCGCGGCGTAGGTCATGTTTCCCCCGTTTTGGTTGGTCTGATTGCTCGGGCCGCTATAAAGACTGGGGGGACGCCATGCAATCAGGCCGATTGGGCCACGAGGGACAGAATGACAGAAGAACCCCGCAGCCATCCGTTCCGCGACAGCACGCAAGATGCGGCGGCGGCCGAGCGGCTGCCCGACACGGCGCAGACCCGCGCGCCCGCCTATCGGCTGGCCTTTACCGATACCGACTTTCTGATGCGCGAAGAGTTGCGTCCGGTGCGGCTGCAACTGGAGCTGCTGAAACCGCAGATGGTGCTGGACGAGCGCGGGATCAAATCGACCGTGGTATTGATGGGGTCGGCGCGGGTGCGCGAAGGCGGCGGTGCGGCGGCAGGGCTGACGAGGTGGTATGACGAGGCGCGCAGGCTTGCCGCGATGATTACGGTTGAAAGCCTGAAAAGCTATGGCCGTGAATGGGTTGTCGTCACCGGCGGGGGGCCGGGGATCATGGAGGCAGGCAATAGGGGGGCTGCCGATGCGGGAGGCCAGTCGATCGGGCTGAACATCGTGCTGCCGCATGAACAGGCGCCCAACCCCTATGTCACGCCGGATTTGTGCTTCAACTTCCACTACTTCGCCATCCGCAAGATGCATTTTCTGATGCGGGCGCGGGCGGTCTGCATCTTTCCGGGCGGTTTTGGCACGCTGGACGAGATGTTCGAAAGCCTGACGCTGATCCAGACAGGGCGGATGAAGCGGGTTCCGTTCCTGCTGTTCGGGCGGGCCTTCTGGGAAAAGGTGGTGAACTGGCAGGCGCTGGCCGACGAGGGGGTGATCGCACAGGCCGATCTGGACCTGTTCCGCTTTGTCGAGACGGCGGAAGAGGCGATGGCAGCGATGACGGGCGAAGACCCGGCTGCGGGCGCAACCAAGGCGGGCATCTAGCGCCGTATCCGCCACAGTCGGGCGCGATGCCGACCCGAACATTCGGAGGGGATATACAGACAAAAGGATAGCTGCGCTGCTTGTCGTGTGACTTCGCAGGAGCGATTCCCTGCGACTTGCATGGTGTCCAAGGCAGTTTCCAGACCCTGCCGCGGTTTGTGTTCAAGAGTGGCGGAGTGGATGATGGTAGATGCGATTATGCGCCGGTTATGGCGCGGATTTTCAGCGGTCAGCTTGATAGCGCTCGGTCTTGTTACTGTGGCCGGAAACGCAAATGCATTCCCGATCGCCAACGACAGCATTTTGGCTCATCGGGCGCTTGGCACTTGCGACGTTGGCTTTGAAATGGACCCGTTTGCCGAATCGATGGGTGCAGCGGTTTATGTCGGCGCGAAATTCGTAACGGGTTCGTATTTTTATTATGGCACGATCCAGACCGGTGTAAGTGCCGACCTTACCGCCGAAGATATCGGGGCATGCGGGATATCGAAGATATCCCAGTTCGTCGCCGACGGTCCTAACGGAACATATTCTTCCGACGACTTCATCGGTTTTACGTTCCGTGGTGAAGAAGGCGGCGTGTTATATGATTACGAGTATGGGCTAAGGGGCGTCCTCGACACTCAAGTCGTGGTAGCACGGGTGGAAGCGCCGCCGACCGATGCGACGCTTGCCAGCCTTGGCCTGTCGGCGGGCACGCTGTCGCCTGCCTTTGCCAGCGGGACGGCCGCCTATACGGTTGACGTGGCGAACTCTGTGATGTCGCTCGATGTCACGCCCGCGACGATGGACAGCAAGGCGACGCTGACCGTGAACGCCGCATCCGCGACGAGCGGGGTTGCAAAGGCGGTGACGCTGGACGTCGGCGACAATACGGTCACGGTGGTCGTCACGGCGAAGGATGGCACGACCGAGAAGACCTATAAGGTTACCGTCAGCCGTGCCGAACCAAACTCGAACACCGCACCGGTGGCGCAGGCCGGCTACAATATCGCCGATGGACAGGTCTTTCTGTCGGCCTCGGATTCCTATGACCCTGACGAGGATTCGCTGACCTATAGGTGGCAGCAGACCGCAGGGCCCGAGGTGATGCTGAGCGATTTCAACTCGGATTCGCCGACATTCACGCCGCGGCCTCTGTCCGAGGGGGACACGCAGGTCACCTATACGTTCAAGCTGACAGTATCGGATGGGACGCTTTCCTCGACGGCGACGGTGAGTGTCACGATCTTCCCGCCACGCGTGCCTTTGGACCCCAAGGCGGTGGCGAGTGTGGTGGGCAAGAAGGCGGTGGACGGCGTCTATACCGTGACGAGCGGCGAGACGGTGACGCTGAGCGCGCGGAAAAGCAGCGGTTTCGGAGACGCCCCGCTGACCTATCTGTGGGAGACGAAATCGCCGGACATCACCTTTGATCCGGAAGACGAGGTGACGACAAGTTTCGTCGTGCCGGACGTGACCGAATCGACCGAGATGGCGGTGTATCTGACGGTGAGCGCGGACCTTCGAAAGGGGCGGTCGGTCCGCGGCCTGCCCGATCAGGAGGAAGGACAGGCCCAGACCATAGTGATGTTTCTGATGGTGCCCGAGGACGACACGACCAAGGCGCAGGCCGCGACCGAAGCGACCGTGCTGCAATTCATCCAGACCCGCCAGACCGGTCTGGTGGCGAACCAGCCCGATCTGGCGGATGCCGTGCTGGGCAGCGGCGATGGCAGCAGCAACCTGACCGTGTCGTCGATGGGGGGCAGCGCCGATCTGTCGACTGCCTTGAACCAGCCGGTCTGGCTGCGGCTTAAGGCGGACTGGTCGAACGTGGCGGGGGCCGAGGGGGATTACATCCTTGGCGCGGCAGGGGCGCATTGGGCGCTGTCCGAAGGGGTGGTGCTGGGTGTCATGGCGCAGGTCGACCATCTGAAGACCGTCGACGGGCTGTCGGTGGCCGAGGGGACCGGCTGGCTGGTCGGCCCCTATGCCGTGGCCAAGCTGCCCGATCAACCGCTTGTGGTGCAGGCGCGGCTGCTTTGGGGCCAGACGAGCAACAGCCTGTCGCCGCTTGGCACCTTTACCGACAGTTTCGACGGGACGCGGATGCTGGCGCAGGCCAAGGTTTCGGGCCAGATCCTGCAAGGCGATCTGGTATGGAAACCCAGCCTGCAAGCCAGCTATTCCAGCGAGACGACCGATGCCTATACCGACGGCAACGGCCTGTCGATCGGCGCGCAGGAAAGCAGCATGGCGCAGGTTGCGGGCGGGCTGGATGTGACGTTTCCGGTCACCGTATCTGCGGGCGCGATGACCGTGACGGTCGGGGTTGCCGATATCTGGTCGGACACGCTGACCGGCGGGGCTGCGGCCACCGACGGGCATCGCGGCAAGCTCAGCCTTGCGCTGAACCGCCGCTTTGCTTCGGGCGGGGAATTGTCGCTGACGGGCAGCTATGACGGGGTCGGCATGTCCGATTACGAAAGCATCGGACTCGACCTGTTGTTCCAGCACAAGTTCTGAAACCGGCTGCGCGGGGTTATGCCCCGCGCAGCCAATCGGGCTGATAGTCGACCCTGTCGCAGCCCGCAAAGGCGGCGAGGCGGTGAAGTTCGGCATCTAGCCGTGCGAGGCGTTGCTTGCCGGTGGACACGCCCGGTTCGGGCCAGAAGGCACGGACGCGCAGGGTTTTGTCGTCACGGAAGGCCTTGGCATCGATGCGGCCGATGATCGACGCGGCTTCGAGCACGGGAAAGACGTAGTAACCGAATCGCCGTTTGGCTTCGGGGACGAAGACTTCGATCCGGTAGTGGAACCCGAACAGATGTTCGATGCGGTCGCGGTCGCGCAGGGCGGGATCGAAAGGCGACAGGATTCGCAGGCGGGCGGGCGGTTCGGGCGGGATTTCGGCCAGCGTTTCAGGCCATGCAAGGGCGCGGCGCAAGGTGCCGTCTGCGCCCGTCACGGCAATGTCGACCACCTCGCCCCGTTTGCGGGCGGCGGCGACCCAGCCCTTCACCTCGTCCGGGCGCAGGCAATGCCAATAGCCGCGCAATTCGGCTTCCGAGGCAAAGCCCAATCGGTCGAGCGCCGAGCGGCATGCCCAGTCGACCAAGGCTGCCTCGTCCGGGGGCGCGCTGCGATGTGCGGCGGGGATAACGCGTTCGGTCAGGTCGTAGACCTTGCGGAACCCATCACGCCGCGTGATTGCCAAGGCACCCGTGCGCCACAGCCATTCGAGCGCGGTCTTGGACGGGTGCCAATCCCACCAGCCGCCTTTGCCCCGCGCCTCGCCCACGCCGACTTCGGCGGTCGTGACCGGCCCGTCCTTGGCGATGCGGTTCAGGATGGTGTCGAATTGCGCTTCGTATCCGTCGCGGAACCATGTCTTCCAGTTGGCGCGCAGGCGCAGCGCATCGCGCTGGAAGCGGTGCTGCCAGAACGGGTGCAGGTGCACGGGCAGGATCGACGCGTCATGCGTCCAATGCTCGAACAAGGCGCGGTCGGTTTCGAGCAGCCGCTTGAGCGTATCGGGGCGATAGGCGCGGCGACGCGACCACAGGATCATGTCATGCGCGCGGGCCACGGTGTTGATGCTGTCGACCTGCACGAAACCGATGCGGTCGATCAGCGCGGCAAGATCGGCCCCTTGTGCAGGGCCGGACGGCGCCTCGGCCAGCGCGTGACGGTCGAGAAACAGGCAGCGGGCGGTGGCGTTGGAAAGCGTCGGCATGAAGGTGAGGGGACAGAAGCGGCGCGCTTGCGTCAATCGCTAAATTCCGGCGCGGCGTTGGGTAGGGGGTTGGGGCAGGGTTCGCATGTTACGGTCGCGCGGCGCTTGGCAGGGGTGCTACACGACTTTCTGCGCCAGAATTTTGCGCGGCGTTTGCGTCAAATTGCGTCGTGCTGCGGCTTTGGCGGATATTCTGCGGTTGAAAACGGGCGGTCCGTGGTTAGCTGCAAAGATGGACGGACCGAACCCGACCTATGTGGCAGCACCGCAAAGGTCGTGCCGATTTGAAGGAGAGCCGATGCCCCATGAAACCCCGCTGATCGCCACGATCGTCGTCGGCCTGTGCCTTGCCTTTGTTCTGGCACTGGGCGCGCAGAGACTGAGGCTGCCGTTGATCGCGGGCTATCTGCTGGCGGGTGTGATCGTGGGGCCGTTCACGCCGGGCTATGTGGCCGACCAGAAGCTGGCGACCGAATTGGCCGAGTTGGGGGTGATCTTGCTGATGTTCGGGGTGGGTCTGCATTTTTCGGTGCGCGACCTGATGAGCGTGAAATCCATCGCCATCCCCGGAGCCGTGGGCCAGATCGCGGTGGCGACGGGTGCGGGGGTGGTGCTGGCCTGGGCTTTGGGCTGGGGGCTGGGCGCGGGGGTGATCTTTGGCCTGTCGCTGTCGGTCGCCTCGACCGTGGTTCTGCTGCGGGCTTTGCAGGACCGGCAGTTGATACAGACCGACAAGGGCAAGATCGCTGTCGGCTGGCTGATCGTCGAAGACCTTGTGATGGTGGTGTCGCTGGTGCTCATTCCGCCTTTGGCCGGGCTGCTGGGCGGGGCCGCGCAGCCGGTCGAGGGACAGGCGGCAGAGGTGGCGGCGCTGGGCGTCGGTCCGGTGGTGGCGACGCTGCTGGTCACGGCGGTCAAGGTCGGGGCCTTTGTCGCGCTGATGCTGGTGGTGGGCCAGCGGGTCATTCCGGCGGTGCTGCATTACGTGGCCCATACCGGCAGCCGCGAGTTGTTCCGCCTGTCGGTCCTGGCCATCGCCTTGGGCGTGGCTTTCGGGTCGTCTGCGCTGTTCGGGGTAAGCTTTGCCTTGGGTGCCTTTTTTGCCGGTATGGTGATGGCAGGATCGACCCTGAGCCAGCAGGCCGCGCGCGAGACGTTGCCGCTGCGCGATGCATTCGCGGTGCTGTTCTTCGTATCGGTGGGAATGCTGTTCAACCCGATGGTCGTTGTAACGGCACCCGTCGCGCTGGTTGCGACCTTTGCCATTATCGTCGGCGTCAAATCGGTTGCCGCTTACGGCATCGTGCGGGCCTTCGGCTATGACAAGGGCGTGGGGCTGACGATTTCGGCGTCTTTGGCGCAGATTGGCGAGTTTTCCTTTATCCTGATCGTCATGGGCCTGTCGCTTGGCATCGTGCCGCAAGAGGCCAAGGATCTGGTCGTGGCGGGGGCAATGCTGTCGATCCTGAGCAATCCCTTGCTGTTCCGTCTGCTCGACCGTTGGTCGCAACGGCACGCGGAACCGGCGGCGAATTAGAGGTTGTCGGTCACGCGGAAACCCTGGGGAATGGTGTCCTGACCTGACAGGATAAGATCGCACATGACCTGCGCCACCTTTGGGGCCATGCCGAAGCCGATCTTGAAGCCACCGTTGGCGATGAAGTGGCCCGCGCGGTCGGGCCATGCGCCCAGCATCGGGGCGCGGGTCTTTGCGCGGGGGCGGATACCGGCCCAGCGGGCAACGACGGGCGCGTTGTGCAGCACGGGAAGGGCAGCGATGGCACGCGCAAGCAAGGCTTCGCCGGACGCGTCGAAACCTTGGGTCGTCCACGTGTTTTCCGATGTCGAGCCGATGGCCACCGTGCCGTCGGCATGCGGCACGATGTGCAAGCCACCCGCCGACAGTTGCGGCAGGCTTGCTGCGTCATATGCCAGCGACAGCGCCTGCCCCTTGACGCCTGTTCCGACAGCTTTGCCGAAATGCTGCGACAGGTCTTGCAAGCCCGCCGCGCCGCTGGCCCAAAGGGTTGCGCCCTGCGGGTCGCCTGCAACGGTGATCTCGCCCCCCTGCGCGGTGATCGCGGCACAAAGGGCCGCCAGCGCCATGCGGGGCGACAGGCGGGCAGACAGCGTGTCATGCACCAGCCAGCCCGAGGGCGCGACCGGTTCCCACGTCGCCCCCGTGGCAGGGATGACCCGCCAGACCGCCCTGCCCTGCCACAGCGTTGCAGCCTCGGCGGCACGGGCGGTTGCATGGGCGACGGCCTGCGCATCGGCCAGCGGCTGCAGCCGGCCTGACCGCAGGTAGCCCGTGGGCAGGCCCGACGCCGCATCGACCCGCTGCCACCAACCTTCGGCCATCAGCAGGCTTTCCAGCTGGAACGCCTTTTTCGGGTTCCAGTTTTCCGGCACATGCGGGGCCAGTGCGCCCACCAGCCCACCCGACGCCCCCGCCCCCGGACCGTTCGGGTCGATCACGCGGACGCGGGCGCCGCGCAAGCCCGCCTCGTACGCGATGGACAATCCGAAGATGCCCGCGCCCATCACTGTCAGATCGACACTTGCCATTCGCTGATGCCTTGCCCATGGTCCGCCGCGATTCAGGGGTTTAGGGCAGATGACAGGCGGCGAACAGGGTGTGACGTGGAAGGACGGGGTGATCCCGGTGTCGGTCCGCTTCGACGACCCGTATTTCTCGCTTGCCGATGGTCTGGCCGAAACGCGGCACGTGTTTCTGGCGGGGAACGGGTTGCCGGACCGTCTGGCGGACGGGTTCCATGTGGCGGAGCTTGGGTTCGGGACGGGGCTGAACCTGCTGGCGCTGCTGATCGCATGGGCCGGAACGGGGCGGGCGGGACGGCTGCGTTATACCAGTTTCGAGGCCTATCCCCTGCCCGCGACCGATATCGCCCGCGCCCTGCGCCATTTCCCCGAGGCGTTGGCCGTGGCGGGACCGTTCCTTGCGGCTTGGGACAGTGGCGCACGTCGCTTTGCCATGGCGGGGGTCGATGTCGAGGTGGTGATAGGCGACGCCCGCGACACGCTGCCCGCATGGGGGGCCTGCGCGGATGCGTGGTTTCTGGATGGATTCTCGCCCGCCAAGAACCCGGAGTTATGGTCGCCCGACATCATGGCGGCGGTGGCTGACCACACCGTGGCAGGCGGCAGCTTTGCCACCTATACGGCGGCAGGCCATGTGCGCCGGTCGCTGGAAGCGGCAGGATTTACGGTGGAACGCGTCGCCGGACACGGGCGCAAACGCCATATGACGACAGGAAGAAAATGAGCCTGAACCGCACCAAGGGCATCTGGTTGATGGTCGCCGCCGTGGCCTGCTTTGCCTTGCAGGACGGGTTTTCGCGGCATCTGGCGGGCAGTTACAACACGCTGATGGTGGTGATGATCCGGTACTGGGCCTTTGCCGGTTTCGTGATCGTTCTGGCGCTGCGCCGCCCCGAAGGGTTCCGCGCCGCGATCCGCACCAAGAAGCCGGTGGTCCACGCGTTTCGCGGCACGCTGCTGGTGGCCGAGGTGTGCCTGATCGTCTACGGCTATACGCTGATCGGGCTGATCGAAAGCCACGCGGTCTTTGCCGTCTGCCCGCTTTTGATTGCCGCGCTGTCCGGCCCGATCCTTGGCGAAAAGATCGGCTGGCAACGCTGGGCCGCCATCGGGGCGGGGCTGGTGGGCGTGCTGGTGGTGCTGCGACCGACGTCGGGCGTGTTCTCGTGGCCCGCGCTTTTGCCTTTTGCCGCGGCGCTGATGTTTGCCACCTATTCCATCCTGACCCGTCTTTCGGCGCGGGACGAGGCGGTGTTTCCGTCCTTCTTCTGGTCGGCCATCATCGGGGCCAGTTTCATGACGCTGCTGGGCCTGCCCAACTGGCAGGCGGTGCATGGGGCCGACCTTGCCTTCCTTGCGGTCTATTGCGCGCTTGCCATCCTGTCGCACTGGCTGTTGACGATCTGCTATGAAAACGCCGAAGCGAATGTGGTGCAGCCCTATGCCTATCTGCAAATCGTCTTTGTCACCTTGATCGGCATCACGGTCTATGGCGAACGTCTTGCCCCGGCCGTGGCGTTGGGAACGGCCATCGTCGTCGGTGCGGGGTTGTTTGCGCTGACACAGGAACGGCGCAAGGCATGACCGCAAACGCAACGAAAACCGCCCCGGAAAACGCCACGACGCAGAACCTGCGGCTGGGCATCTGGCTGATGATCGCCACCACCGTGGTCTTTGCGGTGCAAGATGGCATCTCGCGCCATCTGGCGGCGGCCTATCCGGTGCAGATGGTGGTGATGATCCGCTTCTGGTTCTTTGCCGCCTTCGTCATGGTTCTGGCGGCGCGGCAGCAGGGCGGCATCCGCGCGGCGGTGCATACGCATTATCCGGTGCTGCAATTCCTGCGCGGGGCGCTGCTGGCGGTCGAGGTTTGCGTGATGGTCGTGGCCTTCGTCAAGTTGGGGCTGGTGGAAAGCCATGCCGTATTCACGTGCTACCCGCTGCTGATCGCCGCCCTGTCGGGTCCGATCTTGGGCGAGCGTGTCGGCTGGCGGCGCTGGACGGCAATCCTGATCGGGTTCGCGGGCGTGCTGATCATCCTCGAACCCGGCGTGGCGGTGTTCTCGCCCTGGGCGCTGGTGCCGCTGCTTTCGTCGCTGCTGTTTGCGGTCTACGGGTTGCTGACGCGCTATGTCGCCCGCAAGGACAGCGCGGCGGTCAGCTATTTCTGGACCGGGATCGGCGGTGCCGTGACCATGACGGCGGTGGGGCTGTGGTACTGGGTGCCGATGGCGGGGCATTATTGGTTGTGGATGGGCACGCTGTGCTGCACGGCCTGTCTGGGGCACTGGCTGCTGATCCGCGCCTTTGCCGTGGCCGAAGCGTCCGCGATCCAGCCTTTTGCCTATCTGCAACTGGTCTGGGCATCGGGCATCGGGCTTGTGCTGTTCGGCGAGACGTTGCGCCCCAATGTGGCGGCAGGCGCGGCACTGGTCGTCGCGGCGGGGATTTTCACGTTGTGGCGGCAGCGCGTCACAGCGCGTCAGGGTCGGTAGGGCCTGCGCCGCGCCGCGCGATCAAGGCCACCAGCCGCGCCCGCGCCTCGGGCAGGGGGCGGTCGTTCAGGCCGGTGATGGCGCGTGACAGGAAATGTCCGGTCACGGCCAGACCTTGGCCGATCTCGGCATGGCTCGCCCCGCCCTGCCCCATCAGCACCTGCGGCAAGGGCAACAGACGCGCCGCCCAGTCACCCGCGCCCCCACGGCTGACGGCACGGCCCGTGCGCGGGCTGACAAAGGCCAGATCGTCGCGCCCGCCGGTCACCGCGCAGCGCGAAAGATCAAGCCCGAAGCCCAGTTCGTCAAGGAGCAGCATTTCCCAACGCAGGTAATCTGGCAGCCAGTCGCCACCCCGCTCCATCGCGTCGAGCAGCGGCAGCGTGGCGCGGTAAAGCGTGGCATGGCCTTGCCGTTCCGGCAGGGCGGCCAGCAGCAGCGCGCAAAGCGCGTTCAGCGCCGACAGCGCCAGATGGTCGGACAAAAGCACCGCACGGCTGCGCAGGGGTTCGACCGTGAAAGCGCCGATATGCCCTTCGAGCCGCGCCCGCCATGTCGCCTGCACCTGTGCGCCGGGTTGAAGCACGGGGGCCATCTTGCGCGACCCACCACCCCGCACCACGCCCGCATGGCGGCCGTGGGCTGCGGTGAACAACTCGACGATCGCCGCAGATTCCCCATGCGGACGCACCGAGAGAAGCACACCTTCGTCGCGCCATTCCATAGCGCTGACTATCCATCCCGAGGCAGGGAACGCAAGCCGTCGTATCCCACAGGAACAAAGGCAAGCGCTTCAGCCCAACATTGCCCGCGCGAATATGCCCGAGACAGGCGCCCAAACCGCGGATCCGCAAGACGGCTGGCCAGCCTCAGTCGCGCAATCCGTCTTGATCGAGCAGGGTTCGGCCCTGCCTGTCCTCGACCTCGATCAGCCACAGGTCGCGGTCGCGCGCCCTTTGCCGTGCCAGCACGGCATCGACCTCGGCCTCGGCCCCTTCGGCCAGCACGATCCAGACCCGTCCGCCGCTGACGAAATCGACCGACCGCTGGAAGGCCCGCGCCCGCCCGTCGAGCGTGGCGGATTTCACGATCACCGCCCCCGCCGTCGCATCGCCCCGCGCCACGACATAGACCGCGATATCCGCCAGCCGCAGCCGGTTGAGATAGGCCGAAACCCACATCTCGCTGGTCAGACGAACGCTCACCTGCATCCTTTCACGCTGGCTCAAATATCCTCGGGTGGGTCCGGGAGGGTGGAAAACCCTCCCGGCGGCTAGGCGGCAACCACGCTACAGACCTGTCGCTGCCCTCTCCCCCGCGGGGGAGAGGGGCAGGGGTGAGGGGGCGTCAGTCGCCGTCCTTGAAATCCAGACCCATTTCCGAATAGCGCTCTTTTTCTTCCAGCCAGTTCGGGCGCACCTTGACCTGCAGGAACAGGTGCACTGGCCGTTCTAGGAAAGTGGCGATCTCGGCGCGGGCCTGTTGGCCGATCACCTTGATGGTCTCGCCGCCCGCACCAAGGATGATGCCCTTGTGCCCGTCGCGCGCCACATAGATCACCTGATCGATGCGGGTCGAGCCGTCCTTGCGGTCTTCCCAGTTCTCGGTTTCGACCGTCAACTGGTAGGGCAATTCCTCGTGCATGCGCAGGGTCAGCTTCTCGCGCGTCATCTCGGCGGCGATCATGCGCATCGGAAGGTCGGCGATCTGGTCCTCGGGATAGAACCACTCGCCCGCAGGCACTTGGTCGGCCAGCCAGTCGCGCAGGCTGTCCACGCCATAGCCGCGTTCGGCGCTGATCATGAAGGTGCGCACGAAGGGGAAGGCTTCGTTCATCGATTCGGTCAGGCGCAGCAAGTTCTCGGCCTTGATCTTGTCGATCTTGTTGATGGCCAGCGCCACCCGCGTGCCGCGCGGGATCTTGTCTTTCAGGCTGTCGACGATGGCCTTGACGCCCTCGGTGGCACCCCGATGCGCTTCGATCAGCAGAACGATGATATCGGCATCGGCCGCCCCGCCCCAGGCCGCGGCGACCATGGCGCGGTCGAGCCTGCGGCGCGGGCGGAACAGGCCGGGCGTGTCGACGAAGACGATCTGCGACCGCCCCGCCATGCACACGCCGCGGATGCGCGAACGGGTGGTCTGCACCTTATGCGTCACGATGGACACCTTGGCCCCCACCATGCGGTTGAGCAGTGTCGACTTGCCCGCGTTCGGTTCGCCTATCAGGGCAACAAAGCCTGCCCGTTTCGGGCCTTGGTCCGCGCCGGTTTCGGTGGGTTGGTCGGTATCGTCAGTCATTGGTGTCGGCCTCCATGCGGGCGAGAAGCGCGCGCGCTGCCGCCTGTTCCGCCGCGCGTTTGCCGGCGGCACGCCCCTCGGCCGTCTGGCCGGTCGTGAGACGGGCTTCCACGGTAAAGATCGGTTGATGATCGGGTCCGCTGCGGGCGGTTTCGACATAGGCGGGCGGCGGCAGACCGCGGGCCTGTGCCCATTCTTGCAGCGAAGATTTCGGGTCGCGGGAATTGCTCTCGGCATCCGCGATGCGCCCGCCCCAGAGCCGCAGCACCATGTCGCGGGCGACTTCGAAACCTGCGTCGAGGTAGACGGCGGCGATCAGCGCTTCCATCGCGTCGCCCAGCAACGCCTCTTTGCGCCGCCCGCCCGACAGCATTTCGGACCGGCCCAGCTTGAGCACATCGCCCAGACCCACCTCGCGTGCAACCTCGGCGCAGGTTTCCTGCCGGACCAGCGCGTTGAAGCGCGGGGCAAGCTGGCCTTCGGCGGCTTGCCCGTCGGCGTGGAACAGCGCGGTCGCCATCGACAGGCCAAGCACACGGTCGCCCAGAAATTCAAGCCGCTCGTTCGAAGGGCGCGTTGGCGACGAGATCGACGAATGCGTGACCGCCCGGAGCAGAAGCTCCGGGCGGCGGAAGTCGTGCCCGATGCGGGCCGAAAAGGCTGCCAGATCGGCAGCGAGCTTGATGGAAGCGCCGCTCACTCGATCGCCTTGAAGAAGCGGTCGGGCCGCCACGTCCAGAAATACAGCATCGACCGGCCAGCCGACGAAAAGATCACGCGGTCGGCGCGACCGATCAGGAATTCGGCCGGCACGAAGCCCACGCCGCCCACGGCCTGGCCAAAGCGGCTGTCCTGCGAATTGTCGCGGTTGTCGCCCATAAAGAAATAATGCCCCGGCGGCACGGTGAACACGTCGGTGTTGTCGGCAAAACCGGCATTGTCGATGTTGAGCACATTGTGCTTCACGCCGTTGGGCAGGGTTTCGATGGCGCGGCTGGATGTGCAGATGCCGCCTTCGCCCACCGGACCATTCTCGCAGCGCGGCAGGTTGCCCATTGGCCCCTGTTTTTCATAGACTTCCTCGAAGGTGCCCGCCGCTTCCTGCGGCACTTCGGTGCCGTTGAGGAACAGGATGCCGTTCTTCATTTGCACCGTGTCACCCGGCAGGCCGATCAGGCGCTTGATGAAATCGGTGCCGTTGACCGGATGGCGGAACACCACCACGTCGCCGCGCTGCGGTTCGCCGCCAAGGATGCGCCCCGAGATCGGGCAGAACGAGAAGGGGCAGGAATAGCGCGAATAGCCGTAAGCCATCTTGTTGACGAACAGGAAATCGCCGATCAGCAGCGTATCCTTCATCGAGCCGGACGGAATCCAGAACGGCTGGAAGAACAGGGTGCGGAACACGCCTGCGATCAGCAGCGCATAAACGACGGTCTTGATCGTTTCGACCAGCCCGCCTTCGGTTTTTGCCGTGCTTTTCGCCATGCTCAGTCCATCCCCAAGGCTGCCACCGCCGCAGTGGCGGCATCCGGCGCTACATGCGCGGGCGCGCAGCCTGAGTCAAGTTCGCTCAAATCACGTTGCCGCAGGCGCGACCGGTCGCGCCTCGATCACCACGAAGGCCTGCGCCCAAGGGTGATCGTCGGTCAGGGTGACATGGATCACCGCATCGTATCCTGCCGGGGTCATGGCAGCCAGCCGTTCGGCGGCCCATCCGGTCAGTTGCATCACGGGTTGGCCCGTGCGCAAGTTCGACACCGCCATGTCCTTCCACGAGATGCCCATGCGCAGGCCGGTGCCCAGCGCCTTGGAACAGGCCTCTTTCGCGGCCCAGCGCTTGGCATAGGTGGCGGCGATGGCGCGGGGGCGGCTTTGCGCCTTGCGCTGTTCGCGGTCGGTGAAGACACGGTTCAGGAAGCGGTCTCCGAAGCGGGCAATGGTCGCCTCGATCCGTTCTATGTTGGCAAGGTCGGACCCGATGCCAAGGATCATGCGCGGCGACCACAGGTTTTCTGCGAAAATCTCGCGCAACGAATTTTCTGCGAAAATTCAGCGCTGGCGGGGGGGGCCTGAATTTTCGCAGAAAATTCGTTGGCCGGAGTTTTCTTCACGCTGTCGCCTCGCGCGCAAGGTCCATGCGGCGGCGCATCTCGTCGATGGCCCCTTCCAGCCCGCGATAGATCGACTCGCCGATCAGGAAGTGGCCGATGTTGAGTTCCATCACCTCGGGCATGGCGGCGATGGGGGCCACGTTGTCATAGGTCAACCCGTGGCCCGCGTGGACTTCCAACCCCAGCGCATGCGCCAGCGCAGCACCGCGCCGCAGGCTTTCGAGTTCCACTTCGGCCTCATCCATGCGTTCCTCGGCGAGCAGTTCGGAATAATGCCCGGTGTGCAGTTCGACCACCGCCGCGCCGATGGCGGCGCTGGCTTCGATCTGGCGCGGGTCGTGGCCGATGAACATCGACACGCGGCACCCCGCCGCTGCCAGTTGGGCCACGTAGTCGGTCAGCCGCGCCCGATCGGCAGCCACGTCGAGCCCGCCTTCGGTCGTGCGTTCCTGGCGCTTTTCGGGCACGAGGCAGACGGCATGCGGGCGCAGGCGCAGGGCGATGGACTGCATCTCGTCGGTCGCGGCGCATTCGAAGTTGAGCGGGATGGCAAGGCCTGCCCGCAGCGCCTCGATATCCGCATCGCGGATGTGGCGACGGTCTTCGCGCAGGTGGGCGGTGATGCCGTCAGCCCCTGCCGCCTCGGCCAGCAGGGCTGCGCGCAACGGGTCGGGCCAAGCCGAGCCGCGCGCGTTGCGAACCGTCGCCACGTGGTCGATATTGACGCCAAGCCGCAGTCGTCCGAGGGGGGTCATAAGATCAATCCTTGTCCAGTCGCAGCAGGATATTAGGGCGCGGGGGGCGCTTCGTCATCCCCGCCCTTTGACGCATCGCGCTTGAGCTTGGCTGCCGCAGCCGCCAGCGTCTCGCGCAGGCTTTTGCGGCGTTCGTGGCGTTCCTTGGCCTTGGCGGCGCGGGCCTTTTGATAGGCCAGCACCAAGGGGATGGTCAGGTAGTAAAACAGCGCCGAAAGCACGAGGCCGGGGATCAGAGCGCCGATGAAATAGGGCAGGTAGATTTCATGCCAGAATTGCAACAGGCCGTCCCAGCGGGCATGTTCTGGGCCGAAGAGGGCAAGGAAATTGAACCACAGGTCTTCGCCGGCATTGCCGAAGGCGCGGCCGATATAGGCGGCGGTCAGCGGTTTTTCGATGCCCATGATCCAGTGACCGAAGGACATGGCGAGAACAGCGAAGAAGGGTGTGGTGACAGGGTTGGTGTTAAAGGTCGCCAGCAATGCCGCCAGCAGGTTGCCATTCACCGCCCGCGATGCGCCCCATGCGGCGACGAATTGCATTCCCGGCAGCGGCAAGAAGCCGACGAGCGATCCGGCGAACACCCCCCGCGCGATGCGGTGGGGTTGGTCGGGCAGGCGGCGCATGCGGTGCAAGACGTATTGCGTGGCGCGTTTGAAGCCGCCTTGGGGATAGACCATCTCGCGCGTCCATCCCCACAGGGTTCTGGGATTGCGCCGCTTGAACACCAAATAACCGTCCCCCGATACGCCGCTTGCCCGTGACCGGCTTACGGCTTGCGCGTCATGTCGCGGTGGCGGGAAATCTGCGCCACGTCGGTCTCGGCCTCGAGCGCGGTCATGACCATGTGCAGATGTTCGACATCGCGAAGGTCCACGTCGATGATGAGCCGGTAATAATCCGGCTTGCGGTCGGTGAACCTCAGGTCCGAGATATTGGCCTTCTGCTCGCCGATCAAGGTGCATATCCGACCCAAGACGCCCGCGTCGTTGGAAATGGTGATTTCGAGGCTGACGGTATGCACAGCAGCATGGCGGCCCGAGTGCCAGTGCAGGTCGACCCAGCGTCCGGGTTGTTCTTCGAATTCTTCCAGCGCGGGGCAATCGATGGCGTGCACGACCACGCCTTGCCCGCGGTAGGTTATGCCGACGATGCGCTCGCCCGGGACGGGCTGGCAGCATGGGGCGCGGCGGAAGGACTGGTCGTCGGACAGGCCGACCACGGGGCGGGTGCCGTCAACCTCGTCCGCCTGTTTGCGGGCGAGTTCGGGATAGAGCAGTTCCACCACGCGCCGCGCGGTGACTTCGGCCGACCCGAGGCGGGCCATCAGGTCCATCTCGTCGGCAAGGCCCATCATCTTGGCCGCCGTGCGCAGCGCCTTGTCGGTGGCTTTCTTGCCAACGTGGTCGAATGCGGCGCGGGCCAATTCCTGACCGAGCTTCACGAAGCGGCCACGGTCTTCTTCGCGCAAGCTTTTGCGGATCGCGGCCTTGGCGCGGCCGGTGGTCACAATGTCGATCCAGCTGGATTGCGGGCGCTGGCCTTCGGCGGTGATGATCTCGACCGACTGGCCGTTCTTCAGGCGCGTCCAGAGCGGCACGCGGATGCCGTCGACCTTGGCCGAAACGCAGGAGTTGCCGATGCGGGTGTGGATGGCATAGGCGTAATCCAAAGGCGTCGCCCCGCGCGGAAGCTGGATCACATCGCCCTTGGGCGTGAAGCAGAACACCTGATCGGAGTACATCTCCATCTTGACGTGTTCGAGGAATTCGTCGTGATCGCCTTCGTCGAAGCGTTCGGTCAGGGTGGCGATCCAGTTCGCCGGATCGACAGCAAAGGGGTTTATCGCGCGTTCGCCCTCGCGGTAGCTCCAGTGTGCGGCAACGCCTGCTTCGGCCACTTCGTGCATTTCGCGCGTGCGGATCTGAACCTCGACGCGCTTGCCGTCGCGGCCCGATACGGTGGTGTGGATCGAGCGGTAGCCGTTGTTCTTGGGCTGGCTGATGTAATCCTTGAACCGCCCCGGAACGGCGCGCCAGCGGCCGTGGATCACGCCAAGGATGCGGTAACAGTCGGCCACCGATCCGCAGATGACGCGGAACCCGTAGATGTCGGACAGGCGCGAGAAGGCGAGGTCTTTCTCCTGCATCTTGCGCCAGATGGAATATGGCTTTTTCGCGCGGCCATAAACGTCGGCCTCTATCTGCACGCGTTCCAGTTCGGTCCGGATATCGGCGGTGATCTTGTGGACCACATCGCCCGCTTCGCGTTGCAGCGTGATGAAACGGCGGATGATGGAATTGCGCGCCTCGGGGTTCAGGACGCGGAAGGCGAGGTCTTCGAGTTCCTCGCGCATCCATTGCATCCCCATGCGGCCGGCGAGGGGAGCGAAAATCTCCATCGTTTCGCGGGCCTTTTGGGCCTGCTTTTCGGGCGACATGCTTTTGATCGTGCGCATGTTGTGCAGGCGGTCGGCCAGCTTGACCAGAATGACACGCAGGTCTTTCGACATGGCCATGAACAGCTTGCGGAAGTTTTCCGCCTGCTGGCTTTGCGCCGAGGACAGTTGCAGGTTCGTCAGCTTGGTCACGCCGTCGACCAGTTCGGCGACGTCGGTGCCGAAAAGTTCGGACACTTCGCTATAGGTCGAACGGGTATCTTCGATCGTGTCGTGCAGCAGGGCCGTGACGATGGTCGCATCGTCAAGCCGCTGTTCGGTCAGGATGGCGGCGACGGCGACGGGATGGGTGAAATACGGCTCGCCCGATTTGCGCATCTGGCCGTCATGCATCTTGAAGCCGTAGGCATAGGCCCGGCGGATCAGGTCGGCATTGGTGCGGGGATTGTAGTTGTGGACGAGGGCGATGAGGTCTTCGACGTCGATCATCATCGCCCCGCGCGGGGCAGGCCCGCAGGCCCGCCCGTCAAATCAGTTGTCGCCCTGCGCTTCCATCAGGGCACGCAGCAACTTTTCTTCGGACATGTCGTCCTGCATCGGGCGGTCGATCTCGCCCGACATCAGAAGCGCCATCTGGTCTTCTTCCGGCTCGTCGACCTCGATCTGGGTCTGGTGGCTTTCGATCATCCGCTCGCGCAGCGCATCGGCGCTTTGCGTTTCTTCGGCGATCTCGCGCAGCGAGACGACGGGGTTCTTGTCATTGTCGCGTTCGATGGTCAGGGGCGAACCTGACTGGATTTCGCGGGCGCGATGGGCGGCCAGCATCACCAGTTCAAACCGGTTCGGCACTTTGTCAACGCAATCTTCGACCGTCACGCGGGCCATATGCTGCTCCAGTTCGGATGGGGGGCAATAGAGGGCTTATGTAATGGCAGGCCCCGACCTTGACAAGCGCTGAATCAGCCCTGCAGCCGCACGACCTGTTCGCGGTCGGTTTCGGGAAGGGCTGCCAGCATTTCGCACGTGGTCAAGCCAAGCAGGGGGTGCCGCCAGTCGGGGGCGACGTCGGCAAGCGGCACAAGCACGAAGGCGCGGTCTTGCAGGCGCGGATGCGGCAAGATCAACTGGTCCGGCGCGGCGCTGCGCTGTGTTTCGGGATCGAGCGTGCGCCAGCGCGTCTGGGTTGCGGCGTCGGGAAGCACGGCATCCCCGAAGGCCAGAAGATCGAGGTCGAGCGTGCGCATCCCCCAGCGCTGATCCCGCTTGCGCCCGAAGTCATCTTCGATCCGGTGCAGCAGCGCCAGAACGCGGGCTGCATCCCATCCGGCAGGGACGGGGCAAGCCGCGGCGGCGTTCACATAGTCGGGACCGGCCCCCGCTGGAAAGCAGGGCGTGGCATAGATATGGCTCAGCGAGAGCGCGGAAAATCCCGAATCACGCAAGGCGGAACAAGCCGCGCGCAGTGTCGTTATCGCGGATTGGTCGCCGTTTGGCAGGTTTGCCCCAAACGCAACCAGCAGTTGACTAACGGATGGGGCCATCGGCACTGTTCTTTCGTATATCTTGTCTTGTCTGCGCCGCGTCGCGGCTGGTATCGCTGGGCTAGGATTCTACGTATATGGACCGGTCGGCCCGCCGGTTTGCAAAGCCCGGATTATTCGACGGCTTTTGAGGGGAAGAGAGATGTTTTACAAGGACGAACGGCTTGCGCTGTTCATCGACGGGTCAAACCTGTACGCCGCAGCCAAGGCGCTGGGGTTCGACATCGACTACAAGCTGTTGCGTCAGGAATTCATGCGGCGCGGCAAGCTGCTGCGTGCGTTTTACTATACCGCACTGCTCGAGAATGACGAGTATTCGCCGATCAGACCGCTTGTCGACTGGCTGAACTACAACGGCTTTACCATGGTGACAAAGCCGGCCAAGGAATACACCGACAGCCAGGGTCGCCGTAAGGTGAAGGGCAACATGGACATCGAACTGACGGTCGATGCCATGGAGCTTGCGCCCCGCGTCGACCATATCGTGCTGTTTTCCGGCGATGGCGATTTCCGCCCGCTGGTGGAAAGCCTACAACGGCAGGGCGTGCGCGTGTCGGTCGTGTCGACGATCCGCAGCCAGCCGCCGATGATCGCCGACGAATTGCGCCGTCAGGCCGACAATTTCATCGAACTGGACGAATTGCGCGACGTGATCGGTCGCCCGCCGCGTGAACCGCGGGCCAACGAACGCGAAGAGCTCGAGGCCGAGGTAAAGTGACCTTGTCGGTCGCCGAGGCGCAGGCGGACGGTTCGGCTGGGCAGGACGCGGAACCCGCGCTGCGCAAACCGTTGCCGCCCCACAGCGTCTTGACCTACACGCTGACCTGGCAGGACGCGCTGGACTGGGAGCGGCGCGATCCGGTCGAGCGCAAGCGCCGCCGTGCGTTGATGGCGGCGTCGTTTCTGGGCGGGATCATGCTGCTTTCGGTCACGGCGCGGCACCTGCCGGACTGGCTGTCAAAGCTGCATTCCACGGCGCTCGCCTTTGTGATCCTGTTCCTGCCGCTTGCCGCCGCAATTGTCGTCAAGCGCAGCGAAACCCTCAGCCGCGCGCGTTTGGCCGTGCCGGGCGATGTGGGCGTCAGGCTGGAACTGTGGGACCGCCGTCTTGTCGAAACCCGCGACGACCGCGCCACGCCGCTGGTGATCGGGGCCGAAGGGTTGCGTGACGTGGTCGAAACGCCAGAGCGGGTGTTCCTGTATTCGCGCAGCGGCACGATCATCGTTCCCGCCACCGCCTTTGCCGATGCCAAGGCCAAGGACGCTTTTGCCGGACACTGGGAATCACTGGTCAAGTAGCGGCTGCATCCGGCAGTGGACCCCGCGCCGATTTCGCCCTAGGTCTTGGACGAACCGAATGACCCGACCGAGGCCGCGATGACCCAGCCCCCGCTGACCCTTTACCTTGCCGCGCCGCGCGGTTTTTGCGCGGGCGTGGACCGCGCCATCAAGATCGTGGAACTGGCGCTGCACAAATGGGGTGCGCCGGTCTATGTGCGCCACGAGATCGTGCACAACAAATTCGTGGTCGATGACCTGCGCGCCAAGGGGGCGATCTTTGTCGAAGAACTGGACGAAGCGCCGACCGACCGCCCTGTGATCTTTTCCGCGCATGGCGTGCCAAAGGCCGTTCCCGCCGAGGCGGCGCGGCGCGAGATGATCGCGGTGGATGCCACCTGTCCCTTGGTGACCAAGGTGCATAACGAGGCGCAGCGCCATTCTGAAAACGGCCTGCAAATGGTGATGATCGGCCACGCGGGCCACCCCGAGACAGTGGGGACCATGGGACAATTGCCCGAGGGCGAGGTGCTGCTGGTCGAAACGGCGGAAGATGTGGCGCGTCTGGTGGTGCGCGATCCGGGCAAGCTGGCCTTCATCACCCAGACCACGCTGTCGGTCGACGATACCGCAGGCGTGGTGGCGGCATTGCAGGCAAGGTTTCCCGCGATCATCGGGCCGCACAAGGAAGACATTTGCTATGCCACGACGAACCGTCAGGCCGCGGTCAAGGCGATTGCCGGAAAGATCGACGCGCTGCTGGTGATCGGCGCGCCGAATTCGAGCAACTCGAAGCGGCTGGTCGAGGTCGGGTCTGCGGCGGGCTGCGCTTATGCGCAACTGGTGCAGCGGGCGACCGATATCGACTGGCGGGCGCTGGACGGGATCCGGTCGGTCGGGATCACGGCCGGGGCGTCGGCACCGGAACTGCTGGTGGACGAGGTCGTGAACGCCTTTCGCGCGCGATTCGACACCACGGTCGAGCTGGTCGAAACGGCGGTCGAGAACGTCGAGTTCAAAGTACCCCGCATTCTGCGCGAGGCGGTGTGATGCCGGTGCCGCGTTCCGCGCTGTTTTTGGGGTTGGCTGGACTGATTCCGTTTGTCTGGGGGGCGATGACCGCGTTGCTGCCCGCGCTGGCGGTGGCGTCTTACGAGGTGATGCCGCCGATCTTTGTCGGTGCCGTGGTGCTGGTGACCTATGGCACGGTGATCTTGTCGTTCATGTCGGGCGTGCTGTGGGGCTTTGCGACCAAAGCCACGGGGCGGGATGCGGCGGTGGGCTACGGTCTGTCGGTGCTGCCCGCGCTGTGGGCCTTTGTCATGGTACGAGACACATCGGACGTTTCGATCATCTGGCTGGCGGCGGGCTTTGCCGCTTTGCTGGCGCTGGACTGGTCGTTCGCGCGGCAGGGATTGGCACCCGATTGGTGGATGCGGCTGAGGGTTTTGCTGACGGCCATCGTGCTGGTCTGTCTGCTGGCCCCGCTGCTGTAGCGCGACTTTCCTTCGGAAAAACAGGGGGGCTTTCCGCCCCCCCTCGGGGCTGCGCCCCTTCACCCCCCGAGGATATTTGAGCCAGCGTGAATGGGGTTTGACGCTGTGCGGGTGGGGGCCTAAACGGGGGAAAAAGGAGCCGCCATGCCGGAATTGTTCGCCTATACCGACGGGGCCTGTTCGGGCAATCCGGGACCGGGGGGCTGGGGCGTGCTGATGCTGGCCCGCGAGGATGGCGCGGTCGTGAAAGAGCGCGAATTGTCGGGCGGCGAGGTGATGACCACCAACAACCGCATGGAGCTTTTGGCGGCGATCTCGGCGCTCGAGGCGCTGGCGCGGCCTTCGGAGCTGACCATCATCACCGACAGCGCCTATGTGAAGAACGGCGTGACCGAGTGGATCCACGGCTGGAAGCGCAACGGCTGGCGCACGGCGGGGCGCGATCCGGTCAAGAACGCCGATCTGTGGCAACGGCTCGACGCGGCACAGGCACGGCACAAGGTGCAGTGGCGCTGGATCAAGGGCCATGCAGGACATGCCGAAAACGAACGGGCGGACGCGCTGGCACGGGCGGGGATGGCGCCGTTCAAGGTGGCAAAGTGACAGGGGCGGCGCTGATCGGGGTGCTGGACTATGCCGCGGTGGCGATTTTCGCGCTGACGGGGGCATTGGCGGCATCGCGGTCGCAGCTTGACATCGTGGGGTTCATCTTTGTCGCGGCGCTGACTGCGACCGGGGGCGGCACGTTGCGCGACATCATCCTTGACCGCGTGCCGCTGTGGGTGGGCGATCCGGCGATCCTTGGCGTGGCAGCGGTGGCGGCGGTGGTCGTGTTCCTGTTCGCGCACCGCTTGGAAAGCCGGTATCGGGCGCTGGAATGGCTGGATGCGGTGGCGCTGGCGATTGCCGTTCCGGCTGGTGTCGGCGTGGCGCTGGCGGGCGGCATGAGCTGGCCCGTCGTGCTGGTGATGGGCATGGTGACGGGCTGCATGGGCGGGCTGATGCGCGATGTGGTCTGCAACGAGGTGCCCTTGGTGCTCAAGCAGGGCGAGCTTTACGTGACCTGCGCCTTTGCGGGGGCGCTGGTGGCGGTTGGCGTGCTGGCGCTTGGGGCGGCGGGCTGGGTTGCGCTGACGGCCTGCGCCGCCGTGACGCTGGTGCTGCGGGCCGGATCCTTGGGGCTGGGGTGGCGGTTACCCGTCTACCGGTCGCGCCCGCCGAAAGCCGAATCGCCAAAGCGGTAGTCGGCAAGGAGCATGCCCTGTGCCAGCGTCGTGACGCTGTGCAGGATCGGCTGGCGCAGCGGGGCGGGACTGTCGGGAAAGGTGCGGATGCCATGCCCCAACAGAACGGGCAGGATACACAGTTGCAGACGGTCGAGCGCGCCGCGGGCGATGAATTGCGCCTGAAGGCCGGGACCACCGACGACCCACACGTCCCTTTCCAGCCGTTCAAGCTGCGGGATCAGCGCGTCAAGACTGTGGCAGGCCGTGACAGGCCCCCGTAGCGGTGGCACGGGGTGGCCGAGCACGATGCCGGGAATACCCCGATAGGGCCAATCGGGCGTAAGGTGCCAGATATGGTCATAGGTCTTGCGGCCCATCACGACGGTGCCGATTTCCGCGATAAAGCTATTCCAGCCTCAATCTACCGCTTGGAACGGGTCGAGAAAGCCCACACCACCCGCCGGATCGGCTGCGTAACCGTCGAGCGTGCTGGCCATCATGCCGCGAATTCGGGCCATGGTCTTCGTTTCCTTGACAGAGGCATATTTATAACCAAACATTCGGTCATGTAAATAAGGTGACCTATGGCGCGCCCGCGATTGATTTCTGACGAGACGGTATTTGCCGCCCTGCGGCACATTCTGGGGACCGAGGGGGAAAAGGCCGTGTCCTTCGGTTCTGTGGCGCGGGTCACGGGGCTGGCGGCAGCGTCGCTTGTGCAGCGATATGCGTCGCGCGAAGGGATGATCCGCGCGGCTTTGATGGCGGCATGGGATACGCTGGAGCGCGATACGGCGTTGGCGGACACAGACGCGGACACGGCGCAGGGGTTTTTGAAAACGCTGACAGGCGAAGCCGCAGATGCGACAGACCTTGGCCTTTTGGCGATGGATTTCCGCGATCCGGCGTTGCGGGCGCGGGCCACAGCATGGCGGGCGCAGGTCGAGGCGGCTTTGGCGCGGCGACTGCGCGATGCCGACGCGGCAGCGATGCTGTTTGCCGCTTGGCAGGGCCAATTGCTGTGGCAGGTGGCGGGCGGCAAGGGGTTCCGGCTGAAGGACGCTGCAAAGCGCCTGGGCTAGCCGAGCCGTTCGGGCACGGTCAGGCCAAGCAGGAAGTCTTTGGCTTGCATGGGTTTCTTGCCTTCGCGTTGTGCGAGGGTGATTTCGACGGCCCCGCTGCCGCAGGCGACGGTCAGTCCGTGCAAAAGCTGGCCGGCGGTGCCCTGCCCTGCGGCCAGATGCGAGCGCAGCAGTTTGACGCGTTCGCCGTTTATCAGGCACCACGCGCCCGGAAAGGGCGACAGGCCGCGGATTTGCCTGTCGATTTCGACGGCTGGGCACGTCCAGTCGATGCGGGCTTCGGCCTTGTCGATCTTGGCGGCATAGGTCACGCCTTCGGCCGGTTGGGGCACGGGCGTCAGGCTTGGCAGGGCGTCGATGGCTTCGACGATCAGGCCCGCGCCGAGCGTGGACAGGCGGTCGTGCAGGTCGGCGGTGGTTTCCACAGCGTCGATGGGCAGGCTGCGGCGCAGCAGCACGGGGCCAGTGTCAAGACCTGCCTCCATTTGCATGATACAGACGCCGGTTTCGGCATCGCCCGCCATGATGGCGCGGTGGATCGGGGCAGCCCCGCGCCAGCGCGGCAAAAGCGATGCGTGGATGTTCAGGCAGCCGTGGCGCGGCGCATCGAGCACGGCTTGCGGCAAGATCAGACCATAGGCGACCACCACCGCGATATCGGCGTCAAACGCCGCAAAGTCTGTTTGCGCTTCGGACGACTTAAGGCTGGCTGGATGGAACACCGGAAGACCAAGCGCTTCGGCGCGGGCGTGGACGGGCGTGGGGCGCAGCTCTTTGCCACGGCCGGCGGGGCGGGGTGGCTGCGTGTAGACGGCGACGATGTCGTGCCGCGCATGCAGGGCGTTCAGGATCGGGACCGAGAAATCGGGCGTGCCCATGAAGACGATCTTCATCCGCGTTTGGCCCATTTTTCCGCCTTGGCGATCAGCATCTTGCGTTTGAGCGGCGACAGGTGGTCGAAGAACATCTTTCCGGCAAGATGGTCGATCTGGTGCTGGGCGCTGGTGGACCAGAGGTGGACGAAATCACGGTCCTCGGCCTGCCCTTGGGCGTTGATGTAGCGCACAGTCACGGCACGCGGGCGCGAGACCATGGCCGAAACGCCGGGCAGATTGGGCGAGGCTTCGTCGTGGTCGCGCATCTGGCCGCTGACGTGCAGCACCTGCGGGTTGGCCATCAGCACCGCCTGCCCGCGTTCGGCCGAGCAATCGACGACGGCAAGGCGTAGCGGCACGCCGATCTGAACAGCGGCTAGACCATAGCCCGGCATCGCATCCATCGTATCGACCATATCGGCCCAGAGCGCGCGGATGTCATCGGTGATTGCGGTCACGTGCTGTGCCGGTGCGCGCAAGATCGCGGCAGGCCAAGGGACGCATTTACGAACCGTCATTCTGTTATTCCATATTCGGCGGTCTTGCGCGCTTGGGGGGACAGGCGGTCCAGCGTCAGGATGCCGTCGAGGTGGTCGTATTCGTGCTGGGCGCAGACTGCGGCAAAACCGGTCAGTCGCATCTGCTGCGCGATGCCTTCAAGATCGGTCCATGCGATGTCGATTTCGCGCGGGCGGGTGATTTCGGGCAAGGGGCCGGGGATGGACAGGCAGCCTTCGGGTCCGGTGGCCGTGTCGGTCGACTGCCAGAGGATGCGCGGGTTGACCATTGCGACGGGGGCAACGGTGCCCTCGCGCCATGTGGTGTCCATGACGAACAGCCGGATCATCGCGCCCACCTGCGGCGCGGCGAGGCCGCGGCCAGGGGCGGCATACATCGTGTCGAACATGTCGGCTGCAAGCCTGAGCGTCGATTCGTCGAGCGGTGCCGGGGCGCAGGGGGCCGACAGGCGCGGGTCAGGCCAGCGCAGGATGGGCAGAACCGCCATCAGCCCTGCCGCGCCAGTTCGCGTTTCAGCTTTTCCATCTTGCGGGTGATCAACTGACGCTTGAGCGGGCCAAGATAATCGATGAACAGCTTGCCGTTCAGATGGTCGATCTCGTGCTGCACGCAGGTTGCCCAGATACCGGAAAACTGTTCTTCCTGACTTTGCCCGTCAAGGCCGATCCAGCGCACGCGCACCTCGGCGGGGCGGTCGACTTCGGCGTATTGGTCGGGGATAGACAGGCAGCCTTCGTCATAGGTCGAAAGCTCTTCGGACACCCATGTGACAACGGGATTGAACAGCACCATGGGGCGGGGCGCGCCTTCGCCGGTCTTGATGCAATCCATCACGATCAGCCGCTTGTTGATGCCCACCTGCGGCGCGGCAAGGCCGATTCCCGGCGCGTCATACATCGTGTCGAGCATGTCTTCGGCCAGCTTGCCCATATCCGGCGAAATGCCGGTGACGGGGTCGCAGACCTTCTTGAGGCGCGGGTCGGGATGGATCAGGATGGAGCGGATCATGATTGTGATTTACGAAATGCGCAGGCGTGGCGCAATGGGGCCGGATTGAGAGGGCTCGAAGGGCGCGTATTCCGATGGATCTCGCATTTTACGAAATTTGTTCCAGAAATCGACTAAAAGTTAAAAAATAATTCCATCAACGAAAAACTTGTTGGAAGATACGTCTGCCACGATTAAAATCCGCGAAACCCTTCCCAGCCGAGGACCGAAAGTATGGACAGCCCCTTTGACGCCCCGACAGACCGCATCGGCACCCATTCGGTGAAGTGGGACATGATGCAGGCCTATTACGGGGTGCCTGCCGATCAGGGCCTGGCGATGTGGGTTGCGGATATGGATTTCCGCCCGCCTGCCTGCGTGCAACGCGCAGTCGAGGCGATGGCGGCGCATGGAATCTATGGGTATTTCGGCGATGACACTGCCTATCTGGAGGCAGTGCAGTGGTGGATGCAGACGCGGCACGGCTGGACGGTGGAGCGGGACTGGATCTTTACGACCCATGGGTTGGTAAACGGAACCGGGCTGTGTCTGGACGCCTTTACCGCGCCGGGGGACGGTGTGGTGCTGACCACGCCGGTCTACCACGCCTTTGCACGCACGATAAAGGCGGCGGGGCGCGAGGTGGTGGAATGCCGACTGTCCGATGTGGATGGCCGTTACGAGATGGATTTCGACGCATGGGACACGCAGATGACGGGCAAGGAACGTATGTTCCTGCTGTGCTCGCCGCATAATCCGGGCGGGCGCGTCTGGACGGCAGCGGAATTGCGCGGGGTGGCGGACTTTTGCAAGCGGCATGATCTGGTGCTGGTGTCGGACGAAATTCACCACGATCTGGTATTTCCCGGGCAGAAACACATCGCCATGCCGCTGGCGGCCCCGGACATCGCAGACCGTCTGGTGATGATGACGGCGACGACAAAGACCTTTAACATCGCGGGCAGCCACACCGGCAACGTGATCATTGCAGACCCGGCGCTGCGGGCCAAATTCGCGGCCAAGATGATGGCGCTGGGGATTTCTGGCAATTCATTCGGCATGCACATGGCCACTGCCGCCTATTCGCCGGAAGGCGCGGATTGGGTCGACGGGCTGATGGCTTATCTGGACGGCAACAGGAAAGTTTTCGACGCAGGGATGGCTGCCATTCCGGGGCTGCGGTCGATGCGGCTGGAAGCGACCTATCTGGCCTGGCTCGACTTTTCGGGTACGGGGATGGAGGCAGCAGAATTCATCGCGCGGGTGGAGAAAGAAGCGAAGATTGCGACGAACCACGGCACGGCATTCGGCGCGGGGGGCGAACTGTTCCTGCGTTTCAACCTTGGCACGCAGCGGGCGGTGGTGACCGAAGCAGTGGCGCGGATGCAGCGCGCCTTTGCCGACCTGCAGTAGCCCCCCCCTCCCCGACCCTCCCCCGAAACGGGGGAGGGGGCGCAGGACGGAAAGCGTCGTGTCTGCGGCAAAGGTGGCGGGGGGCTGTCTGCCCCCAAGCCCCTGCGGGGCTTTCCCCCGAGGATATTTGTGCCAGCGTGAAAGCAGGTCAGCTTTTGGTGAGGAATGCGACGGGCGCATTCTCGTCGCGCCAGTAGTCGAGCGCCGGGCGGTCGTGGACGGCGGTCGAGCGTTTGAAGGTGCAAACCAGTTCGTCGTTTTCCTGACCCGAGGCGATGATGAGGCATTGGAAGATATGGGTGGCACCGTCATAGACATCGACCAGACCGCGCAGATGCGGCGCGACTTTGGCATCGAGCGCAAGGCCGTCGTGCCAGAAGCGCAGCACGGGATAGACCGATGTGCCGACCTGAACGCGCAACCGCGATTTGCGGCGCATGGCGCGCTTTTGCGCGGCGGCGAGCCCGTCCCGTACCTCGGGTGGTAGATATTCCAGCATCTCGACCTCCGTCCCCCAGGGAAGGATTTCACGAATTCCGTCCGAAACGATGACAACGGCAGGATTGGTTACAAATCTTAAGACTTCGTGACTCAAAAGCCGCAACTCCGCTTCGTTGCGGCGGGTTCCGGGGAAATCCGGGAGGGTGGCCAGCATGCGCGGCCGTGGACAGCGCGGGGCGGATCGGGTTTCTGGCGGGGCGGGGCAAGGGTGGAGCGAATCATGGAAGCGGCAGATCACGGTGGAGGCATCGACGCGGCGCTGGAACGCTGGGGCGGGATGCGGCAAGACTGGGTCGACCTGTCGACTGGGATCAACCCGCGCCCCTATCCGATGCCCGAGCTTGGCGGAGATGTCTGGACCGCATTGCCCGACGCTGCGGCGTTTGCTGCGTTGGAACGGGCCGCGCGGGTGTTTTGGCGCGTGCCGGACGGCGCGGCAGTGCTGGCCGCTTCGGGCGCATCGGCGCTGATCGCGCGGATCCCTGCGCTGGTGCCTGCGGGGCGGGTGGCGATTGCGGGGCCGACCTATAACGAGCACGGGCGGGCGTTTCGCGCCTGCGGCTGGCAGGTGGTCGAGGCATCAGGCGAGGCCGCGGTCGTGGTGCATCCGAACAATCCGGACGGGCGCTTGCAGCCGGTGCCGGAGGCTGCGCTGCGGGTAGTCGACGAGAGTTTTTGCGATGTCTGCCCCGCTGAAAGCCAGATCGCGCGGGCGGTGGAGGACGGCGTGATCGTGTTGAAGAGCTTTGGCAAGTTCTGGGGGTTGGCGGGTTTGCGACTGGGCTTTGCCATCGGTGATCCGGCGCTTGTGGCACGGTTGGCGGCGATGGTCGGTCCTTGGGCAGTGTCGGGCCCGGCGCTGCGGGTGGGGGCCGAGGCTTTGGCGAACGAAGACTGGGCGCGGGCGACGCGGGCACGGCTGGCGAGTGACGCGGCTAGGCTGGACCGTCTGATGCTGCGGGCGGGGGCGGCGCTGGTTGGCGGGACGACGCTGTTCCGGCTGTATGAGGTGGATGATGCCGCGGCTTGGGCGGAGCGGTTGGCGCAGCACCGCATCCTTGGGCGGGTGTTTCCCTATTCGAGCCGCTGGTTGCGGTTGGGTCTGCCCGATGGTGCAGGCTGGGACCGGCTGGAGGCGGCGCTGTGAGTGCGGTTCTGCTGATCCCCGCGCTGTTGCTGGATGCAGCGCTGGGCGAGCCGAAATGGCTGTGGGACCGCTTGCCGCATCCGGCCGTGCTGATGGGCCGCGCGGTAGCCTTTGCCGAGGCAAGGTTGAACCGTGGCGGGCGGCGGCGGTTGAAGGGCGTGGCCGCGATGCTGGCGCTGGGGATCGGGGCGCTGGCGCTGGGTTGGGCGATCCACGCAATACCGGATGGCGGGGTGCTGGAGGTCATCGCGGCGGCGATCCTGCTGGCGCAACGGTCGCTGGTGCAGCATGTGCAGGCCGTGGGCGATGCGTTGCGGCTGTCGCTTTCGGGTGGGCGCACTGCAGTGTCGATGATCGTCGGGCGCGATGTGGCAGCGCTGGACGAGGCGGGGGTGTCGCGGGCGGCAATCGAGAGTGCGGCTGAAAACCTGTCGGACGGGGTGATTGCGCCTGCGTTCTGGTTTCTGGTCGGCGGCCTGCCTGCGCTGGTGCTGTACAAGGTTGCAAACACGGCGGATTCGATGATCGGCCACCGGACGCCGCGTTATGAACAGTTCGGCTGGGCGGCGGCGCGGTTTGACGATCTTTTGAACCTGATCCCCGCGCGGCTGACGGCGCTGCTGATCGCGCTGACACATGGCTGGCTTGATCCGCGCCCGATCTTGCGCGATGCCCCTTTGCACCGGTCGCCCAATGCCGGTTGGCCCGAGGCGGCGATGGCGCCCGTGCTGGGCGTGGCGCTGTCGGGACCGCGGTCGTATCATGGCGAGACGCGCGATTTCCCTTGGGTCTGGCCCGAGGGGCGGCGCGATGCAGGGCCGGATGACATCGACGCCGCCTGTGGCGCGCTGTGGCGGGCCTGGGGCGGGATGCTGGCGCTGGTGCTGGTGATCGCGCTTTTCTGAGCAACCCGTGGTTGCCCCTTTTGCATGGGCCGCATAACCTGCGCGCTGTTCTAAAGATAGCGAGGCCAGATGCGCGCCCTTTGTTTTGTCCTGTTCGCGGCGACTGCGACCCCTGCCCTGTCAGCAACCTGCGGCGGGGATTTCGGCGATTGGCTGTCGGGCGTGAAAGCCGAGGCGATTGCAGCGGGCGAAAGCCCCGAAACGGTCGAGCGGTTCTTCGATGGGGCAAAGCTTGACAGTCGTGTGATCAAGGCGGATCGGTCGCAAGGCGTGTTCCGCAAGAGCTTTCTGGAATTCTCGCAAAACCTGATCTCGAACGACCGGCTGCAAAAGGGTGTCGCCAATGCCACCCGCTTTGGCGATGTCTTTGCGCGGGCAGAGCAGGATTATGGCGTGTCGCGCGGTATCTTGCTGGCCTTCTGGGCCTTCGAGACCGATTTCGGCGCGGTGCAGGGCGATTTCAACACGCGCAATGCGCTGGTCACATTGGCGCATGATTGCCGCAGGCCCGACCTGTTCCGCCCGCAGGTTCTGGCGGCGGTCAAGATGCATGGTTTGGGCGAGTTCGACCTGAACACGACGGGGGCTTGGGCGGGCGAGATCGGCATGGTGCAGATGTTGCCCGGCGATATTCTGGCGCTTGGGGTCGATGGCGACGGTGACGGGTTGGTGACGCTGAAGACATCGGCCCCCGATGCGATCTTGTCGGGGGCGAAGTTGCTGGCCAGCCATGGCTGGCGGGCGGGCGAGCCGTGGTTGCAAGAGGTGATCTTGCCCGACAGTTTCGACTGGGAACTGACGGGGCTGGACACCCAGCTTGCCGCCGAGCAGTGGGCGGCAATGGGGGTGCAGGTGCGTGGCGGGGTGGTGGCGAACGGTTTGCCCGCGTCGATCTTGCTGCCGCAAGGGCGCAAGGGGCCAGCCTTCCTCGCCTATCCGAACTATTCGGTTTTGTTCAACTGGAACAAAAGCTTCGTCTATGTGACCACGGCGGCCTATTTCGCGACGCGGTTGATGGGGGCCGAACCCTATCAGGCCGGAAACCCCGACCCGGCGCTTTCGGTCGAGGCGATGAAGAGCCTGCAGGAAAAGCTGGCCGCGCTAGGGCATGACGTGGGGCAGATCGACGGGATTCTGGGCGCATCGACGCGGATCGCGGTGCAAAAGGAACAGATGCGGCTTGGCCTGCCCGCCGATGCATGGCCGACGATGGAATTGCTGGAGCGGCTATGAAGACGATGGACGAATTGATGGCCGCGCTGCCGCATGTGCTGGCCGCCCCGCGCGATGCGGCCCCCGTGTTGCAACTGTGCTTCCGGCCCGATTACGGGCAACGCGACTTTCGCCAAAGGCTGGTGTTGACGCGCGAGGGCGGAATTCCCGGCGAACGCTGGGCCAAGGCACCGTGGCTGAAGCTGCCCGACGGTCGCGGCGATCCGGCGATTCAGGTGTCGATCCTGCCCAAGCGCGTGCTCGATCTGGTGTGGCGCGAGGGCGACACGGCCCCGCATCCGGGGGATACGATCATTGCCGACCTTGATACGTCGTTGGAGAACCTGCCCGAGGGGACGCGCCTGGAATGTGGCACGGCGGTATTGCGCGTGTCGTCTGTTTTCAACGATGCCTGCGTGAAGTGGAAGGTGCGCTACGGGCAGGACGCCAAGGAGTGGGTGACGGCTGCGGGGCATCCGGAATTGCGGCTGCGCGGGGTGCTATGTTCCATCGAACGTGATGGCGAAGTGGCGTTGGGGGATGTGCTGCGCAAGATCTGAAAGCGATGCCGCGCAAGGCCCGGGTAGGGTGCGCGGTCCCCGCGCACCTTGCCGGAACCCTTTACATCCCGTGCAAGGGGCGCTGCCCGCGCCGCCAAGATACGGCGGCTTTTGACGCCGCCTGCATCAAGCCGCGCCAAACCGGCAAGGCCAAGGTCAGGTCGGATTCCGGCACCACAAGTGTCAGGTGGGTTTCGCCGTTTACGATGGCCAAGCGGCCCTTCTGGCCGATTTTCCAGTCGGCCAAAGCCGCCTCGGGCGCGCGGACGTCGAAGCGTTGGGTCAGAAGCACGCCGTCTGCAAGCGTCACGGTAAATTCCGGGGCCGAAGGGCCATCGCCGCGGGCATAGACCACGGGCGGCACCACTTCGACGCCGACAAAACCGGCGCGGGTCAGGGCTTGGGCAAGGTCATCGAGCGTCACGCGACAAGCGCCTCGGCTTTCTTGAGGTCGACCGAGACGAGCTGGCTGACGCCTTGTTCTTGCATCGTCACGCCGAACAGCCGGTCCATCCGCGCCATGGTGACGGCGTGGTGGGTGATGACCAGAAAGCGCGTGTCGGTGCGGCGGGTCATTTCGTCCAGCATGTCGCAAAACCGCGTCACGTTGGCATCGTCGAGCGGAGCGTCGACTTCGTCCAGCACACAGATCGGCGCGGGGTTCGCAAGGAACACGCCAAAGATCAGTGCAAGCGCGGTCAAGGTCTGCTCGCCGCCCGACAGCAGCGACAGGGTGGCGAGCTTCTTGCCGGGCGGTTGGCACATGATTTCAAGCCCAGCTTCAAGCGGATCGTCGGATTCGACCAAGACAAGACGCGCCTCGCCGCCACCGAAAAGATGGGTGAAGAGCGTCGAGAAATTGGCGTTGACCTGTTCAAACGCTGTCAGCAGCCGTTCGCGGCCTTCCTTGTTCAGCCCCGCGATACCGGATCGCAGTTTTTTGATCGCCTCTTCCAGATCGATCTTTTCGCCTGCCAGCGTATCGTATTCTGCCGACACCGCTTTCGCGTCTTCCTCGGCCCGCAAGTTGACCGCGCCCAAAGCCTCGCGCTGGCGCTTCAGGCGGTTCACGTCGGTGTCCAGCGTTTCGGCATCGGGCATCTTGTCGGGGTCGACGGCCAGCGTGCCAAGCAGTTGGGCGGGCGTGGCTGCGGTTTCCTCGGCAATGCGTTCGGCGGCATAGGCGACCGTTTCGCGGGCGGCATCGGCGCGGGCTTCGGCGCGGGCGCGGGCTTCGCGGGCCTCGCCTGCGGCGCGTTCGGCGTCACGCTCGACATCTTGCGCGGCGCGAAGGGCGGCTTCGGCCTCGGCCAGCGCATCGGCGGCGGCGCGGCGGCGGGATTCTGCGGCTTCGATGGCTTCGGCCAATTCCTCGCGCTTGATGGCGATTTCTTCGGGGGCGGCGCTGGCTTCGGCCAGTTCTTCCATCGTTTCCGCCTTGCGCTCGGCCAATTCGGCAATGCGGCGCTCGGCGGTTTCAAGACGGTGCTTCCAGCCCGACAATTCCTTGACCGCTTCCTGACGGCGACGCAGCCGCGCCTCGCCCTCGCGGCGGAGTTCGTCATGGGCAGAGCGGCGGGTCAGCATGGCCAGACGGGCAGCTTCCACGGCGATACGGGCGGCTTCCACGGCATTGCGGGCGGCGTCGAGGTTCGGCAGTTCGGCCACCTGCGCCTCGGCCTCGCGCAGGCGGGACCGGGCCGACATCGCCTCGTCTTCAAAGCGCGACACGGCCAGCGTGGCGGCTTCCAGCTTTCCGGCAGCGATAGAGCGGTCGGCTTCGGCGCGACTGGCAGCGCGGTTGGCTTCTGTCACCCGTGCATCGGCGGCGCGGCGGGCATCGCGGGCCATCTGGTCGGCGCGGGCAAGGTCGGCAAGGCGGGCTTGCAGGGCTTCATGCGCCTGTCGCGCCCCGTCGGCGCGGGCAGCGACCTCTTCCAGATCGCGCTTCAACTGCACGAGGCGATTCAACTGCTGCAAGCGCAGCGCGGCGGCAGAGGGCGCATCTTCGGCCCCGGCGCGGAAGCCGTCCCAGCGCCAAAGATCGCCTTCGGCGCTGACAAGGCGCTGGCCGGGCAAAAGGTCGGCTTGCAACGCGAAACCCTGATCGCGGGTCACCAGACCGATCTGCGACAGGCGGCGGGCCAGAACGGCAGGGGCGGTGACATGCGCCGACAGCGGGCTTGCGCCGGCAGGCAGGGGCTGGCTGCGGTCATAGGGCTGAAGGGCGGCCCAGCCCGACCGCGCGGCGGCGTCGATTTCGGGCGCGCGCAGGTCATCGGCCAAGGCCGCCCCCAGCGCCTTTTCAAAGCCCGGCGTCACGGTGAGCCGGTCGAGCAGTTGCGATCCGGCCAGCGCCTCGCGGTCGACCAGACGCGCAAGAGCGGCGACTTCGGCCCGCAAGGCATTGGCCTCGCCCTCGGCAGAAGAGCGGGCGGCGCGGGCTTCGGCCTCGCGCGATTGGGTTTCGGCGCGGGCGGCTTCGGCGCTTGCAAGCGCGTCTTCGGCGCGTTCGGCAAGTTCGCTTGCTGCTTCCTGCGCTTCGGTCGCAGCGTCATAGGCTTCGGAGGCGGCACCCAGCGCATCGGTGGCGCTGGCCACGGACTCGCGCGCGGCCAGCGCCTGCCCTTCGGCGCGGTCGAGGGTCGAGCGCGTGTCGGTCAGCATGCGTTGCGCCGACTGGTGGCGGGCAGCAAGGCGGGCGCTGTCTTCGGTCGCTTGCGCAAGCAGCGTTTCACGGTCTGACAGCAGGGCCCCCGCCTCGCGCGATGTCTCGGCGGCTTCGGCAAGGCGGTCGTCATGGCCTTCGCTGGCGCGGGCAAGCTGTTCGATCTCCCATTGCAGCCGCGCGATGGTTTCGCCTGCGTCGCGGTTCAGGCCCGTCTCGCGTTCCATATCGCGGCTGAGCTGGTCGATGCGGCCGCGCAGGGTTTCGATCATCTGGCGGGCGCGTGCCTCTTGGTCGCCCAAGGCATCGCGCTGCACGGTCAGGCGTTGCAATACGGCGCTGGCGATGGCCTCTTCTTCCCGCTTTGCGGGAAGCGCGTCTTCGCGCCCTTCGCGGGCTTTGCCAGCCGCGCGGGCGGCAGCTTCGGCCTGCGAAGCGGCAAGCAGACGGTCACGTAGCACGGTTTCGGCGTCGAACCGCGCCGTTTCCGCCTCGCGCCAGCGGCGATACAGCAACATACCCTCGGCGCGACGCAATTCTTCACCGATCTCGCGGTAGCGGGCGGCCTGTTTGGCCTGACGGGTAAGGGTTGAAAGCTGTTGGGCAAGGGCTTCGAGAACGTCATCGACGCGCAGCAGGTTCTGCTCGGCGCCCTGCAACTTCAGTTCGGCCTCGTGCCTGCGGGCATAAAGGCCGGAAATCCCCGCCGCTTCTTCCAGAACGCGCCGCCGCGCCTTGGGCTTGGCGTTGATGAGTTCGGAAATCTGTCCCTGCCGCACCAGCGCGGGCGAGTGGCTGCCGGTCGAGGCATCGGCAAACAGCATCTGCACATCGCGGGCGCGCACATCCTTGGCGTTGGCCTTGTAGGCGGAACCGGCGTCACGGGTGATGCGGCGCACGATCTCGATCTGGTCGGCCTCGTTGAAGCCCGACGGGGCAAGACGGTCCTGATTGTCGATCACCAGCGCCACTTCGGCAAAATGGCGCGCGCCGCGCGTGGCGGCACCGGCAAAGATCACATCTTCCATCCCGCCGCCGCGCATGGCGGTGGGGCGGTTCTCGCCCATCACCCAGCGCAGCGCCTCTAGCAGGTTGGACTTGCCGCAGCCATTCGGGCCGACCACGCCTGTCAGCCCCTCGTGGATCGCAAGATCCGTGGGGTCGACAAAGCTTTTGAAGCCGTTCAGCCGAAGGCGGGTAAAGCGCAAAGGGGCGTCCTTGATTCCTATGGGAGCATGGTCCGGCCAGATGGGTGGCAAGTCAACGGTTGCGGCCCGCGATATGGGCGAAGGGCAGGGCTTATCCCCAAGATGTTGGGGCATGACGGGGAAATTTGACGCAAATTCCGCGGCGATTTCTGGCGCAGGAATTGCGGGTCATCGGGCGGATACCGAATTTGCGTCAAACTGCGACCTTGACCCGTTCGCAAGCAGTGGTCAGGCTGTGTGGATGATCACATTGCTTGGCATTTGCGGCGCTTTGCGTTCCGGTTCCACCAATCGGCTTTTGTTGGCCGAGGCGCGGCGCGTCTTTGGCGAAGCAGAGCATGCCGAAGGCCATATCCGCATGCCGCTGTTCGACGAGGATGTCGAAACCGCCGAAGGTTTCCCGCCCGAGGCAGTGGCGCTGCACGGGCAGATCATGGCGGCGGATGCCATCGTCATTGCGACGCCCGAATACAACAAGGCGGTACCGGGTGGTCTGAAAAACGCGCTCGACTGGGTATCGCGGGTGCCGGGTGCGGCGTGGCGCGACAAGCCGGTCGCCATCATGTCGGCAGCCGACGGGCGGGCGGGGGGCGACCGGTCGCAATTCGCGCTGCGCCTGTGCCTTACGCCGTTCCGCCCGCGCCTGATCACAGGCCCCGAGGTGATGGTCGCCAATTCCCGCAGCGCCTTTGACGAGGACGGACGGCTTAAGGACGAACGCACCGTCAAGGTTTTGGCCGAGCTGATGCAGGTGTTGCGGGCGGAAGCGGAGCGCTAGCCCCAGCCGCCCCCCCCGGGGGTCAGCAATTCGAACACGGCATCTGCGGGCAGGTCGCGTTCGTCATTGCCCTGCAACACCTCGACCCGCCCGTCTGGCCAGATCACGCGATTTTCGCCCACCGTCCCCGCGCCGCCGCCAGCCCCGCCAAAGGGGGCTATGATGCGGCTGGAACACAGGGTGGTGACGGTGACGGGTTCCAGAAACCGCAGCCGCCGCACGGCCCCGTTGCCGCCCTGCCAAGCGCCACTGCCGCCCGATCCGGCACGGATGCCGAATGTTTCGAGCCTGACGGGAAAGCGTTTTTCAAGGATTTCGGGGTCGGTCATGCGGGTATTGGTCATATGGCTTTGCACCGCATCGCAGCCCGCAAAGCCCGGCCCTGCGCCCGTGCCGCCCGCGATGGTTTCGTAATTCTGGAATCGCGCGTTGCCCCAGACGAAATTGTTCATCGTCGCCTGCGAACAGGCCATGACGCCAAGCGCGCCGTAAAGCGCGTTGCAGGCGGCCTGCGACACCTCGGTATTGCCCGCAATCACGGCAGCGGGCGCGTTCGGGTTCAGCATGGTTCCCTGCGGCACGATGATCGTCAGCGGGCGAAGGCAGCCTTCGTTCAGCGGGATCGCCTTGCCGACGAGGGTGCGGAAGACATACAGCACCACCGCGCGCGTCACGGCCTGCGGCGCGTTGTAGTTGCCTGCGTGCTGCGCCGAGGTTCCGGTGAAGTCCACCGTCGCGCTGCGGGCGGCGCGGTCGACAGTGACGCGGACGCGGATTTCGGTGCCGATGTCCATCGGATAGGTGAAGGCACCGCCCGACAGCGTGTCGATCACCTGCCGCACGCTTTCTTCGGCATTGCGTTGCACATGGCCCATGTAGGCGGTCACCACGCCCGCCCCGTAGCTTTCGGCCACGCGCAGCAATTCGCGCCGTCCGGTTTCGTTGGCGGCTATCTGGGCCTTCAGGTCGGCCATATTCTGCTCGATGGCGCGACAGGGATAGGGGCCTGACAAAAGCAGCGTGCGGGTCGCGCTTTCGTTCAACTGCCCCACCTGCACCAAGGGGAAAACATCGATCAGCACGCCCTCTTCGGTGATCGTGGTGCTGTCGGGGGGCGAAGACCCCGGCGTACGACCGCCGATGTCGGCATGGTGCCCGCGCGAGCCGAGCCAGAAGGCGGGTTCGCCAGCGACGAAAACGGGCGTGATGACGGTGACGTCGGGCAGATGGGTGCCACCGTTGTAGGGCGAGTTCAGCATAAAGGCATCGCCGTCGCGCACCTGTCCCGCCGTTTCGGCCATGACGGTTTTCACCGCATGCGACATCGACCCCAGATGCACCGGCACATGCGGCGCGTTGGCGACCAGATCACCCGCCGCATCGAAGATGGCGCAAGAGAAATCGAGCCGTTCCTTGATGTTGACCGACCATGCGGTATTGGCCAGCGTCGCCCCCATCTGGTCGGCAATCGACATGAACAGGTTGTTGAACACCTCGAGCAGCACAGGGTCGGCCTCGGTTCCCACGGCAGGCGGGCGGGCCATGGTTTGATGCCGTTCGAGGATCAGGTTGCCGGTCGCATCGACACGCCCGTTCCAGCCCGGTTCCAGAACGACCGTTCCGGTTTCTTCCTTGATGATGGCAGGACCACGCAGGGCAGCCCCCGCGCCAAGTGTCGCGCGGTCGTATAGCGGGACGTCCCGCCAGCCGTCCATCCAGACCCGCAACTGCCCCGCGGGGACGGCAGTGCCAGCGGCGAGCGGGCGGTCGGGAATATCGGCCCCGCCGCCGATCGCCTCGACCGCCAGCATTTCATAAAGCAAGGCGCGTTCGGGCGAAATGAAACCGAAACGGGCAAGGTGGGCGGCCTCGAACGCCGCAAGCATGGCCTCTGGCGGGCCGAAGGGCACATCGAGCGGCTGGTGCGACCCGTCATAGCGCAGATGCGCGCGGGCTTCGACACGGGGAGCGGCGATGCCTTGGGCGGCAAGCTCGGCGCAGGCTTCGGCTTGCAGTCGGGCGACGGTGGGGCTGGCATCGGCGGTCAACGGCGCGTCGAACTGCGCCTCGCGCAGGGCGCGGATGTCGGCCAGACCCATGCCATAGGCCGAAAGAACCCCGGCAAGCGGATGCAGGAACACGCGGGTCATGCCCAGCGCATCGGCCACGCCGCAGGCATGCTGCCCCCCTGCCCCGCCAAAACATTGCAGCGTGTAGCCGGTCACGTCATGGCCGCGCTGCACGCTGATTTTCTTGATGGCATTGGCCATGTTGTCGATGGCAATCCGCAGGAAACCGGTCGCCATTTCTTCCGGCGTCGGGGTCTGACCGGTCGCAGCGGCGACCGCGTCGCCAAGTGTTCCGAACCGGTGATGCACGGCCTGAACGTCAAGCGGCTGGTCTCCGTCGAGGCCAAAGACGGCTGGGAAGTGGTCGGGCGAAAGCCGCCCCAGAAGCACATTGCAATCGGTTACCGTCAGCGGCCCGCCACGGCGATAGGCGGCGGGACCGGGATTGGCCCCCGCGCTTTCGGGACCAACCTGAAAGCGACCGTCGCGGAAGGTACAGATCGACCCGCCGCCTGCCGCAACGGTGTGAATATCCATCATCGGTGCGCGCATCCGCACGCCTGCCACCTCGGTCTCGAACGAGCGTTCGTAAACTCCAGCATAGTGGCTTACATCGGTCGATGTTCCACCCATGTCAAAGCCGATCAGCCGGTCGAAACCGGCCGCCTGCCCCGTGCGGACCATGCCGACGATGCCGCCTGCGGGGCCCGACAGGATGGCATCCTTGCCCTGAAAGCGGTTTGCCTCGGTCAGACCGCCGTTCGACTGCATGAAGAGCAACCGCTTCGTGGCGATGCCGATATCAAGCGCGGCTTCGACTTGCCCCACATAGCGGCGCAGGATCGGCGACAGGTAAGCATCGACCACCGTGGTATCGCCGCGCCCAACCAGCTTGGCCAGCCGACTGACCTGATGCGACAGCGAAATTTGCGTGAAGCCTAGCTCGGCGGCGATCTGGCCGATTTGCAACTCGTGCGCGGGGTTAAGATAGCCGTGCAGCAAAGCAACCGCGACGGCACGGATGCCTGTGTCACGGGCGGCTTGCAACGCGGCGCGGGTGGCAGCCTCATCCAACGGCGTGACGACAGAACCTTCGGCGTCCAGCCGTTCCGCGACCTCGGCCACCTGCGCATAAAGCAAGTCGGGACGCCGGATATGAAGGTCGAACAAAGCGGGGCGGGCCTGCGTGCCGATGCGCAGAAGGTCACGGAAACCTTGTGTAATCAGCAAGAGCACCGGCGCACCCTTGCGTTCCAGCAGCGCGTTGGTTGCCACTGTGGTGCCCATCTTGACGGCCGCGACCGCCCCTTGGGGCAAGGGCACGTCCCGCCCCAGCCCCAACGCATCGCGGATGCCCTGCACGGCAGCATCGGCATAGCGTTCGGAGTTTTCCGACAAGAGCTTGCGCGTCTCAATCGCGCCATCGGGCCTGCGGGCCACGACATCGGTAAAGGTGCCGCCACGGTCGATCCAGAATTCCCACGCGCCCGACATCCCGCCCCCTTTGCCGCTTGTCCTTGGGTCCGACAAAGATCGGCCCAAGTCAACGCTCGGGCACGGTCGCAAGACGAGTATTTGGGCAAGGGTGAAAAGGAACACGTCTTCCCCCGTTCATCCTTGCCTTAAATACTCACGGCTACATCAACCGCAGGCGCGGCGGGGGTCAGTCCTTCTTGGCTTCGTGATATTCCTGTTCGGTGTTGATCTCCCACAGTTCGGCATGGGTATCGCGGCCTTCGAGGATGCCATCGACCGCGACCATGGCGGTCAACATCGAATGATCCTGATTGTTGTAGCGGTGCATGCCGTTGCGTCCGACGAGGAACAGGTTTTCGAAGCGGTTCATGTAGTCGCGCACCTGATCGAAACGGTCGTAGCTGCCGAAATATGCGGGGTATGCCTTGAGCGTGCGCACCACCACGGCATCCTTTACGTCATCCGGGTCCGACACCCCGAGCTTGGCCAGTTCCCCAACGGCAAAGCGCGTCAGGTCGGCATCGGGCATAGACCAGATATCGTCGCCCTCGTTCACGAAGTATTCAAGCCCGATCCAGATGTCGTCGGGGTTCGCCACCAGATAGGGGCTCCAATTGTTGAAGATCTGGATGCGGCCGACCTTTACATCGGGTTCCTGCACATAGATCCAGTTGTCTGGCACCCGTTCGTAAAGATTGGCCGCCGCGGCCCCTCCGTTAAGCTTGATGCGTTTGAGCAGCACGCCAACCGTGATGAAATCGCGATAGGTCAGGCCGTCCGACACCGCCTGCACCTCATACGGCGCGGGCGGGGTCAGGCCTTGCAGCAGGTCGCGCACCGGCATGGTAGAAAAGAAATAGTCGCCGGTGATCTGGCGTTTTGCGCCATGGGCATCTGTCACGTCGATGGACGTGACGCGCTTGCCGTCATGGTGCACAGCCGTGACGCGGGTTTGCATGTGCAATTCGCCGCCCTTTTCCGTCACGCCGCTTGCCACTTTTTCCCACAACTGGCCGGGGCCGTGCTTGGGGTAAAGGAAACGCTCGATCAGGCTGGTTTCGACCTCGCGTTGCGAGATGCTGGCCTTTTGGGGTTTAAGTTTGCGCAGAGCGTTCTTGAGCAGCGCCGTGATCGACAGCCCCTTGATCCGCTGCGCGCCCCATTCGGCGGGTATATCCTCGCAGGGCACACCCCAGACCTTTTCGGTGTAGTCGCGGAAAAAGGTTGCGTAAAGCTCGGCCCCGAAGCGATTGATGATGAAGTCGCGCAAGGACCGTTCCGGCCGGATCGGCAGCAAGCGGGCGCGGGCGTAGCTGAAGAAGATCTTGATGCTGCGCCACAGGCCCAGACCCGCCAGCGTGGCAAAACTGAACTTGATCGGATAGTCGAAGAACTGCCGCAGATACAGAATGCGCGACACGCGCGGGCGCACCAGCATCACGTCATCGGTCTGCGACGGGTCGGCCCCACCGCCGGGGTTGTCGATGCTGCGGTGCTTGTTCTGGTAGCTGATCGTCAGCGACGAGGCATCGTCGTGCATCGATTGCAGCGGCAGGACATTGGCCCACCAGTCCATCACACGGTCGGATTTCGAAAAGAAGCGGTGACCGCCGATGTCGATGCGGTTGCCCTTGTAATTCACCGTCCGGCTGATGCCGCCAACCTGGGTGTCGGCCTCGACCAGCACGGGTTTTATGTCGGAGCGGGTGACGAATTCATGCGCAGCGGTCAGGCCCGCGGGGCCAGCGCCGATGATCACGGCGACACGGTCAGTCATTGCGGCAACCCCTTACCAAAGGCTTCCGCACGCCGACCGTGCCGGAAGCTCACATATTTATGGGCGAAAAAGGAATAGAGCGCAGTCATGCCAACCGCGCCGATATGGGCCAGCGCTTCGGGCGGCAGATGCGCGTCGAGGGCGGGCACATGGCCCCGCAGGTATTGGGCGAGCGTCGTGGTGATCGCCAGCCCCCCGACGGAAACCGCAAAGAAATCGATGGCTTCCGATTGTGTCAGCCGTCCCGACGGCTCGAAGGTGAAGCGGCGGTTCAGGTAGAAACTGACGCCCATCCCCGACAGGAACGCCACTGCGACCGACAGGCCGTATTGCCAGCCTTGCGACAGGTCGAGACCTGCGTAAAGCAGGTAGCCGACCAGAATGTTTACGGCCGCGGCAAGGCCCGAGCATAAAAGAAATCTGTGAAACATCAGCCGACGACCGCCGGATTTGTGCCTGAAACCTTCACACCGCTCTCCTTCTTTCGTGCTCTTTTGGCGACGATTGCAGTCTTAGGATAGGATTATGTCCAAATTGCGCAACAATCATGCTGGCTTTCCGGCACTGACCCGCGAACCTGTGGCCCCGATGCACAGAGCATACAGCAAGGGCATGGTCACACATTCGGCGGGCGCATGTTCGACATCAGGTGCATCACCGTGATCACGATGGGCACAAGCACGATGATCAAGTTGACCGGAAACAGGAAGGCGGCCATGGGAAACAGCATCTTGATCGGCAGCGCGTTGGCCTTTTCCTCAGCCCGCACAAGACGCATCTGGCGCATCTCTTTGGAATAGGTGCGCAAGGTCCGCACGATGCTGGCACCCAGTTCCTGCGATTGGCGGAACAGCGTGGCCAGAGTGCGCGCCTCGTCCAGCCGGACGCGCTGCGAGAATGTCGTGAGCGCCTCGTGCAGCGGGCGACCGGCGCGGACTTCCAGACTGATGATCGCAAGATGGGTGCCGAACACCGGATTGGTTTGCAGGAATTCGCGCGCCACGCGGTCGATGGCCGCCTCGATCGACAGGCCGGCATCGACGCAGACGATCAGCATGTCCATGAAATCGGGAAACAGTTTGCGGTTCTGGATTTCGGTTTTCGACACGTAATAGTCGAGCACTGCGCTGCAAAGGATGAAGGACACGCCGCCGAAGATCGCGGCAAGGATGATCGATGCGGCGGGGGCGACATCGGGAAACAGCCGCACGATCACCGCCCGCATCACGACCATCACCACGATCACAGTGACAAGGCGGCTGATGTGGAACAGTCGCGGCGCGCCCGCCCCCAGGAATCCCGCAGCGATCAGCTTCATTTCCAGACTGTCGGGCTGGTTCCTTTTCTGCACGTTGAAATAGTGGCTCATCTTGCCGCTTTCATGCGCGAAGATATCAGCCTCGACCGAGCGGGGGGTGGTGGCCGCTTCGATGTTGCGGGCGATGTCGCGGTTTCGCAGCAATACGCTCATGGCCGAAAAGGCCGGAATGACCACGGCCACGAAGACGGCAAGAAAGATCATCGGTTCGGTCATGTTGCACGCCCCCTGTCAGAAATCGAACCGGACGAGCCGGTTCAGGATGACCATGCCGATCGCCATGACAACAAGAAGGCCGACGACGATCTGCGTGCCGTAGCCGCTTTGCCACACCGGTTCGAAATAGGCGGGCACCAGCGCCGAAATCATGGCGTAAAGGCCAAAGGGAAACAGCGCCATGATGACCGAGGTGATGCGCCCTTCGGCCGAAATGGCCCTGATCTTGGCGCGGATCATGCTGCGGTCGCGGATCATCTGGGACAGGTTTTCAAGGATTTCAGCCAAGTTGCCACCGGTTCCGCGCTGCACGCTGACCGTGACGGCCAACAGGCCCAGTTCCTCGGCACCGACACGGTCGAACATGTTCAGCATCGCCTCGTCGAGTTCGAGGCCAAAGGTCAACTGGTCGCTGAGCAGGCCGAATTCGCTGCCGATCGGGTCGGGCATTTCGCGCGCGACAAGGGCGATGGCGGTTGTCAAAGGGTGGCCCGCGTTCAGGCTGCGGACGATGACTTCCATTGCCAGCGGCAACTGTTCGACGAATTTCTTCAGGCGGCGGGCGCGGATGCGATAGACGGTGAACAGCAGGATCGCCAATCCGACGACCGTCCCCGCGACGATCTGGACCGGCAGGTTGCCGATGGCGAAACCCGCAGCAAAGATGCCCCCGAGGATGAACCCCAAGGCGTAGAGCAAGCGTCGCTGCATCGAAAGCCGCAGGCCCGACTGGCGATAGATGCGGGTCACACCCGCAACGACGCCCTTTTCACCGCGCCCCGACGTGGCGCTGCGGTCTTTGAGCAGTTGCCGATAGGTTTCCGACTGGTTACCGCCACCTTCGGCCAGACGCGCCAGACGGTCGTTTACCTCGCGCCGCGACCGCGTCAGGGCGGTGGCAGAACGCAGCGCGCCGTCGACGGTCAGAAGCACGGCGGCAAAGACGAAGGCGTAGATCAGGATCAGTGACATGGCTTAAAACCGTGTGGTGGGATCGAAGATGCGGGCGTCGACTTTCAGGCCGATGCTTTGCACATCGGACAGAAAGCGCGGGCGGATGCCCGTGGCGCGAAATTCGCCGATGATCGCGCCCTTGTCGTCGACCCCCAGCCGGTTGTAGCGGACGATGTCCTGCATCTGGATCACGTCACTCTCCATCCCCGTCAGTTCGGAAATGGCGGTCAGGCGGCGGGTGCCATCGCGCATGCGCGACAGTTGCACGATCATGTGGATTGCCGATGAAATCTGCGACCGGATCGAATTTTGCGACATCGGCATGCCGGCCATGCCCACCATCTGCTCCATCCGCCCCAATGCGTCGCGCGGGTTGTTGGCGTGGATCGTGGTCATCGACCCTTCGTGACCCGTGTTCATGGCCTGCAACATGTCGAAGGCCTCGCCGCCCCGCACCTCGCCGATGATGATCCGGTCGGGGCGCATCCGCAGCGCGTTCTTGACCAGATCGCGCTGGGTGATCTCGTTCCTGCCGTCCAGCGTTGGCGGACGGGTTTCCATCCGCACGACATGTTCCTGCTGCATCTGCAGTTCGGCGGCGTCTTCGATGGTCACGAGCCGTTCGTCACCGGGGATAAAAGCAGAAAGCGCGTTCAGGAAGGTGGTTTTGCCCGAACCCGTCCCGCCCGAGACGACGATGGAGACCTTTCCCTCGACCGCTGCCGCCAGCAATTCAGCCATGCCCTGCGGCAAGGCGCCTTTCTCTACAAGGTTGTGCATCCCCAAGGGCCGCTTCGAGAATTTCCGGATCGACACCTGCGGTCCGTCGACCGTCACGGGGCGGATCGCGGCGTTGACACGGCTGCCATCGGCAAGACGCGCATCGACGAGCGGCGAGCTTTCGTCGACCCGCCGCCCGACCGACGCGACGATCTTGTTGATGATCCGCAGCAGGTGGGCTTCGTCCTTGAATCGCACATCTGTCTTGGACAGCTTGCCGAAGCGTTCCACGAACACCGTCTTTGGCCCCACCACCAGAATATCGGCGATGGTGTCATCCTTTAGCAGGGGTTCCAGCGGGCCAAGGCCCAGCATTTCGTCGGCGGTGTCAGAAACCAGCGCGTCAAGTTCCTTGGCGTTCAAGGGCAGGTTATTGGTCTTGACGTAATCGCGCACAAAGGGGCGCAGTTCTTCCAGAAGCTGGCTGTCCTCCATACTGTCGAGGATGGTCAGGTTGATCTTGTCCAGAAGAAAGCGGTGCAGATTGACCCGTTCGGCCACCATGTCAGGCCCGCCACCGGCGGTTCCGGGTTCTGCAACGGGCGGTTCGAAAGCGGCCAGCCCTGTCGCAGGATTGGCCTGCCCGTCCTCGGTCTTGCGGAAAAAGCGGCCTACCATTTCGGTCCTCCGGTCATGTCTGGGGCGATCATCGGACGATCACCTTTGTCCCTGTCGGCACTGTCTGGAAAAGTTCGATCACGTCGGCATTGGTCAGGCGGAAACAACCCGAGGTTTCGGTATTGCCGACCGACGGCGCGTTGTTGGTGCCATGGATGCGGTAGAGCGTGTCGCGCCCGCCCGCGTAAAGATATAGCGCCCGCGCGCCGAGCGGGTTGTAAGGTCCGGCGGGCACCATATCGGGCAAGGACGGGTCGCGCTGGCGCATCTCGGCAGGTGGGCGCCATTCGGGCCACTCGGCCTTGCGCCCCACCGTTACCGTGCCGGTCCAGGTGAAACCGTCGCGCCCGACGCTGATCTGGTAGCGGGCTGCCTGACCGTTGCCGAGCACCACATGCAGCGTGCGCTGCGTGTTCGAGATGATGATCGTGCCGGGCTTTTCGGTGGTCTGGAACGCCACGATCTGGCGCGTATGCACGCCAAGGTCGCGCGGCACGGGTTTCACCTCGGCCAGCGCGGCCCCAGCCAATGCGCATAGCGCCAGAAGCGACAGCAACAGCGCCCTCATTTCGCGGCCTTTTCGGTCAGGATCGTATCGGTGACGTATCTTGCGATCTCGCGTTCGAACTTTGACCGTCGCCCCACGTCACTGGGCACGACGCCGCGATCCAGCGCTTCGCTAAAGGTCGCGTCGTCGCGCGGCAGCAGGCGGAAGGGCGTATCGCCGAACAATTCCTTGAGCTTCGTCGCCGGGATGCGGGCGCGTTTGAACAGCCCCGTCTCGCATTTGTTGACCAGCACGTTCACCTGTTTGGGCGCTCCCGGCAGGGCGCGAATGGTCTTTAGCAGGTCGAGCGCGTGTTTGACGGACGGAATGTTCAATTCGCAGACCACCGTGACCGTGTTGACCGCAGACAGAACATCGAGGCTCCAATCCACCTCGTAATAGGGCACGTCGAGCACGGTATGGGCGTGTTCCATCGTCACGGCGTCAAGCAGGCGTAGCACCAGTTCATAGCCGTTCAGATGGGTAACAAAATCGCGCCGTTTGAAGCTGTATAAAACGAAGTCGTGCGGGTGACGCTGCTGGATCAGGCTGACGAATTCATGGTCGACCCGTTCGGGATGGGTGATGACGGAATCCAGGTTCAGCGTGGCTTGCAGGTTCAGCATAATCCCGCAAGAGCCGCTTGAAAAGTCGAGGTCGAACAGCCCCACCGACTCTTTCTTTTTGACCAAAGCCCGCGCGAGGTTATCGGTGATCGAGATGGCGACGGTGGTGCCCCCTGCCCCGCCCATGGCCGAGATCACCGCATGGACCCGTGTGCTCAGTTGCTTGGCATTGCGGATCGACGAATTGAGTGCTGCGTGAAAATCGGCCTGCACCAGCGGCTTGCGTTGCCAGTCGTGGATTTTCAGCTTCAAAAGCTTGCGCATCTGCGCATCGTCCAGCGCTTCCGACACGATGATGACCGGCACATCTCCGTAATTGCCGCGGATTTCGACAAGGACATCCAGTTCAGCCGCACCGGGACTGCCCAGATCAAGCACCACGATATCGGGCGAATAGGCCAAGGGGTTGGCGCGGACCGAGTCGATGCGCGCCCGCTCGGCGCGGTAGTCACCCGTGCGCGTCACCATGTTCAGAATGTCATCCGAGCTACCTTGCCCGGTATCGACGATCAGCACCGAATACTTGCGCATCGGCTTTCGGAAGCTGCTCGGTTCGTTTTCCATGGCGTTCATAGCGGTCTTTGAACTCGGTTGCGCCCCGACAGGGCAGGTTTAATGGCAGCCATCACGGGCAGGGGGTGGAAAAGCTGGTCGCCGTGCGCTCGGGGTTGGCGCAGGTGGCAAGGTCTTCACTGGTGAAGGTCACGGGACTGGGGCGGATCGGCAGGTCGGTCAGGCCGAACAGCGGGCCCAGAAAGAAGGTCTGGAACGACAGGTTGCGCAATTGCACCGTCACCGTGGTGATCGGGCCCTGATCGCGCCCGACATAGCCCAGACCGTCGCGCGTGTAGGTCACCACCACGTTTTCGGGCTGGATACGGGCGTTGAGGTCGCACATTCCCGGGACCGAGGTACCGACGACCGCGTTGCAGACCCCGTCGCTGCCGCGCAGGATGCGGTCGATGCCCCCATTGCACAGCGGCAAGCGGGCGGTGGCGTTGGCCCCCGTGCAACTGACGCGCAACATCGTATCGGGCAACGGGTCGCCCGTAACCTGCGCCGGAACGTTGACATAATCGGCGCCGAGGTCGGAAAAATTTGTCACAAGCGGGTTCGACACGGCGGCAAGCCGCGCCCCCACCGCCACCGCGCGCCCGGTCTGTTCCCATTGGAACATGGCAAAGCCGAATTCGATAAAGGTGATGATGACCGTCAGCATCAGCGGAAAGACGATCAGCCCTTCGACCAGCGTGACGCCGCTGTCGCTGCGGCAGAAGTGGCGCGGCCGGGTCACCATCCCACATACCTCAGCGAATACTGATAGGTGATGGTAACGGGCTGAAATCGCAGCAAAACGAACAGCGGCGAATTGTCGTGTTGCACCGTGCCCGTCACCGTCACGATGCTGTCTGAGGTCGGGGTCGTGGGTGGCGTGGTCGGTGTGATGACCACCGAAGCGGCAGTGCTGGCGTTCCAGCCGTTCAGCCGCGCATAGGTGACATCGGCTGCCGGATCGTAATATGTCACGGCAATCCGCCGCGCTTTGTCCGGCGTGCAGCGGCCTGCGTTGAAGGCAAGCAAGCTGCAGCGCGACCAGTAGCGCGCCGCGTCGCGGACGCCTGCCTGCATTTGCTGACGCTCCCAGAAGATATACCCGAATTCCAGAACCGCGACGGCGAACAGCGCGATGACGGGTATGATCAGAAACGCCTCGACAAGGATCGCCCCCCGTTCCGAGGTTCTGAAACGCGAAAGAAGGGACGCGGCCAGACGCTTCACGGTCAATTCCATGTCGGGCGCGGCCAAGCCACGCGATTTTGCTCGAATATGACCGGCCAACCTTTGGTGGCGGCCGGTCGGGCGGGGATCAGCCGCTGGTGCGGTTGCGGAAGGCCGCAGGCGGCTGCGGGTTGATGGTCTGGATGGCAAGGTTGGCATCGAGCGCATCGCCCGCGCGGGCCGACACTGCATCGCGGCGGTTCATATAATCGGCGCAGCCAGACAGCAGGGCCGCCACGACACAGAGCAGGACGACCCGCCTATTTCTTTGCGATGAGCGCATCGTTGAACTCCAGATCGATCATATGGCCATAGGGTCCGACGATGCCTTCGCCGGTGCGGAAGCTGTTGACGGTCTTGCGATCGACTTCCATCATGCCCATCAGGAACAGCTCTACATCGTTGGACGAAGCGGTATTATCCAGCGGGGTTCGAAGCGGCTGGTTGGGCGAGGCGGGGTCCACCAGATGCGGCGTGACAAGGATGACAAGATCGGTTTCGCGCTTCTGGAACGCGGTCGACCGGAACAATGCGCCAAGGATAGGCAACTGGCCCAGCCACGGGGTCTGTTCGATGCTACGGCTGTTGTCGGTCTGCAAAAGACCGGCGATGGCAAAGCTTTGCCCGTCGAGCAGCGACACGGTGGTATCGGCGCGGCGGGTCGAGAAGCCGGGCTGGCCGTCGACGCCGGTAAATTGCGTGTCGATATTCGACACCTCGGGCTGGACGCGCAAAGAGATCATCCCGCCATCGAGGATCTTGGGCAGAAAGCTGAGCTTCACGCCCACGTCGCGGAACGAGGTGGTCGGAACGCCCGCGGTGCCGTCGGCATTGGGAATGGCCACGGTGATCGGGACCTCGCCGCCGACGATGAAATTCGCCTCGACCCCGTTTGATGTGACAAGCTGCGGGTTGGCCAGTCGGCGGGCAAGCCCCTTGTTCTCGAGCGCGGTGATGACGACATCGACCTGATTTCCCGCGATCCGCAGCACGCCGCTGATCTGGGTGCCGATATCGCCGCGATTGGTGAAATTGCCACCCGCGATGCCGGTTTCGACGCCCAAGGCGCGGCTCGCATCGCGGTTCACCTCAAGGATGCGCACGTCGAGTTGCACCTGCTGCGGATCGACCACGCGCACGGCGTTCACGACCGGCACATCGGCGGCGCTGTATTGCTGTGCGATTTCAACGATCCGCTGCAGGTCGAGCGCGTCGCGCACGCTGCCCGACAGGCGCACGCGGTTGTTGATATTGGACACCTCGACATTGGCACTGGGAACGGCGCGGTCGATGGCATCCTGCAACTCGCCGAAGTCGACGCGGACCTGCACGATGACCGATCCGATCAGCTTCTTTTGCGCGTCATAAAGCGCCACGTTGGTCGCTCCGGGCGCGTTGCCCTGAATATATACCGAACGGTCGGTCAGCGGGAAGACATCGGCCACACCGGGGTTTCCGACCACAAGGTCGGTATAGGGTTTGTCGACCTCGACCGTCATCGTGAATCCGGGCGTCACCACGATCGGGTCGACCCTTGCGCCCAGCGTGACAAAGCGCGAATCCTGTGCCGCAACCGCTGTCGGCAGGGCTGCCGAGATCATCAGCGCCGCGCCAAGGGCCAGACCAAGCCCGCGCAGACCCGCAGCAGACCCGCACCGCGCGATGTGTTTCGAGTTTTCCATTCTTTGACCCAATCCTGTCCACCCGCCCCTTTTGCGGGGCTTTGTCCTTGCGTCGCGTGTCAGTTGTTGAGGAACATCAGCACGCGATACTCTGCCCTTTGCCCACCCCGGATGACTCCGACGTTGCGAAAGTCGGGCACAGCCTCGGCCGGTTGCGCCACGGCGACGGGCGCTGGGGCAACTTCGGCAAGGGCAACGGGGGCTGGTTCAGGTGCTGGTGCGGGCTTTGCCGCTTCGACCTTCAGCGTCGCCAGTTCCGATTCCAGCCGTGCCACGCGGGCCAGCGCTTCCGCGCCCGTCTGGCCTTGGGCCTTGGCCGCCGCGAGTTCGGCTTGCGCCTGCGCCAATTCCTGATCGCGCTTGGAACTGTCGATGTCGTTCAGGTCGATGACGCTGACGCGGTCGGTCTTTTCCATCTCGCCCGCACCGATGTTGCGAAGTGCAAGCGACAAGGTGCCGATATTCGCGGCTAGGGTCAGCTTCTGCGCCTCGTCCGTCGTCACCTCGAAGGTGACGGTGCGCACCACGCTGGGCTGGTCGGCGCGGTCGTCGGCGGTCTGGTCGATGGCGACCACGCGCACGCCCTGCAACAGCACGTCGACAAAGGGGCCCGCCCCGTCATTGCGCGTCAGCATCACGTCGACACGGTCACCCGGCAGCACGAAGCCCGCCACGCCCAGCACATCGTTTACGCTGATCGACACCGCCCGCATTCCCGGCGTGATCGCGGTCGAAAGTTTGGCGCGCTGGCCGGGGGTGGTAATCTTGCCCGGCAGGATCATCTCGCCGGACTCCAACGATGAAAGCACGTAGCGCGCGTCTTCGTCATTGGCCCCGACAAGGCTTTCGACCGAAGTGAAGGCGCCTTCGGGAATACGGTCGCTGGCCCATTCCAGCAGTTCGACGCGGTCGGCCGTGATGCGGTCGCCAAAACCGAGACTGCCTTTGGCAACGACCACGTAATTCTTCGGCGCGGTTTCAGGTTGCAATGCAGATTGCACGATGGCGGCCCGTTCAGACTCCATCCAGCCACGCACCCCGACCACAGCCAATCCGGCCAGCAAAAGTGCCACCACGAAACTAATGACGGTAGAAGCCCGCATCTGGAATAATCCTGCCTGTTCAACCTTCGCCGCTTGCAACCCATATTAACAGAGCGGAGCGAAGCGCCGAAGTGATTTAATTAATTTTTGTTAACTATGCGGCATCGAGGACACGCTGCCCATTCGTCGCCACTGCCCGAAACACAATTCGGCAGCACCTCGCGATGCTGCCGAAGTAATCGTCACGTCAGCAATGACCGGTCAGCGCGGCAGAATGTTGGTGCGGGTGAAAAAGCCCGCCCAGCTGTTCCACGCGTTGCTCAGGTTGGTCCCGAACAGGGTCACGGCGACGATCACGCCACCGACCAGCAATCCAAGCAGAAGCAGGTATTCCGTCAGGGCAAGACCGTCTTCGTCGTGCTTGAATTTGATCATCAGGTATTCAATCGTTGTCCGCATTTTCGTTCTCCAAGATACATGGGTTCGGCACCTGCCCCCACATGTGCCCACTGCCTTACGGCGCGCCTGAAACTGTCTAAAATTTGCCGCACTTGCTACACAGCCCTCATGCCTGCGCCCTGCGCTTCGGTCAAGCAAACGTTAATAATTGTTAATTTTTTGCCACAAAAAGTTACTTTGTGGACACGAATGTTGCCACTGAAAGCTGTAATTCTACCTATGCGTTAACGATACAGACCAATGTCACGCTATCAACACATCCAAAAGTTAAGGCTGCGCCGATCAGTGATTCGCGCAGGCACGGCGCGTTGCAACGCCATTTTCTGCCGTGGTGATGCCACAATCCTTATCGGACCAGCGCTACATCCTTGCGGAAATACTTGTCGATGCTGCCGTCCTGCGCGCCGGTGATAGACACGAATTCGAAGTTGAAACTGTTCGATCCGGGTTCTGCGGCGGTCGAGGTCGTCTTCATCGGATTGACCAGAAAGATTTCCGCCAAGGCGTCGACGGGAACGGTTCTGCGGCCGCCGGTATTGTTGGTGACGCAGTCGACCACGGCGACCAGCATCAAGCGGCGGTCCACGCTTGTCGTGGGTGTCCGGCATTGCGGCGTGCCCACCTCGCCCCCTGCCGATAGGGCTGTTGCGGCCAACGTATCCTGGGGCCGCGTCGCCACCGCACCATTGCGGTCGCGGGTCAATTCGTAACGGTAAACCTGATAGCGCGACGGCTCGCGCCCGCCGAATTGCGCCAACAGGTTGGTGTAATTCTGCGACGAGGTGTTATTGAAACCGATGGTCGAATAACTGGCCACGGGATACAGCGTCTGCCAATAAGACGGCAAGGTTCTGGTGCCCGAAGAATCCGGGGCCGAACGCGAAAAATTCCACGGCCCCGATCGCATGACATTCGTATAACCGACACCCAGATCGGTGGCCGCGTTGAGGTTGTCCGAAAAGATGGGCGCTTGGGCGAAAACATAGCTGCTGTCGTTGACCGGATTGGTCACACAGGATGCGCTATTGCCGCCGCCGCCGTTGCCGCCGCCATTGCCGTTCCCATTTCCGCCACCGTTGTTTCCATTTCCGTTACCATTGCCATTGCCATTCCCGTTGCCGCCACCGGCAGATTGCGCATACCACCCCTTGCGGACGTTCAGCGCCGGACCGAACAGCCCGTTGGCCGAGAAATTCCCGCCGAAATTTGGCGCATAAATATCGAACCGCGTGTTCAGACCCACCACGGCCGAGCTGACGGCCCCCGGCTGGGTCGTCACGGTCGGGGTTTCGGACACGCATTCGGGATAGGGATCGCCGGCAAGCGCGGCGGCCAAGGCGCTTGCCCCGCCGCCGCGTCTGGTCGACGTTTGCAGAAAGCCGATGTTGCCGGGACCGGGTGTCGAAGCCGACGGACTGTCGACCAGCTTGACCATGCGGGCATGAAGGTTTCCGGCATCGAAGGCCTCGATCAGTTTTTGCTTTGAGGTCTTCGACGCGTCGCCGACATAGGGGTTGCACATGAAAATCGGCGCAAGGTCGCAGGTCGACCGGCGCTGCGTTGCCACAGCTATCGCGCCGATGGGCAAAGCCGACGTGGCGCGGCTGACCGGATCGAAGAACAGCGTTTGCAGATCGTTGCTGCGCGAGAACACAAGCACGTAGCGGGCCGCGGCCCCGGTCGTCGCGGTGTTGGCGGCAATGTAGGCGGCATCGATCGGGGTATCGTCGCTGTCGGGTATGGTGGTCAAAAAGGCGACATAGAACGGTGCGCTGCTGTCGAGCACATAGTTCAGCGTCTGGGTCGAACCGACCGTCGCGTCGAGAAAACTGACCGTATTGGTGATCTTGGTCATCGCCGTCTTGGCCCGCGTGATGGCATCTGCGCGGCGGTCCAACTCTGCGGCACCAGCCAAGGCGAGTGCGTCGGCGGCGGCCTGATGGTCTTGTTGGGCGTTGTAGGCTCGGCCAAGGTCGATGGTCATCAGCGCCACGCCGACGAAGATCGGCAAAAAGATCAGCGTCAGGATCAAGGCATAGCCGTCTTCGGACCGGAACAGCGTTTTCATCGATCAACCCGTGTCGTTTGTCAGGCGTCGCACCGCGCCCCGTCTTTGTCGCCAGCTTTGCCTTGCAGCAATCCGCACACAATAATGTTAACTTATATTAATAAATCCGAGCCTCGTGTAAAGAACGCAGCCCGCAGTTTCGGCATCAGGTTCGTCAGCCGAAAACTTGCCAGATCATCGCCCCGGCACAGCACAGGGCCATCGGCACGCCATAGGGAATGCCGCGCGCACGGCCAATGTAGGCCAGTCGCATGGCGACACCGCTTTGACCCATCGCCCCCCGTGCGGCCAGATGCGCCAGACCCAGAAACAGCAGCGACACCGGCAAAAGCGCCAGCGCGAACAGCGCGACTCCCTGCCATCCGACCAGCAGGCCGACGGGAAAGAACAGCTTGGCGTCACCAGCCCCCATCATCCGGAAAACCCAAAAGACCACGCCGAGCCCGAACAGCAAAGCGGCGGGGCCGATGCGCGACCATCCCTCGGGCGTGACCCCCGGCACCAAAAGCACTAGCGCCAGAGCGGTCAGCACCAGAACATCGCGGTTCGGGATGCGCAGGATCCAAAAGTCGGTCAGCGCGATCCGCGCCAGTATCGCCAACGCGGCAGCGAACACCGCAAGACCGATCCAGCCGGTCGCCACGGGTCAGATACCCTGCAGATCGCCCGACGACCGCTTGGGATAACTGACCGAATTGCGCAGCATCTGCAGATTGTTCGCCGTGTATTCGTTGGACGGGTCGATTTCGTAGGCTTTCAGGAACTGCTCGCGCGCGCCTTTCAGGTTGCCGCGCAGCAGCAGTGAATAGCCGTAATTGTTACGGAATTCGACACGGTTGCCGATCATCGGCTGCAAGGTGCGATAGGCGGCATCTGCCTGATCGAAGCGGCGCAGCATATCGGCGGCGGCGGCATAGCCAAGCAGGGCCTGCGGGTCTTTGGGTTGCACGTCCAGCGCCTTTTTGAACGCAGCAAAGGCCCGACCATAGTTGCCTTCGCGGAACTGCACCTTGCCCGTCACGATGGCCTGATCATCTGGGTAAAAAGCCGTGTTCGACGTATCCGCAACCGACGCGGCCCCGTCAGAGGTGCTGGCGAAATTGCCACCGGTGGTTTCGGTGCAGGCTGCAAAGCCAAGAAACACGCTGCAAAGAAGCATAGCCCGCATGGTTGGTACCTCAAAAGACAGTGCCACCATGTTATTAACATTAATTAACTTGTAAATGCGGTTCGCTCTGCTCGGCGGCGCTTGTGGCATAATCACCACGAAACCGCACAAGGCGGCTACTTGCGCCAGATCGTTGGGGGGCAGAGTCGGATAACTTAGGTGCGGGAAATGCCGCTCAGGCGCGTTTTCCAGACCGCGCAAGCCTGCCGCTTTTCGCGGCTGCGCAACTTTCGCACTTGCAGCATCGACTTTGCGCAATAACGCGGCATCTGCCGGATGCAAGCGCAGCAATTTAACGCTTATAGCATCACAGAGGGGTGAAGCACGCTTGCAGTCCGCTTGCTCTCGCAGCTATATCGCGCCCTGAGTCGCTTGCCCGTTCGCAGCGCCGGAAACCCTTGGGTTAAAGAGCTAATGTCGACTTTCCGTCAGATGAACGACCACGTTTCGCGCCGCGCGCTGTTGTCGGTTGCCGCAGCTTTGGCCCCCGCGGCGGTGCTGGGCTGGCCCGGGTTTGCACGCGCGCAGGACAGCGCGGCTGCGCCTGCCGATGCGCCCGCTGCGGCGCAGCAATTCTCGTTCGACCTGCTGTCGGAAGAAATGCGGACGCTGGCGACCAAACCCCATGTGACGGCCCCTGCGCCCGAGGGGTTTCTGGGCGACCTGAACTATGACGATTACCGCCTGATCCGCTTTCGTGACGACCGTGCACGGTGGGTCGAAGATGCCGACAGCCACTTCCAGCTTGCGGCATTCCACATGGGGTGGCTGTTTCCCGAGCCGGTACGAATCTATGAAGTGTCTGGCGACAGCGCGACCGAGATTCAATTCTCGACCGACGATTTCGAATATCTTAACGATCTGGCAAAGCGCGTTCCCGAACATGCGCGCCTGCCCGGCGTTGCAGGGTTCCGCCTGAACACACCGCTGAACCGTCCCGACAAGTGGGACGAACTTGCCGCATTTGTCGGTGCCAGCTACTTCCGCGCTCTTGGCCGGAATTCGGCCTATGGGCTGTCGGCCCGCGGGATCGCGCTGAACACCGCCACCGACAAGGGCGAGGAATTTCCTCGCTTCTCGCGCTTTTACATGCAGCGCGGCACGGGCGACACGATCACCGTCTATGCCACGCTCGAGGGGCCAAGCGTCACCGGAGCCTACCGCTTCGACATTACCCCCGGCGCCGAGACCGTGATGGACGTCCGCTGCCGTCTGTTCTTTCGTCAGGACGTGGCCGAGTTGGGGATCGCGCCGCTCACCTCGATGTTCTTGTTCTCGGAAAAGAACCGTTCCGATTTCGATGATTACCGTCCGAACGTCCATGACAGCGACGGCTTGCGTATCGCGCGCGGTGATGGTGACGTGATCTGGCGGCCCCTGAACAACCCCAAGCAGTTGACCGGTTCCTACTTTGCCGAAACCGCGCCGCGCCGCTTTGGCCTGCACCAGCGCGACCGTGATTTCGATAGCTTTCAAGATACAGGCGCACGCTATGAACGCCGCCCATCGCTCGATGTCGAACCCTTGGGCGACTGGGGTGTCGGTAATGTGCGGCTGGTCGAAATTCCGTCCTTGCTCGAAGGCAATGACAACATCGTTGCCTATTGGGTGCCAGAAGCGCCTGCCAAGGCGGGCGATGCCCGCGAATTCGCCTATCGCCTGCACTGGGGCGACCTGCTCGACGATCCGACCGCACCCCTTGCCATCGTGCACGAAACCCGCGCAGGACATGGCGGCATCTCGGGGGTCGAGGTGCAGAAGGGCACGCGCAAATTCGTCGTGGACTTCAAGGGTGGCATGCTTGCGGAACTGGATGCCGACGCAAAGGTTCAACCCGTCGTCACCATCGCCAATGGTGAATTGACGGGCACCACGCTGGAAAAGATCGCAGATACCGATATCTGGCGACTCGTGATCGACATTTCGGCAGCCGATGCTGCCGTTGTGGAACTCGGAGCCCATATTGCCGGCTATGGGCGCAAGCTGACCGAAACCTGGCTTTATCAATGGATCAATGCGAAATGATGGACCTGTCGCAACAGGAACAATTCGATCTTGACCGTCTGGCCGACGATCTTGGCGCTTTGCCCGAAGCGCCTTTGGCCATGCCTTTGCAACGGATCGAAACGCCGGTCGCGGGCGGTCTGCTGACGGTGCTGCTGCGCCTGCGGCTGCGCCCTGTCCCCAAGGCTGGACATTAACCCATGACCAGCATCGCCCCCAAACCGCACCGGGTGCTTGTCACCCGGACCGTGGCCGTTGGGGCAAGCCTTGCAGCCGCCTATGGCGGTTTTCTGCTGTTCTTGCAGTTCGGCGCGGCCGATGGCTTGGACAGTTTCGACATCCTGCGCTCGGCACTTATCTTCGCGTCGACATTCTGGCTGGCATGGGGGGCAGTCACGGCGCTGGCCGGTCTGACGACGCGTCCGCCGCAGGTTCCGCGCCAGACGGGGCCGCTGACCGCCCGTACCGCCATTCTGGTGCCTGTCTACAACGAAGACCCTGTGGCCACGTTCGCCCGCATCGCGGCGATGGGAGCCTCGCTTCGCGCAACGGGCTTTGCCCATCTGTTCCATTTCGCCATCCTGTCGGACACCCGCGATGACACGATCGCCGCGCGCGAACGGATGTGGTTCTTGCGCCTGATCGCCGATACCGATGGCGAAGGGCGCATCTTCTACCGCCGCCGCGACAAGAACAAAGGTCGCAAGGCGGGCAATATCGAAGATTTCATAAAGCGGTCTGGCGCGGCCTATGACTATGCCGTCATCCTTGACGCCGACAGCCTGATGGAGGGTGCAACCATGGTCGAAATGGTGCGCCGGATGGAGGCAGCGCCCGCACTCGGCCTGTTGCAAACCCTACCGACCATCATTCACGCACGGTCGCGCTTTGGCCGCACGATGCAATTTGCCGGATCGTTCTATTCGCCCATCTTCGCGCGCGGCCTTGCCATGATGCAGGGCAGCACAGGCCCGTTCTGGGGACACAACGCCATCGTACGCGTGCGCGCCTTTGCCGCCAGCTGCGCTTTGCCAGAACTGTCGGGCAAACCGCCCTTTGGCGGACATATCCTGAGCCATGACTATGTCGAAGCCGCCCTGCTGGCGCGTGCCGGATGGACGGTGCGCGTCGACGACGATCTGGGCGGCAGCTACGAGGAAGCGCCCGAGAATATCGTCGACCATGCCAAGCGCGACCGTCGCTGGTGTCAGGGCAACCTCCAACACAGCCGCCTGCTGCTTGCCCCCGGGCTGAAGGCATGGAGCCGCTTCGTGTTTGTCCAAGGCATCCTTGCCTATATCGCGCCGGTGTTCTGGTTGGCCTTCCTTGCTGCGTCCATCGCCGCGCCGCTGTTTGCGCCGCCCATCGATTACTTCCCGATCGAAAGCTGGCCTTTCCCCGTGCTGCCGGTCAGTCAGGTGTCAAAGGCGCTGGGGCTGGCCATCGGCGTGGTGGGCTTGCTGTTCCTGCCCAAGGTTCTGATCGTGATCGACGCCGCGTCAAGCGGGCGGGTGCGGGGCTTTGGCGGGACGGTCCGTGCCGTGCACTCTACGCTGACCGAGCTTTTGTTTTCCTCGATCACCGCCCCGCTTTTCTTGATGTTCCAGACGCGGTCGGTCATGCAGGTGTTGCGCGGGGCCGATGGCGGCTGGCCTGCACAGACACGCGGCGACGGCACGCTGGGGCTGGGCGATGCATGGGCGGCGTCGCACTGGATCGTCACCACCGGCGTGGTCGTGCTGGGTGCAGCGCAGTGGTTCGCGCCCGCGCTGGTTCTGTGGCTGCTGCCCGTGGCGCTGCCGATGGTCTTTGCGCCCGTTCTGATTTCGTGGTCGTCAAAGCCCGGACGCAGCGGCGTTTTCGTTACCCCGACCGATATCGCCCCCGCACCGGTGATGGGCCTGCAAGCGGCGGTCCTGCAGCGCTGGAACTTGGCCCCCGCCCCGCTTGCTGAAACCGCCGCAGTTGGCGCAGACGTGGCCCGCGCCTGAGCGGCAAAGCCTTGCCGACCGTACCGTCACAAAACGGTTTCACTTGCGGCTTTGCGCTGTAACAGGCATGACGCGCCGGATTTGCCAGCCGCACCCTGCGGCAAGGGCAACACGGTGACACATGAACGACCAGTCTTTCGCCCCGCAGACCGCCACGCCGGTCCGTACCCGATCACCCCGCGATCCGCGCCTCGACGTGTTTCGCGGGCTGTGTCTGGTGATGATCTTCATCAACCACATGCCGCAGAACGTGTTCGAGAATTACACCTCGCGCAATTTCGGCTTTTCCGACGCCGCCGAAGGTTTTGTGCTGATGTCGGGCGTAGCGGCAGGTCTGGCCTATTCGCCCGACTTCAAAGCACCGATCCGGCTGTGGACCGGTCTGGGCCGGGTGTGGAAACGGGTGTGGACGCTTTACATGGTTCATATCCTGACCACGATGGCAGCGCTTGCCGCAGCTTCGGCTGTCGCGGTCTATCTTGGCAATTCGGAAGTCTTGTTCCTGAACCAGATGGACAAGGTGTTCACCGATCCGCTGCGCACCTTTATCGGGCTGACGATTCTGACGCACCAGTTCGGCTACGTGAACATCCTGCCGCTTTATCTGGTGCTGCTGGCGGTTTCGCCGCTTCTGCTGTTGGCCGCATGGCGCAAGCCGCTTTGGCTGATGGCATCTTCGGTCCTTGTCTGGGCAGCGACCGGAAACTGGCATCTTGGACTGCCGAACTATCCGAACGAGGGCAACTGGTTCTTCAATCCGCTGGCATGGCAGGTCATCTTCGTTACCGGCCTGCTGACGGGCGTGGCGATGAAGGACGGGCGGCGCTTCGTGCCGGTCCTTGCGTGGTTACAGGTGCTGACAGGTGGTTTCCTGCTGTTCGCCGCAGTGGCCACACAGGTGCCCCAAGTTTCGACAGCCATGGGCAACACGCTTTGGTTCCTGCAAGACAGGCTTGGCCTGCCGTGGTTTCTGACAGCTTTCGAAAAAAGCTACGTCACAGCGCCGCGCTTGCTGCATATCCTTGCGCTTGCCTATTTCCTGTCGACCTTTGCCGCCGTGCGTCTGGCTTGCGCGAGCGTATTTGCCAAGCCCTTCGAATTGCTGGGCCGTCAAGCGTTGCCGGTCTTTGCGCTGGGGTCGGTCATGTGCATCGGCTTTCAGGGCGTCAAACATGCCTTTGGCGACAGTGTCGGTCTGGATTCAGCCTTGCTTGCGGCGGGGTTGGCGGCGCAGTTCGCCTTGGCCGCAGCGCGGCAGTATTGGCCGAAAGCCCGCGCCTAACCGAACAGAAGCGGGTCGGGGCCGGTTCTTTCGCCAGCGTCGAGCAAGCTGATCGCGGCCATCTCGGCAGCGGTCAGCGCGAAATCATCGATGGCAAGGTTTTCTGCCAGCCCTTCGGGCCGGGTCGAGCGCGGAATGACTGAACAGCCTAGCTGCACATGCCAGCGCAAGATCACCTGTGCCGGAGTTTTGCCGCAGCGGGTGGCTGCGGCCTGCACCGCAGATGCGCCAAAGCTTTTGCCCTGCCCCAGCGGTGTCCAGCTTTGCGTGACGATCCCAAGCCGCGCATGAACGGCCCGCATTTCGGCCTGCACCAGCCGCGGGTGCAGTTCGATCTGGTTCAGCACGGGCGTAACACCGGTTTCCCCGACAATCCGGTCAAGATGCACGGCCATAAAGTTCGACACGCCGATCGAACGGACTTTCCCCTCGTCGCGCAGGTCGATCAGGGCTTTCCACGTCTCGACATAGCGGTCGCGGTCGGGACAGGGCCAATGGATCAGCAAGCAATCAAGGTAATCGACACCGATCCGCCTAAGGCTTTCTTCGGCGGCGCGGCGGGCAGCATCATAGCCGTGATGGTCGTTCCAGACCTTTGTGGTGACGAAGATCCGGTCGCGCGGTACATCCGTGGCGCGCAGCCCCTCGCCCAGCCCTTCTTCGTTGCCATAGATTGCCGCGCCGTCGATCAGCCGGTAGCCCGCTGCCAAACCCGCAACAACCGTGGCGGCGGTGTCGGCTTTGGGCACCTGCCACAGGCCAAAGCCCAGTTGCGGCATGGCATGGCCGTCGTTCAGCAAAAGGGTTTTCGGCATGGCGCTCTCCTATCACCGGGCATCTTGTCTGCTGCGCGCTACCACGGCAAGGACCAGCGCCGCGGTTCCAGCATCCTGCGCAGGCGGCGCACCTGTTCGGCCCCGGTGCCCCACAGGGGGCGCCCGTCGACCAGCGTGACGGGGGCGATGGCCACGCGGCAGCGGTCCCGCAAATCCTCGGCCACGCCGGGTTCGGCAAGATCGCGCCACAGATGCGCGTGCCCACCCGCGCGCAGCCAATCTGTGATCGTCTGGGCATCGGCGCAATCGGGGCGCGCATAAAGCTCGATCCGGGGCATGACGTCTCCTTACGCGGGGTGAACGGTGCCGGGGGCAAGGGCGTTCCGCTGGCGGCGCTCGGGCAGCCGTTTCCCGCCCGGCGTTTCCTGCGCCTGCGGTGCCTTTGCGAATGGCTTGGCTTTTGCTGCGACACATTGTTAACTAAAATGAAAGTACGCGTATCCGGAACGGGGGCAATCCAACCGCGCGACGCGGGGCCGACCGTTCCGACAGGACGGTGACAGATGACAGACAGCAGGGTGTCGCAATTCTTTCTGAATTCGGTCGACATGCTCAGCATCGGCGACCTGCACGGACGCATCATCGCCGCCAGCCCGTCATGGGAAACCACCCTCGGCTGGACACCGGACGAAATCTGCGCCCGCCCCTACCTCGATTATGTCCATCCCGATGATGTCGAACACACCATCGCGGTCGCGTCGGTCCTCGGGGCGGGCCAACCATTGCACAATTTCGTCAACCGCTACCGGGCCAAGGATGGCACGTGGCACGACCTTGAATGGAGCGCCGCGCTTAACCCTGACGACAAACTGATCTATGCCACGATCCGCGACGTGACCGCCCAGCGCCGCGCGGCCTTGCACCATGCGCGCATAGAAGAGGTTTCGGGCGTCGGCAGTTGGGAAATCGACGTTGATTCGGGCCAGATCTACTGGTCGCCGCAAACCTACCGGATCCACGAATTGCCGCTCGGTGTCGACGTGTCGATGCATGACGCGCTGGCGCACTTTCCCTTTGCCGCCCGCAAGAAGGTAGAAGCTTTGGTCGACGATTTGATGACCAAGGGAACGCCCTATGACGTCGAGCTTGAATTCATCACGGCCAAGGGGCGCAATCGCTGGGTCCGCAGCACGGCGGGGGTTGAGATGCGGGCGGGCCAGATTGCCCGCGTCTTTGGCACTTTTCAGGATATCACCGAACGCAAGGAACTTGAACAGACGCTCGAACAGGAACGCAATCGCCTGCGTTCGACCCTTGCCGCGATTCCCGATCTTATCTTCGAGGTCGATCACGCCCGCCGCTTCACCGGCTATCACGCGCCCGACGGCACGCCGCTGATCGCGCCGCCGGAATTGTTCCTGAACCACCTGATGCTCGACGTGCTGCCCCCCGACGTGGCAGCCATCGCCGAAGAAGCGATGCGCGAGGTCGACCTGACCGGTGTTTCGCGCGGCAAGCGCTATGCGATACCCGGCCCGAAAACCCAGTGGTTCGAGCTTTCCGCCTCGGCCCGCGACCCCGATGTGCCAGGCGGCAGGACGGGGTATCTGTTCATCACCCGCGACATCACCGAATCCGTCCATGCCGAAGCGCTGCTGCACTACCGCGAGAAACTGCTTGCCGCGCTGTTCGACCTGTCACCGCTCGGGATCGTGCTGAACGATCTGGAAACCGGCGCCTTCGTCGATGCCAACCGCAGCTTTCTGGAGTATATCGGCTGCGACCGTGACACGCTGACGGGGCTTAGCTATGTCGACGTTTCGCCGCCCGAGATGCACGCGGTCGATGCCGAACAGGTCGCCATCCTGAAGGAAACCGGACGATGCGGCCCCTTTGAAAAAACCTTCCTGCGCCGCGACGGCAGCAAATTTCCCGCCGTGGCCAACGGCGTATTGATTACCGACGCCAAGGGGCGGCGGCTGATCTGGAGCCTTGTCGAAGACATCACCGACCGCAAGGAACGCGAACGGCGGCTTGAACAGGCAGAACGCGCGGCGGTGGCGGCCCGCCAGCAGCTTGTCACCGCAGTCGAAACCCTGCCCGACGGGTTTGTGCTATACGATGCCCAAGACCGTCTGGTGATCGCCAATGCGCCCTACAAGACGATCTACGCCGAAAGCGCGCCGGCCATGGTGCCCGGCACCACCTTTGCAGACATCCTGCGCTATGGTCTGGCGCATGGCCAATATCTCGAGGCACTGGGACGCGAAGAGGATTGGTTGGCCGAACGGCTGGCCAAGCACGAAAACCCCGGTGCGGTGATCGAACAACGGCTGGCCAACGGTCGCGTGCTGCGCATTTTCGAACGCAAAACCCCCGATGGCGGCAGCGTCGGCCTGCGCGTCGACGTGACCGAGCTTTATGACGCCCGCGAACGCGCCGAAGAGGCGAACCGCACCAAATCGCTGTTCCTTGCCAATATGAGCCACGAAATCAGAACGCCGCTCAACGGCATTCTCGGGATGGCCGATATCCTTGCCAGCGAATTGTCCGATCCGGCGCAGGCGCAAACCGCACATACCATCCGCGACTCGGGCGAGGCTTTGCTGTCGATCCTGAACGACCTTCTCGACATGTCCAAGATCGAGGCGGGCAAGCTCGACCTTGAACAGGCGACCTTTTCTCCCGCCGAACTTGCGCTGCGGGTTGCTGCCCTGCACCGCCTGCGGGCGCAGGAAAAGCAGCTTTCCTTCGTGCTCGACGTGGCCCCCGACCTGCCGCTCCGCCTGGGCGATGCCTATCGGGTGATGCAAATTCTGCACAACCTGCTGAGCAACGCCGTCAAGTTCACGCAAAGCGGCAGCGTGTCGCTGCGGGTGCACGGCAGCGCCCGCGCCCCCCTGCTGATCGAGGTGCAGGATACGGGCATCGGCATGACACCTGAAGAAATCGCCCGCATCTTCGACGATTTCCAGCAAGCCGATCCCAGCATGACACGCCGCTACGGCGGCACGGGTCTGGGCATGTCGATCCTGCGGCGTCTGACGGGCATGATGGACGGCACCATCACCATCGACAGCACACCCGGCGCAGGTACCACAGTGCGGGTGACGTTGCCGCTGGCGACGGTCGCCCCCCCGCACGACAGGCCTGTCGATGCCACGGTGCCACCGCCGGAAACCGGCGCGGTGCCGTCGGGGCTGCGCGCCCTCGTGGCCGACGACAACCTGATCAACCTGCAAATCATCGACGCCTTCCTGCGCCGGTTGGGGGTGGAAACAGTGCTTGTCGAAGACGGTCGCGCGGCTGTCGATGCGTTCGGGGCCGGTCGCTTCGATCTTCTCTGTCTCGACATCGCCATGCCGGAGCTCGACGGAATTTCTGCCTTGCGCGCGATCCGCGGCAAGGCAGAAGCGGCAGGGTGCCAACCGCCCCCCGCCATTGCCATCACGGCCAACGCCATGTCGCATCAGGTGGCAGAATACCTGCAAGCTGGCTTTGCCGCCCATCTGGCAAAGCCGGTGCGCCGTGCCGAACTGGCGCGACTGGTGCACGAATTGGCGGCACAGGCCCCGGCGCAAGGCCCGGGCCTGACCGTCAGCCCGCCATGAATTCGCGCACGAAGGCCGTGGCCGGGCGGGCGCGGATGTCGGCGGGCTTGCCGATCTGTTCGATCCGCCCCATCGACATGACAACCACCATATCGGCCAGTTCCATCGCCTCGTCCTGATCATGCGTGACGAACACCGTGGTCAGGCCCGTCTCGTCATGGATATCGCGCAGGCCCTGCCGTAATTCCTTGCGCACCTTGGCATCCAGCGCGCCAAAGGGTTCATCCAGCAGCAGCATCCGCGGCTCGATCGCCAGCGCGCGGGCAAGGGCGACGCGCTGGCGCTGCCCCCCCGAAAGCTGGCTGGGATAGCGGGCGCCGATATCGGGCAGTTGGATCAGTTCCAGCAGTTTCGTCACACGACGGGCGATTTCGGCCTTGGGGTGGCGCTGCGCACGGGGGCGGGCGTTCAAACCGTAGGCGATGTTCTCGAACACCGTCATATGCCGGAACAGCGCATAGGACTGGAACACGAAGCCCGCGCGGCGTTCCTGCACGGTCAGCCGCGTCGCATCTTGTGCATCAAACAGCACCCGCCCGGCGGTGGGAAACTCAAGCCCGCCCAGAATGCGCAGCAGCGTCGTCTTGCCCGACCCTGACGGCCCAAGCAAGGCCACCAGCGCGCCCGAAGGGATAGACAGCGAAACGGGATGCAGCGCCGCCGTGGTACCGAACTGCTTGGAGATTTCGTCGATTTCGATATGCATGGCGGTCTCCTTAATGGCGGTGCGTGGCAGCAAGCGCGTCGGCGTGACGCACTTCCAGCGCGGTTTTCAGCATCAGCGTGACAAGCGCCAGAAACGTCAGCACAGCCGCCATCGAAAAGGCGGCGACCGACAAGTATTCGTTATACAGCATCTCGATGGTGATCGGCATGGTCGCGGTCTGGCCGCGGATCTTGCCCGACACCACCGCCACCGCGCCGAATTCGCCCATGGCGCGGGCGTTGCACAAAAGCACGCCGTACAAAAGCGCCCAGCGGATGTTGGGCACGGTAACTGTCCAGAACACCCGCCAGCCAGAAGCGCCCAGTGTCAAAGCGGCCTCTTCCTCGGCCCGTCCTTGTTCGATCATCACGGGGATCAACTCGCGCGCGACAAAGGGGAAGGTCACGAACATCGTGGCAATCACGATTCCCGGAATGGCAAAGACGATGGGATAGCCGCTTGCAACCAGCCAGCCGCCAACAAGGCTGTTGGTGCCGAACATCAAGACGATGCAAAGCCCCGCCACAACCGGAGACACCGAAAACGGCAGGTCGATCAGCGTGATCAGAAAGGCTTTGCCGCGAAAGTCGAACTTGGTGATGAACCAAGCGGCGGCGATGCCAAAGGCTGCGTTCAGCGGCACGGCGATGCCCGCGATCAGAAGCGTCAGCTTGATGGCCGATGCCGCGTCGCGGTTGCCGAGGCTGGCGACGGCGGCGAACCAACCCTGCGCCAATGCCTCGATGAACACGGCCAGCAGCGGGGCTGCGACCAGCAGACCCAAGCCCCCCACCGCAACCGCGATCAGCGCCCAGCGGGCGGCGGGGCTTTCCTCGGTCGCGGACCGGAATTTCAGCGCGGTCACGTCAGACATATCCGATCCTCCGACGGCTCCAGACCTGGATCAGGTTGATCACCAGCAGCATGGCAAAGCTGATGAGCAACATGGCGATCCCGATGGCCGCAGCCGCATCATAGTTGAATTCCTCAAGCTGGATCACGATCAGCAGCGGCGCGATCTCGGTTCTGAGCGGAATGTTACCGGCGATGAAGATCACCGACCCGTATTCCCCCACCGCCCGCGCCAGCGACAGCGCAAAGCCGGTCAGCGCAGCGGGGGCGAGCATGGGCAGCACCACGCGACGCAGCGTGTAGATGCGGCTTGCCCCCAGCGTGGCCGACGCTTCCTCGACCTCGGACTCGATTTCCTCGATCACCGGCTGCACCGTGCGGGTGACGAAGGGCAGCCCCACGAAGACCAGCGCGACAAAGATGCCCCATTGCGTATAGGCGATCTTCCAGCCGATTTCGGCAGCCAGCGACCCCAGCGCCCCGTTGGGCGCGTACAGCGCCGTCAGTGCAATGCCCGCAACGGCGGTGGGCAATGCAAAAGGCAAATCGACGGCAGCGTCCAGCAGCCGCCGCCCCGGGAAACGGTAGCGCACCAGCACCCATGCCAGCAGCACGCCGAAGACCAGATTGAACAGTGCCGCGAACAGCGACAGGCGGAACGACAAGAACAACGCCGCCCAGACGCGTTCGCGGTTCACGGTTTCCCATATGCCTGAAATGCCAAAGTTGGCGCCCTTCCAGAGAAGGGCGCCGATGGGCAGAAGCACGACAAGGCAAAGCATCGTCAGCGTGATCCCCAAGCTTAGCCCAAGGCCGGGCATGGGGGATCGGTGGATAAGCGGTCTGCCCATCAGGTTTCCTTATTTCGCCACGTAGATCTGGTCGAAGATACCGCCGTCACCGAAGTGTTCGGGCTGCACTTTGGCCCACCCACCAAAGGCGCTGATGTCCACAAGGTCAAGCTTGGGGAAGCGGGCCACATCCTCTGGATTGGCGGCAGACCCGTCCCAGGCGCGGTAAAAGTTCTTGAAAGCGATGGCCTGTCCTTCGGGCGTGTAGAGATAATCGAGGTAGGCCTGCGCCAGCTTGCGCTGTTCGTCGGTTTTGATGTTGCCTTCGACCAGTGCCACGGGCGGCTCGGCCAGAACCGACACGCTTGGAACCACGATGTCGAACTGGTCGTCACCAAGCTCTTTCAGCGCCAGATAGGCCTCGTTCTCCCACGCCAGCAGCACGTCACCGATGCCACGCTGGGCAAAGGTCGTGGTCGAACCGCGCGCGCCCGAGTCGAGCACAGGCACGTTCTTGTAAAGCTTGCCCACGAATTCCTTGGGGTCTTGCCCGTTCTTTTCGGCCCATGCCCAAGCGGCAAGGTAATTCCACCGCGCCCCGCCACTGGTTTTCGGGTTCGGCGTGATGACTTCGACGCCCTCGTTTACCAGATCGCCCCAGTCCTTGATGCCCTTCGGGTTCCCCTCGCGCACCAGAAACACGATGGTCGAGGTGTAGGGCGACGAATTGTGCGGCAGTTTCGATTGCCAGTCGGCGGGGATTTTGCCCGCAGCGGCAATCTTGTCGATGTCGGACGCCAGCGCCAGTGTCACCACCTGTGCGTCCAGACCGTCGATCACGGCGCGGGCTTGGGCCCCCGAACCGCCATGGCTGGTTTCGATGGTCGGTGCTTCGTTGCCTTGGGCAACCCAGTATTTGGTGAAGGCTTCGTTGAACTCGCGGTAAAGCTCGCGCGTCGGGTCATAGCTGACGTTCAGCAGGGTTTCGGCCTGCGCTTGCGGGGCAGCCCCAAGGCCGGCCAGCGCGATGGCGACAGCCGACAGCGCCCCTTTCAGAACGCGCGGCAAGGGCCAGCCGGTCAAACGCGAGCGGCCGGTCTCGATGGTCACGCGGCCGTCGAGATGCTCTTCGACGGTCACGCCCTGGGCTGTCACAGACCCGGCGATGGTAATGGTCGTCAACATGGTAGTCTCCTGTCTGTCATCCTGCGCGGCGGCAGGGGTGAAACGGTGGGGGAAGAACGGGGCAAGCCCCAGCACGGTTGCGGGATGGCCGTTCAGCATGATCCGGCCCCCGCCTTGGACGCGTGTTCGAGCGGCTCGACACGGGCCTCCCATATCTGCGGGTCACGGCCTGCCAAAAGCTCGGCCACGGCTTCGACGGGGCGGCGGGTGAACAGCACCAGCGGCGTGCCATTGATGCGGTGCGGCAGCTTGGTGCGGCGGTCGATCAGACGCACGGCGCAGGTCGCGTTCACCGCCGGACCGGCCTTGGGCGGAATGGGTGATGGCATCCTTGCGCTCCTCTGTCTGCATGCCCGGGCGCTGCGCCCTGTATGGACTTAATATCGACAGAGTTAGTCGTTTATTGCAAACGAAAATTCACGGTCATTTTCGTCGTGATTGGGGAAGAATATTCTCCGCACCGCGTAGCGGGCCGAAGCGACGCATCGTGCATCTACCTTGGGAAAACAGCGACTTGGCAGCGCTCGTCAGGCGCCGATGACCTGTCCGGCGACTTGGTCGGACCGCAGCATGTCTTCCAGCGTCAGCGAGTCGATGATCAGAAGATAAGACCAGAACATCTCGGCAAAGACCTTGCGGATTCGGCAGGTTGCCTCGTCGGTGCAATCCTCGCAGCGCTGATAGGCACGGCGCGACAGGCAGGCCAGGGGCGCGATCGGTCCGTCGATGGTGCGCAAAAGTTCCGAGATCGACACTTCGGCAGGCCGCTTGATCAGGCTGTAGCCGCCCGACCGCCCGCGGATCGACGCGATCACACCCGCGTTGCGCACTTCCAGCAGGATATGCTCCAAGAACCGCTTGGGCGTGCCCGACCGCTTGGCGATCTGTTCGATCGTCAAGGGTTCGGGTCGGTCCTGTGCAGCCTCGTCGGCCAGCACCAGAAGCGCCTTGAGGGCATATTTCATTTTCTGCGTGATCATCCCCAAGACCTACGCCGCCGAAACCCGCAAATCAACGGCGGGATTGTCGGATTTCCGCAGGTTTTGCAGCAAGGACATAAATACACGATAAAAGTGGTAGACAAATACGATTTTCACGCCATGCTAGGCGTGATCCGCAAAGAACCGGAACACCATGGACGACCTTGACCTGATCGACCGCAAGATCATCGCCGCGCTGATGCGCGATGCCACCCTGCCCGTGGCGCAAATCGCCGACCGTGTCGGCCTGTCGCAAACCCCCTGCTGGAAGCGCATCCAGAAGCTCGAAGCGGCAGGCATCCTGACCGGCCGCGTCGCCTTGGCCGACCCCGCGCGGCTGGGTTTTGGCCTGACCGTCTTCGTCGGGATCGAGGCGACCGACCACACCGCCGAATGGCGTGCCGCCTTTGCCCGCGTTGTCGACGATACGCCCGAAGTGATGGAAGTTTACCGCATGGCAGGCGAAACAGATTATCTGCTGCGCGTCAGCGTCAGCGACATGGCCAGTTTCGACACGCTGTACAAACGCCTGACCGATGCGATTCCGATCAAGAACTTCACGTCGCATTTCGCGATGGAGCGGATGAAGTTTACAACCGCCTATCCGGTCGACACCGTCACCCGCTAGGCCTGCGCCGCCCGTTCGATGCAAGGTTGACATTGCCCACCCGCTTTGTGTGACTGCGGCGCTGAATCCCGTGGCCCTGCAACAAGGCGTGCCTATGACTGTCCGGCTTGACCAACACGACGCAATCGCCGTCGTCATGCTTGAAAATCCCCCGGTGAACGCCCTGTCGCGCCCGGTGCGCGAAGCGTTGGCAGCACTCTTGGACCGGATCGAGGCCGACCCGTCGATCAAGGCCGTGGTGCTGGCAGGGGCGGGAAAGCTGTTCGTGGGCGGGGCCGACATTACGGAATTCGACGCCCCCCCTCAGCCGCCCCACCTGCCCGACCTGCTGGCCCGCATCGAAGCCGCGCGTGTGCCATGGATTGCAGCGGTGCACGGGCTGGCGCTGGGGGGCGGGGCGGAACTGGCGCTTGCCTGCAGCTTTCGCATAGCGGCAGCGGATGCGCGTTTCGGGCTGCCGGAAGTCAATCTTGGCCTGATCCCCGGCGCTGGGGGCACGCAGCGCCTGCCGCGCCTGATCGGCGTCGAGGCGGCGTTGCCGGTCATTGCCGAAAAACGCATGCTCGATGCCTCTGCAGCCCTGCAATGCGGTCTTGTCGATATCGTGGCACAAGGCGATCTGGTCACAGCCGCCATCGCCTTTGCCCAAAAGGCCTTGTTGCGCCCCCTGCCCGCGACCGCCCGCGACCGCGCCCTTGCCGACCCCGGCCCGGGCTTTTGGCAAGCGGCCGAGGAACGGCTGACCAAGGCGGCAAAGGGCCAGGCTGCCCCACTCGCAGCCCTTGCAGCCTTGCGTAAGGGCGTCACCGATGGCTTCGATGCGGGAATGGCGCAGGAACGCCAAACCTTCCTGCGCCTGCGCGACGGCGACGAAGCGGCAGCGCTGCGCTACCTGTTCCTTGCAGAACGTGCCGCGCCCCGCCCTGCCGCGCTGCGCGGCATCGATGCACTGCCCGTAACGCAGGCCGGAGTCGTCGGTGGCGGCACCATGGGTGTGGGTATCGTCGCAGCCCTGCGCAACGCAGGGATTGCGGTTGTCCTGTCGGAACGCGACGACGCCAGCCTGTCGCGTGGCATGGCGGCGCTGCGGGCGGTGTTCGACGCCGCCGCCAAGCGCGGGCTGACCACCCCCGCCGAAGCCGAGGCCCGCATGGCCGGCGTGCAAGGCGTGGTAGGGCTGGATGGCCTGTCCCCTTGCGATCTGGTGATCGAGGCGGTGTTCGAAGACATCGGCGTGAAACGCGCCGTGTTTGAAACGCTGACACAGGTGTGCACGCCGCGGGCCGTGCTTGCCACCAACACCTCGTACATCGACCCCGGCCTGATCTTCGATGGCATGGCCGGCCCCGACCGGTTCATCGGCCTGCATTTCTTCAGCCCCGCACAGGTCATGAAATTGGTCGAGATCATCCCCTTGCCATCGACAGCGCCCGCGGTTCTGGCGACCGGCTTCGCGCTTGCGGCGCAGTTGGGCAAGGTTCCGGTGCAATCGGGCATTTGCGACGGGTTCATCGGCAACCGCATCCTGCGCCATTACCGCGCCGAGGCCGAGGCGATGCTGCGCGACGGTGTGCCCTATCCCGCCATCGATGCCGCCATGCGCGGATTCGGCTACGCCATGGGTCCGTTCGAGATGCAGGACCTTGCCGGTCTCGACATCTCGTTCCTGCACCGCGAGGCAGCCCGGGGGCGGGGCGAAGACGTGCCCGAAACGCCCGGCGACCTTTTGGTGCGGGCGGGGCGCAAGGGGCAAAAGACCGGCGGCGGCTGGTATGACTATCACCCCGGCGACCGCACCCCGCACCCGTCGGATGACGTGACGCGGCTGATCGCTCCGCTGATCGGTCCCGCACGCACGGTTCCGGCACAAGACATCGCCTCACGTCTGGTCGCTGCGATGGCGTCCGAAGGTCAGCGCATCCTTGACGAAGGCATCGCCGCCAGCCCGCAAGCCATCGATCTGGTCGAAGTGCATGGCTACGGCTTTCCCCGCACAAAGGGTGGACCGATGTTTCTGACGCGCCGCACCACTGGTTGACCGCGAAACGTTGCGTTGATTTTGCGCCCCGCCGCTCCAGTTAGCGCATGCGCAACAGGACGGACCAGATGACCGCAAGCTTTCCACCGACACGCGCCGCCGGATTGGCGGCGATGCAGGCCTTTGTGCCGCGCATGGGCGCGCGCTATGCCAACGGGCGCAATTACGACAAGGGGCCGGGCCAGCACGCCGCCGTGTCGCAGCTTTCGCCCTACATCCGGCGCAGGTTGATCACCGAACCCGAAGTGGCTGCTGCCGCCCTTGCCGCCCATGGGGCAGACGGGGCCGAGAAATTCCTGCAAGAGGTCCTTTGGCGCAGCTATTTCAAGGGCTGGCTGGAACGGCGCCCGCAGGTCTGGCAAGCCTACCGCACGGGCCTGGATGCCGATCTGGCCGCGCTCGACCGCGACCGCGCTCTGCGGCGCGACGTTGCACGGGCGCAGGCGGGCGAAACAAGGTTGGCCTGTTTCGACGCATGGGCCGAAGAACTGCTCGACACCGGCTATCTGCACAATCACGCGCGCATGTGGTTCGCCTCGATCTGGATCTTCACGCTGGGCCTTCCGTGGCGACTGGGGGCGGATTTTTTCTACCGCCACCTGCTCGACGGCGATGCCGCATCCAATACCCTTGGCTGGCGCTGGGTGGCGGGGCTGCACACACGCGGCAAGGCCTATCCGGCCGAGGCGTCGAACATCGCCACCTTTACGCACGGCCGCTTCACCCCGCGCCCGTCCGATCTGTCCATCGTCACGGCGGGGCTTGAGGCGACCGAACCCGATGGCCTGCCACCCGTTCTGCCCCTGCGCGGCGTGGCTTCGCCACGGGCGGGCTTACCCACCGCGTTGCTGCTGACCGACGAGGATTGCATGGTCGAAGACTTCGATCCTGCCACGCTCGATCTGTGTGCCTGTGCCGCGCTGCACACGGGCACGCTGCGCTCGCCCCTGCCCGTGTCGGACGCGGTCTTGGCCTTCGAGGCGGGCGCACTGGCCGACACCGCCACGCGGGCGGGTGTGGATGCCGCGCAGATGCAGGCGGGCGACCCCGCAGCAATGGTCCGTTGGGCACAAAGGGCAGGGGCGGCGCAGATCGTGACACCCTATGTCACGCGCGGCCCATTTCGCGATTGGCTGGACGAGGCGACACCCGCGCTTGAAGCTGCAGGTATCACCCTGTGCGAATGGCGGCGCGATTGGGACGGCATGGTCTGGCCCCATGCCACGGCGGGCTTCTTCAAGATCAAGGAACGCATGCCGCAATTCCTGCAAACCCTCGTCGCACCGTAAGGTCGTGCCGTGTAGATTGCCCTGACCGCTGTCAGGTCCGCGCCTGCCGCTCTGCCCGCTGCGAGATCAGCGCGCATAGCACCAGTTGCATCAGATGATACACCATCAGCGGCAGCACGATCAGCGGTAGCTCGGGTCCGGGAAACAGGATACCCGCCATGGGCAATCCGGTGGCAAGGCTTTTGGTCGACCCGCAAAACAGCACGGCATAAAGGTCGGCACGGCCCAACCCCGCGGCCCTGCCCGCCCCGATGGCCACCGCCATGGCGACCGCGAACATGACAAGGCACAGGCCCAGCGTGACCGCCAGCCCTACGGGCGAAACGCGGCTCCAGATTTCGTTCACGACTCCCGCACTTAACGCGGCATAGACGATCAGCAGGATCGACCCGCGATCGACGATCATGGTGGGCAGTTTCTGCCGGTTCAAAAAGCCCGAAAGCCATGGGCGGCACAATTGCCCCAGCGCAAAGGGCAGCAGGATTTGCTTGAAGATGGCAAAGATCGCCGCCGGATCGATGGCATGTTCGCCCCCCTGCGGCACCAAAAGCGCCAGCATCACCGGCGTAAGCACCACGGCGACCAGGTTCGAGATCGACGCCGCACAGACCGCCCCCGCCACGTTGCCCCCCGAAACCGAGGTAAAGGCAATCGAGCTTTGCACGGTCGAGGGCAGGCAGCCGATATACAAGAACCCCACCCCCATCGCGGCAGGAAGCGCCAGCGTCGCCACCGGCCCCAACGCCAGCCCGAGCAACGGGAACAGCGCATAGGTGCACAGCAAAATCGTGACCTGCAGCTTCCAGTTGGTCAGCCCCGACAGGATGGTCGCTGTCGACAGCTTGGCTCCGTAGATGAAGAAAAGCAGCGACACCGCCCAGAACGTCACCTGTTTCAGCCCCGCCGCCACCTCGCCCCGCGCAGGCGCGACGCTGGCCAGCAGAACCGTGCCGATCAGCAGCATCATATAGCGGTCGACGCCGATCCTGCGCAAAAGCGCCTCGGCACGGGCAAGGGTGGTCAGCATGTCGGTCGTTCCCTCGTTGCGGCGGTCACACGACGAACCCGTAAAGCCGCCATTCGGTGTCGGTCACCTCGGTGGCGAGTTGCAGATGTTCAGCCCGTTTGATGGCGGCAAAGCCTTGGCGCATGACGGGGCCAAGCACACGTTCCATCGCGGCCGACGCCTCGAAGGCATCTATCGCGTCCAGCCAGCTGCGCGGCAGCGGATGTTCCGCAGCCCCTGCCTCGCCCGCCGCCCCCGCCTCTGCCCCCGCCTCGATCCCGTCCAGCGCACTGCCCAGCGTGACGGCGGCGACCAGATAGGGGTTGGCGTCCACCCCCGCGATTCGATGTTCGAAATGCCGTGTCGCGGGTGATCCCGCAGGCACCCGCAGCGCCACGTTGCGGTCTTCCTGTCCCCACGAATTCGATGCGGGCGAATAGACCGCCGAAGCAAAGCGCCGCCACGAATTCAGATGTGGTGCCAGCACCAGCATGGATGCCGCCATATCCCGCCGGATGCCGCCAATGGCCGCCAGCATAAGCGGCGACAGGCTGCCGTCGGGCTGATCGGCAAACAGATTGTTCCCAGCCGCATCCGCCAGCGACAGATGCAGATGCATCCCCGATCCCGACTGGTCGCCAAACGGCTTGGCCATGAAACAGGCCTCGCAACCAAAGCGCCGCGCCGTGGCCCGCAACAGGCGCTTGGCCAGAACGATATCGTCCGCCGCCCGCGCCAGCCCGCGATAGCGCAGCGTCAGTTCATATTGCCCCGGCGCATATTCCGAAATCAGCGTTTCCAGCGGCAAATCCAGCGCCTTGGCCCCGGCATAGACCGCTTCGAACAGCGGCCACATCTCGTCGAGTTCGTCCACCGACATGGTGTTGGTGGCCCCGCTGCTGCGCCCCGTCAGGCTATAGCGGGCGGGGCGAAAGCGGCCCTGCGCGTCGCGCTCGGGCGTCACAAGGTAGAATTCCAGCTCCATCGCGCCCATCGGCGTGAACCCCAGCGCCTCGGCCCGCGCAATCTGGCGCATCAGCACGGCACGCGGGTCTGACGGGTGCGGCGCACCATCGGCGCCGGTCATGGTGACAAGCACAACCCCGCGCCCCGTCGCGGGCAGATAGCCAAGCGTCCCCGCCACCGGCCAACAGCGGCTATCGCCGCCGCCGTCCTGCTGCAGGGCCAACGCAGCCTCGACATCGTCGCCTTCGATATCCTGCGCGAACAGCGACGCGGGCATCCCGCGACCCGAGGCGAACAACCCTGCAACCTCGTGCCGCCGCAAGATCTTGCCGCGCCCGATGCCGTGGGCGTCGGTCAGGATGATGTCGACCGCCTCGACCTGCGGATGACGGTCAAGGAATTCAGCCGCTTCGGCCACGCCCGCCGCCTGTGGGAAACCTGCCGTCACTGCCTGACCCTTTCGCCTGCCTGTCCCGCCCATCCTTCCCTTTATCAACCCGCAGGCACGGCGTCGACCGCCTGCCGCGGCGTGAAAGCCTTGCACTTGTCCGTGCCACGACGAATAACGTCGCGCTTGAAGATGGACTTGCGCGCCCTTCGCATGTGGTGCGGCAGACACGGCAAGGGGACGGGTGCATGGCTTACTTTCTGGGTGTCGATACCGGTGGCACCTATACCGATGCGGTGATCGTGGACGAGGCCGCCGACCGCGTGATCGGCTCGGCCAAATCGCTGACAATGCGCGGCGATCTTGCCATCGGCATTGGCAAGGCGGTCGATGCGGCACTTGCAGGCGCAGGTATCGCGGCGGGCGACGTGGCGCTCGTCTCGCTCTCGACCACCCTTGCGACCAATGCCCTCGTCGAAGGTCAAGGCGGGCGCGTGGCCCTCGTCTTCATCGGCTTCGACGACGGCGACCTCGACCGTGGCGGATTGACCGAAGCGCTCAAGGGCGATCCGGTCATCCGCATGGCGGGCGGACACAGCCACGCCGGAACCGAAACCGGCCAGCTCGACCTTTCCGCGCTTGCGGCGCAGATTACCGCGCTGGGCGATGGCGTCATGGGCTTTGCCGTTGCCGCCCGCTTCGCCACCCGCAACCCCGCGCATGAAATTGCTGCCCGCGATCTGATCCGCAGCGTGACGGGGCGTCCCGTCACCTGCTCGCACGAGTTGTCGGCGCAGTTGAATGGCCCCAAACGCGCCCTGACGGCGGTCCTGAACGCGCGGCTGATCGGCATGATCGACCGGCTCGTCGCCGCCTGCGAACGCCATTTGGCCACCATCGGCATAAAGGCCCCGCTGATGGTCGTGCGCGGCGACGGCGCGCTGATTTCCTCCGCCATGGTGCGCGAGCGGCCCATTGAAACAATCCTGTCCGGCCCCGCCGCCAGCATCGTCGGTGCCCGCTGGCTGACGGGCCTTTCCGACGCGCTGGTGTCCGACATCGGCGGCACCACCACAGACGTTGCCCTGCTCAAGGGTGGCCTGCCCGAGATCGACCTCCAAGGCGCAAGGGTCGGCGGCTTTCGCACCATGGTCGAAGCCGTGGCGATGCGCACGACCGGCCTTGGCGGCGACAGCGAGGTGCATCTGGTCACCGAAGGTCTGGACGGCGGCCTGCGCCTCGGCCCGCGCCGCCTGGTTCCCGTGTCGCTCTTGGCGGTCGATCATGGCCCGATGGTGCACGCCGCTCTCGACCGCTGGCTTTCCGCCGATGCGGTGGGCGAGATGGACGGTCGCTTCGTCATTCCGATGGGCGGCAATGCTGGCGGCCTCGGCCCGCGCGACATGGCCGTGCTGGGTCGCGTGACCGAACCGATGCCGGTGGTGGCTGCGCTGACCTCGCGGCTGGAAGTGGCAGCCCTTGAACGGCTGGTCGTCCGCGGTCTGGTGATGATCGCAGGCGTGACACCGTCGGATGCCAGCCATGTGATGGGCGGGCTTGCCGCTTGGGACGGCGAAGCCGCCGAAAAGGCCGTGCGCCTGCTGGCCAAGCGCAGGAACGGCAAGGGTGAACGCTTTGCCCCCGACGCCGCCACGCTTGCGCGACACATCGTCGATCAGTTGACCGCGCAAACGGTGGATTGCCTGCTGGAAGCGGCCTTTGGTGAAGACGCCGGATTTGCGGGCGAGGTGCCCGAAACGCTGGCCCGCCATCGGCTGACCGCGGCCGGTCTGGCTGGCCATCGCGGCGTGGTCGAGGTCACGCTCCGGCTGGGCGTGCCGGTCATCGGTCTTGGCGCATCGGCCCCATTCTACTACGGCGCGGTCGGTGAACGGCTGGGCGCGCGGATGGTGCTGCCCGAACATGCCGGTGTCGCCAATGCCATCGGCGCGGTCGTGGGACAGGTCAGCCAACGCGCGACGGGCCTTGTCAGCAGCCCCGGCGAAGGCCGCTATACCGCCCATTTCGCAGAAGGCCTGCAAACCTTCCGCGACCGCGACAGCGCACTCGACGCGATGGAGGCCGCACTCGTCGCAGACGCCACCGCCCGCGCCCGCGCCGCCGGCGCAGAAGACCTGCGCGTGACCACGACGCGCGACCTGCGCGAAGCCGAAGTCGAAGGTCGCGCCATGTTCATCGAAGCCACCCTGACCGCCACCGCGTCAGGCCGCCCCCGCGTCGCACACACCCGCCCCGAAGATTGAGGCTTGACGCCCCCCGCCACTCGCCGTAGTCAGCGCCCCAGTGGCTAGGTAGCTCAGCTGGTTAGAGCACATGACTCATAATCATGGGGTCGGGGGTTCGAGTCCCCCCCTCGCCACCAGTAATATCAATATCTTAAAGACCGCGTAGCGGAAGGCTAAGCTGACCGTTTACAGGGCCGTTTACAGGCCGCTCGGCGGTGGTCTGCCTTACGCCTCACCCGGCGGGCCGAATCCGGTTCTGGATCCCAGGCATTTGCGCCGATCCTTGTGCCGATTTCAGGCTATCATCTAACGGCTCGCCACTTCGAATTGCCCGTTTGTCGTCACGACTGAGCCTTGCCGGGCAATGATCCATTGCTGGCGTTCAGTCTCGTCTGCGTTGACCCGCAACCTGAGCGCGTGTTTAGTCGGGGAGTAGTGTTCGTAAGTGGTAACCCGATGACCCCTCAGGCTTTCATCGACAAATGGCGTGCGGTCGAACTGAAAGAGCGCAGCGCCTCGCAATCCCACTTCAACGACCTGTGCCACCTGCTTGGCGTCGATGACCCGATCAAGGCGGACCCCAAGGGCGACACCTTCGCCTTCGAGAAGGGCGCTTCGAAAACAACGGGGGGCGAGGGGTGGGCCGACGTCTGGAAGGATGGCTGCTTCGCATGGGAATACAAAGGCAGGCGTAAAGACCTCGACCGCGCCTTTGCCCAGTTGCAGCAATACGCCATCGCGCTGAACAACCCGCCCTTGCTGATCGTGTCCGATATGGACCGCATCCGCATCCACACCAACTGGACGAACACGGTCCAGAAAGTGCACGAAATCCACCTGACCGATCTGGTCGATGCCGCTCACCGCGACCTTCTGCGGGCTTGCTTCGAAGCCCCCGACAAGCTGAAGCCGCAAAAAACGCGACAAGTGCTGACCGAGGAAGCGGCGCAGCGGTTCGCCCTTATTGCCCAGCGCCTGCGGGGGCGCGGTCACGATGCCCATGCGGTGGCACATTTCGTCAACCGGCTGGTGTTTTGCATGTTTGCAGAGGATGTGGGCCTGCTGCCGGACAGCATGTTTGCGCGGCTGATCGAACTGTCGCGCAAGAAGCCCGAAAGCTTTGCTGACCACGCGAACAAACTGTTCGCCGCCATGCGGACGGGTGGCGATGTGGGGTTCGAGAGGGTCGAGTGGTTCAACGGCGGGCTGTTTGACACAGACGATGCGCTGCCGCTGACATGGGAAGACCTCGACGACCTCAAGCGGGCCACAGGGCTTGACTGGTCCGACATCGACCCTTCGGTCTTGGGCACGCTGTTCGAACGAGGGTTGGACCCTGCCAAGCGCAGCCAGCTAGGGGCGCATTACACCGACCGCGACAAGATCATGCAGATCGTGCGGCCCGTGATCGTGGAACCCCTGCTGGCCGAATGGGAGGGCATTAAGGCGCAGATCGTCACGCTGGCCGAGAATGCGCCCAAGGCGACCCCGGACAAGCTGCTGGTGGGGGCCGATCTGGCTGCCCGCAACCGCGCCCTTGGGCTGGCCGAGGGGCTGCACACGGCCTTTCTGGAGCGGCTGCGGGCGTTTCGTGTGCTGGACCCTGCCTGCGGATCGGGGAATTTTCTGTATATCGCCCTGACCGAACTCAAGAATATCGAACATCGCGTGAACCTTGAGGCCGAGGCGCTGGGCCTGCCGCGACCCGCTTTGCAGATGGTCGGGCCAGAGAATGTGCTGGGCATCGAATTGAACTCTTATGCCGCCGAACTGGCGCGGGTGTCGGTCTGGATCGGGGAAATCCAGTGGATGCGGCGTAACGGGTTCGAGGCGGGGCGGAACCCGATCTTGCGGACCCTGACCAACATCGAAAACCGGGATGCCGTGCTGAACGAGGACGGCACGCGGGCGGAGTGGCCCGTGGCCGATGTGGTGGTGGGGAACCCGCCGTTCTTGGGCGATAAAAAGATGCAGCGCGAACTTGGGGCCGCATATACTTCTGCCTTACGCGCAGCGTATCCAGACGTCCCCGGTGGTGTTGACCTCGTTTGTTATTGGTTTGCTAACGCTTGGCACGGAATTTCGAAGAATAAACTTGTCCGTGCAGGATTGGTTTCGACCAACTCTATTCGGGGCGGAGCTAACCGCTCTGTACTGAAGCCGATAGTAGACGAAGGTCGAATTTTCGCAGCGTGGTCTGACGAACCGTGGACTGTGGAGGGGGCTGCTGTTCGGGTTTCGATGGTCTGCTTCGACAAATTGGATGGAACATCTGCTCGGCTTGACGGCACCCCCGTATCAAGAGTCTTCGCTGATCTCTCCGCGAATACTTCAGGTGCTGATTTGACTCTCGCAAGGCCGTTATCAGCAAATGCTGGTGTTGCCATGCAGGGACCCACCAAAGGGGGTGCATTTGATATTGGAGGAGCCACCGCGAGGGACTGGCTAGTCGAGCCGATAAACCCGCACGGGCGCCCGAACTCCGACGTTCTGAAGCCTTGGGCGAACGGCGACACCATCACCGGGCAATATAATGACAAGTGGATCGTCGATTTTGGCCTTCTTGGGTTTGACCAAGCTTCGCTTTTCGAAAAACCTTTTCGTCATGTTGAATGGCATGTCCGACCCGCAAAGCAAAAGAGCAGCCGAGCGCGCCGTAGGGATTTTTGGTGGCATTTTAACGAGCCTGCTCCCGGGCTGAGGGAGGCGCTAAAGCCACTCGCCCGAGTAATTGTTTCACCAGAAGTTGCGAAGTTTAGGATTTTCCGATGGCTTGACCGCAGCTTCAGCCCAGACAAGAACTTGGTCGTAATCCTACGCGATGACGACACGAGCTTTGGTGTCCTCCACTCGCGCATGCATGAACTCTGGGCTATCCGACTAGGCACCTCACTCGTTCAATTCCCCCGCTACACTTCTTCCACAACCTTTCGAACCTTCCCCTTCCCCGAGGGCCTTACCCCGAACATCCCCGCCGCCGACTACGCCGCAGACCCCCGCGCCCGGAAGATCGCTGCTGCTGCGGCCCGTCTGAACGAGTTGCGGGAAAACTGGCTGAACCCGTCTGACCTTGTGGTCCGCGTGCCCGAGGTGGTGGCGGGCTACCCTGACCGCATCCTGCCCAAAGACGCCAAGGCCGAGGCCGAACTTAAAAAGCGCACCCTGACCAACCTTTATAACGCCCGCCCCGCATGGCTCGACCACGCCCACCGCGCCTTGGACGAAGCCGTGGCCGAGGCTTACGGCTGGGGCGACGACTGGCGGGCAGGCAATCTGACCGACGACGAAATCCTTGGCCGCCTGTTCCGGCTCAATCAGGAACGGTCGGCTTGAGATCGGGACCCGACGGCCTACCGCCCTGAGCCATCGGCTGGCGCGACGATCGAAATGCGTCCCGATAGACCGGTTATGCCGACGGTTTCCGCTGCCCTTTCCGTGCTTTCTTGGCGGCGCGCTGGATCTCGGACTTGTCGATCGCGGCGTCTCCCAATTCCGTGCGGCCACCCAGATAATGGGCGTTAAGAATTGTGTTGGCGTCCTTGAGGCTGTGGCCCGTGATACTGACGATTTCGGGAATCGTGCTTCCTGCACTTGCCAGGTTCACAACGGCGGTGCCACGCGTGTCATGGAACGTCAGGTTGCCGATTCCGGCCTTTTTCTTGGCCTTGCCGAAGCTGGATTTGAAGCCGTCGGATGTCCATGGAGTTCCGCGCGACGTCAGGCAGATGAAATCATTCGAATCTTTGCCCACGCGAAGGCGATCCAGGCGGTCGCGGGTTTCCGCATACAGCTTCACGGATACATTGGTTCCGCCCTTCGTCTGCTTCACCTTGAGATGCGTGCAGTCGTAAGCTGACCAGCGGAAGCACAAGATGTTCAACTGGCGCTGACCGGTCTCGAGCCCAAGCGTAAAGGGCAGGTCGATGTGGTCGTCGGCCACCTTGCGGAACTGCTCGATGTCGTCATCTGTCCAGACGAACTCGACCCGGCTACCATCGTGAATCCGCTCCGGCCGCTGGAGGTGGTTGTCGGTAATCTTCCGGCGATTGTGAGCCCAGGAAAGGATGCGCGCCAGAACGGTAATCCGGTAGTCCGCCTCGCGACTGCCGCACTCCGTCGCCACTTCCGAGCGCCAATCGAGGAAATCGCCATGGATGCGGGGGTCGTTCAGCACCTTGATCGGCATCTTTCCGAACTTCGCTTCGATGTGACGGATACGCTGGATGTAGCCCCGCTGCGTGACGGCTTTGGTATTGGTAAACTCGACATCCTTTTGGTACGCGTTGATCAGCGCCTGCAACGTGCCGTCGTGGTGGTCGGGCTTGTCACGCCCGGCGGTCAGTTCGGTAAACTCGGCGACGAAGGCAGGAGTGCCGGGTTTCGCCTCGATCTTGGGGCCGCCGCGCCACGCATAATAGTGCACGTTGGTGCCGCCCGAGGCGAGGCGGCGCGATACCGTGTGCAAACCCTTCAGCGTCATCTTCATTTCTTGGAGACCTTCCAGGTGTCGTAGGCGGCTTTGGGGGCTTCGCTGGCGTGGTTCGACGATAGCACGATGGTGCCATCGGGTCCGATCTCGCAGCGGGTGATAGCCAGACCGGCAGCCTGTGCCGCAGTGATGGCGCGGGTGAGTTCGGCTTTGGTAAAAGTTGCCCGTTTGCCCATGTTTCTTGCCTCGTTTCATTGGCCGGAGCGGGGTGCCTTTCCCTGTTCCGGTAGTGCTTTGCGGTTTTGCAAAGGGGAAATTCGATCGTTTGCGCCAGCTAAAAGCGAGTTTGGAACGATTTCTGAAAATATTTTCTCGGTGCAGAGATGCAGGCCTTAGGTCAGCAATGTTCGTCCCCGATTCCGGTGAGCGGGCATTGGCGAACAGGCTGCTTTGGAGGTCGTCCATCGGCACCTGAACCAGAACGGTGCAGTTCGCTCAGGGCCGCTTTCTATTCTCATGCATCACAGCCAATGCTCGAGCCGTTGCGCAAGATGACGTTGCCCCCGACTTTTATCCAGCGTGAGCGAGACTCCGGGTTTGAGTGATCCGACCCCCAACGTTGGACCGCCCGAAGGCAGAGTTTTCCGG
>JBBAUB010000002.1:287275-425203 GCA_040398445.1 Gemmobacter sp. | reverse complement strand
CGGGCACGTCGGGCACCTCGGGCACCTCGGGCACGTCGGGCACCTCGGGCACCTCGGGCACCTCCGGCACGTCGGGCACCTCGGGAACCTCCGGCACCTCCGGCACGTCGGGCACCTCGGGCACCTCCGGCACGTCCGGCACCTCCGGCACCTCCGGCACGTCCGGCTCCTCCGGCACGTCGGGAACCTCCGGCACGTCCGGCACGTCCGGCACCTCCGGCACCTCCGGCACAGTCGTCCCCGATCAGGCCACGTTCCGCCCCTTCAAATCGATCTGCCCCCCCGGCGAGGGGACAAGTGCCGTGCTGCAAGGCGCTCCCGTGTTCGACCGCGAGGGCACGCAACTCGGGACCGTCGTTTCAAGCTACGTGACCGGACGGACCCTGACGCGCGTGCGCCTCGAAGTGGCTCCGGCCCTGAATTCCCGCATGAAATGCGTCGAACTTTCGACCGAGGGCGGGTCGGCCTCAAAAGACGGGATCGTCATCGCGACCGTAGCGTCGCGTCTGCAATAGGGCCTAACGGCAAATCGATTTAAGCACTGTCACGCTGTCCGCTTGCGGGCAGCGTTTTTCATTCCGGGGGCGGATCGCGCCGTCCTACTTTGGGGCTAAAACCCCGTCTTCCCCTCTTTGCCCGATTTCCCCGCCTTTCCCCCGCGACGAAGCTTTCACGACACGGCGCGCACCATCAGGGCGGAGGGAACGATGCATATCCATTACGACCAGTTCAGGACCGAAACGGCCGAGCCTGCGGCGGGGTTGCCGGTCGCGCAGGACCGGCCGCTGATGCTGACGGTGGGGCTTGGACAGGACGATCCGGCCATGATCTGCGCGGCCGCGTCGCAAAGCTGGACGCTTGCGGGATGCTTCGGCGATCTGCGGGCCTTCGAGCCTGCCATGGTGGTTGCGGGCGTGCAGGGCCGGACCGTGGTTCTGGTCGATTGGGCCATGTTGCGCCGCGGGTCGTGGCGGATAGACCGCGTGCTGGCAATCCGGACCGAACGGCCCGACCTGTGCGTGATCTTGTGCCGGCACGACAGCGCGACCGACATGGGCCACGAGCGTTTGGCGCTGTGCGATGCCACGCTTGGCGGCGCGGTGGTGCAGGCTGATATGGAAGCGCTTGTCGGTGTCGCCCTGCGCAACAACCGCATCTGGCAGCAGCGCTGCCGCGACCGCCTGCGCGAGGCGTGGGGGATGCCGCGCAGCCTGCGGCAGGGTGCCGAAGCCACAGAGCGATTCGCCGGGGCAGCGGAATGATCGTCGCGCGGTTGCTTTGCGCTGCCCGTTCGTCGCGCGTGCGCCGCGCGGCGCAGCAGTGCCTGTCGCGTCTGGTGCAAGACGGGCGCATCTGCCCGCTCAAGCAGACGATGATGGCGCAGATGCTGTTCGCAACACAGCCTTCGGGCAGGGTGCCGCAGCCCGGAACCGGGCGCGCCGGTGCCTACCGTGCCGCAGCACGCGTGTTCGCAGACCTTGCGACGCGGATCGAACGGCTGCCCGCAGGGCGGGTGACGACGCATGACTGGGCCGCAGCGGGCCTTGTCGCCACATATCTTGCATCGGAAAGAGACTGGTCATGAACCACTTTCGTCAAACCACATCCCGCCATACCACAGCCTTTGGCCATACCCTGCCGGTGCGGCCGATCATGGCCCTGCGCACCATCCTGTCGGTCAGCGCGACCGACCATCCGGCGGCAGCCTACGGGTCCGACCTGCGCGAGGTCAGCGCCGAGTTGCGCTATCACAGCTCGCTCGACACGCTGGCGCTGTTCGTCGCACCTCCGGGGACGAAGCTCGAAGCGGCAATCGTGAACATCGACAGCTTTCTGGGCAAAGACACATGGCTCGAATCGCTGTGCCGCTTGCGGCGGGCGCGGCCCGACCTGCCACTGATCGCCACGTCCGAACAGTTTACGCGCAACGATTTCGGAACGGCGCGGCTGTTCATGGCCGATGTGGCGCTGGTAGCCCCGTTCGACGCGGCGGCGCTGTTTGCAGCCTTGCTTCAGGCGACCGAGAACAACCTTGTCTGGCAGAACCGGCAACCGGCTGGTCCGGTCCGCAAGGAATTCGTCCGGCGCGTGGCGCGCGCCGATTAAGCGCGGCCCGTTACTCAGCCCGCGGCGCTGTTGCGGGGGGCGGCGCTGCGGGCGTGTTGTTCTGCCAGAAAGGCCTGATAAAGCCTCCCCACAAGCTCGGCAGTCCCATCGCTGCGCGGAGCGGGCTGGCCACGCGCCGCCAGTTCGGCATGCAGCCAGTCGATCTTGCGTGGCCCGAAATTGGCCAGCATCGCGGCAAGTGCGGCTTCGGCCTGTTCGCGGTCTGTCGTTGCGTAACGGTGGCCGAGGTCAATGCCCGATGCCGCTTCGATCCAGTCGAGATCGGCAGGATCGACCACCCCGCCCAGGATGAACGGGTCCAGCGTAAAGCGGGTGGAAAAGCTGGCGGCGACATGGGCGATCATGGCGCTGCGGGCGGCAAGCTCGACGGGGCTGCGCATGACCGGCCCCGTGCGGTTGAACAGGTGGATCAGCCGCACCGCTTCGGCCGGAAGCGAGCGGTTGTCGCGCCGGTCGGCAAAGCTGTCGGCGGGTAGCCCCGCCCGCGTGCAGTAATCGGTGATGATCGACCCGCCGATCAGGCTGTCGGGGGCATAGGCGCAAAACGTCATCGCGGCGGGTCCGAACAGGCCGATGACCTTTTCGAACCGGCCACGGTAAAGCGGGGCAGGCAGGGCAAAGCTCGACTGTCCACCTCGCACCTGCTGCTGGAAGGCCGCGGTGACATAGCCCGCCGGGTCGCGCAGATAGCCGATTGCCGATACCTGCCGCCCGCCCTGTCGCAGATGCCGCGCCATGGCGGTGGTGGCGGCGGTGTTCAAAAGCGAAATCTCCTCTCCCACCACAAGCAGGCGCCGGTGCGGCAGGTCCAGTTCGGCATCGAGGCGGCTCAAGATGGCAGCCCGCTCCTGCGCCACCCGCTCGGGCGGCGTGCCCAGCCGTTTCCAGACATGGTAGCCATGCGGATTGGTCAGAAAGGCGGTTACGATGGGGATCGAATGGTTGGCAAAACCAAGGCGGGCGTAGCGGTTGGTGCCGTCGTCATACCCGTCAAGCGCCATCTGCAAGGCCGTGGTGCCGGTCTTGTGCATCCCGACATGAAGCAAGACTTCGGCAACCATCGGCGCACTCTCAAACCGGGAACTCTGGGCCTCGGTTTGCAAGACCCGTGCCAGCAAGAGGTATCGAAAGGATCAGAACAAGTCCTTAACGGCCTCCATCGCCACATAGGTCGAGGTCGACGCGACATGCGGCAGCGCCGAGATGCGTTCGGCCAGCACGCGGCGGTAATCCTGAATGTCGGCGGTGCGAACCTTAAGCAGATAGTCGAAGCGGGATGCGATCATATGGCATTGTTCGACCTCCGGCACGGCAAGCACGGCTTTGTTGAACGCCTGAAGTGCGGCTTCGCGGGTGTCGGACAGCCGCACTTCGACAAAGGCGACATGGGCCTGCCCCATGCGGATCGGTTCCAGCATGGCGCGGTAGCCGGTGATGACGCCCGCCTCTTCCAGCCGCTTCATGCGCGCTTGGGTGGGCGATTTCGACAGGCCGATGCGGCGGGCAAGTTCGGTTGCCGAAATACGCCCGTCGGTCGACAGGACGCGGATGATCGCTTCGTCGAAACGGTCAAGGTCAAGACGGGTCGGGCGGCTGATCGACATGGCAAAGCCTGAAATTTCGGCCGATCCGGCTGCACAACTGGCAGCATTGGGGAAAATGGCCTGTGGAACCTGCGCTATCATAGGTGAAACAAAGGAAAAATGCCATGCCCCGTGACGCCGCCGTGACACCTTGGACGATCATCGAAACCGGATCGCTGGCCGACGAGGCGGCGCTGGTGCGCCGGCTGGTCGACGCAGCGGCGCTGGACGGTGCGGCGCGGGCACGCATCACCGACAGCGGGGCCGATCTGGTCAGACGCATCCGCGCCAGCGTCAAGCCCGGCTTGATGGAGGTGTTTCTGGCCGAATACGGGCTTTCGACCGAAGAAGGCATCGCCCTGATGTGTCTGGCCGAAGCGCTGCTGCGCGTGCCCGATGCCGAAACGATGGACGCGCTGATCGAAGACAAGATCGCACCGGGCGACTGGGGCCGTCACTTGGGCAAATCCGCCTCGTCGCTGGTGAATGCGTCCACATGGGCGCTGATGCTGACGGGCAAGGTGCTCGAAGACCGCGAACCGGGGGTCGCGGGCCATTTGCGCGCGGCGGTCAAACGGCTGGGCGAACCGGTGATCCGGCGTGCCGTGGCGCAGGCGATGAAAGAGATGGGCCGCCAGTTCGTGCTGGGCGAAACCATCGAAGCCGCGATGAACCGCGCGACCGAACTTGAGGCCAAAGGTTACAGCTATAGCTACGACATGCTGGGCGAGGCGGCGCGGACCGAAGCCGATGCACGGCGCTATCATTTGTCCTATTCCAAGGCGATCACGGCGATTGCCGCCGCTGCCAAGGGGCGCGACATCCGCGAAAATCCCGGCATTTCGGTCAAGCTCTCGGCCTTGCATCCCCGCTACGAGGTGGCAAAGCGCGCCCGCGTCATGGAAGAACTGGTGCCCCGCGTGCGGGCGCTGGCGGGTCTGGCGAAAGCGGCAGGCCTCGGCTTCAACATCGACGCCGAAGAGGCCGACCGTCTGGCCCTGTCGCTCGAGGTGATCGAGGCCGTGCTGTCGGATCCGGCGCTGAAAGGCTGGGACGGCTTTGGTGTGGTGGTGCAGGCTTACGGTCGCCGTGCGGGGGCGGTGATCGACTGGCTGTATGATCTGGCCGCGCGGCTCGACCGCAAGATCATGGTGCGGCTGGTCAAGGGCGCCTATTGGGACGCCGAGGTAAAGCGCGCGCAGGTGCTGGGGCTGGCGTCGTTCCCCGTGTTCACCCGCAAGCAGGCGACCGATGTCAGCTATATCGCCAATGCGCGCAAACTGCTGGGCATGGTGGACCGCATCTATCCGCAATTTGCCACGCATAACGCGCATACGGTGGCAGCGATCCTGGATATGGCCCACGACAAGCGGGCTTTCGAATTCCAGCGGCTGCACGGAATGGGCGAACGGCTGCATGATATCGTGCTGACCGACAACGGCACGCGCTGCCGGATTTACGCGCCCGTCGGGGCGCATCGCGATTTGCTCGCCTATCTGGTGCGGCGCTTGCTGGAAAACGGGGCCAATTCCTCTTTCGTCAACCAGATCGTCAATGACGAGGTGCCGCCTGCCGTGGTCGCAGCCTGTCCGCTGACGGCGATAGAGGAACTGGCAGTCCTGCCCTCGCCCGCCATCAAGACGGGGCCTGCCCTGTTCGGGGCGCGGCAGAACGCCAAAGGCTGGGATCTGACCGATGCCGTAGACCTTGCCGCAATCGAGGCTGCACGCGCCCCCCATCTCGACCGGCTGTTCGCGGCGGGGCCGATGATCGCAGGGCGCGTCGCGGGCGGGGTGCGCCACGAACTGCGCAATCCTGCCACAGGGGCGCTGGTGGGCCATGTGGTCCAGGCGGGCTTGCCCGATGTCGACACAGCACTTCGGCTGGCCGAACCTTGGGCCGCCGCAGCGCCCGAGCGGGCGGCGGTCCTGAACCGCGCGGCGGATTTGTACGAAGCGGAATTCGGCCCGATCTTCGCGCTTCTCTCGCGCGAGGCGGGCAAGACGCTGGCCGATGCGGTGGGCGAATTGCGCGAAGCGGTCGATTTCCTGCGTTATTACGCAGGCGAAGCGGCAGGGCTGACCGCGCCCGCGCGGGGCGTGTTTACCTGCATCAGCCCGTGGAACTTCCCGCTTGCGATCTTCACGGGGCAGGTGGCGGCGGCCTTGGCGGCGGGCAATGCGGTGCTGGCCAAACCGGCCGAGCAGACGCCCCTGATTGCGGCCTTGGCGGTGGAATTGCTGGTCAGGGCGGGGGTTCCGGCCACGGCGCTGCAACTCTTGCCGGGCGATGGCGCGGTTGTTGGCCGCGCCTTGACAAGCGATGCGCGGGTGGCAGGCGTGGCCTTTACCGGCTCGACCGACACGGCCTTGGCGATCCGCCGCGCGATGGCCGACCATCTGGACCCGACTGCGCCGCTGATTGCCGAAACGGGGGGGCTGAACGCGATGCTGGTCGACAGCACCGCGCTGCCCGAACAGGCGGTGCGCGATGTGCTGGCGTCGGCCTTCCAGTCGGCAGGGCAGCGCTGTTCGGCCCTGCGCTGTCTTTACGTGCAACAAGACGTGGCCGCAGCGGTGGAAGACATGCTGTCGGGCGCGATGGACGATCTGGCGCTGGGCGATCCGTGGCACCTTGCCACCGACGTGGGGCCGGTGATCGATACCGATGCACAGGCGGCAATCGCCGCCTATGTCGCCAAAGCCCGGTCCGAGGGGCGGGTGCTCAAGGAATTGCCCGCGCCCGACGGGTGTTTCGTCGGCCCGGCCGTGATCCGCGTTGGCGGGATCGCTGACTTGCCGGGCGAGATTTTCGGGCCCGTCCTGCACGTGGCGCGGTTTGCGGCGCAGGACATCGACGCGGTGATCGACGCGGTGAATGCCACGGGCTACGGGCTGACCTTCGGCCTGCACACCCGCATCGACGACCGCGTGCAACGCATCGTCGAGCGGTTGCGGGTGGGCAATACCTACGTGAACCGCAACCAGATCGGCGCGGTGGTGGGCTCGCAACCCTTCGGCGGCGAGGGGCTGTCGGGAACGGGGCCAAAGGCGGGGGGGCCACATTATCTGGCGCGCTTCACGGCGGTTGCCGCCGCAGCAGGTGCGGCCGACCGCGTCGCGACCGAGGCCGAGGTCGCGGCAGCCCTGCGCGCCTTGCCCGTCGCGGCAGGGTCGCACAGCGTGCAACTGCCCGGACCGACAGGCGAGTCGAACCGTCTGACCTCGGTGGCGCGCGGTGCGGTCTTGTGCCTTGGCCCCGGCGAGGCTGCGGCCAAGCGGCAGGCCGCAGCCCTGCACGCACTGGGCGGGCAGGCGGTCGAAGCGCCATCGCTCGACGCGGCGGCGCTGGGGCGGTTGGCGATTGCGGGCGCGGTCTGGTGGGGCGACGTTGCGACGGGTCGCACCTATGCGCAGGCGCTGGCGCGGCGGCAGGGGCCGATCCTGCCACTGATCGGCGCGATGCCCGACATAGGCCACGCGCGGCTCGAACGGCATGTCTGCATCGACACCACGGCGTCGGGCGGCAACGCGCAACTTCTGGTGGCCGTGTCCGAAGCGTAACCGGCATGGCGGGTGCCCGGCGCGCCCGCCTTCGCGGCCAGCAGGCGGTTGCGCCGTCTTGACGGGCGGTGCCGGATCGGGAAGCCTGCGGTCATGTTTCCGATCCGCGATCATAATCCTTCGGGAAGCACGCCCCATGTCACGCGGCTTCTGATCGGGCTGAACGTGGTGATCTTCCTTGGCTACTGGTTCGGGCTCGGCTCGAACGCCGCCATCGCGCGCTTCTTCATGGACTGGGGGCTGGTTCCGGCGCGGATCGTCTATGGCGAAGGCTACGCGACGTTTCTGACAAGCATGTTCCTGCACGGCGGCTGGATGCATCTGGCGGGCAACATGCTGTTCCTGCACGTCTTCGGCGACAATATGGAAGACCGCATGGGCCACGGGCGCTTCCTTGTGTTCTACCTGTGTGCAGGGGTGGCTGCGGCCTTGGCGCAGCTTCTGGCCGATCCGGCCTCGGTCGCGCCTATGGTGGGGGCGTCGGGCGCGATTGCGGGCGTGCTGGGCGGCTACCTGCTGCTTTACCCCAAGGCGCGGGTGGATGTGCTGTTCATCTTCATCGTCTTTTTCAAGGTCTTCCCGATTCCCGCATGGATCGTGCTGGGCGTCTGGTTCGCGCTGCAACTGTTCAGCGGCGCGACAACGCCGACCGAGGCTGGGGGCGTGGCCTACTGGGCGCATGTGGGCGGCTTCGTCGCGGGGCTGGTCCTGACGCTGCCGACCTTTCGCAGGCTTGGCGGCGCGCGATTCTGGGCTGCCACCGCCGGAGCGCCGCCCCATCCCGAAGCCGTCTATCCGCTGGCGCAAAGCCGCGTGCCGCGTGTGGTGCGCCGCAAAGGGCCGTGGACCTGACACGCCCGACCACGATCAGGGCCGCCCTTGCGGCTTTCATGCTCGCTCAAATATCCTCGGGGGGAAGCCCGCTTGCGGGCGCGGGGGGCAGACAGCCCCCCTGCGTGACGACGGGGCTTATTCGCCGCGGATGATCTTGCGGAACGGGTCGAACAGGGCTTCGTTGGCGGCGATGATCGCGCCCTTGGCCAGCGGTTCGTCACCGTCGCGGATGGCCGACACAAATCCGCCCGCCTCTTTCACCAGCAACAGCCCCGCCGCGATGTCCCACGCCTTCAACTCGCGTTCCCAATATCCATCGTAGCGCCCCGCCGCGACATAGGCGAGGTCGAGCGCCGCCGCCCCCCAGCGCCGCACGCCCGCGCAGGCGGGCATCAGCCGTGCAAGGTCTTGCAGCGTGGCCGGAAGCGTCGATTTCGCGCCAAACGGCACACCCGTTGCGAAAACGGCGTCCACCATGTTGCGGCGACCCGACACACGCATCCGGCTGTCGTTCATCCAGGCGCCCGCGCCCTTTTCGGCCCAGAACATCTCGTCCTTGGCGGCATCGAAGACCACGGCGGCGACGATCTCGCCCTTGTGCTCCAGCGCGATCGACACGGCCCAATGCGGCATGCCGTGCAGGAAATTGGTGGTGCCGTCCAGCGGGTCGACGATCCAGCGGCGCGTGGGGTCGGCTCCGTCGGTCTCGCCGGTTTCCTCGCCCAGCCAGCCATAGGTCGGACGCGCACCAAGCAGGTCTTCCTTGATGATGCGCTCGGCCTCGCGGTCGGCTTTCGTAACAAAGTCGCCCGGCCCCTTGGACGAGACCTGCAGGTTCTCGACCTCGCGGAAGTCCTTGACAAGGCTGCGTCCGGCCTTGCGGGCGGCCTTGATCATCAGGTTCAGGTTGGCGCTGCCTTGCATCGTCATGCTCCGTGGGGTCAAGCACGGTCGCTTACACAAGAGGGCGGGCGAAGGAAAGGGGGAAGGAGGCGGCGCGCGCCGTGCATCGGCACGCGCGGCGCTTGCGCGTTGACGGATGGTGCGAATCAGCATTAAATCCCGTGCGACAGTATGGCGCAGGGCGCGTATTGTTTTTGATTGTTTTAACGAGTGGAGCGATTGAATGGCGACTTTCCGATACAGTCTGACCGGCGTCCCTGACTATTTGTGGTGGCCCGACCTGATCTCGACGACTTTCTACCAAGAGCAGAACGCGGTCGACACGACTTCCACGACCTACTCGGTCATCATCCCCAAGGACGAGGGCGAGGTTCAGGTGCTGTTGACCGGCACGGGGTTCGGCTATTTCACAAACGAAGGCAGCGGAGAAACGCGCCCCATCGACGGGACCGTCACCACGATGACCATCAGCCAAGGCGAGCAGACCTTGATGACGGTCACGGGGCTGTCGACCGCGCTTGCGGATATCGAACATTTCTGGGCCGGTTTCGGCCAGGGCGACCCGAATTCGCCCAACAGCAATTATCACTACGGCGATACGTTCAACCTGTTCACCTTTTTGATGAACGGCAACGACAAGATCTACGGCAGCAACAATTCCGACGACATCATCGCTGGCCGCAACCCCGGCAACGATTCGATCTATGGCTTGGGGGGCGAAGATTTCATCAAGGCCGACATGGGCAACGATCTGGTGTCGGGCGGCACCGGCTATGACACCTACACGCTGCAGGAAAGCTTCTACGACGACTATGCCAAGCGCGGTGCCAACGTGAACCTTGCAACCGGTGTGGCAACCGATTGCTGGGGCGGCAAAGACAAGTTGCAATCGATCGAAGAGGTGCGGGGGTCGCGCTTTGGCGATACCTTCACCGGCTCTGCCGCGTCGAATACCTTCGCGGGGCTGAAAGGGCGCGATGTCATCGACGGTGGCAAGGGCTTTGACACCGTGCGTTACGACAGGGATGAACGTCTCGGCGGGCTAAGCGGAGTCACCGTCAACCTGACCACAGGTGTCGCGCGGGATGGCTGGGGCAACACCGACACGCTGAAAAACATCGAATCCGTCCGCGGCACGAACTATTCCGACACGATGACGGGCAATGCCTCGGCCAACAACCTGTTCGGCGGGCTGGGTGACGATACCCTGTCGGGCGGCGGCGGGGCCGATGTCCTGACCGGCGGCGGCGGCGGTGACCGGATGACCGGCGGCGCGGGGGTGGATGACTTCATCTTTGCAAGGGAAGACGGCAACGATCCGTGGGGCGACACGATCACCGATTTCACCAGCGGAACCGATCATCTGTTCTTTGAAACCGCAACCTTCGACGGAATGGATCAGGTCTTGCGCCTTGTGAACGGAACGGCGGCGACGGCCTCAGGCTCGACCTTCATCTTCGATACGGCCACCAAGGCGCTGTATTGGGATGCCGATGGCTCGGGGGACAATACCGCCATTCAGGTGGCGACACTGACGGGTGTGACCAGCCTGACCACCGCCGACATCATTCTGGGCTGAAATCCGCCACTGGCGTTCGACACGGGCGGGGGCGGCTGCGGCTGCCCCCGCTTGCGTTCGTGGCCCTGCGCGGTTGCTCTGCGGGCTGTGCGCCGATAGTTGACTAATTCTGTTGGTCATTATAGCGATGGCAGATGAACCGCATTCTGCCCCCCGTTGCCGCCGATCCGCTGCCACCGCGCTTTGCCTGCGGGCTGCGCGCATATGGCGATGCCGTGGCGCTGGTCACGGGGCAGGGCGCGGTCAGCTACGCCCAACTGGCCGCTCGCGCCGGGTCCTTTGCCGCGCGGCTTGGCTCTGCAGCGGCAAAAGCGGGTCGCAAGCTGGTAGCGATCGAGGCGGAAGCGACCGTCGATTTCGTCGCCGCCTATCTGGGCGCACTGTCGGCGGGCCATGCCGTAGCCCCCGTCGGCCCCGGCGAGATGGCGGCTTTTCGCGCCCGCTTTGCCCCCGATGCGGTGGTGCAGCGGGCGGGCGGGCGCTGGCGGCTGTTCATCGACGGGCGCGGCGCGGGCGATCTGCATCCCGATCTGGCGCTTTTGCTGATGACCTCGGGCAGCACGGGGCAGGGCAAGGCGGTCCGCCTGTCGGCCCGGGCGGTCGAGGCGAATGCGGCAGCCATCGCAACCTATCTGGACCTCAAGCCCTCCGAACGGGCGGCGCTTGTGCTGCCGCTGCATTACTCCTTTGGCCTGTCGGTGCTGCATTCGCATCTGGCGGTGGGCGCGTCGGTCTGGCTGGCCCCCGAAGGACTGCTGGCCCCGGGCTTCATGCACGCCTTGCGGGCGGTGCGCGCGACCAGCCTGTCGACCGTGCCGCACGGGGTCGAATTGCTGGCCCGCACCGGATTTGACGCGGCAAACCTGCCCGACCTGAAAACCCTCGCCGTTGCGGGCGGGGCCTTGCCGCTGCAACGGCTGCGCCAGATGGCGGCGGTGATGCAGGCGCGCGGCGGGCGGTTCTTTGCGATGTATGGCCAGACCGAGGCGACGGCGCGCATCGCCTATGTCCCGCCCGCCTGCGCGGGTAGCCTGACGCAGGCGGGGGTGATCGGCGTGCCCGTGCCCGGCGGGCGGCTCTGGCTGCGCGATGGCGAATTGCACTACGACGGGCCGGGCGTGATGATGGGCTATGCGCTGGGCCGGGCCGACCTCGCCCGCGGGGCCGAGGTCGCGGCGCTGGCGACCGGCGATCTGGCCGAACTGCGCGCCGACGGGATGTTCCGCATCACCGGACGCGCGCGCCGGATGTCCAAGATCGCGGGCCTGCGCGTCGGGCATGACGCGGTCGAAGCCGCGCTGGCCGAACGCGGGATTGCGGCGGCGGTCGCAGGTGACGACAGCGGCTTGCACGTGGCGGTCGAAGGCGGGCCCGATACCGCAGCGCGTGCCGCCGATACGGTGCTGGCCCTGACAGGGCTGACGGCGTTGCATGTGCAGGCGCGGCCCGTCGCCTGCCTGCCGCGTCTGGCCAATGGCAAGATCGACTACCGCGATCTTCCCGTCCCCGCCAAAGGCGCGGGCCGACCGGCGCAGGCCGGATTGGTGCAAGAGTTTGCGCAGGTCTTCCATCCGCAGCCCGTGACCCCCGACGACAGCTTTCACGGCCTTGGCGGCGACAGCTTGCGCCATGTCGAACTGGCGATGGTGATCGAACAGCGGCTCGGCCACCTGCCACCGCGCTGGGAGGCGATGGCGCTGCGCGATCTGGCCTCGCGCGGGGCATCGGCCCCGCCGCCCAAGGTCAGCGTCGACAGTGCGCTGGTGATGCGGGCCTTGGCGGTGCTGGCGGTCGTCATCACGCATGAAACGCTCTGGCCGCTTTATGGCGGGGCGGCGGTGATGGTGCTGCTGATCGGTCTGATGCTGGCACGCTTCCAGCGGCAGGCGATGGCGGCGGGCGACGTGCGCCACGTGCTGCGGCCGCTCGGGCGGGTGCTGGTGCCCTATTACCTGATCGTGACGGCTTATGCGCTGGTCTGGGGACAGGTGCCTTGGGGATCGGCACTTCTGGTGTCGAACTTCGGAATCGGCGCACCCGCGACATTCGACCGGCTGCCCTTCCTTTACTGGTTCGTCGAGGCTTTTGCCCAGATGTTCGCTTTGCTGGCAGGGCTGGTCTGCCTGCCCCCCGTGCGGCGTATGGTGGCGCAGGCACCGTTCCGGTTCGGCCTGTGGTGTCTGGGCGCTGCGCTGGCGCTGCGCTTTGCATTTCCGCTGGTCTGGGACATCGGCGGCCAGCGCATCTTCACGCTGGCCTGGGTGCTCTATCTGGCGGCGCTGGGCTGGCTGGCGGGCGTGGCCGATACGCGGCGCAGGCGGGCCATGGTGCTGGGGCTGGCGGTGCCGGTGCTGGCGGCGGTGGCCTATTGGGGCGGCAACTGGTACGGCTCGTGGAGCAAATACGGCACGGTTCTGGCGGTGCTGGCGGTGCTTTTGTACCTGCCGCACATGTCCCTGTCGCGCTGGCTGCTGCGTCCGGTGCTGTCCGTGGCGGGAGCAAGCTACCTGATCTACCTGACCCACCGCTTCGTGCCGAACCTGCTGCTTGCCCCCTTTGCGGGAGATCTTCCCGCATGGCTGTTCTCGGCGCTGTCCATGTCCGGCGGCGTTGCGCTTGGCCTTGCCGCCTTCGCGCTGCAACGCAAGGCGCGGCCCCTCGTCTCGCACCTGCGCGCGCGGTTTTCTCTTGTCTTGAACCTTCGGCGGGGGGTCCGGGGGGTGTGAACCCCCCGGCCTTTTCAGCCGCGTTGCAGCTTGACGGGTTCTGACCGCCCCAGTTTCAGGAAATGCGCCATAAAGGGTTTGGTCGCATCCTCTGCCCGCGTGGCGGCATAAAGCCGCTTCGTCACCGTCTGCGGCCCCAGCGGGCGGGTGATGTAATCGGCGCTGCTGCGGATGTCGCGCAACACCCAGTCGGGCAGGACCGAAACGCCACGGTTCGACCCGACCAGCATCAGGATCACGGCCGTCAGCTCGACCGGACGCTGCCCGCGCGGCTCGACCCGCGCAGGCGTCAGCAATTCGGTGAACACGTCCAGCCTGTCGCGGGCGACCGGATAGGTGATCAGGATTTCGTCGCGAAAATCCTCGGCCGCGATAAAGGGTTTGGCGGCAAGCGGGTGGTCCTTGGCCGCGACAAAGGTGGGGTGATAGTCGAACAGCGGGTTAAAGGTCACACCGTCGATCTGCGACGGATCGGACGAGATCACAAGATCCACTTCCTCGCGCAGCAACGCAGGCAGCGCGTCAAAGGCCAATCCGGCACGGATATCCACATCGATATCGGGCCATGCGTGGCGGAACAGTTCCAGCACCATGAACAGCCATTCGAAACAGGCATGGCATTCGATGGCAATGTGCAAGCGCCCCGTCTTGCCCGATTTCAGGGCGCGGAACTCGTCTTCCAGCGCGTCGATCTCGGGCAGGATGCGTTCGGCCAGCTTCAACATCCGCAAACCGGCAGCCGACAGGCGCAGGGGCTTGGCGCGACGCACGAAAAGCTCGACCCCCGCCTGGTCTTCCAACCCCTTGACCTGATGCGACAAAGCACTTTGCGTCATGTTCAGGATATCGGCGGCACGGGCAAGACCGCCCGCCTGATGGATGGCGCGGATCGTCCGCAGGTGGCGAAATTCCAGATGCATGATTATGCGCCGTTCTCATGATGAACATGTATATTATGAATTTGTCTCACAAGCCGCGATCTGGGACAAGGGGGACGTACAAGGAGACCCGACATGACCGTCACGCCGCGCATCAGCTTCGAATTCTTCCCGCCCCAGACGCTCGACGCGTCGTTCCGCCTGTGGGAGACGGTGCAGATGCTGGCCCCGCTGAAGCCGTCCTTCGCCTCGGTCACCTATGGCGCGGGCGGCACGACCCGCAAGCTGACGCATGAAGCGGTGGCCACCATCGGGCGTAATTACGGGCTGAACGTCGCGGCGCATCTGACCTGCGTCGATGCGACCAGACAGGAAACGCTGGAAATCGCGGCGGCCTATGCCGATGCGGGCGTGACCGAGATCGTGGCCCTGCGCGGCGATGCGCCCAAGGGCGCAGGCCGGTTCGCACCCCACCCCGAAGGTTTCGCCTCGTCGGTCGAACTGGTCGAGGCGCTGGCGCGGACCGGCAAGTTCACGATCCGCGTCGGCGCCTATCCCGAACCGCATCCCGATGCGGCCGACCGTTTTGCCGATGTGACATGGCTCAAGCGCAAGATCGACGCGGGCGCGACCAGCGCGATCACGCAATTCTTCTTCAACGCCGATACCTTCTTCCGCTTCCGCGATGCCTGCGTCAAGGCGGGGATCGACGCGCCGATCATTCCGGGCATCCTGCCGATCATCAGCTGGGAAGGCGCAAAGAAATTCGCCGCCCGTTGCGGCACGCAGGTGCCCGGCGCGCTGGACGAGGCGTTCCGGCTGGCCACCCGCGACGGGCGCGAAGAGCTGCTGGCGCTGACCCAATGCACATCGCTTTGTGCAAGGCTGATCGAGGGCGGGGTGGAAGACCTGCATTTCTACACGCTCAACCGCCCGCATCTGACGCGCGAAGTGGTGCGTGCCTTGGGCATCACCCCCGAGGTGGCGCTGGAAAAGGTCGCCTGACGAATCCCACGCTCCCCGAGAGTATGTGGCGAACTGGGCGTCCGCCGGCCCGCCGACCCTGCCGCAGATTGGACTCCGGCGGCGGGGGCGGTGGCCGACACAAAGCGGACGCCCTATTTTTATTCTGTCCTGCACGGTGCAGGCGGGGCGTGCGATCCCGCGCCCGCCCCTTTGGTGATGCCCGCGCGGCCATCCGGAACCCGTTGCAAGGCGGGTTCCGGATCAATCCGGTCAGACCTTGACGAAGTTCGTCATCGCCAGCGCGCCAAACGGAAGCTGCGCCAGCGACCCGCCCACAGATCGTGTGCCGACATCGACCGCAAAGAAGCCCATCTTTTCAAGGATCGCGCCCACCTCGGCCTTGGCCGCCGCATCATCGCCCGAATAGAACAACACGCGCTGCCCGCCGTTCACCTCCGGTTCCTTCAGCACGCTCACATCCAGATGGTTGAACGCCTTGACCACCCGCGCACCCGGCACGAAACCCGCGAAAATGTCGGTCGACGCAACGCCACCCAGATCGATGGGCGCGATGCCATAGGCCGCAAAGGGGTTCGTCGGGTCGTCCCGCTCGGGGCTGCCTTCGGCCAGAAAAGCGACAGGGTTGGTCCCGTCGATCACGATGCGCCCGTTCCATGCCGGAAGGGCCGTCAGCACCGGTTCGACATCGACCCACCGCAGCGCGACCAGCACGATATCGGCGGCTGCCGCTTCGGCCACAGTGCCCGCTTTCAGCGTCGGGCCGATTTCCTTGACCAGTGCCGCCAGCGTCTCGGGGCCACGGCTGTTGGCGATGGTGGCGTGAATGCCGACCTTGGCCAAGGCCCGTGCCACGCTGCTGCCAAGTGCGCCTGCACCGATGATTCCGATTGTCATGTTCTGCTCCATTTACAATTCAGGGCCACAAAGGAAAGACCGTCAGCGCCCTTGAACTGCGCGGTCGATTTTATGTCTATGTGTCGTTGCTACAAAGACAATTCTGGATATGGATATACCTTGTCAGGCAGCGCATCACGCTTGCGCCGCTGCACTGACACGCGCGGCAATCTCGGCAATCGTGGTGCGGGCCAGCTCTGCCTCCATTGCGGCTTGCGCCCGGGTCAAGGCAGGGTCGATGGCCGCAAGGATATTGCCGCCCACCAGACATTCCGCGCAGGGCGGCTGGCGGTGAACGGCGAAAAGTTCGGTATCTTCGACCGCACGATAAACGTCCAGCAGCCGGATCTCGCTCGGTGCTTTCGCCAAAAGCGCCCCGCCCCCGCTGCCCAGTTGCGAACGGGTCAACCCCGCTTCGGCCAAGCGCGACAAAAGCCCGCGGATCACCACAGCTCCGGTGTTGACCGAAGCGGCGATATCTTCCGAACGCGCCGGTCGGCCATCGGTGATGGCAAGAGCGGTCAGGATATGGGTGGCGACTGCGAAGCGGGTGCTGGTTGGCATGTTCTTTTCCGTCTGTGTGTACATACCACTATTACACACAATCCGCCCCGTCAAGCATAAAATCACCCCGTGGCTCTGGCGCAGGGTTTTCGCGTGTCGGCCAGCCAGCACCCCGCCGTCTTGCCATTCCGCGCAGCTTGTGTCGCCCCCAACGGCCCATGCAAGCGTCTGGCGTCCGTGCGGCCGCTGGGCTAGGCTTCGCGCCAAGCGTGTGAATTTGGGGGTGCGGCATGACTTTGGATGTTCCGAAATACGAAATCGACATCGCCGCCGCCGCGCAGGATGGGGCGGTGCAGGCGCTCGACCTGTCCTGCTTCGACCGGCAAGATTTGCTCAACCTCATCCTGCAACGCTCCGAGGTGATGTTCGACCTGCCGCGACCCGGGCGCATCATCAAGGCTTGGCAGGACGGCGATAGCGCCCCGATCCTTGCCGCCGTCGACCAGCTTGGCGATGCCGTGGCCCGCCGCGCCGCTGGCGTGATCCATGAAGAATACAAGGAAATCGCCCCGCTTCTGGAAAAACTCGCCCCCAAGCGCATCGCTGATATCGGCTGCGGTTACGGCTTTTTCGACCTTTTCGCCGCCAAACATCTGAAATGCGAGGTTTTGCTGATCGATCTCGAAACCAACGACCGGCGCAATTTCGGCTTCGAGGCGGAAGGGGCGGCCTATTCCTCGCTGGCCAAGGCGCGGGCGCTTTTGCTGGCCAACGGGGTGTCGGACAAGAAGATCACGCTTCTGAACCCGCAGGCCACCGCGCCCGAAAGCGCCAAGCCGGTCGATCTGGTGGTCAGCCTGCTGTCTTGCGGCTTCCACTATCCGGTCGACACCTATCTGCCCTTTCTTGCCAAGGTTCTCAAACCCGGCGGCACGGCGATCTTCGACCTGCGCGAACGCACCGCCGACAGCCAGACCGCCAAGCTTGCCACCTTTGGCGAGATCAGCCTCGTCGCATCGCCGCCCAAGGCCCGCCGCGTGGTGCTGCACAAGTCAAAGGCCTAGGCTCTTGTAACACCTGCCACTTTCGCTATCCTTCGATACGTTGCGTCGGCCAAAGGGTATCAGTCGTATGGACCAGTCAGACTCCAAGCGTGACCGCGTGCGCGGCCGTTTGCTCGAAAGCCTGCCCAAGGGCGGGCGCGTCGCCGAAGTCGGGGTGTGGGAGGGGAATTTCTCGCGCCGCATCCTCGAAATATGCCAGCCCGCCGAACTCCACCTGATCGACCCGTGGATGTACCAGCCCGAATTCCCCAACACAGGCTTTGGCAAGCGCAAGAACGAAGACCTGATGGAACAGAAATACCGCGAGGTCGTCGCCGCCTTTGCCGACGATCCGCGCGTGACGATCCATCGCGCCATGTCCGATGTGGCGCTGGCAGGTTTTGCCGACGGTCATCTCGATTGGGTCTACCTCGACGGCAACCACAACGCGCCCTTCATCGACGCCGACATCGCGCTGTCGTTGCAAAAGGTCAAACCGGACGGGCTAATCACCGGCGACGATTTCAACTGGATGTCCGACGCGCAGGGCGCGCCCGTCAAGCGGGCGGTCGAAGCCGCCGTCGCAGCGCTGGGCGACAAGGCCAAGCTGCGCAACATGGCAAACCAGTGGATCATTGAATTGTCACGCGGGGCCTGACCCCGCCCGCGACGGCATCTTGCGCAACAACCCCGCGACAGGGACGTGATGGCAGAAAAGACCCCCTATTCCGACCTGCCGCCCCGCGCCTTCTGGCGTACGGGGGTGGCCGAGGCGGGTGTTTTCGGCCTGTCCTCGCTTTGGCAATCGGCGTGGGAGCTGCCTGCCGATGCGCGTTTCGCCACCTTCGGCTCGTGTTTTGCCCAGCACATCAGCCGCGCCTTGCGCGCACGCGGCATTGCATGGATCGACGGCGAACCCGCCCCCGCAGGCACCCCGCCCGACCTTGCGCGCCGCTTCAACTACGGCATCTTCTCTGCCCGCACCGCCAACATCTACACCGCCGCCCAACTGCGCCTTTTGCTCGCACTCGCCGTCGGCGATACGCCCGTCGATGCGCCCGAACTCTGGGCCGACCCCGATGGCCGCTTGCGCGACAGCCTGCGCCCCGCCATCGAACCCAAGGGCTTTGCCAGCGCGGCCGAAGCACTCGCCTCGCGCCGCTCGATGCTGCGCGGCCTGCACCGCGCCATCCGCGGGGCCGATGTCTTCGTCTTCACCCTCGGCCTGACCGAGGGGTGGGAATCCGCCACGGGCCAGCCCTATGCCGCCTGTCCGGGCACGGCGGGCGGGGCCTTCGACGCGGCGCGCCACCGTTTCGTCAACTACCGCACCGCCGCGATCCGCGCCGATCTCGACCTGTCGCTGTCGCTGTTGCGGCGCATCAATCCCGACATCCACCTGTTGCTCACCGTCAGCCCCGTGCCGTTGACCGCCACCGCCAGCGGCGATCATGTGCTCGTCGCCACCACCCGTTCCAAAGCCGTCCTGCGCGCCGTCGCGGGCGAACTGGCCGAAGACGACCCGCGCGTCGACTACTTCCCCTCGTATGAAATCATCACAGGCGCCCCCGCCCGTTCCGCCTTTTACGAACCGAACCTGCGCTCGGTCGTGCCGCAAGGGGTCGATACCGTCATGGCCCATTTCTTCCCCGGCCTGCGCCTGACCGCCCCCGCCCGCCACGGCACCGAAGCGGCGCAACAAGCCGCCCGCGACGCCGCCCTCGCGCAGTCGATGGCCGCCGAAGCCGTGCTCTGCGAAGAAGCCGCGCTCGAGGCCTATAATGCGTCCTGACCTCCTCATCCTCGGCGACAGCCACACCGCCGCCTTGCAAGAGGCTGCCGTGGCGCAGGGCCTGCGCTCCGAGATGCTGTATATTTCCGGCAACTTCTGGCACGAAAACCAGATGCGCCCGCATCGGGGGCAGGGGATTTCCACGCCGCACCGTCGCGGGCTGAACCGCAAGATCATCGAATTCAACGCCCGCATCGACGGGTCGGCCTTTCCCGCCGATGTGCCGGTTCTGGCCAGCATCGGCTACCACCTCGGGCGTCTCGTGCCGCTTTTGGCCCGCCACGGCCACACCCCCGATCCGGCGCATCTTGCAGCAACCGACGATGCGCTTTTCGTCACCGACGATTTCCTGCTCGCCTATCTCATGCATCACCGCGACAGCCTGTTTCGACTGTTGCGCTTTGGCGCACAGACTGCACGGCTGACCGTCATCGCGCCCCCCTTGGTGCAAACCGACCCCACCGCGCTTTACGTGGCACGCCGCATCACGCAGGTGCTGCGCGGCGCGGGCCTGACCGTGTTCGACCCGCGCGAAGAACCCGACTGGGCCGACACGCCCTTGCCCGAACACCTGCGCGCCCCCGATGGCGTGCACGGCAACGCCGCCTACGGGGCCGAGGTTCTGGACCGTCTGGCCGCACGCGGCTTGCTGACCTGTGGAACGCCCGCGCAAGCCGCCACCGCCTGACGCGTCAGTGTTCGGCCTCGCCGTCATGCTCGACGGTGAAAAAGAAATCGGGCGGCAATTCCGGCGCAAGGGCAATCTCGTCCGGCACCGATTGCGGCCCTGCGTTGAACACCGCCGACCCGAAATGGTGCTGCCTGCGGCACAGGTTGCGCATCCGCTCTCCGGTCAGGTCGGCATAAAAGGTGCGGTTCGTCTCGGTCTGCATCAATTCCGCAATCTTGGCGCGGTGCTGCGCCACCGAAAATTCATGCGCCGCGCGGATGTCGGGGTCTGCCAGCAGCCGGTCATATTCCGCCCGCAGCGCAGGGATCATCCGCTGGATCGAGGTATCGCTGTCCTGATTATGCGACATGCGGAACCAGTAGTTCAGCCCTTGGTCGCGGTCGACATGGTTCACCCGCCCCCTGTCGCGCTTGACGAGGAAACTTTCCGCGCTGCGCACCGCGTAATGGTTCAACTGCACCCAGTCGTAGCCATAGGTTTCCAGCGTCGCCCGCCAGCCGTTGCGAAACATCGCCCGCGGCATCGGCTTGCCCGACCCGTTCAGCCAGTGCACCTGATCCCACAGGTCCGGCTTCAACCCCTTGGGCCGGTGCACGCCCAGCTTCTTGTAGATGCCGATGGTGCGAAACAGTGTCTTGAAGCCCCATGCCTGATGCGGTTTGCGTATGATTTCCGGCGCGCAGCGGGTGAACTGCTCCAGCAAAAAGCGGTCCTCATAGCCCGCCACGCCGGAATCGCCAAACAGCCGCCACGTCAGGCTGATCATGTTCGCCTCGCCCATCGCGGCGTAAAGCGTTGCCAGCGTGCCATCCCCGATCTTGATGTTGATGAACTCGTCCACGTCCATGCAGATCGCCCAGCCCGCATCGCGGATCACCGCCTCGTCCTCGGCGGCCTGCAAGGCGGCGTGCTGCGGCTTCAGCTCTCCCCCCGGTTTCCACGGGTTCTGGCGGTGCTGCACCAGCCCCTTGTCCTGCAACAGCGCCAGCATCGTATCGGTGCCATCCGTGCAGTCATTGGTATAGACCAGAAAATCATCCACCCCGATGGCACGGTGATAGGCAAGCCATTCAAGGATGAACGGCCCCTCGTTCTTCATCGTCGTCACGATCGCCGTCCGCCCGCCCGCCGCCGCCCGCACGGGTGCGGCTTTCGGCACCGAAACCGGCGCGCGGATCGGGCTGTGCCCGAACGGTCCCGTCGCCAGCGCCAGCAGCGCGGGGTCTTCGATAAGCGAGGTTTTGGGCACCAATTCCCCCGTCGCCCGCCCCGGCACGCGGATCGCCATGGCGCGGTAGAAATGCGCCGTCGCCGAAGGGTCGGGTTTGACATAAGCCACCCGCAGCATCCGCCACGTATTGGCCAGCCCCGCCTTGCGCGGTGCAACCCCCCAGCGGGTCAGCCCGCTTGCGGTGTCGAATTGCGCGCAGATGTGGTCGCCGAACCGCGCGTCCTGCCCCGCCCGCACGCGCCACGGATAGATGCGCCGCCCTGCCAGCAGCAACACCCCGCCCTTGGCCGCAACGCAGCCGTCGAACACCCCCGCGGCCGCCGGTCCCAGAATGTCGGTCACATCCAGCATCAGCACCGCCCGCGCCTCGGACAGGAAGCGCCACTTGGCGATCTCGTAAACCAGCCCCTCGCCCAAGGGCGCACGCAAGGCATCGGGCGCGGGCGGCTCCATCCTGTCCTTGCCCGGCGCGTCGGGCGCCAGCCACGGATGGCTCTCCGGCCCCGTATCGGGCTTGCCCAGCGGCAGCGGACAGTCAAGCACCACGACCGTGACCGCCACGCCCCGCAACGCAGCCTCCAGCGCGGGCGCAAACGCGGCATCCGGCACGCGGTTCAGCACCAGCGCCCCCTCCAGCCCGTGATGCACGGCGTGATAGCGCAGCCATTCGGCCACCTGCGCCGGGCTTTCCTCCAGCCGCAGCCCGAACAGGCAGTTCAATCCGGCAAACACCTCCGGCTCGGCCCGCTCGGGCGCGATTTCAACCGCCGTCCCGTCCAGCAGCGCAAGCCTCCCCGCGCCCCGCGTGGTGACAAAGGCCGCCCCCGCCACCTCGCGCAACTCTTCGGGCCGGGCCGACCCTGCCACCCCGTCGGGATGGAACACCCGCGCCGCCGTGCCAGCGCCGAAAAAGCTGCGCACCCGCCCGTCGGCGGTCGCCACGCAGTCCAAAATCCGCGTCACGCCGCCCGTGCCGATCTCGCGCGCGACCATGCGGCGCGACAGCACCCTTGGCCCGCCCTCTGCGCTGCCCCCCGTCACCGACACCTCACCGACACCGCCACGATCCCCGCCTGTCCGCAGGTTCCCCCTGCCTTTTGCCCGCTATAGCATGGGGCAGGGCGGCTGGCATAGCGCCCGCTGCGGCACGGCCTGCCGTGATTTCCTTGGCAAATCGCGGCATTTCCGCCAAACTGTCCACGACAGGGCAGTATGAGTGATGGATAGGCCGCAGGTGACAGGGCAACAACGCGAGGTCGGCACGCTCTGGATCGGCGGCGAATTGTCGTGGATGGAGCAGGTTTGCCTGAAATCCTTCGTCGACCACGGCCAGAAGATCACGCTGTTTTCCTATCACGACATCCCCAACGTCCCCCAAGGCGTGATCCGCCGCGACGGGCGCGAGGTGCTCGATACCGACAACTTTCTGAAATACGAACGCAAAGACAGCTTCGCGCTGTTTGCCGACCTGTTCCGCCTGCACATGATCGCGGCCAATCCGGGCATGATCTGGATCGACACCGACGTCTATTGCCTGCGCCCGATGACCTATGACAGCCCCTATGTGCTGGGCTTCGAACTGCCCGGTGAAAGCCGCGTCAACAACGCCGTCCTTGGCCTGCCGCCCGACAGCCCGCTGTTGCGCGCCATGCTCGACTATACCGCCGAACCCTTCGCCATCCCGCCCTTCGTCAAGCCGCAACTGCGGGCCGAATACGCCCAAGCCGCCGCCGCCGGACAGCCCGTGCATGTCAGCCAGCAGCCGTGGGGCGTCTGGGGTCCGATGATGGTGACGCATTTCACCCATGCTTTGGGCCTTGCCAGCCACGTCCTGCCGCAAGAGGCGTTCTATCCCATCCCCTTCCCGAACCGCCAAAGGTTCCTGCGCCCCGCCGCCGAGGTTGCGGACATGCTGTCGCCGGATACAACCGCGCTGCACCTGTGGGCATCCAACAAACGCGAGCTTGGCTTGCGCCACATGGGCCTGCCACCGCAGGGCAGTTTCCTCGACATGATCCTGCAAAAGCACGGAATTTCCGCCGCCGCCGCCCCGATCAAGCGGCGCGGCACGCGGGTGTTCGATGCAGGTCTGGTCGATCACGTCGATCTCGAACAGGTCGCGGTCTTTGCCGATCTGGGTGGCACGGCGCAATCCTTCGCCGTCGCCGCGCATGGCAAATGGGATTGCGACATCCACCTGATCGATATCGACCATCGCGGCCGCTTCCCGTCAAAGCCCTCGCCTTGGGTCGCGCCCTACCTCAAGGCGCTGAAAAAGCACGGCGTCGATCCGGCCCGCATCACCCGCATCAATGCCGAAAGCGCGCTGCGTCCCGCCGATCTGGTGGCAAACCTGAACGGCTTTGGCGATGTGAACAAGATCAAACACCTCGAACCCGTGCTGCCGCGCCTGTTGCGCCATGGCAGCCGCATGATCCTCGACATCCGCAAAGGCTCGGGCAGCTTTCCCTTCCTCAAGGACTTCGGCAGCACCACCGCCCTCTCGACGGCCGAGGTTGACGGTCTGCCGGTCGTGCGCACCATCCTCACCGCCGACCGCATCCCCGCACAGCCCGATGCCGAAAGCTGGTCCAGCATCGCCGCCACCCTTGCTGGCGCAGACGGCTTCTTTCGCGAAAACCGCGACCACAGCTTCCTGTTCACCCCCCGCTCGCCCGACACGCTGGTCGTCACCTTCGACAATCTCGACCTTGCGATGGAAAAACGCGACGACCGCCGCCCGTGGGGTTACGCCTTCATCGAAAAACAGGGCTGGTCGATGCTGGGCGTCATGGCGAACGGCTGGACATGGTACCGCGATCCTTGGGTCAGCCAGCAATTCGACGACTTGCGCGACAGCGGCTTTTTCGCGCGCTTCCGCCGCGTTGTGTTCTACGGCGCGTCCATGGGCGGCTATGCCGCCGCCGCCTTCGTCGCCGCCTGTCCGGGGGCCGATGTGGTGGCGATCTCGCCGCAATCGACCTTGGATAAATCCGTCGTGCCGTGGGAAACCCGCTACAAGACCGCATGGGACCGCGATTTTTCCGGCCCCTACGGCGATGCCGCGACCGCCAGCCACGCCGCAGGCCGCGTCACCCTGCTGTTTGACCCCTACGAGCCGCTCGACGCGGGCCACGCCGCCCGCTTCACCGGCGAAAATGTCCTGAAACTGCGAACGCCGCTGTTCGGCCACCGCTTGGGGTCAAGCCTGCAACAGATGGGCATCCTGTCGCCCGTCACCATCGGCGCGCTGAACGGCACCCTGACCGAAGGCGACTTCTACCGCCTGCTGCGCCAGCGCAAAACCTTTGCCCGCTACCAGAAAGAGCTGTTCAAACGCGCCCTCGACATGGGCCGCCCCGCCCTTGCCCGCAAGGTTGGCCGCTGGGTGCTGACGCGCGGCGACAACCGCTATGTCCGGCACGGCATGATGGCGCTGGACGAGCGCACGCCCCCCGTCACGCAGGCAGCCGCCGAATAACTCAGGCCCGCAGCGCAAAGCCCCGCGCGATATGGGTGCGCACGAACCATATCATCGCCAGCCCCGGCAGCAGCGACACCACCGTCATCGCCATGACCAGCCCCACATCGGTCTGGAATGTGAACAGCGCGTTGATCGCCATGGTGATCGGCTTGCCACCCGTCACCGTCAGGATACGGGCAAAGACCACCTCGACCCATGAAAACAAAAAGCAAAAGAACGCCGCCACCCCGATTCCGGGCGCAATGGCAGGGATCAGATGGCGCACAAAGAACGCGGGCAGGCTGTGCCCGTCGATGAACGCCGTCTCGTCCAGCTCGCGCGGGACGGCGGCGATGAACGTCTCCAAAATCCAGATCGCGATGGGCAGGTTGAACAGGCAATGCACCAGCGCAATGCCCACGGGGCTGTTCACCAGCCCGAAACGCGCGAACAGGATAAAGATCGGCAAGGAAAGCACCACCGGCGGCGTGGCGCGAAACGCCAGCAGCAGGAACAGGAAATGCCGGTCCCCCGCGAATTCGTGCCGCGCCAGCGCATAGGCCGCAGGCAGCGCCGCCCCGATGCACAGCGCCACGTTCAACAGCACGTAAAGCACCGAATTGCCGATCGACGCGGTCAGGTCCGGCCGCTCCAGAATGGTCCGGTAATTGAGCAGGGTGAATTCCCCCACCTCTACCCCCTCGCGCGGCAGGGTCGAGGTGAAGCTGAGCAAAAAGGTCTGCGCCAAGGGCAGCAGCACAAACACCGCCAGCCCCGCCAGCAACAGCCCCGTTCCCGCCCGCACCTTCATGTTCCCCGCGCCTCGCGGGCGGCGTTGATGCGCACAAAGGCCCAGATCACCGTCAGCACGATCAGAAAATACACCATCGACCGCGCCGCCGCCGACCCGTAGTTGAACGCCTTGATCTCTTCGCCCAGATCGATGGCCAGAAAATGCGTCGCCATATCCGGCCCGCCCGCATTGACCGCGAAAGCCTCGGTATAGATCATGAAGCTATCGACAAACCGCAGCAGCAAGATCACCCCCAGCGCGGGCGCAAGGCGCGGCACCTCGATATAGCGCAAGACCGACAGGCGCGACGCGCCGTCGATTGCCGCAGCGCGGTACTCCTCGGGCGGAATCGACGACAGCCCCGCATAGGACAAGATCACCACTAGCCCCAGCCAGTGCCACGTGTCCATCGTCACCAGCAAAAGCCACGTGTGCCACGGGTCGAACTTCCAGTCGAACCCGATCCCCGCCGCCGCCAGCGCCTGCCCGACCAACCCAGTCTCGGGGTTGACCAGCCCCAGCCACATCGGCGCGATCAGGTTCCACGGCACCACCAGGGGCAGCGCCACCAGCATCAGGCCCAGCACCGCCGCCCGCCCCGCCCGCCGCAGGCCCAGCGCCACCGCCACCCCCAGCGGCACCTGCACCGCCAGCACCACGGCGGAAAACATCAGGCTGCGCGCAAGGCTCGCATGAAAGCGCGGATCGGTGACGATCTGGCCATACCACTCGGCCCCGACCCAACTGATATCCTGCAGGGAAAAGATGTCGTGCAGCGCATAGTTGAACACCGCGATCAGCGGCAGCACCCCCACCATGGCCATCAACACCGCCGCGGGCAGCATCAATAGCCAGGCGGCGTTGGAATAGGTCCGGTTGCGCTGCATGGCCAAAGATCAGCACGAACCGCGCCTTGGTGCAACCGCGTCGCGTCCTTTGCGCCTCACTCAGCCCCGTCCGGCGTTTTCGGCGGTGTGTCGCCGTGCTTGGTCGCGCTGCCCTTCTTGGTGCGGTCCTCGAAATGCGGATCGCCGCCTGTCAGGCTTTCCCCCTCGCGCAACTGCCCGCCGCCGCCCTGATAGGTCTGGCCCGGCGTGGTATTGCCGCTCTGCCGCGATTTGTTGGGATTGTCTTTGTTGGTCATGGCTCGCCCCTTCTTCAGCCAAGCCAAACCCCGCTGCACCCGCGCTGTTCCCTATTCGGGCCCGCGTTGTTCCCGATTCGGGATGGTGGCAGACCAGCCCGATCTTGTTGCCATCGGGATCGCGCAGGTAAGCGCCGTAGTAATGCGCGTGATAGGCGGGCCGCAGCCCCGCCGCGCCCTCGTCAAAGCCGCTATGATCCAGCCCCGCCGCATAAGCCGCCCGCACCATGGCGCGGGTCGCGCAGTCAAAGGCCAGCATCGCGCCATTTCCCGCCGTGGCCGCCTGCCCGTCATACGGCGCGGTCAGCACGAACAACGGCCGCCCGCCGCCGTCTCCCACCCCGCCCAGGGGCGGCTGTCGTCGACGAAACGCAAGCGGTGCCCCAGCGCCGCCATCACCGCCGACCAGAAGCGAAAGCCCCGCGCAAAGTCGCCCGTGCCAAGCGTGGCGTGGCTGAACATCACACCTCTTCGATGCGGATCGCCACCGCCGGACCCTGCACCACGCCCGTCGCCGGAAAGGCCGCCAAAGCATGCGCGATATCGGCAGGCGCCGCCTTGTGCGTGACGATCAGCACGATGGCATTGTCGTCCTCGCCGGGCTGGTTGATCTGGCGCATCTGGTCGATGGAAATCCCCGCCTCGCCCAGACAGGTGGCCACCTTGGCAAGCGCGCCGGGTTTGTCCAGAAGCGTCATCCGCAGGTAATAGGGCGCGGGCGTGGCCGATTTGGCCGGAACCGCCGCCGTCAGGCTCGCCGCAGGCCGCCCGAACGTCGGCATCCGCACCCCGCGTGCGATGTCCATCACGTCGCCCATCACAGCGCTTGCCGTCGGCCCCTCGCCAGCCCCCGGCCCGCGCAGCACGATCTGTCCCACCGCGTCGCCCTCAAGCACCACCATGTTGGTGCCGCCCTGCAACTGCCCCAGCGGGCTGTCGGCCGGCACGAGGCAAGGCGTCATGCGCTGTTCCAGCCCGCGCCCCGTCATCTGCGCCACACCCAGCAGCTTGATGTGATAACCCATGTCGTCGGCCATGCGGATATCGTCGATCGACACGTTGCCGATCCCCTCCAGCTCCACCGCGTCGAAACTCACCCGCGTGCCAAAGGCGATGGCGGCCAGCAGCGACAGCTTGTGCCCCGCGTCGATGCCCCCCACGTCAAGGTTCGGATCGGCCTCCAGATAGCCCAGCGCCCGCGCCTCCTCGAACACCGTCTCGTAGGGCAGGCCCGCGTTCTGCATCCGCGTCAGGATATAGTTGCAGGTGCCGTTCATCACGCCCATCACGCGGCGCATCTTGTTGGCGGCCAGCCCCTCGGTCAGCGCCTTGATGACCGGAATTCCCCCCGCCACCGCCGCCTCGAAGCGGATCACGCGGCCAGCCGCTTCCGCCGCCTCGGCCAAGGCCTGCCCGTGATGGGCCAAAAGCGCCTTGTTGGCGGTGACCACATCCTTGCCTGCGGCAATCGCGGCCTCGGTCGCCAGCTTCGCCGGACCTTCCGCCCCGCCCATCACTTCGACGAACACATCCACATCGTCACGCATGGCCAGCGCCACCGGATCGGTCTCCCACGCATAGCCCGACAGATCGGCGTCGCGCGTCTTGGTGCGATCCCGCGCCGATACGGCGGTGATGACGACGGGGCGTCCCGCGCGCGCGGCAATCAGCTCGGCATGGCGCTCGACGATCTTGACGACTCCGATGCCCACGGTTCCCAGACCGGCAAGACCAAGGCGGAGGGGGGTGGACATGCAAAGGCTCCATCGGCAGGGCGTGACGCCGCCGTGTTAGCCTGTTGCGCCCCGCCATGCAACGCGGCGGAGCGTCGTCAAACCCTCAGGGTTGGCTTGCCTGTGCCCGCAATGCCTTGGCCCGCGCGTCCAGCGCCTCGCCCATCTCGTCGGTCGCCACGGGGGCGGGGGCGGCGATCACCTGATCCAGCGGCACAAGCTTTGGCGGTGCCGCAGGCGACAGCGGCCGCGCAGGCCCGGGCATGGAACAGGCCCACACAAAGCCAAGGGACAGGATCAACAAAAGGGCAGGGCGCATGAATGGCTCGCAAGGCAGGGTTGCGCCACCCTAGCGCGGCTTGCGGCGACTGTCTTGCCCAATGCGCCCCGCCCGCGCGCCAAACGGAATTTGACGCAAATTCCGCGACGGAGTTTGACGCAAACTCCGCCCGCACCCTTCGCCACGGGTCAGGATCGGTCCTGCGGAAAATGCGTCATTTTCCGGCGCGGAATTTGCGTCAAATTCCGTTTGGCCGCTAATGCGCGGGCTTGATGAAGGTCCCGTTCTTCAGATCGGCCATCGCTTGGCGCAATTCGGCCTGCGTGTTCATCACGATCGGCCCGTGCCACGCGACAGGCTCTTGTATCGGCGCGCCGGAAATCAGCAAGAACCGCACCCCGTCCGGCCCTGCCTGCACCGTCACCTCGTCGCCGGTGCCGAACTGTACCAGCGTGCGGTCGCCCGACAGGTCGCGAATGTTCACTTCCTCGCCCCTCACTTCCTTTTCCAGAAGCACCCCCTTGGGGCGGCTGGCATCGCGGAAACTTGCCTTGCCGTCGAAGATATAGGCAAACGCCCGACGATAGGTGTCGACCTTGAACGACTTTTTCCGCCCCGGCGGCACATAGATATCAAGGTATTGCGGATCGGCAGCGATCCCGTCCACAGGGCCGGTCTTACCCCAGAACGACCCCACGATCACCTTCACCACCGTGCCGTCATCGTCCATGATCTCGGGAATATCCCGCGACTTCACGTCCTGATAGCGCGGCGCGGTCATCTTCAACGCCCCGGGCAGGTTGGCCCAAAGCTGGAAGCCGTGCATCTGGCCCTTGGCGTTGCCCAGTGGCATCTCCTGATGCAGGATGCCCGACCCCGCGGTCATCCATTGCACGTCGCCACCCTTCAGCGTGCCACGGTTGCCAAGGCTGTCGCCATGTTCGACCGCCCCCGCCAGCACATAGGTGATCGTCTCGATCCCGCGGTGCGGATGCCACGGAAAGCCCTTCAGATAATCGCGCGGATTTTCATTCCTGAAATCGTCGAACAGCAGGAACGGGTCCATCCGTTCGGGGTCCTGAAAGCCAAAGGCGCGGTGCAGGTGCACGCCTGCCCCCTCCATCGTCGGAACGGCGCGGGCTTCATGGGCGACGGGGCGGATCGACATGGCATTCCTCTGGCTGTGCTTGCCCGCCCTAGCTAGGCCCGCCGCCGCGCCAAGGCAACGCCCCGCCACAGCAAGCCCGCTGTGCGCCGCCGCACAACGCCCCTAGCAGGCGATGTTCGCGCGGCAGATCTTGGTCACATAGCGCGGCCGCAGCACAACCATGTCGGAAAACGACGCGGGCACCACGTAATTGGCGATCGGCACGCGGAAGGGCACCGAATAGGCCATCTGCGTCTGCACGATCACCGCCGTCGAACCGGTGGTCATCACCGGCAACCGCGCCGCAAGCGCCACAAGATCGGCGTTCACCATGGGCTGCATCAGCATCGACGGCGAATAGGACCACAGCACCTGCACATCGGTGTCAAGCGGTCCGGTCCGCGTATAGCTGGTAAAGCGCGTCGTCACGTCAAAGCGGCTGTCCACCAGATATTCGACCGCCGCATCCAGCCCGTCGAGATAGCCGTTGCTCACCGGAACCATCTCGCGCGACAGCAGATCGGCGCTGACAAAGGCCGCCTTCTGCACCGCACTGCGCGCGTTGAACGCCTCCCAAAAGGCATAGACCCCCAGCCACGCCATCAGCAGCACCGGCAGCAGCACCACCCCTTCGATCACGCCATTGCCCGCCTCGTCGCGCAGGTAGCGGCGCAATACACCCCGAATGCCGCGCATCATGTCGCACTCCCCGCGATCACGGTTTCGGCGTGGACGCTATAGGTTCCGGGCCGGTTCGGCATCAAAGCGAGCGGCGTGAAGGACGTTACGTCCAGACAGGCGCGCAGCACCGCGACCGGGTTTTCCTGCCCCGCCACAAACCCCGTCACCGGCGTGATCGACGCCCCCTGATCGGCGCAGGTCAGGTTCCGCGCGGGCATGGCGAAACTGGCGCGCGGCACCGCGATGATCTGCACTTTCAACTGCGTCGCGCAGTTGGGAAACACCGTCAAGCGGCTGCACAGATCGGTGCGGATGTTGGACAGCGTCGGCGAGGCAAGCGCGCCGTTGCGGATGGACCGCGCGGTCATGTCCACCGCCCGCTCCACCAGCGACGCGCGCATGGTGGTGAACCCCGAATCGAGCGTCATCAGGAACACGCCGAAGACGAAGGGAAGCATCGTCACATAGGTCAGCACCGCCGACCCCGCCTCGTCGCAGCCGAAACGGGCGATCGACGCCCTTGCCCTGCGACGGCCCAGCTTGAACACGCTCATTTCGGGTTCGCCTGTTGCTTGATCGTGGTGGCGATGGTCGCCATCACGGTGGGGAAAGTGGCACTCGTGGCGTCGAAGTAATGCGCCGCCGACGTGGCACAGGTCTGCAACGGCCCCTTGGCGCGGGCCACGGCATCCAGCGCGACGGTATAAATCACCACCCCGTTCGCCTTGGCCGCCGCACATTCCGCCTCGAACTGCGTCTTCTGCGTGTCAAAGCTGATGATCTGCTGGAAACTGGCAAGCGTCGTCGTATAGGTCGCCGAAACCGATGCCAGCGTCGGCGTCTGCGTCGTCGCCATCCCCCGCGCATAAAGCTGCCAAGCCACCCATGTCGCACGCACCGAACTCCACACCTGCGGCCACGTCAGTTGCGTGTAGTCGCTTGGGCAGGAACTGACCCACTGGTTCACATCGGGGCGATAGAATTTCGGCGTGACGGTGCGGGCGGGCAGGCTGATGCAATACAGGTTCGGCGTGACCGTCGCCTTGCGATAGATCGGTGACAGCCCCGTGGCAAAGGCGGGGGCCAGCACCACATGCGTGCCATCCGTCGGGTTCGATCCGGTGCCGCTGCGGTTGATGAAGACGATCACCTTTTGCAAATCGTCGGTGTTATAGGCCAAGGGCCGCGTGTTCATGTTGGCGGGCAGAAAGCCTGCAATCGCCGCATTCGTCGAAGGCTCCAGCAGGGCGGTGGCCCAATGCATCCCGTGATCCCAGCGCAAACCGCCAAAGAACTGCGCGTTGGTGATGTTGGTCTTGACCGTCGCGGCAAGGTTCGTGGGCGTGCGCAGCACGTTGTTCACATAGGGCGGGCAAGGCACGCTTGTGGTGCCCACCGTCGCGTTCGTGCCGTTCGAGGGCTGATAGGCCAACTGAAGCAATGTCGAACTCGCCAGATCGACCATCCCCATAGTCCTGTAAGAGGTCGAGGTGGAAATCGGCATCGTGCTGAAATCGGCGGTCGGCACGTCGATACAATTCGAGTTGGTCACGTTCGACACGTTGGTGACATTGTACCTTGCCAGCAGCGCCGCAGGCAGGTTCACCCCGTCGGTATAGGGCACCAGCGCGACCGAGGTTTTGGGCCGCAAGCCGTTGGGATTGCTGGCATCGACCTCGTTCACCGTATCGACGAAACTGCCCATCGCCGTCTTCAGCACGGTGGTCAGGCCCGCCGCCGTCATCGCGTTCGACGCCTCGTAGGCCAGCACCACCTCGGCCGAACCGGCGACCAGCGGGTTCAACGCGCCCGCGGCATTGCCGCTGTAATTGGTCGTTGTCTTGCCCGCCATCTGCATGAACTTGTTTTGCTGCGTGCCGCTTGCGGTGGTCTGTAACAGCCCGTTCACATTGGTCGCATTCACCGTCGCCATGGTCGCGGTGACGCCCGCCCGCACCATGCAATCGGCAACGGCGGTGGTCAGCGCCGCATCCGTCGCATTGACCTTCTTCATCGCCCCCACGTTCGACGTGCAGGCATCCAGCGATTGCTGCACCTTGGCCCGCGTCGCCTCGTGCCGCATCACGTCGACGGACATGCCGCCGACGGCGATGGTCACGAACAGGAAACCCAGCCCCGTATAGGTCATCGACCCGCGCATATCGCGCAGAAAATCGGTCACTCGCATCTTGTCATCACTCGCACTTCACAGCGCGGCGTCTTGGCCGCAACAGGCGGACACATGCCGTCAAGCCAGACTATTAGCTGCAGATTGTGCAGACTTTAGGGCGTCTCCGGCGCGGCATTGCGGCCCGCTCTGCAGCCCTGCCGCAACCGGCCCACGCCCGCGCCCGATTTCCGGCCGAAAGGTTAACGCATGCATCGCGTCTTTGAACCGCAACGATTCGCAGCCTAGGGTGGTTGCACCGGCGCGGTCGCGGCATCGTCACGACGGCCGCGCCCCGATTGCTGCTAGGATGGCACCGCGACAGGGCCGCTTGCAAAGGAACGAAGTGATGACCGCCAAGGAACCGAGCTTTCGTGAATCCGTCGATCTGATGTTCAACCGCGCCGTGGCGCTGATGGACCTGCCCGCAGGGCTGGAACAAAAGATCCGCGTCTGCAATTCCACCTATACCGTCCGTTTCGGCGTGCGCCTGCGCGGCAAGATCGAAACCTTCACCGGCTACCGCTCGGTCCATTCCGAACATATGGAGCCGGTCAAGGGCGGCATCCGCTACGCCCTTTCCGTGCATCAGGACGAGGTCGAGGCGCTGGCGGCCCTGATGACCTATAAATGCGCCCTCGTCGAAACCCCCTTCGGCGGGTCGAAAGGCGGCCTCTGCATCGACCCCCGCGCATGGGACGAACACGAGCTGGAACAGATCACCCGCCGCTTCGCCTATGAACTCATCAAGCGCGACCTGATCCACCCCGCGCAAAACGTGCCCGCCCCCGACATGGGCACGGGCGAACGGGAAATGGCGTGGATCGCCGACCAGTATGCCCGTATGAACACCACAGACATCAACGCCAAGGCCTGCGTCACCGGCAAACCGCCCCACGCGGGCGGCATTCAGGGCAGGGTGGAAGCCACCGGTCGCGGCGTGCAATTCGCCTTGCGCGAATTCTTCCGCCACCTTGAAGATGTGGCAAAAGCCAACCTTTCGGGCACGCTCTCGGGCAAACGCGCCATCGTGCAGGGCTTGGGCAACGTGGGCTACCACGCCGCGAAATTCCTGTCCGAAGAAGACGGGGTAAAGATCACCGCCATCATCGAACGCGACGGCGCCCTGATCGACGAGGCGGGGCTGAACGTCGAAGCCGTCCGCCAACACATGAACGCCAATGGCGGCCTGCTTGGCGGTTACGCGGGGGCCACCTTCACCCAAGACGGCGCGTCCGTGCTGGAACGCCCCTGCGACATCCTGATCCCCGCCGCGATGGAAGGCACCATCAACCTGTCCAACGCCGACCGCATCAAGGCCCCCCTCATCATCGAAGCCGCCAATGGCCCCACCACCTTTGGCGCCGACGAAATCCTGCGCAAAAAGGGCGTCGTCATCATCCCCGACATGTATGCCAACGCGGGCGGCGTGACGGTGTCCTATTTCGAATGGGTCAAGAACCTGTCGCACATCCGCTTTGGCCGCATGCAGCGCCGCGCCGAGGAAAGCCGCTCGCGCCTGATCGTCGAAGAACTCGAACGCCTGTCCGCCGACCAGCACCTCGGCTGGACCCTGTCGCCCGATTTCAAGGAAAAATTCCTGACTGGTTCCGACGAACTCGCCCTCGTCCGCTCGGGTCTCGATGACACCATGCGCACCGCCTATCAGGCGATGCGCGCGGTCTGGCACGGGCGCGCCGATGTCGAAGACCTGCGCGTCGCGGCCTACCTCGTCTCCATCGGCCGCGTCGCCGCCACCTATCAGTCCAAGGGCCTGTAACCCCGCGGCGCGGCGCGGGTGTCGGCATCCGCGTCGTTAACTATTCTTTCGTCTGTCACATTCCAGACCTTCGCCTGTCCGAGTTTCGCCCGATTCCGCTGGCAGGAACGGCGCTGTAAACAATGATTAACGACGGAGCCCGCCATGACGCATCCCGCATCGGCCAGACGGTCCGGCTGGGGCCGCTTCCTGCGCGATGACAAGGGCAGCTTCACGGTCGAAGCCGTCATCTGGCTTCCCGTCTTCATCCTTGTCCTGTGCATGATCGCCGACACCTCGCTGATCTTTGCCAAGCAATCGCGCGTCATGCGCGTGGTGCAGGATGCCAACCGCTTCTACGCGGTGGGCAAATTCGCCGACAACACCGCCACGCAGAACTACATCCTCGGCCTCGTCCGCCCCGTCAGTCCGAACGTCACCGCCGTCTCGACCCTGACGAACGGCATCATCACCACCACCGTCACCATGCCCGCCCGCGACCTGATCGCCACGGGCGTCCTGCCGGTCTTGCGCAGCGTGACCGTCCGCGTGGTGCTGCAACAGATGAAAGAGGTGTGACCATGCCCGCCCCGCATCCGTTCCGCCCGTTCCGCCGCGCCGAAGACGGCAGCGCCACCGCGCTCTCGCTGTTCTTCCTCGTCGCCTGCCTCGCGCTCGGGGCCTTTGCCATCGACCTGCAACGCGTCAATTCGCTCGACATCCAGTTGCAGAACGTGGCCGACACCACCGCCCATGCGGCGATGATCGCCCGCTCCACCCAGACCGAGGCGCAGGCCAAGGCCACCGCCATCGGCATCGCGCGGGCCAACCTCTCTGTTGCCAACGCAGGCAACGTGGCCCAGACCAGCGGCATCGAATTCGGCACATGGAACGCGGTCTCGCGCACCTTCACCCCCTCTGCCGGCTCGACCCAGGCGGTGCGCGTCACGCTGCAGCGCACCACGGCCAACGGCAACCCGATCCAGATGTTCCTGCTCCAGATCGCAGGCATCCGCACCATGAGCATGACACGCCGCGCCGTCATGCTGGGCTACGATCCCGATTGCCTGCGCGAAGGTTTCGTGGCGCAGGGGATGGTCGACATCCAGTCCAACAACACCTTCAAGAACGGCTTTTGCATCCACTCCAACACCGTGGTCAAAGTCAGCTCCGGCAACGTCTTCGAACCCGGCGTCAAGGTGTCGATGCCCGATGCCGCGCAGGTGCAGATGCCCAACTCGGGCTTCGCCTCCAGCCCGGGCCTGCAAGCGGCGCTGTCGTCCAACCGCTACGACATCCGCATCCTTGGCCGCATCCAGACCATCATCACCGGCTTGCAAACCGGCAACGCGCTGTTCGTGCCGTCCTACATCACCAACACCACGCCCATCACCGTCTCGCCCGCATCGGTCAAGAAAAACTCGTTCCAGCAGGGGCGCATGTATTCCGTCACCTGTTCGGGCAACCAGAAAATGACCATCGGGTCCGACTACACCCTGACCAAGACGGTGGTGCTGACCAATTGCCCGATCACCTTCTCCAACGGTGCCAAGATCGAGGATGCGGTGATCGCCACCACCAATACCGATGTGAAATCCATCGACGGGCCGAACGGCATCGTGCTGGGCAAGAACGACAACTGCACCGCAGGCGGCGGCGCGCAGCTCATGACGCTTGGCGGCATGAGCTTTGCCTCGGGGCTGGAAGTCTATGGCGCGCAACTGCTGGCCGCCGGCAACATCAGCTTTTCCGCCTCGGCGCTGGGCGTCAGGGGTGCGGCCTTCGTCGCGGGCGGCACCATTTCCGCCACCTCGGGCGTCACCATGTCCTATTGCAGCGGGGCAGGGATGGAGCAAAACTTCCGCATGATCTACGCCCGCCTCGTGATGTGATGCGACCAAGCGCTGCACCCGCCTAAAGCGACACGAACCTGTCGCATCCGGCAATGGCTTTGCGGGGCGGGGGTTGCATCCTCCGCCCCGACGCGCTTTGACTGGCGTGGCACGGACGGGGACGGGACGCGATGCGCTATTCAGGCTTGCAAGTCATCAAAGAGGGGCTCTTTGGCAACAAGGGCTGGAAACCCGCGTGGCGCGATCCCGCGCCGAAAGCCGAATACGATGCCATCATCATCGGCGGCGGCGGCCACGGGCTTTCGACCGCCTTCTATCTGGCCAAGAACCACGGCATGACCAACATCGCCGTGCTGGAAAAAGGCTATCTCGGGTCCGGCAACATCGGCCGCAACACCACCATCGTGCGCGCCAACTACTTCCTTCAGGGCAATTCCGAATTCTACAGCCATTCGATGAAACTGTGGGAAGGGCTGGAATCCGAACTGAACTACAACGTGATGCATTCGCAGCGCGGGCTGATCAACCTGTTCCATTCCGACGGCCAGCGCGACGCCTTCGTGCGCCGCGGCAACATGATGATCAACCAGGGCGACGACGCGATCCTGCTGGACCGCGACGGCGTGCGCGAACATCTGCCCTACCTCGACTTCGACCAGACCCGCTTTCCCATCTACGGCGGTCTTCTGCACCCGCGCGGCGGCACGGCACGGCATGACGCCGTGGCCTGGGGCTACGCGCGCGGCGCCGACCAGCGCGGCGTCGACCTGATCCAGAACTGCGAAGTCACCGGCATCGACATCGAAAACGGCCGCGTGGTGGGCGTGCAAACCACCCGCGGCGCGATCAAGGCCAAAAAGGTCGGCATGGTCGTGGCAGGCCGCTCGTCCCAGGTCGCCGCCATGGCCGGAATGCGCCTGCCCATCGAGAGCCACATCCTGCAAGCCTTCGTGACCGAGGGGCTGAAACCCGTGATCGACCACGTCATCAGCTTCGGCATGGGCCACTTCTACATCAGCCAGTCCGACAAGGGCGGCCTCGTGTTCGGCGGCGACCTCGACTTCTACGCAAGCTACGCCTCGCGCGGCAACCTGCCGATGGTCGAACACGTGATGGAGGCGGGCATGACCCTGATGCCGATGATCGGGCGGGCGAAAGTGCTGCGCTCGTGGGGCGGCATCATGGACATGTCGCCCGACGGCTCGCCCATCATCGACAAGACCCATATCGACGGGCTTTTCGTCGATTGCGGCTGGAACTACGGCGGCTTCAAGGCCGTGCCCGCCAGCGGTTGGTGCATGGCCCATCTGATGGCCACCGGACAATCCCACCCCGTCGCCGCCCGCTTCAAACTCAACCGCTTCGAGACCGGCCACCTTCTCGACGAAGAAGGCACCGGCAGCCAGCACAACCTGCATTGACCATGACCCGTCCCCACCCAGCCTTCCCGTCGGATGCCTGCGGCGCGAGTATATTCGCAAGGATGAAGCCGCATCGCTTCACCTTTGCCCAAATACTCCGGGGTGAGCCCGCCTGCGGGCGAGGGGCAGCGCCCCTCTCTTCGACGCAACTCCAGACCCACAAGGCAAAGCCATGCGCCTGACCTGCCCACTCTGCGGCCCGCGCGACCGGCGCGAATTCTACTATTACGGTTCGGATGATTACCTGAACCGCCCCGCGCCCGATGCCGCGCCGCAGGCGTGGAACGATTACCTGCACCTGCGCGACAACCCCGCAGGCATCACCAAGGACCTTTGGTATCACGACATGGGCTGTTCAAGCTGGCTTTCCGTCACCCGCAACACGGTGACCCATGAAATCCATGACGTGCAGGCCGTCGCCGCCCCCGACACGTCCTTGCCGAAAGGAGCCGCAAAATGAGGCTTGCAGGCAAAGGACAGATCGACCGCAGCAAACCCGTCCGCTTCTCGTTCGACGGCACCGAATACACGGGTTTCAAGGGCGACACGCTGGCCTCGGCGCTGCTGGCCAATGGCGTGAAACTCGTTGGCCGCAGCTTCAAATACCACCGCCCGCGCGGGATATTGACCGCAGGGTCGGAAGAACCGAACGCGATGGTGGAAATCCTGCAAGGTAACCACCAGCAGACCCCCAACACCCGCGCCACGGTGCAGGAACTCTATGACGGGCTCAAAGCCCGCAGCCAGAACCGCTTCCCCTCGCTGCGCTTCGACGTGATGAGCGTGAACGACATGGTCTCGCCCTTCCTTTCGGCGGGGTTCTATTACAAGACCTTCATGTGGCCGCGGGCGTTTTGGGAAAAGCTTTACGAACCCGTCATCCGCCGCGCCGCGGGCCTCGGGTCGCTGTCGGGCAAGCATGACGACGACACCTATGAAAAGGCCTGGGCCTTCTGCGACGTTCTGGTGATCGGCGCAGGCCCCACCGGCCTGATGGCCGCACTGACCGCCGCGCGCGCAGGGGCAGATGTGATCGTGGCCGATGAAGATGCCCGTATGGGCGGCCGCCTTCTGGCCGACAATACCCGCATCGACGGCCAACCCGGCCTCGACTGGGCCGATGCGGCGCTGGCCGAGCTTGCCGCCCTGCCCAACGTGCGGCTGATGACCCGCACCACCGTCACCGGCGCTTATGATGACGGCACCTTCGGCGCGCTCGAGCGCGTGTCGTTGCACCGCACCCCCGCCCCGCACCTGCCGCGCGAATGTTTCTGGCGCATCGTGGCCGCGCAGACCGTGCTCGCCGCAGGCGCACTCGAACGCCCCATCGCCTTTCCCGACAATGACCGCCCCGGCATCATGATGGCGGGCGCCGTGCGCGCCTATCTGCACCGCTACGGCGTTGCCACCGGCCAGCGCGTCACCCTGATCGCCAACAACGATGCCGCCCGCGCCACCGCCCGCGACCTGATGGCCGCAGGCGTCAAGGTCGCCGCGATACTGGACACGCGCGAGGCGGCGAGTGCGGTCGAAGATTGCCCCGTCTACCTGAACGCCACCATCACCGGCACCACCGGCCGCCATGGCCTGACATCCATCCACGTCAGCCACGCCGCAGGCACAGCCCAGATCGAGACCGATTGTCTGGCCATGTCGGGCGGCTGGAACCCGACCGTGCACCTGACCTGCCACATGAACGGCCGCCCCGTCTGGCGCGACGATATCGCAGCCTTCGTCCCCGCCCCGAATGCCGTTCCCCGCCTGACACCGGCAGGGGCCTGCAACGGTGCCTTCACCACCGCCGCCTGCCTGTCGCAAGGCCACGCCGCAGCCCTTGCGGCGCTTGCCGCCTTGGGCAAAACCGCGCCCGATACCGACCTGCCGCAAGCCGATGACACGCCCTATGCCATCACCCCCTTCTGGGAAACCGAAGGGGCCAAGGGCCGCCAATGGCTCGATTTCGCCAATGACGTGACGATCAAGGACGTGCGCCTTTCCGCGCAGGAAAACTTTGCCTCGGTCGAACATATGAAGCGCTACACGACCCAAGGCATGGCCCCCGATCAGGGCAAGAACTCGAACGTGGGGGCCTTGGCCATTCTGGCCGATGCCACGGGGCGCGGCATCCCGCAGACCGGCACCACCACCTACCGCCCGCCCTATACCCCCGTCTCCATCGCCGCGATGGGCGCAGGGGGGCGCGGCGCAGGCTTTGCCCCGCAACGCTTCATGACAAGTGACCAAGCCAGCCGCGACCGTGGCGCCCCGATGATCGAGGCAGGTCTCTGGTATCGCCCCAGCTACTTCCCCAAACCGGGGGAAACCACATGGCGCGAGGCTTGCGACCGCGAGGTGAACATGGTCCGCGCATCGGTCGGCGTGGCCGATGTCTCGACGCTGGGCAAGATCGACATCCAAGGGCGTGACGCCGCCCGCTTCCTCGATCTGGTCTATACCAATACCTTTTCCACCCTGCCCGTTGGCCGCGTCCGCTACGGGTTGATGCTGCGCGAGGATGGCCATGTGCTCGACGATGGCACCACCGCGCGGCTGGGCGAGCAGCACTACCTGATGACCACCACCACCGCCGCGGCAGGCCTTGTGATGCGCCACCTCGATTTCGTGCATCAGGCCTTTTGCGCGGGTTGGGACGTGCGCTTCATCAGCGTGACCGAGACATGGGCGCAATTCGCCATCGCCGGCCCGAAAGCCCGCGCCCTGTTGGATAGCCTGATCGACGCCGCCCCCGACCTGCCGTTCATGGGCACGGCCCCCGTCAACCTTGGCGGCATCACCGCCCGCCTGTTCCGCATCTCGTTCTCGGGCGAGCAAGGCTACGAACTCGCCGTTCCCACCCGCTACGGCGAGGCGCTGTTCCGCGACCTTGTGGCCCGCGCCGAAACCATGGGCGGCGGTCCCTACGGGATGGAGGCGCTGAACGTCCTGCGCATCGAAAAGGGCTTCATCACCCATGCCGAAATCCACGGCCGCACCACGGCCTTCGACATCGGGCTGGAAAAGATGGTCAGCCCGAAAAAGGATTGCATCGGCAAGGCCGCAGCCTCCCGCCCCGGCATGACAGGCCCTGACCGCGAACAACTCGTCGGCCTGAAATCCCTGACCGACGCCGCCCTGACCGCAGGCGCGCATCTCTTCACCTCTGGCGATGCGGTGAAGCGCGAGACGGATCAGGGCTATGTCACATCCGTCGGTTATTCGCCCACGCTGGGCGCATCGCTGGGCCTTGCGTTCCTCAAGAACGGGCGGGCGCGGATCGGGGAACGGGTGCGCCTTGTCGACCATCTGCGCAACGTCGACCTTATGTGCGAAGTCTGCGATCCGGTTTTCCACGACAAGGAAGGGGTGAAGCTCCGTGCCTGAACTCATCGCCAAATCGGCCCTTGCAGGCCACGCCGCCCTGACACGGGCAGAAACCACGCTGGCCGAAGCGCCCGCCACCCCGATCACGTCGATCGCCCCCTTCCCGGGTGCGCTGGCGGCGGTGGATGCGGCGCTGAAACCCTTGGGCACCAGCTTTCCCGCGCCCAACCGCCAAAGCACCGGCCCCGCCGCCCGCCTGATCTGGACAGGCCGCGAGCAGGCCTTCCTGACCGGCGCCGCAGCCCCCGACCTGACAGGCATCGCCGCCACCACCGACCAAAGCGACGGCTGGGCCATCCTTACCCTGTCCGGCCCGCTTGCCACCGACACGCTGGCCCGCCTGTTCCCGCTCGACCTGCGCGACGCGGTCTTTCCCGTCGGACAGACCGCCCGCAGCGGCCTGAACCACATGTCCGCCATCCTGTCGCGCAGCGGCCCCGCCGCGTGGGAGATCATGGTGTTCCGCTCGATGGCGCGCACCGCATGGCACGAACTGGCCGAGGCGCTGGAAATGCAGGCCGCGCGCCTGAACGCGCTGGCCTAAGGCAGGGGGCGTTCCGCCCCCTCGGCGCGATGCGCCTCACCCCCTGAGGATATTTGGGACGAGAAGAAGGGGGGCGGACAGCCCCCTTTCTTTCGCCCTTTGACTAAAGCGCTGCACAGGCCGATATAAGGCCCATGTCCCTGCCAGCCGGTTTCATCGACGAACTTCGCACCCGTGTCACGCTCTCGCAGGTTGTGGGGCGCAAGGTCACGTGGGATTTGCGCAAGTCCAACATGGCCAAGGGCGACTGGTGGGCACCGTGCCCCTTCCATCAGGAAAAATCCGCCAGCTTCCACGTCGACGACCGCAAGGGCTTTTACTACTGCTTCGGCTGCCATGCCAAAGGCGATGCCGTCAGCTTTCTGAAGGACAACGACAACCTGTCCTTCATGGAGGCCGTCGAAGCACTGGCCCGCGAGGCAGGCATGCAGATGCCCGCCCGCGACCCGCAGGCCGCCCAGAAAGCCGACCGCCGCACCCAACTGGCCGAGGTGATGGAGGAAGCGGTCAAGTGGTTCCGCCTGCAACTGAAAACCTCTGCCGCCGCCGAGGCCCGCGCCTACCTTGAAAAGCGCCGCATGACCGTTGACGCGCAGGACCGCTGGGAAATCGGCTACGCCCCCGACCAGCGCCAAGGCCTGTTCCACGCACTGACCCAGAAAGGCATCGCCCCCGATCTGATCGTCGATTCGGGCGTTTGCGCCAGGCCCGACGACAACACCGCCCCCTACGACCGCTTTCGCGGCCGCATCATCTTTCCCATCCGCGACGGGCGCGGCCGCGCCATCAGCCTTGGCGGGCGGGCGATGGACCCGAACGCGCGGGCCAAATACCTCAACGGTCCGGAAACCGAACTCTTCGACAAGGGCCGCAACCTCTACAATCAAGCCCCCGCGCGCGAAGCCGCAGGCAAGGGCGCACCCCTGATCGTGGCCGAAGGCTACATGGACGTGATCGCCCTGTCCGAAGCCGGTTTCCGCGCCACCGTGGCCCCCCTCGGCACCGCCGTGACCGACGACCAGCTGCGCCTTTTGTGGCGCATCAGCGACGAGCCGATCATTGCGCTCGACGGCGATGCCGCTGGCATCCGCGCCGCGCTGCGGGTGATCGACCTTGCCCTGCCGCTTCTGGAGGCGGGCAAGGCCCTGCGCTTTGCCGTGCTGCCGCAGGGCCAAGACCCCGACGACCTGATCAAGGCCCAAGGGGCGGCGGCGATGCAAAAGGTGCTCGACGACGCGCAGCCGATGGTCAGACTGCTCTGGAGCCGCGAAACCGAAGGCAAGGTGTTCGACAGCCCCGAACGCAAGGCCGCCCTCGACAAGAAGCTGCGCGCCGCCCTGTCGCGCATCGCCGACCCCTCGATCCGCGGCCATTACGGCGAAGATATCAAGGCCCTGCGCCTGACGCTGTTCGGGCGCGAGGCCAAGCCTTTCAAGGAATGGACCCCGCGCCCCAAGGGCAGCTTTGCGAATGGCCGCTTCACCCCGTCCCAGCCCGTTGCCCCCATGCCCTCGACCCGCGCCTCGCTGCTCGCCCAAGGGGCCGGCGGCGATGACGAGGCGCTGCGCGAAGCCGTGATCCTTGCCACCCTCATGACCCATCCGCGCCTGATCGCCCGCTTCGAATCCGCCCTCGACCGCTGCGATTTCACCGGCCCGGGCCACGCCCGCCTGCGCGACCTGTTGCTGATCCACGCCGATGCCGAAAACCCCCGCGCCATCCTGACCGAACAGCGCCCCGAGGCGGTGGAAACCATCTTCGCCCACCCCCATGTCAGGAACGCCCCCGCCATCCTGTCACCCGACGACCTCGACAAGGCCGAGTTTTCCGTGGCCCAGGACCTGTTCCTGCTCACCACCGAACGCGGCCGCCTGCGCGAGATCGAGGAAGCCGCGCTCGACATCGAAGGCGTGGTGGACGAAGGCCTGACATGGCGCTTGCGCAAGGCGACCGAGGCGCGCGCCGAGGCGCAGCGCGGCCCGCAAGACAAGTCGGGCGAAAGCATCATCGCCCCCAACGGCGTGGCGCTCGACAAGGACGAGCTGGAAGAATCCCGCCGCATCTTCGGGTCCATCCGCTTCGAAAAGGGCACAAACCGGCCCTGACCACCCGCCCCGCCACAAAGAATCACCCGCCGCCCCTTCCACCTCGCGTGATTCGCGTTATTGATTCGCCACAAGCCCTTTGATTCGTCGCGGGGCCTCCCATATAGCCAAAACGCCCCCACGCCCCCCGCATCTTCAGGAGCATCCATGGCCCTCAAAGAAACCGACGACGCGAAGCCCGAAGAGCAGGAAGCCGATGTCTCGCTCGACATGAGCCAGACCGCCGTCAAGAAGATGATCGCCGACGCACGCGAGCGGGGCTACATCACCTACGAACAGCTCAACACCGTGCTGCCGCCCGAACAGGTGTCGTCCGAGCAGATCGAGGATGTGATGTCGATGCTGTCCGAAATGGGCATCAACATCATCGAGGACGACGAGGCCGAAGAGGGCGAAACCGGCGGCGAGCTTGTGACCACCGAAACCACCTCGCGCGATGTGGCCGTCGTCACCACCACCGCCGAAACGCTCGACCGCACCGACGACCCCGTCCGCATGTACCTGCGCGAGATGGGCAGCGTCGAACTTTTGTCGCGCGAGGGCGAGATCGCCATCGCCAAGCGCATCGAGGCCGGTCGCAACACCATGATCCTCGGGCTTTGCGAAAGCCCGCTGACCTTTCAGGCCATCACCATCTGGCGCGAGGAACTTCTGAACGAAGACATCCTGTTGCGCGATGTCATCGACCTCGAAGCCACCTTCGGCCGCTCGCTCGATGGCGACGATGAAATGGACGGGCCGGAAATCGACGGCGTCGGCATCGACCCCGCCGCCCCCCGCCGCACCGCCAGCGACGAACCCGAACTCGATGCCGATGGCAACCCGCTGTCGCGCGCCGAAGACGACGACGAGGATGACGAAGCCTCCAACATGTCGCTTGCGGCCATGGAAGCGGCGCTCAAGCCCAAGGTTCTCGAAACGCTCGAAGTGATCGCCCGCGATTACGTCACACTGGCCGAAATGCAAGACCTGCGCATGTCGGCCGCGCTGACCGAAAAGGGCAGCTTCTCGGCCAAGGACGAAGCCGCCTATCAAAAGCTGCGCTCGGAAATCGTGGTTCTGGTGAACGAACTTCACTTGCACAACAACCGGATCGAAGCGCTGATCGACCAGCTTTACGGCATCAACCGCAAGATCATGGCGATCAACTCGAACATGGTCAAACTGGCCGATGCCGCCCGCATCAACCGCCGCGAATTCATCGACGAATATCAGGGCTACGAGCTTGACCCGAACTGGGCCGACCGCATGGTCGCCAAGGGCGGTCGCGGCTGGCAGACCCTGTTCGAGAAAAGCCGCGACAAGGTCGAAGAACTGCGCTCCGAAATGGCTTCGGTCGGCACCTATATCGGCGTCGACATCGGCGAATTCCGCCGCATCGTCAATCAGGTCCAAAAGGGCGAGAAAGAAGCGCGGCAGGCCAAAAAGGAAATGGTCGAAGCCAACCTGCGCCTCGTCATCTCGATCGCCAAGAAATACACCAACCGCGGCCTGCAATTCCTCGATCTGATCCAAGAGGGCAACATCGGCCTGATGAAGGCGGTCGATAAATTCGAATACCGCCGCGGCTATAAATTCTCGACCTATGCGACATGGTGGATCCGTCAGGCCATCACGCGGTCCATCGCCGATCAGGCCCGCACCATCCGTATTCCGGTCCATATGATCGAGACGATCAACAAACTCGTCCGCACCGGCCGCCAGATGCTGCACGAAATCGGCCGCGAACCCACGCCCGAGGAACTGGCCGAAAAGCTGCAAATGCCGCTCGAAAAGGTCCGCAAGGTGATGAAGATCGCCAAGGAACCGATTTCCTTGGAAACCCCGATTGGCGACGAGGAAGACAGCCAGCTCGGCGACTTCATCGAAGACAAGAACGCGATCCTGCCGCTCGACAGCGCCATTCAGGAAAACCTGAAAGAAACCACCACCCGCGTCCTCGCCTCCCTCACCCCCCGCGAAGAACGCGTCCTGCGCATGCGCTTCGGCATCGGCATGAACACCGACCACACGCTCGAGGAAGTGGGCCAACAGTTCAGCGTCACCCGCGAACGCATCCGCCAGATCGAAGCCAAGGCGCTGCGGAAGCTGAAGCATCCGAGCCGGAGCCGGAAGCTGCGGAGTTTCTTGGATCAGTGATTGAAAGGCGCCCTGCGGGGCGCCTTTTATGTTTCGTCCCTTTTTTTCTTCTTTTTGGTTCGCTCCACCCAGGACAGGTATCGTTGCCCTTCTTTGTTGAGTGCGGCTCTTCGATACGTTACCCCAGCAACCTTTTCATTTTCAGCCAACCCGTGAATTTGAAGCTTAGGAATAACACTTCTATACATAAACTGTTTGTACTCGTTATTCATAGGCTGACTTGTTACCCCTGACACTAATATATCGGCGGCACTAACCAGCAAATGGTGCAAACTTCGCGTCTCATCAGACGTTGCCGTCCGAAGAAAAGATTTCGGTACAAGAACCTCAGTGTTTTCCAGTATTTGGCGAAGTTCAGAAAATCTCTCATCTTCGCTTGCTTCGTTTACTTTCGGCGTGCTTTTTGAAAGAGCTTTGCGAAGCTTGTCATTCTCAATGCGAAGTTCTTCGATTTCTTTTTGTATTGATGACGAGTCTGGTATATCCTTTCCCGATACCCAACCTGTGAGCGATGGGTCTAGAGAAAAATCCGAAAGACTTTCGTGGACGCAGAGCTTGATATCTTTCGTGTCTGAAAAAAATGATGAAATGGACTGCAGGACCTTTTCACGAAACTGCTTCAGTTGGGTTGGATTGTCGCGTTCAAAGGCAGCTTGTCCTAGTATTCGCGATTTTTCGTCAAGCGCAGGTTCGGATATGACTGTAGCAAAAAATGGTTTGCCCGCTTCACGGGCATAGTCATATTCGAGTTCTGTGTATGAAACTTTTGATTCCGGTTCCAGCGAGCCGTAACGTCCCCCTAAAATGAGCATATAAACGTCGCATTGATCGATCCAATTATAGATTGTTTGCAGTTGTGATTTATCGCCAGCGGTGAATAACTCCATCCCTGCTGGTATATGCCCAGCTTTAAGAATTGCTTGCACCGCCGCTTGACGTTCTTCTTTAAGATCATTGAATGTACTTGACACGAAAACGAGCAATTTTTTCTTAAGCACAGTTTACCCCTCACAGAACCATGTATGACACTACCCTAACGAGCGTTTACCAGCAGGGCAAGCAATGCTGGCCTGAACTAAAATTTGGGATTGAAATTCTGTACGCCCTCACGTACATTCCCACCCATGAAAACCCTCACCTCCACCGAACTCCGCGCCAATCTTTCCGCCGTCATGGACCGCGTGAATGATGACCACGAACCCGTCATCGTCACCCGCGCGGGCGGGCGGCCGGTGGTCATGGTCAGCCTTGAAGACTGGTCCAGCATGGACGAGACGACCTATCTGACCGCCTCGCCCGCCAACAAGGCGGCGCTCGACAGGGCGATTGCAGATTACAACGCGGGGAAGCCCGGCATCATCAAAACGATGGAAGAGCTTGAGGCGTACGAGAAAGAGTGAAGGTTCTCTTCCTCCCGGCCGCGTTCGATCACTATGTCCACTGGCAGGAACGCGACCGTGCGATGATCGCCAAGATCAACCGCCTGATCCGCGAATGCCAGCGCCACCCCTTCGAAGGAACGGGCAAACCGGAACCCCTGCGCGGCGATTACTCTGGCTGGTGGTCGCGCCGCATCGACCGCGAACACCGCCTCGTCTACCGCGTCGAGCAAGCCACCCTCGTCATCGTCCAATGCCGCTACCACTACTGATGTGAGTCCCGCCCGCCACACCCGCCGCCCCCCATATCCTGCGCCCAACCTTTCCCCCTAGCCGAAACCTGCGCCTTGCCCCTATAGTTTGCGTCAAGAACGGGGACCAACCCCGACTGTCCGAGGCAGGCAACAACCAAAAACAGGGGAGGGGGCCATATGCGCTGCCCGTTCTGCGGTAACATCGATACCCAAGTGAAAGATTCCCGTCCGGCCGAGGATCACGTCTCGATCCGCCGCCGCCGCTTTTGCCCCGCTTGCGGCGGGCGCTTCACCACCTATGAACGCGTGCAGCTGCGCGACCTCGTGGTGATCAAATCGTCCGGCAAGCGCGAAGATTTCGACCGCTCTAAGCTGGAACGCTCGATCCGCATCGCCATGCAGAAACGCCCCATCGAACCCGAACGCATCGACCAGATGATCTCGGGGATAGTCCGCCGCCTCGAAAGCCTTGGCGAAACCGACATCCCGTCGAAAGTGATCGGTGAAATCGTGATGGAATCCCTCGCCCGCATCGACACCGTGGGCTACGTGCGTTTCGCATCGGTTTACAAGAACTTCCAGGCCGCCGACGATTTCGACAAATTCGTCAGCGAACTCCGCCCCAACACCACACCGGACGAGTGAGCGACCAAGAGCACATGTCCCACGCCCTCGCGCTCGCCGCGCGGGGGCTCGGGCGTACCTGGCCCAATCCGGCGGTGGGCTGCGTGATCGTCGGCAACGGTCGCATCGTCGGGCGCGGCTGGACGCAACCGACCGGCCGCCCCCACGCCGAACGCATGGCGCTCGACCAGGCCGGACCCGCCGCCAATGGGGCCACGGCTTACGTCACGCTCGAACCCTGCGCCCACCACGGCAAGACCCCGCCCTGCGCCGAGGCGCTCATCGCCGCAGGCATCACCCGCGTCGTCACCGCCCAAACCGACCCCGACCCCCGCGTGTCAGGCCGCGGCCACGCCATGCTCCGCGCCGCAGGCATCAGCGTCACCCAAGGCGTGCTGGAACCCCAAGCCCGCGCCCTGCAAGCAGGTTTTCTCAAACGCGTCACCCAGGGCCTGCCCTTTACCACCCTCAAACTGGCAAGCACCCTCGATGGCCGCATCGCCACCGCCACGGGCGAAAGCCGCTGGATCACCGGCCCCGATGCCCGCCGCGCCGTCCACGCCATGCGCCTGACCCATGACGCCGTCCTGACCAGCAGCGCCACGGCCGTTGCCGACGACCCCGACCTGACCGCCCGCGACATCGGCGCAAGGCACCAACCGCTCCGCATCCTGCTCGATGCCACCCTCAAACACAGCCCCGACAGCCGCCTTGGCCGCACGGCAAGCCAAAGCCCCGTCTGGCTCTTGCACAGCGCCGCCGCCCCCGCCGCAGCCCGCAGCGCATGGGCCGCCACCGGCACCCGCCTGATCGAAACCCCCGCGTCAGGCCCGCACCTGAACCTCACCGAAGCCTTCCGCAGCCTCGCCGCCCTCGGCCTCACCCGCCTCCTGATCGAGGCCGGCGGCACCCTCGCAGCAGGCCTCATCCGCGCGGGCCTCGTCGACGAACTCGCCCTTTTCACCGCAGGCGCGCTGATCGGCTCCGAAGGCACCCCCGTCCTCGGCTCCCTCGGCCTCACCACCCTGTCAGAAGCTCCGCGCCCGACCCTGATCGCACAGGAAACCCACGGGCAAGACACCCTCACGCGCTGGCGTTTCTGACCTCTGTTTCATGCTCGCTCAAATATCCCACGGGGGTGCGGGGGTGTGAAACCCCCGCTCCGCCAGATGTCACCAATGCCCCACGCTCGGTGCCGATTTCCACGGCTCCACCGGCTCCAAAGCCGCACCCTTCTGCAACAACTCGACCGAGATGTTGTCTGGGCTGCGAACAAAAGCCATGCGCCCGTCGCGCGGGGGGCGGTTGATCACCACGCCATGCGCCGCCAGATGGGCGCAGGTGGCGTGGATATCGTCCACCTCATAGGCCAGATGCCCGAAATGGCGGCTGTCGCTGGGCAAGCCGTCATCGCCATCCCAGTTATAGGTCAGCTCGACCGGTGCCTCATGCTGTCCGGGGGGCGCCATGAACACCAGCGTGAACCGCCCGCCCTCGTTTTCATAGCGCCGCGTCTCTTCCAGCCCCAACAGCTTGTAAAACGCCAGCGACGCCTCCAGATCCTTCACCCGCACCATCGTATGCAGATACGTCAACCCCATGGTCCATTCCTCCTGTTTTCCGGCTCCACATTACACATGCAGTCGCCCCCGATGAAACCGCAAGATATAGTGGTAAACGACTCGTCAACGTCCAGAGGTTCCGATGCAGCAATACCATGACGCGCTCCGCACCGTTCTGGCGCAAGGCACGCGCAGCACCGACCGCACCGGCACCGGCACCATCAGCCATTTCGGCCTGCAAAGCCGCTATCCGCTGGCCGACGGCTTCCCCCTCGTCACCACCAAGAAACTGCACCTGCGCTCGATCATCCACGAGCTTTTGTGGTTCCTGAACGGCGATACCAACATCCGCTACCTCAACGACAACGGCGTGACCATCTGGGACGAATGGGCCGCCGAAAACGGCGATCTCGGTCCCGTCTACGGCCGGCAATGGCGCGATTTCGGCGGGGTGGACCAGATCACCACCCTTGTTGAAACCATCCGCAAAAGCCCCGACTCGCGCCGCCTGATCGTCTCGGCATGGAACCCGCCCGATGTGCCGCAAATGGCGCTGCCGCCCTGCCACACCATGTGGCAGGTCCGCATCCTTGGCGGCAAACTGCACCTGCAACTCTACCAGCGCTCTGCCGACATGTTCCTTGGCGTGCCGTTCAACATCGCCTCCTACGCGCTCCTTGCCGTCATGCTCGCCCATGTCACCGGCTACGAGGCCGGTGATTTCATCCATTCCATCGGCGATGCCCACATCTACCTCAACCACCTCGAACAGGTGCAAACCCAACTGTCGCGCGACCTGCGCCCCTTGCCAAAGCTGGAAATCACCCGCCCCGTCGCCTCAATCTTCGACTTCCGGTATGAGGATTTTGCCATAACCGGCTACGACCCGCACCCCGCGATCAAAGCGCCGGTGGCCGTATAGGAAGGATCGGCTGATGCTCACCCTTATCGTCGCCCGCGCAAGGAACGGAGCCATCGGCAAGGCGGGCGACATCCCGTGGCACGCCCCCGAAGACCTGGCATGCTTCCAGCGCGAAACCACCGGCGGCGCCCTCATCATGGGCCGCCGCACATGGGAAAGCCTGCCGTTCCGCCCGTTGAAAAACCGCCTGAACATCGTCGTCACCCGTGACGCGGGCCTTTGGGAAACCACCGCCCCCACGCCCGAAGCCGCACTCGCCATCGCCCGCGCCGCAGGCCACACCCGCCTCTACGGCATCGGCGGCGAGGCGATCTACCGCGCCCTCCTGCCCGTTGCCGACCGCCTGCTGGTGACGGAAGTAAACCTGACCATCGAACACGCCGACGCCTTCTTCCCCGATTTCGACGGGGCAGGGTGGCGGATGATCTACGAACACAGGTTGAGGGCCAAAGGGCCGGAGTGTGTGCTGACCGAATGGCTAAGGTAGGGTGCGCCTTCACGGCGCACCTTCCTTGACAGCCGATCCCGCAGAAATGACAAAAGCCCAACCAGTCCGCTCGCCCACCGCACCGCCAACCAAGGTGCGCGATGAACGCGCACCCTACGGGCGGTAACTCGAAAACGGCCAATCCCCGGGTTTCTCGACGAAGCCGTGCTTGACCGGATTCATCCAGCAATAGGTAACCAGTGTCCGCCAATCCTGATCGTTCCGGACGTGGTGTTCCCAGAACCGCCGTTGCCAGATGCCGCGTTCGCGCCTGTCGATATGGCTTTGACGCAAAGATCCCTTCGGCAGCGATCTTGAAAATCGCGCCTTGATAAGACGCCAACGCAGCGAATAGTCCGCATCCCCCTCGGGCAGCCGCCAGATGCAATGCAAATGGTCGGGCATGACGACCCACGCATCGATCCCGAACGATCTTTCCCGCCGTGTTGCACGCACTGCATCCCGCAGGGTCTCGATATGGTCGACAAGCAGGGTCGCCCCACGCTGCTGCAGCGCTACGGTGAAGAAGATGCACGCACCGGGCACTCTCGGGCGACGATAATCCGACATGTGGCCCCCGTAGGGTGCGCGCTCGTCGCGCACCATTCCGACCGGTGCGCGGCAAGCGCGCACCCTACGCGAGCTTCCGATAATAAGGTTAAGACAACCTTGCCATCGTGCCCCCCCCTTTCCCCTTCGCCCCGCCGTGCTACCTTGCCGCCAAAGGGAGTTACCCATGCAAATCCTCGTCCTCTACCTCGCGACCACCATCACCTTCCTGATCCTCGATGCGATCATGCTGACCTTGGTGATGAAGCCGCTCTTCGTCACCCATATCGGCCCCCTGATGGTGGAAAGCTTCCGCGCGGGTCCGGCGGCGGTGTTCTACCTCGCCTATGTCGCGGGGCTGCTCTACCTCGTCAGCCTTCCCGCGCTCAAATCGGGCAGCGCGGTCGTGCTGCCTGCGGCGATCATCGGGGCGATGGCTTACGGCACATACGAATTCACCAGCTATGCCATCATGAAAGACTGGCACTGGCAGATGGTGGCGACCGATGTGATCTGGGGCACCGTGCTTACCGCCGTCTCGGCTTGGGTCGGGGTGACCGTGGCGCGGATGGTCGGCTGACCGCTAACGGAACGTAAAGACGCCCTCCGCTTTGTCTGCATCACCTGTGCATCGGCGCTTTGGCCGGTATCCCGCCAAAAGGGGTTAACCCCGCCACGCCCATCGGCTAAGAAAATGAACGGCGCTTAACGCTTTTCGTGCATCGCCGTGCATGCCCCGTGCATCCAGAATTTCCGGAGTTTCCCATGATCCTGCTTGGCATTTCCACCTGCGACACCTGCAAGAAAGCCGTCAAGGCGCTGCAAGCTGCGGGCCATGACGTGACCTTCCGCGACATCCGCGCCGAACCGCTGACCACGGCGGAAATCTTTGAAATCGTGACAGAATTCGGTGACCGCGCGATCAACAAGTCCTCGACCACCTATCGCGGCTTTTCCGATTTCCTGAAAATGTCGGAACCCGAGGCGCAAATCGCCGCGCAACCCGCCGTGATGAAGCGCCCCGTCATCCGCAACGGGTCCGACTGGCACATCGGTTGGGATGATGCAGTGCAAGCCAAACTGTTGTAAATAAAAAGAAACCCCGCCCGCAAGGGCAGGGCGCAGATTGCGCTTGGCGGCGGTCAGATCAGTTGCAGGTCACCCGCCGACTCGCGCCCGTCGCGGCCCGATGCCAGCGTATAGCCGACCTTCTGGTTGTCGTTCAGGCCCTTCAGACCCGCCCGCTCGACCGCCGAGATATGGACGAAAATGTCCTTGCCCCCGTCATCGGGTGCGATGAATCCATAGCCCTTGGTCGCGTTGAACCATTTAACGGTGCCGGTCGGCATGCCGTATCTCCCTGTTCCGTCCCCCTGGCGGCGACATGCCGGCAGGCCGTGCGCCATGGTCTTTCAAATCTCCGGCAACCGGTTACGGGCAGGGTCAGAAAGTCAGTCGTCACTGGCGGAAATCATGCCAAAGCCTATTGTAAAATCAAGAGCGAATCCAAGGCGGGCCAAGCCGCTGGAAAATAACGGATAAAGGCGAAATCATGCGCAACGCGGCACTCGTCCTCGGCATCATCGGCGGTATCTGGGCGATGTTCGTCGGCTTTTTCGGCTTTGGCTACACCGCCTTCATCGCGCAGCATGGCGAAATCGGCACGCTGGCGCAGCAGGTGCAAAACCCCGACCTGGTCCGCGCCACCAGCTTCCTCGCCCCGCTTCTGGCCATCGCGGGCGGTGCCATGGCCCGTTCGCGCAACATGATTGCGGCTGTGTTACTCTTGGCTTCCGCACTTGCGGTCTATGTCGCCTTCGGCTTCAACGTATTCACCATGTTCCCCATCGGCTTTTGCGCCCTCGGCGGGGCCTTGGCCCTCGCCGCCCGCGACCCTGACGCCCATTAGGCGCGGAACCGAAAAAAAGCGCACCACCGTGCGCTCCTTTCCTAACAACCCGTTAACGGATACGTTAACGCAGGTCCGGCGGCAAAGCCTCGGCCGACAATTGCGCCACGATCTCGTCCAACCCCATCGTCGCCGTCTGGGTCTCTCCCAGACGCCGCACCGAAACGGTCCGCTCCTCGACCTCCTTCATCCCCACGGCAAGGATCACAGGCACCTTGCCGACCGAATGTTCGCGGACCTTGTAGTTGATTTTCTCATTGCGAACATCGGCTTCCGCCCTGACCCCCGCCTTTTTCAGCGCCGCCACAACCTCGTGCACAAAGGGGTCTGCGTCCGACACGATGGACGCCACCACCACCTGACGCGGCGCCAGCCAGAAGGGCAGCTTGCCCGCGTGGTTCTCGATCAGGATGCCGATGAACCGCTCGAACGACCCCAGACAGGCGCGGTGCAGCATGAACGGGCGGTGCTTGGCCCCGTCTTCCCCGATATAGCTCGCATCCAGCCGCTCGGGCAGGTTGGGGTCAAGCTGCAAGGTGCCGCACTGCCAGTCGCGGCCAATCGCATCGGTCAGCACGAATTCCAGCTTGGGCGCATAGAACGCGCCTTCACCGGGGAACAGTTCGAACGCATAGCCCGCAGCAGTGCAGGCATTGGCCAGCGCCGCTTCCATCTTGTCCCAGATTTCATCCGACCCGACCCGCTTTTCCGGCCGCGTCGACAGCTTCACCCGCCACTTGTCGAACCCAAGGTCCGCATAGATTTTGGCAAGGAATTCAATGAACTTCTTCGACTCCGCCTCGACCTGCTCCAGCGTGCAGAAGATATGCGCGTCATCTTGCGTAAACCCGCGCACCCGCATGATGCCATGCAAGGCCCCACTGGGTTCATACCGCGCACAAGACCCGAATTCCGCCATCCGCAGCGGCAGATCGCGGTAGGATTTGATCCCCACGTTGAAAATCTGCACGTGGCACGGGCAGTTCATCGGCTTTAGCGCATTTATGACCTTTTCCCGCGCGCCTTCCTCGTCGACCTCGACGATGAACATGTTCTCGCGGTAATTTTCCCAATGCCCTGACGCTTCCCACAGCTTGCGGTTCACCACCTGCGGCGTGTTCACCTCGACATAGCCATCCAGCCGCTGCTGGCGGCGCATGTAATCCTGCAAGGCCGTATAGATCGTCCAGCCGTTCGGATGCCAGAAAATCTGCCCCGGAGCCTCTTCCTGCATGTGAAACAGGCCCATCTCGCGGCCCAGCTTGCGGTGGTCGCGCTTTGCGGCCTCTTCCAGCATGGTCAGGTGGGCTTTCAGGTCGTCGCGGTTCCTGAAGGCCACGCCGTAGATGCGCTGCAACATCGGGCGGGTGGAATCCCCCAGCCAATAGGCCCCCGCCACGTTCATCAGCTTGAACCCGTCCGCCGGAACCTGCCCCGTATGGGCCAGATGCGGGCCACGGCACAGGTCTTGCCACGGCCCGTGCCAATACATGCGCAAAGGTTCATCCCCCGGAATCCGGTTGATAAGCTCGATCTTGTAGGGCTCGCCGCGCTCCTCGTAATAGGCAACGGCGCGGGCGCGGTCCCAGATTTCCGTCTTTACCGGATCGCGGGCGTTGATGATCTGCTTCATCCGCGCTTCGATCTGGCCAAGGTCTTCGGGCGTGAACGGCTCGGCGCGGTCGAAATCGTAGAACCAGCCATAGTCGCGCACGGGGCCGATGGTCACTTTGACATCCGGCCAGATGTCCTGCACCGCACGCGCCATGATATGGGCGCAGTCGTGCCGGATCAGTTCAAGCGCGGCCTTGTCATCTTTCAGCGTGTTGATCGACAGCTTGGCATCGCCCGTGATCGGCCATTGCAAATCCCAATGCGCACCATCGACCTGCGCCGAAATCGCAGCCTTGGCCAGCGAAGGCGCAATGGACGCCGCCACTTCGGCAGGGGTCACGCCGGCATCGTAATGCCGCACGTTGCCATCGGGAAAGGTCAGGGAAATCTGGCTCATGGCCATGCTCCTCGTCGGTTTGGCGCCCACGGAACGCCCGGTTGCGGGTTGGTCTCGCGGCTGTGGTGCAGAAACGGGCAGGGAAAGTCAACCTCGCCGCGGTTGCGAAATACGCTGGTACGGGGCGGTGACGCGGGTAAAAGGGGTGGGCAAGCAAGGAACGCCATGACCGACCATCTGACCACGCCGCAGCGACGCCGCATCGCCTATAACCGCAGCGCGGGGCAGGGGCCGGGTGTCGTGTTCCTTGGCGGTTTCAAATCCGACATGGGCGGGACCAAGGCCGTGCATCTTGACGCTTGGGCACAGGCGCAAGGCCGCGCCTTCCTGCGCTTCGACTATTCCGGCCACGGCGAAAGCGGCGGCGAATTTCTCGATGGCTGCATCGGTGACTGGTTCGCCGATGCCCTTTGCGCCATCACCACGCTGACCACCGGCCCGCAAGTCCTCGTCGGCTCCAGCATGGGGGGCTGGATCTCGCTTCTGGTCGCCCGCGCCGTCCCCCACCGCGTCGCAGGCTTCGTCGGCATCGCCCCTGCGCCGGATTTCACCGAAGACAGCATGTGGGCAGCTTTCACAGACACGCAGCGCCATGATCTGGCAACAAAAGGCTTCGTCTCGGAACCCTCGGACTATTCGCCCGACCCCTATATCATCACCCGAAAGCTGATTGACGACGGGCGCAACCACCTAGTCCTGCGCGGTCCGCTGTCGCTGCCCTTCCCCGTCCGCATCCTGCAAGGCACCGCCGATACCGATGTTCCGCCGTCAGTTGCGCTGCGGCTTTTGGATCACGTGACCTGCCCCGACGCACAGCTTTTGCTGGTCAAGGGCGCCGACCACCGCTTTTCCGCCCCCGCCTGCCTCGACCTGATGACCCGCGCCGTGGCCGAGGTTCTGTCTGGCAATCCCTGACGCAGGCCTTGCGCCGGAAACTCCAAAGGGCAGGGTCCGGTTGCCGGATAAAATTCCGCTCCTCCGCTTTCCTCTGTTGCGCCCGCGCAACCCTCGTTAACCTGTCCGAGTGATGCGCAAGGAATTTCCCGCCCCGTGACCGATCCCATCGTCTTTATTCCCGGCATCCTGTGCGACGCCCGTATCTTCCTGCCGCAGATCGTCCATCTGGGCGCGAAATATCCCGTCCACATCGCCGTTCCGGCCACTGGCGAGACGGTCGAACAGATGTCGGAACGTATCCTTGCCACCGCACCGGCCAAATTCGCTCTGGTGGGCCATGGCCTTGGCGGTGCCATCGCCCTCGACATACTGCGCCGCGACATGGAGCGCGTGACCCGCATGGCGCTGATCTCGACCGACCCCTTGGCCGAAGCCCCGTCGGCGGCGGCCACGCGTGAGGCGCGGATCGTCGCGGCCAAATCGGGGCGGCTGCCCGAGGCGATCGTGCACGAATACCCCGCCGAGGCCTTTGCCCAAAGCCCGTGGAGGGCCGAAATCATGGCGCTGATGCAGGACATGGGCCTGACCTTGGGCGAAGGCGTGTTCATGCGCCAGTCGCGCGCGTCGCAACGCCGCCCCGACCAGCAAAAGACCCTGCGCCGCGCCATGCTGCCTACTTTGGTGATCGCGGGCGAAAGCGACACCATCACCCCGCTCAGGCGGCAAGATTTCACATCGGCCCTGCTGCCCTATGGCAAGCTTGTGGTGATCCCCGAAGCGGGCCACCTGCCCACGCTGGAACAGCCCGAAGCGGTGACTGCCGCGCTGGAAGACTTCCTCAATGGACCGCTGATGCTGCGGGGCGTCAAACCGAAGCCAGCTTGACCCGTTTCTTGGCAGGCGGCGCATCGGAATGGGCATCGATAAAGCCCAGCACCAGCGGACGGATGTTCAACCGCCAGCTCTTTCCGGCAAAAATGCCGTAATGCCCCGCGCCGGGTTCCAGGTGCTTGGCCTTCTTGCCCTCCGGCAGGCCGGTCAGCATCGCCAAGGCCGCAACGCATTGGCCGGGGGCGGAAATGTCGTCATTCGCTCCTTCGACCGTCATTACCGCCACGCGGTTGATCGCGCCGATATCGACGCGCTTTCCTTCGACCACGAATTCGTTCAACGCAATCTCGCGGTTCTTGAAGATGCGTTCCACCGTCGACAGGTAGAATTCGGCCGTCATATCCATCACGGCAAGGTATTCGTCGTAAAAGCGGTTATGCGCGTCATGGTCCGAAGCCTGCCCATGCGCGACCCGCATGATCTGTTCGGAAAACGCCTTTGAATGGCGTTCGGCGTTCATCGACATGAAGCTTTGCAACTGCAACAGGCCCGGATAGACCAGCCGCCCCGCGCCTTTGTGCTTGAAGCCGACACGCTGGACAGCGATCTGCTCCAACTGCCCCATGGTGATCCGGCGTCCGAAATCGGTCACATCCGTTGCGGCGGCATCGGGGTCGATCGGCCCGCCGATCAGCGTCAGGCTGCGCGGCTGGGCATCGGGGTCTTCGGCGGCCAGATAAGCCGTCGCGGCCAGCGTCAGCGGCGCGGGCTGGCATACGGCGATCACATGCGTGTCAGGGCCAAGCGCCCGCATGAAATCCACCAGATACAGCGTGTAATCCTCGACATCGAACTTTCCGGCCGAAACCGGAATGTCGCGGGCATTGTGCCAGTCGGTCACGTAAACATCCGCATCGGGCAGCAGGCTGGCAACGGTCGACCGCAGCAGCGTGGCGTAATGGCCCGACATCGGCGCGACCAGCATCACCTTGCGCGCCATCGGCTCGCGCCGCCGGACCGAGAAATGGATCAGGCTACCGAAGGGTTTTTCGACCACCGGCGTGATATCGACCAGATGATCCTGACCTTCCGGCCCGACGATGGACCGGATGCCCCAATCGGGCTTGACCGTCATGCGCGAAAATGACCGTTCCGTCACCTCGCCCCAGGCCGCCATCAGCGGCAGGGCAGGGTTCATGGTCAGGGCGAACGCAGGGTAAGACGCCATGGCCCGCGCGGTCGCACCCAGCCATTCGTTGGTGTTCCGGGCGGTTTCCATCAGGTCGTAGGTGAACATGTAACGCAACTTACGTCTCCTTGCCGGAAGGAACCTCCCCCCAATTCGCCGCTTTCCCCGCCAAGGTGGCACGGCTATGCTGCACCTGCGAGGATAGGGGGGATTTGTTGTCATGACAACGCAAGAGAATGACGCAGGCGCCAAGCTTGACCGTTTGAATGCAAACCTTGCCCGCGTCGAGGAACTCACCGAACGGCTTGTTAACGCGCTTTCCAAGAAAAAAGCCCATGATGCAGCGCTCAACGGTCCGTCGAACGATGTCTATCTCAAGGCTGCGGCGGCCTATCTGGCAGAGATGATGCAAAACCCCGCCAAAATACTCGAACACCAGATCGGCTATTGGGGCAAAAGCCTGCGCCATTATGTCGAGGCGCAAAAAGCGCTGGCATCGGGTGAATTGAAGGCCCCCGAAGACCCGACCCCGAAAGACCGCCGTTTTGCCAATCCGCTGTGGGAAACCCACCCCTATTTCAACTTCGTCAAACAACAATACCTCATCAACGCCGAGGCGATCACCACCGCCTTGGGCGATATCGAAACGCTCGATCCCGCCGACCGCCGACGCGTCGAGTATTTCTCGAAACAGATCGTCGACATGTTCTCGCCCACCAATTTCCTTGCCACCAACCCCGACGCGCTGGAAAAGGCTGTCGAAACCGATGGCGAAAGCCTCGTGAAGGGTCTTGAAAACCTCGTCCACGATATCGAGGCGAATTCGGGCGAACTTCTGGTCACGCTGGCCGACAAAGAAGCCTTCCACATCGGCCAGAACATCGCCACCACGCCGGGCGCTGTGGTCTATCGCAACCGCATGTTCGAACTGATCCAGTACACGCCCACGACCGACACGGTCTACCAGACCCCGCTGCTGATCTTTCCGCCGTGGATCAACAAATTCTACATTATGGACATGAAACCCGCCAATTCGCTGGTGAAGTGGATCGTGGACCAAGGCTTCACGCTTTTCGTCGTAAGCTGGGTCAACCCCGATGCGACTTACGCCGATGTCGGCATGGATGATTACATCCGCGACGGCTTCCTGCGCGCCATGGCCGAAACACGCCGCATCACGGGCGAAAAGCAGATCAACGCCGTGGGTTATTGCATCGCGGGCACCACGCTGTCGCTCACCTTGGCGCATTTGCAAAAAGCGGGCGATCCTTCGGTCAAATCCGCCACGCTGTTTACCACGCTCACCGATTTTTCCGACCCGGGCGAGGTGGGCGTTTTCCTGAACGACGATTTCGTCGACGGCATCGAGCGGCAGTCGAAACATGACGGCATCCTGTCCAAGATGTTCATGAGCCGGACCTTCAGCTACCTGCGCTCGAACGACCTGATCTATCAGCCCGCGATCAAAAGCTACATGATGGGCGAAGCCCCGCCCGCCTTCGACCTTTTGTACTGGAACGGCGACGGCACCAACCTGCCCGCCAGGATGGCCGTAGAATACCTGCGCGGCCTGTGCCAGCGCGACGAATTCGCCACCGAAGGCTTTACCGTATTCGGCAACAGGGTGAAATTGTCCGATATCAAGCTGCCCGTCTGCGCCATCGCCTGCGAGACCGACCACATCGCCCATTGGCGCGGCAGCTTCAACGGCGTGGCCAAGATGGCGTCAAAGGACAAGACCTTCATCCTGTCGCAAAGCGGCCATATCGCCGGCATCATCAACCCGCCCGCCAAGGGCAAGTATGGCCATTACACCGGAACCACCGCCCTCGCGGGCGCTCCGGAAGACTGGAAAGCCGCCGCAGAATTCCACCCTGACAGTTGGTGGCCACGTTGGAAAGACTGGCTCTCGGCACGGTCGGGCAAGCAGATCAAGGCCCGCCAGCCCGGTGATTCGGGGGCCGAGGTGCTGGCTCTCGCACCCGGAACCTATGTCACGGCGGTGCCTGCCGTCTGACAAGTGCTTGACGTCGCGCGATGAATTCCCGATGGCGCACCGCGCGCCGGCCCGTGATGCTGCACCGCAGAAAAAACTTGAAATGCTGCACCGCAGCATTTATATGATGTTCAAGGAAACGCACCCCCCGGGCACTGCCCGAAACGCCAGGAGCAAGACCATGAACAAACCGACCGATTTCACCAAAGTCATGCAAGACATGATGGCCTCGTTCCCGGTGGACCAGTCCGCCCTGCAGAACGCGTTCAAGACGCAGGCCGCGATGGCTGAAAAGCTGTCCAAGGTCGCTCTGGAAGCTGCCGAAAAATCGACCGAGATCACCTCGAAATGGGCCAAAGACACCATCGCCAAGCTGGCCGACGTGTCGAAAGCCAAGACCGAAGTGACCGACTATTCCAAGTCCGTGACCGATTTCGCCTCGTCCGCTGCCGAAATGGCCGCTGAAAACATGGCCGCCTTTGCCGAAGTGGCGAAAAAGGTCCAGATGGAAACCGTCGAACTGGTTCTGGCCGCTGGCAAGGACATGTCGGAAGACGCGACCGCCGCCGTCAAAAAGGCGACCTCGGACGTGGCGACTGCCGCCAAGAAGTCTGCTGCCGCTGCAAAGTAAGCGATACGCCTGATCGGCCTCCTCCCGGTCTGATCGGCGCTTTGGGCGGGCCTTGTGCCCGCCCTTTCTTTTTGGGTTTCCCTGACTTAAGCTTTCTCTGCGTTGCAGCCATTGCAGCTGCGAAATGAAGATTGCCGGGGAGGGCTGGCCGATGGCCGAGACGACGAAGCCGCTTTTGATCAAGCGCTACGCAAGCCGCCGCCTTTATAACACCGAAACCTCGGATTACGTGACGCTGGAAGACATCGCAGGCTTCATCCGCTCGGGCCGCGAGGTGCAGATCGTCGACCTCAAATCCGGCGACGACCTGACACGGCAATATCTGCTGCAAATCGTGGCCGAACATGAATCCAAGGGCGAAAATGTCTTGCCCATCGGCGTCCTGACCGATCTCGTCCGCTCTTACACCACCGAGATGCAGTCGGTCGTGCCGCAATTCCTTGCCGCCTCGTTCGACATGCTGCGCGACGGCCCGACCAAGATGCTGGAAAACCTGTCGTCGATTCCGAACCCGATGGCCGCCATGCCCGGCTTCGAAGCGATGCGCCAGCAGCAAGAGGTGTTCATGAAAGCCTTCATGGGCGGTCTGCCCGGCTGGGGCGGGTCAGGTCCGGCAAAAGAAGAAGCCGCGCCATCCGCCGCCCCCGACGGCGACGAACTGGCCCAGATCAAGCGCCAGCTTGCCGAATTGCAAAAGAAGCTGTCCAAGCTGTAACCCTCGGCGGAGCGCCCCATGTCTGAAGGTCAGGGTCGCGTTACCCTTTGGGGAATCGAGGTTTTTCTGGCTGCGGCCGACGAGGGCGCAATTTCCGCAGCCGCCCGCAGGCTGGGGGTCAGCCCTTCGGCCGTCAGCCAGCAGCTCGCCTCGCTCGAAGCCGCCTTGGGGGCTGTGCTCTTGGATCGCGGGGCGCGGCCCATGGGCACCACCCCCGCAGGCGCGATGTTCCGCCGCCACGCCCAGACCATCCTGAACGCTGAAGCCGAAGCGCGGGCCGACCTTGCCATGGCCGACCTGTCGGGCCTGACCACTTTGCGCCTTGGCATGATCGAAGATTTCGACGCCGAGGTGACACCCCGCCTGCTCGGGACGTTGGCCGAAACGTTGAAGGGGTGTCGTTTCCTGCTGGAAACCGGGGCCAGCCACCGCCTGATCGAACAACTCGAAAGCCGCGGGCTCGATATCGCTGTCGCCGCCGACAGCAGTGCCGAAGCGGGCGAGACGGGCTGGCGCGAAGTGCATCCGCTGCTGGCCGAACCCTTCGTCGCCATCGCGCCGCAGGGGGCCGACGCGGCCAGTCTGCCCTTCATCCAGTATACGACCCGTCACCTGATGGGGCGTCAAATCGCGGCGCATCTGGCGGTGAACGGTCAACGGCTTGCCACGCGGTTCGAACTGGACAGTTACAACGCCATCCTTGCCATGGTCGCCTCGGGGGCGGGCTGGACGATCCTTACGCCGCTTGCCCTGCACCACGCCGCCCGGTTCCGCAGCGCGGTATCGGTGCAGCCCTTGCCCTTTGGCAGGCTAGATCGCACCCTGTCACTGTCGGCCCGCGCCGGGGTGCTCAAGGACATTCCCGCCCAGATCGCCGCCGGACTGAAGGCGCAGTTGCAAGGGCAGGTCATCGACCCTGCGCTGCGCGACTGGCCTTGGTTGTCGGGGGCTTTGCGGGTGCTTTAGCCTTTGACCGCTGCCGCGGCACCGGTCAGGGCAGTGGCGACATATGCCAACTCGGCCTCGACCAGACGCGCCGGAAGCCGCACGTCGCAGGCCCGCATCAGCATCGCGCGGGTTTGCGGCAATTCGGGCAGGTCCGACAGGAACTGCCAGTTCCAATAGGCCCGGGCGTTGTTTTCCGACAGGCCGAACACCTGCACGGTTATGCCCTGCGCCTTGGCTTTCGTCTGGAATTCGCGCGCCTCGTCATCGCTCCAGCCGCCGGTCAGGTTGAACTGAATCGAATCCGGCGCGCGTTGTTCCTGTGGCAGGGCGGGCGGCACGGTCAGCCACGGGCTTTGGTTCAGCCGGTCAGCAACCCAATCGTGATTGGCCCGCCCCTGCGCCACGCGGCCTGCGATTTCAGGCAGTTGCGGGCGGATCACCGCCGCCGACAGGTTCTGCATCCGCAGATTGTAAAGCGGCAGGCGGTTCTGCCAGTGTCCAAAGCTGTTCTGCAAGCCGGGATGTTTCTTCCAGTTCGCCTCGTAAGCGCCCGACATGATGATCGCGCGGGCGGCAAGTTCGGGGTCGTCGGTCACCATGATCCCACCCTCACCGGCGTTGACCAGTTTGTAAGACTGGAACGAAAAGCACCCTGCACGCCCCATCGTCCCGATGTTCCGCCCGTTCCAGACCGTGCCAAGGCTATGCGCAGCATCCTCGATCACCGGAATGCCCCGCGCATCGCACAGCGCCATGATGCTGTCCATGTCGCTGGTATGGCCGCGCATGTGGCTGATAAGTACGGCGCGCGCGCCGTCAAGCTTGGCTTCGAAATCGGCAAGGTCGATGCGGTAATTGTCGCCGACTTCCACCAGTACCGGCGTGCAATCGGCATGGACCACGGCCGAGGGCACGGCAGCAAAGGTAAACGCAGGTATCAGCACGCGCGCTCCGCGTGGCAGGTCGAGCGCCTTGAGCGACAGGAACAGCGCCGCCGAACAGGACGAAACCGCCAAAGCATAGCGCGACCCGAGCAGCGCCGCGAATTCAGCTTCCAGCAGTGCAACAGGTGCCCCTTCGGCAGCCGTGTAGCGGAACAGGTCGCCGGTGGCGAGCAAGCGGTCGATCTCGGCCCGCGCGGCATCGGGTATGGGGTCGGCGTCATAGACGTTGGGAGCGCCGATCTGCCCGATTGCCTGTCCGTCATGTGCCATGCTGAAGCTTTCCTTAAACTCACATTGCGAAAACGTGTAAAAGGAATAGCCGTGTAATTCCAGCGACAAGTTCATGACAGAGGCAGCTTGACGCGGTAGCCCGCCTATAGCCCCAATCTGTCGCGCATCGAATACCAAGTCATCGCCAAGACCAGCATGGGCCAGCGCAATGCCACTCCACCCGGAAAGCGGGGGGTTGGCAGCGACGCCATCAGGTCGAAGCGTTCGGCTTGCCCCGCCACCGCCTCGGACAGGATACGCCCTGCCAAGGTGGCCAGTGCCACGCCGTGACCGGAATAGCCCGAAGCCGAAAGGACGTTGGGGGCAACCCGCAAAAAGCAGGGGTTGCGTGTCATGGTAATCGCCAGCGTGCCGCCCCATGCGTAATCGAAGCGGATGTCGTGTAGGGCAGGATAGATGTCGAGCAGGGCAGGGCGCACGGTCTTGACGATATCGGGAAAGCGCCAGCCGTAGCTTTCGCCCCCGCCGAACAGCAGGCGGTTGTCGTCCGACAGCCGCCAGTAGTTCACCACAAAGCGCGCGTCGGCCACGGCGACGGGTTCGGCCAGAACCTGCGCTGCACGCACGCCGAGCGGTTCGGTGGCAAGGATGAAATTGTTGATCGGCATGACGCGGGCGGCCACCTGAGGCTCCAACCCGCCCAGATAGCCGTTCGCTGCAAGGATCACATGGTCACAGGTCACGCTGCCCTGCGCGGTATGGACGACAGGCTTTGCGCCATGGTCCAGCCGCAGCACCTCTGACGCTTCGTGAATGGTGACCCCCGCGGCCTTGGCAGCACGCGCAAGACCGATGGCATAGTTCAAGGGGTGGACGTGCCCTGCGCCACGGTCGATGACGCCGCCCTTGAACACGCCGGACGGAATCAGGCTGGCCATCTGGTCGCGGTCCAGTGGCTCGATCGGGTCGTAAGCGTAATCGCGGCGCAGGCGGTCGGCATAGGCATGGGCGTGGCGGGTTTGGCTTGCCGTCCAACAAGCGTGGGCGATTCCCGGGCGAAAGGGGGCGGGCATGTCGTGGCTGGCGATCAGCGACTTGACCAGCCCCTTCGCCTCTTCGGCCAGATCCCACAGGCGGCGGGCATCGTCGCGCCCTGCGACCTGTTCCAGATCGTCCTGATCGTTCCTTTGTCCCGATCCGACCTGCCCCCCGTTCCGGCCCGAAGCGCCAAAACCGACCCGCTGGGCCTCAACCACCACGACCGAGTAGCCACGCTGCGCCAAGTGCAGCGCCGCCGACAGGCCGGTGTATCCTGCGCCGACGATGCAGACATCGGCGCGTATCGATCCCTGCAAGGGTGGGCAGGGTGCGAAATCGGCCCGCGTCGCGGCGTAATATGACGGCGGGTATTCGCCGCGACGGTCGTTGGCGTACAGCAGGTTCATACGTTCAAAAGCAGGTGCTCGCGCTCCCACGGGCTGATGACTTGCAAGAACTCTTTGTATTCGTTGCGCTTCACGCTGGTATAGACCTGACAGAACTCGACCCCGAGGATTTCGCGCAGCGCGTCATCCTCTTCCAGCAAGTCGAGCGCGTCGCCAAGGTTATAGGGCAGGTCTGTCTCGCTCATATAGGCGTCACCCTTGCACTCGGGCTTGGGCATCTGTTGCGCCTTCAGGCCGAGGTAGCCGCAGGCCAGACTTGCCGCGATGCCGAGATAGGGGTTGCAATCCATTCCGGCCAGACGGTTCTCAAGCCGCCGCCCCTCGGGGGGCGAGATCGGAACGCGCAGGCCGGTGGTGCGGTTGTCGCGGCCCCATTCGAGGTTGATGGGGGCGGCAAAATCCGGCACGTAGCGGCGGTAGCTGTTGACGTAAGGTGCCAGCAGCGCGACCGCGCCGGGCAGGTGGGCCTGCATCCCGGCAATGAAATGCAGGAACGCGGGGGTTTCGCCGCCCTTCTTGTCGGAAAAGATGTTCTTGCCGGTTTTGATATCCACCACAGAATGGTGCATATGCATGGCAGACCCCGGTTCGCCCTCGATCGGTTTGGCCATGAAGGTGGCGAAACAGTCGTGGCGCAAAGCCGCCTCGCGGATCAGACGTTTGAAGTAGAAAATCTCGTCGGCCAAGGCTACGGGGTCACCGTGGGCAAGGTTGATCTCGACCTGTCCGGCACCGCCTTCTTGCAGGATGCCGTCGATCTCGAAGCCTTGGGCTTCGGCGAAATCGTAGATGTCGTCGATAACCTTGCCATATTCATCGACCGCCGACATGGAATAGGCCTGTTTGCCCGCTGCGCGGCGGCCCGACCGACCCATCGGCGGGATGATCGGCATGTTCGGGTCGATGTTGCGCGCGACGAGGAAGAATTCCATCTCGGGTGCGACGATGGGCTGCCAGCCTTCGGCGTTGTAAAGCTCGACGATGCGGCGCAGCACGTTGCGCGGCGCGGTGGGCACGGGGTTGCCCTGCTGGTCTTCGGCATCGTGGATGATCTGCAAGGTGACATCGGCCGTCCACGGGGCGGCGGTCGCCGTGCTGAAGTCGGGGACGAGGATCATGTCAGGTTCGGTAAAGGCACCCGAGGGGTTGTCGGCCCATTCACCGGTGATGGTTTGCAGGAAAATCGAATTGGGCAGGAAGTAGTTGGCCTGCTTGGCAAATTTCGAGGCAGGCATGGCCTTGCCCCGCGCCACGCCTGCAATGTCGGCGATGATGCATTCCACTTCGTCGACGCGGCGGCCGGCGATCCAGTCGCGGGCGGCTTCGGGGAGTTTGTCGGTCCAGTTCGACATGGTTCACACTATGGTTCGGGGTGCCGCAGGCCGGGTATTCAGCCGCGCGGAGCCTTGAAGAACGCGGCGATGCGGGCCGCGATGGTCGTATCTTGCAGCGGGTCGGACAGGCGGGCGGCGGCCTTGGCCATCACCTCGTCGGGAACCAGCCCCTTGCCCCGCGTCTGCATCAACCCGTCGATGAATTCGGGGCGGAATTCGGGATGGGCTTGCACGGTAAGCACGCGGTCGTCGTAAAGCAAAGCCGCATTGGCGCAGAAAGCGTTCGATGCGATGACCTTGGCGTTCGCGGGCTTTTCGATCACCTGATCGCGGTGCCATGCGTTCAGGGTCAGCGTTTCGCCTTGGAATGCGTAATCCTGCGCGCCTATGGCCCAGCCGCCCGCGTAGCGTTCGACCTTGCCACCCATGGCTTGTGCCACGATCTGGTGACCAAAGCAGATTCCCACCAAAGGCACATGCGCGGCATAGGCGGCGCGGATGAAGGCCTCCAGCGGAGCAATCCACGGATGGTCCTCATAAACACCGTGACGCGAGCCTGTGATCAACCAGCCGTCGGCATCGTCGACCGAGGCGGGAAATGTGCCATCGACCACGCGCCAGGTTCGGAAGGTGAAGCCGTTCCCGTCAAGCAGGCGGGCGAACATGTCGGGGTAATCGCCCATTTCGGGGGCGAGGATATCGGGCGCAAGGCCGGTTTGCAGGATGCCGATCAGCATGTGGGATCCGTCGGGTTGGGTTCTGAAAGCCTAGTCGCAGGTGGGCGGGTTCAGCAAGGGCGGGATTTTTCGCAGAAAAATCGGGGTGCAGCAAAATTGGCGGGGCCAACGAATTTTCTGCGAAAATTCAGGCCCCGCCTTCGGTTCACACGGTGTCGAGGTAAAGTTCGACCCGTTCCGCTTCGGTCAATTCACCGATGTAATGCAGTTCCTGACGTTTGGTGTGGATCAGGTTCTTGATCAGTTCGGGGTGGATGAAGCGCGGCACGATGCTGCTTTGTTCGAGCGCGTCGATCGCGCCCTCCCACGTGGTCGGAATCTCGGCGAGGTCTTCGACCGCGTAGGCGTTGCCGGTGATCGGCGCGGGCGGCTCCATCGCTTGGGTGATTCCGTCGAGCGCCGCGCCGAGAATGGCGGCAAGCATCAGGTAGGGGTTCACGTCGCCGCCCGCGACGCGGTGTTCGATCCGCCGTGCGCCGGGGTTTCCGGCGGGGATGCGGATGGCTGCGGTCCGGTTCTCGTATCCCCAGCAGATCGCGGTGGGGGCGTGTTTGCCGGGCACCAGACGTTCGAAGCTGTTCTGGTGCGGCGCGAAGATCAGCGCCGAGTCGTGCATGGCGTTCAGGCACCCTGCCACGGCCGAGCGCAGGGTTGCGGTGCCTTTGGGGCCGCCGCTGTCGAACACGTTGCGGCCATCTTCGTCGATCAGGCTGAAATGGGTGTGCAGGCCGGAACCCGAATATTCGGGATAGGGTTTGGCCATGAAGCTGGCGGCAAAGCCGTGGCGGCGGGCAAGACCTTTGACCAGCATCTTGAAGAACCATGCATCGTCGGCGGCGCGAAGGGCGTCGTCGCAATGCATCAGGTTCACCTCGAACTGGCCAAGGCCGGTTTCCGAGGTGGTGGTGTCGGCGGGAATGTCCATCGCCTCGCAGGCGTCATAAAGGTCGGTGAAGAAGGTGTCGAAGGCGTCGAGCGCGCGGATCGACAGGGTTTCGGCGGCCTTGCGGCGCTTGCCGGAACGCGGCGAGGCGGGAACCTGCATGGTCTTGCCGCTGTCGTCGATCAGGAAGAATTCCAACTCGACCGCGACCACGGGGGTCAGCCCGCGTTCCTTGAACTTGTCGACCACCGAGCGCAGGGCGTGGCGGGGGTCGCCCTCATACGGGGTGCCGTTTTCGCGGAACATCCAGATGGGCAGCATCGCGGTGGGGGCTTCGAGCCATGGCATCGGGATGAAGCCGCGTTCGGTCGGCTTCAGGACGCCGTCCTGATCGCCCTGTTCGAAGACAAGGGGGCTGTCGTCGATGTCTTCGCCCCAGATGTCGAGGTTCAGGACCGAGAACGGGAAGCGCGTTCCGTTCTTGACCACATTTTCGGCAAATCTTGCCGGAACGCGCTTGCCGCGCGCTTGTCCGTTCAGGTCAGCAGCCGCCACGCGGATCGTCCGCACGTCGGGATGCTTTCGCAACCAATCCTTCATCATCTTTTCATCAGGCGGGGGAGCGTAACGCCCGGCCCCGGACCTTCCCTTTGTGTTTCGATCCCCTTCCCATGCAGCCCCATGCCGCAATGCCACCCCGAGGGCAGACCCGGACGCAGCGCCCGGGGAATTTGATCAAATCTAGGCTACTATCGGATGAGTTGAGGACGCAAGCGAATTCTTGCGTGCTGGTTTGACGGCAGATGCCGGTTTAACCGTTTGTTTACCGTGTTGAACGCCCAAGTCAGCAGCAGCGTGAGGCAGATGAAGTAAAAGCCGACGATGGGGTAGGGGATGAAGGGGTTGTAGGTCTTGTCGGCGAAATAGGCGGCGTAATAGAGCGCGTCACCCTGTTGGCGAAAGGCCGGAAAGCTGGAAAAGAACACCAGAGTCGTCGCGTGGAACAGGAAGATCGCCTCGTTCGTATAGGCGGGCCAGCCAAGCCGCAGCATGGTGGGCCACAGGATGCGGCGGAAGCGTGTGAAGCCGGTGATGCCGTAAGCATCGGCAGCCTCGATATCGCCGCGCGGGATGGAGCGCAGCGCCCCGTAGAAGATTTCGGCGGAATAGGCGGCGGTGTTCAAAAACAGCACGACCAGCGCACCGGCCCAAGCCTTGGTCAGCCAGTCGGTGTGGACGGTGATGCCAAGCACGTCGATCCCGCCCTTGGGCAGCAGCACGAAGGCTTGATAGGCAAGGAAGAACTGGATGAACAAAGGCGAGCCGCGGAAGGTGAAGATGAACCAGTCGGCCGGTTTGCGAACCCACGGGCTGCGGGCGGATTTGGCCAGTGCCAGCGCGTTGGCCAGAAAGAAGCCCGTGAACAAGGCAAGCGCGCCGTAATAGATGTTCCAGATCAGGCCCGACCCGATCAGCGTGAATTGCTGGCAAAGCGTGAAATCGGTCTTGGGCAACATACGTTCGCCCAAGCCGATGCTGCGCAAGGCATAGGCGCCGATCGTGTCCCAACAGGTCATGCCGCGGCCTTTCGCATCGCTTCGCCCGCCATGGTGGCCTGCCCGCGCGAGAGCTTTGCGGTGAGCCGCCCCAGCGCGATTTCCGAGACCCGCGTGAAAGCGAGATAGAAGAACAACAGGAACAGGAAATACCACAGCCGCCAGTCGCCATGCGGATAGGCGTAGGAATCGGTCTTGGACCCGCCCAGTTCCTGCGCCCAATAGACGATGTCGTTCACCCCGAGCAGGAACAGCAAAGGTGTCGCCTTGATAAGAATCAGCCACAGGTTCGAAAGGCCCGGCAGGGCATAGACCCACATCTGCGGCACGAGGATGCGGCGGGAGATCTGGCGCTGCGACAGACCGTAAGCCTCGGCCGTTTCGAGCTGGGCGCGGGGCACGGCGTTCATGGCACCGTAAAGCACGTTGGCGGCAAAGGCACCGAAGACGATGGCGAAGGTAACGACGGCAAGGCCGAAGCCATAAATCTGGTGCCAGATTTGCGGGGCGGAATTCGGCGGGATCTTGGCCAAGGGGCAAACCTTGAATTCAAGGCCCGTGCGGATCGGGTCGGTCCAGTCTGGGCAGCGGATATGGTGCAAAACTGTTTCCAACCCTTGATCCAGCGCGATCACGAAGAACATGAAGAAGATGATGTCGGGAATACCGCGCACCATCAGCATGTAAGCTTTGCCGAAAAGACTTAAGGCGCGGTTATGGGCGCGGGCGGCCATCGCACCGCCAAAACCGAAGGCGAGTGCCACGGGCGCGGTGATGGCCAGAAGGATCAGGACGGTGCCGAAGCTGTAGTAAAACAGCATGTGCTTGCCCGAGGTCAGGTAGCACAGCAGCCAGCCAAGGCCGTGCAGGGCCGCAGGGTCGGCGCATTGGGGATACATCGGACCTCCGGCGGAAAGCGGGAAAACCGGCGCTTGGCCGGTTTTCCCTGTTGCGGATCAGATCAGAACAGGACGGCTTTGTCCTTGAACCACTTGGTGATCAGCGTGTTGATCGTGCCGTCGGCCTTCATCTCGCCGATGGCTTTGTCGAACTTGGCGGCAAGCTCGGTGTCGGACTGGCGGAAGGCAGCGCCGACGCCGCCGCCGAGTTGCACCTTGTCGACGACGACCAGTTCGCCGTTCGACTGTGCGACGATCGGGTCGAGGAATTCGCTGTCGGCCAGAACGGCATCGGCCTCGCCGTTGCGGACGGCGGCGACGGTTTCGTCGGGGGTTTTGAATTCAAGCAGTTGCGCGCCGGATTCGGCAACGTGGCTGGCCTGAATGGTCGCGGTTTGCGCGGCGATGACCGAAGAGGTCAGATCGACATCGGCAGTGGCTGCGACATAAAGCGAGATGGCCGGCGGGTAGTAGTTCTGGGTGAACAGGCGGTCGGCTTTACGCTCTTCGGTGATCGACATGCCGGCCATGATGACGTCGAAGTTGCCCGAGTTCAGGTTGGGCATCATCGAATCCCAGTCGTTCTGCACGAATTCGCAGGTGAGGGCGGCGCGTTTGCAGATTTCGGTGCCGAGGTCGATTTCGTAACCGTCCAGCTTGCCCGCGTCATTGACGAGGTTGTAGGGCGGGTAAAGCCCTTCGGTCGCGATGCGGACCGTGTCTTGTGCGTTTGCAGCGACTGCCGACAGGGCGGCAAGCGCTGTGGCGAGAACGAGTTTCTTCATTTTCTGATCTCCAGTTCAGTCATTTGGCGTCTTGGGTCGGTCAGGCCGAGGTGGCTGACAGAAAGCCCCGCAGACGGTCGGTGCGGGGGGTTGCGAAAAGCTGGTCGGGTGGACCCTCTTCCTCGACCTTGCCGCGGTGCAGGAAGACGACGTGGTCGGATACGTCGGCGGCCAATTTCATGTCATGCGTGACGAGGATCATCGTGCGCCCTTCTTCGGCAAGGGCTTTTATCACCTTGACAACTTCTTGTTCGAGTTCGGGGTCGAGCGCCGAAGTCGGTTCGTCGAACAGCAGGGCGCGGGGTTCCATGCACAGCGCGCGGGCGATGGCGGCGCGCTGTTGCTGGCCGCCCGACAACTGGGCGGGCCAGGCATCGGCCTTGTCGGCGATGCCCACCTTGGCCAGATAGGCGCGGGCGGTCGCTTCCACCTCGGCCGGGTCGCGTTTCAGGACGGTCACGGGGGCTTCCATGACGTTTTGCAGGATGGTCATGTGGGACCACAGGTTGAACTGCTGGAACACCATCGACAGGTTGGTGCGCATGCGGGTGACCTGCGCGCGGTCGGCGGGTTGGCGGCCAAGGCCGGTGCCGCGCCAGCGCACGGCTTCGCCCTCGAACTCGATCTCGCCGTCCTGACTGTCTTCCAACAGGTTGCAGCAGCGCAGCAGGGTGGATTTGCCCGAGCCGGACGACCCGATCAGCGAAACCACATGGCCGCGCGGGGCCGTCAGATCGACGCCCTTGAGCACCTCGAGCTGGCCATAGCTTTTGTGCAGGTTGCGGATGCGGATAACGTGTGTGTCGTGGGTTGTATCAGGCACTTAGGTCAGCCGTTGTTCACTCTGGCCGACGAGTAAGGCGCAGGATCGGGCGCTATGCAACGCATTTTCGGGCGATCAGGGGGGCAGGAACGGGGAATTTGATCAATTTTGTGAAGCAAAACCCGAAGGTGCGGCAGGAGTAGGCACCGAAAGATAGGCTTCCGGCGCTATCCGCACGATACCACGAAGGCGCAGGGCCTTTTGTTCCGTAGCGTCAAGCGCAGCGATGGCTTCGGCCACGGCGTCGAAAATCGCGACCGAGTCGCGGGTTCGGGCGGTGATGTAGGGCAGGCCGGGGGTGGGGGCGGTTTCATCGATGACTTTGACGCCAGCGGCCAACGGGTCATGTTCGGCCAACAAGGACCATGTGACGGCATCCAGTGCGGCAAGATCGGCCTGCCCCTGCGCCACGGCGGCCAGCGAGCCTGCGTGCGATCCGGTGCGGGGACCGGCGTGCAGGGTCAGGCCGTGCTGGGCGGCGTGGGTCTGCGGCGCGGCCCAGCCCGACTGGGACATGCCGTCGTTATAGGCGAGCGTCGCGCCGTCGAATTGCGCGAAGCTGTCGCGCGGGTCGCCCTTGGGGGCGATCAGCACCGAGCGGTAATAGCCGGGCGGGCAGCCCTGAACGCCGAAATCGGGGGTGCCGACAAGCTGGACATGGCCGTGCAGTCGGGCGCGGAAGGGAAAGCCGCAGGTCTGCGAGAGCAAGAGGTCGGGCGAGGTCCATTGCGGCATCAGGTCGGCGTCGCCACGGCGCAGGCTTTCGGGCGCGTCGATGCCGCGCGTGGCAAGGGCTGTGCGGATGAGCGACCAGTAACGGTCTGTCGCAGCACGGTTTTCCGCGCGATCATACATCGGCAAAGCGGCGATCATTGCTTTTCTGCCCGTTGGCGGGCGAGGTTCGATTCCACGTCGGTCATGCCCAGAAGCGAGGCGACCATACGCAGCAGGCGGTCTTCTTCGGCGTCGCGCAGGCCGTCGGAGAGGGCGACGGACCACATGGCCTGCATGAGGGCGGCGCGGTCATCGACATCGGTGGCGGCTTTCAGCGCACGGGTGAAGCGGACGGTATCGGGGGCCTGCGCTTCTAGGTCTTCGGCTTGGGCGCGCAGGCGGGCGACCTCGAACGGGCCAAGGCCGTGGCGCGACATCAGGATGCGGTCGATGCGTTCGACCTCTTCCGCCGAATAAAGGCCGTCGGTCTTGGCGATGCGGACCAGAAGCGCCGCGAGCGCAAGGCGTGCGTCGGGGTCCGGCAGGCGGGTCGGGGCGGGGGCCAGAAGGCTGCGGAGGAGGTTTTCGAACATGCGCCGCAGGATAGGGCCGCCATGGCCGGACGGCAAGGCGGGGCCGGTCACGGAAATGTCACAGGGCGGGTCAGAGCTTTTTGTAAAGCGCATCAAGGCGTTGCGCTTCGGATTCGATGCCGAAGGGCGGGTTGAGCATCCAGATGCCGGTGCCCGTCATCTTGTGGCCGTCGCGGACGGGGGGGAAGCGGAGTTCGTGGCGGAAGCTTTCGGGGTGGTCGGCCATCAGGGCGCGGAGCATGGGGAGGTGCGGGTTTTCGGTCAGGATGGGATACCACAGCGCGATGGTGCCCACGTTCCACTTGCGCGCGATCTGGGCTATGGTTTTGGGAATATTGGTATAATCTGCCTTCACCTCGTAGCTGGGGTCGATCAGCATCAACCCGCGGCGGGGGGTGGGGGGTGTCAGGGCGAGGGCCATTTCGAAGCCGTCGCGCTTGGCGATGTTCAGGCCCCAGCGGCCCATGTTGGCCGTGAGGGCGGCGTGTTCCTGCGGGTGCAGTTCGGCAAGGTGGATGCTGTCGCCATCGCGCAAGGACAGCGCGGCCACGAGGGGCGAGCCGGGATAGGCGGCGGGGCCGAACAGGGCGCGGGTTTCCCCAAGGCGACGCCGGTAGGGGTGGTCGGGCGGAAAGCCGTGTTCCAGAAGGGAAATTCCGGCAGCCGCTTCGCCCGTTCTGGCGGCTTCGGGGGCGGTCAGGTCATAGACGCCACGGCCTGCGTGGGTTTCGATATAGCTAAGCGGCTTGTCCTTGCGGGTCATGTAGTCCAGCGCGAAAGCCAGAAGCGCGTGCTTCTGGACATCGGCAAGATTCCCGGCGTGATAGATGTGTTGGTAGGACAGCATGGGCTTTGGCTACCCGTTCGGGGGGGCGGGGGCAAGGTGTTGCAAGGGTGCGCTGCAATGCACACCCGATGCACGGCGATGCACGGGCTGCCTGTGCCAACCGTCAAAAACCGGCGGCAGGGCGGAACAAGGCGGGATGCACAACCGATGCAGACAGCGTTCGTGCGATGTTGCCGAATTTTTAACGAAGGCGTAGGCAGGTCGCAGCACCCAATTGTGGAGACGTCATGGAAATCTTTACCGCCGCCGGACTGACCGCGTTGTTGCAGGTCATCGCCATCGATCTGGTTCTGGCCGGAGACAATGCCATCGTCATCGGGCTGGCGGCGGCGGGTTTGCCGCGCGAGATGCGGACCAAGGCGATTCTGGTGGGGATCATCGCGGCAACGGTGCTGCGGATCGTGTTTGCCATGGCGACGACCTATCTGATGGCGCTGACCGGTCTGTTGCTGGCCGGTGGCATCTTGCTGCTTTGGGTGTGCTGGAAGATGTGGCGCGAGCTGCGCGAGGGGCATGGCGACGACAACCGCGCCGAAGAGGCGTTGACGGGCGAGGATTTGAACCGCGACGGCACGGTTGCGGGCGGGGCCGCCAAGACGTTCCGGCAGGCGGCGATGCAGATCGTGATCGCGGATGTATCGATGAGCCTTGATAACGTGCTGGCCGTGGCGGGTGCGGCGCGCGAGCATCCCACGGTGCTGGTGGCGGGGCTGGTGCTGTCGATCGCGCTGATGGGGCTGGCGGCGAGTTTCGTTGCGCGCTTGCTGAACCGCTATCGCTGGATCGCCTATATCGGGCTTGCCATCATCGTCTATGTCGCGCTGAAGATGATCTGGGAAGGCTGGCATCAGGTCGGGCCGCTCTTGGCGGCCAAGCTGGTCTGACAGGGGCGTCAGGCGTGCCGGTATGTGTTGGTGCAAGAAGGAGCGAGTGATGGGTTGGACTGTGACGGGCGCGCTGGTTGCCGCAGGGGTGTTGGCGGCCATGCCGCTGCGGGCCGAGACGGTGGACCTTGGCGGGATGACATGCAGCGAGGTCGAGGCGCTGGACGCCGAGACCGTGGCCAGCATCCTGATCTGGATGAACGGCTATACCGGAGGGTTGATGCAGGATTCGACCTTTGACGCCGAGCGGATGCAGGCCGATGTCACGCGGGCCACGGCGGAATGCGCGCAAAATCCGGACCGGTCCCTGCTGGATGCGATGCGGGCGGCGCTGGAATAGCGGCGGATCGGCGCGGGCGCGGCGGTCGTTTCGGGTCAGATACATACAAAAGCGACAAGAAAAGACGCGCCACACTTTCGTTTGGCTCTTGTTCGCGGAAGATTGTCGCGGCAAACCATTGCGCGCGGGGCAGCGCAGTGGGCGAGGCCCTTCCCTATGTATGGAGTGAATATGTCCAAGTTTGCCAAAGTTGCCCTGTGCGCCCTGTCGATGGGGTTTGCCGCTCCGGCTTTTGCCGTGTCGTTTGACGTGGCGACGATGACCTGCACCGATTTCGCCGGTCTGGATGCCGACACCAAGGGTATCCTGATCATGTGGATGGACGGCTATACCGGTGGCGAGAATGGCGACAGCACGTTCGACGCCGATCGCCTGAAGGTCAACGCCGACGATGCCGACAAGGCCTGCACCGCCGATCCGACGCGGTCGCTGCTGGAAGTGATGAGCGAAGTCGTCGCGCAGTAATGCTTTCGGGCCAAGGTGCGCCGCGAGGGCGCACCCTACGCGGTCAAAGGGCGCCCCTGCGGCGCCCTTTGTCATGCGGGGTTACACCAGGCGGCTGATGTCGACCGCGGCGCGGACGAAATCGGCAAACAGCGGGTGCGGGGCGAAGGGTTTGGATTTGAGTTCGGGGTGGAATTGCACGCCGATGAACCACGGGTGATCCTTGACCTCGACGATCTCGGGCAGGCGGCCGTCGGGGGACATGCCCGAGAAGACGAGGCCGCAGGTTTCGAGTTTGGCGCGGTATTTGATGTCGACCTCGTAGCGGTGGCGGTGGCGTTCCTCGATCGTGGTGGTGCCGTAGACGCCTGCCACTTTCGATCCGGGGGTCAGGCTGGCGGTATAGGCGCCAAGCCGCATGGTGCCGCCCTTGTCATCGGTCAGTTTGCGGGCGACGACGTGGTTGCCCTGCACCCATTCCTTGAGGTGGTAGACGACGGGGGTGAAGCGTTTCTCGCCGGCTTCATGGTCGAATTCCTCGGACCCGGCGTTGGGCAGGCCCGCGAGGTTGCGCGCGCTTTCGATCACGGCCATTTGCATGCCCAGACAGATGCCAAGGTAGGGGATTTTCTTTTCGCGGGCGAATTGCGCGGCCTTGATCTTGCCTTCGGTGCCGCGTTCGCCAAAGCCGCCGGGCACGAGGATGGCGTGGAAGTTTTCAAGGTAGGGTGCCGGGTCTTCGCGGTCGAAGATTTCGGCGTCGATCCATTCGGCCTTTACCCGCGTCCGGTTGGCCATGCCGCCGTGGGTGAGTGCTTCGGCGATGGATTTGTAGGCGTCTTCGAGCTGGGTGTATTTGCCGACGATGGCGACGCGGACCATGCCTTCGGCGTGGTTCAGGCGGTCCATCACGTCTTCCCAGCGGGTCAGGTTGGGTTTGGGCGCGGGGGTGATGCCGAAGGCGTCGAGCACCGCTTGGTCTAGCCCTGCGCGGTGATAGGCGAGGGGGGCTTCGTAGATGGTTTTCAGGTCATAGGCGGGAATGACGCTGTCTTTGCGGACGTTGCAGAAAAGGGCGATTTTCTCGCGCTCTTTTTCCGGGATAGGATGTTCCGAGCGGCAGACCAGCACATCGGGGGCAAGGCCGATGGATTGGAGTTCCTTGACGCTGTGCTGGGTGGGTTTGGTCTTCAACTCGCCCGACGCGGCAAGGTAGGGCAGCAGCGTCAGGTGCATCAGGATCGACTGGCCGCGCGGGCGTTCGTGGATGAACTGGCGGATGGCTTCGAAGAAGGGCAGGCCTTCGATATCGCCCACGGTGCCGCCGATTTCGCACAGCATGAAATCGACCTCGGAATCTCCGATGCGGAGGAAATCCTTGATCTCGTTGGTGACGTGGGGAATGACCTGTATGGTCTTGCCGAGGTAGTCGCCGCGGCGTTCCTTTTCCAGCACGTTGGAATAGATGCGGCCCGACGAGATGCTGTCGGTCTGGCGGGCCGAGACGCCGGTGAAGCGTTCGTAATGGCCAAGGTCGAGGTCGGTTTCCGCGCCGTCGTCGGTCACGAACACCTCGCCATGTTCGAAGGGCGACATCGTGCCGGGATCGACGTTGAGGTAGGGGTCGAGCTTGCGCAGGCGGACGGTGTAGCCGCGGGCCTGCAAGAGCGCGCCGAGGGCGGCGGAGGCGAGGCCCTTGCCCAGCGAGGACACCACGCCGCCGGTGATGAAGATGTAGCGTGCCATGCGGTGCTCCCGTGGTCAGGTCAATCGGTGCGATCGAGCGGCGATTCGCAGGCAGGGAATCGCATCATCACGGGAGACAAGCTGTAACGCAGCTTTCGCCCGCGCGCAACCGGACCGCTAGATGCTGTCTGCCGTTGGGAAAGGATACTCAAGCAGTGGTGGTCAGTTGGCCGGAGGGGGCGCGACCGGTGCGTCGGCGGGCTGCGGCGGCAGAAGATCGGTGCCCAGCGGTTTGCCATCGGGCGCGGCGGGCGGGTCGCTGGCGGGAATGCCAAGCTGGTCGACCACCGAGCTGGAGCCCGCCTTTTTCGCCGCGATCACGGTCAGGGTGACCGAGGTGGCGATGAAGCAGACGGCGAAGATCCACGTGAGTTTTGCAAGCGCCGTGGCAGCGCCGCGTCCGGTCATCACCGAATTGCCGCCACCGCCGCCGCCCATGCCCAGACCGCCACCTTCCGACCGCTGCAACAGCACCACACCCACAAGAAGCAGGGCGAGGATCAGGTGGATGGTGAGGATGACGTTTTCCATGGGGCGCTTTTTTTTGCGGAACTGACGCGCCTATCTAGGCGGAAGGGGGCAGGGGTGCAAGCCCCAAGGCGGGGATCGGGCGGGGACGGGAAAGGCGAAATCTGGCGCAGATTTCGCGGCGGATTTTGACGCAAAATCCGGGGTCCGGCGGTGGGGCGCGGACTTTGCGTCAAATTCCGGCGCGGTTTCTGCGTCAGAAACCGCTTGGGCGGGGCCAAACAGCCTTTCCCTTGCGCAGGTGGGCCGCTATAGCACCCACGGTTTTACGCGAACCTTTGAAAGGATAGCCGTCATGGCCAATGTCGTCGTCGTGGGCGCCCAGTGGGGCGACGAAGGTAAGGGCAAGATCGTCGACTGGCTGTCCGAGCGCGCCGATGTGATCGCGCGGTTCCAGGGCGGGCACAATGCGGGCCACACGCTGGTGATCGACGGCAAGGTGTTCAAGCTGTCGCTGTTGCCATCGGGAATCGTGCGGGGCGGCAAGCTGTCGGTGATCGGGAACGGCGTGGTGCTGGACCCATGGGCGCTGCTGTCGGAGATCGGGAAGCTGCGCGCCCAAGGGGTGACGGTCGATCCCGATTGTCTGATGATCGCCGAGAACACGGCGCTGATCCTGCCGGTGCATGGCGAATTGGACCGTGCGCGCGAAGGCCAGACGGGGGTTGCCAAGATCGGCACCACGGGGCGCGGCATCGGGCCGGCCTATGAGGACAAGGTGGGACGCCGTGCGGTGCGGGTGGCCGATCTGGCCGACGAGGCGACGCTGGATCTGCGGATCGGGCGGCTGTTGAGCCATCACAACGCGCTGCGGGCCGGTCTGGGGCTGGAACCTGTCGACGCGGTGGCGCTGAAGGCGCAATTGCTGGAGGTTGCGCCGCATATCCTGCCCTATGCCAAGCCGGTGTGGAAGGTGATGCACGAGGCGCGCCGCGCCGGAAAGCGCATCTTGTTCGAAGGGGCGCAGGGGTCGTTGCTGGATGTGGATTTCGGCACCTATCCCTATGTTACCAGTTCCAACACGCTGGCGGGCATGGCTGCGACCGGCACGGGGCTGGGGCCGACGGCGGTGGATTTCGTGCTGGGGATCGTTAAGGCCTATACCACCCGCGTGGGCGAGGGGCCGTTTCCGACCGAATTGTTCGACGTCGATGGCGAACGCTTAGGCGAGCGGGGGCATGAATTCGGCACCGTGACGGGGCGCAAGCGGCGCTGCGGCTGGTTCGACGCCGTGCTGGTGCGCCAGACCTGCGCCACGAGCGGGGTTTCGGGCATCGCCTTGACCAAGCTGGATGTGCTGGACGGGTTCGAGACGCTGAAGATCTGCGTGGGCTACGAGTTGGACGGGCAGCGGCTGGATTACCTGCCGACGGCGGCCAATTTGCAGGCGCGGGTGGTGCCGGTCTACGAGGAGATGCCCGGATGGTCGGAATCGACCGCAGGGGCGCGGTCGTGGAATGACCTGCCGGGGGCGGCGATCAAATATGTGCGGCGGATCGAGGAGTTGATCCAGTGCCCCGTCGCCATGCTGTCGACTAGCCCCGAGCGGGATGACACGATCCTTGTCACCGATCCGTTTGCCGATTGATCGGCGCGCCCGGCGGACTAGGTTCTGGCGGGTATGAGGGAGCATTGAAGATGGCCTTGGACTACAAGACGCGCAAGCGGTTGTCGCTGCTGATCCTGCTGGTGGGCCTGCCGCTGTATATCGTGGTGGCGCTGACGGTGGTGGGGCTGTTCGACCGCCCGCCGATCTGGGCGGAATTGCTGGTCTATGTCGGGCTTGGCATCGTCTGGGCGCTGCCGTTCAAGTTCGTGTTCAAGGGGATCGGCCAGACCGACCCCGACGCGCCGCAGGACTGACGCGGCGCAGGCTGTGGCGCGCCGCAGGCTGTGGCCGGAGCGGAACGGGAAAAGGCGGACAGGGGTTCCTGTCCGCCTTTCCGTTTCGGGCGTGAGTGGCAGCTCTCAGCCCGGATGGCGGTTGACGGTGGTGTGGAAGGGCGACGCTTCGGTCAGGGTGAACAGGCCACGCCGGACCTTGGCGATATGGCCGTCACGCAGCAGGGCACCGAAGACGCGCAGGCTGTCTTCGCGTAGCGCATCGGTCTGGGGCACCAGCGCGTGGACGTGGCGCATCATCTGCGGGCGGGTGAAGTGCGGGCGCTTCTGGTCGCAGGTCAGGAAGGCGGCGGCCACCTCGATCATGTCGCGCAGCGAGGTTGCGCCCAAGCGCTGTGCATAGTCGCGGAACGCGCCTTCGGTGGCGGCGGGGACGGCTTCGGCTTCGGTGGTGTCGTCTTCGTCATCGCCCAAGGCCAGCGACAGGGCGAGGTCGAAATCCTCGTAGGCGGTGCCATTGTCGGGCTGCGGGACGGGGCTTTGTGCCGGATCGTCGGTCTGGTCTTGAGCGGTGTCGAAAGCAGGTGCCTGCATCGCAAGGCCCGAGCCGCTGACGCGGCGCGGGCGAATCTGGGCGGGTTGTGCCAGCGCGGAGGCCGCCACGGGCGAGGCGGGGATCGGCCCGCCCGCAGGGCGCTGCGGTCGGTCGATGCGTTGTTCGGAGACGAGCACCAGCGGCGCGGGGCGGTCGCCGGGCGGTTTGGGTTGCATCGACGCGGGAAGGGCCGAGCGCACCACCATGGCAAGATCGTTGCGGTAGCGGGCGATGCGCGAGGGTTCGGGATCGGGCTTTGCCTCGCCCGCGCGGCGTTCGGCCACGGTCTGGGCAACGGCGGCTTTCAGATGGGCGATGGCGGACTGGCGGCGCTTTGTCTCTTCGACCTCCATTTCCGAATCGGCCTGCGCCATCAGGCGGCTGACGGCATCTTCGGCCGAGGGATCGCCGAACGGGTGGGGGGCAAGGCGCGGTGCGGTTGCGGGGCGGTCTTCGTGCAGGGCGGCGAGTTCGCGGGCAAGATCGCGTTCGGCATCGACGTCGAGCGTGGCGGCTGCGGGCTGCTGCGGGGCGGTCTGGCTGTTGTCGGCTTCGGGCGTGGCGTCGGCTGCGGCATCGGCGCGGCGGATCTTGTAGACGCGGGCGCGGGCGCGTTGCAGCTTTTCGGCGGCACCGGGGCGCAGTTCGGGCAGCGGTTGCGGCGGGGCGAGGTCGTCGGCTTCGCCAAAGATCGAATCGAGGCCCGAGGGTTCTTCGTCATCGGTGTCGGCGCTGTCGTCGGTCAGGCTGAAGGCGAGATCGTCGGTCAGGTCGTCGGAAACGTCTTCGGGCAGGATGTCGGAAATGTCGGGGGTCAGGTCGTCGGACAGGGCCGCATCGAGGGGCGCGGCCATGGCGGGCGACGGGGTGGCCGTGGCCGTGGCGGGGCTTGCAGCGACGGACGGTTCGGGTGTGTCGTCGGTCAAGGGGGCAAGGCCGTCTGCGGTGGCGGGCGCAGGGGTCGGCGCTGTCGCGGCTGTGACGGGGGGGGCCGCGTCAACGCTGGTTACAGGGGGTGCCGCTTGGGCGGCGAGGGTTGCGATGGTGGCGGCAAGACTGTCGTCACCCATCGGCGCATCGGCGGCGCTGGCTGCGGGCGGGGTTTCTGGCTGCGGGGCGGCGGCGGCTTCGGGAGCCGGTCGGGCAAGGGGTGCGGGAACCGGTTCGAGCGGACCGGCAAGGGCCGCGACGAGGCTGTCGGGCAGATCGGCGGCGGCTTGGTCGGGGGTGCCTGCGGTGGGGTTTGCGGCAGCTTTTGTGGCCGGCTCTGCCGGTGGAGTTGCGGCAGAGGTTGCAACGGAGGGCGACGGGTTGGCGGCTGCCGTGTCGGCCTGCGTCGGACCGGCTGCGGGACGGGCCGGGGGCGCGGCGGCTGCGGCGGTTTGCGGCAGGGGGGCCGCTTGCGTTTCGACCGCCGGTCGGGCGGCGGATTGCGCCATTCTGGCGGCGGTCGTCAGGACGGGTTCGTCGTCGGTATCCTCGAAATAATCCGACAGCGCGACCGACAGGGTCGTGGGCGTGGCGGGGACGGGTGCGACCTGATGCGCGACCGATTCCGAGCGCAGGCGCTGAAGCCGTTCGGCCACGGTTTCGGCCACGGTTTCGGCCAAAGTTTCGGCCGGTGCAGGGGCTGCCGAGGCCAAGGGCGCAGGGGCCGAGAGTGTGGGCTGTGCGGCGGCGACACCTGCGGCGGGGGCAGGCGCGGTGGCCGGACTGTCGGGCGCGCCGTCACTGGCGCGCAGGTGTATACCGTTGTCCTGCACCGATGCATCGACACGGCGTCGCCCTTCGCGTTCGGCGATGCGGTGCAGCATGGCGGCGTCGGGGGTGGGAGGTTCGGCACCGAAATAGCGGTCTTCCGCGGCCAGATCGCGGAAATATTCGGCAATGGCCCGCATGGTGTTGAACGGGTCGTCGAACCCTTCCAACGTGCAGGAGAACGTCCCGTAGGACACCGTGAGGATCTTACTCGCACCGATCATCGGATGCTTGCCTTTTACATAAATCTGGACGCCACTTCACCGCTCTGGTCGATCCTTTTCGTGGACACAGTGGGGTCATTTGAAGGATTGATTATGGCCCGACGCGCCGCCTTCTGCCGCAATTGAAAGACAGTATCACGATGAATCGCCCGATTGTCCAATCCGCAGACGGGATTACGCTGGTCGGGGGCGGGCCGGTCACGAAGGCGGAACTGGCGCTGGCCTTGCGCCATGCGCCGCGCATCGTGGCGGCGGATGGCGGGGCGGACCGCGTGCTGGCGGCGGGGCTGATGCCCGAGGCGGTGGTGGGCGATTTCGATTCGATCAGTGCTGCGGCGCGGGCGGCGGTTCCGGCGGCGCGGCAGCATGTGATTGCCGAGCAGGCGACCACCGATTTCGACAAGGCGCTGCGGTCGGTCAAGGCGCGCTTCGTGCTGGCGCTGGGCTTCACGGGGGCTCGGGTCGATCACGGGCTGGCGGTGCTGAACAGTCTGGTGCGGCATGCGGACCGCTGCTGCCTGCTGATCGGATCGCGCGATGTGGTGTTTCACGCTCCGGCGCGGCTTAAGATTGCGATGCGGGCGGGCGACCGGCTGTCGCTGTTTCCGATGCGGGCGGTGACGGGGCGCAGCACGGGGCTGGAGTGGCCGATCGACGGGATCGGTTTTGCGCCGGACGGTATGATCGGCACGTCGAACCGCGTGGTGGCAGGGCGCGTGGCAATCGAGATGGATGGCGCGGGGATGCTGGTGATCTTGCCCCGCGCGCGGCTGGCGGCGGCGCTTACGGCACTTCGACCGGAAGGATCGCCTGCCGCCGTTTGAGGCGGGCCGACAGCCTTTCGCGGTGGATGATATACAGCCCCGATCCGGTGATGGTGGCGATGCCTGCCCATGTGAGCAGGTTGGGGAAATCGTGGAACACCAGATAGCCCAGGGCCACGGCGGCGACGATCTCGGTGTAGTGCAAGGGTGCGAGCGTGGCGGAGGGGGCGAATTTCAGCGCATAGGTCATGCACATATGCGACGCCGCCGCCCAGAAGCCGACACCGAAGAGCCAAAGCCAGTTCAGCCCCGCGGGCAGGATCGGATCGAGATCGGCGATGCCGCTGCCGTCAAAGGCCAGCATGACGGGCAGGCAGATCGCCATGCCGGCAAGCGAGGTGTGCAACTGCATGGTCACGGGGTGGATCAGGTCCGACATGGCCCGCGTCACCAGCATGTAGAAGGCAAAGGCGAATGCGGTGCCGAGCGGCCAGAGCGCCACGGGGCCAAAGGCGGCAAGCGAGGGCTGGATCACCATCAGCGCGCCGACAAAGCCCACGGCGCTGGCGGCGATGCGGCGGGGGCCGACCTCGTCGCGGAAGATCAGGCGACCGAGGATCAGCAGGATGAACGGCTCGACGAAGGCGATGGCGAGCGCGTCTGCCACCGGCATGATGCGGATGCCCGAGACGAAAGAGAAGGTGGACAGGATCAGGAACACCGCCCGCAGGACCACAAGCCCCGCCACGCGCCGGTCGATCCGCCACGGCAGGCCCATGAGCAGCAGAACGGGCAGCATCAGCGCGCCCTGCACCACGAAGCGGGCGGTGGTGATCTGGCCCACGGGCACGCCCGCCTCGGCCGCGAGCTTCGACGACACGTCGAGCAGCGGGGCAAGCAGGCAGAAGGCGAGCATCAGCGCCACGCCCGCAAGGATGCGGTCGGTGCCGCCACGCCCGCCGTGCCCCGGTTCGGAGGCGGTGGCAGGGGTGGCGCGGGCCGAGTTGGCGAATGGGGGCGAAGGGCGTGTCATGGCCTTGGCCTAGCGGTGCAGGCGGGGTCTTGTCCATTCCGAAACCGACCTGCGGTCGGACCGGTGGGCCGCAGCATGCATCTTTCCAAGCGGGGCCGGGTCGCCTAGGTTCAGGCGGTCAGGGGTCGCGGGGGTGTTGCGTGCTGGTTCTGGAAGCGTCGCGTCTGGTGTTTCTTGCCAACCCCAAGACGGCAACCCAATCGGTGCGCGCCATGCTGAGGGGGCGGGCGATGGCGGGGCCGTGGCAAGAGGATCCGGGCAGCCGTCATGGCGGGATCGTGCCGTTCAACCGCAAATGGCGCGCCGTGGTGGAAGAGCGCGTGGGCGGGCCGGTCGAGGTGTTCGCCGTGGTGCGCGAGCCGCTGGCGCGGCTGGACAGCTGGTTCCGCTATCGCAAGCGCAATGCGCCCGAAGACCCGCGCAGCACGCAAGGGGTGGATTTCGAGGCGTTCTTGCAGGCTGTGCTGGCGGATGCGCCGCCGGATTTTGCCCGTGTGGGCGCGCAGGACCGTTTCGTCGGCTGGACTGGCGCGGGCGCGATGGTGGATGTGCTGTTCGACTATGCGCGGCTCGACCTGATGATGGAATTCCTGTCGGACCGCGTGGGCCAGCGTCTGCATCTTCCGGTCAGGAACACGTCGGTCCTGCCGGCCGACGGGGTGCCCGCGGTGCCGATGGATGTGATGGAGGGGTTGCGGCGCAAGCTGTCGGGCGAGTTCGCGTTGCATGCGGCGGTGGCCGAGACGGGCGTGCTGTTCCGCGACGATTGAGGCCCGGTTGGTTGCGGGCGTTCCCACCCCCACCCTGACCCTCCCCCGAACGGGGGAGGGCAAGCGGCGGTTCTGCAAAGCCGCACCTGCGCCCCGCGCAAGCACGGGGGCTTTCCGCCCCCACGGGCCGCGTGCCGCGCCCCTCCCCCGAGGATATTTATGCCAGCGTGAAAGGGGCAAGACGCGCTTTTTGCCCTTCTCCTTGTCTCAAATATCCTCAGGGGGAGGGCCGCTTTGCGGCCCTGGGGGCGGAACGCCCCCTGAACCCCGAGCGCTTGCGCGAGAGGTCGCTTGCGGGCGGAACGCCCGCTCCGCTTGGTTCCGGGGGCAGGATTGCGGGTGCCGGGTCAGCAGTTGGGGACGTTGACCGCCAGACCGCCGAGCGAGGTTTCCTTGTATTTCTCGTGCATGTCGCGCCCCGTTTGGCGCATGGTCTCGACGCAGACGTCGAGGGATACGAGGTGGATGCCGTCGCCGCGCAGGGCAAGCGAGGCGGCCGAGACGGCTTTGATCGCGCCCAGACCGTTCCGTTCGATGCAGGGCACCTGCACGAGGCCCTTGACCGGATCGCAGGTCATGCCGAGGTGGTGTTCCAGCGCGATTTCGGCGGCGTTTTCGATCTGTTCGGTGGTGCCGCCCAGCACGGCGGCCAATCCGGCGGCGGCCATGGCGGCGGCTGATCCGACTTCGGCCTGACAGCCACATTCGGCGCCCGAGATGCTGGCATTGTGTTTGACCAGCCCGCCGATGGCGGCGGCGGTCAGCATGAATTCGCCCACGCGCGAGGCGCTGGCGCCGGGCACGTGGTCGAGCCAGTAGCGGATGACGGCGGGCACCACGCCTGCGGCGCCGTTGGTGGGGGCGGTGACGACCTGTCCGCCTGCGGCGTTCTCTTCGTTCACCGCCATGGCATAGAGCGACATCCAGTCGTTGATGGTGTGGGGGGCGGTCATGTTCAAGCCGCGTTCCGCGATCAGCGCGTCATGGATGCCCTTGGCGCGGCGGCGGACCTTGAGGCCGCCGGGCAGGATGCCGGTGCCCTGCATGCCGCGGTCGATGCAGTCGTTCATCACCTGCCAGATGCGGTCCATGCCGCGGTCGAGGTCTGACGCAGAGCGGAATTTCAATTCGTTGGCGCGTTTCATCTGGGCGATGGTGAGGCCCGAGGATTTCGACATCGCCATCATCTCGTCGGCCGTGTCGAAGGGGTAGGGCACGTCGGCGCGGGCTTTGGCCTTGGCGCTGCCTGCGTCGGCCAGTTCGGATGCGGTCAGCACGAAGCCGCCGCCGATGGAGTAGTAGGTTTCCTGCAAGATCACGTCGCCTTGGGCATCGGTTGCCCTGAGGATCATGCCGTTGGCGTGGCCGGGCAGGGCGGGGCCGTAGTCGAACAAGAGGTCGGCCGAGGGGTCGAAATGGAGTTCGGGCAGGCCGGGGGGCGTGATGGTGCGGGTGGCCCTGATCGCGGCGAGGGTGGTTTCGGCGCGTTCGGCGTCATAGGTGGCGGGTTCGAACCCTGCGAGGCCAAGGATGGTGGCGCGGTCGGTGGCGTGGCCGACGCCGGTGAAGGCGAGCGAGCCGTGCAGCGAGGCGCGCAGGCCCTTTGCGTGGAAGGGCGAGGTCCTGAGCAGGTCGAGGAAGCGGGCGGCGGCGACCATCGGGCCCATGGTGTGGCTGGAGGAGGGGCCGACGCCCACCTTGAACATGTCGAACACCGAAAGGAACATTGCCCCGCCCTTTTGCCATTGCGCCGCCGGTGAGCCCCGAGGCGCGTCGCATCCAAGGTGGCCATCGCAGGCCGTGCCGCAAGGTCGAAATGCGACCTGTCTGGTGCGAAACCTGCCATCGGGGCGCATTTACCGCCCGTTAACCGCTTTGCGGGCAGGGTGGGTGCAGGTCTTGAGGGAGAGCGCGATGTTGCGAGGGTGTTTGGCGGCGATGCTGGTGGCGGTGATGGCGGCGGTGATGGTGGCCTGTCCGGTGGTGGCGGCCGAGATGACGGTGGCGCAGGCTTTGGCCGCGTTGCCGCAGGCGCAGGTCAAGCGGTTGCGGGGCGATCCCGACCGCTTTGCCCAAGGCGCGCTGCGGCTGATCTATGGCTACGGGTCCGAAGGCGCGTTGTCGCGCGAAGACGCCGAGGCCGCAGAGCGGATCGATCTGGCCGAGCGGCGGGCGCGGGTGTCGGGGCCGTTCGTGCAAAGCGATCTGGACAATGACGGGGCGGTCGGCGGGGCCGAGGTGGCGCTGCGGGCAAGGTCGCTGGCGGCCGATGCGCGGGCGCGGTTGCTGGCGGGGTTCGCGGCGGCGGATGTCGACGGGGATGGCAGCGTTTCGGCGGTCGAATTGCGCGCCATGGCCGAGGCGGAGGCCGCGCCGAGGGGCGGGTCGGCGGTGGCGGGGTATTTCGCCTTTGACCTGAACGGTGACGGGCGGTTGACGCTGGCCGAGGTCGAGACGGCGCGGGCGGGGCTGGCGGCTGCGCCCTGACGGGGGCGTGGCGGGGGCGGGTGGCGGAAGCCGCGGCCTGTCTTTGGCGGGGCACCTGCCGCGAGGTTGCGCTTGGAGTATTTTTACAAGGGTGAAACGGCAGGAGGGGGGGCTTTTCGCAAAGCGGATGCCGGGTGCGTTTGCCGACGGGGCAGGGCAGGGCAGGGCCGGTCGGGGGTGCGTTTCGGGCGGGGCATCTGCTGGGGCGGGCGCATTGGCGCGCGCCGGTGCGGCGCGGCAATTCCTGCTTACACCCTGCGCGTGCTTTGCCTATAAGGATGCCAGAGCCGCGAAGGAGCCGCCATGCCCGCCGATCTGAACCCCATCGACAAGGCCAAGTTCGTTGCCGCCAAGCGGGCGACCGAGTTCGTCGAGACAGGGATGAAGGTGGGGCTTGGCACCGGATCGACCGCCGCATGGATGGTGCGCTGTCTGGGCGAGCGTATCCGCGAGGAGGGGCTGAAGATCGTGGGGGTGCCCACATCGAGCCGCACGGCCGAATTGGCGCGGCAGGTCGGCGTGCCGATCACGACGCTGGACGAGGCCAAGTGGCTTGATCTGACCATCGACGGGGCCGACGAGTTCGACCCCAATCTTGCGCTGATCAAGGGTGGCGGGGCGGCGCTGTTGCAGGAAAAGATCGTCGCCACCGCGAGCGACCAGATGATCGTGATTGCCGATGTGGCCAAGGAAGTGGCGCAGCTGGGGGCCTTTCCTTTGCCTGTCGAGGTGATTCCCTTTGGCTGGCAGACGACCAAGGCGCTGATCGAGGAAACCTTGGTCAGCCTCGATGTGCTCAACCGCGATTGTTCGTTGCGGATGAACGGGTCCAAGCCGCTTTTGACGGATGAAAGCAATTACATCGTCGATCTGCATCTGAAGCGGATCGGCAACCCGCGGCAGCTGGCGCTGGTGTTGAACCAGATACCCGGCGTGGTGGAGAACGGGTTGTTCATCGACATTTGCGACATCGTGGTGATCGGCCATGGCGACGGGCGGGTGACGGTGCGCGACATCAACGCAGGGTCGGAAAGCGACGATTATGTCGAGTTCAAGCCCAGCGACAACATCTTTGCGGATATGGAATGACGTTCGATTACGATCTTTTCGTCATCGGTGGCGGGTCGGGCGGGGTTCGGGCCGCGCGGGTGGCGGCGGGCGACTGGGGGGCCAAGGTGGGCCTTGCCGAGGAAAGCCGGATGGGTGGCACCTGTGTGATCCGCGGCTGCGTGCCCAAGAAGCTGATGGTCTTTGCCAGCGGGTTTCGGCAAGCGATTGCGGATGCGCGGGCCTATGGCTGGGATGTGATGGACGGGCGGTTCGACTGGCCGGTGTTTCGCGGCCATCTGGAGCGCGAACTGGACCGGCTGGAGGGGGCGTATCGCAATACGCTGAAGACCGCGGGCGTGGTGGTGCATGATGCCCGCGCAAGGGTGGTCGATGCCCATACGGTCGAATTGGCGGACGGGACGCGGTTTTCGGCCAAGCATATCCTGATCGCCACGGGGGGCTGGCCTTTTGTGCCGGATATTCCGGGGGCGGAGCTTGCGATCACCTCGAACGAGATTTTCCACCTGCCCGAGTTGCCCAAGCGGGCGCTGGTGGTGGGGGGCGGCTATATCGCCAGCGAATTCGCCTGCATCCTGCACGGGCTGGGGGTGGAGGTCGCGCAGTATTACCGCGGCGCGCAGATTTTGCGCGGTTTCGACGACGAGGCGCGGGGCATGGTGGCCAATGCCATGCAGGCGCGGGGGATTGCGGTGCATTGCGGGACCGACGTGTTGCGGCTGGAAAAGGTCGCGGGCGGCATTCGCGCCGTGGCGACCGACGGGAGCGAACACGAATACGATCTGGTGCTTTACGCCACGGGGCGCAGGCCCAATGCGGCGGGGCTGGGGCTTGAGGGCTTGGGCGTGGCCTTCGGGCGGCAGGGCGAGATTTTGGTGGACGAATGGTCGCAGACCTCCGTGCCGTCGATCTTTGCGGTGGGCGATGTGACCAACCGTGTGAACCTGACTCCGGTGGCGATTCGCGAGGGGCATGCCTTTGCCGATACGGTGTTCGGGGCCAAGCCTACGAAGTTTGTCCACGGGATGATTCCGTCAGCCGTGTTCACCCAACCCGAGTTGGGCGCGGTGGGCATGACCGAGGAACAGGCGCGGGCGCGCGGGCCGATCGAGGTTTATGCCACAAGCTTCCGGCCCATGCGGTCGCTGTTTGCGGGGCGGCAGGACAGGGTGCTGATGAAGCTGGTGGTCGATGCCGCAAGCCGCGTGGTGCTGGGCTGCCATATCGTCGCACCCGAGGCGGGCGAATTGATCCAGCTTGCCGCGATTGCGGTGGGAATGGGGGCGACCAAGGAGGATTTCGACCGCACCGTGGCGGTTCATCCGACGATGGCGGAAGAATTGGTGACGATGAAGCGTCCCGTGCGTCAGGCTTGAGGGCGCGGCTTCTTGAAATTCGACCGGGCATGCACAGTTTAAGCCCGACGAGAGAAAAAAAGGGTAAAGATCGATGGCAGGTAGCGGAGGCCCCTGGGGCGGCGGTGGCGGCCCGGGTGACGATGACCGGAACGGCGGGGATCGCAACGGGGGGCGTGGGGATGATCGCCGCAATGGCGGTCGCAGACCCGAGGGCGGTGGTCCGCAGATACCCGAGATCGACGATCTGATGCGCAAGGGCCAAGAGCAGTTGCGCGTGCTGATGGGCGGGCGCGGGCGCGGTGGCTTTGGTGGCGGCGGCGGCGGGCGTGGTCCGGGTTCGGGTGGGCCTTTCCTGTCGAAGCAGGGCGTGGCGCTGGGTGTTCTGGGCGCTGCGGTGCTGTGGTCGTTCATGTCGTTTTATACGGTCAAGCCGGAAGAGCGGTCGGTCGAGCTGTTCCTTGGCAAGTTTTCGACGATTGGCGAGTCGGGGCTGAACTTTGCGCCATGGCCTTTCGTGACGGCGGAAATCGTGCAGGTCACTGGCGAGCGGCAGACGGAAGTGGGGCGGTCGAGCACCGATCCGACGGCCGCGGGGCTGATGCTGACGCGCGACCAGAACATCGTCGACATTGGGTTTCAGGTGGTGTGGAACATCTCGGACCCGTCGAAATATCTGTTCAACCTTGCGGACCCCGAGGAAACGATCCGTGCGGTATCGGAATCGGCGATGCGCGATATCATCGCGCGGTCGGAGCTGTCGCCCATTCTGAACCGCGACCGGGGCGCGATTGCCAGCGATCTGCGGATGGCCGTGCAAAAGACGCTGGACAGCTATGACGCGGGCATCAACGTGATCCGCGTGAACTTGCAGCAGGCAGCACCCCCGAGCGAGGTGATCGACGCCTTCCGCGCGGTGCAGGCCGCGCAGCAGGAGCGCGACCGGCTGGAGAAGGAAGCCGACGCCTATGCCAACAAGGTGACGGCGGGTGCGCGCGGCGAGGCGGCGCGGCTGGTCGAGAATTCGGAAGCCTACCGTGCCGAGGTGGTGAACAACGCCGAGGGCGAGGCGAGCCGTTTCCTGTCGGTCTATGCCGAATACGTGAAGGCCCCCGAGGTGACGCGCAAGCGGATGTATCTGGAAACGATGGAAAAGGTGTTTGGCGGCATGAACAAGGTGCTGCTCGACGGGGTGAAGCCCGGTGAAGGGGGCGGCAACGGCGTGGTGCCCTTCCTGCCGCTGAACGAGTTGAACCGGCCTGCAGGTGCGCCTGCGGCGGCTGTGAATTCGGTGGGGAGCAACTGATGAAAGCCGCATATATCCTTCCGGCCGTGGCGATTTTGGGCGCGGTGGCGCTGTCTTCGGTGTTCATCGTGGACGAGCGCGAAAAGGTGCTGGTGTTGCAGTTCGGGCAGGTCAAGCAGGTGCGCGACGAACCCGGCGTGGGTTTCAAGCTGCCGCTTATCCAGGACGTGGTGCGTTATGACGACCGTATTCTGTCCTTGCCGACGCGGCCCATCGAAGTGACCATGAGCGACGACCGCCGTCTGGTCGTCGATGCCTTTGCCCGCTGGCGTGTGACCGATCCGGTGCGCTTCCGCGAGGCGGTGGGGGCCAATGGCATCGCGCAGGCGATGAGCAGGTTGGAGGGCATTCTGAACGATGCCATCCCGCAGGTGCTGGGGTCGGTCGAATCGAGCCGCGTGCTGTCGGAGGACCGGTCGTCGCTGATGAACCTTATCCGCGATATCGCGCGGCGCGAGGGGGCTTCGCTGGGCATCGACGTGGTGGACGTGCGGCTGACGCGGACGGACCTGCCGGAACAGAACCTTGAAGCCACATTCGCAAGGATGCGGGCCGAGCGCGAGCGCGAGGCGGCGGACGAGATCGCGCGCGGCGGCGAAGCGGCAAGCCGTGTGCGGGCGAGTGCGGACCGGACGGTGGTGGAACTGACCTCGGACGCGCGGCGTCAGGCCGAAGTGGTGCGCGGCGAGGCCGATGCCGAGCGCAACCGCATCTATGCCGAGGCTTTCGGCAAAGACCCCGAGTTCTTTGCCTTTACGCGGTCGCTGACCAGCTATGAACGGGCGTTGAAGCCGGAGAATTCGTCGATCGTCATGTCGCCGGATGGCGAGTTCTTCAATTACCTGCGGTCTGACCGCGGGGCGGCGGCGGATGCGGCGGATGCGGCGGCGGTGCCCGCAGCGCCTGCGCCGTAACACAGGGCGCGTCTGGCCTGCCATGGCAGGGCAAAAAACTGGGGGGGTCGGCATCGCGCCGGCCCCCTTTTGCCATGCTGGCCCACAACCCCGGGGCGGCATTGTAACAATCGGCCCCGGCGCATCACATGGCTTTGACGCGGCGCGACCGGGATTGCATTGCCTTTGGCCCGGTTTGGAGGCTGAATCGCGGCATGCCCGGCCCTATGGTCCTTGCGGGATTGGGGGTCATCGAAACGAAAAGGAGTTCGGAGTGCAGTCTCTGGTCGAAACCAAAAACCACGGGGCAAATCCTGCCCGTGTCCTGTCGCGTAGCCTGTCGCGTCTGGCGCTGGCAGCAGCGCTGGGTCTGACGGTCGGCCTTGGTCAGGCCGATGTCGCTGCGGCGCGGGGTGCGCCCGAGAGCTTTGCCGATCTGGCCGAGCAAATCAGCCCTTCGGTGGTCAACATCACCACCACGTCGGTCGTCGCTGCCCCCGCCGAGGGTGGGCCGATGGTGCCGGAAGGATCGCCCTTTGAAGATTTCTTCAAGGAATTCCAGGACCGCAACGGGCAGGGCGGCGGTGCCGAACCGCGCCGGTCCGAGGCGCTGGGGTCGGGCTTTGTCATCTCGGAAGATGGCTATATCGTCACCAACAACCACGTCATCGAAGGCGCGGACGACATCTCGATCGAATTCTTCTCGGGCGAGAAGCTGAAGGCCGAGCTGGTCGGGACCGATCCCAAGACCGATATCGCGCTGCTGAAGGTCAAGACCGACAAGGCGTTGCCCTTCGTGCAGTTCGGCAATTCGGACCTGATGCGCGTGGGCGATTGGGTGGTGGCCATGGGCAACCCGCTGGGGCAGGGATTTTCGGTTTCGGCCGGTATCGTTTCGGCACGTAACCGCGAGCTTTCGGGCACCTATGACGATTACCTGCAGACCGATGCGGCGATCAACCGTGGCAACTCGGGCGGGCCGCTGTTCAACATGGACGGTCAGGTGATCGGGGTGAATACCGCGATCCTGTCGCCCAATGGCGGGTCGATCGGGATCGGGTTCTCGATGGCGTCGAATGTGGTGGACAAGGTGGTGGCGCAGCTCAAGCAGTTCGGGGAAACCCGGCGTGGCTGGCTGGGCGTGCGGATTCAGGACGTGACGCCGGATGTGGCCGAGGCGATGAACCTTGCCGCGTCGAAGGGGGCGCTGGTGACGGATGTGCCGGAGGGCCCGGCCAAAGAGGCAGGATTGCAGGCGGGTGACGTGATCACCACCTTTGATGGCAAAGAGATCGGCACGGTGCGCGACCTGACGCGGCAAGTGGCCGATAGCCCCGTGGGGTCGGCGGTGCCGGTCATCATCATGCGCGACGGCAAGACCGAGACGCTGTCGGTGACGCTGGGCCGCCGCGAACAGGCCGAAGCCGACGAGACGGTGCCTGCGGCGGCCGAAAAACCGGCCGCGCCGGAAACCAAGGAACTGCTGGGCATGATGCTCGAGCCGGTGACGGCGGCGATGATCGACGAGTTGAGCCTGCCTGCCGGAACCGAAGGGCTGATCGTGGCCAAGGTGAGCGAAGAATCCGAAGCCTTTGGCAAGGGCTTGCGTCAGGGCGACGTGATCACCGAGGCGGGCCAGCAAAAGATCTTGCGGTTGCAGGATCTGGAGGACCGGCTGAAGGAAGCCAAGGACGCGGGGCGCAAGTCGCTGCTGCTTCTGGTGCGGCGGGGCGGTGATCCGCGCTTTGTGGCGCTGTCGGTCGATCCGGTGAACTGACCGGTTCGGGCGAAAGAAAAGGGGGCGGCGGGGAAACCTGCCGCCCTTTTGCTTTCGGGCGCGGTTTCTGCGCCAGAGACCGCTTCAGCCGATTTCCGAAAGCAGGCGGGTGCGGAAGCTTTCCATCCATTCCAGCCGTTCGGCGGCCATGGCGCGGCCGGTGGCGGTTTGCATGGTTTCGGCGATGCGGACCAGTTTGGTCTGGATGTGGTCAAGCGCGAAGCGTTTGTCGTCGAGCGGGCGATGCAGTGCCATGGGGTCGGCGGGGTCGAACAGGCCGCCGCCCATCTGGCCCGATATCAGGAACATGCGGGCGATGCCGATGGCGCCGAGCGCCTCGATCCGGTCGGCGTCTTGGAGGATGCGGGCTTCGGGCGTTTCGGGGGGGATGGCGGCGGAGAAGCTGTGCGCGAGTATGGCGTGGTGGACGGCAGGCAGTTTTGCCGCCGGATAGCCCATCGCGGCCAGTTCGGCCAAGGCGAGATCGGCGCTTTGGCGCGAGGCGGTGGCGCGGTGGGGAGAGTCCTTGGGCAGGTTCACCGCGTCGTGGAAATAGGCGGCGGGGCCGAGGATATCGGGGTCGGCGGGTTCGTCCATGGCGATCAGGCGGCAGACGCGCCAGACGCGGTCGAGGTGGCCCATGTCATGCGCGCCGTCGGTCTGGCCATTCCACAGGGTGGCGATGCGGGCGCGGGAGCGGTCGGCCCATGTCATAGCTGCGAGATGTCCGTGGTGACGAGGCCGAGGTCGCGGGCCGCGCCGAGCGAGAGTTGGCGGCTGTCGAGGCCGCGTTCGGTCTGGAAGCGGCGCAGCGCGTCGATGGTGGCTGTGTCGAGCACGCCGGTGAGCGGGGCGAGGAAATAGCCGCGGGCCTTGAGCGCGCGTTGCAGGCTGGCGATGAAATCGGGCGTCATCTCGTCAGGGCAGGGGGCGCGGAACCAGACCGTCTCGCGGTCGCGGACCATGCGGGTGGCGGTCTTCGTGCGGTAGGTGGCAGGCGCAAGCAGGCTGCCGTCTTCGGCGCGCTGTTCGGGGCTGACCTGCACCTGTTCGGTCACGGTTTCGATCACGGCGGGGCTGGAATCCTGCGCCCAGCAGGCGCCCTGGGGGCCTTTGGGTGCGGTGCCGTCGCGGGTGCGGAGGATTTCGGCGGCAAGCAGCGATTGGTCGGCGGTGGCGGGGAGTTGCGGGCGCGGGGCGCAGGCGGCCAGAAGGAGTGCCGCCGCGAGGATGCGGTGATGTCGTGCCATGCGCTGCGCTGCCCCGTGCTTGTGCGGTCTGTTTGCCGGACCTTGGGCGCAAGCTTAGCCTGTCGTCGCCTGCGGGGGAAGGGTCAGGGCTGGTCGCCCGCCCGCGTGCCGTCATGGCGGAAGTCGGGGCGCAAGAGGGCGTCGAGCATGTGCGAGATATCTTCGATCTGTTCGGCGACGATGTGGACCACCCCCGCCTCGCGCTGAAGGCGGCCCGTCACGCGCAGCATGCGGCCCGCGATCACGGCGCGGCGGTTGGCTTCGTAAAGCTTGGCCCAGACCACCACGTTGCAGGTGCCGGTTTCATCTTCGAGCGTGAGGAAGATCACGCCCTTGGCGGTGCCGGGGCGCTGGCGCACGAGCACGAGGCCCGCCACGCAGACCCGCGCGCCCACGGAGGGTTCGTCGAGCCGTTCGGCCACGAGGGCGGCGGGCGGGCGCGGCCATGTGTTCGGCGGCGCGCTGGGCGTTTGCCAGATTTCGGTCAGGCTGCGGAAGCGGGGGGCTACGGGTTGCATGGGAACGAATGTAGAACATTCGGGGAATTTTGCAAGCGGCGCGCGGTTGCAGCCGGCCTTTGGCAAGCGGTATTCCGGCCTATGGCAAAGCGGGGCGATTTGGCCTATGTCGTGGCGCAAGGACGTATGTTTTTCAGGGAATCCGACAGATGGCCAAGATCACCTATGTGGAATTCGGCGGCAAGGAGCACGTCATCGACGTGGCAAACGGGCTGACCGTGATGGAGGGCGCACGCGACAATGGCGTGCCGGGGATCGAGGCCGATTGTGGCGGCGCCTGTGCCTGTTCGACCTGCCATGTCTATGTCGATCCGGCATGGGTCGAAAAGCTGCCCAAGAAGGACAGCATGGAAGAAGATATGCTCGATTTCGCGTGGAGCCCCGATCCGGTGCGGTCGCGGCTGACCTGCCAGTTGAAAGTGTCGGATGCGCTGGACGGGCTGCGGGTGCAGATGCCCGAAAAGCAGATCTAGAAGCGGAACAGCGCGGCCTCGAAGGCGGCGATGCAGGGGCGGGCGGCGCGGGTTTCCGGCCCGCCCGCAAGCAGTTCGGGAAAGAGCGCGACAAGTTCGGCCTGCGTGGCGGGGGCGCGTTCGCCCGCGTCTTGCGACAGGGGATGGTAGCTTTCGGTCGCGGCCCCTTCGGCGAAGATGATCTCGTGCCGGTCGAACAGCAGGTGGATATAGTCGACGCTTTCGACAGGCTGGCGGTGGATGCGGTCGCTGCCGCTGGCCAGATCGGCGGCGGCGACCAGCACTTCGGGTTCGCCGGTCAGAAGTTCGGCCTGCCAGCCTGACAGCAGCATGCGGTGATGTGGCGACACCAAAAGGTCGCGGTCGTTGCCCAGCGTGCCTGCCGCGATGCGGATGGGGGCAAGGCTGCCGGTACCGCAGACGGTTTTCGACAGCACGCGGCGGACGGGTTGCAAGCCGTGATCGGCGGTGCGGATCATCAGGCCGGGGGCGATGTTCTGCACCTCGACCGGGCCATCTTGTGTGTCGATGCGGGTGCCACGGACGAAACAGGCGAGATCGGTCGAAGCGAACACGCGGGTGGCGTGGTCGATCAGTGTCGAGGCGGAAACCATTTCACTCATTACATCACCTATCCGTCCGGGGCTTTCCCGACGAGACAGGAATCGCAGCGGAATGTGGCGGGTTTGGGACGAAACCGCACCGTTTTGGCGATGAATGGTTAACGCGGGACTGGTTCGTGCGATGCGACGGTCAGTTGGTCTTGCGCTGCGGCAGGAAGGGCAGCGGGGCGACGGGGACGCCGTCTTCCAACAGCTTTCTGGCCTCGTCCAGCCGCGCCTCGCCATAGATGGCGCGTTCGGGGGCGTCGCCGTCATGGATGCGGCGGGCTTCGGTCACGAAATCGAGGCCGACATATTCGGAGTTTTCTTCGACCTTGCGGCGCAGGTCGGCCATGGCTTTTTCGATGTCGCTGGCCGGAGCCGACAGGTCGGGGCGGGGAGAGGCGGCGGCCGTGCGGGCGGGGCGGACGGTGGGGGCCATGAGGGTTTTTTCGATGGCGGTGTTGCCGCAGACGGGGCAGGCGACATGCCCCGAGGATTTCAGGCTGTCAAAGGCCGTGCCCGACTGGAACCAGCTATCGAAGGCGTGGTCGGCGGGGCAGCGGAGCGAGAAGCGGATCATGGGACAAGGCACCGGACGGCGGGAAGCGCCACAGCACAGCTAGGCTGCGCGGCCTGCAAAATCAAGCCGCCGGGTCGGGCGGGGAGACGGTCGCAGGGGCAGGCGCGGCGAGCTGGTCGGGATCGGCGGCAAGGCTGGCGAGCAGGCCGCGCAATTCGGGTTCGGCCACCTTGCGCGAGGCTTTGGCGGCATCGAACCATTTGCGGCGGCGTTCCTTGCGTTCGGGGAATTTGGCGGCGAGTTCGACCACCCGCAGCGGATAGACGACGACGGCGCAGGGCAAGGCGCGGTCGGGCGACAGCATCTTGTCATAGGCGTAAAGCCCCAGCGCGGTGGCGACCGGATCGCCCTTGACGCCCGCTTCCTCCCACGCTTCGCGGGCGGCAGAGGCGGCAGGGTCGAGCCCGTCGATGGGCCAGCCCTTTGGAATGACCCATCGGCCGGTATCGCGGCTGGTGATGAGCAGCACCTGCACATGGCCGCGGTGCATGCGCCAGCACACCGCGCCGTACTGGCTGCGCGGGGCTGGGTCTGCGCCGTCGAAGGTGGCGGTTACGGTGCGTTTCATCGGCCCCTGATCCGATCGTTTCGATCTTGTTGCATGGGCATGCCTGCCTGAGTGTTAAGGATGCGCCCTGTGCAAGGGCAATTCCAGTGCCGGAGCACCGTTTTGGCGTGGATTTTTAGTTAAGATGTCCTAGCTGTGTCTTACGATGCACGTATTGCCGGGATTGCGGGCGCAAGCTGTGTCAGCGGATTGCCGAAAACCGGGCTGAGGGCTGCCGATCGGGCGCAGCCGGAGGTGTTGAAATGATTATGAACGGAGTGTCACGATGCGCCGCCTTTTCCTAGCCATATCCGTCAGCGCGGCCGCCCTGCTGCCGGTTCCCGTTTTTGCCGGTTACAGTTTCAAGTCGATCGATGGCGGGACCATCGATCTGGATGCCTATCACGGCAAGCCGGTTCTGGTGGTCAACACCGCGTCGCTGTGCGGATTTGCGCCGCAGTTCAACGATTTGCAGGATTTGCAGGACAAATACGGCGCGCAGGGGTTGGTGGTGCTGGCGGTGCCGTCGGATGATTTCAATCAGGAATTGGCCGATGCGAAAGAGGTCAAGCAGTATTGCGCGGCGAATTTCGACCTGACCTTGCCGATGACCGATATCACCCATGTGGTTGGACCGCAGGCGCATCCGTTCTATGCCATGCTGAAGGCAACGCGCGGGTTCGAGCCGGGATGGAATTTCAACAAGGTGCTTCTGGACGGTCAGGGCGAGGTGGTCGAGACATGGGGCAGCCTGACCCTGCCGACCGCGAGCGTGATCACCCGCAAGATCGAGGCGCTGCTGCCCTGAGCCGGGCACTGTTCATCGGCAGCGGGGTCTATCGCGGGTCGTCCTATGGCGCGGGGCATCCGTTGCGGATACCGCGCGTGCCGGTGGTGATGGACCTGTGCGCGAGCCTTGGCTGGCTGGAGGGGCGGTATCGCACCAGCCCGCGGGCCAAGGCTGCGGCTTTGACGGGGTTTCACACGGCAGAGTATATCGCAGCGCTGCAACAGGCCGAGGCTGCGGGCGGGGTGGATGATGCCGTGCGGGCGCGCCACCAGATCGGCACGCTGTCCAATCCGGTGTTTCCGCAGATATTCTCGCGCCCTGCAACGGGGGCGGGGGGTGTGCTGTTGGCGGCAGAGATGCTGGCGGGCGGGGCGGGGCGGGTTTACGTGCCCGGTGGCGGAACCCATCACGGGATGCCCGACCGTGCGAACGGGTTTTGCTATCTGAACGATCCGGTGCTGGGGATCATGGCCTTGCGGCGGGCGGGGCTGCGGGTGGCTTATGTGGATATCGACGCGCATCACCCTGACGGGGTGGAGCCTGCCTTTGCGGGGGCGGCGGATGTGCTGATGGTGTCGGTGCATGAAGAGGGGCGCTGGCCGTTCACGGGGCTTTTGGGCGACGATGCGGGGGGCAATGCGTTCAACCTGCCGGTGCCGCGGGGGTTTCACGATACCGAGATGCGGGCGGTGGTGGAGCGGTTGATCGTGCCGCGCGTTGCCGCTTTCGGCCCCGATGTCATTGTGTTGCAGGCGGGGGCGGACAGTCTGACCGAAGACCCGCTGTCGCGGTTGTGCCTGTCGAACCGCGCCTATGTGGGGTGTTTGCGGGCGCTGTTGCCGCTGGCGGAGCGGTTTTTGCTGCTGGGCGGGGGCGGGTATAATCCGTGGTCGGTGGGGCGGTGCTGGACGGCGCTGTGGGGCGTGCTGGCGGGGTTCGATCTGCCCGAGCGGTTGCCGGTCGAGGGGGTGGCGGTGTTGCGGGGGGTGAGTTGGGGCGGGGGCGGACGGGCGGTGCCTGACGCGGCGATGATGGAGACTTTGCTGGATGCGCCGAGGGAGGGTTTGGTGCGGGGCGAGGTTCTGGAGCGGCTGGCGGTATTGGAGGCGCGGCGATGATGCGGGTGTTTCTGGCGCTGCCGCTGCCTGATGAAGTGCTGTCGGCGCTGCGGGTGCAGCAGTTTTTGCTGCCCTTGCCGCATGCGGTAGAGCCGGAGGGGTTTCACCTGACCTTGGCCTTTCTGGGCGAGGTGCAGGATCGGGTGCTGGAAGCGGCGCACGAGCGGTTTTTGCAGTGCCGCGTGGCGCCCTTTGATCTGCGGTTGCAGGGGTTGGGGCTGTTTGGTGGTGGCAAGCCCCGGGCGGCCTGGGCGGGGGTGGCAGGGTCCGAGCCGTTGGAGCGGTTGCGGGGCAAGCTGGCCCATGCGGCGCGGGAAAGCGGGATTGCGGTCGAGGGCGGCAAGTATGTGCCGCATGTGACGCTGGGGCGGTTTCCTCCGCCCGCGCCCGATCAGGCGGCGCGGCTGGAAAAGGCGGTGGCGCTGGGTGGGGGTTTTGCGACCGCGCCGTGGCGGGTGGATGCGTTCTGTCTGTACCAGTCGCATCTGTCGGCCAAGGGGGCGCGGTATGACGAGCTGTTCCGCTACGAGTTATAGCGGGGGCGGGCGTTTGGCGGGCCAGTCGGTCGCCATGTGGTATTGCTGGCCCATTGCGAGGGTTTGCGCGTCTGTGCCAAAGCGGGTGACGAGTTGCATGCCCATCGGCAGGCCGTTTGCCCCGAAGCCCACGGGGATGTTGAGCGACGGCAGGCCGATCAGGCTGACGGGAACGACGATTTCCATCCAGCGGTGATAGGTGTCCATCGCTTTGCCGTTGATCGATTGCGGCCAGCGCCAGTCGGTCGGGAAGGGCCAGACTTGGGCCGAGGGCATCAGGACCGCGTCGAAGCGGTCGAATAGCTTGGCGGCATGGGCATACCAGCGCGAGCGGATTTCGGAGGCGGCATAGACGGCATCGGCGGAGAGGCTTAGGCCCTGTTCGATCTCCCACAGCGTTTCGGGCTTGAGCTGGGCGCGTTTGGCGGGGTTGTCGTAAAGGGAGCGTTTGGCGTTGGAGTTGAGCATGGCGCGCAGGGTCGTCCATGACTGCCACAGCTTTTCGGCGGGGAAGGGCGGGGGCAGGGGTTCGACGCTTGCGCCGAGGGTGGTGAAGGTGTGCAGGGCGGTTTCGCAAAGCTCTGCGATGCCGGATTCCAGCGGGTAGGCACCGCCCCAGTCGCCCAGCCATGCGAGGCGTTTGCCCTTGAGCGAGGTGTGCAGCAGGTCTGCGAAGGGTTGGGCGGGCAGGCAGAAGGGGGTGGCGGGGTTCGGGCCGGATTGCACGGTCAGAAGGTTCGCGATGTCTTCCACCGTGCGGGCCATCGGGCCTTCGGTGGCGAGGGTGGCCAGATAGGTGTCGCCCACCGCATCGGACGGGACGAGGCCGTAGCTGGGGCGCAAGCCGTAGACGTTGCAGAAGGCGGCGGGGTTTCGCAGGCTTCCCATCATGTCGGAGCCGTCCGCGACCGCGACCATGCGGGTGGCGAGGGCTGCGGCGGCTCCGCCGGACGATCCTCCGGCGGTGCGGGACAGGTCATAGGGGTTGCGGGTCACGCCGAAGACCGGGTTGAAGCTGTGCGAACCGTGGCCCCATTCGGGGGTGTTGGTCTTGCCGATGAAGATGGCCCCTGCGGCCCGCATGCGGGCGGCGAGGAGGTCATCGGCGGCGGGGATGTGGTCGGCGTAGAGCGGCGAGCCCCATGTGGTGCGGATGCCCTTGGTCGCTTGCAGGTCTTTGACGGCAAGGGGGATGCCGTGCAGCCAGCCTGTGCGCGGGGCATCGTCGGCGGCGCGGGCTTGCGCCATGAGCGTATCAGGGTCGGGCATCGAGACGATGGCGTTGACGGACGGGTTTACCGCCGCGATGCGGGCAAGGGTTTCGGCCATGAGGTCGGAGGGCGCGATTTGCCGCGCAGCGATGGCGCGGGAAAGATCGGAGGCGGACCGGTCGGTGAGGTTTGTCATGGGTCAACCCGCCATCGGGGCGCGGCGGGCGGCCCAAGGGGCGGCGCGTTCGAGTTCGGCGCAAAGGGCGATCAGGGTTTCGTCCATCCCGAAGGGGGCGGCGAGGTGGATGCCGATGGGCAGGCCGGTGGAGGATTGACCCAAGGGGACGGAAGCGGCGGGTTGGCCGGATGCGTTGAACACGGCGCAGAAGGGGGAATAGGGGAAGATGCCGTCCGGTCCCATGCGGTAGGCGATGTAATCGGTCGTCGTATGGGCGAAGCGGCCGACGAGGGCGGGGGGTTCGGCAAGGGTGGCCGACAGGATGATGTCGGTTTCGGTGTCGTGGAAGGCATGGGCCATCTGGCGGCCGAAATCGTGGATCTCGCCCACGGCTTGCAGATAGCGGGTGGGGTGCAGGGTTTCGGCATAGGCCATCGCGCCGCGCCCGACGCCTTCGACGAGGTCACGCGGGTCGCGGCCCTTAAGGGCGGAGCGGATGGAAAGGGCGGTGCCGATGCCGACGATATCGGTCCATGCCTGCATCATCATCGGCACATCGGCCTTGGGGGTGCCGGGGGTGACGTGGTGGCCGAGGTCTTCGAGCAGTTTGGCGGCGTTCAGGACGGCGGCTTGCACCTCGGGGTGGATGGGGGTGCCGGTGAAGGTGGTGTCGCAGAGCATGACGCGCAGGCGGCGGGGCGGGCGGGTGATAGCGTCGGCGTGGGAGCGCAGCAGCGGCGGGGCGACGTAGGGCGCGCCGAGATCGGGGCCGGCGCAGGCGTCGAGCATGGTGGCGCTGTCGCGCACGGATCGGGTCAGGAAGCCGTCGATCGCCATGCCGGCCCAGCCTTCGCCCGCATAGGGGCCATCGGGCAGGCGGGCGCGGGTGGGTTTGAAGCCGAACAGCCCGCAGGAGGACGCGGGGATGCGGACGGACCCGCCACCATCGGAGCCATGGGCAAAGGCCGTGATGCCTGCGGCGACGGCAGCGCCTGCGCCGCCGGACGAGCCGCCCGAGGTGTGGTCGAGGTTCCACGGGTTGCGGGTTGGCCCGCCATAGACCGCGGATTCGGTGGCGGCGCCGATGCCGCCTTCGGGGCTGGTGGTGCGGCCGAAGGTGACGACTCCGGTCGCGGCCATCCGGTCGAAGATGGCGGAGTTGCGTTTGTAGGTGGTGTGGGCGAAGAGGCGCGAGCCGTTGTGGGAGGGGAAGTCGATGGCTTCCGCGCCGAGGTCTTTCAGCAGGAAGGGCACGCCGCGGAAGGGGCCGCGCGGCAGGCCGTTCGCGATGCTGCGGCGAGCGGTTTCTTCTTGGATCAGCACGACCGCGTTGAGGGCGGGGTTGCGCTTGGCCACGGCGGCGAGTGCGGCGTCAAGCAGTTCGGTGGGCGTGACATCGCCGCGGGCGACCCACTGGGCCAGTTCGGTTGCGTCTTCTGCGCCGAGGTCGCCGATCATTGTGCTCTCCTGTTTGGGGCAGGGTGGCGCGGGGCGGGGGAGCGGTCCTGTCAGGGAGCGGCAGATGGGCGTCGGAAACGGGGAAAGTTGCGGCGAGGGTAGGGGCGCGCCCCGTGGCTTTGGGCCACGGGGCAATCCTGACCGTGGCGCAGCGCTGGCCGTGCAAGACGAGGTGTCTTTTCGATCAGTCCGTTGCGCAACAGCGAGGATGGCCCCGACGCCCCAAGCATCGGGGCGCGCCCGACCCGCCCCCACGGGGCGGGCGCACGTATACGTGCACCCACCCCGCAGGTCGGGCGCGCCCCTTTGGATAGGGAGATAACTTCTCTTCTTGCCCGCGCTGCGTTTCAGCTTTCCGTCGGCACCGGGGGGCGTATGCCGCCCCCCGGGCCCCCGCAGATGTTTGCGACAAGAGAAAGCGAGGAAAGCGCAGGCTTTGCTCAGTCCAGCGGCAGTTCCTTGCGGAAGGTGCCGTCGCGGCTGAACACGAGGATGCGGGCGTCGGTGGTGGTGATGACGATGTAATCGGGGCCGAGGGTGAAGGATTGGGCGGTGGCCCCTTTGGGCAGGGTCAGGTTTTCGGGCAGGGGAATGGCGTTGCCATCGGGCATGCGGGTGACAATCACCGATGCGATGGTTATGACACCGCCAATCATCGTGACCAGAAGGACGATCACGAGGGCCTTCAGCAATCTCAATCCCGGCGGTAGCGCGGGAGTATCCGGAGCGTCGTTCATGCCAGCCCTTTCCGAGACGGATACCCTGTTGACCGTGGTGATCGGGCAAGACCCGCCTGACAGGCTTGATAAGGCCTTGGTGCGCGAGGTGCCAGAGCAAGCCGCGCTGTCGCGGTCGCGCCTGATGAAGATGATCGCCGATGGCGACGTGTTGCGGGACGGGGTGGCGGTGACGGACCCCAAGGCACGCGTGGCGACAGGCGAGGTTTACGCGCTGGTTCTGGCCCCTGCCGAAGAGTATGACGCTGCCCCCGAGGATATCGCGCTGGTCGTCGTCTACGAGGATGACGAGTTGATCGTGATCGACAAGCCGGCGGGGATGGTGGTGCATCCGGCCCCCGGCACGCCGAGGGGCACGCTGGTCAATGCGCTGCTGCACCATTGTGGCGATACGCTGTCGGGGATCGGCGGGGAAAAGCGGCCGGGCATCGTGCACCGGATCGACAAGGACACGACAGGGCTTTTGGTGGTGGCCAAGACCGACCGGGCGCATCACGGATTGGCCAAGCAGTTCGAGGAGCATTCGGTGAACCGCCATTACATGGCGCTGGTGAACGGCACGCCGGATGCGGCCGACCCGCGGTTGCGCGGGCAGCGGGGGGTGACCTTCGAGAGCGGCGGGATCGTGAAGATCGTGACGGGGCTGGCGCGGCACAAGACCGACCGGCAGCGGCAGGCGGTGGTGTGGGACGGCGCGGGGCGGCATGCGGTGACGCGCGCGCGGGTGCTGGAAAGCTATGGCGGGCGGCAGGCCATGGGCGGGGCGGCGCTGGTGGAATGCTGGCTGGAAACCGGGCGGACGCACCAGATACGGGTGCATATGGCCCATGCGGGGCATGGATTGCTGGGCGATCAGACCTATGGCGGCAAGCGGCGTTTGTCGCCCAAGGCGGTGGGCGAGGTGGCGGCAGCCCTTGGCAACGGTTTCGCGCGGCAGGCGTTGCATGCGGCGTCGCTGGGCTTCGTGCATCCTGCAACCGGCGAGGAGATGCTGTTCGAGGCGGGCCTGCCCGACGATATGGCGGCGGTGCTGGCGGCGCTGCGCGCGGGAGTTTGAGGGCTGCCCGCGCGGAACGGCTTGGCCCGTGCGGTGTTGGATGTCTGGCGCAAACATGGCCAGCCGTGCTGAAACACAGGCTGACATGTGCGTGAGCGCACCCGAGCGGGCCTTGGGCCGCAACGGAATAGTAACCATGTGACGTTAAAGAGGGGAATGCGTCGTCGGATTTGCACAGGTCTTGCAAGCGAAGCGGAGCGTTCCTAATTTAGCCGATCCTGCCGGGGCTGCGATCAGACCGGAGGAGACAGAGGGGGCACGACATGAGCACCTATACCAACCTACCCGCACCGAGCCCGGAACAGGGCTTGAACCGGTATCTGCAGGAAATCCGCAAATTTCCGCTGCTGGAGCCGGAAGAAGAATACATGCTGGCCAAGCGCTGGGTCGACCACGAGGATGCACGGGCCGCGCACCAACTGGTCACCAGCCACCTGCGGCTGGCCGCCAAGATTGCCATGGGGTACCGCGGCTACGGGCTGCCGCAGGCCGAGGTGATCTCGGAGGCCAATGTGGGGCTGATGCAGGCCGTGAAGCGGTTCGACCCCGAGCGCGGGTTCCGGCTGGCGACCTATGCGATGTGGTGGATCAGGGCGTCGATTCAGGAATACATCCTGCGGTCGTGGTCTTTGGTGAAGCTGGGCACCACCAGCGCGCAGAAGAAGCTGTTCTTCAACCTGCGCAAGGCCAAGGCCAAGCTGGGCGCGCTGGAAGAGGGTGACTTGCGGCCCGAGAACGTGGCGCAGATCGCCAAGGACTTGTCGGTGACTGAAGAAGAGGTCATCGCCATGAACCGCCGGATGGCGGGGGCGGATGCGTCGCTGAACGCGACGGTCGGGTCGGAGGAAGGGTCGAGCCAGTGGCAGGACTGGCTGGAGGACGAGGACAGCGATCAGGCCGGGGCTTACGCCGAGCGCGACGAGCTGGACATGCGGCGCGGCCTGCTGGCGAGTGCCATGTCGGTGCTGAACGAGCGTGAACGCGATATCCTGATGCAGCGGCGTCTGGCGGAAACGCCGGTCACGCTGGAGGAACTGTCGGAAAGCTATGGCGTGAGCCGCGAGCGCATCCGCCAGATCGAGGTGCGGGCCTTTGAAAAGCTGCAGGCGCGGATGCGCGAGCTGGCCAAGGGCAAGGGGATGGTCGTTCCGGGATGATGTCCGGCGTTCAGGGAAGGGGGCCATCTGGCCCCCTCGCCCGTTCCGGGCTTACGCCCGAGGATATTTGGGACCAAAGGAAGCGGGGGCGGGGTGAGGAGTAGGGGACGGTCCGAGGGGTTCGGTTTCGTTGGCTGAACGGGTCCGGGCGCGGGTCTGACGGAAACTTAGGGTCGATGGATGGGTATCGGCCGCGAAAGCGTGGTCCGACGACGGGCATCGGACACTTATCGTCAAAAGCGGTGCCGGTATGGCGGCGAGATCGGTACCGGGCGCGTGCGGCCGGTCAGCCGCGAAGGATCAGGCCGAGGGTTTCGAGCCGGATTTTCATGGCGGGTTGCGAGACATCGAAGAGTTTTGCCAAAGCCTCGACATCGCCGTTCAGCAACGCGAATTTCGACCGGACCAGCGGTTCGGGGATCAGCAGTTTCGCAGCGTAGCGGTTGGCCTGGGTTTCATGAAGCGGGGTCAGTGGTTCGGGAGGATTGGTCGCGGCACCTTCGCCAAAGAGCACGTCGACATGGCGGTTGAGCTTGCCCTTGTCATCAAGCAGGTCGCGGTGAAGCAGGTAGTGCGACAGTTCGTGCGCCGCCGTAAAGCGGCGGCGGCGGGGGTTTTCCGTGCTGTTGACCACGATGTTGTAGCCCGCGCCGTCATATTCGATATAGCCCGACTGGCCCGCTGGCAGGGGCTTTTCTTCGTACCGCACGCCGAGCGCACGGATCAGCGCGGTGATGTCGCCGCCGGGGCGGCTGGTGAAGTTGCGCTCGAGTTCGATGCTATCCATTCCGGTCACTCCCCATCGAATGCGGCGGTTTGTTTGTCGGTTTCCGGTTTTGGCGTGGCGTTCTGAAGTTCTTCCAGCAAGCGCCGAACGGTGGTTTCGGCGGTTTCGCGAGCCACCATTTCCAATTGTGATTAAAGGGCGTCCTGTCGGGTTTTCAAGTATTCTTGGGTTTCTGCGCGAGCCGTGTTTATGACATTGTTCCGAAGCATCCAGAAACCGCCCAAGGCGACCACAACCAGAAAGATTTCGATGGTCGTTATGCTGACCGCAAGGGCGTTGGTGTCTTCGATTGGCTTTCCCGACAGGTTGAACACCAGGAAACATAGGCCGAGGACAACGACATTCAGGGCAATCGAAGCCGCGGCGAGAGTCGTGGCATAGGTGCTTCTGGTTTCGTCGGGCTGCATCGGATCACTCGTAACAAACTCGCCTTTCGGGAGAGTGGCCTATCGGGGCGGGCTTGCCAAGCGGTTCGGGCGTTGCGCGGGGTGGTTTGGCGGGGTGGATTGGGCTATCTGGGCAGGTGATGGCGTTGGTTGGCGGTAAGGTTCCGGCAGGTGACGCTTTTTCGTGATGATGTGTCGTTTCCGGTTGCCCGCAGGGGTTGCAGCCGATACGACGCCCGGACCCGGAGTGCTTGCCATGACGATGCTCGAGACCTTTATCAAACCGATGCACCGCGAAGGATATCCCTTTGTCGCGGCCTTTGCGGTGGCCACGCTGGTGCTGTTCTGGCTCTGGGAGCCGCTGGGCTGGGGCGGGGTGGGGCTGACGGTCTGGTGCTATTATTTCTTCCGTGACCCAAAGCGGGCCGTTCCGCTGAACGCGGGGCTGATGGTATCGCCCGCCGATGGCGTGGTGTCGTTGATCGAGCGGGCGGTGCCGCCGCCAGAGCTGGGCATGGCGCCCGAGCCGCTGGTGCGGGTTTCGGTGTTCATGTCGGTGTTCAACTGCCATGTGAACCGTGCGCCGATTGCCGGAAAGGTGGCGGAAATCGCCTATCGTCCGGGCAAGTTCTTCAACGCCGCGATGGATAAGGCGTCGATCGACAACGAACGCAATTCGCTGCGGATCGATATGGCGGATGGCCGGTCGATTGCGGTGGTGCAGATTGCCGGATTGGTGGCGCGGCGGATCGTGTGTTTCGCCAGCAAAGGGCAGGATTTGCGGACCGGCGAGCGGTTCGGGCTGATCCGCTTCGGGTCGCGGCTGGACATCTATCTGCCCGAGGGCGTGGAGCCGCAGGTGGCGCTGGGGCAGAATTGCGTGGCGGGCGAGACGGTGATCGCCGTGCTGGGGCAGGCCGCGCCGCAGCGCATGGCGCGGATGGAGTGAGCGGCATGGACGCGCCGCACAACGACCCCGCGCCGCGCAAGAGGCTGCATATCCTGCATCTTGTGCCCAACCTCGTGTCGATCCTTGGTCTGTGTTCGGGGCTGACGGCGATACGTTTTGCGGTGGACGGGCGCTATGCCACGGCGATTGCGCTGATCGGGCTGGCGGCGGCGCTGGATGCGCTGGACGGGCGGCTGGCGCGGATGCTGAAATCGGAAAGCGCCATCGGGGCCGAGTTGGACAGTCTGGGCGATTTCGTCAACTTCGGCGTGACGCCTGCGCTGGTGCTGTATTTCTGGGGGTTGAAAGGGGAAGCGTCGCTGGGCTGGATTGCGGCGTTGATCTATGCGGTGTGCTGCATGTTGCGGCTGGCGCGGTTCAACGTGGGCAACAAGGCGGCGGCGGGCGCGGAACCGGCGGAACGCACGACGTTCATCGGTGTTCCCAGCCCCGCGGGGGCGATGCTGGTGCTGGCGCCGATGTATCTGTCGTTCACCTATTACGGCGGGCTGCATATTCCGGGCTTTGCCATCGCGCTGTGGATGGTGGCGATGGGCGCGCTGATGATCAGCAAGATCAGGACGCCGTCGCTGAAGCGCGTGACGGTCTATGCCGAGAATGCGAAATTCTATCTGGTCGGCGGGGCGGCGGTGGTTGCGGCGCTTTTGACCTATCCGTGGGTGACGTTGCTGGGGCTGGCCGTGGCCTATCTGGTGGCGATCGGGTTCCTGTGGCGGCGCGAGGTCGCGCAACAAAAGGGTTGAGTGGGTGGATATCCAGGCGGTTCGTAAATCATATGCGCTTTGGGCGCCTGTCTATGACCTGACCTTCGGGCTGGTCACGGAACGGGGCCGCAAGCGTGCGGTTTCGGTGCTGAACAGTCTGGGGGGGCGGGTGCTGGAGGTCGGGGTCGGCACCGGCATGGCGCTGCCGTTCTACGGGGCGGGCGTCGAGGTGACGGGGATCGACGCCTCGACCGAGATGCTGGGAAAGGCACGGGCCAAGGTGGCCGAGCTTGGGCTGCGCCATGTGGCCGACCTGCGCGAGATGGATGCGCGGCGGCTGGAATTCGCCGACGGCAGTTTCGATGCGGTGGCGGCGATGCACATCATGTCGGTGGTGCCCGAGCCTGCGCGGGTGATGGCCGAGATGGTGCGGGTGTTGCGACCCGGTGGCACCCTGCTGATCATGAACCATTTTGCGCGGGATGCCGGGAGCCGGGGGTTTCTGGCATGGCTGGAGCGGGTGGCGGCGCCGATGTCGGACCAGATCGGGTGGCATTCGGATTTCGAGCGGTCGGTGGTGATGGGGACCAAGGGCGTGACGCTGGTCGAGGAACAGCCGATGCCGCCCTTTGGCATGATGACGCTGTTGCGGTTGCGCAAGGACTGAGAAGGACGCGGAATTCGGGGCGGGATGCGGTGACGCGGTCGGGCGGCGGAGTTTGCGCGAAGCTTTGGCACGCATTCTGCGTCAGGGTTCGTCTTTGCCGCGCTTGCACCTTGGCCCGTCTGACCGTAGCGTCCGCGCATTGATTTTCGGGAGGAAACCGCATGAAAACCGTTCGCTGGGGCGTTCTTGGCAACGCCAAATTTGCCCGTGACCATATGGCCCCCGCCATCCACATGGCGGAAGGTGCCGAGCTGGTGGCGCTGGGCACGTCGAAACCGGGATCGGCGACGGAAGGGTGGGAGTTCTGCCCGTCGCTCAAGCAGATGAGCTACGGCGATCTGCTGGCCGATCCGACGATCGACGCGGTCTATATTCCGCTGCCGAACCATCTGCATGTGGAATGGACGCTGAAGGCGGTGGCCGCAGGCAAGCATGTGTTGACCGAGAAGCCGATTTCGATGACCGCGCCCGAGATCGACCAGTTGATCGCGGCGCGCGATGCGTCGGGGCTGCTGGTGGCGGAAGCCTATATGATCGTGCATCATCCGCAGTGGATACGGGCGCGCGAACTGGTGCAGGGCGGGGCCATCGGCAAGCTGAAACATGTCGATGCCTTCTTCAGCTACAACAACGAGGACGAGCCCGGGAACATCCGCAACCGGCCCGAGACGGGCGGCGGCGGTATCCGTGACATCGGGGTTTACACCTATGGGTCGGCGCGGTTCGTGACGGGAGGCGAGGCGGTCGATCTGTCGTGCCGGATGATCCGCGAGAATGGCGTGGATGTCTGGGCCGAGGTGGATGCCATTCTGCAAGGGCCGCTGGGGCGGGCGACCTATACCGCGATGACCTCGATGCGGTTGCAGAACCGGCAGGAGGTGACGTTCCACGGCGACAAGGGGCTGCTGAAGGTGGCGAACGGGCCGTTCAACGCCAACCTGTTCGCGGAAGCGCGGATCGAGTTGCACAACGGGCAGACGGTAACATCGGAGCGCTGGCCGAGCGCGAACCATTACAAGCTGCAGGTCGAGAATTTCGGGCGCACGATCCGCGAGGGGGCGGCATATCCTTGCCCGCTGGAGTTCACCGTGGGCACGCAGAAGATGATCGATGCGGCCTTTGCCGTGGCGCGCGAGATCAGCCTGTAACGGGGTGCGGCAACGATTTTTCTGCGAAAAATCAGCCGCTGTCCTGTGAGGGGGAGCGTGGCTTCGTCGGGGTCCGGGGGCCAGCCCCCGTCGGCCTAGAGGCCGACTCCCCCGGGATATTTGGGCGAGTGTGAATGGGAAAAGGGCGCGGGGGGAGGATCCCTCGCGCCCTTTGTCGGTTCAGTCTTCCATCGCTTCGAGTTCGTCGATGAAGCCTGCGATCATCGACAGACCCTTGTCCCAGAATTTGGGGTCTGACGCGTCGAGGCCGAAGGGGGCGAGGAGTTCCTTGTGGTGTTTCGATCCGCCCGCCTTGAGCATGTCGAAGTATTTGGTCTGGAAGTCGGGCAACCCGTCGGCATAGGCGGCATAGAGCGCGTTCACGAGGCCGTCGCCGAAGGCATAGGCGTAAACGTAGAAGGGCGAGTGGACGAAGTGGGGGATGTAGGCCCAGAAGGTTTCGTACCCGTCCATGAATTCGAAGGCATCGCCCAAGGATTGGGCCTGAACCGACATCCACAGCGCGTTGATGTCGTCGGGGGTAAGTTCGCCCTGCGCCCGTGCTGCGTGCAGTTTACATTCGAAGTCGTAGAACGCGATCTGGCGGACGACCGTGTTGATGCTGTCTTCGACCTTGCCTGAAAGCAGGGTCTTGCGTTCGGCCTTGGTCTTTGCGCCGTCGAGCAGTTTGCGGAAGGTGAGCATCTCGCCGAAGACCGAGGCGGTTTCGGCAAGAGTGAGGGGGGTGGAGGACAGAAGCTCGCCCTGCCCTGCGGCGAGCACCTGATGGACGCCGTGGCCGAGTTCGTGGGCCAGCGTCATCACGTCATTGGGTTTGCCGAGGTAGTTGAGCATCACGTAGGGATGCACGGTGGTGACGGTGGGGTGGGCAAAGGCCCCCGGCGCCTTGCCGGGTTTGACGCCCGCGTCGATCCAGCCGCGTTCGAAGAAGGGGCGGGCGAGGTCGGCCATTTCGGGGGCGAAGGCGGCGTAGGCGTCGGTCACCGTGGCGCGTGCGGTATCCCAGTCGATGGTTTTGGGGGTTTCGATGGGCAGGGGGGCGTTGCGGTCCCAGATTTGCAGTTTGTCGAGCCCCATCCATTTGGCCTTCAGCCGGTAGTAGCGGTGCGAGAGTTTGGGGTAGGCGGCGACCACGGCGTTGCGGAGCGCTTCGACCACTTCGGGTTCGACGTGGTTCGACAGGTGCCGCCCCGTCTGGGGGGTGGGCATCTTGCGCCAGCGGTCTTCGATCTCTTTTTCCTTGGCGAGCGTGTTGTGGACGCGGGCGAAGAGCTTGATGTTCTTGTCGAAAACGGCGGCGATGGCGCGGGCGGCGGCTTCGCGTTTCGTGCGGTCGGTGTCGGTAAGGAGGTTGAGGGTGGATTCGAGGTTCAGCTCGTCTTCTTCACCTGCGACCTTGAACATCAGGCCGGCGATGGTTTCGTCGAACAGGCGGTTCCATGCGGCGCTGCCCACCGAGGACTGGTCGTGCAGGAATTTTTCCAGCTCGTCGGACAGTTGGTGCGGGCGCATGGCGCGCATGCGGTCGAACACCGGTTTGTAGCGGGCGAGGTCGGCGTTCTGTGCGAGAAGGCGCGAAAGGTGGGCTTCATCCAGGCGGTTGAATTCGAGGGTGAAAAATACCAGCGGCGTGGTGAAGTCGGTGATCTTTTCCTGCGCGTCGGCCATGAATTTGGCGCGGTCGCTGTCGGTGGTGTTCTGGTAGTAGCGCAGGCCCGCAAAGGACATGATGCGGCCCGCGATCACGTCGATCTGTTCGTATTCGCGCACGCAGGCCAGCAGGGCGGCGGCGTCGAGGGATGCCAATTTGCCCTCGTAGCTGGCCGCGAAACCGGTGCAGGCTGTTTCCAGCCATGCCATGTCGCGTTCGAGTTCGGGCGCGTCTGTGGCGGGGTAAAGGTCGGTCAGGTCCCATTCGGGCAGGGTGCCGAAGCTGCCGGATGCGGCATTGGCGTCGTAGACGGGGCGGGGAAGCGGGAGCGTCATGGCGGACCTTTCGGGGATGGCTTTGGGAACACATCTAGGGGGCGCGGGGGGCGGGGTGCAAGGGCGGGTGGGGGTTTTGGCCGGTGAGCCGCCCCTTTCCGTTTCATCCTTGCGCCAAATACTCCACGGGGGTGCGGGGGTGTGAAACCCCCGCTGGCGACAGGTCAGCCGGAGGCTGCGTTCAAAAGGGCGCGCAAGCTGTCGAGGGTGTCGATCTCGTCCACGCCCTTGTCGCGGCGCCAGCGGGCCATGCGGGGGAAGCGCAGGGCAATGCCGGATTTGTGGCGGGGGCTGGACTGGATGCCTTCGAAGGCGATTTCGAACACAAGTTCCGGCGTCACGCGGCGGACTGGGCCGAAGCGTTCCAGCGTGTTCTTGCCCACCCAGCGGGTGATTTCGGCGAATTCGGCATCGGTCAGGCCGGAGTAGGCCTTTGTGAACGGCACGAGGTCGTTGCCGTCGCGCAACGCAAAGGTGAAATCGGTAAACAGGTTGGCGCGGCGGCCGTGGCCGGATTGGGCATAGATCATCACGGCGTCGACGGACCACGGGTCGAGCTTCCATTTCCACCAGTCGCCGCGTTTGCGGCCCGTGTGATAGGGCGAGGTGGCGCGTTTGAGCATCAGCCCCTCGGCCATTGCGGCGCGGGATGTGGTGCGGGTGGCGGTGATGTCGTCCCATGTGGCGAAGGCAATCACGGGCGAGGGGGCGATGGGAAGCGTGGCGGGAAGGGTGGCGAGCAGCGCCGAAAGGCGGGCGCGGCGGGTGTCATAGGAAAGGGGGCGGAGGTCTTGGCCGTTTTCTTCCAAGAGGTCATAGGCGAGCAGGCGGGCGGGGGCTTCGGCCAGCAGTTTTTTCGGCACCGTCTTGCGGTTGATGCGGGGTTGCAGTTGCGCGAAGGGGAGGGGGCGGTTTTGTCCCCAAGCGAGGATTTCGCCGTCGATCACGGTGCCATGGGGCAGGAAATCGGCCAAGGGGGCGAATTCGGGGAAGCGGTCGGTCACCAGTTCTTCGCCGCGCGACCAAAGGGCAAAGACGCCTGCGCGGTGGATCAACTGGCCGCGGATGCCGTCCCATTTCCATTCGGCGCGCCAATCTGACGGGTCGCCGAGGGTTTCGGGGCCGTTTTCGAGTTGCGAGGCCAAGGCGAAGGGGTAGGGGCGGGAGTTCGGGCCGGTGTCATCGATGCCGCCGGTGAGTTGTTCATAGCTGGTGGTCTGGGGCGACCAGTCGCCCATCAGGCGATGGGCGAGGGTGGCTTCGTCCTGCCCCGTGGCGGTGGCGAGCGCACGGGTCATCAGGCCCTGGGACACGCCCATGCGGAAGCCGCCGGTGATGAGCTTGTTGAAGAGGAAGCGTTCGTCGGTGCCGAGTTCGGACCAATGCGACAGGATGGCGGATTTGCGGATATCGGGCGGGCGGCCTGTCAGCGACATGAGGGCGGCGATGATGTCGGTCAGGCTGCGGTCGGAGGTGGCGGCGGGGGGTGGCAGGATGAGTGCGATCGTTTCGGCAAGGTCGCCCACCATGGCGTAGCTGTCTTCGAACAGAAAGAGCGGAAGGTTGGCGGCTTCGGCCGCCCATGTGCGCAGTTCGGTGGCGTTCACGCTGCGTTTGGGGCGGCGGCCCGACAGGAGCGCGATGGTCCACAGGCGGTCGGGTTCGGGGGCGGTCTGGAAATAGGCCGTGAGCGCCGCGAGTTTGGCGGTGGTCTTGGTGGTGGCGTCGAGTTGGGCGAAGAGGGCGGCGAAGGTTTTCATCAGATGCGCCCTTTGGCAGCGGCGGGGGGGCAGTCAGCCCCCCCGCAACCCCCCGTGTATATTCGCGACAAGGGGAAGCGGGGCGGGGTCATGGCGCGGTGCCTGTTGTGGTCGGGGTGGTTGCCGTCGGGGCGGCCTGGATTGAACGGGCGGCGCTGCCGGTTCCTGACGCCGAGGGTGGCAGTGTCTGCGGGAGGGCGGCAGCGGAGCGGAGGTTGGCCGCACCCTTTCGACTTCCGGTTCCGTCAGGTCTGGGGGAAGGGGCTGCCGATGTGCTCCGTGCAATGCGCCCGTGAAAGCGCGGGGCGAGGGCGTTCCCGTCGCACCCGACCAGACGCGAGGATATTGGGGGGCGCAGACCTGCGGGGGTGCGGGTCATGTGTCGGGGTCCGCCGCGAAGGGGGCGGGGGCCGGTGCGACAGCGGGTGTTCCGGCGGCTGCGGTGTTTTCTTCGTCGTCGTCGCCGCCATAGGCGGTTTCGACGATGCCCGCGTCATATCCCTGACTTTCGAGCCAGCGGCGGAAGGGGGTGGTGTAGCCGTGCGTAGCGAAGACCTTTTCGCAGCCCGTGGCGCGGATGGCGGTGTTGAGGCCGTCCCAGTCGGCATGGTCGGAGACGGTGAAACCGGTGCCGAGGGCGCGGCGGCGGCGGATGCCGCGCACGGCCATCCAGCCCGAGGCGAAGGCCTCGTCCGCGCCGGTGAAGCGGCGGGCCCATGCCGATCCGAGCGCCGAGGGGGGCGCGATGATCAGGGCGGTGGGGTGGGATTTGGCGTCGATGCCTTGGGTGACGCGGGTGGTTTCGGGCAAGGGGTAGCCTTGGGCGCGCAGGATGGCCGTCACCTCTTCCACCGCGCCGTGGGTGAGGAGGGGGCCTGACGGTGTGATGCCTGCCATCAGGCGCTGCGCCTTGCCGAAGCTGTAGGCGCCGATGATCGAGGGGCGGCCGAGGGCGGCGTTTCGTGCCCACCATGCCGAGATATCGGCCATGGTTTCGTCTTGGGGCCGCCAGCGGAAGACGGGCAGGCCGAAGGTGCATTCGGTGATGAAGGCGTGGCAGCGGACGGGGGCGAAGGCTTCGGCAAGGCCATCGGCTTCGGTCTTGTAATCGCCCGAGACGACCCAGACCTCGCCCGCCCGTTCGACGCGGATCTGGGCGGAGCCGGGGACATGGCCTGCGGGGTGGAAGCTGACCGTGACGCCGCCGATGCGGAGGGGGTCGCCATAGGCGATGCCGCTGGCGGTGATATCGCCGAGCCGGTGGCGGATGACCGGAAGGGCCTGATGGGTGCACAGATATTGGCCATGGCCCCAGCGCGCATGGTCGGAATGGCCGTGCGTGATGAGCGCGCGGGAGACGGGGCGCCACGGGTCGATGTAGAAATCGCCCTCGGGGCAGAAGATGCCGCGGTCGGTGAAGGTGAGGAGGGGTTGGCGGGCCATGACGGCAAGGTAGCGCAGGCGGGCGCGGGGGCCAAACGGAACGGGCGGATTTTTCCGGGGCGGGTGTTTTTGTGCGCAGGGGCGGGGGCCGGCCCCCGCGCCCCCGGAGTATTTGGGCAAGGGTGAATGGGGGGGCGTGGGAGGCGGGAGTGGGTTGGGGGCGGGCGGGTGTTTTTGTGCGCGGGAACGGGGGTCATCCCCCGCGCCCCCGGAGTATTTGGGCAAGGGTGAATGGGGGGCGTGGGAGGCGGGATTGGGTTGGGGGCGGGCGGGTGTTTTTGTGCGCGGGAAAGGGGGCCGGCCCCCGCGCCCCCGGAGTATTTGGGCAAGGGTGAATGGGGGGGCGTGGGAGGCGGGAGTGGGTTGGGGGCGGGCGGGTGTTTTTGTGCGCGGGAACGGGGGTCATCCCCCGCGCCCCCGGAGTATTTGGGCAAGGGTGAATGGGGGGGCGCGGGAGGCGGGACCGGGTTGGGGGTGGTTGCGGGGGCTGTTGGCTGGTGCGGCGTTCGGAGCCGGTTGTGGCGTGGTGCGGGGGCGCGGAAGGGCGGTGTGCGGAAGGGCGGTGACGGGGGTAGGGTGGAGACCCTTGGGGTAATGATTAAAAATTGGGCGTTTGCCTGTGTGCTACCCATGCTTCGCTCGGCTAGGTCTTCCCCCTGCGGGAGGGGGCTGATTAGATCGGGGTCAAGGGACGTGCGGAACGGCGAGCGGGGCGGGACGGGTGACGGATTATTTCAACGAGATGTATCAGGGCGGCGGCGTGCGGGTGCCCTATGCGCGGCTGGAAGACTGGATGCGGGCGATGCCTGCGGAGTTTCGCAGTCTCAAGCAGGCCGAGGCCGAGCAGTTGTTCCGCCGGATCGGGATTACCTTTGCCGTCTATGGCGAGGGTGGCGATCCGGACCGGCTGATCCCGTTCGACATGTTCCCGCGGGTGTTCACGGCGGGCGAGTGGGGCAAGCTGGAGAAGGGCATCAAGCAGCGGGCGCGGGCGCTCAATGCCTTTCTGGTCGATATCTACGGGCGGGGCGAGATCGTGCGGGCGGGACGGATGCCGTCGAAGCTGGTCTACCAGAACGAGGCCTACGAGAAGGCGGTGGCGGGGATCAAGCCACCCAAGGGGGTGTATTCGCACATCGTGGGCGTCGATCTGGTGCGGACGGGGCCGGACGAGTTTTTCGTGCTGGAAGACAATTGCCGCACGCCGTCGGGTGTTTCCTATATGCTGGAAAACCGCGAGATCATGATGCGGATGTTTCCCGACCTGTTCCGCGAGAACCGGATCGAGCCTGTGGACCGCTACCCCGAGTTGCTGCGGCGCACGCTGGCGAGTGTGGCACCCGAAAAATGCACGGGCGAGCCGGTGGTGGTGCTGCTGACGCCGGGGCATTTCAATTCTGCCTATTACGAACACTCGTTCCTTGCCGATCTGATGGGGATCGAGCTGGTCGAGGGGCAGGATCTGTTCGTGCAGGGCGAGTTTTTGTACATGCGCACGACCGAGGGGCCGCGGAAGGTGGATGTGGTCTACCGGCGGATCGACGATGCCTTCATCGATCCGTTGTGCTTTCGCCCCGACAGCATGCTGGGCGTGCCGGGGTTGATGGATGTCTACCGGTCGGGGGGCGTGTCGATCTGCTCCGCGCCGGGGGCGGGGGTGGCGGATGACAAGGCGGTTTACACATTCGTGCCCGAGATGATCCGGTTTTATCTGGGCGAGGAGCCGCTGTTGAACAACGTGCCGACATGGCAGTGCGGCAAGGAGGACGATCTGAAATACGTGCTGTCGAACCTTGGCGAATTGGTGGTCAAGGAGGTGCACGGATCGGGTGGTTACGGGATGCTGGTGGGGCCGAAGTCGAGCAAGGAGCAGGTCGAGAGTTTCCGGCAGCGCATCATGGCAGACCCCGGCAATTACATCGCCCAGCCGACGCTGGCGCTTTCGACCACGCCCACCTTCGTGGCCGAGGGGGTGGCGCCGCGCCATGTGGATTTGCGGCCCTATTGTCTGGTGGGCGAGCGGATCGAACTGGTGCCCGGGGGCCTGACGCGGGTGGCGTTGAAGGAAGGGTCGCTGGTGGTGAATTCATCCCAAGGCGGGGGCGTCAAGGATACCTGGGTGCTGGCGGAGTGATGTGAGATGCTGAGCCGGACCGCAGATAACCTTTACTGGATCGCCCGTGCCATGGAACGGGCCGAAACCGCCGCAAGGCTGCTGGAGGTGGGGGCGCGGATTGCGCTTTTGCCGAGTGCGGCGGGGTATCGCAACGAATGGGACAGCCTGTTGCAGGCGAGCGGCAACTACGATGCCTTTGCCAGGAAATACGGCGACCCCGTGCAGCGCAACATCGAGAGCTTTCTGTTCTTTGACCACGACAACCCGTCTTCGGTGGCGTCTTGCATCATTCAGGCGCGGGAAAACGGGCGGATCGTGCGGACGGCACTGACGGCGCAGGTGTGGGATGCGCTCAACAGCGCGTTTCAGGAGTTGCGGCAGCTGGAGCGGCAGCCGCGCAGCGGGCTGGAGTTGAGCAGGCTTACGGAATGGACGATGCGCCATTCGGCCATGGTGCGGGGGGCTATCGACGCCACGCTGCTGCGCAATGACGGGTGGGATTTTCTGAACCTTGGCTACCACCTTGAACGGGCGGACAATACGGCGCGTCTGATGGACGTGAAATATTACGTGCTGCTGCCACGGGTCGATTTCGTGGGGACGGGGTTGGACAATTACCAGTGGACGACGTTGTTGCGCGCCATGTCGGCGCATCGGGCGTTCCATTGGGCTTACGGGGGCGAGGTGACGGCGGCGAAGATCGCGCATTTCCTGATCTTGAACCCGCAATGTCCGCGGTCGCTGATCACTTGTGTCGACGGCTTGGCGGGGCATCTGGACCGCCTGGCCAAGCATTACGGGGCCACGACCGACGCGCAGGCACGGGCGCGGGCGATGCGGGACGGGCTGGCGGAGACCAAGGTCGAGGATATCTTCGACGAGGGGCTGCACGATTTCCTGTCGCGCTTCATCCGCGAGACGGCGGCGCTGGGGGCGGTGGTCCATGACACCTATCTGAGCGGGGATATGCGCTGATGCTGCTGTCGGTGGACCATGTGACGCGCTATCTTTACGACCGTCCGGTGCGCGGGGTGGTGCAGAGCCACCGGCTGGTGCCTTCGGCCTTTGACGGGCAGAAAGTGCGCGACTGGGCGGTGACGGTGACGGACGGGGTGCAGGGCGGAGTGTTCCGCGACGGGGCGGGGGACCGCGTGCAGGGCTGGACGGTGCGCGGGCCGGTGAGCGAGATCGAGGTGCGGGTGACGGGGACGGTGGAAACCGTCGATCTGGCGGGGGTCTTGCGCGGTCATCGGGAACTGGTGCCTGCAGAAGTGTATCTGTGTAGCACGCTGGCCACGCAGGCCGATGCCGCGCTGGCGGCACTGGCGCTGACGGCGCGGGGCGAGGACGGCGATCTGGCGGTGGCGCACCGGCTTTCGGCGGCGGTGTCGGACGCCATCGCCTACCGGCCCGGCACGACCCATGCCAAGACCACGGCCGCCGAGGCCCTGGCCCAAGGCCAAGGCGTGTGTCAAGATCAGGCGCAGGCGCTGATTGCCTGTGCGCGGCATCTGGGCATGCCTGCGCGCTATGTGTCTGGTTATCTGTTTGCCAGCGAGGGCGATGCCCCCGAGGCGGCGCATGCCTGGGCCGAGGTGTTCATCGCGGGTCTGGGCTGGGTCGGGTTCGATGCGGCAAACCGCTGCTGTCCGGATGACAAGTACATCAGGCTCGGTTCGGGGTTCGATGCGGTGGATGCGGCCCCCATCCGTGGCACCGCGCGGGGCGGCGGTCAGGAAAGCCTGAATGTGGCGGTTGCGGTCCGGCAGGTGCAGCAATAGGGTCCGGGGGGAAGTCGGGGAGGCGAAGATGACCTATTGCGTGGGGCTGTTGTTGAATGACGGCATGGTTCTGTTGTCGGACACGCGGACCAATGCGGGGCTGGACAATATATCGACCTATCGCAAGATGTTCACCTTCGAAGACCCCGGCGAGCGGGTGATCGTGATCATGACGGCGGGTAGCCTGTCGGTGACGCAGACCACCATCGCGCGCTTGCGCGAGGCGGTGGAAGACCCCGACAGCACGGAGGAAACCTCGATCCTGAAGGCGCCGACGTTGCTGAAGGTGGCGGATATGGTGGGCAATATGCTGGCCCGCGTGCGGGGCGAGATCGACGAGAAGCTGGCGGCGATGGAGCAGGGGGCTTCGGCGTCGATGATCGTGGCGGGCCAAAGGAAGGGCGGCGCGATGCGGCTGTTCCTGATCTACCCCGAGGGCAATTTCATCGAAGCGACCGAGGATACGCCGTTCTTGCAGATCGGCGAGCACAAATACGGCAAGCCCATTCTGGACCGTGTGGTGAAGCCGTCGACCAGTCTGGCGGATGCCAAGAAAGCGGTTTTGCTGTCGATGGATTCCACCTTGCGGTCGAACCTGTCGGTGGGGATGCCGCTTGATCTTGCCGTGGTCGAGAAGGACGCGCTGAAGGTGACGCAGAAGCGGCGGATCGAGGCGGGGGACGAGCAGTTCCGCGCCATGTCGGAGGCGTGGTCCAAGGCGCTGCGGGACGGATTCGTGCAGATCAACATCTGACCGAAAGGCGGAATTTGACGCAAATTCCGCGCCGGAAAATGACGCATTTTCCGGGTCGCCCAACGTCGGCAATGCGGAGTTTGCGTCAAACTCCGGCGCGTTTTCTGCGTCAGAAAACGCATTCGAGGCGGCAGCAGTCAAAAATCCTTGCGCCGGGCGGCAAACAGGGTTGCGGCGCTGTCGAAGAAGCGGGCGCGGTGGGAGGGGGTTTCCATCATGATCTCGTGTTGCGCACCGGCATAAAGGTCGAGGCGGCCGGTTTTCCAGCCGGCCATCCGCAGGTGGACGGGCAGGGTGGCCACCACTTTCTCGGCGGTGCCGAGCGCGGTGATGCAAGGTGTGTCGGGGGCGGACAGGTTCGACAGCGCGCCGCATTCCTGCAAGGCGGCATGGACCCAGCCGAGGCTGGGGCCGCCGAGCGCGAGGTCGGGATGGGTGGCGACCTGACGGCGCATGTAGTCCCACACGCTGTGGTCGGTGGTCAGCACGTTGCCTTGGGGCGGGGCGGTGAGCAGATAGGCGCGGCTATCGGTGCCCGGGGCGTAGCGGTGGGTCTGGCGGAAGGGACCGATCATCGCACCCACCGCCCCCGCGAAGGGCTTGATCCACGGCGCGAGGTTGATGCCCCACATCGGCGCGGAAAACGCGACGGCCTTGACCGGAAAGCCGCGCATCAGCGCGCGCAACCCGATGCAGCCGCCCATGGAATGGGCCAGCATGTAAAAGGGTTCGGGCAGGCCGAGGGCGCGGACCGCGGCGAGCATGGCGTCGAGGTCGCGCTGATATTCGTCGAAATGGGCGACATGGCCGAGCATACGGTCGCCGTGGCTGCGGGCGGCGAGGCCCTGGCCGCGAAAGTCGATCACGGCGGTGGCGTAGCCGCGTTTGCCAAGGTCGGCGGCGGCGCGGCCGTATTTCTCGATATGTTCGGTGCGTCCGGGCAAAAGCAGGACGGTGCCTTTGTCGCCCTTCGGCCAGAGGCCGAGGCGGCTTTGCACCCCGTCACAGGCGGCAAGCCAGACCGCGAAGCCGCCGTCGGGGCCTTCGGCCACATCCGCGTAAAGCGGGGCGGATGGATAGAGGGCGCTGGCTTGCGCAGTTGCGGTCATCCGAGGACCGAGCCGAGTTTCATGGCAAGGCCCATGCTGCCGTCGACCGACAGCTTGCCCGTCATGAAGGCGGTCGTCGGGTTCAGGTCGCCGTCGAGGATGGCGCGGAAGGTTTCGGTGCTGGCGGTCAGCGTCACGTCGGCGGGTTCGTCGCCCGACTGGCTTGCGGCGCGGACATCTGCGCCATCGATCATGATGGCACCTTCGCCTTCGATCACGAATTTTGCGACACCGTCGAGGCGTCCTGTCAGTTTCGCGCCGAGGGCTAGGACGGCGGCATCTATCACTTGGCTCATGGTATCGGTCCTTCTCGCTGTGTCGTGACTGCAGAACGTCTGGCGTTTCACGGCGGTTGCGTTACCTATGACGTTATGAAAGCGCGCTGGCCATTCCACAACCATATCGTTGCGGCACTTGTCGCGGTTTTCGCATGGGCCGCGCCGGTTTTCGCGGATGATGCGGGCTTGGACAAGCTGTTTGCCGAGTTGCAGACTGCGGATGAGCAGGCGGCGCAGCGGATCGAGCAGGAAATCTGGAACGAGTGGTCGAAATCGGGATCGGCCGCGATGGACCTGCTGCTGGAGCGGGGGCGCGAGGCGATGGCGGCGGGTGATCTGCCTGCGGCTATCGAACATCTTACCGCGCTGACCGACCACGCGCCCGATTTTGCCGAAGGCTGGAACGCGCGGGCCACCGCCTATTTCCAGATGGGCGAGTTGGGACCGGCGGTGCAGGATATCGGGCATGTGCTGACGCTGAACCCGCGCCACTTTGGCGCGTTGGCGGGGCTGGGGATGATCTTCGAACAGCTTGACCAGCCCGAGAAGGCGCTCGAGGTCTATAAGGCGGCCTTGGCTATACATCCGCATTTGAGCGGGGTAATGGACTCCGTCCAACGGCTCGAGGCCGAGGCGGCAGGGCAGGACCTCTGACAGAGAGTTGACATGGCAACGACCGGACGGGTCACGGCGGTCCTTGGGCCGACGAATACCGGCAAGACGCATTATGCCATCGAGCGGATGCTTGGGCACAGGACGGGGGTGATCGGCCTGCCGCTGCGGCTGCTGGCGCGCGAGGTCTATGACCGCTGCGTGGCGCAGCGCGGGCCTTCGGTGGTGGCGCTGGTGACGGGCGAAGAGCGGATCGTGCCCGAGCGGACGCAATATTGGGTCTGCACGGTCGAGGCGATGCCGCTGGAGATCGGGGCCGATTTCGTGGCGGTCGACGAAATCCAGCTTTGCGCCGACCCCGAGCGGGGGCATGTGTTCACCGACCGGCTGTTGCGGGCGCGCGGGTTGCACGAGACGCTTTTCCTTGGGTCCGACACGATGCGGTCGGCCATTGCGGCGCTGGTGCCGGGCGTGCAGTTCATGAAGCGCGACCGGTTTTCGACGCTGACCTTCACAGGTTCGAAAAAGATAAGCCGGATGCCGCCCAGAAGCGCAATCGTGGGGTTTTCGGTTGAAAACGTCTATGCGATTGCCGAGCTGATCCGGCGGCAAAAGGGCGGCTGTGCGGTGGTGATGGGCGCGCTTTCGCCCCGCACGCGCAACGCGCAGGTCGAATTGTACCAGAATGGCGACGTGGATTATCTGGTGGCGACCGATGCCATCGGGATGGGGTTGAACCTTGATATCCACCATGTCGCCTTTTCCAGCACGGCCAAGTTCGACGGACGGCGGATGCGGGCGCTGTTCCCGTGGGAGTTGGCGCAGATTGCCGGGCGGGCGGGGCGGCATACGGAAAACGGCACCTTTGGCGTGACGGGCGAGGCACGGCCCTTTGACGAGGATGTGGTCGAGGCCATCGAGAACCACCGTTTCACGCCGGTGAAAAAGCTGCACTGGCGCAACGAGCGGCTGGAGTTCGGCACGGTCGAGCGGTTGATCCGCGCGCTGGAAGAGCCGACGAACAACGAATGGCTGACGCGGGCGCGGGATTCGGACGATCTGACGACGCTGAAAATCCTGAACGAGTTGCCCGAGGTGCGCGACCGTGTGCGCACGCCCGCCGATGTGCGGCTGCTTTGGGACGTGTGCCGCGTGCCGGATTTCCGGTCGTCTTCGGGGATGGAACATGCAACGCTGTTGCAGCGCTTGTTCGAGTTCCTGAAGGCCGGAAAGGTGCCGAGCGACTGGCTTGCAAAGGCGGTCGAACGCATCGACAAGACCGAAGGCGATATCGACGCGATCTCGAAACGGCTGGCCTACATCCGGACCTGGACCTATGTGGCGCAACGCAAAGGCTGGGTGGATGACGAAATGCATTGGCGCGAGGAGACTCGCGCTGTAGAAGACCGCCTGTCGGATGCGCTGCACGCGCGGCTGACGCAACGATTTGTTGATCGGCGCACTTCGGTGTTGATGCGGCGGTTGAAGCAGAAGGAGACCCTCGTGGCCGAGGTGAATGACAAGGGTGAAGTGACGGTCGAAGGCGAGTTCGTCGGCCGTCTGGACGGGTTCCGCTTCCATCAGGACGCGTCCTCGAGCCCCGACGAGGCCCGCACGCTGCGTCAGGCGGCGGTGCAGGCGCTGAAGCCGGAATTCCATCTGCGGGCGGACCGTTTTTATAACGCGCCCGATACCGAGCTGGATTTCACCGAGCAGGGCGGGCTGATGTGGGGAACCACGGCGGTCGGCAAGCTGGTGAAGGGGCCGGAAACGCTGCGCGCGGCGGTCGATGCTTTCGTCGATGACGAGGCGGGGCCGGATGTGGCCGAAAAGGTGAAGCGCCGCTTGCAGCATTTCATCGACCGCAAGACTGCCGCTTTGTTCGAGCCGCTGGCCGCGATGAGCCGCGACGAGGCCCTGACCGGGCTGGCGCGGGGCTTTGCCTTCCGGCTGGTCGAGGCGCTGGGCGTTTTGCCGCGCGATGCGGTGAACGACGAGGTCAAGCAACTGGACCAAGAGGCGCGGGGCGCGTTGCGCAAGCATGGCGTGCGCTTTGGCCAGTTCACGGTATTTTTGCCTGCGCTGCTCAAGCCAGCGCCGACGCGGTTGCGGCTGGTGCTGTGGTCGCTGGCCAACGGGTTGGACGAGTTTCCCGAAAGCCCGCCGCCCGGATTGGTGACGATTCCGAATATCGCGGAAGTGCCAAAGCAGCATTATACGCTGTCGGGCTATCATCCGGCAGGCACGCGGGCGATCCGCATCGACATGCTGGAGCGGCTGGCCGATCTGTTGCGGGCAAAAGACAGCCGTGTGGGGTTCGAAGCCGCGCCCGAGATGCTGTCGATCACCGGTATGACGCTGGACCAGTTCGCCGATCTGATGGCGGGATTGGGCTACAAGGGCGAAAAGGCCGAGCGGCCCAAGGCCAAGGCCGAGGTCGTGTTGCCGCCGCCCAGCACCTCGACCGCGCCGATCCCCGAGGGGGAATCGGTGCTGGCCCCTGTGCCTGCGCCGGAGCCGGAGGTTGTGGAAGGTGCCGAGGCGCCTGTGGTCGAGATGGAGGCCTATTACACCTTTACGTGGGCGCCCAAGCCGCGCTTCGTGCGGCCCGAGCGTGGGCCGCGGCCGGAACGCGGCGCACCGCGTGGCGAGCGTGCGCCCAAGGTGGCGGGCGAGGCTGCGCCTGTTGCGGGCGAGGCTGCGCCAGCAGGTGAGCGCCCTGCCGGCGAGCGGCGCGAGCGTGGCGGCGACGGCAAGGGCGGCGGTGGCTATAAGGGCAACCGTGACGGGGGAAACCGTGACGGGGGCAAGGGTGGCGGCAACCGCGACGGCAACAAGGCTGGCGGTGGCAAGCCCGAACGGCGCGAGGATCGCGGGGATCGGGGCGAGCGTGGCGGCAAGCCGCAGGGTGCCCAGAAATACGAGGCCCGTCCGCCGCGTGTGGAAAAGCCGATCGATCCGGACAACCCCTTTGCCGTGTTGGCGGCGCTGAAAAACCGGACCTGATTTGGCGGGTCCGTCTGCAAGGCCGTCTGCGGTGCAGCGACCCACGCTGCGGATCGACAAATGGCTGTGGCAGGCGCGGTTCTTCAAGAGCCGCGCCCTTGCCGCCGGACTGGCGGAAGATGGGCATTTGCGCATCAACGGGCAGCCGACGCGTAAGGCGGGGCACGGCGTGGGGGTGGGCGATGTGCTGACCTTTCCGCTGGGAAACCGCATCCGCGTTGTTCGCGTGATCGCGCTGGGCTACCGGCGCGGGCCTGCGACCGAGGCGGAATTGCTTTATATCGACCTCGACGCGCCACGCGGGGCGGATGCGGCATCGCCCCCGCTTGAATGATCGGGAAAAGCGGCTTAGTCAGGCCACCGAGTTTCTAGGGAGTCGTCCATGACCTACGTGGTGATCGATAACTGCATCGCCTGCAAATACACCGATTGCGTCGAAGTGTGTCCGGTGGACTGCTTTTACGAAGGCGAGAACATGCTGGTCATCCATCCGGACGAATGCATCGATTGCGGCGTGTGCGAACCGGAATGCCCCGCCGATGCGATCCGCCCCGATACCGAGCCGGATATGGACCAATGGGTCGCGTTCAATCGCAAGTATTCGGAGATGTGGCCGGTGATCACGGTCAAGAAAGACCCGCTGCCCGACGCGACCGAGCGGGACGGCGAGACGGGCAAGTTGGCCAAGTATTTTTCCGAAGCCGCTGGCGAGGGGAACTGAACGGCCATTCACGGGGTTTTTCCGTGGCAGGGCGGGCCGGGTGATTCGGCATGCCTGCCATGAACGTGATGCATGGCTGTGGATAATTGCCTGAAATCAAGGCATCCGGCGAACGGAAGTCCGTTCGGCGCAGTTGGAATCACGGCGTTTTTGTGATATACAGCCGTTACATACTAGCACGGAAGCCTGATACCCGGCTCGGCGCTGCTCGCCTGAGGGGGTTCTTCTTGTGACAATCGAACCATTTTGCCGGGGCCGAAAGGGTCCGGTCGGTTTTTTGTCGCCTGAGGCGGGGGTCCCTTCGAGGAACGTTGAATGACCAAGACCAAGAAGCCTGATTTTCGTCCCAACGAGTTCGTCGTGTATCCGGCGCATGGTGTCGGGCGGATCATCTCGATCGAAGAGCAAGAGATTGCGGGGCTGCATCTCGAATTGTTCGTGATCTCGTTCGAGAAGGACAAGATGACGCTGCGGGTTCCGACGCATAAGGCGACCGAAATCGGGATGCGTCAATTGTCGTCGCCCGATATCGTGACCAAGGCTCTGGATACGCTGAAGGGCAAGGCGCGGGTCAAGCGGGCGATGTGGTCGCGGCGTGCGCAGGAATACGAGCAGAAGATCAATTCGGGCGATCTGCTGTCGATCGCGGAAGTGGTGCGCGACCTGCACCGCACCGATGACCAGCGCGAGCAAAGCTATTCCGAGCGGCAGCTTTACGAGGCGGCGCTGGAGCGGCTGACGCGCGAAGTGGCGGCGGTGTCGGGTGTCGACGAAGCGGGCGCGCAAAAGACCGTCGGATCGGTGCTGATGGGCCGCGCGGCCTGAATTTGATAGCGTGACGCGGGAAGGCTGCGGGAGCGATCCTGCAGCCTTTTGCGTTTTTGGGGGGGCGCAGGGGGCATTCTGCCCCCTCGGGGCTGCGCCCCTTCACCCCCTGAGGATATTTGAAACAAGGAGAAGCGGTCAGAGGAGGAGCGCGGCGGCGGCGGCAAGGGCTGCGGTTTCGGTCAGGGCCTGCGTCGCGCCGAGGATGTCGCCGGTTTGCCCGCCGATGCGGGACCGTGCGACCATCGCCACACCCAAGGCCGTGGCCGCGACGACCGCAAGCAGGGCGAGGGTGGCCGCGCCCGTGGTGAGCAGGGCTATGAGCGTGGCGGTGACGATGCCGCCGAGGAGGGTGCCGGTCGCGGGCGTGCCGGTGCTGGCCGAAAGGCCGCTGCCGCGTGCGTTGGGCAGGGCGGCCATGAGGACGGCCATGGGCGCGCGGCTGAGGGCTGCGCAGGCGGCGAGGGCCTGCCAGTGGTGGCCGGTTGCCATCAGCGCGGTGAGGGCGGACCAGCGGGCGAGGGCGGTAAAGACGAGGGCGAGGGTGCCATAGCTGCCGATGCTGCTGTCTTTCATGATCTCGAGCCTGCGTTCGCGGGTCCAGCCGCCGAACAGGCCATCGGCGCTGTCGGCAAGGCCGTCTTCGTGCAGGCCGCCCGTGACGATGGCGGCGGTGCCGAGCGAGACGGCGGCGGCGACGCCTGCGGGCATGCCCAAGGCCAGGGCGAGCGAGCCGGTGGCGGCGGCGATCAGGCCGCAGGCGAGGCCGACGAGCGGCCAGGCCCAGGCGGAAGCGGCCCCGCGCATCGGCCAGCCCTGCGGCACCGGCAGGCGGGTGAGCAAGCCGAAGGCCGAGACGAGGTCTTGAACGGCGATCTGTGCGGGGTCGGTGTCGCGGGGTCGCATGGAAGTGTCCTTTCCCGACTGGCCTTTGGGTGCGGTTCTAGGTAGCCCATGGGCAGAGTTTGGTTCAATGAAAGAGATTATGCCATGACCGCGCCCTTTGCATCGCTTGCCGGATTTGCTGCCCTGTTGAAGGCGATGCCTGCGGCGGATGCCGGTGCTGTGGCAGCGGCGGCGGCGCGCAACGGGCAGTTGACCAAGCCGCCGGGTGCCTTGGGGCGGCTGGAGGATGTGGCGCTGTGGGTGGCGGGCTGGCAGGGCACGGACCGGCCGCATTGCGACCGGCCGCAGGTGATTGTCTTTGCGGGCAATCACGGGGTGGTGGCGCAGGGGGTTTCGGCCTTTCCGGCGGAGGTGACCGTGCAGATGGTCGGCAATTTCCGCGCGGGCGGGGCGGCGATCAACCAGCTGTCCAAGGCTTTTGGTGCCTCGATGTCGGTGCATGCCTTGGAACTGGACCGGCCGACGGCGGATTTCACGGCAGCACCCGCGATGAGCGAGGCCGATGTGGTGGCGGCGCTGGCAACGGGCTGGGACGCGGTCGATCCGGCGGCGGATCTGCTGGTGGTGGGCGAGATGGGGATTGGCAACACCACGCCTGCGGCGGCGCTGGCGGCGGCGCTGTTCGGGGGCGCGGCGTCCGATTGGGTGGGCCGTGGCACCGGCGTGGACGATGCGGGGCTGGCGCGCAAGGCGCGGGTGGTCGACGCGGGGCTGGCGCTGCACGGGCCGCTGCTTGGCGATGCGTTGCAGGTGATGCGCTGCCTTGGCGGGCGGGAACTGGCGGCGATGGCGGGGGCGATTGCGCGGGCGCGGGCGTTGCGGATTCCGGTGATTCTGGACGGGTTCATCTGCACCGCTTCGGCTGCCGTGCTGGAAAAGGCGGTGGCGGGGGCGCTGGACCATTGCATCGCGGGGCATGTGAGCGCCGAGGGCGCGCATGGCAAGCTGTTGGCCGCTTTGGGCAAGGAGCCGCTGTTGTCGCTGGGCCTGCGGCTTGGCGAGGGGTCGGGGGCAGCGCTGGCGATCGGCGTGCTGAAGGGGGCGCTGGCCTGTCATTCGGGCATGATGACCTTTGCCGAGGCGGGCGTGTCAGGCGCTTGAGGCCTTTGGTGCGTCATCGTCGCTGGCCATCGGCGTGACCTCGTAAAGCTCTTCGATCAGCGCGGTTTCGAGGTCGCGGTCGAGTTGCTTGGCGCGTTCGATATAGGCATCGTTCAGGTGGACGGGCTGGCCGGGAACCCAGACCTCGGCCAGATCGCGCATCGCGGCGCGGTCGACCTTGAAATAGGTTTGCGACAGCTTTGCGGCTTCGTATTCGGTGAAGCCCATGTTTTCCAGCACGTAGCGGCCGGCGCGGATGGAGCTGTCAAAGGTTTCGCGCACGATGTCGGATGCGCCGGCCTGATAGAGTTCGTAGACATGCACGCGGTCGCGGGCGCGGGCGACGATGTGCAGGTCGGGGCGTTGGGCGCGGGCGAAGCGGACGATCTTGGTGGCGTTTTCCTTGTCATCCACCGCGACGACGAGGACCGAGGCGGTGGAAAGGCCCGCCGCCTCGAGCAGTTCGGGGCGGGTCGGGTCGCCGAAGAAGCCTTTGACGCCGAAGCGGCGCATGGTTTCGATGGTGCCTGCATCGGCGTCGAGCACCACGGTCGACAGGCCCGACATCCGCACGAGGCGGTTGACCACCTGACCGAAGCGGCCGATGCCCGCGATGATGACGCGGCCCTTTTCGTCGATTTCGTCGGGTTCCTGTTCGGGCGTGCGGGCGCGCAGGCGGCTGGAGAGTTTCTCGTAGCCGAAGAACAGAAGGGGTGTCAGCAGCATCGACATGCTGATGACGAGAAGGGCGAGTTCGCCCTTGCTGGCGGAAAGGATGCCTTGCTGACGGGCGAAGGAGATCAGCACGAAGCCGAATTCGCCCGCCTGCGCGAGGCCGAGGGTAAAAAGGATGCGATCCTGGCCGCGCATGCGGAACACAAGGGCGAGGCCGAACAGCACGGCCGCCTTGACCGCGATCAGCCCGAGGGTGAGGCCGAGCACGAGCGCCGGTTCGCCGAGCAGGGTGTGGGTGTCTATGCCGATGCCCACGGTCATGAAGAACAGGCCGAGGAGCAGACCCTTGAAGGGTTTGATGTCGGCCTCGATCTGGTGGCGGAATTCGGAGTTGGCCAGCACCACGCCCGCGACAAAGGTGCCGAGCGCGGGGGAAAGGCCGACGAGCATCATGGAAAATGCGATGCCGAAGACGATCAGCAGCGAGATGAAGGTCGACATCTCGGGCAGGCGCGAGGCGTGCACGAAGCGGAAGACGGGGCGGGTGAGGAAGTGGCCCGCCAGCACGATGGCCGCGACGATGGCGAGGGTGAGGGCGGTGGCGGCCCAGTTCGGCAGCTGGTCGACGAGGGTGAGCAGCGGTTCGGCGGCGTTTTCGGGCGCGGTTGCGGTGTCGGCGGCGTTGGTGACGCCGAATTGCTGCGCGGTGGGTCCGGTGATCGCCATGGCTGGCAGGGCCAGAAGCGGCAGGAAGGCCAGCATGGGCACGACGGCGATGTCTTGCGTGAGCAGCACGGAAAAGGACGAGCGCCCGCCCGCCGTGCGCATCAGGTTCTTTTCCGTCAGCGTTTGCAGCACGATGGCGGTGGACGACAGCGACATCACAAGCCCGAGCGTCAGCGCGACCTGCCAGACGAGGCCCGTGAACATCAGCAGGCCCGCGATGGCCAGCGTGGTCAGCCCGACCTGCGCCCCGCCGAGGCCGAGCAGGCGGTGGCGCATGTCCCACAGGGTTTTCGGTTCAAGTTCGAGCCCGATGAGGAAGAGCATCAGCACCACTCCGAATTCGGCGAAGTGCTGGAGGTCTTTCGTCTCGGCCCCTGCGAGGCCAAGGACGGGGCCGACGAGGATACCCGCCGCCAGATAGCCAAGCACCGAGCCGAGGCCGAAGCGCACCGCAAGCGGCACGATCAGCACGGCGGCACCAAGATACATGCTGGCCTGAAGGAGGATACCTTCCATTCACTGTTCCATCATCGCTGTGTGGCACTGCGGCGGCTGGCTTGTGCGCGCAGCGGGATCGCTTTGGCCTATAGTGCGGTGTTTTCGCGCCGAGGTCACGTGCTGCGGTTGCGAAAGGGTCGTTTATTTCGCGTGTCAGCCGCGCGGCATGGCAAGGACGACCATCTGGCCACGCTTTTCGTAACGCACCTCGGTTGCCGTGACGGCGGCGACGCGGCCACCATCGATGCGGTCGCCCACGGCGACCTTGACGATGCGGCCATTGGACTGGCGCACGAGGGCGTAGCGGTTCGACTGGGTGCCGTAGACGCCGATCAGGTTGATCTTGCCAAGGTTCAGGACGTTCTTGACCGTCGCCTCTTTGGCGACGTTGGCCTTGGTCGGGATGGAAGGTGCGGCGCTGGCGAGTTCGGGTTCGGCTTCGGTTTCGGGGGTGACGTTGCCGTCATCGACGATGGCGGGGCCGGGATCGGGCGCTTGGGCGGCGGCGGCGACGGCGGCTTCGACCGCGCTGGCCAGTACGGTGGGGCGGGCGACGGGGCGGGGCGACATGGCAAGCCCGCCGAGCGGGCTGACCGCGCCTTCGGGCGTGACGAGGGCGAGGGTGGAGGGCGAAGCGCCGGGGGCCGGTGCCAGCGCGGCGGGCCGTGGCAGGGGGCGCAGACCTGCAAGGCGGCTGTCGGCAGCGGGGGCAAGGCTTGGCGCGTCGGGGTCGGCAGCGGGGTCGGCATCGGTCGCGGGTGCGGCCAAGCCTGCGGGACGCGGGGCGGGGCGTTTGCCGCGCAAGGCCGGATCGGAGGGCGAGGGCAATTCGGACAGGGCGGCGATCTGGTCGCCCGTGGCGTCAAGCGCGCCGCCGATTGCGCCGTCCGGCAGGGCGCCGGCCGGAGCGGCGGGCGCAGGACCGGGCGGGACGACAGGGGCCAGAGCGGGGGCAACAGCAGGCGCGACAGCGGGGGCAAGCGAGGCGGGGCGCGGCGGCGGCACCAGCGGCGGCTTTCCTGCGATTAGCAAAACGCCTTCGGGGGTGGTGATGCCTTCGGCGGTGGGGATGATCAGGCCGTTCGCGTCGAATTTATAGACCGTGCCAAAGGCGGGCGGCGGCAGCGGGGCTGTCGGGGCGGGATCGGCCCGCGCCTCGGGCGGGGGGAGGGCTGCGGCGTCGACGGCAGAGGGCGCGGTATCGGCGGCGGAAAGATAGATTTCGTCATTGCCGCTGTTGGCGGCCTGCATCGCGGGGGCCGCGTTGGGGGCGACGGGGGCGGGGGCGGCTATGGGTGCCGCTGCGACGGGGGCTGTGTCTTCTGGGGTGATGTCTTGCCCGTCTGCCAGCATTTCGTCGGTAATGCTGGGAAGGTCGGCCGCGTCTGCCGCTGTCGTTGGCGCGTCGGGAACCGCGGGGGCGATTGCCGCGTTGTCGGCCGAAGCAAGCGCGGTGGGTTCGGTTGCCAGCGAAGGAACCGGATCGGTGCTGACGGAATAATAGCTCGACAGCGCCGCCGCGAGGGCGAGCGCGACGAGGAGTAGGCCTGTAAGCATCAGCCCCAGATAGCGCGGTTTGCCCCGCGTGGGCGCATCGAGGCTGCGCGGACTTCGGCGTTGCGGCTTGGCTTGTGCGGGACGCACAGGGGGGAGGCGCTGCGCTGCCGGTGGGCTTGGCGCGCGCGGGCTTGCGGCGGGCGCTGGCTGCGCGGCGGCTGTCGGAACGGGGTCGACCGGACGCGGGGCGATCTGGTCTGCCGCGCGCAAGGGCGGGCTTGCAGGGGCCGCAAATTCCGGTGCGGGAGCGCGCCTGACCGCCGGATCGGGTGGCGGCGCAGCAAATGGCGGCGGGGTGACGGCCCGCGAGGCCGCACCGAGGCGGCGGGCCATGCTTTGTGCGGCGGCAGCGGTCGCGCCTGCCAAGGCAGGCACGCGGCGGCTGCTAAAGGTGGTCGGTGCAGCGGCGGAATCGTCGGGACCGAGGGTCAGGGAATTTTCGGTGACATTCGCAGCACCAAAGCCCGCGGCGCGGGCCGGTTTGCGCGAGGGCGGATCGGGGAGTTCCCCTTCTTCGACATCGAGTGCGATGGGCGCTTCGTCGGCCTCGGGTTCTGGCAGGGCTGCGGGCCGGGTCGCCGCAGGTGCACGATCGGCCGGGGCTGCGCCAGCCGTTTCCGAAAGGGTGTCGGGCTGGTTCGCGGAAGAATCGACCGACATCGTGACGGGGTCTGCGACCGGATCGAAGCCCGGCAGGTCGGCGGGTTGGGGCGGGTCGTATCCCGGGTCGGGTGTGACATCGGGCTGCGGAACGCCTGCGGGTTCGGGTTCGGGCTGTACGGGGGCCGGGTCCGGAACCGTGGCAGGCAACGGCGGGGGTATCGGGTCGGGTTCGGGTGCGGGGGTGGGTTCCGTCACCGGATCGGGCAGCGGGCGGGGGGCCGGATCGGGCAGCGGAACGGGTTCGACGACCGGCGCAGGTTCAGGGGCTGCGGGTTCGGGTTCGGGAGCCGACGGCGCGGGCGGGTCGGCAACGGGCGGCTGCGGTGCGGGCGGGTCGATCGAAGGGTCTGCCGCAGGTGCCGCAACCGGCGGGGCCGCATCGGCCCGAAGCTGGCGGCGCAAGGCGCGGGTCAGGATTGTGATGCTGTCGTCGTCGCGTTCCACGGTATCGCCCCCTGCGAGCAGGCGGGCTGCATGCTCGGTGGGGCCGAACCAAGGTTCGCCGTCAAAGGTTCCGTCTGCGGGGGCGAGGTCTTCGGGCAATGCGACAAAGGAGAGGGGCGCGAAACGGTGCTGGACGGCGAAGGCCTCGGCCTCGGCCAGGGTTTCGCGGGCGACGACCGCGACGGTGACGGTGGGGCCGCTGCCAGACCAATCGAAGGCGAGGTCGGCCACGTCATAGGCGGTGCGCCCCTGCAGCGCGGTGGCGATCTGGGCGCGGCGGGCGGCATCGTCGGGGCCGGGGGCATCGATGCGGAAATAGCGGATCTGCGAGGCGGGGATCACCAGTTTGGTGGTCAAGCCGCGCGGCGACAGGCCGAGGGCGGTGGCCCGCAGATAGGCCATCGCTTCGGCAAGGTCGGGCGTGTCATAGGCGCTGCGCCCGATTTCAAGCCAGCCGCGTTTGGCGCGGTGCAAGAGCGCCACGCTGTCATCGGTGAAATTCAGGGCAAAACTTGGTTTCATTTCACGGGTCTAGCACAATTCGGAAGGCAGCGGAAATCTACCGCAGCGGGTGCAATTGCTGTTATAGCAGCTTTTCGCCGAAGGGAAGAAAAAGGCGGGCTTGTGGCTTGCCGGTCAATGCTGCGCTGCGCCAGAGTGCGGTTCACCGCCGCGCCGCAGGTGGTTGATCAAGGAGTGTGCCCCATGCGAATTCTTTCTGCCCTGTGTCTTGCGATTGCCCTGCCGCTGACCGTGCCTTTGGCCGTGCCGCTGGCCGGTGCCGCGGTGGCACAGGAGACCGCCGCCGCCACGATCACGGTGACCGGCGAGGGCCATGCCGAGGCAGCTCCCGATCTGGCCACCATTTCGCTTGGGGTGACGACCCAAGGCAAGACGGCGGGCGAGGCGATGGACGCCAATTCCGCCGCGCTGGCGGCGGTGGTGGCGCGGCTGAAGGCGGCGGGGGTGGCGGATCGGGACATGCAGACGTCGAATCTGTCGCTGAACCCGAACTGGCAGCAGACAGACGGAACGCAGGCCCCTTTGATTGCAGGCTATGTGGCGTCGAACCAGTTGACGGTGCGGGTGCGGGCGCTGGACAGTCTGGGCGCGGTGCTCGACAGCGCGATCACGGACGGGGCCAATACGTTGAACGGAATCAGCTTCGGGTTGGACGATCCGGAACCCGCGCTGGACAAGGCGCGCACCGAGGCGGTGGTGGCCGCGCGGGCGCGGGCGGAATTGCTGGTGACGGCGGCGGGCGTGAAGCTGGGGCGGGTGCTGTCGATCAGCGAGAGCGGCGGTTATGTCCCGCCCGGCCCGATGCCGATGTACCGCATGGAGGCCGACATGGCCAAGGCTGTGCCGGTCGAAGGGGGCGAGGTCGGGTTGACGGCTTCGGTCACGATGGTGTTCGAGATTGCGCAATAAGCCGTTCGGGCGGTGATCTTGCGGAGCGGCGTTCCGCCGCGCGGCTGGAAGCTTGCGTCTCCGCAAGGCGGAGCCGCAAGCGCAGGGGGGCTGTCTGCCCCCCGACGCCGCCGTTCCGGCGCCGCCTCCCCCCGAGGATATTTGAGACGAGGGGAAGCGGGGGCGGGGTCAGAGTTTGGCCAACGCCTGTTCGAGATCGGCGATGATGTCGGAGACGTCCTCGATCCCGATGGAGAGGCGGACCACATCGGGGGCGGCACCGGCCTTGACCTGCTGTTCGGGTGAAAGCTGGCGGTGGGTGGTCGATGCGGAATGGATCACGAGGCTGCGGGTGTCGCCGAGGTTGGCCACGTGGGAGAAGAGTTGCAGGCTGTCGATCAGCTTGACGCAGGCGTCGTAGCCGCCTTTGAGCGCGAAGGTGAAAAGCGCACCCGCGCCTTTGGGGGTGATTTTGGGCACGCGGTGCGCGTAGGGCGACGAGGGCAGGCCCGCGTAGGTGACGGCTGACACCTTGGGGTGTTTTTCGAGCCATTGCGCGACCTTGGCGGCGTTTTCGACATGGCGCTGCATGCGCAGGCCCAGCGTTTCGATGCCCATCAGGGTGTAATGGGCGCCTTGGGGGTTCATCGTCATGCCGAGGTCGCGCAGGCCGATGGCGATGGAGTGGAAGGTGAAGGCCATGCTGCCCAGCGTCGGGTGGAAGGTCAGGCCGTGGTAGGCAGGTTCGGGTTGCGACAGCGAGGGGAATTTGTCGGAAGCGGACCAGTCGAATTTACCGCTGTCGACCACCACGCCGCCGGTGACGGTGCCGTTGCCGGTGAGGTATTTCGTGGCGGAATGGACCACGAGGGTCGCGCCATGCTCGATGGGGCGGCACAGATAGGGGGTGGCGGTGGTGTTGTCGACGATGAGCGGGAGGCCTGCGCCGTTCGCGATTGCGGCGATGGCGTCGAGGTCGGTGATGTAGCCGCCGGGGTTGGCGATGGTTTCGCAGAAGATGGCGCGGGTGTCATCGTCGATGGCGGCGCGGACGGCGTCGAGGTCGTCGAGGTCGACAAATTTCGCGCTCCACCCGAAGCGTTTGATGGTCTGGCTGAACTGGGTGATGGTTCCGCCGTAAAGCCTTGTCGAGGCGACGATATTCCGGCCCGGGGCCATGAGCGGGAAGAGCGCCATGATTTGCGCTGCATGGCCCGAGGAGCAGCAGATGGCACCCGCGCCGCCTTCGAGGGCGCAGACGCGGTTGGCGAGGGCCGAGACGGTGGGGTTGGTCAGGCGCGAGTAGATGTAGCCGACCTCTTGCAGGTTGAAGAGTTTGGCGGCGTGGTCGGCGTCGCGGAAGACGTAGGCCGTGGTCTGGTAGATGGGAACCTGACGCGCGCCGGTGGCGGGGTCGGGGGCGGTGCCGGCGTGGATGGCGAGGGTGTCGAAGGCGAGTTGGCGGTCGGTTGTCATGGGGGCCTCTCTGGGATTTCGGGGAGAGACTAGGCGACTGGCGGGCCTGTGGGAAGGGGGAGGGCCTTGAAAACAAGGGCGCGCGCGTTGCGGGGGCGGGCGGGGGAACGGAGTTCTCTTGCGGGCGGGCGGGACAGGTGTAGCATTGCGGCGTGCCATGGGAGATCTGCCGATGCTGACGCCGTTCCATCTTGCGCTGCATGTGCGCGACCTTGACGAGGCGCGGGGATTTTATGGCGGGATTCTGGGGTGTTCGGAGGGGCGGTCGGCACCGAGTTGGGTGGATTTCGACTTTTTCGGGCATCAGCTGAGCCTGCATCTGGGCCTGCCATTCGCCAATGACCGCACCGGAAAGGTGGGCGACCATCTGGTGCCGATGCCGCATTTCGGGGTGGTTCTGCTGTTGCCCGATTGGGAGGCTTTGGCGGAGCGGGTGGCCGAATCGGGGGTGGTTTTCGAGCTGGAACCCTCGGTCCGGTTCAGGGGAGAGGCGGGAGAGCAGTGGACCATGTTTTTCCGCGATCCGTCGGGCAACCCGCTGGAATTCAAGGGGTTTCCGACGATGGAGGGGGTTTTCGCATCGTGAGGGGTTCAGGCCGACCGACATGCACAGGCGATGCACGGGTGATGCAGTCGCAAGGATCGGCGGGTTAACGGTTCGTTCGGGATTTGCGGTGTGGGTGCCCGAGGGCGGGGCAGGTATCGGCAGCATCCGGTATGGCGGGGAGG
>JBBAUB010000002.1:273789-287175 GCA_040398445.1 Gemmobacter sp. | reverse complement strand
GACCTGCCGTTGTTGCAGGTGGCGCGGTTTGCGCCGGTCAAGGCCGCAGATGCCGTTCGGGATTTGTCGTGTGGGTGCCCGAGGGCGGGGCAGGTATCGGCAGCATCCGGTATGGCGGGGAGGTCGCGGGGGGCACAGGGGCGTGAGCCTGCGGCCAAGGCGTTCGATGCTGCCGGTGCGGCGGGCCGCAGAGGGGACGCAGCGCTTGGGGCCGTGACGCCGATACTGGCGTCTTTCGTCGCCTTGGCGTAAGCGAACCGCGGTTTCGAGTGTCGGTTCGGGTGGACGCGCGTTGTTATATGCCTTGATTGCCCCGTCGGTTGCGGTTTGCGCTTCGTGTCTGGTGGTGCGGATCGAATGGCGGCACGCCTGCCATCCTGCGCCGGGACTGCGGCGCGACAGCCTTTTGCATCTTGCGGCGCTTTGGCTGCGGTTGGCGGTGTTGCTGGTGCTGCTGGCCGGTGCGATTGCGACCCTGCCGCCGCCGGTTGCGCTGTTGCTGGCGCTGGTGTGCGGGCTGGTCTGGGCGTCCTGCGAGGCGCTTGATTTGGTGGCGCGGAAATATCTGGACCTGCCGTTGTTGCAGGTGGCGCGGTTTGCGCCGGTCAAGGCCGCAGATGCCGATGCGCTGCAAACGGTGGTCAAGGCGATCCGCACCTATGTGCCGTTGGCGGTCTGGATGCGTCTGGGCGCTGTCGGTGTGGCGGCTTGTGCGCTGTGCGCCGGACCATGGCACCTGACCGGGCCTGCGGCGTTGCTGGCGTTGGCGGGCGCGCTGGTGCTTGCGGCGGTGGGTCTGCGCGGATGGGCCGGACGCTTGGGCGGAAGTCTTGCCCTGCGGCCCGCCGAGCGTGCCTTTCTTGCGGTCGATGACAGCCTGCCCGAGCGGCGTCTTGGGGCAGCCGATCGCAGCGGTGCGTGCAAGGCGATGTCAGGGCGCGGCAGTGCCGCGCGGCATGTGCTGCTGGTGGTGAACGAATCCACCGGAGCGGATGTCACCTGCCATGGCGGGCTCGCGCTGGCCGAGGCGATCTGTGCGGCCAGTGGCGAGGCGGGCGGCTGGCTGCGCCCGGCAAACCCCGTCACCCCGAGTTCCTGCACCGATGTCGCCTTGCCCTGTCTGTTCACCGGATGCGCCCCGCAAGACAGCGCCGAAACCCTGCACCGCATGCCCTTGCTGTTCGATCTGGCCAAGGCGCGTGGCATGACGACGCTGTTTTATTCGGCGTCTACGCTGCGCTGGGGCAATTTCGAGGCATTCTTCGGGGGAGACGGCGGGGGTGCAGGCGGCGGGGGGGCAGGCGGCGGGGGGGCAGGCGGCGGGGCGATCGACGATCTGGCGACACCGCAGAACCGGGGGTTGCCGCTGGTCCACGAGCTTGGTTGCGATGACCACCCGATGGCGGCAGGTTTGCGCGACCGCATCCTGACGACCGATGGCCCGCTGTTCATGGTGCTGTACACCTATGCGCTGCATCTGCCGTTCCTGACCGAGAGCGAGGGACCGATTCCCGACCAGATCACCGACCGTCGCAGTCGTGCCGCGCATGCGGTGACCGAGGCGCATCGCATGGTTTTCGACGCGTTGCGCCAGACCGGACGCTATGATGACACGCTGATCGTGTCGGTCGGGGATCATGGCGAGACCTTTGGGGTGGATGGCAATGACGGTGGCGGGGCGGTTTCGCGACTGACCAAGTTATCGCATCACGTGACGCGGCCCCTGTTCGTAATCAAACCGCCCGCCTCGCTTGGACCTGCGCAGCGGGCTTGTCTCGAGGCGAACATGGACCGTCTGGTTTCGCTGATCGATGTTGCGCCGACGGTGGCTTCGGTGCTGGGGGTAGAGTTGGCCGAGGGTCTGCCGCCCTATCAGGGGTATGACCTGACCTGCGAGGTCGTGCCGGACGACCGCCTGCATGTCACGCTGACGGTGAACGAATGGCGGGGATGGCCACAGGCGGCGGTGATGCTGGCGCAGGGCGATCTGCGGGTGTGCGTCGATTACCAGACCACGGAATCGCTGTGCTGTGGCGGCGATGGCAAGCCCGTGCCTGCGGCATGGCATGGCGCTGCCGATGCGCTGCTTGTGCGTGCCATGACGCTGCCGGTGGTGAGTGCGATGATTGCGCGGGTGTTCCGCGACAAGTTGCATATCCGCGCCCGCCCGCAGGCCAAGCGCTTTGCCCGTGTGGTGCCCGATGTGCCGCGCCCTTTGGCGATTGCGGGCGGCGGGGAGTGGTTCTTTGGCACCGACATCCTGATTTCCGATCCGGGGGCGGGGCGGCTGCATTACGCAGGCAATCGCCATGACGCGCGGGGGTTCGGGTTGGGCAGGCAGGATCGGGGGATCATGGTTTACGGGCCTTATGTCGATCTGCCGGCGGGGGTTTATTCCGCCAGCTATGTCTTTGCGGCGGGCGCAGGATGGCGACCGGTGCGGATGGATGTTTGCGCTGCCGGTCGGCCAGACATCGCGGCGCAAGAGATCGGGCAGTCGGGTGACGGGCGGCTTGCAACGATAGGCTTTGCGCTGGACCGGGCGGCGGAGGGGCTTGAGGTGCGGTTGCACAGCGACCACGGGTTCAGTGGCATCTGTCAGGGGCTGTTCGTGACGCGGATCGGGGATTGAGGCCGGGGTGATCTGCCGCCTTGGTCATGGCGGCGGCGGTGCTTGGCAGGGTCAAGTTGTCGTCGGCGGGGTGCAAGGGGCGCGGTGGCGCGGTTTTTGACCGATGCGCGGCGGGCTGAGGGTGGGCGATGGCGGGGGGCGCTTGGGGCTGCCGTTATGGGCGGTGCGGGGGGATAGGGGCGCTTGGCCGGTCAGCAATGGAAAAGTCAAAGCTGCAACGCAAGGGGCGCGCCCGACCTGCGGGGTGGGTGCACGTATACGTGCGCCGCCCCGTGGGGGCGGGTCGGGCGCGCCCCGAGGCTTTGGGCCTCGGGGCAATCCGTGCCGTTGCACGTGTTTGTATTGCTACCTGACCCAGAGCCCTGCGCGTTTGATCGTGTTGCGGATCGCCTGTTCGCGGCGGGGGAGGGCCGCGCGGTCGAAGAGGGCGCGGACCTCGTGCCCTTTGCCTTGGTAGATCATGCGTTTGAAGGGGGGGTAGGCTTGCAGCACCGCCTTGATCGGCGGGGCTTGGGCGATGGTTTCCAAAAGGGTTACCACGGCGTCGGATTCGCGGGCGTAGAGCAGCGGCAGCACGCGCCAGTGGCAGGTGGCGGTGGTGTCGAGCGGCGACAGACCGGCAGGCGGGCGGCCGCCGCCATGGGCGTGGATGGCCAGCGGCAGGGCGATCTGGTCGAGCCACGGGTCGAGGCTTTGACAGGCGAGTTCGGGGCCGGGGTTGGCTGCGATTTCGGTGGCGTAGCGCAGGAAGCTGGCCCCGAAAGTGCGGGGGCTGGCGGCGAAGAACCAGCCTGCGTTGAAGTAGAGGTAGCGTTGCCAGTAGTCGTCGGGCTGCGAAAGGTCGAGGCTGGAGGCGAAGTCGAGCCCGAAGCGGGTGTAGAGCGATTGCCAGATGGCGGTGCGGTCGGGGCCGTAAAGTTCGGGGATTGGCCATGTCCCTTCGCGCTTCATGGAAGCGGAGGGGCGGGAGAAGTCGAACGGCAGGGTCGAGAGCGGGCCTGTCACCAGCGTGTCGGTGTCGAGAAACAGGAACGGTTCGTCGGGCAGGTGGGCCAGCGCCTCGATCTTGTTGCCGTAGGGGTAGCGGGTGCCGAAATGGCGGCTGTCGAAGGGCAGGATCTCTGCGCCCAAGGCGGCGAGCAGCGACAGGGTGGCGGGGTCGGTGACGCTTGGGTCGTGGTCCCAGAGCGGGCCTGCGGTGGGCGTGGCGATGATCAGGCGGCCGGAAAAGCCGGGGTCGCTGGCGCGGAGGGACGCGGCGAGCAGGATCGATTCGTATTGCAGGCGGCCCGATTGGCCGATGGCGATGATGTTGAACATGGACACTCAGGACGGGGTGAAGCGGAGCGAGAGGCAGGACATGCCGCCGTCGAGCTTGGCGCATTCGGTGTTGGGGATTTCGGTGACGCGGTAGCCTGCGGCTGTCAGGCGGGCTTTGGTGGCGGGGAAGCCTGCGGGCATCAGGACGGTGTCGTTGAAGCGGATGACGTTGGCGGCGGCTTCCTCGTTCGGGGCGGTGTAGATGAGGTCGTAGCCCGCAAAGCAGCCCGAGGCGGCGAGGCGTTCGGTGGAGAGGATCGTGGTTGCGTCGAGAAGGGCGCAGTCGGTCTTGAAGTGGAGGACTCCGGGCGGGGTTTCGACACGGCGGAGCGTGTAGCCCCAGCGCGAGGTGATGGCGTTCAGCGCCGCGATGCCTGCGTCATTGGTGCGGGCCGAGGTGCCGACGAGGATTTCGCGGCCTGTCACGAGGATGTCGCCGCCTTCGATCGTGGCGGGGGACTCAACGCGGTGGACGACCGAGTAGAGGGCGCGGAGGTGCGGCTCCATCTCGGCGGCTTCGCCGAGGCGGGTGGGCGCGCCGGGGCGCATGAGGATGGCGCCCTGTGGCAGGCAAAGGGCGGTGTCTTCGACGAAGACGGAATCGGGGAAGGCGTCGAGGGGGGCGAGTTCGATGACGCGGGCGCCCGTCGCACGCAGCGCGGCGGTGTAGGCGGCGTGGTGCGTTTGCATCAGCGCAAGGTCGGGCGTGCCGGTATCGATGGCGCGCAGGCCATGCGTGATCGAGGCCGCGGGGCGGCGCGTTATGGCATGGGTGAAGCGGAAAGAGGCGTCTTGCGTCATGCCACCATCCCTAGCAGAGGAAGGGATGGTGGGCGACCCTGGAATCGAACCAGGCGTGGGTCTCCCCGGCGGAGTTACAGTCCGCTGCCGCACCTTGCAGCTCGTCGCCCGACGCGAGGCGGGGGATAGCCGAGGGGGAAAGGGGCGTCAAGGCGGAAAGCGGGGAAAAGCGGCTTGCATCGGGGGGGGCGCTGCGGGCATGGATGGAGAGGAACAGCTAAGGGCCGCGCGATGACATCCGGACAGAAAAAACCGACATGGGTGGTGGACAAGGAACGCGGCAAGCGGGCCGAGGCGCGGGAAACCGTGTGGCTGTTCGGCATTCATGCGGTGCGCGATGCGCTGGTGAACCCTGCGCGCGAAAAGCTGCGGCTGGTGGTGACGCGCAATGCGGCGGACCGGCTGGCCGAGGCGATTGCCGCAAGCGGGATGGAGCCGGAGATTGCCGATCCGCGGCGTTTCGACGTGCCGATCGACGAAGGGTCGGTGCATCAGGGCGCGGCGCTGGAGGCGCGGCCGCTGAACTGGGGCAAGCTGGCGGATGTGGCGATTTCGGGGGCGGGCAAGCCCTTGGTCGTGTGCCTCGACCGTGTGACCGATCCGCATAACGTGGGGGCGGTGCTGCGGTCGGCGGAAGTGTTCGGGGCGCGGGCGGTGATTGCGCCGCGCCACCATTCGGCACCGGAAACGGGGGCGCTGGCCAAGACGGCAAGCGGGGCGCTGGAGCGGCAGCCTTATCTGCGGGTGACCAACCTTGCCGATGCGATGGGCGAGCTGCGCGAGATGGGTTACGTGCTGATCGGGCTGGATGGCGACGGGACGGTGGAACTGGCCGATGCGCTGGCGCAGGCGGGCAGCCGTGCGGTGGCGCTGGTCTTGGGAGCCGAGGGGCCGGGGCTGCGCGACCGCACGCGCGAGACCTGCGATGTGGTGGCGCGGATTCCGTTCGCGGGGGAATTCGGGTCGCTGAACGTGTCGAACGCGGCGGCGGTGGGGCTGTATGCGGCTTCGGTGCGCTAGGGCTTTGGTTCGGTCAGGGGTTGCGGTTGCCGGGGGTTGCCTTTGGCGGCCCGGTTCGCCGCGCTGAAGCTGATCTTCGGGGGCGTGCTGGTCGTCTGGCTTTTGTCGTTGGTGCGGTGCGGGCAGGATGCGGCGAGGGTCGAGGCCGATGTGCGAAAGGGCTATTTCCGGCGCAGTTTTCGCAAGCCCGGCTTTTGTTTGCGACGATAAAGCCGTTTTGATGCGCTAGGGTGGTGTTCCGTGCGAAGATGGATGCGGCGGTTCTGGCGGGTTTGCAGATCGGACCGATCAAGGACCGTGTGGGCGAGATGTCGAGCGTTTCATCGGAACTTTGGCAATGCGGGCAAAGATTGCGCGATGGTTGCGCAGGAAGGCATGGCTTTGCGTGGGATATAGCACTGTCGCACCGCAGAAATTCTTTTTTTCAACGGTTTGACGGAGATTTCCCGATCTACGATCCGGTTGACGGGGGCATCGTTTATCTGGCGGGGTAGGGCGCGTCAGGCGGGGCCGTTGGCCCCTTGCCATGCCTGACGCAGCAGGATGGCCAGATCTTCGGGGGCGAGGCGGGCGAGGGTGATCGTCGTCCAGCCGCGCGCGCCCCATGCGCTCGGCACGGGGGCGAGCGCGTCGGGCATAAGGGCGCACCAGTGCTGCTGCTGGTCAGGGGTAAGGCGCAGGTTCGCGCTTTGGCCATCGGGGGCGAGGCTGGCGAAGATGATGCGCGCGCGAAAGGCGGCGCGGGCGAAATGCGCCTGTTCGGTGGTGCCTGCCAGCGCGAGGGCGAGGCGGCGGAAGGCTGTGGCGTCTGGCATGGCGGTGGGTTGGTTCGGGGCGTTGGGCATGGAGAACCGCAAGGATGCGCTGCGGGACGGCGGGGCGCAAAAGTTTTCGAAAACTTTTGGCAAATTTCTTCGAAGAAATTTGGGTCGCGCTGCAGAGTCAGGGTGGTTGGAGTTCACGTTCCGTTGATGGGAACTTTAATGAACCGTTGCGGTTTCTATGTCACAGCAGAGGGGCGGGCCCGGAACTCCCGTCCTTTGATTCACTGTCCCTCGTTCCGCGACTGGCGCCCGGCCCCGCAAGGCTTGGGCGCCTTTTTCTTTTGCGGGCGGGCGGCTAGGCTGGGTGCATTGGATCGGGGGATTGGCGGATGGATGTAAGGGACGAAGACGCGGTGATCCGCGACGTGTTGGGGCGGGCCAAGGTGATTGCCGTCGTGGGCTGGTCGCCCAAGCCCGAGCGGGCGAGCCACGGGGTGGCGGCGTTCCTGCACCGGCGGGGGTATCGGGTGATCCCGGTCAACCCCGGACAGGCGGGGCAGATGGCGCTGGGCGAGGTGGTGCGGGCGTCATTGTCCGAGATCGACGAGCCGGTCGACATGGTGGATATCTTCCGCCGCAGCGAGGAGGCGGGCGCGGTGGTCGACGAGGCGCTGCGCGTGCTGCCGGGGCTGTTGGCGGTGTGGATGCAGTTGGGCGTGGTGGACGAGGCGGCGGCGGCACGGGCGCGGGCCGAGGGGGTGGCGGTGGTGATGGACAGGTGTCCGGCGATCGAGATGCCTCGGTTGGGGTTGTGAGGGGGGCGTTCGGTCTTTGACCGAGGGCTTCGGCGCGTGGTGTGAAGGTGGTGCAGAGTGATTGGTGAAGAAGTCCGTTTGACGGGGCGGTTGATTTGCGGGTCGGTGGAGGATGTCAGGATCATCCGTGGCTGCCTTCCCGAGCATTTCAGGCTGACGAAAGAAGAACCCGGATGTGTTTCTTTCAGTGTCGTCCAATCAGACGATCCGCTGGTTTGGCATGTTGAGGAATCATTCCGAGACCGCGCGGCTTTCGAAGCCCATCAGGCGCGCACGCGCGCTTCGCCCTGGTGGAAAGCGACCGCGCATATCGCTCGGGACTATGTCATTACCGGACTTGAGTAACCTTAGGCCTCAAGATCTGACGCCCGAGGTGCCCGAGGTTAAGGGGCGGAATTTGACGCAAATTCCGGGGGTGCGGCTGACGGTCGGGTCTTCATCGACAGGATTGGGCGTGCGCGGAGTTTGCGTCAAACTCCGTTGCGGAATTTGCGTCAAATTCCGTTCTAGCGGGCGGCCTTTTCCGCAATCCCGCTGACCCCTTCGCGACGTTCCAGTTCTGCCAGCACCTCGTCGAGCGTCACGTTGCGGGAGGTGAGCATGACGAGGAGGTGGTAGAGGACGTCGGCGGCTTCGGCGGTGAGGCGGGTGCGGTCGCCTTTGACGGCTTCGATGATCGCCTCGACCGCTTCTTCGCCGAATTTCTCGGCGCATTTTTCGGGGCCTTTGGACAGGAGTTTGGCGGTCCAGCTGCTGTCGGGGTCGGCGTCTTTGCGCGAGGCGATGGTGGCGGCGAGGCGGGACAGGGTCATGCGGGGGGGCTTTCGGCGGGGATCATGGCGTTGACGGCATCGATGAAGGCGGCGCGGGAGGGGGCGTCGGCAAAGGCTGCCGGCGGGATGGCGACGTAGGTGAGCGCGTCGACGACCACGAGGAGGTTGCCGCGCCAGTCGAGGACTTCGCGGAGTGCTGCGCGCGGAAAGCTGCGTCTGTAAAGCGGCGAGGCGAGGGTGATGGCCTGATCGTCGAGGCGCACGGTATAGACCTCGGTCGCGGCAAAGGCGTTTTGCCGCAGTTTCTGGCGGTTGCGCAGGACGGACCTTTGCCAGACCAGGATATTGATGAACCACGCGATGAAAAGCCACGGGAACACGAGGCCGATGCCGTGCCCGATCCAGAAAATCCAACCGATCAGGATGGCCCCGAGGGCGATGACGCTGGCGCGGAACCACAGCGACTGCCAGCGCGGCGTGACGGAGGCGGTGATCTTGAGGTCGGCGGCGGCATGGGGGAAGGTCTTGAGGTCGAAGGGCAGGGTTTCCATCAGGTCAGCCTTACGGGTATTCCGGCGGCGGCCATGTGGGCCTTTGCCTGTTCGATCGTGAATTCGCCAAAGTGGAAGATCGAGGCGGCCAGCACGGCGGAAGCGCCGCCCATGGTGACGCCCTGCACGAGGTGGTCGAGGGTGCCGACACCACCGCTTGCGATGACGGGGATGGGGACGGCATCACTGACCGCGCGGGTGAGGGGCAGGTTGTAGCCGCCCTTGGTGCCGTCGCGGTCCATCGAGGTGAGCAGGATTTCGCCCGCGCCTTTGGCGGCAACGGTGCGGGCGAAGGCCACGGCGTCGATGCCGGTGGCTTTGCGCCCGCCGTGAGTGAAGATTTCCCATTTGCCGGGGCTGACGGTTTTCGCGTCGATCGCCACGACGATGCATTGCGAGCCGAAACGGTCGGCGGCGCGGGCCACCACGTCGGGGTCGGCCACGGCGGCCGAGTTGAACGAGACCTTGTCGGCACCTGCCAGCAGCAGGGCGCGCACGTCTTCGGGCGTGCGGACGCCGCCGCCCACGGTGAGGGGCATGAAGCATTGCTCGGCGGTGCGGGTGACCAGATCGAACATGGTGCCGCGGTTTTCGTGGGTGGCGTGGATGTCGAGAAAACACAGCTCGTCCGCGCCTGCGGCGTCATAGGCGCGGGCGGCTTCGACCGGATCGCCCGCGTCGCGCAGAGAGACGAAGTTGACGCCCTTGACCACGCGGCCATCGGCCACGTCGAGGCAGGGGATGAGGCGGGTTTTGAGCATGGGCGCACCGGGCTAGCGGGTTCGCCGCCACAGGTAACGGATCAGGTCGAAAAGCGCCAGAAGCGAGATGAGAAGGGCGGCAAGCGCCGCGAAGGGCAGGGTGACGAGGCCGAGCCAGCCCAGCATGGCGGCGGTATAGAGCGCGCCGCCCAGATCGGCGCCGAAGGCGGGGCAGGGGTGGATCGAGCCTTCGTCGAGCGCGCAGCCGAGGGCATTGGCGGTGACAGAGGCGGCCAGCGTGGAGAGCACCGGCAGGAGGCTTAGCAACAGGGCCGCGCCCAGGATGAGGTAGGTTGCGCGTTTCATCTGCGGGCGGGGATCGGTTGGGACATGGGGCACTTGTGACTGCGGAACGCTGGCAGGTTGGGCGGATCGGCGCGGGGCGTCAAGCCTGTCGTCGTGGTTGCAAAGCGGGGCGGAACGGGCTTTGCTGGGAGCATGGTGAAGCTGGTTTTGTTACACAAGGCAGAGTCGATCTATGACGACGAGCCGGATCGGGTTTATGACTTTCCGAAGGCCTATCTGAAGGCGGTTCGGGAGGCCGTCGGGGATTGGGCGATTTATTACGAGCCGGTCAAGGCGGGGCGGCGCGGGTATTTCGCGGTGGCGCGGATCGCGGATGTGGTGCCGAAGCCGGACGCGCCGGACAGGTATCTGGCGCGGATCGCGGCGGGCAGTTTCCTTGCGTTCGACCGCGAGGTGCCGCGACTGGTGGACGGGCGCGTTCTGGAAGCGGCTTTGGCCGAGGCGGATGGCAGCCCGAAGAAGGGCGGCGCGGTGCAATTGGCGGTGCGTCGGGTGACCGAAGCCGATTTCGCGCGGATCGTCGGGCTGGGGCTGCCGCAGGGGTTGGAGGCCGAGGAGGCACGGCGCTATGATGCGGAGGCGGCGTTTGGTGACGGGGCGGAGGTGTTCGAGCGGCCGGTGATCGAGCGGCTGGAAAGCCGACTGTACCGCGACGTGGCGTTCCGGCGGAAGGTGCGCGAGGCTTACGATTACCGCTGCGCGATTTCGGGGTTGCGCCTGCGCAACGGCGGCGGGCGGCCCGAGGTGCAGGCCGCGCATATCAGGCCCGTAGAGCGGCAGGGCAGCGATTCCGTCAGGAACGGGCTGGCGCTGTCGGGGACGCTGCACTGGATGTTCGACCGTGGGCTTTTGTCGGTGGCGGATGACATGACGATCCTTGTGTCGCGCAACAAGGTGCCGCGCGAGGTGTCGGACCGCCTGATCGCGCCGGAGGGCAGGTTGCATCTGCCCCGCGAGACACGCGACTGGCCGCACCGCGACAACCTGCGCTGGCATCGCGAGAACGTTTACGGGCAGGTGGCATTTGACGAGGTTGCGCCCTGGGGGTGAGGTCGGCGGAAAGGCCGGGGGTTTCACACCCCCGGACCCCCGTGGGATATTTGGGACGAGAAGAACGGGGGCAGTCTGGCGCGCGGCGGGTTTCGGGGCGGTGCCGGTGGACCGCGTTGCAGGGGGTGGGGCTGAGCCTGCGTGCAGCGCGGGGTTCGGGCGGGGAAAGCAGGATGGCGGCATCGGGGCGCATCGTGATTTATACCAGGAAGATCGACGAGATGGCGGCGTTTTACGCCCGCCACTTCGGCTATCGGGCACAGCGCAGGGCTGGGGACGCTATCGTGGAACTGGTGCCTGCGGCCGGTGGCCTGACGATCCTTTTGCACCCTGCCGCTGTGTCGCAGAAGGAAGGGCAGGTTCTGGTCAAGCTGGTTTTCGATGTCGAGGATGTCGAAGCGTTCTGCACAGCGGCCCGCGCGGGCGGGCTGGAGTTCGGAGCGGTGCATCGGGGGGACGGATATGCCTTTGCGAATGCGAAAGACCCGTCGAAAAACCCGGTCCAGGTGTCGAGCCGGGCGTTTGCACGGCGGTGACGGGGTCTGTGGGGGAAGCCTGCGGGTTACCCGGCCAGCGCCTTGATGGCGGCGGCGAGGTCGATCGCGCCGTCGTAGAGGGCGCGGCCCGAGATGGCTCCGGCGATGCGGCCTGTGTCGCGCAATCATCCTAGTCATCGCAAGCGGTGGCGTCAGCCGCATGCAAGACCTGCTCGCCTTCGGTTTAGATCATGGCGGCAACTGCTGCGTCCATGAGACGGGTGAAATACGCGCCTTTGTCCAGATAGCCATCGGCCAAGTCATGGCAGGGGAGGACGCGGGTTATCAGTATAAGGAAGGTGTGGGGGCGAAAATGGCGCGGCGAGAGTGGCCTGCCCCCGATACTGCCCTAACAAGATTGGACGAGACCCCACAAAAGTTTGTGAAAACGAGATGGGGCTAGTCGCGTGGTCTTTCGCAAAAAGCGATGATACCCAGCGTGACCATTATCCCAGCGCCGAGGGCCGCGATGGGCAGAGAGATGAGTCCGTACCAGCCCAGAATCGCGACTTGGTAAAGGGATGGTCCGATGTCTTCGCCCATGACTATACAAGGGGTGAAAGCGCCGCCGTAAATCAAACTTCCGCCCCGCAACTCGCATCCAAAAATGCTGGCGATGACGCGGACGATGATAACCGCAAAGATCGGCATCAGCCCGATAAGGATGGCGGCGAGAGAGATGAAATACAAGCCGCGTTTCATGAGTTTAGCATAGCCAAGGCGTCGGTCAGGTCAATGGCCCCGTCATAGAGGGCGCGCCCTGAGATTGCCCCTGCGATGACGCCTGTGGCGCGTAGGGCGGTGAGGTCGTCCATGCTGGACACCCCGCCCGATGCGATGACGGGGATGGTGACGGCGCGGGCCAGCGCCGCGGTCGCGTCGATGTTGGGGCCTGCCATTGCGCCGTCACGGTCGATGTCGGTGTAGATGATGGCGGCGACGCCTGCGTCCTGAAAGCTGCGGGCGAGGTCGGTGGCCTGCACGGTGGTCTCGTGCGCCCAGCCCTTGGTGGCGACAAAGCCCTTGCGGGCGTCGATGCCGACGGCGACCTGTCCGGGGAAGGCGCGGGCGGCTTCGCGCACGAGGGCGGGATTTTCGACGGCGACGGTGCCGAGGATGACGCGGGCGAGGCCCTTTTCCAGCCACATGGCGATGGTGGCCATGTCGCGGATGCCGCCGCCGAGCTGGGCGGGGACGGTGACGGATTTCAGGATCGCCTCGACCGCCGCGCCGTTGATGGGGGTTCCGGCGAAGGCTCCGTTCAGGTCGACGAGGTGGAGCCACTGGCAGCCCGCCTGTTCGAACTTCAGCGCCTGTGCCGCCGGATCGTCGCCGAAGACGGTGGCGGCCGACATCTCGCCGCGCAGGAGGCGGACGCAGTGGCCGTCTTTGAGGTCGATGGCGGGGTAGAGGATCATGGCGGGCCTCGGGGGTTCGGGATGGGCGCGCTTTGCCATGCAGGGGGGCGTATCGCAAGGGGGAAGGCGGCAGGCAGGGGGACGCGGCGTCGGGCTTGATCGGCGGGGCGGATCGGGGGAGAGTGGAGCGCGTTCGATCGGGAGGGAGATTGCGATGAAACGGTTTGCGGCAGCCTTGATGGCGGGGCTTTGGGTGGCGGGTGCGGCCTGTGCGGCCGATCCGGTGGAAGGGGTGTGGCAGACCAAGGCCGACGACAACGGCAAATATGGCCATATCGAGATCAAGCCCTGCGGGGCGGCGTTTTGTGGCGTGCTGGTGCGGGCCTTCAACGCGGACGGGACCGCGGAGGATAGCCCCAACATCGGCAAGAAGATCATCTGGGACATGGTGGCCGAAGGGGGCGGGTTTTACGACGGCGGCATGATCTGGGCCCCCGACCGCGACAAGACCTACACGTCGAAGATGACGCTGACCGGCGACGGACTGGCGGTGGAGGGCTGCGTGCTGTTCATCTGCCGCGATGGCGGGACGTGGGAACGGGTGAGGTAGCCCGACGTCGCCGTGCGGGCATGGCTGCGACGGGGTTTGACGGGCTGACGGGGGCGGGTGATTGCGCGGGGCTGGACTGTCGGTTGCAG
>JBBAUB010000002.1:250407-273689 GCA_040398445.1 Gemmobacter sp. | reverse complement strand
TCGGTGGTGCCGCGCTGGAGCACGGCATCGCCGGTGAAGCTGTCGGCGACGGGTTTGCAGCCGGTGCCGCGATGGCGAGACGTAGGAACGGGTAAGGTAGGCCGACAACGCCGCGCGGGCATGGTAGCGACGGGGTTTGACGGGCTGACGGGGGCGGGTGAGTGCGCGGGGCTGGACTGTCGGTTGCAGTCGGTGGTGCCGCGCTGGAGCACGGCATCGCCGGTGAAGCTGTCGGCGACGGGTTGCCGCCGGTGCCGCGATGGCGGGACGTGGGAACGGGTGAGGTAGCCCGACAACGCCGCGCGGGCATGGTAGCGACGGTGTTTGACGGGCTGACGGGGGCGGGTGAGTGCAACGCCGCGCGGGCATGGCTGCGACGGGGTTTGACGGGCTGACGGGGGCGGGTGATTGCGCGGGGCTGGACTGTCAGTTGCAGTTGATGGTGCCGCGCTGGAGCACGGCATCGCCGGTGAAGCTGTCGGCGACGGGTTGGCAGCCGGTGCCGCGATGGCGGGACGTGGGAACGGGTGAGGTAGGCCGACATCACCGCGCGGGCATGGCTGCGACTGGGTTTGACGGGCTGACGGGGGCGGGTGAGTGCGCGGGGCTGGCCTGTCAGTTGCAGTCGGTGGTGCCGCGCTAGAGCACGGCATCGCCGGTGAAGCTGTCGGCGACGGGTTGCCGCCGGTGCCGCGATGGCGGGACGTGGGAACGGGTGAGGTCGGCCGACATCACCGCGCGGGCATGGTAGCGACGGTGTTTGACGGGCTGACGGGGGCGGGTGATTGCGCGGGGCTGGCCTGTCAGTTGCAGTCGATGGTGCCGCGCTGGAGCACGGCATCGCCGGTGAAGCTGTCGGCGACCGGTTTGCAGCCGGTCGCCTGCCGGACGGCCATGAGCATGCGCGATACGGTTTCCTTGCGTCCGGTGGGGCTGGCGAAGCCTTCGCGCACCACCTCGACCGTGGTGGCGCGGGCGAAGACGGTAAAGGCGCGTCCGTCGACGGTGACGGGGATGCGGGTCGCTTTGAGCATGTCGAAGGAGGGGGTGCTTTGGCAGGCCACCAGCAGCGCGACAAGGCCGAGGGCGGCGCAAAGGGGCATACGGTCGGGCCGGTCGGAGGGGGGCGTCCGGTGCGGGCGGGTGGCAGGCATAGGCGCGGGGAATGGCAGGGGCGGGGCGGCGGGGGGCGGCGGCGCTGCGGAACGTTTCATCGGGCACTTTCCCTGACCTGCAAGACACGGTGACTGCGGGCGAGCCTATCTTGGGGTGTTTCGTTTTGGAAGATTGCAATCTGAAGGCGTGACCGGAAGGGTCTGTGGCGCTGCGTGGTCGCGGGCTGTGCGACAAGCGCAGCTTTCGGGTTGCGGCGGCGCTGCGGAACGTTTCATCGGGCACTTTCCCTGACCTGCAAGACACGGTGACTGCGGGCGAGCCTATCTTGGGGTGTTTCGTTTTGGAAGATTGCAATCTGAAGGCGTGACCGGAAGGGTCTGTGGCGCTGCGTGGTCGCGGGCTGTGCGACAAGCGCAGCTTTCGGGTTGCGGCGGCGCTGCGGGTGGCCGAAGGGTTTGCGGACCTGAACCGGAGACTGCCCCATGACCAGAGCCGATTGGCTGCGTTTGATCCTGCTGTCGCTGCTGTGGGGCGGATCGTTCTTTTTCGTGGGGGTCGCCTTGGCGGGCGGGTTGCCGCCTTTGGTGCTGGTGTGGTGCCGCGTGGGGTTCGGCGCGCTGGTGCTGGCCTTTGTGCTGAGGGTCAGCGGGACGGCCTTTCCGCGCGGGCAGGTCTGGCCTGCGCTGCTGGTGATGGGGGTGTTGAACAATGTGGTGCCGTTCACGCTGTTCGCCTTTGCCCAAGGGCAGATCGGGGCGGGGCTGGCGGCCATTCTGAACGCGATGACGCCGTTGTTCACCGTGCTGGTCGGGCATCTGATGGCGCAGGGGGGACGTGCGGGCGAGCGGATGACGGGCGCGCGGGTGGCTGGTGTGGTGCTGGGCTTTGGCGGCGTGCTGGTGATGATGCGGGGCGAGGGGTTCGGGGGCACGGTGCTGGCGAAGCTCGCCTGTCTGGGGGCGGCGCTGTCCTATGCCTGTGCGGGCGTGTGGGGGCGGCGGTTCCGCCGTCTGGGGGTTGCGCCGATGGCGGCGGCATTCGGGCAATGCGCCTGTGCGGCGCTGATCGTCGGGCCGGTCATGCTGGTGGTGAACCGGCCTTGGGAAATGGCGATGCCGGGGGGGCATGTGATCGCGGCGGTGGCGGGGCTGGTGATTCTGTCGACGGCGCTGGGCTATCTGCTGTTCTTCGGGTTGCTGGCGTCGGCGGGGGCGCTGAACGCGCAGCTGGTGACGTTTCTTATTCCGGTCAGTGCCGTTCTGCTGGGGGCGCTGTTTCTGGGCGAGGTGCTTGAGGCCAAGCATCTGGCGGGGGCGGCGCTGATTGCCGCGGGGCTGGTCGCCATCGACGGGCGGGCGTGGCGGCGGTTGCGGGCCTAGGGCCTCCAGCGCAGGAAATTGGCGATGAGGCGCAGGCCGGTGGCCTGGCTTTTCTCGGGGTGGAACTGGGTGCCGACGATGGTATCGCGCCCGACGATGGCGGTGATGGGACCGGCATAATCGGCATGGGCGAGACGGTGGGCGGGATCGGCCACCTTAAAATGGTAGGAATGCACGAAATAGGCGTGGTCGCCGGTTTCGATGCCCGCAAGGACGGGGTGGGGGTGGTCGATCACCAGATCGTTCCAGCCCATGTGCGGCACCTTGAGCGCGGGATCGGACGGGGCGATGCGCACGACCTCGCCCCCGATCCAGTCGAAGCCCTGCGTGTCGTGGTATTCGCGGCCCCATGTGGCGAGCATCTGCATGCCGACGCAGATGCCGAGGAAGGGTTTGCCGATGGCCACACCTTCGGAGATCGCCTCGGACAGGCCGCCGTAGCTGCCGAGCGCCTGGCGGCAGGCGGGAAAGGCACCGTCACCGGGAAGGACGATGCGGGTGGCGCGGGCCACGTCTTCGGGGCGGGAGGACACCAGCACGTCACCCGCGCCGGTTTCGAGCGCCATGCGCTGGAAGGCTTTCTCGGCCGAATGCAGGTTGCCGCTGTCGTAATCGACGAGGACGGTAAGGGACATGGGCTGTGCGGTCCGGTCTGGGGCAAGGATTTTCGAAAATCCCTGCAAATTTCCTAGAAGAAATTTGGGGTGGCGTGGCGGTCAGAGCGCGCCCTTGGTGGAGGGGAGCACGCCTGCCATGCGCGGGTCGGGTTCGACCGCCTGACGCAGGGCGCGGGCGACCGATTTGAACGCGGCTTCCGCGATGTGGTGGCTGTTGATGCCGTGGACCAGATCGACATGCAGCGTGATGCCGCCGTGGGTGGCAAGGGCCTGGAAGAATTCGCGCACCAGTTCGGTGTCGAAGGTGCCGATCTTGGCGGTCGGGAAAGCGACGTTCCAGACGAGGAAGGGGCGCGCCGAAAGGTCGAGCGCGGTTGCCACCTGTGCGTCGTCCATCGCAAGGTTGAAATGGCCGTAGCGGCGGATGCCCTTTTTGTCGCCCAGCGCCTGCGCCAGCGCCTGACCCAGCGCGATGCCGCAATCTTCGACGGTGTGGTGGTCGTCGATGTGCAGGTCGCCATCGGCCTTGATCGTGATGTCGATCAGCGAGTGGCGGGCCAGTTGGTCGAGCATGTGATCGAAGAAGCCGACGCCGGTGTGGTTGTCATAGGCGCCCGTGCCGTCGAGGTTGACGGTGACGGCGATTTCGGTTTCCGACGTGCTGCGGTGGATTTCGGCCTGACGCATGGGGCGCTCCTGTCTGACGGGGGCGTTATAGGCGCGGGGGGGCGACTTGGGAAGGGGTTCACACCTTGGGCGCGTGGCCGTGGCGGCGGGGCGAGAGCGTGGCGGCAAGGGCGAGGAACAGGCCCGAGGTGGTGGCGATCATGCCCGAGGCCGAGACGGTGAAGGACAGGCCCAAGAGCGGCGGGCCGTAGCCTGCGGCCAGCGTGCCCAGCGTGGCGGCGGCGGTGGCGAAGACCAGCGACAGGCGGATTTGCGTGGTCAGGTCGTCGGTCAGCAGGCGGGCAGTGGCGGGCGGGCAGATCAGCATGGCGATGGTCAGGATCGAGCCGACCGCGGAAAAGGCGGCGACGGCGGCAAGTGCAGTCAGCCCCACCAGCCCCGCCGAGATCAGCCGCACCGGCAGGCCGAGGCTGCGGGCGAAGCCTTCGTCGAAGGTGGCGATGGCCAGCGGGCGATGCGCGAGTTTCAGCGCCAGCAGGATTGCGCCTGCGACCAGCGCGAGGGCAGGCAGTTCGGGCGGCAGGCCCGCCAGTGCGGCGGGGTCGAGAAGCGAGGACCAGCCGGTTGCGTCGAGCCAGATCAGCCCTTCTAGATTGCCGTAAAGCGCGTGTTCCACGTCGAGATGCACGGCCGATGCGCCCGAAAGTTCGAGCAGCAGCACGCCGGCCGCGAACATGGCGGTGAAGGTGATGCCCATCGCCGCCCCCGGATCGGTGCCGCCCATGCGGCGGATCGCCTCGATCAGCCCCGCCGAAAGGGCGGCGGCGGCCAAGGCTCCGGCCAGCAGGATCGGCGGCGCGGCGCTGCCCGACAGCAGGAAAGCCGCGACGATGCCGGGCAGGACGACATGGGACATCGCATCGCCCAGCATCGCCTGCCGCCGCAGGATCAGGAAGTTGCCCGGACCGGCGCAGGCCAGCGCCGCAAGCGTGGCGATCACCATCGGCGGCAGGGTCAGGGCGAGGAATTCAGCGTCGAACATGGCGGGCCTTTGTGGCTTCATCCTTGCGGAAATACTCGGGGGGGCAACTTGACCGGATCGGGGGCACCGCCCCGGGGCGTGGACGGCGCGGGCCGCGGGCCTGTTTGCGGGCGGTCATGAAACCCGTCCTTGCCCGTTCCGCAGCCTGCGGCGCAGGATCAGGCGGGTCACGAGGCCACGGCGGGGGGCAAACAGCGCCGACAGCACGAAGGCGGCAAAGGCCAGAAGCACGATGACCGGACCTGTCGGCACATCGGGCAGCGAGGCCGAGATCGCGGCACCGACATAGCCGCAGGCGGCCCCGATAGCCCCGCCGATCAGCGCCACCAGACCGGCGCGGTCGGTCCAGTAGCGGGCGGCTGTGGCGGGGGTGATCAGAAGCGCCACGATCAGGATCAGCCCCACCACGCGCAGGCCGAGCAGGACCACGGCAAGGGTCAAGAGCATCAGCGCGGCGTCAAGCAGGCGCGGCGACAGGCCCATCATGCGGGCATGGCCGGGATCGAAGGCGGTGATCGTGAGGGGACGGCGCAGCGTCCACAAAAGGGCAAGGGCAACGGCCCCGCCCGCCGCGATGAACACCGCATCGGCGCGCAGCATGCCCGAGGTGGAGCCGAGCAGGAAGCCTTCGAGCCCCGCCGGGCGTCCGACGTTGAGGTTCTGGATCACGGTCAGGATCACGATGCCCGCGCCATAAAAGGTCGAGAGCACCGCGCCGATGGCGGTGTCTTCGGGCAGGCGGGTGCGCGTCAGGCGCTGCACAGCCCAAAGGCCGAGGGCTGCGGAAAGGGCGGCTCCGGCCAGCAGGCCCGCAAGGTTGCGCCCTTCGCCGCCAAGGGCGGCCATGACGAGGAAGGCAAGCCCTACGCCGGGCAGGGTGGCGTGGGCCATGGCGTCCGACACCAGCGCACGGCGGCGCAGGTTGACGAAGGCCCCGACGCAGCCCGCCGCAAAGCCGAGGAGGCCCGCGCCGATCGAGACGAGAGCGGCGTTATATCCGCCTTGCAGGAGGAGGGCGGTTAAGAACATGGGCGGTCTGCCGTGCTGGAGGTGCGCGCTGGCGGGCGGATGCGGGGGCGGGTGCGGGTGGTTTGGGCCATGGTGTCCGATACTGGCGCAGTGCGGGGCATGATTGTGAAGGCTCCGGCGCGGCCCGCCGCAAAGCAGGGGAGCGCTGGGCCGCGCGCGGGGAGGGCGGTCTGGCGGTCGGACTTGGGGAGGGGGGCGGTCAGGGGCATGGGCCGTCTGCCGTGATGGAGGTGTGCGCTGGCGGGCGGGTGGCGTGGGGCTTGGGCCATGGTGTCCGGTTCCGGCGGAGCGCGGGACAGGGTCACGAAGGCTCCGGCGCAGCCCGCCGTAAAGCAGGGGATTGCCGTGCCGAGCGGGGGAAGGGCGGCGTTGTGGTTCGAATGGTGGAGGCTGGAGGTCAGGACCATGGGCAGGCCGCCGTGATCGAGGTGCGCGCTGGCGGGCGGGTGGCGGGGGCCATGGCGTCTGCTTCCGGCGCAGCGCGGGACAGGGTCACGAAGGCTCCGGCGCGGCCCGCTGTAAAGCTGGGGAGCGCCGCGCGGCAGGGGACGAGGGTGGTGTTGTGGCGGGACTTGGGGAGGGGGGTGGTCAGGGGCATGGGCAGGCTGCCGTGATGGAGGTGTGTGCTGGCGGGTGGGTGGCGTGGGTGGGACGGCGGGACGGTGCCGATTTGGGGCGTTGCGGCGGGGCGCAAGGGGATATCGGGATTGCCGCGCCAGTGTTCGGGCAACGGCGGGGCCAGGGTGTGCCGTGGCGCGGTGGGGTGGCAGGGCAACGGGCGTTTCGCGCGGCGTTGACGGGGTTGCGGCAGGGCTGGTCGGGGGTGGCTTTGGCTTTTCGGTGCGAGGGCGGCGCAAGGCGTGCGGGGCACGTTTGGTCCGGTGGAGGTCGGGCTGACCGTCCATTGGCGGTGGGGCGTGCGGGGCGCGTTTGGTCCTGTAGAGGTCAGGTTGGCCGTCGATTGGCGATGGGGCAGGGGGAACGGCCGTTCTGCGGCCGCGCGGGCATTGGCGAGGATTGGAAAATGGGTGTGGCGGGGGGCTTTGGCCGGCGGCGGGGGGCTTTGGCGGGCTTGGGCGGGGGATGGCCAAGGGCGGGCGGTTGCCGGTCGGGGCGGCATTGGCCGAAGCTTCGCACTGTCGGGGTGACGGTATCTATGGCCGCTTGGCCCTGCGGGGCGGGGCGCGGTCGGGCGCTGCGGGCGGTTTCGGGTGGGGCGGTTCCCCTTCCCCTGCGGGGGAAGGGGCAGGGGAAGGGGGGGCGCTTGGGGCGGGCGGGGCAAGGTCATGCCGGGATCGCGCCGGGCAGGGCGCTGCCATAGGTGCGGGCGACGATATCGCGGCGGAAGGTGCTGGCGACGGGGCCTTCGGCCATCACGCTGCGGTTCAACAGCAGCACGCGGTCGAAATAGGCGGGCACGGTGGCAAGGTCGTGGTGCACGGCCACGATGCTGCGGCCTTCGTCGCGCAGCGATTTCAGCACGGCGATGATGGCGGATTCGGTTGCGGCATCGACGCCTGCGAAAGGTTCGTCGAGCAGATAGAGGTCGGCCCCCTGTGCCAAGGCGCGGGCGAGGAAGACCCGCTGTTGCTGGCCGCCCGACAGCGCGCCGATCTGGCGGGTGGCGAAGGGCTCCATCCCGACGCGGGCGAGGCAGGACCGCGCGAGGTCAAGCTCGGCGCTGCCGATGCGGCCGAAAAGGCCGGTCTGGCGGTAGCGGCCCATCAGCACCACGTCGATGGCGCGGGCGGGAAAATCCCAGTCGACCGAGGCGCGTTGCGGGACATAGGCGATGCGGGGCAAGGCCCTTGCCAGCGGCAGGCCGAAAACGCGCACCTCGCCGCGCACGGGGGGGATCAGGCCGAGCGCGGCCTTGAGCAGGGTGGATTTGCCAGCGCCGTTCGGCCCGACGATGGCGGTCATCGCGCCTGCGGCGAAGCGGGCGGTCACATCCTCGATCGCCGGAGCGCCGGTGTAGGCGACGGTGAGGTTGGTAATGGCAAGCGCCACCTCGGTCAGGGGCAGGGGGGTGGGGTCAACCATAGGCGCTGTCCTGTGCGGTGGCGGGCTGCGGACCGCGCGACGGGGGGTGCGGCGGGGCGGGGCGGAACGATGCGGGGCCGCGTGCTGCGGGCCGGACCGGACGCCTGTTGGCTTTGGTCGGTCCGGTCATTCTGCGACCGCGAGTTGGCCTGTCATGCCGCGGTCGGGCACGGTGCCGCCCAAGGCGCGGGCGATGGTGGTGATGTTATGGTCGAGCATGCCCAGATAGGTGCCTTCGTAGCTGCCCGCCTGCCCCATCGCGTCAGAGAACAGCTCGCCCCCGATCGTGACGCTGTGCCCTTGGGCGGCGGCGCCCTCGATCAGGGCGCGCACCGAACGGTCGGAGACCGAGCTTTCGACGAAAACCGCGCCGATCTTGCGGCTGACCAGCAGGTTGACCAGATCGCCCACGCGGGCGAGGCCGGCTTCGGATTCGGTCGAGATGCCTTGGATGCCTTCGACCTCGAACCCGTAGGCGCGGCCGAAGTAGCTGAAGGCATCATGGGCGGTAAAGACGGTGCGGGCGGTTTCGGGGACGGTGGCAAGCACCTGCCTTGCATAGGCATCGAGCGCGGAAATCTGCGCGAGATAGGGCGCGAGGGTGGTCGCGGTATCCAGCCCTGCGGCAGCAAGGGGGGCGGCCATGCCGGTTACCACCTCGGCCCAGAGCGGGGGGGCCATCCAGACATGGGGGTCGGGACGGTCGGGGTATTCGGGGTGAAAGATCAGCCGGTCGTGCGGCAGGGTTTCGGCCACGGCGATGACGGTGCGCTTGCGGGCGAGGTCTGCCATCACCTCGGAAAACTGCGCTTCGAGGTGCAGGCCGTGCCACAAGATCACATCGGCCCGCGACAGGGCGAGGATGTCGCCCCGCGTCGGGCGGTAGGTGTGCGGGTCGATGCCCGGCCCCATGAGCGCCTGCGCGGCACCCCCCGTCAGAACGCGGGCGGCATCGGCGATCATGCCGGTGGTGGCGACGACGGTGGGGGTGGCGGCGCGGGCGGGGCGGGCGAAGGGGGTGGCCAGCATTGGTGCCGAGCCAAGCAGGGCAAGCAGGCTGCGCCGGTTGATGCCGCCTGCGGGCGCGGTGTCGCGGCCTTTGCCGGTGGGTCGATCGGGCGTGACGGGGGGTGTTGCGTGCAGGTTGGCGGCTTGCGGTGTGGCGGGCATCGTGGCGGATTGCGCGGGCAGTGGGGGGGCAGACATGGGTGTTGTGCCTTTCGGGCCGGAGAACGCCGATCCTGTGACAAAGGTGGTGCGAATGGTTCTCAAAGTCAAATGGAATGAGAATGGATCGCAAGAAGGTGAGCGTCTGGCGGCTTGGGGCTTGGGGGGCTGAACGTTAGAGTGAGCGTTGACAGACATATCTGCAGTAAGCGGGAATAAGCGGTAACGGGTGGGAACGTGCGAAAGGGCGGGTGACTTCATACGGTTGGGCTGGGTTGAGCAGTGTGTGAGGGGGCGAGGTGCATAAAATGCACAAGGGGCCGAGGCGTGCTTGGCGGGCGACTGTGTGACGCTTTCGATGCGGCGACAAAACGAGCGTTTAAAGCCAAGTGAAACAAGGTCTAGACGCCGCGTTCGGGGCCGTGTGGCGGGCAAAGGCGTGATGCGCAGAGAGGCGGAAGATGCAAATGGGCGCGCAAGTATCGCACCGCTTTTGCATGTTCGGGTGAAGCCTTTGAACGCGTTGAAGTGTCGCCTTTGTAGCGGGGGCGCACGGCTGACAGCGAACATGCCAAAAAGGTATTTCAGCCGCAATAGGTCACGGGACGATGCCATGGGGCATCATTGATCCAGGGGGAGTACGCCCGGTCGCGCAGATCGGCGCGGATATCGCGCGCCTTAAGATCGCCGCCGTCTACCGTTGGCGATGGCACTGCCGGACGACGCGGCCGACAAGCACCGCAGAGCCGCCGATGAACCTGACGCTGCCGCCGGTTTCGTGCGGTAGCAACGTTGACAGCCGTATCAGCCATGCAGCCGGATTGGCGGAGCGGACGGGGTTGGCTGGCGCGCGTGCGATTTCAGGGGACTGTGCCAGATGAAGCGGGGTTGGCTGCCGCATGGTTCGACTGTTCACGGCCTTGGCGTGCTTGGCGGGTGATTGCCTGCGTTCCGTGCTGCCGGTTGCCGGTCCCGTCCGGGTGTGCCGGAGCGTCTGGTGGTGGGTTTCCGCGCAAGCCCGATCTGCCGCAGGGGGTTAGGCCGCTGCGCGGGGTTGCGGGGCGGGATGATCGTGGGCTGCTTGGTGGCTAAAATGACAAAGGGCGCCACTGGCGCCCTTTGGTCGACTGGAGCGGGCGAGGCGATTCGAACGCCCGACCCTAACCTTGGCAAGGTTATGCTCTACCCCTGAGCTACGCCCGCACTCCGTAGCCGCGTCTTAGTGCGACTGCGGGCGGGGTGCAAGGGGATTTTTGTGGGGTGCGTGGTCGGGGCCTGTGGCGCGTCGGGCGTGGCACGAGCGCGGCAGCCCGCCCGAGCGGGGGCTCGATGCCCCCCGAGGGCGGGGTTCTCGCGAAGCGCGGGTGGAAGGGGTGGCTTTGGGCCTAGCCTGCCGGATCGAGGCGCTGGGCCATCTTGGTGGCGAGGGCATCGTGGCCCTGGTCGCGCAAGGCGTCGGCTGCGCCTGCAAGGTCGCGCGGGTCGCGGTTCTGGCCGAGTTTCGATTTGGCCAGCGTGCGGGTGGGGCTGATGCGGAAGGCTGCGATACTTGCCAGCATGGTCGCCATATAGTCGGCGGGGGCTTGCGACATCTTCCATGCGGCGTCGCCGTTGACGCGGCGTTCGTGCAGGCGGGTGAGCAGGCCGACGGCGGCGCGTTTGGCATGATCGTCATGCTGGAAGGCGATGGTGCCGTGGATGTGGACGGCCTGATAGTTCCATGTCGGCACGTGGCGGTGGTGTTCGGCCTTGGACGGATAGCTATTGGGCGTGATGTAGGCATCGTCGCCGCGGAAGATGGCAAGCACCGCGTGGCCATCGGGGATCAGGCGGTGCAGGTCGTTGGCAAGCGCCACGTGGCCGATCAGGCTGCCATCGGGGGCTGCCAGAAGCGGGATGTGGTTGGCGACCAGCCCCTGTCCGGTTTGCGCCACGATGCAGGCGAGCGGCGCATGGGTCAGGATTGCAGCGATTTCGCTGGCATCGTGTTCGACGAAATGCGGCGGGATATACATGGCGGTGTCCGGGGTGGTTGCGGGAGGCGTGGGCGCAATGCGAAACGGCCGCCCGTTGCAGGGGCGGCCGTCATGCGATCCGGTTGGAGCGGGCGAGGCGATTCGAACGCCCGACCCTAACCTTGGCAAGGTTATGCTCTACCCCTGAGCTACGCCCGCACCGTCCGGATGGGGGGGATTTATAAAGGCGGCGCGGCGGCTGCAAGAGGGAAATTGCGCGCCTGCCCGAAATTGTGGGGCAGGGGGCGGTCACAGCAGGTCGATGGCAAGGGCGACCTGTTCTTCGTTGGCGGCCAGGACGACGATGGTAAAGCCGTTTCCGCCGTAGATATAGACGTCCGAGCCGTCTTGCTGGACGGTGGCCTGGGAATTGGACGCGATCATGCCGCGCAGCACGATGTCATCGGTCGCTTCGAAGTGGTCGATGGTGGCCGAGACCGGGGCTGTGCCTTTGGTGAAGATGAAGTCGTCGGCACCGCTGCCCCCGTCGAGCCAATCCTGACCGTCGCCCACGAGGGTGTCGCTGCCGGTCCCGCCGAAGATCTGGTCGCTGCCCGTGCCGCCGTCGAGGCTGTCGTTGCCGATGCCGCCGTCGAGGCTGTCGGAGCCGGTGCCGCCGAAAAGGCGGTCGTTGCCTGCGTCTCCGGTCAGGCTGTCGTTGTCATTTCCGCCGGCGAGCGTGTCGTTGCCGGTGTTGCCGATGAGCGTGTCGTTGCCGCTGCCGCCCGTGCCGCTGTCGTTGCCGCTGCCGAGGTCGATGTGGTTCGCGCCCGCGTTGCCGGTGACGGTATCGTTGCCCTGTCCGGTGGCGACCGAGGCGTCGCCCGACGCATCGGCCATGGTCAGGCGGTCGTTGTGGGTGAAGGCGGTGAGCGAGCCGAACTTGGCCAGGTCGAGCGGCGCACCGGGCGCTGCCGTGCCCGAAGGCAGCGAGATGCGGGCATCGTCGACGAAATTGAAGAAGGCGGCCTTGGTGGCGAAGCGGGGGAGCGGCGTACCTGAAAGCTGGAACAGCACGGTTTCGCCGTTCACGTTGTCCCAGCCGATCATGGTGGCGCTTTTGCTGCCCCAGCCCAGTTTGAACACGACGGGGTCTTCGGCCGGGACCGACTTGCCGTTGACCCGCACCTGCAGCATGTCGCCGGTCAGCGACGTGAACATGGCATGGGAAATGCCTGCCTCGTCGCGGTTGAGGACGGAATAGGCGAAGCGGTAATCGTCGGAGGCGACGATCTGCAGGTCGATGTTGCGGAAGGTCGTGGATCCGCTGTCGCGAAAGGCGATTGCTTTGTAATTATACGTTACCATGGGACCACCTGTTTGATTGCACCATGCCAGCCTAGGCTGCGTTTTCGCATTACCTACAGCTTAAGGGTGTTTTGCGTCTGCGGCCGCTGTGCTGTTGCCCATGCGCCACTGGTTTTCGCAGGGTTTGGGCTTGTGACCGGCGGCGGCAGGGTGCGGGGCGCTTGACCGGGGCGGGGGCGCGGGTGCAGCCTTGGCGCTGTCGTGGGTGGTGCGGGGGAGTTGCGGATGCCGAAAGGACGTTTGGAGGCGTTTACCGACGGGGTGATGGCGATCATCATCACGATCATGGTGCTGGAGTTGAAGGTGCCGCATGGCGAGGATCTGGCCACGCTCTGGGCGGTCTGGCCGGTGTTTCTGAGCTATGTGCTGAGTTTCCTTTACGTGGGCATCTACTGGAACAACCACCACCACCTGATGCATGCGACGCGCGACGTGTCGGGGCGCATCTTGTGGGCCAATATGCACCTGCTGTTCTGGCTGTCGCTGTTGCCGTTTTCGACGGGATGGATGGGCGAGAACCATTTTGCGCGCGTTCCCGTGGCGCTGCTTGCGGCGAACCTGCTGGCGGCGGCCATCGCCTTTACCGTGTTGCTGCGCGAGATCATCCACCACCACGGGCCGGACCATCCCATCGCGCGGGCCGTGGGAAGCGACCGCAAGGGCAAGCTGTCGCTGACGCTTTACGCTGCAAGCCTGATTGCGGCGCTGTTTGTGAACAACTGGCTGGGGTTTGCGCTGCTGTTCGGACCGGCGGCGATCTGGCTGATACCGGATCGGCGGATGGAAAAGGTGATCGGCGCGAGGTAGGCCGCAGCGCCCCGCCTGACGGCGGGGCGCGGGCGCTGTCATTCCAGTTCGATCAGCAGGTCTTTCGCCTCGATCTGGCTGCCGGGGGAGACGTGGACGGCTTTCACCGTGGCCTCGCGGTCGGCGTGCAGGCCGGTTTCCATTTTCATCGCCTCGATGGTCAGGAGGAGGTCGCCGGCGCGGACCTTTTGGCCGACGGTGACGGCGACCGAAGCGATGGAGCCGGGCATCGGCGCGCCGATATGGGCGGGGTTGCCCTCGGCCGCTTTGGGTTTGACCGCCGCCTTGGCCTTGATCGCGCGGTTGGGCACGCGGATCACGCGGGGTTGGCCGTTGAGTTCGAAGAACACCTTTACGTCGCCGTCTTCGGAGGTTTCGCCCACCGCTTGCAAGCGGATTTCAAGCTGCTTGCCGGGGTCTATTTCGGGCGTGATCTCTTCGCCCGGCTCCATGCCATAGAAGAAGGTCTTGGTCGGCAGGGCGCGGACGGGGCCATACAGGCGGTGGCGACCCATATAGTCGAGGAAGACGCGTGGATACATGAGGTAGCCGTTGAGGTCTTCGTCATCGACGGTGTAGCCGTTGAGTTCGGCCGAAAGCCTGGCGCGGGTGTCTTCGAGGTCGACGGGGGGCAGGGTGGCACCCGGGCGTTCGGTCAGGGGGGTGTCGCCCTTGAGCACCTTTTTCTGGATGCCTTCGGGCCAGCCGCCGTGGGGGTGGCCGAGATTGCCGCGCATCATGTCGACGACCGAGTCGGGGAAGGCCACGTCGAGTTTCGGGTCTTCGACCTGCGCGCGGGTCAGGCCTTGGGCCACCATCATCAGGGCCATGTCGCCCACGACTTTCGACGAGGGCGTGACCTTGACGATATCACCGAACATCTGGTTGGCGTCGGCGTAGGCTTGCGCGACTTCGGGCCAGCGTTCCTCGAGGCCCAAGGAGCGGGCTTGTGCTTTGAGGTTGGTGAACTGGCCGCCGGGCATTTCGTGGAGGTAGACTTCGGAGGCGGGGGCGGGGAGGCCGGATTCGAAGGCGGCGTATTGACGGCGGACGGCTTCCCAGTAGTTCGAGATGTCGCGGATGGCGGCGATATCGAGGCCGGTATCACGGTCGGTGTGCCGCAATGCTTCGACGATGGAGCCGAGGCAGGGTTGCGAGGTGCCGCCCGAAAACGCATCCATCGCGGCATCGACGGCATCGACGCCCGCATCGCAGGCGGCGAGGATGGTGGCGGCACCCGCGCCAGAGGTGTCGTGGGTGTGGAAGTGGATCGGTAGGCCGACCTCTTGCTTTAGGGCCTTGACGAGCAGGCGGGCGCCTGCGGGTTTCAGCAGGCCCGCCATATCCTTGAGGCCGAGGACATGGGCGCCTGCGGATTTCAGTTCCTTGGCGCGGTCGACGTAATATTTCAGGTCATACTTGGCGCGGGCGGGGTCGAGGATGTCGCCGGTGTAGCAGATCGTGCCTTCGCAGACCTTGTTGGCTTCGATCACCGCGTCCATCGCGACGCGCATGTTTTCGACCCAGTTGAGGCTGTCGAACACGCGGAACACGTCGACGCCGGTTTCCGCGGCCTGTTTGACGAAGGATTGCACCACGTTGTCGGGATAGTTGGTGTAGCCCACGCCGTTCGAGGCACGCAGCAGCATTTGCGTCATGACGTTGGGCATATGGGCGCGCAGGTCGCGCAGGCGTTGCCACGGGCATTCCTGCAAGAAGCGGTAGGCCACGTCGAAGGTGGCCCCGCCCCAACATTCGACGCTGAACAGTTGCGGCAGGTTGGCGGCATAGGCGGGGGCGACGCGGATCATGTCGACCGAGCGCATGCGGGTGGCCAGAAGCGACTGGTGGCCATCGCGCATGGTGGTGTCGGTCAGGAGCACCTTTTTCTGCGCCTTCATCCAGTCGGCGACGGCTTGCGGGCCCTTTTGTTCCAGAAGGTTGCGCGTGCCGGTGCCGGGCTGTTCGGTGAGCAGGCGCGGGGGTTTGGGCTGCCGCGCCTCGGCGGGCGGTTTCGGGCGGCCTGCGGTTTCGGGGTGACCGTTCACCGTGATGTCGGCGATGTAGGTCAGGATTTTCGTCGCGCGGTCGCGGCGCTTTTTGAACACGAAAAGGTCGGGCGTCGTGTCGATGAATTTGGTGGTGTAGGTGTCGTCAAGGAAGGTGGGGTGTTTCAAGAGGTTGATGACGAAATCGATGTTGGTCGCCACGCCACGGATGCGGAATTCGCGCAGCGCACGGTCCATGCGGGCGATGGCCTTTTCGGGCGTCTGGGCGTGGGCGGTGACCTTGACAAGCAGCGAGTCGTAATAGCGGGTGATGACGCCGCCCGCGTAAGCCGTGCCACCGTCGAGCCGGATGCCGTTGCCGGTGGCCGAGCGATAGGCGGTCAGGCGGCCGTAATCGGGGATGAAGTTGTTGAGCGGGTCTTCGGTCGTCACGCGGCATTGCAGGGCGTGGCCGTTCAGAAGCACGCCCGCCTGCGAGGCGATGCCGGTGGCTTCGGCAAGGGTCTTGCCTTCCTCGATCAGGATTTGCGCCTGAACGATGTCGATGCCCGTGACCTCTTCGGTGACGGTGTGTTCGACCTGAACGCGGGGGTTGACCTCGATGAAGTAGAATTTGCCATCGTCCATATCCATCAGGAATTCGACGGTTCCGGCACATTCGTAGTTGACGTGGGCGCAGATGCGGCGGCCCATCTCGCAGACTTCGGCCCGCTGTTCGGGCGTGAGGTAGGGGGCGGGGGCGCGTTCGACGACCTTTTGGTTGCGGCGCTGCACGGTGCAGTCGCGTTCCCACAGGTGGTAGATGTTGCCGTGCTTGTCGCCCAGTATCTGCACCTCGACGTGGCGGGCGCGGATGATCATCTTTTCAAGATAGCCTTCGCCGTTGCCGAAGGCGGCTTCGGCTTCGCGTCGGCCTTCGCGGACCTTGGCTTCGAGTTCGGCTTCGTTCAGGATCGGGCGCATGCCGCGACCGCCGCCGCCCCATGACGCTTTCAGCATCAGCGGATAGCCGACTTCGGCGGCCTGTTTCTTGATGAGCGCCATGTCTTCGCCCAAAACTTCGGTGGCCGGGATGACGGGCACGCCCGCCTCCATCGCCACGCGGCGGGCAGAGGCCTTGTCGCCCAAGGCGCGCATGGTTTCGGCGCGGGGGCCGATGAAGGTGATGCCCGCATTGTCGCAGGCTTCGACGAAATCGGGGTTTTCGGACAAAAGGCCGTAACCGGGGTGGATGGCATCGGCACCGGCCATTTTGGCCACGCGGATGATTTCGGGGATGGAGAGGTAGGCACCGACGGGCGAGAGGCCTTCGCCGATGCGATAGGCTTCGTCTGCCTTGAAGCGGTGAAGGGAAAGTTTGTCTTCCTCGGCGAAGACGGCGACGGTTTTCTTGCCCATCTCGTTGGCGGCACGCATGACGCGGATGGCGATCTCGCCGCGGTTGGCGACAAGGATTTTCTTGAATTCGGGCACGGCGGCGGTCCTGTGCTTGAGGGCAGTGTCGGGTGCACTTCGCCCGCCACTCTAGGACCGCTGCATTGCAGCGCAAGGTCCGCTGCGGCAGGAAATGCGAATTTTGCGAAATATCCGTGACGGAATTTGCAATTGCAAAACGTGGCGCGGGGGGCGGGTCAGATGATCGTTATATCGTCGAGCAGCAGGACAGAATCGGTGATGCCCGCGACGAAGACGGATTGCTTGACGAAGGTGAACAGGATGCCGACCGAGGTTTCGGTGGCGTAAAGGTCGAGCAACCTGTCGAGCGTGAGGGGTTTGTTCTTCCACAGCGCATCGTCGAATTGCAGCGTGTCGAGGTTGTCTTCGAAGCCGAGGATGCGGTCGCGCCCGCTGCCGGAAAAGAAGCAAAAGACGTCTTCGCCCGCGCCGCCGTCGAGCGTGTCGTTGCCGGCACCGCCCAACAGCATATCCGCGCCGTCGCCGCCCGACAGCCGGTCGTTGCCCGCGCCGCCGTAGAGCGTATCGGCATCGGTGCCGCCCGAAAGCACATCGTTGCCAGCGCCGCCGAGCAACTGGTCGGTGCCGGTGCCGCCCGAAACGAGGTCGTTGCCAGCGCCGCCCTCGAGCGTGTCCTGGCCTGCGGCCCCGTCGATGCTGTCAGAGCCGCGCATCGACAGGATGCGGTTGTTCAGGTCCGAACCCGTCAGGCTGTCGCGGCCATCGCCGGTGACGAGGTTTTCGATGTCGGTGGTGGTCCCGAGGGTGGCCCAGACCGCGCCCCCGACGGCGATGCTGCCGCCCGGAGCAAGCGACGCCGTGATGGATTGCGCCAGCGTGGCCATCACCAGCCAGTCGGTGCCACCGTTCAGGTCGGTGATGACGCCGTCGCGCAGGGTTTCGGGGTTCAGGTCGTCATGCGCCGCTTCGGACAGAAAGGCTTTGCGGAAATCGGCGGTGATGGTGTGGATGTTGTCGGCACTGGCGGCGCTGCCGAACATGTCGACGCCGAGGGAGAGGGCCGTCGCGGTGCCTGCGGCGGTGGCCCCGCCGATGTTTTCGAAGGTGATGGTCCAATCGCCATCGACATTTTCGCCCAAGGCATGCGCGATCGAAAAGGTCCAGACGAAGGGATTGTCCGGATCGGTGCGTGCAAACAGGGTGTCGCCTGCGGGATTGCCGTTGGATTGGCTTTTGAACGGGTCATAGTTCAGCCGGTAGATGCTGCCGGTGGGGCTGACCAGAGCGACAAGCCAGTTCTGGCCGCCCCCCGCCTGCGAGTCGATTTCAATCGTGAAATCGATCATCTCGACCTGTCCGGTTCCCGACAGGGTAAAGGTCGTGCTGGTCTGGCTTTCGGGCGCGGTGTCGAGCACGAGCGGGCCGTCGCTGGTAAAGCTGCCGATTGCAAGCAGGTTGGCCGAGGTCTTGGCGGTGCCGTGCAGGATCGTCCAGACTTCGGCCAGACGCACGGCGGCATAGGCGTCGAGTTTGCCAAAGCCGTAATCGCCGCTGTAGAACCGGCCGCCATCGTTCCACGTGTCGCTGTCGAGCGTGTCGGGGGCGGCATCGTCGGCAAGGAGTTGCTGGAAGCGCGGCTTGGCGACCTCGAAATTCTCGCGGTCGGTCCATGCGGTGACGGGCATGCGGGCCGAGGTCGCCAATATCTCGCGCACGTCGCGCCAGCCGAGGCCGGGGTTGGCTTGCAGCATCAGCGCGACCACGCCCGAGGTGACGGGGGTGGCGGCAGAGGTGCCGCCGAAGTCGCTGGCGTAGTTGCCGTTGCCGCCGGTTTTGGTGTTGTAACCGTTGGCACCGGGAAGGTCGGTGGTGACCGAAGCGGCGGGGGCGGCGACAAGGATGTTCGCGCCGTAATTGGAATAGTCGGTGACCAATCCGTTGCGCGCGGTGGCCGCGACGGCGATGACGTAATGCGGGCTGACGACATAATCGCCATTGGCGTTCGAGCCATCGTTTCCGGCTGCGTGCAGGATGATGGTGCCAAGACCGTTCCGCCCGGTTTCAACGGCGAATTCGTAGCCTGCGGTCGTCAGCCGGGCATCCGATTTCAGCGACATGTCGAAGCTGTAGCTGTAGCCCCAGCTGGCGTTGATGACATCGAAGGCTGCCGTATGGCGGAAGGCGGCGAGGTTGGCGCGGTCGCTGTCGAGGAAGGGCGCGTCGATGATCGACACGCCGGTGATGCTGGCACCATAGGCCACGCCGACCGTGCCTGTGCCATTGTTTGCCGCCGCGATCAGGCCCGCGACCGAGGTTCCGTGGCCGTCGTGGTTTGGTCCGCTGACCTTTTCGGGCAGGACGGGGGCGACCATGCCGCGATAGGCGAAGTTCAGGGCGCTGTCGTAATTGGCGCGCAGGTCGCCATGGCGGAAATCGACGCCGGAATCGTAGACGCCGACCGTGACGCCCTTGCCGGTGTATTCGTTCCAGATGGTTTCGATATCGCCCAATTGGCCGAAGTGCCATTGTTTGCGGTAAAGGGCGTCTTTCGGTGTGACCATGGCGGCAACTCGTGAACAGGCGACGGTACGGGGCTAGATGCGCCCTTTTTCAATCATGAGTAGAGGGCTGCGCCGGATGAAAAGCAAGAGCAGACCGAAGCGATGGCGGTTTGCGGGCGGGCGAACATTGCGCGAACAGAGGCTTTCCCTCGACGCCAAGCGCGGCTAGACTGGGGCAATGAACGGTTGGGATGAACATGACGCCTTTGAAGCGGCGGCAGCCCCTGCGGGGCAGCCTGTGCCGCTTTCGCAGCGTGCGATGGCGGCGCGGCCTGCGCCCTATCTGGACGACCTGAACCCCGCGCAGCGCGCGGCGGTCGAGGCGATGGACGGGCCTGTGCTGATGCTGGCGGGTGCGGGCACCGGCAAGACCAAGGCGCTGACCGCGCGGATCGTGCATCTGATGCGGATGGGGCGGGCGCGGCCGAACGAGATTTTGGCGGTGACATTCACCAACAAGGCCGCGCGCGAGATGAAAGAGCGGGTCGGGCGGCTGTTGGGCGAGGTGGCCGAGGGGATGCCTTGGATGGGCACCTTCCACTCGCTTTCCGTCAAGATATTGCGGCGGCATGCCGAATTGGTGGGGCTGAAGTCGAACTTCACCATTCTGGATACGGACGACCAGATCAGGCTGCTCAAGCAGTTGATCGTGGCGGCCAACATCGACGAAAAGCGCTGGCCCGCGCGGATGCTGGCCGGAATGATCGACGGCTGGAAGAACCGCGCGCTGACGCCAGACCGCGTGCCGGGGGCCGAGGCATCGGGTTACAACAACCGCGGGACCGAGCTTTACGAGCAGTATCAAGAGCGGCTTCGCACGCTGAACGCCACCGATTTCGGTGACCTGCTGCTGCATTGCGTGACGATCTTTCAAAAGCACGCCGATGTGCTGGAGCAGTATCAGCGCTGGTTCCGCTACATTCTGGTGGACGAGTATCAGGATACCAACATCTGCCAGTACCTGTGGCTGCGGCTACTGGCACAGGGGCATCGCAACATCTGCTGCGTGGGCGACGACGACCAGTCGATCTATGGCTGGAGGGGCGCCGAGGTGGGCAATATCCTGCGGTTCGAAAAGGATTTTCCCGGCGCGGTGGTGATCCGGCTGGAACAGAATTACCGCTCGACCCCGCATATCCTGGCGGCCGCTTCGGGCGTGATCGCGGGGAACGCGGGGCGCTTGGGCAAGACGCTGTGGACCGAGGCGCAGGTGGGCGAGAAGGTGCGTCTGATCGGCCATTGGGACGGCGAGGAAGAGGCGCGCTGGATCGGCGAAGAGATCGAGGCGTTGCAGCGCGGCACGCGGGGGATGCGGACATACGGGCTGGAGGATATGGCGATCCTTGTGCGCGCCAGCCACCAGATGCGGGCATTTGAGGACCGCTTCCTGACCATCGGGATGCCCTATCGTGTGATCGGCGGGCCGCGATTCTACGAGCGGCAGGAAATCCGTGATGCGATGGCCTATTTCCGGCTGGCGGTATCGCCCGACGACGATCTGGCCTTTGAACGGGTGGTGAACCTGCCCAAGCGGGGCTTGGGCGACAAGGCGCAGGCCGATATCCAGCGCATGGCGCGGCTGTCGGGCATGTCCTTGCACGAGGGCGCGCGCGAGCTGGTCGCATCGGGCGGGATCGGCGGCAAGGGCGCGGGGCAGTTGCGCGGTTTCGTCGAAGGGATCGACCGCTGGCACGGGCTGACGCTGGCGACGGTGCCGGTGACGGGCGAAGACGACGTGATCGAGGGGGTGGCCGCCTTTGGCAACGCACCCAAGACGATGGACCATGTGCGGCTGGCCGAGACGATTCTGGAAGAATCGGGCTATACCGCCATGTGGCTGAACGACAAGACGCCCGAGGCTCCGGGGCGGCTGGAAAACCTCAAGGAACTGGTCAAGGCGCTGGAGCAGTTCGACAATCTGCAGGGATTTCTGGAACACGTCTCGCTGATCATGGAAAACGAGACGGAAGAGCAGCAGGAAAAGGTGTCGATCATGACGCTGCATGCCGCCAAGGGGCTGGAGTTTCCCGCGGTCTTCCTGCCGGGATGGGAGGACGGGTTGTTCCCGAGCCAGCGCAGCATGGACGAATCGGGGCTGAAGGGCCTCGAGGAAGAGCGGCGGCTGGCTTACGTGGGCATCACGCGGGCCGAGGAGGTCTGCACGGTGTCGTTTGCGTCGAACCGCCGCGTCTATGGGCAATGGCAAAGCCAGTTGCCCAGCCGCTTCATCGACGAATTGCCCGCCGCCCATGTCGAGGTGCTGACCCCGCCGGGGCTGTATGGTGGCGGTTACGGGGCGGCGGCGACGCCCTTCGCCCCTTCGGCTTTTGACGAGCGGGTCGGCAAGGCGGATGTCTATAACTCGCCCGGCTGGCGGCGGATGCAGGACCGTTCGGCCAGCCGTCCCGTCGCCCAACCGCGCGAGGCGCGGGGCGTGGTGATCGACGCGACGGCGGTGTCGGCCTTTGCCGAGGGTGACCGGGTGTTCCACCAGAAGTTCGGCTACGGCATCGTGATCGGGATCGAGGGCGACAAGCTCGAGGTCGATTTCAGCAAGGCGGGTGTCAAGCGCGTGGTGGCGGGTTTCGTCACCGATGCCGATGCGGTGGATGACGTGCCGTTCTGAGCACGATTTTTCTGCGAAAAATCCGGGGGGGCTTTGCGCCCCCCCCCGCCCCCCCCCCTCTCGGCGCGATGCGCCTTGCCCCCCGGGGATATTTGGACAAGCGTGAACGGGCTTTTGGTTCACCCTTGCCCAAAAACTCAGATCCGCGCTTTGAGCCGGTCGAGGGCATAGACGACAAGCCCTGCCAGCAACCCCCAAAAGGCCGCGCCGATGCCGAAGAAGGCGGTGCCTGATGCGGTGGTGGCAAGTGTGATGGTGGCGGCGAAGCGCTGGTCGGGGGTGGCGAATGCCCCGCCCAGCGCACCTGTGAGCGGGCCAAGCAGCGCAAGGGCGACGAGGGCGGTCATCAGCGCGGGCGGCAGGGCCGTCAACAGCGCGATGACGACGGGGCCGGTCAGGCCCAGCGCCACCCAGACGGCAGCATAGGCAAGGCCGACTTTCCAGCGCTGGGCGCGGTCGGGGTGGACATCGTCGCCCATGCAGATCGCGGCGGTGATGGCTGCCATGTTGACGGTATGGGCACCGAACAGGGCGGCAAGGGCCGAGATCGCTCCGGTCAGGCCAAGCGCGCTGCGGACGGGGGGCGTGTAGCCTGCGGCGCGCATGGTGGCAAAGCCGGGCAGGTTTTGCGAGGCCATGGTGACGAGGTACAGCGGCAGGCCGAGGCCGATGAGCGCGGGCCAGTGGAAGGCCGGGGCGATCAGGACCGGCGTCGGCGGGATGTGCGGCAGGGGCGGCAGGGTGGCGGCTTTGGTCGCGAAGGCGAGTGCGAGGCCGACGGCGAGGGCGGCGAGGACGGCCATGGCGGGGTTCTTCAGCCGGACCAGCAGGAAGACTGCGATCATCGGGAAGATCAGCGCAGGGGTGGACTGGGCGGCACCTGCGCCCTTGAGGCAGAAGGGCAACAGGACGCCTGCGAGCATGGCGCCCGCGATGCCGTCGGGGATGCGGCCGACCAGCGTGTTGAGGGGCTTTAGCGCTCCGGTCGCGGCGATGAGGAGGGCGGCGAGGAGGAAGGCGCCCACGCCTTCGGCCATGGTGAAACCGCCCGATGCTGCGATGAGGGCGGCGCCGGGGGTGCTCCAGGCCAGCACCACGGGCACGCGGTGCCATGTGGACAGGATCGCCGTGCCGGCCGCCTTGGCAAAGCAGACGGCCATCACCCAGCTTGCGGTCTGCGCCGGTGTCGCGCCCAATGCGGATGCTGCGGCCAGAACCAGCGCGATGGTCGAGCCGTAACCCACCAGTGCCGCGACAAGGGCGGCGGATAGAAGCGATGCGCGCATGACGACCCCTTGGCTGCAAGCGGGGCGGACTATCGGCCGGCGCTGTCGGCTGTGCAAGCCTTCGCCCCTTCTCCTTGTCTCAAATATCCTCGGGGGGGGAGCGGGAACCGCGACGGGGGGCGGAAAGCCCCCCTTCTGCGCCCGAGCCGAAGCGCGCAGGCGCGCAGGCGAGGCAAGGGAATGCGGCGGCACGCCGCGCAATTTGGCCAGAGGGGGGAAAGGGCGCGGCGGTCG
>JBBAUB010000002.1:4836-250307 GCA_040398445.1 Gemmobacter sp. | reverse complement strand
CGGGGAGGAGGTCGCGACCGCCGCTTTCACGATCGGCCCCAGGGAGGAGGAGGGGGCCTTTCGGTTCGGTCTCGCCCTGCGCCGTGGCGGAGGGCAGGTAAAGGGCGCGGCGGTCGCGGGGAGGAGGTCGCGACCGCCGCTTTCACGATCGGCCCCAGGGAGGAGGAGGGGCCTTTCGGTTGCGGTCCGCCATGGCACCGGGGCCTTGGGGCGGTATAAAGTGCGGCGACGTCAGGGAGGAGGAGGACGCCGCCGCTTCTGCCATGAACCCCGGGAGGAGGTGGGGTTCAGCAAAGAACCTTATTTGCCGTAGGCTGCTTCGCGGGCTACGGTGGGAATGTCATAGCGCGACAGGCCAAGATCGGCGAGTTCGCGGTCGGTCAGGATCATCAGCTCGCGCACGGTCTGCTTGTAGACGGCACGGCGGGCAATCGCGACCTTGAGCTGGGCAAGCACGCCCGAGAAGCGGTCTGCCACCGACAGGTTGGCGGCACGGGAGGTAAAGTTTACATAAGCCATTTCATCAGCCTCAGTTTGCGGTTCCATCAAACGACGTTCTTGGGTGCGTCGCTGTTAGGGGTAACATGGGGCAAATGCTGCACCTGCACAATGCTGCCTGACCGCAATGCCGCCATGCAGCATATGCATGGCTTGGCCGCATAAAAATGTCATGATTAACAAGGGTATCGCTGAAATTATATGCGTTTGGCGAAGCCTCTCTTGCGCTTTCGGGCCAAGATGCGGACACAAGTGCACAGGGTTGGCGCACGTTGGCCTGCCTGTTTCGTTCAAGATGCCCATCCCTGATACCCATCCCTTAAACCAAGGTGCGACATGACACTGACCCGTGACGATATCCTGCGCCAGCTTTCGACGGTGGCATTGCCCGGTGGCGGCGATCTGGTGTCGCGCGATCTGATTCGTGCGGTGACGGTCGAGGGCGGCACGGTGCGTTTCGTGATCGAGGCGGCCACGCCCGACGAGGCGCGGTTGCTTGCGCCGCATCAGGCGGCGGCCGAGGCGGCGGTGAAGGCGTTGCCGGGCGTGGTGGCGGTGCAGGTGGTGATGACCGCGCACGGACCGGCCCCCAAGGCGGCCCCGCCGAGCCTGAAGATCGGCCAGCACCCGACGCCGCAGCAGGGCGGGCCGCAGCGCATCGCGGGCGTGGACCGGATCATCGTGGTGGCCAGCGGCAAGGGGGGGGTGGGCAAATCGACGGTGTCGTCGAACCTTGCGGTGGCACTTGCGCGGCAGGGGCGGCGGGTCGGATTGCTGGACGCCGATATATACGGTCCGAGCCAGCCGCGCATGATGGGGGTAAACCGCCGTCCGGCCAGCCCCGACGGCAAGATCATCGAGCCGATCGTGGCGCATGGTGTGACGATGATGTCGATCGGGCTGATGCTGAAAGAGGACGAGGCGGTGATCTGGCGCGGGCCGATGATCATGGGGGCCTTGCAGCAACTGCTGACGCAGGTGGCCTGGGGCGAGTTGGATGTGCTGGTGATCGACCTGCCGCCCGGCACGGGGGATATCCAGTTGACGCTGTGCCAGCGCACGCAGTTGACGGGGGCCATCGTGGTCAGCACGCCGCAGGACGTGGCGCTGCTGGATGCGCGCAAGGCTTTGGACATGTTCCAGAAGCTCAGGACGCCGGTGCTGGGGCTGGTCGAGAACATGTCGACCTATATCTGCCCGAACTGCGGGCACGAGGCGCATATCTTCGGGCATGGCGGGGTGGCGGCCGAGGCGGCCAAGCTGGGCTTGCCGTTTCTGGGAGAGCTGCCCTTGGCGCTGGAGGTGCGGGTTGCGGGGGATGCCGGAACGCCCATCGCGGCGGGCGAGGGACCGACCGCCGACGCCTATGCGCGGCTGGCGCATAGGCTGGTGGCGGGCGGGATGGCCTGACGGGTGCGGCGGTTGTCGGCCCTGTGCGCAAGGCTGGCGGGGTAAGGCTGCGGGCGGTCTGAGCGGGCCTTGCCGATGCGGTCGATCACGGCGAATCACTTTGGTGGGAAAACACGGGAAATCCGGGGCTAGGCCCCGGATTTTTGCATTTTGCCCATGATTTGCGGTGATCGGAACGGATGGGACGCTGTATCGAAAGGGTTTTTCCAAATTTATTGGGAATATCCGGGAGAAAAGGACGGGGCGGGACGATCACAAGATGTTGTGTTTGCTTTGCCGTGTTGGTCCAGATTTGCGCGCGTGTCGGGTGGTGGGGCCGCTAGATGCTGTTCGGCACGGCTGTCTTGCCCAAGATTATGTGGGCTGCTCCCGAAAATTTCCGTTGCTTCCCACGATTTCCCATGGCATCCCTTGGTTATTCGATGACGGCGTGACACTCAAAGCTGGGGCAGCTCAAGACCCCGAACAGGCGACAGTCAGGCTCATACAGGCACCCGCTTTCATCGAACCAAAAGAGATCCGGCGCGCGAGCGAGCAGACATCTCCCCCAGGTGGCGCGCGTAGCTGGACGCCCAGCGATGGGACAGGCGGCGGATCGAGCAGTGGCAGCAGCTCGATCCGCCGTTCCCGTTTTCAGGGTCCGGTTTTGCCGGACGGGGCCTGACGGGGCAAGGAACTTCACCGCTGCCATGTAGAGGGAACGGACGGTCCATGTCCGAGGCGTTCAGAGGCGAATTCACCCAAAGGGTGGATGGCAAGGCGCGGGTCTCGATCCCTGCGGCCTTTCGCCGTGTCCTCGAGGCTGGCGATCCCGACGGCCCGCGCAAGCGTATCGTGATGGTTTACGGTGACACGCGGCGCAAATACACCGAATGCTACACCATGGCGGGCGCTGCGGCGCTGGAAGAAAAGATCAAGCGCCTGCCGCTGGGGTCTGACCGCCGCCGCATCCTGGAGCGCAATATGATCACCCTGTCGGTCACGGTCGAGATCGATGACGACGGGCGCATCGTGCTGCCGCCGAAGGTGCGCGAAAAGGTTGCCATCACGCCCGAGGATGTGGCCAAGGGTGCCGAGGCGGTGTTCGCCGGTGCGCTGGACACGTTCCAGATCTGGAAGTCGGAGGTCTATGACGCCGAAATCCTGCGGGCTGCCGAAGAAGACATGGCCAGCCTGCCCGAGGGTGTCGATATCCTGTCGCTGCTTGGCGACGACGCAGGGGACTGAGCCTTGGCCCCCAGCGATCAGAATTCCGGTCGCGCCCCCCATGTTCCGGTGCTTTTGCGCCCGTTGCTGGCGGCTGTCGCGCCGGTCGGTGGCGTGTGGCTGGATGGCACGTTCGGCGCGGGCGGCTATGCGCGGGGATTGCTGGCGGCGGGGGCGGACCGCGTGATCGGGGTGGACCGCGACCCCTTGGCCTTGCAGATGGCGGCGGCTTGGGCGGCGGATTATGGCGACCGGCTGCGGCTGGTGGCGGGCGAGTTTTCGGCGCTGGACGAACACGCGGGCGGGCCGCTGGACGGGGTGGTGCTGGACCTTGGCGTGTCGTCGATGCAGCTTGATCAGGCAGAGCGGGGGTTTTCGTTCCAGAAGGACGGGCCGTTGGACATGCGGATGAGCCAGTCGGGGCAAAGTGCCGCCGATCTGGTGAATGGCGAGCCTGAAGAGGTGATCGCGGATATCCTGTATCACTACGGCGAAGAACGGGCGTCGCGCCGGATCGCGCGGGCCATTCTGGCGCAGCGCGAGATCGAGCCGATCACCACGACGCTGCGGCTGGCCGAGATCGTGGCGAAATGTCTGCCAAGGCCGAAGCCCGGCCAAAGCCATCCGGCGACGCGCAGTTTTCAGGCGATCCGTATCGCGGTGAACACGGAATTCGACCAGTTGGCCGAAGGGCTGGCCGCGGCCGAGCGGGCGCTCAAACCCGGCGGGATGCTGGCGGTGGTGACGTTCCATTCGCTGGAAGACCGGATCGTGAAGCGGTATCTGCAACTGGCCAGCGGGGCCGAGGCCAACACCAACCGCTATGCCCCCGCGCGGGCCGAAGTGACGGCGCGCTTTTCGCTGGTCACGAAAAAGGCCGTGGGGCCGGACGAGGAAGAATTGGCCGAGAACCCGCGGTCGCGCAGTGCCAAGTTGCGGGTGGCGCGGCGGACGGATGTTGCGGCGGCACGGATCGACGGGGCGGCGCTTGGCCTGCCCGAGTTCAAGAAGAAAGGACGCCGCTGATGCGCCCTGTGCTTTATGTCCTGAGCTTTATCGCCGTGATGGGGTTGGCCTTTTGGGCCTACCGCGAGAATTACGCGACGCAGCACCAGCTAAAGGAGATGGGGCGTTTGCAGGACGAGATCGCGTCCTTGCGCGAGGCCTTGACGTTGCAGCGGGCGGAATGGGCCTATCTGAACCGGCCCGAACGGTTGCGCAATCTGGCCACGGCGAATTTCGACCGGCTGGGGCTGTTGCCGCTGGAGCCGGCGCAATTCGGCGCGGCGGCAGAGGTGACCTATCCGGTGGCCCCCGCGCTGCCCGAGGCGGGGGGTGTGGGCGCGGATGGTTTGCCCGCCATCACCGATCCGGTCACGGTGGCAGGGCAGATCGCCCCTGCCGATGGCGCAGAGGCGGGCGCAGATGTCGACACCCGCAAGGCGGGGGATAAGGAGTTTCCGTGATCCGCACGCCGCTTCGCCCGCTTGCCCGCATCCTTTCGGCCCGTCAGAAGGGCGAGAACCCCGACAGCATCGAACGCGAGAACCTGCGGCTGCGCCACGAGGCGATCCGCGACAAGAGCCGGATGCGCGCCGAAGGGCGGCTGCTGTTTCTGGGCATCGGGTTTCTGGCGGCCTTCACCACCATCGGGGCGCGGATGGGGCTTTTGGCCGCGACCGAGCCGATGGAGCCGAGGGCGGCGGCGACGGGGGCCGAGATCACGGCGCAGCGGGCCGATATCACCGACCGCAACGGGCGGATATTGGCGACCAACATGCAGACCTATGCGCTTTACGCGCAGCCCAAGGACATGGTCGATCCGGCCCGCGTGTCAAAGGAATTGGCGGCGATCTTTCCCGAGATCGAGCCCGTCGCACTGGAGCGGCGGCTGACGGACGGGCGGTCTTTCCTGTGGATCCGCAAGGTTATGAGCCCCGAGCAGATGCAGAAGGTGCACGAGATCGGCGATCCGGGTCTGTTGTTCGGCCCGCGCGAGATGCGGCTTTACCCCAACGGCACCTTGGCCGCGCATGTGCTGGGGGGGACGAGTTTCGGGGCCGAAGGCGTGCAATCGGCAGAAGTCATCGGCACGGCGGGGATCGAAAAGGCGCTGGACGTGCGCCTGCGCGATCCGGCCCAGGCGGGCACGCCGCTGCAATTGTCGCTGGATGTGACGTTGCAGGCGGCGATCGAGGAAATTCTGGGCACCGGCATGAACATGCTGCATGCCAAGGGTGCGGCGGCGATCCTGATGGATGTGCACACGGGCGAGATCCTGTCGCTGGCGTCGCTTCCGGCGTTCGATCCGAACGACCGGCCCAACCCCTTGGTCAAGGGGGATGCGGGTGACAGCCCGTTGTTCAACCGCGCCGTGCAGGGGGTTTACGAGCTTGGCTCGACCTTCAAGATATTCACCGTGGCCAATGCGATGAACCTTGGGCTGGTGACGCCCGAGACGCTGATCGATGCCAATGCGCCGATGCGGGTGGGGCGCTTCCTGATCAAGGAATTCCAGAACCACAATTACGGGCCGAAGCTGTCGGTCGAGCAGATCATCGTCAAATCGTCGAACGTGGGCACCGCGAACCTTGCCATGATCGTGGGGGCCGAGCGGCAGGCGGCGTTCATGAAGGCGCTGGGGCTGTTCGATCCGACGCCGGTGGAACTGGTCGAAGCGCCGGGGGCAAAGCCCATCGTGCCGAAGAAATGGCCCGACATCACGGTGATGACCACAGCCTACGGGCACGGAATTGCGGCAAGCCCGATGCATCTGGCCGCCGCATACGCGACAATTGCCAATGGCGGTGTGAAGGTGACGCCGACGCTGCTGCATGGCGGCGTGCCGCAGAACGGGCCGCGGATCATGTCCGAACAGGTGGCGCGCGATTCGATCCGCATGTTGCGCGGCGTGGTGCGCGAAGGCACGGCGACGCTGGCCGATGTGCCGGGCTATCAGGTGGCGGGCAAGACGGGCACGGCGGAAAAGCCCAACAAGGCGGGCGGTTATGACACCGACAAGGTGGTGAATACCTTTGCCAGCATGTTCCCCGCCGACAATCCGAAATATGTGCTGGTGGTGACGCTGGACGAGCCGGTGGAAACCACGGGATCGACTCCGCGCCGCACGGCAGGCTGGACGGCCGTGCCGGTCGCTGCCGAGGTGATCCGGCGGGTCGCTCCGCTGCTGGGGCTGCGCCCCGTGGTTGAACCTGCCCCCGTGGATGAGCTAACAGCCGTCTCGAACTAGGGGGGCGTGCCATGTCGGGATCGGTCGAGACGGGACAGGGGCGGTTGTCGGCGCTGGGGCTTTCGGCCAGAAGCGGGCGCGATCCGGTTCTGACGGGGATCACGGCGGACAGTCGGGCGGTGCGGGCGGGGATGCTGTTTGCAGCGCTGCCCGGTGCGGCGGCGCATGGCGCGGCTTTCGTGGAGCAGGCCTTGGCGGCAGGGGCGGCGGCGGTTTTGACCGATGCTGCGGGTGCAAGGATTTGTGCCGATGCCATGGCGGGGTCACATGCGGCCTTGGTCGTGGCCGAAGACCCGCGGGCGGCCTTGGCGGGGGCGGCGGCGCTGTGGTTCGGGGCGCAGCCCGAGGTGATGGTTGCCGTGACGGGCACCAACGGCAAGACATCGGTGGCCACATTCGCGCGGCAAATCTGGATGGCGCTGGGGCATAGCGCGATCAACATCGGCACCACGGGGGTCGAGGGGGCCTGGGCGGCACCGTCCAGTCACACCACGCCGGATGCGATCACGCTGCACCGGATGCTGGCGCAGGCGGCCACGGCGGGGGTGACCCATGCGGCGATGGAGGCATCATCGCACGGGCTGGACCAGCGGCGGCTGGACGGGGTGCGGCTGGCGGCTGCGGGGTTCACGAACTTTACGCAGGATCATCTGGATTACCACGGCACGATGGAGGCCTATTTCGCGGCCAAGATGGCGCTGTTTGGGCGGGTTTTGCCGCCCGACGGGGTGGCGGTGGTCAACCTGAACGATGCCCATGGCGCGCGGGTGGCCGAGATTGCGCAGGCGCGCGGGCAGCGGGTGCTGACGGTGGGCCATGGCGCGGGCTGCGATTTGCGGCTGCTGGGGCAGCGATACGATGCGACGGGGCAGGAGGTTCGCTTTACGTGGGGCGGGCAGCCGCATCAGCTGCGGCTGAACCTGATCGGCGGGTTTCAGGCCGAGAACGTGGCGCTGGCGGCGGGTCTGGTGATCGGCGCGGGCGAGGATGCGGGGACGGTGTTTCGCGCGCTTCCCGAGCTGTCGGGGGTGCGGGGGCGGATGCAGCTTGCCGCGACGCGGACGAACGGGGCGGCGGTGTTTGTCGATTACGCGCATACGCCCGATGCGATTGCCACGGCTTTGCAGGCGCTGCGGCCGCATGTGATGGGGCGGCTGGTGGTGGTGTTCGGCGCGGGCGGCGACCGTGACCGCTCCAAGCGGCCCCTGATGGGGGCGGCGGCTTTGGCCCATGCGGATGTTGTCTTTGTGACCGATGACAACCCCAGATCGGAAGAGCCGGGTGCAATCCGTGCAGAAATACTGCAAGCCTGTCCCGAGGCGACCGAGGTGGGCGACAGGGCCGAGGCGATCTTGCGCGGGGTCGATGCGCTGGGTCCGGGGGATGCGTTGCTGATTGCGGGCAAGGGGCACGAGACGGGGCAGACGATCAAGGGGCAGGTGTTCCCCTTTGACGACGTGGAACAGGCAAGCATTGCGGTGGCCGCATTGGACGGGGTGATCTGATGTTGTGGACAAGGGCCGAGGCCGTGGCGGCAACGGGGGGCGTGTGCGCGGTCGATTGGGCGGCGGGCGGCGTGTCGATCGATACGCGCACGTTGCAGGCGGGCGATCTGTTCGTGGCGCTGAAGGATGTGCGCGACGGGCATGACTTTGTGGCGCAGGCCTTGGCCAAGGGGGCGGCGGCGGCTTTGGTGTCGCATGTGCCGGAGGGGGTGGCTGCGGATGCGCCGCTGCTGGTGGTGCCCGATGTGCTGGCGGCTTTGGAGCGGCTGGGCGTGGCGGCGCGGGCGCGGACCAAGGCGCGGGTCGTGGGGGTGACGGGATCGGTCGGCAAGACCTCGACCAAGGAAATGTTGCGGGCGATTCTGGGCGGGCAGGGCAAGGTGCATGCCGCCGAGGCGAGTTACAACAACCATTGGGGCGTGCCGCTGACGCTGGCCCGGATGCCTGCGGACACGGATTTCGCGGTGATCGAGATCGGGATGAACCACCCGGGCGAGATTGCGCCGCTGGCGCGGATGGCGCGGCTGGATGTGGCGATGGTGACGACCGTTGCGCCCGCGCATCTCGAGGCGTTCGACAGCGTCGAAGGGATCGCGCATGAGAAGGCGTCGATCATGGACGGGCTGGTTGCGGGCGGGGTGGCCGTTCTGAACGCCGATGTGGCCACGAGCGGTATCCTGCGGGCCAAGGCCGAGGCGGTGGGGGCCAAGGCGGTGATGTTCGGCGCGACCGGGGGGGCCGACTGGCGGCTGGTGTCGGTGGCGATCCGCGACGAGGCGACGATTGTGCAAGCCACGCGGATGGGCGCGCCCTTGTTGTTCAAGGTGCTGTCGCCGGGGCGGCATTTCGCGGCCAATGCCTTGGGGGCGCTGGCGGTGGCCGAAGCGATGGGCTGCGACGGCGCGATTGCGGCCTGCGATATCGGGCAATGGTCGCCCCCCACGGGGCGCGGCACGCGCGAGCGGATCGAGATGGATGCGCTGGAAGATCGCGGTTTCGATCTGATCGACGATGCGTTCAACGCCAATCCGGCGAGCATGGCGGCGGCGCTTGATCTGTTGATCGGGGCGGTGCCGGAAAACGGGGTGGGACGGGTCGCCAAGGGGCGGCGGATCGCCATTTTGGGGGACATGCTGGAATTGGGGCCGACCGAAGGCGCGTTGCATGCCGCGATTGCCGCCCATCCGGGGCTGGAGGCGGTGGATACGGTCCATTGCGTGGGGCCACGGATGAAGGCGCTGTGGCAGGCGCTGCCACGGGCGCAGCGCGGCGAGTGGGTCGAGACCGCCACCGAGTTGCTGCCACGGGTGCGCAGCCTGATCGATCCGGGGGATGTGATCCTTGTGAAGGGCTCGAAGGGTATCAAGGTCAGCGCGGTCGTTGACGCGTTGCGCAAATTGGGGCAGTCCGGCCCGACAAAAGCTGCGACAAAGCACATGGGGACGGAGTGACATGTTTTACTGGCTGACCGCCTTTTCGGACGGGGGCGACGTGTTCAACCTGTTCCGCTACATCACCTTTCGTGCCGGTGGTGCCTTTGTGACGGCGCTGGTCTTCGGCTTTGTCTTCGGGCGGCCGCTGATCGACCTGTTGCGTCGCAAGCAAAAGAAGGGCCAGCCGATTCGCGATGATGGTCCGGCGACGCATTTCATCAAGGCAGGCACGCCCACGATGGGGGGGCTGCTGATCCTGTCGGCGCTGGTGGTATCGACCTTGCTTTGGGCGCGGCTGGACAACCCCTATGTCTGGATCGTGCTGCTGGTGACGCTGGCCTTCGGGCTGATCGGCTTTGCCGACGATTATGCCAAGGTGACCAAGCAAAACACCAAGGGCGTGTCGGGACGGGTGCGCTTTGGCGCTGGGTTGCTGATCGCGGCGCTGGCGAGTTTTGCGGCGGCGAGTTTCCATCCGGCCGCGTTGACCAACCAGTTGGCGCTGCCCTTCTTCAAGGATGCGCTGATCAACCTTGGCATCCTGTTCGTGCCCTTCGGGATGATCGTGATCGTGGGGGCGGCCAATGCGGTGAACCTGACCGACGGTCTGGACGGGTTGGCCATCATGCCCGTGATGATCGCGGCGGGCACGTTGGGGGTGATTTCCTACGTCGTGGGCAACTACAATTTCACCGAATATCTGGGGGTGCATTTCGTGCCCGGCACGGGGGAATTGCTGATCTTCACCGCTGCCTTGTTCGGGGGCGGCCTGGGCTTTTTGTGGTACAATGCGCCGCCTGCCGCGGTGTTCATGGGCGATACCGGATCGCTGGCGCTGGGCGGGGCACTGGGCGCGATTGCGGTTTGCACCAAGCACGAGATCGTGCTGGCCATCGTGGGCGGGCTGTTCGTCGTCGAGGCGCTTTCGGTCATCATCCAGGTGCTGTACTTCAAGCGCACGGGGCGGCGCGTGTTTCTGATGGCACCGATTCACCACCATTTCGAAAAGAAGGGTTGGGCCGAGCCGCAGATCGTGATCCGGTTCTGGATCATCAGCCTGATCCTTGCCTTGGCGGGGCTGGCGACGCTGAAGGTGCGCTGAGCCGTGCCGCATTGGTTTCGGGGCCGGACTGCCGAAGGGCGGTCCGGTTTCGTGTTTGAAGGGACGCTTGGGCGATGACGATGGAAGCCTTGATCGCGGCGTGGGGGCTGCCTGCGCTGACGCTCGGGTCGCTGTTCGAGGGCGATGCGGTGGCCTTTATCGGCGGGCTGATGGCGCATCGCGGGTTGATTCCGGTGGCGGGGGCCTGGGCTGCGGTCACGGTGGGGGCGATGGGGGTGGACAATGTGCTGTTCCATCTGGGCCGCCATTCGGGGCGCGTGCCGCTGGTGGCGCGGCTGCTGGCCAATCCGGTGGCGGTGCGGGTGACGGCGGCGGCGGCGGCGCATCCGGTCAAGATCATCCTGGGGTTCCGCTTCGTCTGGGGCACGCGGACCTTTACGCCGCCCGTGCTGGGGGCGGCGGGGGTGAACGGGCTGTTGTTCTTTGCGCTGGACGCGGTTTCGGTATCGCTGTGGTCGGCGCTGTATGTGGCGTTGGGCTTCGGGCTGGGTGTGACGGTCGAACGGTTGTGGGGCGCGTTGAGCTGGGGGCAGCATGTGGCGCTGTCGGTCGGCGGGGCTGTGCTGCTGGCGGCGGGGCTTTACGCGCTGTGGCGGCGACGGGCGCGGTAGCGGAATTTGCAGGAAAATTCCGCGCAAATTCCTTGAGGAAGAAATTCGGGTTGCGCCCGTTTAAGGCGGGGCCGGGCTGGGCGTGGAATGGTCGGGCGGGTGGCGGCATCCGGTGACGAAAGGGAGTTTGCGGCATGACGAGACCCTTGCATCCAACGGCGCTGGTGACGGGCGGGAACCGTGGCATCGGGCTGGCCATCTGCAAGGCGCTGGTGGCGCGGGGCTGCCGCGTGACGCTGGGGTCGCGCGACGAGGATCGCGGGCGCAAGGCGGCGGCCGAGGCGGGGTGCGCCTATGCACGGCTTGATCTGGCCGATCCCGACAGCAGTTTCGATGCCGTGGTGCAGGCGGGCGGGTTCGATATTCTGGTCAACAACGCGGGCGTGCTGGACGATGTGTCGCTGTTGTCGCCGCGGTCGGATTTTGCGGATGCGATGGAGGTGATGGTGCAGGCGCCGCTCGACCTGATCCGGCTGAACCTGCCGCATTGGCGCGAGACGGGCTGGGGCCGGATCGTCAACCTGTCGTCGGGCTTGGGTGCCCATGCCGAGGGGTTGGGCGGACCGGGGGCTTACGGCGTGGCCAAGGCGGCGCTGAACGCGCTGACGCGGGCCTTGCCGCGCGATCTGCCCAAGGGGGTGAAGGTGAACGCCTGTTGTCCCGGCCGGGTCGCCACGCGGATGGGCGGTGCGGGGGCGGGGCTGACGCCCGAAGAGGGGGCCGATACGCCGGTCTGGCTGGCGCTGCTGCCCGAGGACGGACCGACGGGCGGGTTCTTCCGCAAGCGCCAGCCGATCGGCTGGTAGGGGCGTTGCGGGCGGGGTGGGATCGCCTATCCGTGGTGCAGGCGGGCGGGTTCGACATTCTGGTCAACAAGGCGGGCGTGCTGGACGATGTGTCGCTGTTGTCGCCGCGGTCGGATTTTGCCGATGCGATGGAGGTGATGGTGCAGGCGCCGCTCGACCTGATCCGGCTGAACCTGCCGCATTGGCGCGAGACGGGCTGGGGCCGGATCGTCAACCTGTCGTCGGGCTTGGGTGCCCATGCCGAGGGGTTGGGCGGACCGGGGGCTTACGGCGTGGCCAAGGCGGCGCTGAACGCGCTGACGCGGGCCTTGCCGCGCGATCTGCCCAAGGGGGTGAAGGTGAACGCCTGTTGTCCCGGCCGGGTCGCCACGCGGATGGGCGGTGCGGGGGCGGGGCTGACGCCCGAAGAGGGGGCCGATACGCCGGTCTGGCTGGCGCTGCTGCCCGAGGACGGACCGACGGGCGGGTTCTTCCGCAAGCGCCAGCCGATCGGCTGGTAGGGGCTTTTCGGGCGGGGTGGGATCGCCTATCGGGTGATCTGGGATTTGGCGGGGGGCGGCGATGATACCGGTTCGGGGATATGCAGGGGCCAAGGTGGCGGTTCTGGGCTTGGGCCGGTCGGGCCTTGCCACGGCGCGGGCGCTGGTGGCGGGCGGGGCCGAGCCGCTGCTTTGGGACGACAGCCCCGAGGCGCGCGCCAAGGCCGAGGCCGAGGGATTCAGCCTGACCGATCTGGCGCGGACGGGGGCGCTGGAGGGCGTGGCCGTGCTGGTGACATCGCCCGGCATCGCGCATCTTTACCCCGCGCCGCACCGCATCATCCAAGCCGCGATGGAGGCGGGGGTGCCGGTCGACAACGACATCGGGCTGTTCTTTCGCAGTTTTGCCACAGAAGACTGGGACGGCTTCGACACGCCGCCCCGCGTGGTGGCGGTGACTGGGTCGAACGGCAAATCGACGACCACGGCACTGATCCATCACATCCTGCTCGAGGCGGGGCGTCCGTCGCAGATGGCGGGTAATATCGGGCGCGGGGTGCTCGACATCGATCCGGCGGTGGATGGCGAGGTGGTGGTGCTGGAGCTGTCGTCTTACCAGACCGAGCTTGCGCGGGCGCTGACGCCGGATGTGGCGGTGTTCACCAACCTGTCGCCCGATCACCTTGACCGGCACCACGGCATGGGCGGCTATTTCGCGGCCAAGCGGCGGCTGTTCGCCGAGGGCGGGCCGGACCGCGCGGTGGTGGGCGTGGACGAGGTCGAAGGGCTGTTTCTGGCGGGCCAACTGGCGGGCGGGGCGGCGGATGACCGCGTGATCCGCGTGTCGTCGGGGCAAAAGCTGGACCGCTTCGGCTGGTCGGTTTTTGCCCGCAAGGGCTTTCTGGCGGAATGGCGCAAGGGGCGGCAGGTGGCGTCGGTCGACCTGCGCGAGGTGTCGGGATTGCCCGGCGCGCATAACCACCAGAACGCCTGCGCCGCCTATGCCGCCTGTCGGGCGCTGGGGCTGGCCCCGCGCGAGATCGAGGCGGCGTTGCGGTCCTTTGCCGGATTGCCGCACCGGAGCCAGCTTGTCGCCGAACGGGGTGGCGTGCGCTTCGTGAACGACAGCAAGGCGACGAATGTGGATTCTGCTGCCAAGGCCTTGCAGGCATTTGCGCGCATCCGCTGGATTGCGGGCGGGATGGGCAAGGAGGGCGGGATCGCGGCGTTGCAACCCCTGCTCGGGTCGGTGGCGAAGGCCTATCTGATCGGTCATTCGGCGCGGGATTTCGCGCTGCAACTGGGCGCGACCCCGCACGAGATTTGCGAGACGATGGCGCGGGCGGTGCAGCGGGCGGCGGCCGAGGCAGAGGCGGGGGACGTGGTGCTGCTGGCCCCTGCGGCGGCGAGTTTCGACCAGTATCCGAATTTCGAAAAGCGCGGCGAGGATTTCACGGCTTTGGTGCAAGCGCTGCCGCCGGTGTGAGCGTCGTCACCCCCCGGAGAGGGTTTTCCACCCTCTCCGGACCTCACCCGAGGATATTTGAGCAAGCGTGAATGGGGGGTGATCTGGGGGCGTTCCGGTTAAGGGTGCAAGCGTGACGGTCAGTTGCGGTTTGGATGCAAGGCGCTTCATCTGTGGCGCGGCATAGCTGCAATCGTGGCACTCGGCCCGAGGAACCCGCAGGATGAACGGCCCGCGTCAAACCGCCTGCCGCTCCGCCTGATGACGCAAGCAGATCGTCGCCCGATTTGGTGCTGGGCAGGCGGCGGCCTGTTTTTGTCGGTGCGCCTTGCATGGGGGGGATGGTGTGCGTTTCGGTTATGGTTTCGGCGCGTTGGGGCGTGCGGGCGCTTTGGCCGTGCGTGGCGGCGTGCGGGACTTTCGAGGGCTGCAACGGAGCCGCTCAGGCTTGGGGAGCCCGCAGGATGAGTGGCCAGCGTCATACCGTCCGCCGAACCGACTGCTGACACAAGCAGATCGTCGCCCGATTTGGTGCGGGGCGGACGGTGGCCTGTTTTTGTCTGTGCGCCTTGCAGGGGGGATGGTGTGCGTTTCGGTTGTGGTTAGGGCGCGTTGGGGTGTGCGGGCGCTTTGGCTGCGTGTGGCGGCGTGCGGGACTTTCGGTTGCGCTGGCGCTGTGTCTGTGGTGGACGGGGACAGATAGCGACCGATCGCAAGGCCTCGTGCGGTCGGTCTTTGGCGCGGGCGGGGATGGGGTGGGGCCGTTGGTCCGGATCGACGCGTCTGATGCCCTGCTGCGCTGCCAGCCTGTGCGAGGGGGCGAACCGACCCGAGGCGGCATCAAGGCACTCTGTCGCCTTGGCCTTGCTGGCCAAGGAGGCGCGGGATTGGCCATGTCGCGGTCGATGATGCGACAAAGCTCGCCGGTGTCGCGGTGCAGGGCAACGGGCAGCGCGGTGCCACGGTGGCCGTGCTGCGGCGCGGCTTGCATCGGGGCCGCGCAGCCACGGCACCCGCGCCGGACATCTGACGATTGGTGAAGCCAGTGTTTCGGATCTTGTTCGCGCGCTTGGGTGTTCGGGCGCCAGGGCGGGGCCTGTCTGACGCTTTTGCCAGGGGGCGGCGATGGCGGGGCAGATGCCAGATCGGCGTCGGGTGCTTTCATGCGACCCTGAATAGCACAGGACGACGGCAGGCTTTATCCGTGCGGCAAAGAAATGGCGCGCGCGCGGTGCTTGGCATCCTGCCCGTGTGCAGGGCGGGGCTTTTGGCCTGCTGAGCTTTTGCGATGGTTTGAGGGGTTTGACCGGACGCAAGCGGAGTGCGCGCGCGATGGCCTGTCACGCATCGATGGCGTGGATGGCTTTGTAGAGGATTGCCGTTCGGGGGCTTTCGGGTCGGGTAGCGGTCAGGTCGTGGGGGTGCGGTTGGACGAGCGTATCGGGCGGGTTGCCGGTGCAATGGCGCGGCATCCTGTCGCCGTTGTCGGCGGCGGCCAGCGCCGGAGAGGGTTTTCCACCCTCTCCGGACCTCACCCGAGGATATTTGGGCAAGCGTGAACGGGGGGCGCGACGGTTTACGGGCGCGTTCGGGTGGAACGGGCGGCGGCTGGTCGGGCCTTGGTGGCTTTGTGCGTCAGGTTGCGGGTGGTGGGATTGCGAAGCCGTCGGGTTTGGGCCTTTGGTCTTTGGACGTTGGGTGAAGATGTTGTCAGGGGGAGGCGGGGTGGGGGTGCGGGGGAGGGGGTGGAAACCCCCTCTCCCGGGGTGGGCGCGGTGTGCTGCGTCAGAGCGCGAGGAGGGGCGCGGGGGCGGTAAAGGCGTCCATCAGCAGGCGCAGGATGCCGTAGCGCCAGCGGTGGCCGGTGGTGGCGACGCGGCTTTGGTAGAACAGGGTCAGCTCGTTGCCGGTCACCATCACGGTGGAGTGGCCGTTTTCGCCGGGTTCGGTCGGGTCCATCACGGGGCCGAGGCTGCGGTAGGGCCCCTGCACGGTATCGGCGATGGCGAAGAACACGCGCTGGCGGCTGCCGCGCGGGCCGCTGGGCAGGAAGCAGGTGGCGTTCAACAGCACGCGGCCATCGTCGAGTTGCACCAGTTGCGGCCCTTCGAGGCCCCATTCGTAATCGGGATGGTGGCGCGGGTTGTGGTGGGGGATGTCGTCATGGTCGAGGATCTTGCCCAGACGCTGCCACGGGCCGAACCATGTGCCGCTGGTGGACCGCGCAAGGTAGACATCGGGCTGCGGCACGCGCTGGAAATCGGGCATGGCGGAGTAGACGATGTATTTCTGGCCCTGCACCTCGGCGGGGTGGGGGTCGTAGATGCCGTGTTCCGCCGTGCCGGTCAGCGCCATAAAGCAGGTGGTCGCATGGGTCCAGTCATAGCCGTCGGCGCTGGTCAGGTGTTCGACCTTGCCGCCCGGTTTCATGAATTCGGTCTGGATGAACATGTGGAACAGGCCCTGTTCGAACACCACGCCGGGGGCAGCGACGCCCGATCCTGTCAGCGGCAGGTCGATCAGCGGTGCCTGGCTCCACGGGCCTTCGAGCGCGGGGGCGGTGGCGTGGTAGACTTGCCACGTTTCGGAGGTGACGGTGCCGCCCGAGCCGAACATGTGCCACATGCGGCCATCGAAGACGGGGCAGGGGTCTTTGACATCATCGAGACCCGAGGGTTGGAACATCGGGAAGTGGTTGGAGGCGATCGAGAGTTTCATGGTTGGTCTGCCCGTCCCTTGTTGGCCGCGACCCCTGTTTGGCAGGGCCGTGATGCATCTGTGGGCAGCTTCTTCACATATAGGACGGTCTGGCGGCAATTGCTACTTTTGGTTGTATCATCCCCTTCTGGTATCGAAAAAATCTTGTAAAAGCGCGGCCTGACGAAGCCCGCAGGTTGATTTTCGCGGACGGGTGCGCCTGGCTGCGGCCAAGGTCCGGTCAGTCCTGCAGCAGCGCGTCGAGTCGCTGGTAGGCGGCGGCGATGCCTTGGGGCAAGGGCGAGGCGAGGGCCGTATCGCGCGCAGCGCGGTCGGGAAAGCGCAGCGACAGGGTGAGCAGGCTGTGGTGGCCTTCGGCGGTGATCTCGGTGGTGACCTGGACGGGGCCGCCGGTAGAATCGGGGATATAGGTTTCCTCGTGCCGGATGCGGGTTTCGGTCAGGTCGACGAACTGGCCCGAGACGGTGCGGCGGCCCGCATCGGGGGTGGCAAAGACATAGGAAAAGCGCCCGCCGGGCCGTGGGTCGATGCGACATTCGACCAGCGGCATGTCGGGCGTGCCAAGCCAGCGCGCGGCGATGTCGGGGTCGATATGGGCGCGCAGGATGCGCTGGCCGGGGCTGGCGAAGCCGCGCGTCACGGTCAGGGTGCGGTCGCCGCTTTTGACGCAGCGAAACGGGCTGGGGGCGGGGTCCATCGGCGGGTCTTTCGGTGCTGGGCGTGCGAAGGCTGCGGCGCAATGGCCCGACGGGTGGTGCAGGGGCGGGGTGGAGCAGGGGCTGGCGGGTTCCTGCCTGCCCGTTGCGGTGGCGGGGCCGGTTTATACTGGCACGAACGGGGAAATCCGGTTAGGGTTCCGATCAAGCCCGGTCGATAAGCGGGCAGAGGCAGAGCAAGGCGACAGGCGGATATTTCCATGACCGAGATGGTTTATGGCTCGATGCCCTCACGGGTGAGCGAGCCGGTGCTTCCCCGTTGGTGGCGGACGATCGACAAGCTGTCGATGTCTTGCGTGATGGTGCTTTACGGCATCGGTCTGCTGCTGGGGCTTGCGGCCTCGGTGCCATTGGCCACGCGCAACGGGTTGGACCCGTTCTATTACGTGCAGCGGCAGGCGGTGTTCGGCGGGCTGGGCATCTTTGCCATGCTGGGCGTGTCGATGATGTCGCCCTATACGGTGCGGCGTTTCGGGGTGATCGGCTTTGCCTTGGCGATGGTGGCACTGTGCCTGCTGCCGGTGTTCGGCACCGATTTCGGCAAGGGGGCGGTGCGCTGGTTCTCGTTCGGCTTTGCGTCGTTCCAGCCTTCGGAGTTTCTCAAGCCCGGTTTCATCGTGGTCTGTGCGTGGTTGATGGCGGCGAGTTTCGATCTGGACGGACCGCCGGGCAAGCTGGTGTCGTTCATCCTGTCCTTTGCGATCGTCATGATTCTGGCGATGCAGCCCGATTTCGGGCAGGCGGCGCTGGTGCTGTTCGGCTGGGGGGTGATGTATTTCGTGGCCGGCGCGCCGATGACGCTGATCGTGGCGATCGGCGGGGCGGTGATGGGGGGCGGATTGCTGGCCTATGGCAGTTCCGAACATTTCGCGCGGCGGATCGACGGGTTCATGACGCCCGACATCGACCCGCGCACGCAGCTTGGCTATGCGACGAACGCCATTCAGGAGGGCGGGTTCTTCGGGGTGGGCGTGGGCGAGGGGCAGGTGAAATGGTCGCTGCCGGACGCTCATACCGATTTCATCATCGCGGTGGCGGCCGAGGAATACGGGTTGATCCTCGTCCTTGTGATCCTTGGGCTTTACACGACGGTGGTGGTGCGGTCGCTGCTGCGGCTGATGAAAGAGCGCGACCCGTTCATCCGGCTGGCGGGCACGGGGCTGGCCTGCATCTTCGGCGTGCAGGCGATGATCAATATGGGGGTGGCGGTGCGGTTGCTGCCGTCCAAGGGGATGACGCTGCCCTTCGTGAGTTATGGCGGGTCATCGGTGATCGCCGCCGGAATTACGGCGGGGGCGCTGTTGGCCATGACGCGCGCGCGGCCGCAGGGGACGATGGGAGACATCTTCCAGCGGCGGGGGCGCTGATGTCGGCCCCGCTTTTGCTGATCGCGGCGGGCGGCACGGGGGGGCATATGTTCCCTGCGCAGGCGCTGGCCGAAGCGATGGTGCGCAAGGGATGGCGGGTGAAGCTGTCGACCGATGCGCGGGGCGCGCGCTATGCGGGGGGTTTTCCGCATGTGGTGCAGATCGAACAGGTGAGTTCGGCCACCTTTGCGCGGGGCGACGTTCTGGCAAAGGCGCTGGTGCCGCTGCGGATCGCGGGGGGCGTGCTGGCTGCCGTGGCGGGGATGCTGCGCGACCGGCCTGCAGTGGTGGTGGGGTTCGGCGGCTATCCGACGATTCCGGCGCTGGTGGCGGCCTGGGTGCTGCGGCGGCCGCGGATGATTCACGAACAGAACGGCGTGCTGGGGCGGGTGAACCGGCTGTTCGCGCCGCGCGTGGACAAGGTGGCCTGCGGCACCTGGCCGACTGCCCTGCCCGGGGGTGTGACGGGCGTGCATACCGGCAACCCCGTGCGGGGGGCGGTGCTTGAACGGGCGGGGGCGGGGTATATTCCGCCGGGCGATTATCCGATGAGCGTGCTGGTGATCGGCGGCTCGCAGGGGGCGCGCATCCTGTCGGACGTGGTGCCTGCGGCGATGGCGGCGCTGCCCGAGGCGGTGCGGCAGCGGGTGCGGGTGGCACAGCAGGCGCGCGAGGAAGATGTGGCGCGGGTGGTGGCGGCCTATGACGCGGCGGGCATGCTGGCCGAGGTGAAGCCGTTCTTTGCCGACATTCCCAAGCGGCTGGCCGAGGCGCAGCTGGTGATTTCGCGGTCGGGCGCGTCTTCGGTTGCCGATATCTCGGTGGTCGGGCGGCCGTCGATCCTGATTCCCTTTGCGGCGGCGACGGGCGATCACCAAAGCGCCAATGCGCGGGGGCTGGTGGATGCCGGGGCGGCGGTGCTGATCCCGGAAAAGAGGCTTGACGCCGAAAGTCTTGCCGCGCAGGTGGAGGCCGTGTTGACGCAGGGCGATGCGGCGGTGACGATGGCGCGGCATGCCCTGGCGCAGGCGCGACCCGACGCGACAGAGCGGCTGGTGGCGCTGGTCGAGGAATTGGCGAAGGACAAGACGGCATGAATGCTGCGACGAAACTGCCCGGAGAGTTGGGGCCGATCCATTTCGTGGGGATCGGCGGGATCGGCATGTCGGGGATTGCCGAGGTGCTGATGACGCTGGGCTACAGCGTGCAGGGGTCGGACGCGAAAGCGTCGAAGATCACCGAGCGGCTGGTATCGTTGGGCGCAACATTCTTCGAGGGGCAGCGGGCCGGGAACATCGGGGACGCGGCGGTGGTGGTGATTTCGTCCGCCATCAAGAAGGGCAACCCCGAGCTGGAAGAGGCGCGGCGCAGGAAGTTGCCGGTGGTGCGGCGGGCCGAGATGCTGGCCGAGTTGATGCGGCTGAAATCGAACATCGCCATTGCGGGCACGCACGGGAAGACCACGACGACGACGATGGTGGCGACCTTGCTCGACAAGGGCGGGTTCGATCCCACGGTGATCAACGGCGGGGTGATCCACGCCTACGGGTCGAACGCGCGGGCGGGGGCTGGCGAGTGGATGGTGGTGGAGGCCGACGAGAGCGACGGCAGTTTCAACCGGCTGCCCGCGACGATTGCCATCGTGACCAACATCGACCCCGAACATATGGAACATTGGGGCACGTTCGACGCGCTGCGTAAGGGCTTTGTCGATTTCGTGTCGAACATTCCGTTTTACGGCTTGGCGGTGTGCTGCACCGACCATGCCGAGGTGCAGGCCTTGGTGGGGCGGGTGACGGACCGGCGCTTTGTCACCTTTGGCTTCAACGCGCAGGCCGATGTGCGGGCGGTCAACCTGCGCTTCGAGGGCGGTAAGGCGCATTTCGACGTGGCCTTGCAGGGCGAGGGTGACGGGTCGATGATCGAGGGCTGCGTGTTGCCGATGCCGGGGGACCATAACGTGTCCAACGCCTTGGCGGCGGTTGCGGTGGCGCGGCATCTGGGGATGAAGAAGGATGAAATCCGCGAGGCGCTGGCGGGCTTTGCGGGCGTGAACCGGCGGTTTACCAAGGTGGCCGAGGTGAACGGTGTCACCATCATCGACGATTACGGGCATCATCCGGTCGAGATTGCCGCCGTGCTGAAGGCGGCGCGGCAGGCGATTGCGGGCACGCCCGGGGCGCGGGTGATCGCGGTGCACCAACCGCACCGCTATACGCGGCTGTCGAGCCTGTTCGAGGAATTCTGCACCTGTTTCAACGAGGCCGACGTGGTAGGCATCGCCGACATCTATGCCGCCGGAGAGGAGCCGATCGCAGGGGCAAGCCGTGACGATCTGGTGGCGGGGCTGATCGCGCATGGCCACCGCCACGCCCGCGCCGTGCAGGACGAGGCGGACCTTGCCCGTCTGGTGCGCGAGCAGGCGCGGCCGGGCGATATGGTGGTCTGCCTTGGTGCGGGGTCGATTTCGGCTTGGGCCAATGCCTTGCCCGCCAGGTTGACGGGGGCCGCGGCATGAGCGGGGCGAAGCTGTTTGCAGAGAAATCGGGGCGGGGCAGTCAACGAATTTTCTGCGAAAATTCAGACTGCCGGACGGGGCGGCAGGCATGAGCTACGGGCTGGCGGCGGCGTTCCTTTGGCTGATCGTCGCCAATCTGGTGGCGATGCTGCCGACGCGCGACCATCACTGGTCGGCGGCCTACGCGCTGATCGCGGCGGGGATTCCGCTGCTGGGCTGGGTGACGTGGGAAAGCGGCCCGCTTTGGGGCGTGGCTGTGCTGGTCATGGGGTGCAGCGTGTTGCGCTGGCCGCTGGTGTTTTTGCTGCGCTGGCTGCGGCGCAAGGGAACCGGCGCGCCATGAGCCGCGATCTGCCCGCCGTGCGCGGCACCTTGACCGAAAACCGCCCGCTGGCCGATCTGACGTGGCTGCGCGTGGGCGGGCCGGCTGATCTGTTCTTTCAGCCTGCGGACGAAGCCGATCTGGTCGCGTTCCTGCAAGCCTTGGACCCTGCCGAGGTGGTGTTTCCGATGGGCGTCGGGTCGAACCTGATCGTGCGCGATGGCGGTCTGCGGGCGGTCGTGGTGCGGCTGGGGCGGGGGTTCAACGCGATTTCCGTGGCGGACGGGCTGGTTGTGGCGGGGGCGGCGGCGCTCGATTCGCATGTGGCGCGGCGGGCGGCGGAGGCGGGGTTGGACCTGACCTTTCTGCGCACCATTCCGGGCAGCATCGGCGGGGCGGTGCGGATGAATGCGGGTTGCTACGGGTCTTATGTCGCGGACCATCTGGTTTCCGTGCGGGCGGTGACGCGGGCGGGGGATGTGGTGACCATTCCTGCGGCGGAGTTGCGGTTGGCTTACCGCCAATCGCAGTTGCCCGAGGGGTGGATCATCCTTGAAGCGACCTTTCGCGCCGCTGCGGGCGATCCGGCCAAGCTGGAGGGCAAGATGTCCGAGCAAATCGCCAAGCGCGATGCGAGCCAGCCGACCAAGGAGCGTTCGGCGGGGTCGACATTCCGCAATCCGGTGGGGCATTCGTCGACCGGACAGGCCGGGGACAGCCACGACTTGAAGGCGTGGAAGGTGATCGACGACGCCGGATTGCGCGGGGCGAGCCGCGGCGGGGCGCAGATGTCGCCCATGCATTCCAATTTCCTGATCAATACCGGAACGGCGACAGCCGCCGATCTGGAAGGATTGGGGGAAGACGTGCGAAAAAGGGTTTTCCAAGCGAGCGGGATCACGCTAGAGTGGGAAATTATGCGCGTCGGTGAACCGGCGGCAATATAACAAGAAAAACGGGCAACAGACCCGGTTTGAGGCGGAATATGGCGGGCGGTTCGGGCAGAAGCGTCCCCCTCGTGGCGGTGTTGATGGGTGGGCTTTCCGCAGAGCGGGAAGTGTCGCTCGTATCGGGGCGTGCATGCGCCAAGGCACTGCGTGAGGCGGGATATGAGGTGGTCGAGGTCGATTGTGGCCCCGATCTGCCTGTGCGCTTGGCCGAGATCGCGCCGGATGTCTGTTTCAACGCATTGCATGGCCGCTGGGGCGAGGATGGCTGCGTGCAGGGCATCCTTGAATGGCTGCGGATTCCCTATACCCATTCGGGCGTGCTGGCTTCGGCGCTGGCGATGGACAAGCAGCGGGCCAAGGATGTGTATCGCGCGGCCGGATTGCCGGTGGTCGACAGCGTGATCGTCCCGCGCGAGGCGGTCGAGGCGGGGCATGTGATGGCGGCACCCTATGTGGTGAAGCCCAATTCCGAGGGATCGTCGGTCGGGGTCTATATCGTGCGCGAGGGCAGCAACGCGCCGCGCCTGTCGGCACAGATGCCCGCGATGGTGATGGTCGAGACCTATGCGCCGGGGCGGGAGCTGACGGTTTCGGTGCTGGGTGACCGTGCGCTGTGCGTGACCGACATCATCACCGACGGCTGGTATGATTACGACGCGAAATACACGGCGGGGGGCAGCCGCCATGTGGTGCCCGCCGTGCTGCCGGACGAGATTGCGGCGGCCTGTCTGGACTATGCCTTGCGGGCGCATCGGGCACTGGGGTGCCGCGGGTTGAGCCGGACCGATCTGCGCTGGGACGAGGCGCGGGGGCTGGACGGGTTGATCCTTCTGGAGACCAACACGCAACCGGGTATGACGCCCACATCGCTGTCGCCCGAGCAGGCGGGGCATGCGGGGATGGGTTTTCCCGCGCTGTGCCGCTGGATCGTGGAGGATGCGTCATGCGACCGCTAGGGGGGCAATCGCTAGGGGGGCAACCGCCACGGGGTCAGGCGACGGGCGGGCCGGCGGCGGGCGGGCAAGTATCGGGCGGGCAGCGTGTCTATCAGCGGTCGCTCAGGCGCGATCCGGCGCCGTCGCGCTGGCAGTACCGGATGCAGCGGTTGTGGCTGACCCCGCTGTTTCGCGTGATGTTCCGCGTGGGCTTGCCGCTTTTGATGATCGGCGGCGCGACGGGCATCTTCATGGCCGACGATGCGCGGCGGGCGGGGCTGGTGCGGGGGTACGAAGACCTCAAGCAGCAGTTCCAGAACCGGCCGGAATTCATGGTAAGCCTGATTTCGGTCGAAGGGGCCTCGGCCGAACTGGCCGATGCGATCCGGTCGCGGGCGGGGCTGAAACTGCCTGCGTCGTCGTTCGACCTCGACCTCGATACCGCGCGGCAGCGGATCGAAGACCTCGATGCCGTGGCGTCGGCCGAGTTGCGCGTGCGCTCGGGCGGGGTGTTGCAGGTGCTGATCACCGAGCGGATGCCGGTGATGGTGTGGCGCACGGGCGAGCGGATCGAGATGCTGGACGAGACGGGGCACCGTGTGGCCAGTCTTGCATCGCGCGCGGACCGTGCCGACCTGCCGCTGGTGGCGGGCGAGGGCGCGGATGTGGCGGCGGGCGAGGCGCTGGAGATTTTCGCCGCCGCACAGCCGATCTTGCCGCGGGTGCGCGGGCTGGTGCGGATGGGCGACCGGCGCTGGGATCTGGTGCTGGACCGCAACCAGAAGATCATGTTGCCCGAGCATAACGCGGTGGCCGCGCTGGAGCGGTTGATCGCGCTGGATCGGGCCGAGGATTTGTTGGCGCGCGACGTGTTGACGGTGGATTTGAGAAACGAAGAACGACCCGTGCTGCGGCTGGCCGAAAACGCCATGACCGAACGCCGCAAAGCGCAGGGCATCGATGTGAGCGAGGGCGAGAACCTATGACCGATCTTTATCAGTCGCAACGAGCGATGCGCCATATGCGCCGTGCCGCGATGCAGCGCGGTGTCATCGCAATCCTTGATGTGGGCACGAGCAAGATCGCCTGCCTGATCCTGCGCTTCGACGGGCCGGAACGCCTGCGTGACGGCGACGGGGTGGGGCCGATGGCGGGGCAGTCGTCGTTTCGCGTGATCGGGGCCGCAACGACGCGGTCGCGCGGTGTGAAATTCGGCGAAATCGCCCAGATGAACGAGACCGAGCGGGCCATCCGCACCGCCGTTCAGGCGGCGCAGAAGATGGCTTCGGTGCGGGTCGACCATGTGATCGCCAGTTTCAGCGGGGCCGAGCCGCGCAGCTATGGCCTTGCGGGCGAGTGGGAATTGCAGGATTCCGTCGTGACCGAGCAGGATGTGGCCCGCGTGCTGGCATCGTGCGACGTGCCCGACATCGGCGTGGGGCGCGAGGTGCTGCACGCCCATCCGGTGAACTTTGCGCTGGACCATCGCACGGGTCTGGGCGATCCGCGCGGGCAGATCGGCAACCGGCTGGCCTGCGACATGCATTTGCTGAGCGTGGACGGATCGGTGGTGCAGAACCTGCTGTATTGCATCAAGCGCTGCGATCTTGAACTCGCGGGGATTGCGTCTTCGGCCTATGTGTCGGGCGTGTCGTCTTTGGTCGAGGACGAGCAGGAGCTGGGCGCGGCCTGCATCGATATGGGCGGCGGGACGACCGGCATTTCGATCTTTATGAAAAAGCACATGATCTATGCGGATTCGGTTCGCATGGGCGGGGATCATGTGACCTCGGACATTTCCAAGGGGTTGCAGATTCCGCTGGCGGTGGCCGAGAAGATCAAGACAAAGCATGGCGGTGTCTTTGCCACCGGCATGGATGACCGCGAGATGATCGAGACGGGCGGCGAGAGCGGCGATTGGGAGAAAGACCGTCGCCGCATCAGCCGCACCGAGCTGATCGGGATCATGCGGCCACGGGTCGAGGAAATTCTGGAAGAGGCGCGGTCGCGTCTGGATGCGGCGGGTTTCGACAGCCTGCCCAGCCAGTCGATCGTGCTGACGGGCGGGGCGAGCCAGATTCCGGGTCTGGACGGGTTGGCCGCGCGCATCCTCGGGCAGCAGGTCCGTCTGGGCCGTCCGCTGCGTGTTCAGGGCCTGCCGCAAGCTGCGACGGGTGCTGCTTTTGCCAGTGCCGTGGGCCTTTGCCTGTTTGCCGCGCATCCGCAGGATGAATGGTGGGATTTCGAAATACCTTCGGAGCGCTACCCTGCGCGTTCGATAAAGCGGGCCTTCAAATGGTTCAAAGATAACTGGTAACCGCTACATCCTGCCAAAACGGCAAAATACCGCTGATCGATGCGCTTACCGGCCCATATTTTGTGGGACGGTAACGTTTTTTACGTGACCTCTGACCCTCTTTGTGGATAGAATCGTGGATAAATTCGGATTCCTGCGCCCGGGACCGGCGCGAAAGCAAGCCGATCAGCAAAAGACGGCACAACGAACAGCAGCAGGCGGAGTGGCAATGACCCTGAACCTAACGATGACCTCGCAGCGTGAAGAGCTGAAGCCGCGCATCACCGTCTTTGGTGTCGGTGGTGCTGGTGGCAACGCTGTCAACAACATGATCGACAAGCAGCTTGAAGGCGTCGAGTTCGTGGTGGCGAACACCGATGCACAGGCGCTGCAGCAGTCCAAGGCGCATTCGCGCATCCAGATGGGTCTGAAGGTCACGGAAGGTCTGGGCGCGGGGGCGCGTCCGGCTGTGGGCGCTGCGGCGGCCGAGGAGACGATCGAAGAAATCGTCGATCATCTGGCGGGCGCGCATATGTGTTTCATCACCGCAGGCATGGGCGGTGGCACGGGAACGGGCGCTGCCCCGATCATCGCGCAGGCCGCGCGTGAATTGGGCGTGCTGACCGTGGGCGTCGTGACCAAGCCGTTCCAGTTCGAGGGCGGCAAGCGGATGAAGCAGGCCGAGGAGGGTATCGAAGCCCTGCAAAAGGTCGTCGATACGCTGATCATCATTCCGAACCAGAACCTGTTCCGTCTGGCCAACGAGCGCACCACGTTCACCGAAGCCTTCGCGATGGCCGACGACGTGCTGTATCAGGGTGTCAAGGGCGTGACCGACCTGATGGTGCGTCCGGGCCTGATCAACCTCGACTTTGCCGACGTGCGCGCCGTGATGGACGAGATGGGCAAGGCGATGATGGGAACGGGCGAGGCTTCGGGCGAGGATCGCGCGGTGCAGGCTGCGGAGAAAGCGATTGCCAACCCGCTTCTGGACGAAATCAGCCTGAACGGCGCGCGTGGCGTTTTGATCAACATCACCGGCGGCTATGACCTGACCCTGTTCGAGCTGGACGAGGCGGCGAACATCATCCGCGAAAAGGTCGATCCCGATGCGAACATCATCGTGGGCTCGACGCTCGATACCAGCATGGAGGGTGCGATCCGCGTATCGGTCGTGGCGACCGGCATCGATGTGAGCCAGTCGAACCGCGCCGCCGATCCGGTCGCGCGTCGTCCGATGTCGGCCCCGTTGCAGCCCGCGCCGCAACAGGCACACCAACCCGCGCCGTTGACGGTTCAGGTAAGCCAGCCCAGCTATCAACCCGCGCCGCCGCCGGCCTATCAGCAACCTGTGCCGCAACAGCCCGTGCAGCAGCCCGCCGCGCAAAGCTATCAGCCGCAGCAGGCCCAGCCGCAGCAGGACCGCACGCTGTTTGACGCGCCGCTGTCATTCGAGGCAGAGGCCGAAGACGGTTTCGGCGTGCCAGCCCCCGCCTATCGTCCGCAACCGGCCGCCCGTGCGGCGGTGGGTGCCGACGATCCGGGTGCGTTCATGGCACCCCGTCCGCCGGGAACGCCGTCGCCCGAGGCGTTGCAGCGGTTGCAACATGCCGTAAGCAAGAACCCGACCGCGCAGGCTCCGCGCGGGATGGCGGCACCGCAACGCGCCGCAGCCCCTGCGCCAAAGCCCGCCGAACCGCGCCAGCGCTTCGGGATCGGGTCGTTGATCAACCGCATGGCGGGGGGCGCGGGCGAAGGGCAGGCCGCGCAACGCCAGCAGCCGCCGGTGACATCCTATGACGACGAGCAGGAATTGAGCCCGGATCAGGAAAAGATCGAAATTCCGGCATTCCTGCGCCGTCAGGCCAATTGACGGGCCGCAACGCGCTGTAACAATACGGGGGAACCGGGCCTGTTGGTCCGGTTTTTTCATTTTGAAATCATGGGGTTCCGTGATGTTTCGGCCTGTCACGTTGTGTCATAAAAGGTGAGTTGAGTTTGCAGGTGCAGCATCTTAGCTAGGATGCAGAGCGGGCAGGTGTGACCTGCATGCCAGTCAGGGCCTTCCTGCGCGGCAGATGAACGAAACCGGGGGCGACCTTTGCAAAACACTCTGCGATCCGACGCGCTTTTTGCAGGCCTTGGGCTGCATGGCGGCGCTGAAGTGCGCATGGTGGTCAGGCCCGCCCCGCAGGATCATGGCATCGTCTTTCTGCGCAGCGACCTGAATGAGCGGATTCCTGCCCGTTGGGATGCGGTTGTGCCGTCGCGGCTGTGCACGCTGGTGGCCAATGCGTCGGGCGTTTCGGTTTCGACCATAGAACATATCATGGCCGCGCTTGCCGGTTGTGCCATCCACAATGCGCTGATCGAGATCGACGGGCCGGAAGTGCCGATCCTTGACGGATCGGCCGCGCCCTTTGTGGCCGGATTGCTGGCGGCCGGTGTGGTGGGGCAGGACGCGCCGTCGCAGGCGATCCGTATCCTGAAACCCGTGGAAGTGCGCGATGGCGATGCCGTGGCGCGGCTTGAACCGGCCGATATGCTGGAAATGGATTTCCGCATCGAATTCGCGGAAGCGGCGATCGGGCGGCAGGAAAAGACGCTGAACCTTGCCAACGGGGCTTTCGTGCGCGAATTGTCCGACAGCCGCACCTTTTGCCGTCAGGCCGATGTCGATGCGATGCGGGCCAACGGGTTGGCACTGGGCGGCACGCTGGAAAACGCCGTGGTGTTCGAAGGCGACCGCGTGCTTAGCCCTGGCGGGCTGCGCTACGTCGACGAACCGGTGCGGCACAAGATGCTGGATGCGGTGGGCGACCTGTCGTTGGCGGGTGCGCCGATTCTGGGCCGCTATACGGGCATCCGCGCGGGTCACGCGCTGACCAACCGGCTTTTGCGGGCGCTGTTTGCCGATCCGGCAAGCCACGTGTTTGTCGAGGTCGGGGCGCAGACCGGACGCAAGCTTCCCGGTGTGGGCGTGATTGCTGCCGACCTGCCGGTGCATTGACAGCAAAGACGCGAAAGCCGTTTTGCGCAGCCGATTTATCTGTGCTAGACGACGCTTAAGCATGCATCGGCGGTCCTTCGGACCGGGTGCGAAAATGTCGTGGGGTAGGCGGAAGATGGCAGGGGTGAAGTCGGGCGCGCGGTTCCTTGGCATGGCGCTCGTGGCCGCATCGCTGGCCGGTTGTGCGGGATTTGGCGGGACCAAGGAAAAACCCTTGGAATCCTACACCGCCGAGGAAATCTACAAACAGGGCGAGTTGAAGCTGGAGACCGAGCGCAAGCCGGACGAGGGCATCAAGTATTTTCAGGAAGTCGAGCGGCTGTATCCCTATTCGGAATACGCCAAGCGGGCGCTGATCATGCAGGCCTTCGGCTATCACAAGGGCAAGAAATACGAAGAGGCGCGGGCGGCTTCGCAGCGCTACCTCGACCTTTATCCCGGTGACGAGGACGCGCCCTATGCGCTGTATCTTATGGCGCTGTCGTTCTATGACCAGATCGACGAAGTGGGCCGCGATCAAGGCGTGACCTTTCAGGCGTTGCAAGGCATGCGCGACGTGATCGAGACCTATCCCGACAGCGATTATGCGCGGTCAGCCATGCTGAAGTTCGAGCTGGCCTTCGACCATCTGGCGGCCAAGGAGATGGAGATCGGGCGCTATTACCTGAAACGCGGGAATTATACGGCGGCGATCAACCGTTTCCGGACCGTGGTGCAGGATTACCAGACCACGTCGCACACCGCCGAGGCGTTGCACCGTCTGACCGAATGCTACCTTGCGCTGGGCTTTACCGACGAGGCGCAGACTTCGGCGGCAATTCTGGGCTATAACTACCAGTCCAGCCCGTTCTACGAGGACAGCTTCCGCCTGCTCAAGGGCAAGGGGCTTGCGCCAGAGGCAAAGGGTGATGGCTGGTTGTCGAAAATCTATCGCCAGATGGTCCGTGGCGAATGGATCTGATCCGGCCTTGCGGCTGACGGGGGCGGGGCAGTGCTGCGATCGTTGGAAATCCGCGATGTGCTGATCATCGACCGGCTGGACCTCGAGTTCAGGCCGGGGCTGAATGTGTTGACCGGCGAGACGGGGGCGGGCAAGTCGATCTTGCTGGATGCCTTGGGCTTTGTGCTGGGCTGGCGCGGGCGGGCCGAACTGGTGCGCGCCGGAGCCGAGCAAGGGGCGGTCACCGCGGTTTTCGACCTGTCCGAGGGCCATGCCGCGCGGGCGGTGCTGGCGGAAGCCGGGATCGAGGCCGGGGACGAGCTGATCATGCGGCGGATCAACACCGTGGACGGGCGCAAGACGGCGTGGGTGAACGACCGCCGCGTGTCGGGCGAGGTGCTGCGCGACCTGTCGGATACGCTGGTGGAATTGCACGGGCAGCAGGATGACCGCGGGCTGTTGAACCCGCGGGGGCACCGGACCTTGCTTGACCTGTTTGCCGGCGTCGACCTGACCGCCGTGCGGGCGGCGTGGCGGGCGCAATCGGCGGCGCGGGCGCGTCTGGCCGAGGCCGAGGCGGCGCTGGCGGCAGCCAAGAAGGAAGAAGATTTCTTGCGCCATGCCGTGGCCGAGCTGGACAAGCTGCATCCCGAACCCGGCGAGGAAGCGACGCTGGACGCGCGGCGGCGGATGATGCAGGGGGCCGAAAAGATACGTTCCGACATCGCGCGGGCGCATCAGGCTTTGTCGGAACAGGCGGCCGAAGGCATGTTGCGCGACGCGCTGCGCTGGCTGGAGGGGGCGGCGGATCGGGCCGAGGGGCAGCTTGAAACGGCTTTGGCGGCTTTGAACCGTGCGCTGATCGAATTGGGCGAGGCGCAGTCGGGCGTCGAAGGGGCGCTGTCGGCGCTCGACTTCGATCCGGTCGAGTTGGAGGGGATTGAGGAGCGGCTGTTCGCCATACGTGCGCTGGCGCGCAAGCATTCGGTCCTGCCCGACGATCTGGGCGGCTTTGCTGCCGAGTTGCGCAAGCGGCTGGCGGCGCTGGATGGCGGCGAGGCGGGGATTGCCGCGCTGGCCAAGGCGGTGGTGCAGGCCGAAGCGGCCTATCGCGACGAGGCGGGCTGGATCACGCGGGCGCGGGTGGCGGCGGCCAAGCGGCTCGATCTGGCGATGGCGGCGGAACTGGCGCCGTTGAAGATGGAGCGGGCGGTCTTTGTGACCGAGGTGACGGGCGCGGATGCGGGGCCGGACGGGGTGGATGCGGTCACCTTTACGGTGGCGACCAACCCCGGCGCGCCTGCGGGCGCGTTGAACAAGATCGCGTCGGGCGGAGAATTGTCGCGGTTCCTTTTGGCGCTGAAAGTGTGCCTGATGGGCAATACGCCGGGGCTGACGATGATTTTCGACGAGATCGACCGCGGCGTGGGCGGGGCGACCGCCGATGCGGTGGGGCGGCGGCTCAAGGCGCTTGCCGAGGGGTCGCAGGTGCTGGTCGTGACCCATTCGCCGCAGGTGGCGGCTTTGGGCGGGGCGCATTGGCGGGTGGAAAAGCGGGTGGTCGACGACAGGACGCTGTCGACGGTGCTGGCGCTGTCGGAAGGCGAGCGGGTCGAGGAGATCGCGCGGATGCTGTCGGGCGACACCATCACCGCAGCGGCGCGCGAGGCGGCGCGGGCATTGTTGTCGGCCTGACGCTGCGCCTGCGGGGCGCACGATTTTTCTGCGAAAAATCTGGTCTGCGTGCTTGGGCCGTTGCGATTGCGGCGGGCGGGGCTGTGAGTATTTGGGCAAGGGTGAAACGGGCGCCGTCTTTGCGGTGCCGCGCGGTTTCAGAACTGGCGGGATTTTTCGCAGAAAAATCGGGGCGGGGCTGGAAAATTGGGCTTTGACCGTTGCGTTGGGTGCATAGCGGGTTCCACGAATGCAGGGCTGGTATGCTGCGGTGCAGCATCTTATTTTCGGGAAGCAACCGAAGGAGAAGTTCCATGTTCGAGCAAGTAAAGACCGTGATCCGGGCGTTCCGTTTTCCGACCACCGCCGAGCGCGAGTTGGCCTATCTGAACGAGGCGGTGAGCCGCTATGACCTAGAGATGCGCGAGCGCGCCATCGATGCGGGGATGTTTCGCCGCCGCTGAGGTCAGGCGAGCGCCGTGATGTGACAAGACAGCGCCTGCCAGCCTTCGGGGCGCATCACGACGAGCGCGGAAAGTAAAAGCGCGCAGCGCGGCAGATCGGCACCGTCCGGTCCGACCGCGCCCGAGAGAACGTAGCGTTGCGACAACAGGGCCGCACCCGGCCCCACGGGGCGCAGGCGCGAGCGGCCCGAGACGAGGCGGGCGGCGCGGAAAGTGCCGCCGAATTCCTCGGCAAAAGCAAGGCGGGCGGCTTCGCGTCCTTCGCAATGCTGGCCGGTGGCAGTTACCACCTCGGCATCCTCGGACATCAGGCGGGCGAGGCTGTCGGCGTCCTGGGTCGAGAAGGCGGCGGCGAAGGCGCGGGTATAGGGGTCTGCGTTCATGCCACCGGCTGTGCCACGGCGGCGAGGGCGGGGGCAAGGTCTCCATATCCCGTGAGCCGCCGTTCGTAGGCAAGACCCAGCCGATCGGCGCATTCCCGCGCCTTTGCATCGAGCGCGGGGTCGTCGAGTTGGGCCTGATAGACCAGCTTGGTGTAATTGCCGAAATACATGTCGCGCAGTTCCGGGTGGCGGTCGAGTCCCATGGGACGCCAGACGAAGGCATCGAATTGCCGGACGAGGAAATCGGTCAGGTAAAAGGCGGTGAATTCGGTTTCGGATTTTTCGGCAAAGGCGGCGTTGCCTTCGAAAAAGCTGTAGCAATGCGGGCCTGCGACCATGTCGATGCGAAGTTCGGCGCATTTGGCCTGCAACAGGCCGCCGGTTCCGCAATCGGCGTAGACGACGAAGAAACGGTCATAGCGGTCGCGCTGGGCGTTCACGGCGGCCTCGACTGCCGCTGGGATGCGGTCGGGCCACAGGTGCAGGTTGGCGGGCAGGCATTGCAGGTCGAGGTGGTCCCAGCCGTTCAGCCGTTTGAGCGCGAGGATTTCATGGGCGAGCGCACCGCAGGCGATGAGCAGGATCTTGCCGTTGTCCGCCAGCGACAGGCCCTGTTCGGTGAGCGTGGTGTCGTCGGGCGCGACATAGGCGGTCAGCGCCACTGGCGCGCCCCGAGGACGAGGCTGCCTGCGAGTGCCGCAAAGCCGAGGGCGGCGAAGGGCAGATCGGCCCAGACGGCAAGGCCGAGGGTCAGGCCCGCGGCGAGGATGACGAAAGCGATCAGCGACAGGAAATGGGTCAGCGGCATGGCGTATCCTTTCGCGTTCCAATCTGGCGCGGGTGGGGGCCGACAACAAGGGGCGCGTGTGAAAAAGCCCCGCAAGCCATAGGGCTGCGGGGCTTTTGGCCGATCACGCGATCAGGCGCTGAGCTGGTTGTGCTTGCGCGCGACGAATTGCTTGGCGGTTTCCACCGCGACGGCGGCGTCGCGGCAATAGGCATCGGCACCGATGGCGCGACCGAATTCCTCGTTCAGCGGCGCGCCGCCGACGAGGACGATGTAGTCTTCGCGCAGGCCCTTTTCCTTCATCGTGTCGATCACGACCTTCATGTAGGGCATGGTCGTGGTCAGCAGGGCCGACATGCCGAGGATATCGGGCTTTTCGGCCTCGAGCGCGTCAAGGTATTTTTCGACCGAGTTGTTGATGCCGAGGTCGAGCACTTCGAAGCCCGCGCCTTCCATCATCATGGCGACGAGGTTCTTGCCGATGTCGTGGATGTCGCCCTTGACCGTGCCGATCACCATCTTGCCCATGCGCGGTGCGCCGGTTTCGACCAGAAGCGGCTTGAGGATGAACATGCCCGCCTTCATCGCGTTGGCGGCAAGCAGCACTTCGGGGACGAAAAGGATACCGTCGCGGAAGTCGGCGCCGACGATGGTCATGCCTGCGACGAGCGCTTTGGTCAGCACATCGTAGGGGGTCCAGCCGCGGGCGATCAGCAGGTTGACCGCTTCCTCGATCTCTTCCTTGAGCCCGTCGTAAAGGTCGTCGTGCATCTGCAGAACGAGTTCGTCATCGGACAGTTCGGACAGGATGATTTCGTCTTCGTCGGCCATCGGTCGGCACTCCCACAAGGGTTTCGTCACTGGTGCATGGGCGATAAGCGGCACCTGCACTTTTCGTTTAGCGACATGCCCCGGATGAAAGCCGACAGCAAGGGGTCGGTTGTGGAAACGGGGTGGCGTTTGTTCATGGTATGTTCTAGATTTGCCCGATGGAAGAGGAAAAGCACAGGGCGCTGTTGCCGGGGCGGCGGGTGCGGGCGCGGGGCACGGGCAGCAATGCGACGGGGCGCTACGAGCCGCGTGCGGTCGAGGCGGCGGCGGATGGCTGGGACATGGCCGAGGAGGAGCGGCTGGTCGCAACCGAGGTGCGGCTGGAACGGCCCCGTTCGGCGTTGAGTTACAACAAAAGTCCGGACATTCCCTTTGACCGGTCGATCAACCCCTATCGGGGGTGCGAACATGGTTGTGTCTATTGCTTCGCGCGGCCGACCCATGCCTATCTGAACCTGTCGCCCGCGTTGGATTTCGAGACGCGGTTGATTGCGCGACCCGGGATCGGGGCGGTGCTGGAGCGCGAGTTGCGCAAGCCGGGCTACGCTGTGGCCACGGTGGCGATCGGCACCAATACCGACCCCTATCAGCCCTGCGAGGCCGAGCACCGTGTGATGCGCGAGGTGGTCGAGGTGTTGGCGGCGTTCAACCATCCGCTGGCGATCACGACGAAGGGGACGCTGATCGAGCGTGATCTGGACCTGCTGGCACCGATGGCGGCCAAGGGGTTACTGCGGGTGGGAATTTCGGTGACCACGCTGGATGCGGGGCTGTCGCGCAGCATGGAGCCGCGGGCGGCAACGCCTGCGCGGCGGCTGGAGGTGATCCGGCGGTTGACGGCGGCGGGCGTGACGGTGCGGGTGATGGTGGCCCCCGTCGTGCCGGGGCTGACCGATCACGAGATGGAGCCGATCTTGGCGGCGGCAGCGGATGCCGGGGCAAAGGGGGCAAGCTGGATCATGCTGCGCTTGCCGCTCGAGGTGGCACCGCTGTTTCGCGACTGGGTGGCCGAGGGGCAACCGGGGCGGGCGGCCAAGATCATGGCGCGGGTGCGCGAGGCGCGAGGCGGCAAGGATTACGATGCCGAATGGGGCAAGCGGATGCGGGGCGAGGGGGTGTTTGCCGCGTTGATCGCGCAGCGGTTCAAGCTGGCCGTGGCGCGCTACGGGTTGGCGCAACAGTTGCCTGCGCTGAGGTGCGATTTGTTCGCAGCCCCGCCGAGGGCGGGGGACCAGCTGGCATTGTTCTGACGGGCGGAATTTGGCACAAATTCCGGCCCGAATTTTGACACAAAATTCGCGGTCCCGCAGGACGGGACCGGAATTTGCGTCAAATTCCGGTGCGAAGTCTGCATCAGACTTCGCTTAGCCGCGGCGGCCGCGGCGTTCGCGTTTGGGGTCGCCCGAGGTGTCGCCGGTGCCGTCGGAGGCGCTGGAAAAGCCGCCGAGTTTGTCGGAAATGGTTTCGAGCGAGGGGCGCGGGCCGGGGGGCGTTTCTTCCAGGGCGCGGCGCATGGCCTTCAGGTGCTCGGGCATGGTGCCGCAACAGCCGCCGATGATGCGCACGCCTGCATCGCGGGCGAGGACGGCGTATTGTCCCATCAACTCGGGCGTGCCGTCGTAGTGGATATGGCCGTCGTGGTATTTCGGGATGCCGGCGTTGCCCTTGGCGATGAGTGGGCGTTCGGTGCCTGTCGAGGCAAAGCCCAGCACGGTGCGCATCAGGTCAGAGGCCCCGACGCCGCAGTTCGCGCCAAAGGCGAGGGGCGGGTTCGGCAGTTTCTCGACCATGTCGGCCATGGCGGCCGAGGTCACGCCCATCATGGTGCGACCGGCGGTGTCGAAGCTCATGGTGCCGCACCATGCTACGCCCGACAGGCGGCAGGCTTCGGCGGCGGCTTTGTATTCTTCGGGGGCCGAGATGGTTTCGACCCAGATGACGTCGACGCCGCCTTCCTTCATCCCCTCGATCTGTTCGTGGAAGATTTCCACGGCAAGCGCATGGGTCATGGTGCCCATCGGTTCGAAGATGTCACCCGTGGGGCCGACCGAGCCTGCCACGATCACGGGGCGGCCTGCGGCATCTGCGATCTCGCGTCCCAAGGCAACGCCGGTGCGGTTGAGTTCGCGCACGCGCGATTGCAGGTTGTGCAGTTTCAGGCGCGAGGCGTTGCCGCCGAAGGTATTGGTCAGGAAGATGTCGGACCCCGCATCGACCGCGCCGTGATACAGGGTGCGGATGTTGTCGGGCTGTTCGACGTTCCACATTTCGGGCGGTTCGCCCGACGAAAGGCCCATGTTGAACAGGTTGGTGCCGGTGGCACCATCGGCCATCAGCCAATCGCGGGTTGCGAGCAGTTTGGACAGGGCATCGGACATGGGAACACCGTGGTTGGACGAGGGCTAGGCCTTCCTGTGCCATGACGCGGGCACGGTGGCAAATTCATAATCGCCATCGTCGTCATCAACCGGAGCAGGCAAAGGTGGTGCGGCGGGCCCAAGTGCTGCAGGGCGGGCGACCGCGCGGGCGATTTCGGCGGCGGCAAGGCCGAGCAGGGCAAGGTTCGGCGCGCAAAGATAGCGCGGTTCGGACCGTGGCGCGAAACTGTGCTTGAACCGCGCGAGGCCTGCGCTTTGCCGCGCGAAAAGGCGGTGCAGCGCAGGTGGCAGGGCGGGCAATGCGGCAAGCGACAGGCGCGGGATGCCATGGCTGGCGGCATCGCGGATGGCTTCGGCGACCAGCAGATGCATGGTGCCGTCGGGCAATGCGGGGCCGTGGCGCATAAGGTCGAGTGTCCATTCCTGTGCTGCGGTATGGAAACTGGCAAAGGCTACAGGCGTGCCGCCCTGCCATGCGACATATAGCCTTTGGCCCGCCAGATAGTCGGGGCAGAAGCGGCCCATGGAAAAGCCGCGTTCGCCGCCGTGGCGGTCGGCCCACTGCGCGTTGATGCGGCAAAGCGCGGGGCAGGTGCTGGCATGGTCGCGGGTGACGGTGATGCCCGCCTGCGCCGCCTTGCGCAGTTTGCGGCGCAGGCTGGCGCGGGCGGGGTGCGACAGGTCGAAGCGGGCGGTGGCGACCACGGTTTCGCAGGCGATGCGCAGGCTGCGCCAGCCGAGGCTGCGGGCGCGGGCGGCAAGGCGGGCATCGGCCTTGTAAAGGGCGGGAAAGCGGTTTTCGGCGCGGGCTGCGCGGGCAAGGGCCGAAACGGCGGCGTTGTCGGGGCGACCGGGGAAGGGTTCGAACAGCGCAGCCAGAACATGCGGGGTGCGTCCGGTCAGGCAGGTTTGCGGGCCGCTGCGCAGAAGTGACAGCGTGCCTTGATGCGCCAGCGCGGTTTCGGCGCGCGGCGACAGCGCGGCCGGATGCGGCGCGGGCTTTGGTGCGGCAAGGAAAGGGCGCGCGGCAAGGGCCGTCCAAAGCGCGCCGATCACGGCGGGCAGGGCGTAGAACACGGCGCGCCATGACAGGATGGCGGCCATCAACGCCTCGGGCGGGAGCTGCGGCAGCAGGACCATCAGCGCCATTTCGAAGGCACCGACACCGGCAGGCGCCCCCGAGGCGAGACCGGCGCCAAGCGCCACCAGCACGGCAGGCAGAAGCGTGGCGAAATGCGGTTCGGCGTCGGGCGGGAACAGCGCCCAAAGCGCCACGGACAGGGCAGAAAGGTCAAGCATGGCCCAGAACACAAAGGCCAGCATCGTCACCGCATTGGGCCAGTGGCCGGCCTTGGGCAGCCATGCAGGGCGCATCGCGCCGAGCAGAAAGATGACAGTTGCCGCACACAGGATCGCCCAGCCGAGCGGTTCGTATCCGGTGCTGCCAAGGGTGACGAGCGCCAGCGCGGCGAGCAGCGCGAGTGACGAGAGAAAGCCGAGGGTCAGCGCCGCCGAAAGGCGGGTGGCCTGCCAGAGCGTCAGCCCGGGCAGCAACCGCCAGCGCACCAGCGCGCCGGTCAGCGGGCCGAAGCCTGCGGTCTGGCTGATCGCTCCGGCGGCCATGCCTGCCTGAAAGGCCTGTGCCCCCGATATGCCGGTGCCAAGGTGGCGGTGCAGCACGCGTTCCTGCCCGCCGACCGCAAGAAAACTGACCATGACCGCCGCAAGCGCCAAGGCCCATTGCAGGGCCGAGACATCGTAGACCGCGTCGCGTACGGCCAGCAGGTCAAGCGTGCCAAGGCGCGTGCCAAGCAGCCAGAGCATGCCGCCGCCGACAAGCAGCGTTGCCCCGGGTTTGGCCAGACGTTTGGCCAGACGCTTGGCCATATGCTTTGCCCGCATCCTGTCGGTTGTCGTCATGCAGCCCCCGCGTCGGCATCCTGCGGCCCATGATGGGGGGCAGGTGTGTGTCAGGGGTTAACGGCGGGCGAAAGGCTGGCTTTAGGCGCGGGTGAACCGGGGCACGGACGGGACGTGCCGGCCATGAGATTTGGGGCCGTGACATGCAAAGGGGCAGCGTGGTGCTGCCCCTTGGGAGTCTGTGCTGCCGTGGCCGGACGCTTACAGCTCCTGCATCAGTTCCGATTTGGCGACAGGCAGAAGTTCGGCCATTTTGGCGCGGACCGCATCGGCGCTGGACAGGCCGCCGAGGTCGGCTGCGATCTTGCGAACGACATCCTCGATTCCGGCTTCGGCGACATCTGCCGACACCACGGTCATGGCATAGGCGGCAGCCTCGTCGCCGGATTTGCCGAGCAGACCGGCCGCCCAGAGACCGACGAGTTTGTCGCGGCGCGCTTCGGCACGGAACTGCATGTCGGCGTCATGGGCGAATTTGGCTTCGAAAGCTTTTTCGCGGTCGTCGAAAGTGGTCATGGGCAGGCCCCTTGGTGATCGTCCTTATTGCCCATCACATATGCCCTTGCGGGGCTTGCGCCGCAAGGGGGACCGGCGCTTGGCCGCGCTGCGTCGCGGGGGCGGGGTGGGGGGTGGGGTCGGGGGTGGGGCAGCAGCGCCTGTGCAGGCGCGGGTCGAAGGCTTTGGCAGGGCGAAGGGAGCCTTTGCCTTGCCAGTTTCGCCGTGGCCCGCTATAGCCGCCCAAGGCAGGCGGGGGACCCATCGGGTTGCCCCGTCGCTGCATTTGGCGGGGTTCGCATGGCACGGCGCAAGAAGGTTTACGAGGGCAAGGCGAAGATCCTGTACGAAGGGCCCGAGCCGGGCACCTTGATCCAGTATTTCAAGGACGATACCGCGCCGACGGCAACGGTTCCGTCACCCGCTGCCGTCGAAGGCAAGGGCGTGCTGAACAACCGTCTGTCCGAGTTTTTCATGGCGGGGCTGAATTCGGTGGGCGTGCCCACGCATTTCATCCGCAGGCTGAACATGCGCGAGCAACTGGTGCGGATGGCCGAGATCATTCCGGTCGAGGTGGTCGTGCGGAATTTTGCCGCAGGCGACATCTCGACCCGTCTGGGCATTCCCGAAGGCACGGCCCTGCCGCGCCCGATCGTGGAATACTACTACAAGGACGAGCGTCTGGGCACGCCGCTGGTTTCGGAAGAACATGTGATCGCCTTTAACTGGGCGAGCCAGCAGGATCTGGACGACATGGTGGCGCTGGCCTTGCGGGTGAACGATTTCCTGTCGGGCGTGATGATGGGCGTGGGCATCCGTCTGGCGGATTTCCGGCTGGAAGTGGGCCGTGTCTGGGAGGGCGATTACATGCGCCTGATCGTGGCGGATGAAATCAGCCCCGACAGTTGCCGCCTGTGGGACATGCGTGGCCTGCAAGAGGGCCAGGACCGCGACGGGATTGCGCGCGAACCCGGGCCGCTGGCCGATGTCTATACCGAACTTGCGCGGCGGTTGGGCGTGATGCCGTCGAATGTGACGCATACGACGAAGCCGACGCTGATCAACTGACTGCGGCGGGTGCGCGCGGACCGCGCGCCCTGCGGGATGGTCGGGGGCCTTGCCCAAAGGGGTGAGGTTCGCTAAGGCACCGGCACACTGGACCGATTGGGGGTTTCGTCATGAAGGCGCGTGTCACCGTGATGTTGAAGGCTGGCGTTCTGGACCCTCAGGGCGAGGCGGTGCGTCATGCGCTGGGGACGCTGGGATTTTCCGGCGTGATCGGCGTGCGGCAGGGCAAGGTGATCGAGCTGGACCTGTCGGGCACCGACCGCGTGGCCGCCGAAGCCGAGGTCAAGGCGATGTGCGAGAAGCTGCTCGCCAATACGGTGATCGAAAGCTACCGCGTCGAAATCCTCTGACCGTCAGTTTGTTCGGGCGGGCCTTCGGTTCAGGCAGGCCCCGATTTGCGCGGGCCCCGATTTGCGCGGGCATTTAGCCCTTGCAAATCGGCTTGGCACGGTCGGCGCGGTAGGCTGCGTTCTGGTGCGGTGGTGCGGGTCGAAGCTGCGGAAGCCTTCGGCGAGGATATTTGGGCAAGCGTGAACGGGAAAAGGCCGGGCTTTGGGCCTGCCTTTTCGTTTTTGGCGACAGGGGCGGTCGCTGGCGGGCAAGCCTGTGGTTGCGCTACGGATTTTGCTTTGGATGGAACGCGGGGGGAGAGTGTCATGCGGGCAGCGGTGTTGCGGGCGTATCGCGAGGATCTGTCGATCGAGACGGTGGCCGATCCGGTCTGCGAGGCGGACGGGGTGGTGGTGAAGGTGCTGGCCTGCGGCGTGTGCCGCAGCGATTGGCACGGCTGGGTGGGCGAGCATCCGCGGGTGAAGCCCGGCGCGATTCCGGGGCATGAATATAGCGGCGAGGTGGTCGAGGTCGGCCCGCTGGCCCGCTGGGCGGTGGGCGAGCGGATCATCGCGCCCTTCATCCTTGCCTGCGGGCAATGTCCGGATTGCCAGTCGGGCCATTCCAACGTCTGCAAGACGCAGCGCGTGCCGGGGTTCGGTGAGCCGGGGGCCTATGCGGAATACATCTCGGTGCCGCATGCGCATAACCTCGCACGGTTGCCCGAGAGCATCTCGCCGGTGCTGGCGGCGGGGCTGGGGTGCCGCGTCACTACGGCGTGGCATGCCTTGACCGGGCGGGCCGCGGTGCAGGCGGGCGAATGGCTGGCCGTGCATGGCACTGGCGGCATAGGATTGTCGGCGCTGATGCTGGGGCGGGCACTCGGGGCGCGGGTCGTGGTGGTGGATGTGGTGCCGGAAAAGCTGGCGCATGCGCTGGCTTTGGGGGCCGAGGCGGCGTTCGATGCGCGCGAGGGCGATGTGGCAGCAAAGATCGTCGAGGCGACCGGTGGCGGGGCGCATGTGTCGATCGAGGCCTTGGGCATAGCAGCAACGGCCAATGCGTCGGTCGAATGTCTGCGCCCGCTCGGGCGGCACGTGCAGGTGGGGCTGCCCGTGGGACATACCGCGCGGATGGAGATCAATATGAACGCGGTCTATATGAAACAGCTGGCGCTGTTCGGCACGCGGGGGATGCCTGCGTGGAAATATCCGCGCCTGTTGGACATGATCACGCGGGGGGCGGTGGATATGTCGCCGCTGGTGGCGCGCAGGGTGCCGCTATCTGGCGCGTCGGCAGAGCTGCGCGCCTTTGACGGGCCAATGCCGCCGGGGGTGGCGGTGATCGACGATCTGGCAGGGTAAGGAGCCGCCGTTGCGCGTCAGGCGGGGCGGCTTGGTCTTGCCGGGTCACGGCTGCGCCGCAGCGGGCTTTGCCGCCGCGGGGTTGCCGTTATTCGCCCTGCAACGCTTTGACCGTGATACAGGGCACAGGCTTGCTTTGCGACTTCGCGGCTGTTGCCGATTCTGCTGTTGACATTGATACGACCGGCCCATATCAGGCAGCAAATGTGAAAATGCCCCAATAGCTCAGTTGGTAGAGCACCTCATTCGTAATGACAAAAACCCACCAACATACGGTAGGGTTACACCAACAAATATCAACAAAATCAGGTGCTTGACCAATTATCGGTTGGGTTAGACTGGTGTTGGAACGTATCGTGAACCTTGCAACGAAACCAGCATTGCAAGGGACCGAAAAGATGCCTCAGATCAAGTTCACGGACACGAACCTCAAGACGCTTTCCGCCGATGCGACGACCTGGTTCTCGGACCCAACGGCAAAGGGCCTGCAACTCTGCGTGACGGCAGGCGGCGTCAAGACCTGGTACGTCAACAAGTGGGACTCGACGGCGCAGAAGACCCGCCGCATCAAACTGGGCCAGTGGTCGAACCAAGGCAAGCATTGTGCCTGGGCGAAGAAGGAAGTCGGTCGGGCGGCATCGAACATTGAGGACGGTGTGGTCAAGACCAAGCAGGAGAAGGCCGTTGAACGGGCAGGGATCCCGACGCTGCGCGAGGCGTTCGACAAGGAGATGGGCTACCGTCGCGCCCGTCCCGCATCCTTGGGCGGGCCGATCCACGACCGCACGGACAAGGACTACACCCGCGCCTTCGACCTGTATCTTGTGACCTGGGCCGACGACAAGATGGACGTGATCGACACGGCGGCGGTTCAGAGGATGCTCGACGACCTGGTGAACGAGAAGCCATTCGCTGCCCACAAGGTCAACGTGGTTCTCGGGATCACGTTCAAGCGGGCGGAGCGGATGATCAACGCCCGCCTTCCGGGCCTACCGCCCAAGCTCGACAAGAACCCGAAGATGCAGAAGCGGGACCTGGACACGTCGGTTGACTGGGCCGCGCGCTGGGCCGAGATTGAGGCAGTCGAGAACGAGCACAAGCGCCTGCTGTGGCAGGTTCGCTGGTTTACCGGGATGCGCGGCGAGATGCTGCGCGGGCTGACTTGGGCCGACGTCGATCTGGACAAAGGCACGATGATGGTCGGCACGGGCCTCAAGCAGGCAAAGGGCGACGGGCGGCGATTGATCGCCATGGGGGATCAGGTCAAGAAATGGTTCAATCGGTTGGCAGAAATCCGGTTCGACGATTGCCCCTGGGTGTTTCCGTCGCGGCGCATCATCGGGGATGAACGGGGTGCGCTTGACGCTTTGGATCGGCTCCCGCTGACCTGCGAAGGCGATCTGCGTCACCTGTGGAACGAGGCGACCCATGAGGTCGAAACCAGGGAAATGGTCCTGCACTGGCTTTGCGGGCAAGCCGTCGCAAAGGGCGAGCAAAAGAACCTCGGGTTGTATGGAATCGTCCCGGTCGAACGTCAGCGCAAGGTCGCGAACGAGATCGCTTCCGTGATCAGCACGAGAATCGGGTGTGCTCCCGCAACTGTCATTGAACTTCGGCAGGCTACTGCCTAAGTTGTTGGCATCAACGGTGAGCGGTGCGGCACGGTCAAACTATCCCCTGTGTGGGAAGCAAGGCCAGCGACAGCAACGCAGAGAGAAATCGCCCCTCTGGGGCCTATCCCTGCAATCGCCCATCGTTGGAGCACTCTCCATGACACTTGATGAAATCGCCGACAAGCTGTCGGCAATCCATGACGGCCTCGCCCGTGCCCATCCGCCCCAGGTTATGACGACGGAGGAGGCTGCGGCCTTCCTTGGCGTCACGCCCGAAACCCTGTTCCGCTATCGCAAGGATGCGGTGGGTCCCAAGTACTCACGCATCAATGAGCGCGTGATCCGCTACATGCATGACGACCTGGTCGCCTGGATGAAGGAGCATCAGTGATGGCGCAGAAGGCAGGTGTGCCGTTCGCGCACGCATCGGAACTCAAGCTTTTCAGCCTCGGCCAGAACCGCCGCGTCGAGTCCTGGATTGCCCACAACTGGGAACGTGCGGGCATGACAGGCCCCATAGACAAGAGCTACGTGTCCAAGGCGTTGTCGTCGCTCCCCGTCCTCGAACCCGTGGTCAATGCCTTGGGCATCTTGTTCGACGAGATCACGTCGGACCCTTGGGAATGGTGCAAGCCGCCTGAGCAAGTCGAAGACCTGGCCGACTATGCGCCTCTGTCCTGGTGGTACGTCGTTCTTGATCCACCCGTGGCCTGGACAGCCTTCGCGTCCATGTCGTCGCGCCCACTGAAAGCTGCCTACCGCGAAGTGACGCAGACGCGCCTCAGCGAATGGCGGTCCCGGTTGCGCGCGGCCTGTGATCAGTACAAAGCCGACCACGCGCTTGTGCGGGCGCTCCGCGCGGATGAAGCCCCCGAGTACTGCCAGGACGACGACGGCCAGCGACACCGGGTCGGCAATCCAGGACTGCATGGTCGGACGCCGGACGAGATTGGGCTGGCCTATGCACTGTCCCGCATGACGTTGCCGCTGCCGCTGATCAAGGAGGCGAGGCTGGCTTACGACAGGCCGAACGCGTCACCCGTGCATGATCACGTCTCGGAGCCCGTCGAGCCATGGAACGGCCTCGAGTTCGAAGGCGTCGAACGGGCCGACTGGGAGTCCTTGGAGACGCGCGACGGCCGTCCGGTCTATCGCCAGGTCGAGAACCACGTCCGGTATTACTGGGATGGTCAGCGGTATCAGATCGAGGACATATACGAGGGTCAGTTCGCGCGCGTTCGCGATGCAGACAGTGGCCAGTGGCGCGACACGACGGCGGAAGAACGCGACCACATGATCACCCGCATGGAACGCAAGCACGAGACGGTGGACGAGCTCCTGGCGCGTCGGGACCAGTGGATTGCGGATAAGTGGGCGAGCGCGCAGGAAGACAACGCCGCACCACTGTCTTTCTCAGAGATCAAGATGGGCACGAAGTCGCGCATACCTACCACCTTCGAAGATGTGGTTGCCGCGTTCGAGCGCGAGGTCGAGAGCCTCAGGACGTCGCATGTGGCGCGCAACGAGCAGGTTGACCTTGCTCGTGCGCGAATGAAGTTCAGGCATGGTTTGCGGCCACGCCGCTGAACGAGGCGAGGCGCGGGCTGGTGACGGCGCGTGCCTTGTGCGTCTTCTTCGGGAACAAGATGGTCAGGATGAGCCGCCGCGTCTCCTGGTCGAGACCGTCGCGGCCATAGAACCATTTCTGAACCATCGCGGGATCATCAGCGTTCCGCGATGCGCGGATATGTCCAGCCCAGAACTGTGCAAGCTCCTCGCGTCCTATGGCGTCGAAGTCGTCCTGGGTCATCTCAGGGCCGAAGCCGGTGTGGTGGTGTGCTGTCATCGTCGGGGCATCCTTTGCAGTCCGTTGCATCGCGTACCGCGATCATATGGGACGCGGTGGTGGCCATGCGACCACGAAGGCAGGTGGTTGGGGTGGTGGTCCTGGGACCGGTGATGCGGGCGGTGGTGCGCTTACACGTGCGCGCGTGAGGAACATCATGCAACGACGACGTCAACACCACTAAAAAAGCTCGTCGTCGCATCATGGTCGGTGACCTGTTACCCCGTGCATCGTCCGCATCGTCCGCATCATTTGTTGCAGATCAATGGGTTATGGTGGGTGGTGGTGTGCATCATGGGGCGCATCGGGTGCATCAGTGGTGGGGTACAGGACGTGGCACTGAGTGATCAGGGGGGTGGTTTGTTCGAACGTTCGCGCGTGCGCACGTGTAAGGCCGCGGCAGGTCTTCCTGGATCACCTGGCGGTCTCCTTATTCCCTGGTGGCAGCGATTGTGCTCGCCGTCCATGAAGTGTGGTATGGATTCATGCGGCATATCACTCGGTCCCGCGTCGCGCGGCGACTCCATCGAACGAGATCGCGCTCGAACGCGTGAGCGGTGGGCGCGCATACGTCAGGCAACGCCTCGGTGGTTGACCGCTGCACAGCATAGTGAGATCAAAGCCATCTATGCTGAGGCGCAGCAGTTAACGTCCGCTACTGGCCGAAGCCATCATGTGGATCATATCGTGCCCATCTGGGGCGAGAATGTTCGCGGCCTGCACGTTCCGTGGAACCTGCGCGTCGTCACCGCCGTCAACAACCTACGCAAGACCAACCGGATGGTGTGTTGATCTGTGCATCTGTGCGCCTGACTCCCGGCAGAGATCCGTGATCTGTGCATTTCTGCGGTGGTTCCACCGGGCCTGATCATCAGCAATGACGCGCTCTAGGCAGCAATCTACTTGCTGATCAATGGGTTGGTGGTAGAAGGTCCTTGCAACGGCGTCGGCGTTGCAAGCCAGACGGCACCACCCGAGGATCGACCCCCTTTCTCTGGCACCCCACCGGGGGCCCGGGCAGATGTGGAAGCGACAGTTTTTGAGAATCCCCCACCCCTGAATAAACGACCCATCTTGTCGCCTTTTCAACCTATTACACGACCCAAGCGGTCGACTATACCGCAGCAAGAAACCACTTTACTCAACTACTATCCGGGCCCCTTCCACCGCAGGCATTCCGCGCGCCCCGCCTATGACGTCAATCCTGGTCAAATCCCCAGCCAGCTCGTCAGCGCTTGAGGTTCTCAACGTCTGCCCCACCACGACCCCCGAAACGCCATAACCGCCTTCTCTGACGCGCTGCTGCGCCCCCGCAGAACCCCGCCCGTTGTCGACCAGGGCGCTTGTCGACCGGGGCTCTTACGAGACAAGCCACAACACCTCAATCACCGGTCGAGCCCTCTGCGCCATCCGTTTACGATCAAGGAGCGCACTGGCCCAAATCTGACGACGCCGGCGCGCTTCGTCCTTTCACCGGCGTCGTCGCCCACAACATAGGACTTCCCATCGAATGACCGTGACCATCGAACCCGTGGGCGACAGCGCCTGCACCCTGAACGAGCGGACGGTTTCCAGTTCCGCCGTCTTCCCCATCCCGATCTCGAAACCGGCCCTGATCGAGGCGCTTCGCACCCTCCTGAATGACCCGGACCTGCGGCAGGCCAGCTTCGGCGCTGTCTTCATCGACCGCCTCAGAGACGGACCTCGTGTGCATGTCGGAAGTGGCAACTTCCTGATCAAGTACCACGACGTGATCCCCCTGGTCCTGGGGGCCTGAACATGACGAAGGTCTACCATCGCACCTACGACGAGTACCGCGCGGCCTACGACAAAATCCGTCACGTCCTGAAAGGGCAGGACTGCGTTCAGGCTCAGGGTGAGCTCTACTTGCCGCGGCCCGAAGGCATGACCGCTTCTGCCTATGCGGCCTACGTCAAGCGCGCGGCCTTCTATGCGGTGGCCGAGCGCACCCTGTCGGGCCTCACCGGTGCTGTGACGCGCAACAGCGCAATCCTGGAACTTCCGCCGCGCCTGTCCACCATGCGCGACAACATGACCTTCGAAGGCAACTCGTTCGACGTGCTTCTGGAAGAAGTCTTGAGCGAAGTCCTGTCTGTCAGCCGGGTTGCAATGCTTTTGGACTACCCGACTGCCGGGGCCACCGTCGGCCAGACCCCCTATATCTCGACCTTCCGCGCCGAAGGCATTTTGGACTGGAAGGAGGATCTCGTTAACGGTCGCAAGACCTTGACGATGATCCGCCTCAACGAAGACAACGACGACCTAGACGACGGGGTTGAGCAGCATCTGGTCTTGACGCTGGAGCCCGTTTACACGGTGCGCCGGTATCACGTGACGTCGCACCGCACGGCCAACCCGACGCAACCTACCGCGACGACCGAGACCCAGATCGACGACGACCTGGTCCCGCTGGTGAATGGCTCGCCGCTTCTGGAAATCCCGATCTGCATCGTCAGCCCCTACAACCTCAAGGCCGACGTCGAGAAGCCCGCCTTCTTGGACCTCGCAAACGTCAATCTGGCGCACTATCGCAACAGCGCCGACTACGAGCACAGCCTCTTCCTCACGAGCCAGCCGACGCCCTGGGTCGCAGGCGCGATCAACGAGAAGAACAAGCCCAGCCAAATCGGCAGCGGCGCGTTCTGGGTCCTCCCCGAGAACGCCACCTGCGGCGTCCTGGAGATTTCCGGCGCGGGCATCGGGTCCATCAAGGCCGCGATGGACGACAAAGTCGCCCAGATGGCTTCCTTGGGCGCGCGCATGGTCAACCTCGGCAAAGGCCGCAACGAGACGACCGATACGGCCCGCTTGCGCACCCGTGACGAGTTGTCGCTCCTCGCGTCGACCGTCAACATGGTCGAGGCCGCCCTCCGCAAGCTCCTGCGCATCGCAGCCGAGTGGACGCAACCTGGGACCGCTGACCAGGTGGTGGTCAAGCTGCACCGTGACTTCGTGTCGAGCCAGATGGACGCGGCCACCCTGACCGCACTCGTCAAGACCTGGCAGTCCGGTGCCATGTCGCATGACAGCCTCCTGATGAACCTCAAGCGCGGCGAGATCATCGACGCGAACCGCAGCCTTGAGGAAGAGCAACAACTGATCGAGGACGAAGGCGGGGGCCTCGTGATCCCGTTCGGTGGGGTGAAGCCCTGACATGGCATCGACCTATGACGCGGGCCTTGCGGGCAACACTCCCAGCCGGTCCCTCCTGTGCGCCGTCGTCCTGCAAGCCATCCTCGACCTCGACGACCGGGACGAAACCGTGAAGTGGGAAGCGAACGAGTTCTTCCTGTCAGAGCGCGGTGGCTGGGCCGACATGCGCCGGTTCTACTTCGAGGCACTCGGCCTCGACGAGGCGCGCGTGCTGACGGCTCTGAGGCCCAAGCTGACCGCCCCGGAACGGCCGTCGAAGCGCTGGTTGGCAGAAGACCTTTTCGTCGTCCTGCCGCTCGTTCCCTTCACCGTCAAGGCCATGATGCGCCTGACTCAAATGGGCTACACGCAGGTCCGCGCACGATTGGAGACGCTGGAAAATCAGGGGCTGGTGCTGCGCGTGGGTCGTGGCGAGTTTTGCCGCACGTCGCACCTGCCTCCTCCTTCGTTGCCGTCGCCGTCCTCGCCAACCGTGAAGCGGCACTACCTGACCTATTCCGAGGTGCGCCAGATCATCCACGGGCTGCTGGCAACGCCGCACTCGTTCAAGGACCTGATCATCGCGACCAACGGCGACGTGTCGGATTCTACCATTCGCAACGTCCTGAACAATGGTCTTCTGACGTTTGAACTGAGCCGGTCGGACGATGGCCGCTACCTTCTTTCAGGCGTCTCAGCAAGACCTCAACTCTTGGTTGCAGCGCAATCGGGATAGGACCGATCATTGAGGCACGATGAGGCTAGGCCGAACCGTGCAATCCTTGGTGAAACGGGGGTGGGCGGGGCGGCTCCTGGCCACCCCCAACTCAAGGATGCACGTTATGGCAACGAATGATGATCAAGCCGCCGCTCTGGTAGCCGCGCTTGCACCCCTCCTGGCAGAAGCCCTTATCCCCCAGTTGACCGCGAAGGTCGAAGATCAAGTCAAAGGGATTTCCGCGAAGAATGCGGAGCTCCTGGACAAGCTCGCCGCCTACAAAAAGGATGACGAAGTCAACGCGTCGTCCAAGGCCATTGAGGCCCTTACGGCCAAGGGCAAGGCCATCCTGGACGGTGGCGTGCCCAAAACGGACAAGGGCCTCGTCGACTTCCGCAAAGCCGGTGAGCCCCTGCGCATCAGCCGCGAAGACGCGCGCAACGTGACGACGTACCGCAAGGCCAAGGCCCTCGCAGCAGAGCAGGGCGTTCAGCTCTCGATTGTGCAGGAGTGAACGATGCGCATCCTCAAAGAAATCTGCCACTTGTTCCCCGAGTGCACCCCTGAGCAGATCGCGGCCCAATTGGCCAAGATCGACCCGAAGGAGGTCAAGCTGCATCGCCTGGTTTGGCCGACCCGAGAGCCCCACTGATGGCCGCTGCACCCGCGAAGAAGCCGGGTCCCAAACCCAAGCCACCCGCGTCCATCGTCGGGCAAGGCTTCGGGACGGGCAGGCTGCACAAGATGGCTTTGCTGCCCAAGGACAAGCAGGCGCATTACAAGCGAGAGCTGATACTCGGGCGCATGTCGATGCTGCAGGCGTCGCGGGAGCTCGGGGTGTCCGACATGTCCGTTGCACGGTGGGTCACGACCATCACCGACGAGGAACGTCTTGCCATCGTCGCGCAGCACTTTCACGACACGAAGGTCCAGACGGCACTGAAACACGCGGCGGTCGTGAACGAGTTTGGGGACGACGTGGATCAGGACCTCAAGTGGGTGCTGTCCGAACTCAAGACCCTGTTCACCGCTGCAAAGGGCGACGAAGACCGACTTCTGCAACTCGGCACCCTCAAGGAGGTTCGCAACTCCCTGATGGCGTTGGCCGAGATTCATGGGAAGCTTTCGCGCAAAATTGACATCCACCTCAATCTCGCGGAATCGCCGCAGTTCCTGCGTCTCAGGTCGATCATTTTGACCGTCCTCGACCGGCACCCGGAAGCCAAAGCCGACTTCCTAGACGAGATGCGGATCCTGAAAGTTCTGGACCATGTGGCGGTGCCAACGTGATCGAAGACAAAGCCTTACTGGAATACATGCGCGGCTTGGCCGTGTCGCTCGATCCCGTCGAGCGCTTTCGGATGACCGTGGGCGAGCCGGATGCGTGGCAGGTGACGCTATTGCGCACTGATCCCCGTTTAAACAGGGGACAGCGGTTGCCCGACGGGACCCAGATGCCCGATGACCGGATGACTCTTGCCCTCTGTGGCCGACAATCAGGAAAAAGTACCTCGTGCGGCTGCTTGGCCTACTCTGACTTCGCGCAGGGTAAGACCGTCATCTTGACTGCTCCATCACTGCGGCAATCGACGGAGCTTTTCCGCAAGGTCCTGGACTTCAAGAATTCGGACCCCGCCTGCCCGCCAATCGTGCGCCAGACCCAGACGGAGCTCGAAGCACACCCGAGCCACGGCGGGCGGATCGTCTGCGTCCCGGCGACTGATCAAGCCAGGGGCCTCACGGCTGACACTATCGTGGTCGATGAATCTTGCTTCGCGGGCGACGACGAGCAGACCGCGTTTTTCCCGATGAGAAAGTCTTCGGGAAGGATCTTCCTTTTGAGCACACCTTCGAACCCCGAAGGCGTGTTCTACGACACTTGGGTTTCGGACAAGCCGGTTCGCCGTATCACGGCCAGATCAATCGACGTCCCTCGCCGTGCCGCTGCTGTTGCGTTCGACAAGTCAACTATGAGTGATGCCCGCTTTCGTCGCGAGCATTTAGTCGAATTTGTAGGAGCGGGCACGGCGCTAGTCTCGATGGAAACCCTCGAACGCGCAAGCAACCCCGACGTCAACGCAATGGATTTCGCATGACCCCTGACAACCCCTCGCCCCTGCAATTCCTGCCCGATGGTCGGGTCTGCCTCCCGTCCAATGCTGATCCTGCGGCAGCGGGGCATGTCGTTTACGGGTGGACGAAACACCACTGCGGCTTGGACTTGGGGCGGAATGATCCCAGCGCGCTTGTGGTCGTAAGGGATGAATGTTTCCCGGAATTCACAGGCCGCGGATTCGAGCAGCGTCTCGGGCCGCGCCGCCTGACGGTCATCTGGCAGGAGTCTTGCGCAATTTATAGTTATACTGATCTGGCCGATCACATTGCGAGCCGTCTGAGCAAGATTCCGAATTGGGTCTTGGCAGTGGACGCTTCTGGCTTGGGAGCCCCCTTTGTCTCAATTTTGCAACAGGCCGGAATTGAGACATGGTCAGTGGTCATGACTGCGGGATCGAACCTGACCAAGACTGGCAAGACGGTGCATGTAGCCAAAGGCCTTTTGCTGGAAAATCTCGCGACGCATCTCGAAAACCAGACCCTGACTGTCGCTCACGACCTGAAAGGGAAAGAGGACCTGCTCAAGGAAATTTCCAGCTTTGAACTGACCGCGACCAACGCGGGCAATCTGGTCCTCAAGGGCGGCGGCAAAGGCCATAACAGCGACCGCGGAATCGCCTGCGCACTGGCCCTGCTTTCGGCCACACATTTGGATGCGGGCAACCTCGCCGTGCAGCAGAAGCTGCTGGGCTGGCGATGACTCCCGCAGACTCTGCGATTATCGCAGGCCTATGCATCGCCGTCTTGGTCGTCCTCTACTTCTGATCCGCCCAAATCTTGCCAGAGTCGCCTGCCACAAAGCGGGCATGGCATATGATTCCAATAGAGGCCGCGACCTCCCTCGCGCACCGCAGTTCAAACCGATCAAGGGTAAGCCCAAGTCGGAGGAAATCGGCGATCCTATCAAGCAGGCAAAACGCCGGGAAACCGCGATCAAGGCACTTGCGAAAGCCACCCATGCGCATGGCTTCAACACGCTGATGCCCGGAGCCGCCGTCATTACCGAGAAGCAAAAACTGAAAGAGCGCGACCTTGTGCTTGAAGCCCTCGCGCTCGACCTGCCCGTCCATTCTGGAATGCTTGGGATCCACCGGCTGACGATCCAGCCCAACCCGCAAGTGCCCCTGTCCGATCCGAACGAAAGCCCGTTCTGACCTGCGCTGTCCCTCGGCGCTTGCAAACCGCCTGCACGATCACACAGGGAACGCCGCGAGAGACGCGCAGAGCGCGTCAGCGCTGCATAGTCCCGCCCGCTGCGCACCGACGGTAGGCCGTCGCCACGACACAAACGCAGCGCTCGGGCGCTTTGCCCACGCAGGTCATTCAGCGGCCATCGCCCAATGGGCGCGCGTCGTGTCGTCCTTGATCAGCGCAGCTAGTTCCGGTGCCGCTGCCAACTCCCGGTCGAACCATTCGGCCACCATCCGCACGCGGTCGGGCGAGGTGGCGTCCTGCATGATGCGGTTTGCAAGCGTGCAGACGAGGACGACGTTGCCGGGGACATAGCCACGGCGCGGGTCGATGCGGTCAAAAGAAGGGCTATCCCAGGTTGGGCCTCGCTTGGTCCCGTACCGCGTTCGTCGGTCCTCAGACCCTGGCAGCAAGAATGGTACACCAAACACAGGGCACGATGCTGACCAGACAACGTCCTCTAGCGTGAGGGTGAACTCGACGTCGTAGGCTTCCGCGTTGTTGGCCCGTTTCCCCCGCAACATCTCCTTCCGACGATCCCCCGCCCGCGTCATGCGCAGCGGCATTTCTGGTAATGCCATAGCGCGTTCGATCATCGCGGCAGGCGTCAAGGTCATCCAGTCTGCGACCTTGTGGATCATCCACGGGAGCGCGTCCTGTTTGATTGCGTTGCAGCTTTTGCAGAGAATGCGCGCGTTGTCGTGGTGGCGGACGTCCGGAACGAGGTGGTCGAGGGAGGGCGACGACATGACACCCGCTGACCTGAGCCCAATTCCGCAGCAGGGGCACTGATCGACCCAGAGATCCTCGACTCGGTCTATGGTCATGCCGTCAAAAGACTCGCGTGCTCTGTCCCACCACCAGCTATACCGATCATTCTGGTAGCCCCTATCATCGCCGACGAGGCGCACAGTCCCGTCTGCGCGGGTGTAGGTGTTTTGCCCGTTGGCGAACGCCACGGCGCGTTGGCAGTTTGGGGTTGGGAGGCCAAGTTCGCCTGTGAGGTAACGCGACCGAATCCCTGTAGAAGACGTTCCAGCGGTTTTCGCAACGGCGACACACTCGACTGTTTCCCTGAACCTTCTGCGTTCCCCCCACAGTCGATGCGCCAGAGCGATAGCCGAAGGCGGTGTTGGCTTCCACTTCTTGTCGCGCTTCATCGCAGCCTTGCGGCCTGCGTCGATCTGTTCAGGTGTCAAGGTGATCACGTCTCGGTCCTCCGTTGCTGCTGGCAACGTGGACGGCAGCAACGGGAGCAATCAAATGGTCAATAAGGAGTCACCCGACTTCGATCAGGACCGCTAGTGACTCCCACCCATCCCGCAAGTAGCCTTCCCGGAACGACATTTCCGACGGAGGCGATTCTTGCCCGCAGACCTTTCAAGCCTCACGCCTTCGCAACTCGAATGGGTCGATAGCGTCATCGGGCAGTTCAAACTGCCCCATACATTCCTGCGCAACGAAGGGTCAGATTGGGTCACGCCTGCGGTCCTCGAACGCCTTGGCGATGCCTTGCGTATCCATCACGCGTTCAGCCGTCAGGCACTGAGCAAGGACCGTTTCGAGTATGCCTTCGAACGCGCGCTGGTGCTGTCAGGCTTGCAGGCCGGACTCGTCACGTCGCGCACCAACAGGGGCCACGATCTGACCATCGAAGGGGTGCCTGTCAGCCTCAAGACCGAGGCTGCAAGCGGCATCAAGCCTGACGTGATCCATGTCAGCAAGTGGATGGAACTTGGCAAAGGTGAGTGGCAACTGCCGCTGCTTCGCGACGTGTTCCTTCACCATATGGCCGGGTATGACCGCATCTTCACTCTGCGATGCCTCGCCCAAGGCCCTGCCCGCTACTTCTACGAGTTGGTCGAAATTCCGAAGGCGCTGATGATGGAGGCCGCAAACTGCAAACTCGTTGTGCAGACGGCTAGCCGCCAGACCCCGCAGCCCGGTTATGGCTATGTCGAGGACGATATGGGCGGGCTGAAATACGCGCTCTACTTCGACGGCGGGACCGAACGGAAGTTGCAGATCAAGAGCCTTCTCAAAAGCCTGTGCATCGTTCACGCAAGCTGGGACTTCGAGTCAGCGGCCCTTTAGAAGGCGTTCACGCGCAAGTTCTGCATACTCAGCGGACAGTTCGATCCCGGTGCAATCGCGGCCAAGTTCGTTGCAGACGACGCCTGTGGTTCCTGATCCGAAGAACGGGTCAAGCACGCGGTCGCCCTGCTTCGATCCACCTTGGACGCACAGGCGCACAAGGGCGCGCGGATATACGGCGAAGTGCGATCCCGGATAAGGCTCCGTGTTAATGTTCCAAACGGTGCGGCGATTCTTTGACTTCTGATCCTTGTCTAGCGCAGGCTCCATGATGCCGTCGCGGTCGAAGAAATACTTCTCCGATTTCGAGAACAGGAAGATGTACTCGTGGCTGCGCGTCGGGCGGTCGCGAACGCTCTCAGGCTGGCAGTTGGGCTTGTTCCAGATGATGTCCGTTCGAAGATACCAGCCATCGTCCTGCAAAGCGAAGGCCAGCCGCCACGGGACGCCGATCAAGTCCTTGGGTTTGAGGCCGTCAGGCGTCGGCGCGCGGTAACTCATCGCGCGGCCTTTGTTCTTCTCGTCTGCATCGCGCCAAGTGCGCCCGCCTGAGGTGAAGCTGTCCCCGATGTTGAGCCAGAGCGTGCCGTCGTCGCGGAGGGTGCGGCGCACCTCGCGGAACAGTTTGACCAAATCAGCGATGTAGTCGGTGACTTTCATCTCGGCACCGATTTGACCCTCAATCCCGTAGTCACGCAGGCCCCAGTACGGCGGCGACGTCACGACGGTTTGGAAGTGCTGTTCTGGAAAGTCGGCAAGGACCTTCCGCGCATCGCCCACAACGATCTCGGCCCGGTTTTTCGGGTGTGCCGCAAGCGCCTCCGCGCGCGTCGGTTCAGGTTCGTCGAAAAGCTTCTGCTGGTAGTTCATGTTCTTGGTTTGGTCCTTTTTCGCCATTATGCCCTGATGGCAACATTTGTCCATCATGTAGCGCAGGAATGGCCGAAAAGCACAACCAGCATGGGGTGTTTAAACGAGGACGGTCGGTCGTTCGGGACCGACCGCGATTCTAGAACCTTGTGATCAGGGCAACGAGCGCGACCCAGCCTAGGCACTCCACGGCCAGCCTGACCAACCAGAGCGGGAAGGCCAGCCAGTCGAGGCGTTGTCGAAGCGTCCGTGCCGTTGATTGTGGTGCAGCGGGCTTGGGCCATCGCAGGACGATTCCGTCCAAGGTATCCTCGACGGGACTCATGCAACGTCCCTCCGGTGCCAGAAGGGCGCGGGCCGGGCAGTCTTCCGGCTAGTGGCAATCAGTGCGAGAGCGCGCTTCCGGCCAAGCCGGGGGTTAGGAATGTCGCAGCGCCACTCCTGCCGCAAGACGAGCGGGAAGTCGCGCTGTGGGAGCGCGGGCGGTGTGTTTAAGCGGAATGAGATCAAGGTAGCCCCCTAGAAATGAAGAAGGCTGGCGAACGCGTGTCCACCAGCCATTATTCAATCAGTGATTGCACCGGGGGTCTGCGACCGTGTTTTTGAGACGGTATTCAACTTTCTTCGGAATCAACTTCCTCAAAGTTGGGAGCAACAGGGTGAGGGTGCGTGTAAACGATGGTGCGCGCACCGTCGGGCCATGTCGCGAGCCAGCAGCCAGCGACAAAAGGGTCCGGGATGAACTTGGCCGCTGACGCGTCGAAGCTGTCGAGACGGGCGCGCAGGGCGCGCAGGAGAGCCTGCGCGCCTTCGGGGGTGTCGGGATACTGGGTCACTTGCAGGCCGCGACCAAAGCGTCCGCGCGGGTCTGGTCTTTCGCCTTGACCGGGATCGTATTCACACCAGCCGGGAGGATCAGAAAATAGCGGTCGCCTTCGCGACGGCATCCGAGTCCGAGTTGAGGAATATCCCAGCGCAGCGCGGATGTGGCGGTCGATTTGTTCCAGCCAGTGACGGCCATCAATTCCTCGACGGTCGCGCCTTGCAGCAAGGCTTGGGCCAGCAGGTGACGCTTCGAACCTTCGCCGGTCGGGCGGACCTTCTTCATGTCATTGGCGGGCGCTACGATGATCCGGTCCTCGACGACGCGCGGGGTGCGCGGCTTCGCTGCGGCCTTGGGCGCGGGTGCAGGCTTGTCGGCCTTCGCGGGTTTCGGTGCAGCCTTGGCTTCGATCCCGTCGGCCAGCAGTTCGAAGGCAGCCGAGATACCCCAATCGGACAGGACCTGCTGGACAGGACCTTCGCCGTTGACGGGGTCGCAATCCGTGACGACGAGGCCCTTGCCCGAGAGTGACGTCAGCACGCCGTTGACCTGCTTCTTGGTCAGGCCGGTGCGCTTCGACGTTTCCGCAACGTCGCTCCAGGTCATGTTGTCGGCCTGCATCGCGTCATGGGTTTCCGCGCCGTTGCATTCCATCCCGGCGTCCAGGTGCGCAACCAGGACGGCCTTCTCGAACGCGGTCAGGCCGTCGAGGACAGCTTGCAGTGTCGGTGCGGCGGCATCCTGGGCGAGGATCATGCGGATCAGGTCGGGCTTGCCAGTCTTCTTGAGAGCCGACGCGTTCAGCGGCGCGGTCAGCATCGCGTTCAGTTCGGTCTTGGCGAGGATTGTCAGGTCGGTGGTCATTGTGTGTCTCCGTTGCTGCTGTTGATGCGGGCGGCGCGCCCGGTGACACATCACTGGACGGCATTCCGGGTAGCGATCAACCGGGGTTGTGCGGGGTTCGGTGATGTTTGTTTGAGACACCCGCCCGCGCGCCTCCCCGTTTAAACGCCCTGCTAGATCAGACACTTAGGCAGACAAGGCTCTTGACTGACGCGGAGAATCGGTGGTATCACCCATCCCGCAGACCGAAGGCGTTCGCCTGCATATCAACCGATGCACAAGCCGAAACCACCCGCTCATGCGGATGGTCGAGGGCTGGGCCGGTTGATGGAAGTCGGTCCTTCTGCATCGGTCAACTCCATCAGACCCGGTGAGAAGGAATCCAGACCATGCCCAAGACCAAAGCTGCAAGCCCAGGCCGCCCCAGTGACTCCCCGAAATACCGTCGCTGGAAAAGAGTCATGGACGAATATAGCCAGCTTCTTCTCAGTGAAGGATACGGTAGCCTGTTCGGCCCAAACAGCATCGGAAATGCTAAACACAATCTCCGCAAGACCCGGCTGATCCAGCAGGCCCTTGAGTTCAATATGTGGGTCCCTAAGGCACACATCAACTTCGTCAACCCGCCGGTGGACGTGAACCCGAGAGTGCCGCCGAGCGACCCGAACGAAGCGCCGTTCTGACAGTGGCTCAAGGCCTTTTCGCCTTGCAAGGCTGGCCTTCATCGTCTAAACGACGCCTCGCGTAGCCCCAATAGCTCAGCTGGTAGAGCACTTCATTCGTAATGAAGGGGTCTTCGGTTCGAATCCGGATTGGGGCACGCGCCTGCTTACTGCGTCAGTCTTGCAACATCCTTGCAACGCGGCAGACGGCTTAGAGAAAATCCAATGAAATCAAGTGGCATGGACGCTTCCCCACGTCATTCGTAATGAGGGGGTCGGCGGTTCGAGTCCGTCTTGGGGCACCATTTATTCCAGAAAATTCAAACAGGTGGATAGCTGGCGGTTTGCGTTGCCACCGTGGCTTGCGGTGTGATGTTTGCGCTGCGACCGCAGGCTTCGGCCGATGTTTCGCGCCTGTCACAGGGCGAAGCGCTCGACGAGCGGGCGGAGCGAGACCCGTGCGCCCAGACCTGCCGCGGCGAGGTAGATGCCGCCGATCTTGCGGTGCAGGAACAGCGTGGCGGGTGGTGGCACATGTGCGAGGTCGCGGTCGAGCGCCATGGCAAGCCCCATGTCGCGCAGGCTGTCGAGCAGGGGCGACGTGCCGAAGTCGAAGGGGCCGTGCTGGCGCAGCGGTGCCATCGCGGCTTCGAACATGCGCTGGATCAGGTCTTGATGCGCGGGCGCGGTGGCGGCGTCGAAATATCCGATCCGCAGCAGCATCGCGCGGGTCGCGGCCGGATCGTCGCCCAAGGCCACGCGCAGCAGATCGCGGAAATCCTGCTGCATCGCTGGCCCGATCCGCAGCACCGCGCCGAAATCGAGCAGGACGACGCGACCAGAAGCCGGATCGAAGCGGTAGTTGGCAAGGTTGGGGTCGGTCTGCATCAGGCTGAAGGTGAACAATTCCTCAAGGCACAGCGACACCAGATCTTGCGCCACACGGTCGCGCAGCGGCTGGGGCGCGTGACGCAGCGACTCGATCGGCTGGCTTTCGATATAGGTCATGGCAAGGACATCCGCGCGGCTCAGGTCATCATCGAGGTCGGGCAGGATGTAGCGCCCGGATGGGGCGAGCAGGGCGCGGAAGGCGCGCAGGTGGCCCGCCTCGGCGCTATAGTCGGCCTCGGCATGGAGCTGTCGGCGGGCTTCGCCAAGCACCGGCGCAAGGTCCATGCCGCGCGGCAACAGGCCCGGGATGCGCAGCACCGAGGCTACGTTGTCGAGGTCGCTGTCGATGCTGGCGCGCACGCCGGGATACTGCACCTTGATGGCAAGGTGCCTGCCGTCTTTGGTCACGGCCCTGTGCACTTGCCCGATGGAAGCTGCCGCGAAAGGGTGCAGATCGAAGCGGGCGAAGCGTCCGTACCAGCCTGCGCCCCATGCGGCGTCGAGGACGGTTCGCAACTGCTTGGGCGGCATGGCCGGCGCATCGGCCCTGAGGGTCGCGAGCAGCGCCGTCATTTCGGGGGGCAGCACGATGCCGGGGTCCATCGACAGCATCTGACCCAGTTTCATCGCCGCTCCGCGCATCTGGCCAAGGTCGCGGGCAAGGCGCGCGGCGATGGCGGGTGTCAGGAAGGCGGATGCAAGGCTTGGCCTTTGGCCGCGTGCCATCTGGCCCAACCCCGCCGCGACGGCGCTGCCCAGAACGCCCGAGGTCAGCCCGCCCATGCGCAACAGGCGCGGCAGACGGCCTTGGGGGACGGCGCGGGGCGGTTGTCCGGGCGGATCGTTGAACATGGCGGCGGCCCCTTGCACCGGGCCTAGATACCCGACGCCAGTGCATATAGGACGGTTTGGCGCGGCGGGCAGCGCCGCCTTGGCCCACGCGTGCCGGAAAACGCGGCATCCGGCGGTGGTCCGGTCGGGTGCAGGGGGGTGTGGCCGTTACGGCCAAAGGCGGACAGGGCGGCGCGGCGGGCGGCAGGCGCGGTGAATGCGGTTGGCAAGCCAGCGGCCAAGGCGGACAGGTGGACCAGCTGCCCGATGTCGAAGCGTTCGACGGCACGCAATATTCTGGCACCGTCTACATCGGCAGCAATCGGCATGTCCGTGGCGAAGGCGGCCATGACCGTATCTATACGGGCACGGATTTTGCCGGGGTCGGGCAACGACACGCCCGATGCAAGCGGTGCGGATGGCTATATCGATGACGGCGCAAGCAACGATCTTATCATCTGCGGCGGCGGCTACGATCGGCAATTGCGAACTGTCGACCTTGGCCGTTCATGTGGACCTGTCCGCCGGTCGGGCAGATGACGGCATCGGATTTCCTGCTGTGATGGTCGCTGTCCGCCCGCCCCGTCAAAGCGGCGGGCGGGCTGGTCAGGCGGCGGCGGGTTTTGCTGTGGTCGCAGCGGCCGTGCCAAGGCGTTGGTGCAATTGGCGTGCGACGCGGGCGTAGGCGGCGGGTTTGACCGGCAACTGCCATTCCATGAACCGCTGCACCGGCCCGATGGACAGGCCCATGTCCGACAGCAATTCGTCGATCTGGTGCATTGAAAAGGGGATGATGTTGGTGCCGCGGGCGTGTTTGCCTTCGGTGCGTTCTTCCATCCAGCGCAGGCGGCGGTCGGTCGCCTCGGTCTGCGCGGGGGCGGGGGGCAGGTTCAACCCGCCGGCCAGATGCGCCGCGATCCACAATGCGCCCATCTCGGCCGAAAGCGGCGAGAAGAAGGACGAGTTGTAGCCGTTGAAGGCAAGGTTGGCCACGCCGGTGGGCAGGATGCAGCGGTAAAGGCGGAAGTTGCCGCGCCCGTCGAGCAGGCGGTCCTGAAGCGCGGGGTCGAGGAAGGGCACCTCTTGCCGCCAGCCCGTGCCGCAGATGACGATATCGGCGGCGATCTTTTCGCCCGATTTCAGCAGGGCATAGCGCCGCCCGCCTTCGACCAGCAGTTGCGCGATGGCGGTGTCGCGCTTGATGGCGATGCGCCCCTTGGCAACAAGGTCGAAGAACCCGTCCGTCACCAGACTGACCGTCGAACGGGCGATGCGTTCGAACGACCCGCGCGGCAGGGTGCCAAGCTTTTTCAACCCCAGTTGCCGCGTGATGACCGCTTGCACCGATCCCAGCATCGAGTTGCGGACGGGACGGCCCGCGCCGTGCAGGAATTTCTCGACGCCCCTCAGGGTGATATAGGGGAACAGCGCCTCGCCCATGCGGGTGAGGAACAGGTATTTGTAGTTCAGCACACCGCCGAGTTTCTTGGGCATCTTCCAGATCAGTTCGCGCGCCACCACGGTCGTCGAGGCGGCGCTGTCGATTAGCCCCGCCGCCACATCGCAGGACGATTTGCCGTAGCCGATCACCACGACATGTTTTCCGCGCGCATCATCGGCGTTCAGGAATTCGGACGTGTGGCAGATCGTGCCACCCGCGGCGACAAAGGCGTCAGAGCCCGCGAATTCGGGAATGGCGGGGGCCGAAAAGATGCCGTTGCAGATGGTCAGGTAGTCGAAGGATTCGGTCTGTTCTTGGCCGCCAGCGGGTTCGAATGTGACGTTCCACCGCCCGTCGGCCCCGTGGGCGGCGCGGGTGACGGGGGTGGAAAGCCGGATCAGCGATTTCAAGGCAAAGGCGTCGGCATAGCCGTTCAGATAGGCTTGCACCTGCTGGCCCGAGGGCCATTCGGGATAATGCTTGGGCATCGGGTAATCGGACAGGTGATAGGTGTCCTTGCCGTTTTGGGTCGACACGCCGGGATAAAGGCGCGTGGTGGACCACACCCCGCCGACATCGTGCACTTTCTCGAAGACGGTGACCTGATGGCCGAAGTCGCGCAGGTGCCGCGCTGTGGTCAGGCCCGCAAAGCCGGCCCCGATGATGGCGATTTTCATGTGGTTTCCCCGTTGGTTCGTGGCGGGGGTGTTTCTGTGACCCCCCTCGCCGGATAAGTCAGGACATCAGAAGCGGAATGGCGGGTTCGGCGCGTTCCGGCCCCATGGCGGTATAGCCGCCGTCGACGCAAAGGTCGGTGCCGGTGATGAAGGACGCCTCGTCCGAGCACAAAAACAGCACGGCGGATGCCACCTCGTCGGGGTTGGCCACGCGGCCGAGCAGGTGGAAGGGGGCTGCGACGCGGTCGGTCTTGGCGCGGTCGCCATTCGTCAACTGGTCCATGATGTTTGACCACGTCCAGCCGGGGCTGACCGCGTTGACGCGGATGCCCAAGGGCGCAAGGTCCATCGCCTGATTGCGGGTCAGTTGCACGATTGCAGCCTTGGAGACCGGATAGAGCCACCGCCCCGTTTGCGCGACGCGCGACGAGATGGAGCCGAAGTTGACGATGGCCCCCTTGTTGCGGGCCAGTTCCTCTTGGGCGGCCTGCATCAGCATGACCGAGCCGACCACGTTGACGTTCAGGCTGTCCAGCCAGTCGGCGCGGGTCGAGGCAGCGCCGTTGTCGAGATACGAGCAGGCCACGTTGACCAGAAAGTCGATGCGCCCGAAGCGGTCTTTGGTGGCGGCGACAAGGGCTGTGATCTGGGCGTCATCGCGCAGGTCGCAGCTTTGGAAGGCCACGCCTTGGGCCAAACCGTCGCCGGCTGCGATGTCGGCCACCATGACCTTGACGCCCGCAGCGACGAAAGCATCGACCACGGCGCGCCCGATCTTGGTGCAGCCACCCGGCACGATGGCGACTTTTCCGGCCAGTCCGCGCATCGCAAGTTCCTTTCGTTTTCCTTTGAATTTGAAGGAATTATGACGCAGCGCACGGCGCGGGCTATCCGCAGGGCGTGGCCTTTGTCCGGAAAACGAAAAAAACCGCCAGGCGCGGGGCCGGATTGCGGCAGGACGTGCTAGGCTTGCCGTCAGGTGTTGGAGGTGACCGGATGGCTGCGCCCCTGCTCAAGGACCATGTCCTGTTTCGTTCGCGCAACCTTGACGAGGCGCGCGAGCGGGTTGCCGCCGTGTTTTGCCCGCACCGGTTGGAAACTTTGGGGCGGCGCAGTCCGTTCGATGCCTGTCACCACCATTTGCCGGGGCAGCGCCTGTCGCTGAATTACATCGAATACGGGGCAAGGTCGCTGATCGTCCCGGGCGAGCTGGAGCGGTTCTACCTGCTGCAAATTCCGCTGGAAGGCGGGGCCGAAATCAGCAACGGGCGCGAAACCTATTTGTCGACGCCCGACCGCGCGGCAATCTTGAACCCGCATCTGCCGACGCGGATGACATGGCAAGAGAGAACGCGGCAGGTGCTGGTGCAGATTTCGCGCAGCGCGATGCAAGAGCATCTGGCGGGGTTGCTGGGCGGGCCTTCGGACAGGCCGCTGACCTTTGACGGGCCGCTCGACCTGCGGGCGGGGCCGGGGGCGGCGTTGCGTCGGCTGGTGCTTTGGCTGGTGGCCGAGGCGGATGCAGGAACGCCGCCGCTGGGGGCAGGGCTGATGGCGCGGCAGATCGAAAGCACGGTGCTGTCTGGGTTGCTGGAAGCGCGTCACGACCATCACGCACTGATCGCCCGCGCAAAGGCAGCGCCGCGCCCGCGCCATTTGCGGCTGGCCGAGGGGTTCATCGAAGCGCATCTGGACCAGAGCATCACGCTCGAGGATGTGGCCACGGCGGCGGGAATTTCGGCGCGTGGCTTGCAGATGGCGTTCCGCCAGCATCGCGGCACCACCCCGCTGGGGTTCTGGCGCGAGGCGCGTCTGGCGCGGGCCCATGCCGACCTGCTGGCCTCGCCGCCGGGAACGCGGGTGACCGATGTCGCCTTGCGCTGGGGGTTTACCCATTTCGGGCGGTTCTCGGGGATGTACCGCGCCAGATACGGGCTGACCCCGCGCGAGTCGCTGAAGGTTTAGCCTTCGCGCGGTGCGTGGGGCTATGGAAGGTTTGGCCCTGCTGTGGTTGTGGCCGGTGCCCTTGCGGTTGTGGGCCGCAACGTCTGCGGGGGGGTGATTGCCCGCTAATCCGGCAGGGCGGGTGGCGCTGCGCGATTTGATCAAAATAACGCTTGCCCTTCTTTGCGCCCCTGCTGTTTGATCGGGCAGTTCCAATCGAAAGCGAGTCGGTTTTTCCATGCCCCAACCCGAACGCGCAACCGGCACCAAGGGGATTTCGGTCCGCAACGTCACCAAGGCTTTCGGGGCCGGAACTGCCGCCGTAAGGGCGTTGGACGATGTTTCCGTCGACATCGCGCAGGGCGAATTCTTCACGCTGCTTGGCCCTTCGGGCTGCGGCAAGACAACCTTGTTGCGGCTGATCGCCGGGTTTGAAATGCCGACCGGCGGCACGATCCTGCTGGACGGGGCCGATATCTCGACCTTGCCGCCGAACCGCAGGCCGGTGAACACGGTGTTCCAGAGCTATGCGCTGTTTCCGCATCTGACCGTGGCCGAAAACATCGGTTTCGGGCTGAAGATGCAGGGGCGACCCCGCGCCGAAGTGGCCGAGCGGGTGGCGCGGATGCTGGCGTTGATCCAGCTTGAACCGATGGCAGGACGGCGGGTCAACCAGCTTTCGGGCGGCCAGCAACAGCGGGTGGCGCTGGCCCGCGCGTTGGCGCCGCAGCCCAAGGTGCTGCTGCTGGACGAACCCCTGTCGGCGCTGGACGCCAAGCTGCGCAAGGAAATGCAATCGGAGTTGAAGCGGTTGCAGCAAGAGACGGGGATCACCTTTGTCTTCGTGACGCATGACCAGGAAGAGGCGCTGACCATGTCGGACCGCATCGCGGTGATGAGTGCGGGGCACATCCAGCAGATCGGCACCCCGCGCGCGGTATACACGCGGCCCGTCAACCGCTTTGTCGCATCCTTCGTGGGCGAGACGAATTTCCTGACGGGTGCGGCTGTCGCGGGGGGCGTGCGGCTGGACAATGGCGCTGTGCTTGCGGTCGATGGCGCGCCGCAGGGGCGGGTGACGGTGGCGCTACGGCCCGAGCAGGTGCGCTTGTGCAGCGCGGGCGATGCGGGGGCCATCGAGGCGGTGGTGGATCACACCGTCTATTTCGGGACCGACACGCATTGCCATCTGCAGCTTGCGGGTGGCGGTGCCGTGACGGCGCGGCTGCAAAGCTCGGCCGCTGGCGAAGTGGCGCTGTCGGTCGGTGACCTTGTGCATATCCGCCCCGCGCCGGGTGCCGTGCAATTGCTGGCGGATTGAGCCTATGGCCGAGGCAAGCGACATCATCGCCGCCCGTTCGACCCGCCGCGCCTGGGCGCTGGTGTCGCCCGCGCTGGTGGTGCTGGCTTTGGCGGCGATCCTGCCCTTGCTGGTGATGCTGGTCTATTCCTTCCTTGGGGCGGGCCAATATGGCGGCGTCGTCTGGACATTCTCGACCGACGGCTGGTTCAAGGTGCTGTTCGAGCGGGATATCTTCGACGACACGCTGACGCTGGCCGACGCACATCTGACGATCTTCTGGCGGTCGGTGAGCCTGTCGCTGGTGACCACGGTGCTGACCTTTCTGGCGGGGTTTCCGACGGCGTGGTTCATCGCCACGCGCACACCGCAGCAACGGGCGTTCTGGCTGTTCCTGATCACCATTCCGTTCTGGACGAACCTGTTGGTGCGGACCTTTGCGATCAATCAGGTGATCCGCAACGAGGGGATATTGAACACGGCGCTGTTGGCCTTGGGCGTGATCGGGCAGCCGTTGCAGATGACCTATACCCAAGGGGCGCTGTTGATCGGGATGGTCTATGTCTATCTGCCGCTGATGGTGCTGCCGCTGTTTGCCGCGCTCGAGCGGTTCGACCTGCGCTTGCTGGAAGCGGGGTATGACCTGTACGCCAGCCGCTGGCAGGTGTTGACGCGGATCATCCTGCCGATCAGCCGCCCGGGCATCGTGGCGGGGTCGATCCTTGTCTTCGTGCCCTGTCTGGGGGCTTATGTCACGCCGCGCATCCTTGGCGGGGGCAAGATGATGATGCTGGGCAATTTCATCGAATTGCAGTTCGGGCAGGGGCGCAACTGGCCCTTGGGTGCCGCGTTGTCCATCGTGCTGTTGGTGATCGTGACGCTGGCCTTGCTGGTTTATGTGCGCACGCTGTCGCGGGACAAAAGCCATGGCTAACCGCCCCCCGCAGTTCAGCGCCGCGCATATTCCGGGCTTTGGCCTGACGGCGGTGATGGTGTTCGTGGTGCTTTACCTGCCCATCGTCACGCTGGTGGTCTATTCGTTCAACGCCTCGGCCTCGGTAGCGGTGTGGGGGGGGCTGTCGCTCGACTGGTATCGCAAGGCCGTTCAGAACGACGAGGTGCTGAACGCCACGGTCAATTCGCTGGTCATCGCGGGGTTTGCGGCGGTGTTCTCGACCGCGCTGGCGACGCTGGCCGCGTTGGGCACCACGCGGCGGGCGCCGTTCAGGGGAATGTCGGCGGTCTATGCCGCGATCAACCAACCGCTGATGGTGCCGGAAATCGTGACGGCGGTGGCGCTGCTGGTGGTGACGGCGGCGCTGAAGCAGGCGACCGGATATACAGGACTTGGCTATCTGGTGCTGGCGCATACGGCGTTTTGCATCCCGTTCGCCTATCTGCCGATCCGCGCGCGGCTCGAGGGGATGGATCTGACCTTCGAGACTGCCGCCGCCGATCTTTATGCCAGCGACTGGCAGGTGTTCCGCCATGTGACGCTGCCCTTGCTGTTGCCGGGGATCATGGCGGGGGCGATGCTGGCCTTTGTCACCTCGCTTGACGATGTGGTGATTACCGAGTTCATTAAATCACCCGGACAGGACACGCTGCCCACCTATATGCTGGGCCAGTTGCGCCGCGCCATGACGCCGGACGTGAACGCGATTTCGTCCATGCTGATGGGCGTGACGGTGGTTCTGCTGTTCGCCTTTTTCCTGCTGACAAGAAAAAAAGCCTGAAACAAACGGAGTCCAACATGAGAAAATCACTCGTTGCAATCGCCCTTTTGATGGGCAGCACCGGCCTTGCCCATGCGGAAGGCGAGCTGTTCTTGTACAACTGGGGCAACTACACCAGCCCCGACCTGATCAAGAAGTTCGAAGAAAAGTACGACATCAAGGTGACGATCACCGATTTCGATTCCAACGACACGGCGCTGGCCAAGGTCGAAGCGGGCGGATCGGGGTTCGATCTTGTGGTGCCTTCGGCGGGGTTCGTGGGGGTCTATGCCGAAAAGGGGTTGATCCAGCCGCTGGACCACGCGCGCCTGCCCAACATCAAGAACATCGCGCCGGAATGGACGGATGTCGCGTGGGACAAGGGGCGCGAATATTCGGTGCCGTGGCAGTGGGGCACGACCGGCGTTTCGGTCAACACCAAGGATTATGCAGGTGACATCAACACCAGCAGCATCTTCATGGACCCGCCGGCCGAGTTGCAGGGCAAGATCAACGTCATTCCCGAAATGGGCGACGTGATGGCGCTGGCGACCATGTGGGCGGGCGGCGATGTCTGTTCCGAAGACGCCGAGGTGATGAAAAAGGTGCGCGACGCGCTTCTGGCCGCCAAGCCCAAGTGGATGTCGATGGACTATTCCACGGTCGAAAAGATGACCAACCACGACTATGCCGCCACGGTCGACTGGAACGGGTCGGGCCTGCGGTCGCGCCTGGCCAACCCGGATGTTAAATGGGGCTATCCGAAGGAAGGCTACGGGCTGTGGATGGACAACGTCGTGCTTCTGGCCGACGCCAAGAACGTCGACAATGCCTATCTGTTCATGGATTTCATCATGGATCCGGAAAATGCCGCGATGCTGTCGGCCTTTGCCCGCTATGCCAACGGAATTTCGGGGTCTGATGCCTTCATGCCCGACGATATGAAGGGTGCGGTCGAGTTGGTGCCGCCGGCGGAATTTGCTGACCTTGGCCAGTTCGTGACGGTCTGCACCGGCAAGGCGCTGGAGTATCAGAACGCGATCTGGACCGAACTTCAGAAGTAACCCGAACCTGCCGACATGACCCGCCGCGCGATGATTTCGCGCGGCGGATTTTTATCCAAGAAAGCAGCCCATCCATGCCCGCCGACCTGATCCTGAAGAATGCCCGCGTCTTGACGATGGACTCCCAGAACCCGACCGCAAGCGCGGTTGCCGTCACGGGCGGGCGCATCGCCGCCGTGGGCAGCGACGCCGATGTGATGGCGCATGCGGGGCCGCAGACGCGTGTGATCGATGCAGGCGGGCGCACGTTGCTGCCGGGGTTCGTGGAAAGTCATTTGCACCTTGGCCTTGGGGGAAGCGAACTCGGGCATCTGCACCTGACCGGCCAGCACGGGATGGCGGCGATGACGCAGGCATTCCATGCCTTTGCGGCCAAGCACCCTGACCGGCCTTTGCTGATGGCGCAGGGGGCGGATTACGCGATGCTTGACCATCCGGTGACGCGCCACGACCTTGACGCGATCATTGCGGACCGGCCGATTGCCATGACCGCGCATGACCATCACACGGTCTGGGCCAATACGGCGGCGCTGCGGGCGGCGGGGATACTGGAAGGGGCCGTCATGCCTGCGGGGCACGAGGTGGTGATGGGCGCGGACGGTCTGGCGACCGGCGAGTTGCGCGAATTCGAGGCCTTTGGACCCGTTATTGCGCTGGCGGGCGAGACGCGGATCAACCTTGGCATCGCCACGGGAATGGAACCCGAGGCATGGCCGACGGACGCCGAACGGGCGGCGGACAAGGAAAAATTCCTTGCGGGGCTGAAGCATTGCGCGGCGCATGGCATCACGAGCATGGTGAACATGGACGGCAATCGCTACACGCTGGACTTGCTGCGCGAAATGCAGGCCGAGGGGAATTTGCTGGCGCGGGTAAAGGTGCCGTTTCACCTCAAGCCGCAGATGCCGCTTTCCGAACTGGACCGCGCGTCGGCCATGGCGCGGGATTTCGACGACGAGTGGCTGTCGAGCGGTTTCGTCAAGATGTTCATGGACGGGGTGATCGACAGCCGCACGGCCTATATGCTGAACCACTACCCCGACCAGCCGGGGCATCGGGCCGAGCCGTTGTTTCCGGCGGAAAAGTTCAACGAGGTTGCGACAGAGATCGACCGGAGGGGGTTGCAGATTGCGGTCCATGCCATCGGTGACGGTGCTGTTCGGACCACCATCGACGGCTACGAGGCGGCGCAGAAAGCCAATGGCAGGCGCGATGCGCGCCACCGGATCGAGCATATCGAGTTGATCGACCGCGCCGATGTGCCGCGTCTGGCGGCGCTGGGCATTACGGCCAGCTTGCAGCCTCCGCATCCGCCCGGTGCCATGGACTTTCCGCTGGTCCCGACGATGGAGCGGATCGGGCAGGCGCGTTGGAACGACGCTTATCTGTGGGGGACGCTGGCCAAGGCGGGTGCTGCGGTGGCCTATGCCAGCGACTGGCCGGTGACGGATGTTTCCGTGCTGCGGGGCCTGCAGGCGGCGCTGACGCGGGTGCCTTACGCGGGCTGCCAAGACGAGCGGCTGTCGTTGCACGACACGCTTTACGCCTATACCGCGGGCGGCGCATGGGCGGCGCATCGTGACCATGTGACGGGGCGGCTGGTGGCGGGGCTGGCGGGCGATCTGGTCCTGCTCGACGGCGATATCGAGGCGACAGCGCCCGCGCAGATTGCACAGATGGGCATTGCGCTGACGGTCTGCGGCGGGCGGATCACCCACGATGGCGGGGTGGTGTGACCGCGCCCTTGGTCACTTGACCATCAGGATCCATTCGGAAGCATCCACCTGCCAGTCGCCCTTGACCACGGGGCGGCGGGCAACCTCGGCATAGCCTTTGGCGGCGTACAGGCGGCGGGCGTCTTGGTGGCTGTCGGCGGCGATCAGGCTGACTGTGTCGCGCCCTGCCTGCCGTGCCACGGTTTCGGCATGGGCAAGAAGTGCGCTGCCGCAACCCTTGCCGCGAAAGCGGTCATAGGTGGCCAGCACGTTCAGATACCACGCCTGCGGGGCCAAGGCTTCGAGTTCAAGAAGCGGAACGAAGATGGGCGGCGTGTCGGGGTCGATGGGGCCGGACGCTTCGGCGGGGTAGCCAAGCAGGCAGGCGGCGACCTGTCCTTCGGTTTCGGCCAACCATGCGTTCCTGAACGAGAAACTGCCCGTCGTCCGCGCGGCGCGTTCGGCGCCATAGGCAAGCGGGTCGCCATCGGGGCCGACCGATTTGCGCCAGAAATGCAGCGGCAGGTCGTCGGCGGCCATGTTGATGAAGCGCACCAGATGTGCGGCATCGTCGGCTGTGGCTTGGCGGATCAGCATGGTCTGGCCCCCTGTGGTTTGCCGCGCCATCTTGCCGATGGGAAAGACGAGGGCAAGGGTGCGGGCGCGGTTTGGGGTGCGGTGCAGGCTCTTGTCAGGGTGGCGGTGCGGTCTTACCACTGTGGGCGAACAGGGTATTTTCCGAAAGGATCCGACAATGGCCGACATGGTTTTCCGCTTTCCCGCGCCGGGGCCCGACCCGCTGCTCAGCGATCTTGACGGTTGGACCAAGGTCGAGGGCAACCCGACGATGAAGACCTGGGTGCAGCACACAACGCTGGACGGCAGCGTGATCAGCGGCACGTGGGAGGCGACGCTCGGGACGTGGCACGCCGTCTACAAGTTTTACGAATTCGTGCATTTGATCGAGGGGCGGATCACCATCACGCCCGATGGCGGCACGCCTGTGACGATGGGCCCGGGTGACGGCTTTGCCGTCGAGGCGGGATTTTCCGGAACGTGGAAGATCGACGAGCCGGTGCGCAAGCATTTCTGCATCAAGCTGAAGTAACGTGGCGGGCGATGCCGTGCCGCCGCGTGCCAAGGCGGTGGTCGCCAGCGTGACGGCGCCGTGCCAATGGGCGCGGGGCCGGTCGCGGCGGGGGCTGCTGGCACCGGCCACGAACGATCTGTCGTGCCTGCTCGCCGCGGGGTGGGGTCGCCGTCGGGACTGATGGCGCGCGGGCGCTATTGCAGCGGCGGGGCCGCTGGGGCCTGACCGGCAGGGGCAGGAAAGCGCAAGGTGACGGTTAATCCCTGCGGGTCGAAGCGGGTGGTGATGTCGCCGCTAAGCTGGTGTTTGACCTGACCTTCGATCAGCGACATGCCGAACCCCGAAGCGGGTTCGGGCCGCGGTGCGGGGCCGCCGCGTTCGGACCAATCGAGTGTCACCTTGCCGTCTGCGATGCCCCAGTCCAGCGCGATCCGGCCCTGTGCGGTCGAAAGCGCGCCATATTTCACGGCGTTGGTGGCAAGTTCGTGCAGGATCATGGCGAGCGGAAGCGCCACGCCCGGGGGCAGGTCGAGCGGTGGGCCAGAGGCGGCGATGCGGTCGTCACCGTGGCAGGCGGCTTCAAGCGCTACGATGTCGTGCAACGAGACGGTTTGCCACGAGGCTTTTGCCAGCAAACGGTGGGCGCGGGCCATAGCGTTGAGACGACCCACGAGGATGGCTGCGAAACCTTCCGAATGCGGTTGCCCCCGTGCCGAATTGCCGACGATGCTGACGACCACGGCCAGCATGTTTTTGACGCGGTGGTCAAGCTCGGCGATCAGCACCTTCTGTTGCGCTTCCGAGCGGGCAAGGGTGGTAATGTCGACAACGGCAAGGACCACGCCCATGATCTTGTCGCCGTCATCGCGGTAGGGCACCAGACGGGCAAGAAAATGCGTGCCGTTGGTCGCTGTCAGGCGCTTTTCCACCATCGCGCCCGCACGCAGGACGTTTTCGATCTCGGCCACCAGTTCGGACTGGTCGATCACGCTGACCAGATCGGTCAACGGGCGGCCGATGTCGCTGTGGCGGATGCGGAACAGGTCGGCGGCGGCGGGGGTGAAATTGCGGATCACAAGGTCGGGGTCTAGAAACACGGTAGCGATGCGGCTAGCGGCGTAAAGGTTTTTGAGATCGCTGTTGGCACGGGCAAGGTCGTCGACGCTGGCGTTGAGTTCGCCGTTGATGGTCGAGAGTTCTTCGTTGAGGGACTGCATCTCTTCCTTCGAGGCTTCGAGTTCCTCGTTGGTGGATTGCAGTTCTTCGTTGACCGAAAGCAATTCCTCGTTCGCGGCCTTGAGTTCTTCGAGCGCGTTTTCGTATTCTTCGATGGTCGATTGCAGCCTGTCGCGCAGCTCGAGGTATTCGCGTTCGCCAAGGGCGCGGCCTGCCGGTGGCGCGGCGGGGTTCGTCTCGTCGGCAGACGTTGCGGGCGGGCGGGCAAAGACCAGAAGGAAAAGGCCCTTGGCTGCCTCGAGCGGTTCGGCGCTTAGCATGACCCTTTCGCCCTGCAGAAGCGATTCCTGACAGGCCGTGCGGCCTGTCGCCTGCGCGTCGCGCAAGACGTTGCGCAGGTCGAGGCGCAGGTCGCGGCGGACCAGTTCGAAGATGCTGCTGTTGGGCGCGCCGCGCGGCATGTCGAGGAAATGGGTCATGCGCGGCGAGTAATGCAGCACCTCGCCGTCGGCCGTGGCAATGACATGGGCGGGGGCGTGGCGTTCGATGACCTGCAGTTCGGCAAGCTGGCCCAGCTTGCGGCGGGCCGCGTCTGCCCCTTGCGGGGCGGCTGACTGGTCGGAGCCGCGCAGTTTGGGAATGTCGATCTGGATCGGCAGACGGCGCGGCGTGCCTGCCGTCACCCGCGCTTCGAAGATGCGGTGTTTCTTGTCGATGGCGGCGAACAGGTCGCCAAAGCCGTTCACCCCTTCGGAACTGCCCAGAAACAGGAAGCCGCCGGGGCGCAGCGCGTAGTGCAGGGTCGGGATGACCTTGGCCTGAAGCCCCGCCCCCAGATAGATAAGCAGGTTGCGGCACGACACGAGGTCCATACGCGACAATGGCGGATCGCCCGTCAGGTTGTGGGACGAAAAAATGCACATCTCGCGCACTTCCTTGCGCAGCACGTAACTGCCGCCTTCGCGCGTGAAGAACCGCGACAGCCGGTCGGGTGCGACGCCCTTAAGCAGCAGTTCCGGGTAGCGCGCCGCCCGCGCGATGGCGAGGGCATGTTCGTCGATGTCGGTGGCAAAGATTTGCACGCGGGGCGATTGGCTGCGGCTGGCCATCTGTTCGCGCAGCATGATCGCGATGGAATAGGCCTCTTCGCCGGTGGCGCAGCCGGGTATCCAGACGCGCAAGGTCTTGTCGGGGCCACGATCGGCAAACAGTTGTGCAACGACGGTGGCCGCGAGCGCGGCAAAGGCTTCGGGGTCGCGGAAGAAATTCGTGACGTTGATGAGCAGATCGTTGAACAGCTCGGTCGCTTCGGCGGGGGTGGCGCGCAGATGGGCCAGATAGGACGCCGCCGAGGCGGACTGTGTGACATGCATCCGGCGCATGACCCGGCGCAGGAAGGTACGGCTTTTGTAGCCTGCGAAGTCATGTCCGGTCATGTTGCGCAGAAGGGCCGAAATTTCGTCCTGAAGGGCTGGCGTGACATCAGGGGGGAATTCGTCGCTATCCGTCGCAGACATCGGCCGGTCGTTGGCAAGCGCCATCAGGCGGGCGGGCATGTCTTCGGCGGCAAGGGCGAAATCGACCATGCCGGTGGTGATGGCGCTGGCGGGCATTTGCGGGTTGGCGGGGCCGTCGGTCCCGTCGGTCGCTTGGGCCATGGTGATGCCGCCCGCCTCGCGGATGGCTTTCACGCCCAGCGTGCCATCGGAATCGCCGCCCGACAGAATGATGCCTGCCGCCCGCCCCCCCTGATCGGCGGCAAGCGAGACGAGGAACACGTCGACGGGTTTGCGTTCGCGTTGCGGGGCACTGGCCTGTTCGAGGTGAAGGCGGCCGTCCTGCATGGTCAGGATTGCGTTTTGTGGCATGACGTGGACGGTGTCGGGGTGCAGTTCGGATTTGTCGCAGGCAACCCGTACCGGAAGCGCGGTGTAGGTGGCGAGCACGCGGTGCAACTGGCTTTCGCGTTCGGGGGCGAGATGCGTGACGATGACAAAGGCCATGCCGCTGTCGTCGGGCAAGGCGCGAAAGAACTGCTCGAGCGCGGGGATGCCACCGGCAGAGGCACCGATTCCGACGATCATCGAGGGCGCTTTGGCGGACAGCACTGGTGTCACCCTGTGGTTCTGGTCATCGGCGAGGGCGTCCCGTCATGGCCTGCACAGCGAACGACATCGAAGGCCTGGGGTTGCATGCGCGTGCAAACAAGGGGCGGTTCACCCCTCCATGGCCGACGCGAAAGCGGGTGGTCGGCCAGAAATGGCCGTCGCCGTCTGGCCCGTGGCAGTTTCGGGTCAGATGCCCGCATACCAGGCGTAGTGGCCTGCATCTTCCCAATATCCGCCCTTGCCGCGTCCGGTGGCGGACAGGGTTTCCACCGCTTCGATCCGCATGACGAACTTGGCCTGTTTATAGCCCAGTTGCCGTTCGACGCGCAGCCGCAGGGGCGCTCCGTGCGCTTCGGGCAGGTCGGCGTCGTTCATGCCGTAGGCAAGGATGGTCTGCGGGTGCATGGCATCGACCATATCGATGCTTTCGTAATAGGGCACGCCGTCAAAATCGTCGGCGCAGTGGAACAGGATGTAGCGGGCGTTCGGGGCGATTCCCGCTTCGGCCAAGAGTGGCCCGAGGGGGATGCCGGTCCATTTGCCGATGGCGGTCCAGCCTTCGACGCAGGTGTGTTCGGTAATCTGGCTGCGGGCGGGGCGGGATTTGAGGTCGGCCAGCGACAGGTCCATGGGATTGGCGACAAGGCCGTCGATCCGAAGCCGCCAGTTGGCAAAGCCCTGTGACAGGTGCTGGCGATAGCTGCTGTTTGCGGCGGTGACATTGCCGTTGGTGCGGAAAACGGGGGACATTTCGCTTTCGGTGAATTCGGGGGCAAGGCTGTTGGCAAAAAGCAGGCGGTGGGTGCGGTAGTTCAGCCATTCGCCCCAGGTCAGGAACGACTCGCGCAAGGTGGGTGACGCGCCAAAGCTGTCGCAGCCCGCCAGCAGGGCGGGGGCCGAAACGGACAGGCCCAAAAGCAGGCTGCGGCGGGTAAGACGGGGTCCAGTCAGGTTGGGGGACATGGCGCTTATTCCTTTTGCGCGGGGATGCGGCCGGTGACCATGCTGCGGATGCCGGTGATCGGGCCGGACAGAAGCACCATGACAAGGTGGACGACCACAAAGGCCACAATCGCCGTGGCGCAAAGAAAATGCACCGAGCGGGCCGAGGCATGGCCCTGAAACAGCGTCAGCAGCCAAGGCCATCCGGCAATCACCGCGGGCGACATGGACAGGCCCGACAGCACCATTCCGGGCAAAAGCCCCAGCAGTACAGCGATATAGGCCAGCTTTTGCAGAATGTTGTACCGGTGCGCCGCCCCCCCCTTGGGAAAGCGCAGGCGCATGTGGTCAAGGATATCCTGCCCGATGTGGCGCGGTGTCAGTTCCTGCGGTTCGGGCAGCAGGTCGCGCCGGAGATGACCGTTGCGCAGGCTACGGCCCAAATAGGCGACGAGGCCCGCCATGAAGGCCCATGCAAAGGTCAGGTGCCAGTCACGGGCAAGCGCGAGGTTGTAAGTCGAGGGCAGGGTGGCCCAGCCTGGAAAGGCGCGGTTGCGCGTCTGGCCCGCGCTATCGGTCCAGCGGCCCAGAACGCCGGTGGTATCGAAGACGGCCGTGCCGATGCGAAGTTCGCCACGGTCTTGGACGGCGCGGATTTCAAGCCACGGCGTATCGGGCTGCGCGCCGTGGTCGCCCCAATAAAGGCGGGGGTGGGCGTTGAAGATCATCAGCCCGCTCGACAGCATCACCGCAAGCGTCACGACATTGCCCCAGTGCCAAAGGCGCGTCGACAGGCGGTGCCGCAGGGGCGGGCGGGCGGCGGATGGGGTAACGGCGGGCATCGGGCGGTCTCCTGTCCTGTGGCCCCGCAGGGGTTGGCCTGCGGGGCGGTGCTTGCGGGAAAGGTCACATGGCGAGGGCGTCTGAAACCTTGGCATCGGGATGGGCGGTGCAGGCGGCGGTGATGCGGGCGGTGGCATCGGGGGCCATAGCGTCAGCGGCCATCGTGTCGGAAGCCGTCGCGTCGCCGGTGCCGTCAGCGGCCATCGTGTCGGAAGCCATCGCATCGCCGGTGCCGTCTGCGGCCATGGTGTCCGAGGCCATCGCATCGCCTGCCGGGGCGACGGCTTCGGCAGCTTTCATCATGCCGTCCGCATCCATGGCAAGGAAGTCGGCGCAGGTCAGGGTGGCGGGGTCCATGGCCGTCTGGGCCATGGTGGCGGTCGACAGGCCAAGTGCGGCGAGAGTGCAGGAAAGCAGCAGGAAATGCGGTTTCATGGAAGCGTCCTTTGGGTTCCGCCCGGCGGGATTGCCGTTGGGCGATGACAGGACACTAGCTTGGGTATCGGATTAAGTATCTGTATTTCATACCTAAAAACCCAGACGTGAAGTTTTCCGCTTTCTGCGCGAGGGGGCTGAAACATGTGTAACGCGGCGCTTCGGGGCGCGTATTCGATGGGGTCGGCGGTGCTGGCCGGGCCGGTTTTGCGGCGCGTTGCGGAATTTTCCACCGCGCGCGGAAATGTCTGTAACATCGGGACTGGCGCAACGAATTGCACGGATGTGATGTCGCTTCCCGATGACCCATGGTCTGTCCTGCTGCGCGCTGCCCTTGGCGGTGACAGCGTGGCCTATGCCCGGTTCCTGCGCGATGTCACGCCGGTCTTGCGGGGGGTGGTGCATGCCAAGGGGCGCAGCCTGACGCGGGAACATCAGGAGGATATCGTGCAAGAGGTTTTGTTGGCGGTCCATCGCAAGCGCCACACATGGCAGCCCGATTTGCCGGTGCGCCCGTGGCTGTTCGCCATTGCGCGGCACAAGGTGGTGGACGCCTTTCGCGCGGGTGGAACGGTGGTCAACCTGCCCATCGACGCCTTCGAAGACGACCTTGTGGCCGAAGCGGCGCCTGACGGATTGGCAGGGCGCGACGTGGCGCGGTTGATGGCGCGGCTTGACCGGCGGTCGGCCGAGATCGTGCGGGCGGTCGAACTGGACGAAGAGGGGACCACCGCGGTCGGCGCGCGGCTGGGCATGACCGAGGGCGCGGTGCGGGTGGCGCTGCATCGGGCGATCAAGCGGTTGTCGGCCATGGCACGCGGGGCGCAGCCATGAGGACCGATGACCTGATCGCGCGGTTGGCGCTGTCTCCGGCTGCGGCGCCGTTCCGGCCTTTGCCGATTGCGGGCGCGACCGTTGCGGTGATTGCGCTGTGTTCGGCGGGGTTTCTGGCGGTGACGGGCCTGCGTGCCGATCTTGCCGTGGCGCTTGCATCGCCTTGGGTCGTCGCCAAGACGCTGGTGCCGGCAATGGTCTTTGTCCTGTCGCTGGCGGCGGTAATGGTGATGGCGCGACCCGGACGCGCGGCGCGGGGGCTGGTGCGGGCGCTGGCGCTGCCCGTCGCGGTGGCGGCAGGGCTTTGGGTGCTGGCCTATGCCGACCTGCCCGCAGACCGGCGGTTTGCCGATGTCGGAGCCTTTTCGCTTTCGGAATGTGTGGGATTGATCAGCCTGCTGTCGGCCCTGCCTGCTGCGGTGCTGGTCGGCCTGCTGCGGCATGGCGCGACGACGCGGCCCCGGCTGGTGGCGTTTCTGGCCGGGCTGGCGGCGGCATCCGGGGCGACAACGGGCTATTCGCTGTTTTGCGTGCAGGACAATCCGCTCTTCTTCGTCACATGGTACGGCGTTGCCATTTTGCTGGTGGCCTGCATCACCGCAGTATTCGGGACGCGCCTGTTGCGCTGGTGAAAGGCCGGTTACGCCCGATGCCCGAACGGTATCGGCAGGGCCTTCGGCCCCATCGGTCGTGCCGCGCATCACGCAAAAGCAGCGCGGCTTTCTGTCGAATTGGCGCGATTTTTGCAGTGAAATCCCGCAGAAATACCCGTGAACGGGGCGGGTGCTTAAGTTTCTTCAACGCGGGGCCGTTAAGGACCTGATGGAAAGGGTCTTGCCGGGGCGGGTTGGAAACGGTGCGGCGGGGGATGCGGCAGATCGTTTCCCGAAATCACCCTTCTGCCCATTTTTGGCCACATTTCACTGGTCTTTAGGCATTACGGGCCAGACCTAAGTCTGGGATGTGCAGGTGAGACCCCGATAACGGGGCGCGTGTGTGAGCGAGTAGTATGGCGACTTATGTGGTGAACGGCTATGCCGCTTCATCAATCATAACGAGTGGCGGCGGTGCGCTGGCGAACGGGTCAAGCTTCATGCTCGACGCGAATTACGCGTCTGCAACCGGCAACCTGACATTCACCATCACCGATGACGACCTGATCTTCAGTGGCAACTCGACCACGCAGACGGATGCGAACCAGACGGCGGTGGTGACCAACAGTTCGGGCACGGTGGTCGCATCGGGCGCGGTCCGCTTGGGCCTGTCTTTAAACTTCAGCGGGCAGGCGAGCGGCACGCTGTACCAGATCATCGTCGGGTCGACGGTGGTGGGCTATGGAACCAGCGTCAGTTTGGTGCCCGGCGGGTCGAACACGGTCAACTCCAGCGTCGATAACTCGGGGTTTGTCTACGGCACGGTTCTGATCACGCCCAGCTACGATCCGAGCGGGGCCAACACCCTGTCCGGCGGGTCGGGCAACGACTCGTTCAGTGGCGGGGCCGGCAACGATTCCCTCGCGGGGAACGCGGGGAACGACACGCTGGACGGCGGCATCGGCAATGACACGCTGAACGGGGGAACGGGGGACGACTCGCTTTTTGGCGGGGACGGAAACGACTCGTTGATCGGGGGGGCCGGGGCCGACACGATCTATGGCGGACTGGGCAACGATACGGTCACCGACGGTGACAATTCGCTCAACGAGGCTGGCGACACGATCTATCTGGACGGCGGCGACGACTCGTTCTTCGGGTCGGGCGGGAACAACTCGGACACCGATATCGTCTATGGCGGCCTCGGCAACGACACGATCACGGTGCGCAACTCGAACGATACGGTCTATGGCGGGGCGGGCAACGACCTGATCTCGTCGACCGACGAAGCCGCGCAATATGGCGACCAGCTGTTTGGCGACGACGGCAACGACACGATCAACGGTGCCAATACCAACGACCGTATCTGGGGCGGCAACGGCAACGATGTTCTGACCGGCGGGACCAATGCCGACACCCTGCTGGGCGAGGACGGAGACGACCGCTTCGTCCTTGGTTCGGCAGACGGGGCCGACAGTATCGTGGGCGGCGATACGGGGCAGACCACGGGCGACGTGATCGACGCCACGACATCGACGGTCGTGACCACGGTGACATTCGGCACGCAGGGCACCGCGGGCACGCTGACGAACGCATCGGGAACCGCGACGTTCAGCGGGATCGAACAGGTCTGGCTCGGGTCGGGCGCCGACACCGTGAACGGCGGCACGGCCACCACCACGATCACGCTGAACGCCGGTGCGGGAAGCGACAGTGTCACCGGCGGCAGCGGTGCCGACAGCCTGACCGGCGGGGCGGGGGCCGACACGATTTTCGGCGGTCTGGGCAACGACACCGTCACGGATGGCGACAACACCTTCAACGAGGCTGGCGACTCCATTTATCTGGACGGGGGTGACGACTCGTTCTTCGGGTCGGGTGGCAACGTTTCGGATACCGACATCGTCTATGGCGGCACAGGCAACGATACGATCACCGTGCGCCAGTCGAACGACACGGTCTATGGCGGCGCGGGCAACGACCTGATCTCCTCCACCGACGAAGTCGCGCAATACGGCGACCAGCTTTTCGGGGATGACGGCAACGACACGATCTACGGGGCCAATACCAACGACCGGCTCTGGGGCGGTAACGGCAACGACCTTCTGATCGGCGGCACCAATGCCGACACGATGTTGGGCGACGACGGCGACGACCGCTTCATCCTTGGCTCTGCGGACGGGGCTGACAGCATCGTCGGCGGCGATACGGGGCAGACGACCGGCGACGTGATCGATGCCACGTCGTCGACGCTGGTGACGACCATCAACTATGGCGCGCTGGGCACTGCCGGCACGCTGGTCAACGCGTCGGGCACCACCACCTTCAGCGGGATCGAACAGCTATTTCTGGGCACTGCCAATGACACGGTCAACGGCGGCGCGGCGACGACCGGCTTTTATGTCGATACCGGACTGGGCGACGATTCGGTCACAGGCGGCGGCGGCGCGGACAGCATCTTTGGCGGCACGGGGTCGGATAACCTGAACGGTGGGGCTGGCAACGACACGCTTAGCGGCGGCGTGGGCAACGACACGCTTGGCGGCGGGGCAGGCAACGACACGCTCGACATGGGCGATGGCGACGACATGCAGGCCGTTGCCGACACAGGCGACGATCTGGTCTATGGCGGGCTTGGCAATGACACGCTGAGCGGCGACACGGGCATCGACACGCTGTTCGGCGGCGATGGCAACGATGCGATCGAAGGCCACGACGGCGCTGATTTCGTCTATGGCGGGGTGGGCAACGACTATCTGGCCGGGTTCGATGTCACGACGATCACCGATGCGGCAAACCGGACCTTGGCCCCTCCTGTCGGGTCGGATGACGGATCGGCGGATTTTCTGGACGGCGGGGATGGCAACGACACCATCCTTGGCGGGGCAGGCAACGACACGCTGTTCGGTGGTGCGGGCGACGACAACCTGCTCGACGGAACCGGCCGCGATATCGTCTATGGCGGCGACGGCAACGATACGATCGACGACAGCGCCGGTTTCAACTCGACCGGCGATGCGTCGCAACTGTTCGGTGGCGCGGGCAACGACCAGTTGAACGGCACTTCGGGCAATGACACGCTCGACGGCGGTGTCGGCAACGATGTGCTGTCGGGCGAGGATGGTGACGATGTCTTCGTGCTGGGCACCGGCACCGGCAACGACACGATCACCGGCGGCGAAGGCACCGAGCCCGCAACAGGCGACCGCGTGGATGCGACGGCATCGACCGACAACCTGACGGTGACCTATACCGGCAACGAGGCCGGAAACATCACCACTACGGGCCAGAACACGGTCTTTTCGCAGATCGAACGCTTCACGCTGGGGTCCGGCAACGATACGGTGGCGGCGGGGGTCAGCACGGCGGGGATCAACGTCGATACCGGCGCGGGCAATGATAGTGTCACGGGCGGCACCGGCAACGATATCATAACCGGCGGCGCAGGGGCCGACACGCTGGCGGGCGGGGCGGGCGACGACCGCGTTTTCGGCGGCACCAACCTGATCGTGAACGGCGGGTTCGACGCACCGCTTGCTGGCGGAGTCGATTTCTACACCAGTCTGGGGTGGAGCTCGAACAACCCGTACGAAATCCAGTTCTCCGGCACCGACGGGACCACGGCTTACGAGGGATCGACGTTCCTCGAGCTTGATGCCTCTGGCAACACCACCCCGACAGATTCCGTCTTTCAGGATGTCACGACCGAATCGGGGGCAAGCTATACGCTGACCTTCGCCTCGAAGGCGCGGGTGGCCAATCCGGGCGATTCGTTCCAGGTCTATTGGCGCGGGACGCTGATCGGCACGGTGACGCCCGGCAGCACCTGGGCGCTGAATAGCTTTACCGTCACCGGATCGGGCGGGCTGGACCGGCTCGAATTCCGCGAATTGGCAGGACAGAACAACGGGCTGGGCCCGCTGATCGACGACGTGACGCTGTTCGGCAGCGCAGGACCGGGCGACAGCCTTGACGGCGGGGCGGGCAATGACACGCTGGGCGGCACGGGTGGCAACGACACGCTGCTCGGCGGTGCCGGCAACGACCGGATGCAGGGCGAGGGCGGGGATGACAGCTTCACCCTGACCGCTGGTTTCGGCAACGACACCATCCTTGGCGGCGAAAGCGGCGAGACGACGGGAGACACGCTCGACGGCAGCGCCCTGACGGCGAACCTGACGGTGGTGATGACCGGGGCCGAGTCGGGCACCTATGCGGACGGCACGTCGACCGCGCAATTCTCGCAGATCGAACGCGTTGCGCTGGGGGCGGGGAACGATACGGCGACGGGGTCGACCACGGTTTCGGGGAACGACTGGTTCGACGGCGGCGCGGGCAACGACTCGCTGGTGGGCAACCTTGGCAACGACACGCTGATCGGCGGGTTGGGCAACGACCTGTTGTTCGGCGGCGTCGGGGCCGACCAGTTGTTCGGCGGGGCCAACGAAGATTCGCTCGATGCGGGCGATGGCGATGATCTGGTCGACGGTGGCACCGGCAACGACACGGTGCGCGCGGGGTTGGGCAACGACACCGTCACCGGCGGCGACGGCAACGACAGCATCTTCGGGTCGGACGGCAGCGACAGCATCGATGGCGGTCTGGGCGACGATTACCTCAACAGCCGCAACACCACCGCAACGCCTGACATCGGCTATCCGGGGGCGTTCACCGGCGATGCCGATCCGAACGACGACCGCGACAGCGTCTATGGCGGGGCCGGCAACGACACCATCCTGACCGGAGACGACAACGACCTGATCTTTGGCGGAGACGGCAACGACAGCATCGATGCCGGTTTCGACATGGACCTTGTCTATGCCGGTCTGGGCAACGACAGCATCTCGGGCAACGAAGGGTCCGACCTGATCTATGCCGGAGATGGCAACGACACGATCTATGGCGGCCTGACCCCGACCGAAACCGACAACTCGGTCATCGTCGATTCCACCGATCTGGCTCCGACCAACAACCGCGACACGATCTATGGCGACGCCGGCAACGACTTCATCTACGGCGGCGACGATGGCGATGCGCTGTATGGCGGCACCGAAAGCGACGCGCTTTATGGCGGTATCGACAACGATACGCTCTGGGGCGGCGACAGCCGCGACACGCTATGGGGCGATGACGGCAACGACGTGATCTACGGCGATGCCGGAAACGACAACATCGTCGGCGGCAACGGCGACGACACGGCTTATGGCGGCGTCGATACCGACGTGGTGGCCGGATCGGACGGCAACGACGCCGTCTATGGCGATTCCGGCACCGATACGGTGTCGGGCGGTCTGGGCAACGACACGCTGTACGGCGGAACCGAAAACGACTCGGTTCTGGGCGGGGACGGCAACGACAGCCTGTTCGGCGACGAAGGCGACGACAGCCTGACCGCGAACACCGGCAACGACACGCTGTTCGGCGGCGACGGCAATGACAGGTTGACCGGAGACGAGGGCAGCGACCAGCTTTACGGCGGGGCGGGGGATGACCTGCTGTTCGGCGGCGCTGGCGGTCAACCCGGCGGCGACCTGATCGACGGCGGCACCGGGCGCGACACGCTGAGCTATGATTTGTCGAACCTTGCCGTCTATGTCGATCTTGCGGCAGGGCGCGGCTATGGCGGCGATGCCGAAGGCGACAGCATCGCCGGTGTCGAAGTGGTGTTCGGATCGGCCTTCGACGACGTGGTGATCGGCAACGCGGCCAATGAATCGCTGGAAGGCCGTTCGGGCAACGACGACCTCAGGGGTGGTGACGGATCGGACTCGCTTTATGGCGGGATCGGCAACGATTATCTGACAGGCGACGACGTCGGCGCGACCGGCGGCATGGACCTTTTGTTCGGCGGCGACGGCAACGACACACTGGTCGGAAACGCCCAGTCGGACACGCTGTATGGCGGCGACGGCGACGACCTGATCTTTGGCGGCTATCAGGGGCAGGCAGGCGGCGACCTTCTGGCGGGCGACGCGGGTAACGATACGGTTACCTACGAGTTTTCGTCGCTGGGGGTTTCGGTCAACCTTGGTGCGGGAACGGGGTCGGGCGGAGATGCCGAGGGCGATACCCTGTCGGGGTTCGAGGTTCTGGTCGGGTCGGCCTTTGACGATACGCTGACCGGATCGTCGGGGGCCGATACGCTGTTTGGCGGATCGGGCAACGACCGCATCGACGGTGGCGCGGGCAACGACCTGTTGCAGGGCGATGGCGGCGACGACCGTTTCGTGCTGGGCGCAGGCTTCGGCACCGACACGTTGCTGGGCGGCGAGACGGCCGAGACCGGCGGCGACCTGATCGACGCCACGGGCCTGACGGGCGCGCAGGTTGTGATCTTCGGCGGCCCCGAGGCAGGCACGCTGACCGGCGCGGCGGGCACGGCGACATTCAGCCAGATCGAAGGCATCCTGCTCGGGTCGGGCAACGATTCCGTCACGGGCGGGACGGGCAATGACAGCGTCTCGCTGGGCAGCGGCGACGATACGGCCTTTGGCGGCGCGGGCAACGACACGCTGCTGGGTGGCGACGGCAACGACCTGATCGTCGGGGGCCTTGGCAACGACTCGCTCGACGGCGGGGCGGGCAACGACACGCTGAGCTACGCGCTGGCGGGCGCTGCGGTGGCGGTCAACCTCGGGTCGGGATCGGGTTCGGCGGGCGAGGCGGCGGGCGACACGCTCTCCGGCTTCGAGGTGGTGATCGGGTCGGATTACAACGACTCGCTGACTGGCGGAACGGCGGCAGAAAGCCTGTACGGCGGGCTGGGCAACGACCTGATCGGCGGCGGCGCAGGCAACGACTGGCTCGAGGGCGGTTCCGGCAACGACAGCCTGTCCGGCGGCGACGGCACCGATACGCTGTATGGCGGGGCAAGCGACGACCTGATTGCCGGTGGTGCAGGCAATGACCTTCTGGCGGGTGACGCGGGTAACGATACGGTTACCTACGAGTTTTCGTCGCTGGGGGTTTCGGTCAACCTTGGTGCGGGAACGGGGTCGGGCGGAGATGCCGAGGGCGATACCCTGTCGGGGTTCGAGGTTCTGGTCGGGTCGGCCTTTGACGATACGCTGACCGGATCGTCGGGGGCCGATACGCTGTTTGGCGGATCGGGCAACGACCGCATCGACGGTGGCGCGGGCAACGACCTGTTGCAGGGCGATGGCGGCGACGACCGTTTCGTGCTGGGCGCAGGCTTCGGCACCGACACGTTGCTGGGCGGCGAGACGGCCGAGACCGGCGGCGACCTGATCGACGCCACGGGCCTGACGGGCGCGCAGGTTGTGATCTTCGGCGGCCCCGAGGCAGGCACGCTGACCGGCGCGGCGGGCACGGCGACATTCAGCCAGATCGAAGGCATCCTGCTCGGGTCGGGCAACGATTCCGTCACGGGCGGGACGGGCAATGACAGCGTCTCGCTGGGCAGCGGCGACGATACGGCCTTTGGCGGCGCGGGCAACGACACGCTGCTGGGTGGCGACGGCAACGACCTGATCGTCGGGGGCCTTGGCAACGACTCGCTCGACGGCGGGGCGGGCAACGACACGCTGAGCTACGCGCTGGCGGGCGCTGCGGTGGCGGTCAACCTCGGGTCGGGATCGGGTTCGGCGGGCGAGGCGGCGGGCGACACGCTCTCCGGCTTCGAGGTGGTGATCGGGTCGGATTACAACGACTCGCTGACTGGCGGAACGGCGGCAGAAAGCCTGTACGGCGGGCTGGGCAACGACCTGATCGGCGGCGGCGCAGGCAACGACTGGCTCGAGGGCGGTTCCGGCAACGACAGCCTGTCCGGCGGCGACGGCACCGATACGCTGTATGGCGGGGCGGATGCCGATTCGGTCTTGGGGGATGGCGGCGACGATCTGGTCTATGGCGGACTGGGTGCCGATACCCTTGGCGGCGGGACCGGAAATGACCTGCTGTTGGGCGAAGACGGGGCGGATGCCCTGTTCGGCGGGGATGACCGCGATACGCTGTTCGGCGGAATCGGGGACGACCTGCTTGACGGTGGCGCGGGCAACGACCTGCTGGCGGGCGAGGACGGGAACGATTCGCTTTCGGGCGGCGCTGGCGAAGATGTGCTGGCATCGGGTGCAGGCAACGACACGGCCTATGGCGGGGCGGGCAACGATTCGGTCGATGGCGGCGACGGCAACGATTTGCTGTTCGGCGACGATGGCAATGACACGATCATCGGCTGGACCGGAAACGACACGATCGACGGCGGCGCGGGCAACGACCTGTTGTCAGGAGACGACGGCGCTGATGTGCTGTCGGGCGGCGCGGGCAATGACACGCTTTCAGGCGGCATCGGCGACGATCTCTTGTCGGGCGACGATGGCACCGACAGTCTGGCTGGCGGCGATGGCAATGACCGGTTGTTCGGCGGGGCCGATGCCGACACGCTGGATGGCGGCGCGGGCAACGACAGCCTGTCGGGCGGTATCGGCGCCGACCTGATTTACGCAGGCGACGGCAACGACACGCTTGCCGGGGATGACGGCAACGACTCGATCTATGGCGGTGCCGGAAACGACACGCTGACCGGCGATGCAGGCAACGATTACATCGATGGCGGCTTCGGGAACGATGTGGTTTTCGGCGGTGACGGCGATGACACGGTCGACGGGCTGCAAGGCGACGACGCGGTTTCGGGCGGCGCGGGCGACGATGCCGTTCTGGGCTGGGAGGGCAATGACCTTCTGTCGGGCGAGGACGGCGACGATTTCATCGATGGCTGGACGGGCGAGGACACGTCTTACGGCGGGGCCGGCAATGACGTGCTTCTTGGCTGGGAGGGCAATGACCTTCTGTCGGGCGGGGACGGCGATGATTTCATCGACGGCGAGTCTGACAACGACACCGTCTTTGGCGGCGCGGGCACCGACACGCTTTCTGGTTCGGACGGCAACGACAGCCTGTCGGGCGGCGATGGCAACGACCTTGTGGATGGTGGAACCGGCAACGACTGGCTGGCTGGGGATGCCGGAAACGACGTGCTGGACGGCGGGTCGGGCAACGACACGCTGGATGGCGGCACCGGCAACGACCGGCTGACCGGAGGCATCGGGAACGACCTGCTCAGCGGCGGGCTTGGCAATGACACGTTGGTGTCGTTGGCGGGCGACGACATCCTCAGCGGTGGCGACGGGCAGGATGTCTATCTGTTCGCGGACGGTGTCGGGGCGATCCGCATCACCGATTTCCAGCGCGCGCCGGTCAGCGGGTTGCGCGCGGCGGACCAGTTGGACGTGGCCGGCCTGACCGGCACAGACGGCAATCCGGTCGACTGGGCCGATGTGACCGTGACCGAGGATGCCGACGGCAATGCCGTTCTGACCTTCCCGCGCGGCGAAAAGATCGTGCTGGTGGGTGTTCCGCCCGCGCAGGTGGCGGGCAAGAAGAACCTGTGGAAGATCGGCGTGCCCTGCTTTACCGAGGGCACGCTGATCCTGACCACGCGGGGCGAGGTGCGGGTCGAGGATCTGGCGGCGGGCGACAAGGTTCTGACGCTGGACGCGGGCGCGCAGCCCGTGCTGTGGTGCGGGCGGCGGCGGTTGGGACCGGACGATCTGGACTTGCGGCCCGACCTGCGGCCCGTCGTCATCCGCAACGGGGCGCTGGGCAACCGGGGCGATGTGATGGTGTCGCCGCAGCATGCCGTGCTGGTCGAGACAGAAGAAGGCCAGGTTCTGGTGCGGGCGCGGCATCTGGCCGAAATCGGCGACAGCCGGTTCCGCGTGGCGCGGGGCAAGAAATCGGTGGTCTATCACCACATCCTGTTGCCCAAGCATGGCATCATCTTTGCCAATGGCATGGCAACCGAGACGATGTATCCCGGACCGATGGCCGCAATGGCGATCGGCCCCGTGGCCTGTGCCGAGATCGGGCTTTTGATCCCCGAACTTGCGCCCTGTCTTATCGCGCAAGAGGGGGCGGCCAAGGTCTACGGGCCGACCGCCCGACCCGTGGCGCGGCGGCAGGCGCTGGTGGCGCGGCGCAGGCAGGCGGTGGCGGCGCGGTGACTCCGTGGCAGCGCCGGGCATGGCTAGATGCACGCCCCGCCGATTTTCCTGCAGGCCCGTCGGGGCGTGCCGTTTCGGGTGGCGAAACGGGCGGAAACTGACCATTTTTCCCGCATTCAAAATGCGATGCCCAAATTTGTGACAAGCCGGTTGCATCGGCGGGTGTCATTGGATTTAGTCGGAGCCAACAAGAGCGGGTCTGGACCCGCCCAGAATGACCGGGGAGAATTGCGCGTGGCTGCCACTGGTAACGACGCTTTCGTCGTTTTTGATCATGTCCAGAAAAGTTATGACGGCGTGTCGCTGGTCGTCAAAGACCTGAACCTGTCGATCGGCAAGGGCGAATTTCTGACGATGCTCGGGCCTTCGGGATCGGGCAAGACGACCTGTCTGATGATGCTGGCAGGGTTCGAGACGGCGACGAACGGGGAAATCCTGCTGGACGGGCGGCCGATCAACCAGGTTCCGCCGCACAAGCGCGGCATCGGGATGGTGTTCCAGAACTACGCGCTTTTTCCGCATATGACGGTGGGCGAGAACCTGTCCTTTCCGCTGGAAGTGCGCGGCTTGGGCAAGGACGATCGCGAAGCCAAGGTGCGGCGCGCGCTCGACATGGTGCAGATGGGCGCGTTCATCAACCGCCGCCCCGCGCAACTGTCGGGCGGGCAGCAGCAGCGGATCGCGCTGGCGCGGGCGCTGGTGTTCGATCCTGCGCTGGTATTGATGGATGAACCGCTTGGCGCGCTGGACAAGCAACTGCGCGAACATATGCAGTTCGAAATCAAGCGCCTGCATGATTCCTTGGGAATTACAGTCGTTTACGTGACGCATGACCAGGGCGAGGCCCTGACGATGAGCGACCGGATCGCCGTCTTCAACGACGGGCGCATCCAGCAGTTGGCGACTCCGGCCGATTTGTACGAGCGGCCCGACAACAGTTTCGTCGCGGGCTTCATCGGCGAGAACAACAAGCTGACCGGCGTGGTCGAGGATATCGCGGGCGGGCGGGCGCTGGTGCGGCTGCCGACGGGCGAGGTGATCGACGCGACGCCCGTGAACGTCAAGGCCAAGGGGCAGCAGACGATGGTTTCGATCCGGCCCGAACGGGTTGAGTTCAAGCCCGAGTTGCTGCCTGCCGACGCGCATATGATCGAGGCCGAAGTGGTCGAGGTCATCTATATGGGCGACCTGTTCCGCACGGTGCTGAAGGTCGCGGGGCATGATGATTTCGTCATCAAAAGCCGCAACACACTGGGCCAGCGCGTGCTGACCCCCGGCGAGAAGATCCGGATCGGCTGGGCGCCGCAAGACGCCCGCGCGCTCGATCCGGTATAAGCAATAGGGGCGGGACGACCCGCCCTTATGCCGCATCCGGACAACCGGAGCGGCCAATAAAAACACCAAAAACCGAAAATCATGGGAGCAACCTTATGAAGAAAATCCTGGTGCTGACGACCGCACTGACCGGATTGGGCTTTGCCGCGCAAGCGCAAGACCTGACCGTGATGAGCTGGGGCGGGGCTTATGGCGAAAGCCAGCTTGAAGCCTATATCAAGCCCTTCATGGCCGAAACCGGCAAGAACGTGGTGGCGGTCGATGCCGACAACCCGGCAACGCCGGTCAAGGCGATGGTCGAAGCGGGCAACGTGACGGTCGACGTGGCCGACGTGGAATTCGCCGATGGCGTGCGTATGTGCGACGAGGGCCTGCTGGAAGAGATCGATCCGGCAATGCTTGCCCCCGCGCCCGATGGCACGGCAGCGATGGACGATTTCCTGCCCGGTTCGGTGACCGATTGTCTGGTGTCCACGATCGTTTATTCGACGGCCATCGGCTATGACACGACCAAGTTCCCCACGCCTCCGACCAAGATCGCGGACTTCTTCGACCTTGAAAAGTTCCCCGGCAAGCGCGGCATGCGCAAGGGTGCCAAGGTCAACCTTGAAATGGCGCTGATGGCAGACGGGGTTGCTCCGGCTGACGTTTACGCGACTCTGGAAACGCCCGAAGGCGTGGACCGTGCCTTTGCCAAGCTCGACACCATCAAGGCCGACACGCTGTGGTGGGAAGCCGGTGCGCAGCCGCCGCAACTGCTGGCGGATGGCGAAGTGGCGATGACTACCGCCTATAACGGCCGTATCTTTGCGGCCGCCGTGGGCGAGGGCAAACCCTTTGCGATCATGTGGGACGGGCAGGTTCTGGAATACGAAGGCTACGTGATCCCGAAGGGAACGCCGAACCTGGAACTGGCCAAGGAATTCCTTGCCTATGCCACCACCAGCCAAAAGCTGGCCGATCAGGCAAGCTGGATTTCCTACGGTCCGGCACGCAAGTCGTCGGGCGCGCTTGTCGGCATGTACAAGGACGGCAAGACCCCGATGGGTCCGCATATGCCGACCGCTGCCGAAAACCTGACCGGCGCCTTGCCGTCGTCCTATGAATTCTGGGTCGACAAGGATTCGGAACTGAACGAGCGCTTCAACGCCTGGCTGGCCGCGAACTGAGAATGACTGGCGCGGGGGGCGATGCCCCCCGCGTGTTTTCGACAAAGGGGTGACCATGGCCGACCTATCCGCATCTTCCGCAACCGGCGGGTTGTTGTCCACCGCAGACGGGCGACCGCTCAAGGCGGCACTTGCCACGGCGCAGGCGCGGGCCAAGCGAAGGGCGTTCTTTCTGGTGTTGCCGCTTTTGCTGTTCATCGTGCTGACCTTCATCATTCCGATCGGGCAGATGTTGCAGCGGTCGATGTATCACGACGGGTTTTCGGCCAATGCGCCCAATCTGGTGGCGTGGTTTTCGGCCAATCCGCAGGGAACCGAGCCAGACGAAGCCGCCTATGCGGCGCTGGCCGCCGACCTGAAGCTGATGAAGAAAGACAAGACCGCCGGCATGGTGGGCACGCGGATCAACTATACGCTGGGCGGAACGCGGTCGCTGTTCACGTCAAGCTCGCGCAAGGCCGACAAGTTCGAGCCGCCCTTCAAGGATGCCTTGCTGGCCGACGATCCCAAATGGGGCGAGCCTGCGGTATGGCAGGCCATGCGGGGTGCTTCCAGCGCCTACACGACGGAATTCTACATGATCGCGCTGGATTACGAGCGTGACAACGCAGGCAACCTGCAACGCGTGGCCCCCAAGGAACGGATTTACGTGTATCTGTTCCTGAAAACCTTTGCGCTGTCGGGCATGATTACCGTGATCTGTCTGATGCTTGCGTTTCCGGTCGCGCATCTGCTGGCGACGCTGCCGATGCGCTGGTCTAACCTGTTGATGATCCTTGTGTTGCTGCCGTTCTGGACATCGCTTCTGGTGCGCACGTCAAGCTGGATCGTGCTGTTGCAGGGGCAGGGGGTGATCAACAACATCCTCGTCAACATGGGGCTGGTGGGCGACGACGGGCGGCTTGAGCTGATCTACAATGCCACCGGCACGGTGATCGTGATGACGCATATCCTGCTGCCCTTCATGATCCTGCCGCTCTATTCGGTGATGCGGACCATTCCGCCAAGCTATGCGCGCGCCGCGCGGTCGCTGGGTGCGACAAGCTGGACGACGTTCCGCCGCATCTATCTGCCGCAGACGTTGCCCGGCATCGGGGCCGGGTCGCTTTTGGTGTTCATCCTTGCGGTCGGCTATTACATCACGCCCGCACTGGTGGGAGGGGCAAGCGGGTCGCTGATTTCCAACATGATCGACTTCCATATGGACAAGGCCAACTGGTCCATGGCTGCGGCGCTGTCGGCCATGCTGCTTGCCGGGGTGCTGGTGCTGTATTGGCTTTATGACCGTCTGATCGGCATCGACAATCTGAAGCTGGGCTAAGGGGATAACATCATGGCACTTCCGGTTTACGCATCCCCCCTAGAGCGGGTCTGGCACTACACCTATATCGCGATCTGCGTGGCGATCTTCGTGTTCCTCATCGCGCCGATCCTGATCATCATGCCGCTCTCGTTCAACGCCGAGCCGTATTTCACCTTTACCAAGAAGATGCTGTCCTTCGATCCGACCGGCTATAGCCTGCGTTGGTATGACCTGCTGCTGACGCTGGGCATGGCAACACCGGAAGCGCCGCGCGATTCCTCGTGGTGGTGGGCGGCTTGGGAGCAGTCGACGTGGATACGGGCGGCCAAGAATTCGATCATCATCGGGTTTTGGGCGACCATCCTTGCGACCTGTCTTGGAACGCTGGCAGCACTTGGTCTGTCGCGGCCGGAAATGCCCTATCGCCGGTTGATCATGGCACTGCTGATAAGCCCGATGATCGTGCCGATCATCATCATCGCCACGGGCCTGTTCTTCTTTTACTCGAACCCCTGCGCCATCATCGGCACCGAATGCGGGCGACTGACCAGCACCTATATCGGGGTCATTCTGGCGCATACGACGCTGGGGATTCCCTTTGTCATCATCACGGTGACGGCAACCCTGTCGGGCTTCGACCAATCGCTGATCCGCGCGGGGGCCAGCCTTGGCGCTTCGCCAAGCCGGACGTTCTTCAAGGTGGTGCTGCCGCTGATCACGCCGGGGGTGGTGTCGGGGGCGTTGTTCGCCTTTGTCACGTCGTTCGACGAGGTGGTGGCGGTGCTGTTCATCGCCGGTCCCGAACAGCAGACCATTCCGCGCCAGATGTGGAACGGCATCCGCGAGGCGATTTCGCCGGCGATCCTGTCGGTGGCGACGATCTTGGTGATCGTGTCGATCATGCTTCTGGCCACGGTCGAGGTGTTGCGGCGGCGAAGCGAAAAGTTGCGTGGCGTGTCGCCTGCGTGAAGGTCAGACCTGCTGGCCTGAAAGACGCCCTTCGGGGCGCCTTTTGCATTCAGGGCAAAAGATGCAGCCAGAACCACGCGGTCGGGATCGAAAGCGCAGTGGCGATCAGCACGGTCGAGGCCGCGACGCGTTTGCCCACCCCGTACATATTGGCGAACATGAAGGCATTGACGCCGGGTGCCATCGCGGCGGTCACGACGGCGGACCGCAAGGCGGGCGTGTCGAGCGCAAAGGCGCGACCAAGGCCATAGGTCAGCGCCGGATGCAGGATCAGCGAACAGGCACAAAGAAGGGCGATGATGCGGTAATCGCCATCCGGCCTATAGCGCAGCAGAACGCCGCCAAGACCGAAAAGGGCGGCTGGAATCGCGGCGCGGGTGATAAGATCAAGCCCAGACCAAAAGACGGCTGGCAGCGGCAGGCCCGAGACATTGACCACAAAGCCAAGCGTGATGCCGACGACCAGCGATTGCGAAAACACGGCGCGCAGGATCTGGCGGGTCAGCGCGGCGGGCGAAAGGCCTTGGCCACGGGTCCGCGCCCATTCCATCAGGCCGATGCCGAAGCCATAAAACAGCGGCGAATGCATCGAGATGATAGCGTAGTTGCCTGCCAAAGCGTCCGGCCCGTAGGCGCGTTCGGTCAGCGGCAAGCCAAGAAGCAGCGAGTTGGAGAACAGCGCCACGAATCCGATAGCGGTTGCATCGGTCAGCGGGCGCTTGAACCACAGCACCGCCGCGGTAAAGGCCGTAAAGAACGAAATGAAGCCCGCGATATAGAACGACGCCAGAAGCGCCGGAGCATAGGCCGTGGCAAGGTCAAGCGTAGCGATGGATTTGAACAGCAGGCAGGGCACGGCAAAGCTTTGCGCAAAGCGCATCACCCCGTCGACCGCGCCATCGTCGAGCAGCCCGCTGCGCGCGGCGGCATAGCCAAAGCCGATGACCAGAAACACCGGAAGGATGACGTCGATAAGCGCGTCCATCAGGGGAGGTTGTCGTAACTGATCACCATGCCGTCATGGGCGGGGCGGATGTGGGGCGGCAGTTCGGCCAAAAGTTCGGCATGGTCAAGGTCGTTGTGCAGGTTCGTGACCACCGCGCGGGCGGGTTTGGCCCGCGCGATCCATTCGAGCGTCAGCGCAAGGTGGGCATGGGTCGGGTGCGGCTTGCGGCGAAGCGCATCGACGATCCAGCAATCGAGATTTTCGAGGTGGGACCAGCTTTCCTCGGGGATTTTCACCGCGTCGGGAAGGTAGGCGAGGGGGCCGATGCGAAAGCCAAGCGCGTCGATGCTGCCATGATCGGCATAAAAGGGGGTAAACCCGATGGGGCCGCCCGCGCCGTCGATCGTGACGGGGCCGTTGATGGTGTAAAGATCAAGGATCGGCGGGTAGGGCGAGCCTTCGGGTTGGGCAAAAGCATAGCCGAAGCGCGACAAAAGCGCCTCTTGTGTCGGACCATCGGCCCAGACGGCAAGGCGGCGGCGGGTGTTGAACACGATCTGGCGCAGATCGTCGAGGCCGTGAACGTGGTCGGCATGCGAATGGGTGTAAAGCACCGCATCAAGGCTGCCGATGCCCGCATCGAGCAGTTGGTCGCGCATGTCGGGCGAGGTGTCGATCAGGGCGCGGGTCGTGCCGTTCGCAGTGACCCGTTCGACCAGCATCGAGCAGCGGCGACGGCGGTTCCTGGGGTTTTCGGGATCGCACAGGCCCCAGTCGCCGCCCGGTTGGTCGCCCAGACGCGGCACCCCGCCCGACGAACCGCAGCCCAGGATGGTGAAGCGCAGCGTGGCCATCAATGCGCCTTCCAGAACAGGCGGTCGAAATTTGCGGTGGTGGCGCGGGCAAAATCGGCAGGCGACAGGCCGAACACCTCGGCCCCCTTGGCGGCGGTAAAGGCTGTGTAGGCGGGTTCGTTGCGCTTGCCGCGATGTGGCATCGGGGCAAGATAGGGGCTGTCGGTTTCCAAAAGGATACGGTCGAGCGGGGCAGCGGCGAAGATGTCGCGCAACTCGCCGGATTTGGGAAAGGTGGCGATGCCGGACATCGACAGATAGAAACCAAGGTCGAGCGCGGCGCGGCCCAGTTCGGCGCTGCTGGAAAAGCAGTGCATGACGCAGGTATAGGGGCGGGCACGGTAGGCGGCGGTCAGGATATCGGCCATGTCGGCATCGGCGGCGCGGGCGTGGATGACAAGCGGCAGTCCGGTTTCCTGCGCGGCGGCGATATGGATGGCAAGCGAGGTTTTCTGAACCTCGGCGCTGTCGGCGGTATAGTGGTAATCGAGTCCGGTTTCCCCGATGGCGACGAATTTCGGGTGCTGCGACAGCGCCACCAATTGGTCGACGGTTGCGAGGGGTTCTTCGGCCGCGCTCATCGGGTGGGTGCCTGCGGCGTAGAAGACGGACGGATATGCCTCGGCAATGGCGCGGACGGCGGGTTCGTTCTTCAGGCGGGTGCAGATGGTCACCATGCGGCGCACCCCTGCGGCATGCGCGCGCGCGACGATGGCGTCGAGTTCGCCGTTGAAATCGGCAAAGTCGAGGTGGCAATGGCTGTCGACGATTTCGGGGGCGTTCGGTTCGGGAATGGCGGCTGTCATCGCGTCCTGCTCACGTGGGGGCGAGCGTTCCCGCCGTCTGTTCCAGACGCAGAACCATATCCATGAGAAGGGCGGCAGGGTCAAGGTTGACCGCCTTGCCGCGACGGGCCTTGAGGCCAAGGGTTTGCGCCAGTTCCGCCCAGGCGCGGGCGGCGGCGGCATCGGGGGCAAGGCGGGTGATCAGATCGGCTTCGCCTTTGGCGGCTTCGGGCGGCAGGGTGCGGGTGGCACCGGCGCGGGCCAGACGGGCGAGAAACAGGTCGAGCAGGCTGAGTATCAGGTCAAACTGCGCCTCGCCGCCGCGTTGCGCTCCGGCATCGGCCAGCGCAAGCAGGCGCGGGCGGTCGAGGCGGGGAAGGGCAGAAAGCAGGCTGACGATGGCTTGATAAAGCGCAAGACCGGAAAGGTTTGTCATCCGGAACGCCTCGCCCACCGAACCGCTTGCCAGCTGGGCAAGGGATTGCGCCTCGTCGGGTTCAAGGGCGGCTCCAGCTTGGGTAAGGGCGTCGGCCAGCGGGGCAGGGGCAAGCGGGTGCAGCCGCAACTCGCGGCAGCGCGAGCGGATGGTGGGCAAAAGCTTGAAGGGCTGGTGCGAGATCAGGAAAAGGGTGACGTTTGCAGGCGGCTCTTCCAGCAGTTTCAAAAGCGCGTTGGCGGCGGAAGTGTTCAACTCGTCCGCCGAGTCGATGATGGCGGCGCGGCGGCCACCATCGGCGGCCGAGAGCGAGAAAAAGGATTTCATGCGGCGCACTTCGTCGACCGTGATTTCCTGACGCAGGCGCGAGGTCTGGTCGTTCCAAGGACGGCGCAACAAAAAAAGCCGCGGCTCGGCCAAGGCCCGAAGACGGCGTGCGACGGGGTGGTCATCGGGGATGTCCAGCGTGTCGGGTTTTGGCGGTGCGAACATGCCGCCATCGTCGTGCGGCGTTGCCAGAAGAAAACGGGCAAGACGCCATGCCAGCGTTGCTTTGCCCACGCCACGTGGGCCGGTGATCATCCAGCCGTGGTGCAGGCGACCTGTGTTGAAGCTGGACAGAAACTCGGCCTGCGCGGCTTCGTGCCCGAACAGATGCGCGGTTTCGCGGGGGTGGGGCGCCCCTTCGATGCGGTCGGGTTCGGGAATGTCTTCGGGCGCTGTGGCTGCCATGTCAGGACAGATGCCCGAGGGTGAGCGACAGGATTTCGGCGGCGATCGTGTCTGGGTCGCGCGCGCCGTCGATGATGCTGATGCGCGGGTGCAGCGCTGCAAGCGCCAGAAAACCGGCGCGCATCTGCTTTTGCATGGCAAGACCCATATCTTCGAACCGCTGTTCGCTGCCGTTGCGCGCAAGGGCACGCGAAAGCCCCAGTTCGGGGTCTAGGTCGACAAGGAACGTCAGGTCCGGTTCGGTGCCGATCATCAGGTCGTGCAGGCTGTTGACGGTCGAGGCGAGGTTGCCGCGCAGGCCCTGATACATGCGCGACGAGTCTGCGAAACGGTCGGTGATGACGATGTCGCCCCGTGCAAGAGCGGGACGGATGGTCTTTTCCAGATGGTCGCGGCGTGCGGCGGTGAAAAGGAGAAGCTCGGTTTCGGCAGACCAGCGGTCAGGGTCGCCTTGCAAGACGAGGGCGCGTATTTCTTCAGCCCCCGGACTGCCGCCCGGTTCGCGGGTCAGCGTGACGCCGTAGCCTGCCGCACGCAGGCTTTCGGCCAGGCGGCGGGCTTGGGTGGATTTGCCCGAGCCGTCGATCCCTTCAAAGCTCAGGAAGGCCGCTTGTTTCTGTGCGGGTTGCATCAGGACGCTGGTGCCGTGCCGGACGATCCGACGTAACGGGTGAAAAGCACGTTTGCGGCTGTCGACAGGCGGGTCAGGAAGCCGCCCTTGGGCACATCGCTTTCGGCAACCAGCGGCAAGCGGGCATCGGGCAGGTCGGGAACGTGGATGATCAGTTCCGCAATCTGCGTGCCTTTGGCGACGGGGGCTTCGACAGGCCCGTTGTAGATGACTTCGGCCGTCACGCTTTCCTGCACCTGCGATGGCAGCAGCAGGCGGATGTCTTCGGCGGGCACCAGACCGACGGTGCTTTCGCCGCCCAGCCAGACCGGCGCTTCGGCGATACGGACACCGGCCTTGACCACGGTGCGTTCGGTGAACTGGCGAAAGGCCCAGTTCACGATCGCCTCGGCTTCCGAGGCGCGGTCCTTGTCGGACGGCAGGCCGGTCATGGCAAAGATCACGCGGCGGTCGCCCATCACGGCAGAACCGACAAGCCCGTAACCCGCTTCGGTGGTGTGGCCGGTTTTCAGGCCGTCAGCCTTCCAGTCGGCGGCTGCGATCTTGAGAAGCGGGTTGCGGTTGTTGGCGTTGGCGGGCGCGCGGTCTTTGTAGTTGAACTGCGTTTGCGAGAAGATCGGATAGAATTCGGGGAATTCCTCGATGATGCGCTTTCCCAATGTGCCAAGGTCGTGCATCGACATGCGCTGGTTCGGGTCGGGCCAGCCAGAGGCGTTGGTAAAGGTGGACTGGGTCAGGCCGATGGCCTTGCCGCGTTCGGTCATCAGGTCGGCAAAGGCGCTTTCGGTGCCCGCCAGCCCTTCGGCCACCACGACGCAGGCGTCGTTGCCGGAATTGATGATGATGCCGTGGATCAGGTCTTTCACGGCGGGACGGTCGTTTTCCTGCAGGTACATGGTCGACCCGCCAAGGCGCGTCATCTCGGTCGCGCGGGACGAGACGGAAAAGGTGGTGTCCATGGTGACGCGGTTGTCACGCAGCGCTTCGAACAGCATGTTCAGCGTCATCAGCTTCGACATCGACGCCGGCGGAACGGGCGTGTCGGCGTTCTTGTCCATCAAAACGGTGTGGGTGGACATGTCATAGACCCAAGCCGCCGTCGCCCGCGTCTCGAAAGCAATGGCGGGCAGGACCGCGGCAGGAAGTGCGGCGACGGCAAGCAGGCACAGGGCAACAAGGCGGCGCAGGGGAGTGAACATGGATCGTCCTTTCGGGGTCAGCCCTTGAGGAAATAGGCGTCTTTGAAGCCAAGGCCCTTGACCTTGGCAAGGAAGGCGGCGCGGTCGCCTGCGCCTTTGGCCGTGACCGACCACCAGGTCTTGCCCTGCGTGGCTTCCTTGCGGACCGCAGCTTCGAGACCGGCCTTTTTCAGCGTGGCTGCCGCGCGGTTGGCGTTGTCTTCGACCGAGAATATGCCGATTTGCAACGTTCCGCCCTGTTTGCCCGAAACGACCGGAATGGCAGGGCCGGGTTTGGGCACCGTGGCGGCGGCGGGTTTTGCAGCGGCAGGCGCCGTGCCCGACGCGGCGGTCTTGGCAGGGGGCGCTGCGGCGGTTTTTTCGGGGGCGGCGCTGTCGATGGCGGCGGCAGCGGTTGCCGTCAAGGCCGTGGTTTCGATGCCTTCGTTGGCGTCGAGGATCGGCTTTGTCGCGTCGACTTCCGCCGGAGCCTCTTCGCGCCGCAGGGCGGTAACGCTGATCTGGGCCGGAGCGCCTGCCAGAAGGCCGAGCGCTTCGGCAGCATCGGAAGAAAGTTGCAGTTTGGGACCCGGATTGAACGCCTCGCGCCGGAAAAGCGCGCCGATGACGAATTTGCCATTGGCCGGATTGCGCAAGATCACGCGTTCCGGATCGGTCGCATCGGGCGAGGCGATCCAGACACCGCCGAGCGACGGTCGACCGTCCCAAAGCGCCTGATCGGTGATCTGAAACACTTCGGGGGCTTCGACGTCGCGGTCCACGAGCTTCACGCTGGACGGTCGCACGGCGGGCGCGTCGCCCGATGCAGAGCCACCCTTGAACGGGGATGCGCCGTCGACGCAGGCACAAAGGCCGAGCAGGGCAAGGATGCCCAGACCCCGACGCGCCGTTGTGGTGCCTGCGACCGTGATGGATGCCCGTGCCGTCATCTTTGCCCCCGTTGCGCGCGGGTTGGCCCCACGCTTTATGCCGCCCCGTCGCAAGGCGGTCTGCCTGATTTTTGCTGCCCGCGCCGGACCTGTGTGGTCCGGTTGCGTGCCATATCATACAGGCGGCACGCGCAGGTGGAAAGGGCGGGGGCAGGCCGTGGGCGGAAAACTCACGAAAGGGTGCAGGGACGTGACAGCGGTAATCGCGTCAGTCGGATTTTTTCTTCTTGGCTTCGGCAGCGGCCTTCATGCGGGCGATAAGCTCGGCTTTCGGCGGTTGCTGGCCAAAGGGGTTTTTCGAGGTGCCCTTGGCGTTGTGTTCGGCATGGGGCGGACGGTTCTTGGTGGCTTTGGCAGCCCCGGATTTCGCGTAGTCCATGGATCAAGCCTTTCGATGTTTCCTTGGTCATGCCCGAAACGCGGCGGCGCGGCAAGATGCGAGTGGCCTGCGGTTGCGCCGGATCAGGCATCACCGTCGCGATAAAGCGGCAGCACGCGGTCTTCGAAGATGCCGCCGACGGTTTCGAATGGGGTGGGGCTGGCCGCGTGAAAGGCCGACAGGTCCAGCCCCGGAAAGACGAAATACTTTGCCGCGACACGGTCTTGGGTGGCCGCAAAGACCACGCGGCAGATTCCGGCGAAGCGCAGGGCGGCGAGGCACATCTCGCAGGGTTGCAGGGTCGAGATCAGCGTGCAGCCCGCAAGGTCGGGCGAGCCGAGCCTTTGGCCCGCGCGGCCGATGGCGACCATTTCGGCGTGGCGGGTTGGATCGTATTGCAGATGCACCTCGTTTTCGCCTGTCGAGAGGATGCGTTCCCCCATCAGAACGGTTGCGGCGATGCCGGATTTGCCGCTGTCGCGCTGGGCGGACAGCGCGCGGTCGATAGCTTCGGCAAGCGCGCGGCGTTCGGTTTCGGTGATGTCGGACATGCAAACCCCCGCGCTGCGTACGACGCTAAGGCGCGAAACGCGGCGGGGTTCCCGGCTTTTGCTATCCTGCCGATCGGTCGGCGGGTGGCCCGTGCCCCTCACCCCGGCCCTCTCCCCCGCGGGGAGAGGGGGCGCACCCGCGCCAGCGGTGCGCGAAGGCGCCGCCCCTGCCGGTGTCAGCGGCGGCGCATCAGGCGCAGGCGGGTCTGGTTGCCGATGTGGTGGAAGGTGACCTCGTCCATCATCATCACGATCAGGGCAAGCCCGCGACCCGATTCGGGCACGTTCTGCAAGTCGTTTTCATCGACTTCGAGCGCGTCGGGGTTGATGTCTTCCAACAGGAACAGCGGCATCGGGGGCGAGCTGTCGATGATTTCCAGCACGATTTCGGTGTCCGAAAGCGTCACGTCGACGCCAACCAGCTTGGCGCTTTCCTGCGTGCCGTGCTTGACCGCGTTCGATAGCGCCTCGACCAAGGCAAGATCGACGGCGTCACGGGCGTCCTGATCGTAGCCGGTCGTCATCAGGGCGGTGACCGATTGTGCCAGCGGACTGATGGCGGCGAGGTCGCGGGGCATGGTGAAACTGTGCAACATGAAAGACAGACCTTATGCGGAGAGCCGGGCGATTGCCTCGGCCGTGCTGGGGTAAAGCGTGAAGACGCGGTCCATATGGGTCAGGGCGAAGAGGCGGGCGACGGCGGGCTGGGTTCCGGCAACGCCGAAATGTCCCGAAGGACCGACACGCTTGGCGGCGGCTATCAGCGCGCCGAGGGCGGAGCTGTCGAGAAAGCTGACACCCGACAGATCGAGGACGAGTTTTTCGGCACCCGTACCAAGTTGCCCGATCAGGGCTTCGCGCAAGGCGTTGGCGGTGCTGGCGTCAAGCCGCGTCACGTCGGGAACGAGAAGGGTGATGCCTTGGTCGGTGCGGGTTTCGTAATTCATGGGTCAAGCGGCCTCCAGGACCAGGATGGTTATGTCGTCTTCGAGGATTTCCGAGCCGCGCCAGTCCCACAGGGCGCGTTCGATGCGATCGAACAGGCGCTGCACCGGTTCTTGCGGGCGGAAGGTGAGAAGGTCGCGGAACCGGTCATCGCCGAACATCCGCGCGTCTGGATCGGCGGTTTCGGTCACGCCATCGGTGGCAAGGACCAGACGGTCGCCGGTGCGGAAGGGGCAGGTGAGCGTGGAAAAATCCGCCCCGGGCAAGACGCCGATGGGCAATCCCCCCTGACCCAGCGGTTCTACCCCGCCGGTCGCGGGCAGGCGGATCAGCGCCGGATGTCCGCATTGCACGACATGCGCCACCGCGCGCGCGGGGTCGATCTCGACGGCAAGCAGGGTGAAATACGGCAGATCGTCGGCCCAGTCGCGGTTGATGCGGGCGATGATCTCGGCCATCGGTTCGGCAGGAGGGGCCGACAGGAACGCCTGTTTCAGCGCGATATGCGAGGCGATAGAGACAAGGGCTGCCGGCGCGCCATGGCCCGACACGTCGATCTGGAACACGCGGCTGCGTCCGTCGGGCAGGACGAGGCAATCGTAGGTGTCGCCCGCCACCACGCGCGAGGGGCGGAAAAACGCGTGGAACATCCCCGACGGAAAGCTGCTGGGCGCGGCGGGAAGCTGTGCACGCTGCACGCGGGCTGCGGCTTCGAGGTCTTCGGTCATCTGGCGGTTGGTGGCCACGACACGGTCGGCAAGGCGGGCCAGTTCGGCCTGCATCCTCGCGCGGCGCTGGCCTTCGTCGCGGCAGCGGTCAAGCGCGGCCTGTATCGCTGCGATTTCGGGAAAGGTGGCGACAGGGGCAGAAACCGGGGCGTCCGAGAAATCGTCCTTCGCCAGCCGGTCGAGCCGGGTCTGCAACTGGTCGAGGGGGGCCACGATGCCGACCATGACGATGCGAGAGGTCACCGCGACAAGTGCGGCGGCGCAAAGCGCCAGCCCGTAGTACAGGGCCAAGGCAAGGCGGCTTTGGCGGGTGCGCATGGCCAAATGGTCTGCTGCGGTGGCGGAAAGTCCTGCCTCGGCTTGCATAAGCCGGTCAAGCGTCAGGTCCGACGCCTCGCGCCATCGCGTCAGGGTGACGGGATCGGGGCCTTGGGGCCGCAGGGCACCGAACAGGGCGTCTTCGGCCGGTCTATAACTGGCTGCGATTTGCGACAGGGCAAACCGGACGGGCCGGACCGTGGCAGGGTCCAGATGGCGCAGCGCGGCGGCGGCGGCGCGGGCGGCGCCAGATTCGGCGCTGGTGGCGTTGCGCCGGTCGGTCGCAAAGTCGGGCGGCGCGATGTCTTGCGGGCCGCTGCGCAGGCGCAGTTCGATCAGGATGCGGTTGCGCACAAGCGTGGCCATCGCATGCGACAGCGTCTCGCGCAGGTCGGCCATGGCCTGATAGACCGGATCGGGCAATTGGTCGGCACCTTGGGGCCGGTCTGCAAGGGCCTCCAGATTTCGGAACTGCGGCGTTAAGCGGCGGTGCCAGTCGGACAGGGCGGTTCTTCCACCGTGCTGGCTTGCCGATGAGGCATGAACAGCGGTCTGGTGCGCAAGGGCGGTGGCAAAGGCGTCCAATGCTGCCGATTCGTCGGGATGGGCGCGGCGGTCTGCGAAATGGACGATCGCCACCTGCAGCGCGGCTTCCGCATCGGTCGGTGCCAGCGTGTCGGCGGTCGCTCGGTTGCCGTCCGCTGCCAAGGCCCTGACCGAAGCAAGGTCGCGCGCGTGCAACGCTGCGACAAGCGCGAATAACGAGGCACGCCCCTGTTCCGCATCATTGGCCGAGACAAGCGAAAGGTGTGTTCGCGTCGCCCGGCAAGCCAGCCCGCCCGCTGTCGCGAGCATCATCAGGCCAAGCAGCCCGATCAAGCTTGGAAGGGTAGAGCGCAGCGTCATCGGTCGTCCGTTTGCGAAGTCGGGGCCTGCAGGCACCGCTTTCCTTTACGAACCATCCGCGGCGATCGGTCATGGCGTCGGGACGGCAGGCGGGGTGGGGTGTGATGTCTTTCGGATGGGGTGCAGGCCTTCGTGCTGGCTTTCGATACATCCGGGGCGTTGTCAGGTTGTGGTGGTTCCTATGTAAGGAACGCAGGCGGGACGGCTGGGTCCGGCCCTGTTTCGGGGGTGTGGTGCGATGGCAGAGACGGCTGGCTTGGCATGGCGGCTCGGACGTGTGTTCGGTTTGCGGGGCAGGGCGGTCGTGCCGGCCGCGCCGGTTGCGGGCGACGAGGGCGCTTCCCCGTCAGTGGGTCGCGGTCGGACAGAACAGGAACGGGGCGCGCCGTTGCAGGGTGTCGCGCCCGTTTCCGTATCGGTGGCAGCCACCAAGGCCGGTGCCGGAACACCCGTGCGACAGGCGGGAGCCGCCGAGTTCGGTGGACTGCGGGCGCTTGTCGCCGACGACAGCGAGATCAATTGCACCATCCTGCGTACCTTCCTCGAGCGTCTGGGGTTCGAGGTCACGCTGGCAGCCGACGGGATCGAGGCGCTGGATCGCTGGGCCCCGGGCGGGCATGATCTGCTGTGCATGGATATCGAGATGCCCAATCTCGACGGCCTCACCGCCTTTCGCCGCATGAAGGCCGAAGCGACCCGGCGCGGTGTGGCCATGCCGATGGCGCTGGCGGTGACGATCAACGCCATGACGCAAGAGGTGACGGGTTATCTAGAGGCGGGGTTCGACGCCTGCCTGCCCAAGCCGTTCTCGCGCAACGATCTGGTCGATTTGCTGCGGCGGCGCTGGCCTGCCACGGCGGCCTGAGCGATCGGACATCGCCCGAGCGGGGGCGGTGCTTTCACACCTGCCTTGCCGAACCCTGTGCATGGTGTGTGCATGCTTGGTGCACAGCACCCATCCTGCGCGAAGGCCCGCCCGTCATGATTACTCTGGATCGGGCTGGCCCCTTCGGGCGGGCCTAAGCAGGGCTGCGGCAATTCCTTGTTTGACCGGCGGCGGGCTTTGGATAGTGCTGGCCCGACTGTGCGGGGACTTTCCACCCCGCCTCAGACCCACCAAGGAGTTGCGCCGTGGCCGACGAAGATATTGACACGCTGGTGGTGGGCGGCGGGCAGGCCGGAATCGCGATGAGCGAGCATCTGGGCCGCCGCGGCGTGCCGCATCTGGTGCTGGAACGCCACCGCATCGCGGAACGCTGGCGCAGCGCGCGCTGGGACTCGCTGGTGGCGAACGGTCCTGCGTGGCATGACCGCTTTCCCAATCTGGAATTCGACGACCTCGACCCGTTCAGCTTTGCACCCAAAGAGCGGATCGCGGCCTATTTCGAGGCCTATGCCAAAATGATTTCCGCCCCGTTGCGCTGCGGGGTCGAGGTGACGCGGGCCGAGCGGGCTGCGAACGGGTTCCGCGTCGAAACCTCGGACGGGGTGGTGACCTGCCGCAATCTGGTGGCAGCCACCGGGCCGTTCCACAAGCCCTTGATCCCCGACGTTCTGCCAGCGCCGGTGGCAGCGGATATGGGCATCGTGCAGATGCACTCCACGGGCTACCGCAACCCCGCGCAACTGCCCGAGGGCGCGGTGATGGTTGTCGGGTCGGGCGCTTCGGGGTCGCAGATCGCGGATGAATTGCTGCGGTCGGGGCGCAGGGTCTATCTTTCGGTCGGCCCGCATGGGCGACCGCCGATCCGCTATCGCGGCAAGGATTTCGTGTGGTGGCTGGGCGTTCTGGGTGAATGGGACGCCCGCACCGTCGCGCCTGGAATGGAGCATATCACCATCGCCGTAAGCGGGGCGCATGGCGGGCGCACCGTGGATTTCCGCGAATTCGCAGCGCGGGGCATGACGCTTATGGGGCGCGCAGGTGTGGTGTCGCCCGACGGCGTGATGCAGGTCGCGGGCGATTTGGCGCGCAACATTGCGGGAGGGGACGCGCATTACCTTGGGGTGCTGGACGGGGCGGATGCCTACATCGCAACACATGGGCTGGACTTGCCCGAGGAACCCGGGGCACGGATCTTTCCGCCCGATCCCGACTGCCTGACCCATCCGCTGCGCGCGTTGGACCTGAAGGCGGCGGGTATTTCGTCGATCATCTGGGCCACTGGTTTTGCAAACGATTACAGCTGGCTGCCGGTCGGACATTACGACGCCAAGGGCCGTCCGCAGCACGAGGGCGGGGTGAGTGCGGTGCCGGGGCTTTACTTCATCGGCCTGCCATGGCTGACGCGGCGGGCTTCCCCTTTCATCTGGGGTGTCTGGCATGATGCGGATCATCTGGCTGGACATATCGCTGCGCGGGGCCGGGGCTTTCCATCCGCCTAATGGCGGGGCAGAGAGGCGCTGACCACGGCAGGCGTGGCAGGAGCAGGGCATGGGAATGGGCAAGGCGGGGCAGGGGATTGCGGCAATCATCTGCGCCTGCGTCGTCTGGGGGCTGGCGCCTGTCTATTACCGTCTGGTGACGGTGCCGCCGCTGGAGATGCTGGCGCACCGGACGCTGTGGACGCTGCTGTTCTTTGGCGTCTTGCTGGCGGTGCAGGGGCGGTTCGCGGCGGTGCCTGCGCTGGTTTCGGGGCCGCAGCGGCGGCGGGTCTGGCTTGCGGCGGCGATTGTTTCGGTGAACTGGGGATTGTTCATCTGGGCGGTAAAGGGCGGTTATGCCATCGAGGCGAGCCTTGGTTACTACATCTTTCCGCTGGTTGCCGTGGTGCTGGGCGTCGTCGTGCTGGGCGAGCGACTGAGCGCGGGGCAGGGCTTGGCGGTGGCTTTGGCGGCGGCTGCGGTGGGTGTTCTGACATGGGGTCTGGGGGTCGCGCCTTGGGTGGCGCTGGCGCTGGCCTTTACCTTTGCGCCCTATATGCTGTTGAAAAAGCGCTTGGATGCACCCGCCGTCGTTTCGGTCACCGCCGAGGTGATGCTGATCGCGCCCTTTGCCGCGGGTTGGCTGCTTTGGCAGCATTTCGGCACCGCAGCGGGCGGGGCCTTCGGGCGGGACGGGACGACGAGCTGGCTGTTGCCTGTGACGGGTCTTATCACCGGCGGGCCGCTGATCCTGTTTTCATGGGGTGCGCAGCGGGTGCGGCTTTCGACGCTGGGCTTGACCCAATATCTGAACCCGACCTTGCAGATGTTTTCGGCCGTCGTGCTGTTCGGAGAGCCGTTCACGTTTTGGCACAAGGTGGCCTTCGGCATGATCTGGGCGGGGCTGGCGGCCTTTAGCGCGGAAAGCTGGCGTCAGGACAGGGCGGCGCGCAGTGCCGCAACAAGAGAGTCCGTATCGGGAACCGCGCTGTAGAAGCCACGCATCGTGGTTTCGGCGAATCCTTGGGCAATCACGTGATCGGACAGCGCAAGAAGCGGGTTCCAGTAGCCGTTTGTGTTCAGCAAGAAGATCGGCTTGGTGTGAAGGCCGATCTGACGCCATGTCAGCACTTCGAAGAATTCGTCGAGCGAACCTGCGCCACCGGGCAGGACGACGATGGCGTCCGAGTTCATGAACATGACCTTTTTACGCTCGTGCATGTCTTCGGTGATGACGAGTTGCGACAGGTCGCGTTTGCCCTGTTCGCGGTTGAGCAGATGCGTCGGGATCACGCCCATGGTGGCCGCCCCTGCGGTGATGGCGGCGCGCGCCACCTCGCCCATCAGGCCGACATCGCCTGCGCCATAGACCAGACGCCAGCCGTTCTGTGCGATTGCCTGCCCGAGCGCGCGGGCATGGGCAGCATAGGCGGGGTCGGTGCCGGAACGTGAGCCGCAGAAGACACAGACGGAGCGAAGCGTGGGCATAAGCACAGGTTTCCTTGGCGGGGATTGTCTTTCCTTGTGCTATCGGGATTTGATGGCAAAGAAAAGAAGGGCCCGGATACAGGGCCCGATGCTTGGGGATGGTTCTATGGCGGCTTGGTCTGAAATGTCGGTGGGTGCGCGGGGCGGTGTGGTGGCAGCTGTGGCTGCTATAATCGCAGTGCTGTTGTTCGGAGCATGGACGGTGCGTCCGATGGCCTCTGTGCCCGAGGCTGTGGCAGTGACCGAGCCGGTGGTGGAAGCTGCCGCCGCACCTGCGGCGGAACCGGCAGCAGAACCTGCTGCGGAACCTGCGGCTGAACCGACAGCAGAGCCTGCCGTTGAGCCTGCCGCCGCACCCGAGGCAGCCGCCGCCGCGCCGCCGGTCGAAGACAAGGCGACCGAAGCACCCGCCGCCGAGGCATCAGCGCCAGCGCCCGAAGCGACTGTGCCCGAGGCTGCGCCTGCGGTGATCGCACCGCCAGTCTTCGACCTTGTGCGCGTCGAGCGGGACGGGGCGGCGCTCGTGGCGGGAAGCGGTGCGCCAGCGGCGACAATTTCGCTGCGCGTCAATGGCGAAGAGATCGTGTCGGTTCCGGCGGATGGCGCGGGCAAGTTCGTGGCGATGTTCAACCTTGCCCCGAGCGAGGCCGCGCGGATGCTGGGGATGGTGATGGTCCTTCCGGATGGCACGGAAATCCGGTCGACCCAGACGGTGGCGATTGCGCCGACGCTGGCGCCCGCCCCTCCTGCCGAAGCGGTTGCAGATGCCACGACAGATGCCGGAACGGGCGCTGCACAGGGTGACGCGGCGGCGTCGGTCCAGCCCGCCCAGCCGGTCGCTCCGGCAGCGCTGCTTGTGACGGAGGAGGGTGCCAAGGTCTTGCAATCGGCCGGGGCCCTGCCCGACATGGCGTCGAACGTGACGGTCGACAGCATCAGCTATTCGCCCGAGGGCGATGTGCAACTGGCTGGGCGTGGCTTGGGCGGTTCGGTGGTGCGGGTCTATCTCGACAACCGGCAGGTTGGCGACGGGGTCGTGGCCGAAGGCGGCGACTGGAGTCTGACGCTGACCGGAATCGAACCGGGCATCTACAGATTGCGGGTCGACCAGTTGGACGGGGCAGGCAAGGTGACAAGCCGCTTCGAGACGCCATTCAAGCGCGAGACGGTCGAGGCCTTGGCTGCCGCCGCCGCCGCGGTGGCCCCTGCCGCCGTGCAAGGCGATGCTGCAGCGCCAAGCGACGCGACCGCTGGTGCTGACCAGACCGCTTCGGCTGCGAACGCGGGCGAGGCTGCTGCTGGCGATGGTGCGGCCCCTGCGGCAGATGCGGGGCCGGTGTCGATTACGGTGCAGCCGGGCTTTACGCTTTGGGCCATTGCACGTGATGCGCTGGGCGAAGGGGTGATGTATGTGCAGGTGTTCGAGGCCAACAAGGCGCAAATCAAAGACCCCGACCTGATCTATCCGGGGCAGGTTTTCACCATTCCCAAGCCCTAGGCAGGTTGTGCTGGCGACGGGGCCGGGTGCCCCGCCGCACAGGCCTGTGTGCCTTTGGCGCACTGGTCAACCGAGGTGCAAAGGCATAGGTAGGGCGCAAGAGGAGCCCCGCCTATGCGCCGCATGACCATCACGACGACAGAAAAACCCGCCAACGGATTGCAGACCATCCGCAGGGTGCTGCCCTATCTGTGGCCCAAAGGCGAAGGCTGGGTAAAGCGGCGGGTAGCGCTGTCGCTGTTCATGTTGGTCGTGGCCAAGGTGATCTCGGTCTCGACGCCGTTCCTGTACAAAGAGGCGGTCGATGCCTTGGCGGGCGACAAGCCGACGGGGGCGGCGTTGATCGGGTTTACCGCAGTCGGGCTGACCGTGGCTTACGGTCTGGCGCGGCTGGGCAACACAGCCTTTCAGGAATTGCGCGACGCGATCTTCGTCCGTGTCGGGCAGCGGGCGCTGCGCAAGCTGGCGCTGGAAACCTTCGAGCATATTCACGCACTGTCGATGCGCTATCACATCACGCGCAAGACCGGCGGGTTGAGCCGGATTATCGAGCGGGGGGTCAAGGGCGTCGATTTCCTGCTGCGTTTCATGATCTTTTCCATCGGCCCGCTGATTTTGGAACTGGCGATGGTGGCGGCGATCTTTGCCGTGGTGTTCGGCTGGCAATATGCGGCCGTGGTGATCGTGGTGATCACAATCTACGTGGTGTTCACATTCCGTGTGACCGAGTGGCGGGTAAAGATCCGCCGCGAGATGAACGATCAGGACACAGACGCGAACCAAAAGGCCATCGACTCGCTGCTGAACTACGAGACGGTCAAGTATTTCAACGCCGAAAAGCGCGAAGCCGCGCGGTACGATTACGCGATGGAACGTTACGAGACGGCGGCGGTGAAAACCGGTCAGTCGCTGTCGTTCCTGAACGCGGGGCAGGCCTTTCTGATTACCACAGGGTTGGTGATCGTGATGGTGATGGCGGCGATGGGGGTACAGGCCAAGCAGTTGACGGTGGGCGATTTCGTCATGGTAAACGCCTACATGATCCAGATCACCCTGCCGCTTGGGTTCCTTGGCACCGTCTATCGTGAAATCCGGCAGGCGCTGGTGGATATGGGCGAGATGTTCGGCCTGCTGTCGCAGCCTGCCGAGGTGGTCGATGCGCCCGATGCCAAGCCCTTGGCGGTGCGTGGCGGCGCTGTCGAATTCGACGCTGTCCATTTCGCATATGAAGAGGCGCGGCCGATCCTGAAGGGCATCTCGCTTTCGGTGGCTGCCGGGCAGCGCGTGGCCTTGGTCGGCCCAAGCGGCTCGGGCAAGTCGACGATCGGGCGGCTGTTGTTCCGGTTCTACGACATCACGGGCGGGGCGATCCGGATTGACGGGCAGGATATCCGCGATGTGACACAGACGAGCCTGCACGCGCAGATCGGGGTCGTGCCGCAAGACACGGTGCTGTTCAACGACACGGTGCGCTACAACATCGCCTACGGGCGGGACGGGGCAAGCCAGACCGAGATCGAGGCTGCGGCACGTGCGGCGAAGATCCACGATTTCATCGTGTCGCTGCCGGAAGGCTACGAGACCAAGGTGGGCGAGCGCGGGCTGAAGTTGTCGGGTGGCGAAAAGCAGCGGGTCGGCATTGCGCGGACCTTGCTGAAGAACCCGCCGATCCTGATATTGGACGAGGCGACGAGTGCGCTCGATACCCAGACCGAGCGCGACATTCAGGACAGTCTGCGCGAGATGGGTCAGGGGCGGACGGTCATCACCATCGCGCACCGGCTTTCGACCATTGCCGATGCCGACCAGATCGTCGTGCTGGAAGCGGGCGTGATCGTCGAGCGCGGAACACATGACGAACTTTTGTCGAACGCAGGGCGCTACTCGGCCATGTGGGCGCGCCAGTCTGCCGAGGAAGACGAGGAGACGCTGGCGGCGGAGTGATCCGCGCCAGCCTTGTTTAGGTGACCTTGACGAGTTGGATGTCGCCGAGCGTCAGGCTGGCGCTGCCCTTGACGGTGCAGAAGGATACCCCGTCCAATCGGATTTCGCTGAATGTCGTTGACGGGACCGGAACGATCGACAGAACGGGGGCAGTGCTGCCCTGCCATTCGACGCGGATAATGTCGCCCGCCGTGAAATCCTCGATGGTTGTCGCGCCCGTGACGGCATGATCGTCATGCAACAGGAACAGGTCGTTGCCGTCGCCGCCCGTGACGCTGTCACCTTCGCCTGCGACCAGCGTGTCATTGCCTGCGCCGCCAAAGAGTGCGTCTTTGCCATCGGCCGTGGTTGCTCCGGTCGCGTTCGTCGCGCCGTGCTCATAGCCTGAAAGGTAATCATCGCCTTCGTCGCCATGCAATGTGTCGTTGCCCATGCCGCCAAGAAGCGTATCGTTTTCGTCGCCGCCCGACAGGCTGTCGTTGCCGCTGCCGCCCGAGAGCGAATCGAAGCCGCCATCGCCGGTCATGACGTCGTTGCCATCGGCCCCGTCAATCGTATCATCGCCCAAGCCGCCGCCGAGCGCGTCGTTGCCGGCGCCGCCGTCGAGCAGGTCGTCGGCGTTGCCGCCGAAGAGGCTGTCGTTGCCAAGGCCGCCCGACAGGGTGTCGTCATCGTCAAGACCGCTGACCACATCGTTGCCATCGTCGCCGGACAGGCTGTCGCGGCCCTTGCCGCCAAGCAAGCTGTCGTTGCCCACGCCGCCGGCGATCACGTCATCGCCGTCGTCTCCGGCTAGACTGTCATTGCCCACGTCGCCCGACATCGTGTCATTGCCGGTTCCGCCATAGCCAAGATCATTGCCTTCATCGCCGCGCATGCTGTCTGCACCGCTGCCGCCATAGAGCGCGTCACCGCCGGTGCCGCCGTCGATCAGGTCGTTGTCAGCGCCGCCATGGAGGCTGTCGGCGCCGGTGCCACCGTAAAGGTGGTCGCGGTCAAGACCGCCGTGGAGGAAGTCGTCGCCATCCGCGCCATCAAGCCGGTCTGCTCCGGCACCGCCAAAGGCGAAATCGTCGCCATCGCCCATGCCGAGGCTGTCGCGCCCCGCGCCGCCTTCGGCCCAGTCGTCGCCGCCCGATCCTGTCAGGGTGTCATCGCCTTGGTTCAATATCCAAGCGGTATCGGTGGCGTCAGGTGCGGCGTGCAGGCTGTCGTCACCATCGCCACGGTGCACCACATCGGTGTAATCGGTCCGGTCGTAAAGTGCTTCGGAGTCGGGCGAGCCCGTTTCGCTTTTGAAACCCGAGGTGTCCAGCGTGGGCGTGTAATTGTCATCGGGCGAAGCGACGGGGTCGGTCGTGGTTTGCCCGTCGTCAAGGCTGCCCAGCACATTGTAGGTTCCGATGCCGGCAAACAGCAACGGCCAGATCAGGAATTCCAACATAGCACACCTTCTCACACTCGCATGACGAAAGATTATACGGTGGAAATGGTGAAAGTTTGACGGATTTGTGTTGGCCAAAGGTCCAAGCGCCGCTTGGCAGGGGCGGCGATGGTCGGTGCGGGCTTGGCAAGGAAACCTGCTTGCGTGTAAGACGGAGCAAAAGGACTGGAGAGGCCCGTGAGCAATTCCGACAGTTTCATCGACGAGGTGACCGACGAGGTCCGCCGCGATAAGCTTTTTGCGATGTTCCGCAAATATGGCTGGATCGGGGTGATGATCGTCGTCTTCATCGTCGGGGGTGCCGCCTTCAACGAATGGCGCAAGGCCGCCACGCTAACGCGGGCTGAAGCCTTCGGCGACTCGGTTCTGGACGCGCTCGATCAGGGCGGGGTCGAAGAACGGCGCACCGCGCTGGGTGCGATTGCGGCAGATGGGGACCAGAAGGCAATCTTGCAGCTTTTGCTTGCTTCAGACCCCGATACCGACCGCAAGGCGACGCTGGATGCGCTGGCCGCGCTGGCAGCGGATGAAAGCCAGCCGCAAAGCTACCGTGATCTGGCCGTGCTGCGGCGCGTCATCGTGCTGGGCAGCGAGGCCACCGTGGCAGACCGGCGCGCTGCATTGGACCCGATCGCCGCCGCGGGGCATCCGTTCCGGACGCTGGCTCTCGAGCAGATGGCCTATCTGCTGGTTGAGGAAAAGAAGACCGATGCGGCGCTGGCAGCGTTGCAGGCGCTGATGCAGGATCAGGAATCGCCCGCAGGCTTGCGGTCGCGGGCCGAGCAGGTCATCGTCGCCTTGGGCGGAGAAGTGCAACCTGCCACTGCCGCGCAGCCGTCGGTTCAGGTTGACGACGCGGGCTGATGCCATGCCGGAGCGGCAAGGCGGGGCATTCAAACGGGGGCCGTGGCGTGAAGCATAGGTTTATCGGAGCGATCTCGGGGCTGGCGCTGGTGGCGGCTTTGGCCGGCTGCGAGCGGGAGTTGATCCTGCCGGGAGAGCGTTTATCGGTGCGGACCGATCTTGCAGCGTTGAACGGTGCCGAAGGTGCCGGTGCTACGGCCGCAGCGCCGGATGCCGTGGTGAATCGCGCGGTGCCGCTGTCGCTGCCCGCCGCGGTGGCCAATGCCGACTGGACGCATCGCGGCGGGTCGTCGCGCCATGCCGGACCGAACGGGGTGTTGTCTGCGGCACCACAGCTTGTGTGGAGCGTGGCCATCGGGCAGGGCGACAGCCGCAAGAACCGTGTGTCGGCATCACCCGTGGTCGAAAGCGGACGCGTGTTCACCATGGATTCTGAGGCCCGCGTTCAGGCGACCAGCGTGCAGGGTGCGGCGCTGTGGTCTGCCGATCTGACCGCCCGCTTCGATCGGGACGGTGGAATTTCCGGCGGCGGCATCGCTGTGGCGGATGGCGTGCTTTATGCGGCGACCGGATATGGCGAATTGGTGGCGCTGCGGGCCGAAGACGGCGCGATTGTGTGGCGCCAAAGGCTCGACAGTCCGGTGACGGGTGCGCCTGCGGTCGAGGGTGGTGTGGTCTATGCCGTCGGGCGCGACGGGTCGGGCTGGGCGATCAAGGCCGACACGGGGCGTGTGATGTGGACCGTTGCGGGGCCCGTGGGGATCACGGGGATGGTGGGCGCGGCGGGCCCGTCGGTGGGCGAGACGCTTGTGTTGTTTCCATTCGCCAGTGGCGGTCTGACGGCTGCGCTGAAGAAAAGCGGCGTGCAGGTCTGGCAGGCCCCGGTCACTGGGCAGCGCGTCGGTCGCGCCTATGCGGGTGTCACCGACATCACCGGCGACGCGGTGATGTCGGGCGAGCGGACCTATCTTGGCACCGCGTCGGGGCGGACGGCAGCGCTGGACACGTCAAGCGGCGAGCGCGTCTGGACAGCGAACGAAGGCGCGCTGAACCCGCCGCTTCTGGCGGGCGGGTCGGTCTTTGTGGTGAACGACGAGAACCGTCTTGTGCGGCTTGACGCGGCCACAGGTGCGGAAATCTGGTCGGTCGAGATGCCTTATTTCCTGAAGGCCAAAGCCAAGAAGCGCAAGGCGATCGTGCCGCTGTTCGGGCCGGTTCTGGCGGGTGGGCGGCTGGTCGTGGCGGGTGGCGACGGGCAGTTGCGGATGTTCGATCCGGTCGATGGCACGTTGGTCGGCGGGGCCGAAATTCCGGGTGGTGCGGCATCGGCTCCGGCGCTGGCGGGGGGCGTGCTTTACGTCGTCAGCGCCAAAGGGCAACTTCACGCTTTCCGTTGACGGCTGTGGCGTGTATGCGGGCGGCTTGCTGAACGTAGGACGCGGAAGATGAGCTTTACCCTCGCCATTGTCGGGCGACCCAATGTGGGCAAGTCCACGCTGTTCAACCGTCTGGTTGGCCGCAAGCTTGCGTTGGTCGATGACCAGCCCGGCGTGACGCGCGATCTGCGCGAGGGCGACGCGCGTTTGTTCGACCTTCGGTTCACCGTGATCGATACGGCGGGTCTGGAAGAGATTACCGACGATAGCCTGCAGGGCAGGATGCGGCGGCTGACCGAGCGGGCGGTCGAAATGGCGGATATCTGCTTGTTCGTGATCGACGGACGTATCGGGGTGACGCCGACGGACGAGGTGTTCGCCGATATCCTGCGCAAGAAATCGGCTCGGGTGATTCTGGGTGTCAACAAGGCCGAAGGCGCTGCGGGCGACAATGGCGCGCTCGAGGCGTGGAGCCTTGGTCTGGGCGAGCCGGTGCGTATGTCGGCCGAGCATGGCGAGGGGATGGACGATCTGTACCGTCTGCTGCGCCCGCTGGTCGATGAATTTGCCGAGCGCGAGGCGATGAACGCGCCCGAGGTCGAAGTCGATCTGCCCGAGGAGTTGGGCGAGGACGAGATCGACGAGACTGCGCACCGGCCCACCGCGAAGAAGCCGTTGCAGATTGCGGTGATCGGGCGACCCAATGCCGGAAAATCGACACTGATCAACAAGATCATCGGCGAGGACCGTTTGCTGACTGGCCCCGAGCCGGGCATCACGCGGGATGCGATTTCGGTCCGGTCGGACTGGTTCGGCACGCCGATCCGGATTTTCGATACGGCCGGGATGCGCAAGAAGGCAAGGGTTACGGAAAAGCTGGAAAAGCTTTCCGTGGCCGACGGTCTGCGGGCCGTACGCTTTGCCGAGGTCGTGGTGGTTCTGCTCGATGTGGAGATTCCCTTCGAGGTGCAAGACCTTCGGATCGCGGATTATGCCGAGACCGAGGGCAGGGCCGTGGTCGTTGCGGTCAACAAATGGGATCTTGAAGGCGAGAAGCAGGAAAAGCTGGCCGAACTGAAGGAAATGTTCGAGCGGCTGCTGCCGCAGTTGCGCGGAGCGCCCTTGATTACGGTGTCGGCAAAGACGGGGCGGGGGCTGGACCGCTTGCACGATGCAATCCGCCGTGCACATGACATCTGGAACAAGCGCATCACCACGGCGCGGTTGAACACATGGCTGGGGGCGATGACCGAGGCGCACCCGCCGCCGGCACCGGGCGGGCACCGCATCAAGCTGCGCTACATGACGCAGGTAAAGGCGCGGCCACCGGGATTTGTGATCATGTGTTCGCGTCCCGACGAAATGCCCGACAGCTACAAGCGCTATCTGGTCAACGGGTTGCGCGACCATTTCGAAATGCCGGGCACGCCGATCCGGATCATGTTCCGCAGTCAGTCGGCCAAGAACCCGTTCAAGGACAAGAAATTCCACACGCCGAGCCGGTTGCGCAAGCACACCGAGGGCGGGTGGAAGAACAAGGACTGAGGCTGCCTCGCGCAAGCAATCCAGTCGTGCGGCGGATAGGGCGGGGGGCCAGCCCCCCGCACCCCCCCGGAGTATTTTTTGCAAAGGTGAAATCGATCCGGCAGTTCTAGGCTTGCCCGGAATAGGGTCAGGCCCGGCTGCGGATGATGGTCGCGGCCATTGCTGCAATGCCTGCGATGGCGGCATAGGCCACTGTCTGGTTCGGCGTCCAATTGACAGCGACCACGCCGAACAGCGCCCAGATCACCGTAAGGCTATAGAGCGGCATGGCGGGCTTGCGGGTCTGGACGGTGATGGCAAGCGCGAGGATCAGGGCGAGCATGGCGAGGGCCGAGGCCGTGTCGGTCAGAAGGCCGTAGCCAGCGATGACCACTCCGGTCGAGACAGCCGCTGCGGCTGAGAGCCAGCCTGCAAAGATCGCAGCGGGGGCCGAGACGAGCCAACGGTCGGCATCGGTCGTGGCGCGGAGGAAAGCGGTCAGCGCCGAGGCGGCCATGATCCAGATCGCCACGGTGGCGGTGATGGGGGCCGCGTTGGCAAGCGAAAGCCATGCCGCGCCAAGGGCGATACCGATTGTCAGCGGCAGGCGCGGCCGGTCCCAGACCGGATCGTCGGCGTGTTTCCACAGGCCAAGGACGGCATGGGCGATGAGCCAGAGGTAGATCACGCTCCAGATCGAGAAGGCATAGCCGGCGGGCTGAATCGACGGGCGGGCGATGACCACCGGGAATTGTGCAGGGTCGTAGCCCGTGAAAGGCGGTGTCAGCAAGGGTGCCGCGCCAAAGGCTAGGGTGGCCAGAAGGAGCGCGATAGCGCGCTGCTTCGGGCCGCTCATGCGAGCGACCCGTCGGCGGCGATGCGGGTCTTGCCGCCGAGATAGGGGTGGAGCACGGCGGGAAGGTCGACCGAGCCATCGGCCTGCTGGCCGTTTTCCAGCACCGCAATGAGGCAGCGGCCCACGGCAAGGCCCGAGCCGTTGAGGGTGTGCACAAATTCCGGCTTGCCACCCGATGCCGGACGGAAACGGGCGTTCATGCGGCGGGCCTGAAAGTCGCCGCAGACCGAGACGGACGAGATTTCGCGGTAGCGGTTCTGACCGGGAAGCCAGACTTCCATATCGTGGGTCTTTTGCGCGCCAAAGCCCATGTCGCCGGTGCATAGAACGATGGTGCGATAGGGCAGGCCAAGTTTTTCCAGAATGGCTTCGGCGCAGCGGGTCATGCGGTCATGTTCCGCCATCGAGGTTTCGGGCGTGGTGATAGACACCATTTCCACCTTTTCGAACTGATGCTGGCGCAACATGCCGGTGGTGTCTTTGCCCGACGATCCGGCCTCGGAGCGGAAGCACTGGGTGTGGGCGGTCATGCGGATCGGAAGGGCGGTTTCGTCAAGAATGTCGCCCGCGACGGTGTTGGTCAGGGTCACTTCAGAGGTCGGGATAAGCCACCAGCCGTTGGTGGTCTGGTAGCTGTCTTCCGCGAATTTCGGGAGTTGGTTTGTGCCATACATCGCCTCGTCCTTGACGAGAACGGGGGTCCACATCTCGGTCAGGCCGTGTTCGGTGATGTGGGTGTCGAGCATGAATTGCGCCAGCGCGCGGTGCACGCGGATCACCGCGCCCTTGAGGACGACGAAGCGGCTGCCCGATAGCTTGGCGGCGGTCTCGAAATCCATGCCGGGTTTGACGCCGGCGATGTCGAAATGTTCAACGGGGGCAAAGTCGAAAATGCGCGGGTTGCCCCAGCGGCGGAGTTCGACGTTATCGTCTTCGTCGCGGCCTGTGGGGGCATCGGCGTGGGGCAGGTTGGGGATGGTCAGCAGAAGCGTCCGCAGGGCTTCGTCCTGTTCGGCGGCTTCGGTCTGGAGTTGTGCGATTTCGGCCTTTTTCTCGGCCACGAGGGCGCGGAGGCGTTCGAATTCGGCATCGTCGCCACGGGCCTTGGCGGCACCGACGTCCTTTGAGGCACGGTTCTGGTCGGCTTGCGCTGTTTCGGCGGCGAGTATCTTGGCGCGACGGGATTCGTCCAGACGCAGGATTTCCGGCGAGGCGGCGGGCAGGTTCCGGCGCGCGAGGGCCGCATCGAAGGCGGCGGGGTTTTCGCGGATGGCGCGGATATCGTGCATGGGTCACCTGTGAATGGCGGAAGGCCTGCGGATGCGGATCGGGCGAGATATGCCCGAACGGGCCGCAAAGGGGAAGGGGCAGCACGGGCCGCCCGTCAAGGATGGCGACGCGGGGGCTGGTGCGCGGCGCGAGGGTGCCTATATCTGCCGCGGCAATGGCGTTGCGGCTCCCTTGGCTGTGATCCTGCGCGCCTTGCCTTCCCATGCGCCCGCCACTAGGGTGCGCGCCAATTCGCGGCGGGCTCCCGTCGCCAAAAGACAGTGAGGACGACCCATGTTCGCTACCCCCGCTTTCGCCCAAGCCACCGGCGCTGCCGGAGCAGGCTCGGCTTTTGCATCCTTCGTGCCGTTGGTCCTGATCTTCGCGATCATGTATTTCCTGCTCATCCGGCCGCAGCAAAAGAAGGTCAAGGAACACCGCGCCATGGTCGAGGCGCTGCGGCGTGGCGACCAGATCGTGACTGCGGGCGGGATCGTCGGCAAAGTGGTGAAGGTCGGCGAGGACGGGATCGTCGAGGTCGAGATCGCCGAGGGTGTGAAGGTCAAGGTCGTGCGCCAGACCATCACGCAGGTGATGAACAAAACCGAGCCGGCTTCGGCCTGATTATCCGCCATCGGGTGTGTTGACCCGATCTGCGCACCGGAAAGACGAAATGCTGTATACCCCGCTTTGGAAAAAGGTTCTGGTTTGGGCAGTCGTCGCCCTCGGGATCGTGCTGGCAATGCCGAACCTGTTCTATGCAAAGGTCGAGGCGCGCAACGATGCGGCGGATGCCGCGACAAAGGCGGGCTTCGTGACGACAGAACAGCAGGCGGCGATGGACGAATGGCCATCGTGGTTGCCGCACGGGCTGGTCAATCTGGGGCTGGACCTGCGGGGCGGGGCGCATCTTCTGGCCGAGGTGCAGGTGGCGGATGTCTACAAGGCGCGGATGGACGGTTTGTGGCCTGACGTGCGCGAGGCGTTACGCGACAAGCGCGATGCAGTGGGCAGCATCCGGAGGCAACCTTCGGATGCGGGAACGCTGAAGGTCGAGATCAGCAAGCCCGAGGGCATGGCGGCGGCGGTCGAGGCGGTCAAGGCGCTGGCCTCGCCGGTGACGACGCTGTCGGGGGCGGGGTCGAGCGATATCGAGGTGACGGCGGACGGTACGTCGCTGGTCGTGACGCTGTCAGAGGCCGAGCGGGCCGCGACGGACCAGCGCACTTTGCAGCAGTCGCTCGAGATCATCCGCACGCGGGTCGATCAGGCTGGCACGCGCGAGCCGACGATCCAGCGGCAAGGCACGGACCGTATCCTGATTCAGGTGCCCGGCATCGGGTCGGCGACCGAGTTGAAGCAGTTGATCGGGACGACCGCGAAGCTGACCTTCAACCCCGTCGTGCGGCGTGGCAGTTCCGAAGACAAGAATCCCGGAACGGGCAACCTGTCGCTGCCGTCGCTGGATGAAAAGGACGTCTGGTATGTGATCGAGGAAGCGCCCGTCGTGTCGGGCGAGGACCTGACGAACGCCAAGGGCGATTTCGACCAGAACGGGCGGCCTGCGGTGGCTTTCAAATTCGACGTGTCCGGCGCGCGACGGTTCGGCGATTATACGGCAGCGAACATCGGGTCGCCCTTTGCCATCGTGCTGGACGGCAAGGTGATTTCGGCACCCGTGATCCAATCGCACATCGCGGGCGGGTCGGGGATCATCACCGGCAACTTTACGGTCGAAGAGGCGAACCGGCTGGCGGTGCTGCTGTCGGCAGGCGCTTTGCCCGCGACGATGAACTTTCTGGAAGAGCGGACCATCGGGCCGGAACTGGGGCAGGACAGCATCGACGCCGGGCGTGTGGCCACGCTTGTGGCTGCGGGTGCGGTCAGCTTGCTGATGATTGCGTCTTACGGGTTGTTCGGGATCATTGCCGTGGTGGCGCTTGCCATCAACATGGGGCTGATCTTTGGCGTGATGTCGCTGATCGGCGGCACGTTGACGCTGCCCGGCATCGCCGGTCTGGTGCTGACCATCGGCATGGCGGTGGATGCCAACGTGCTGATCTATGAACGCATCCGCGACGAGCTGCGCGCAGGGGCCAAGACAGCGGCGCGGGCGATCGAGCTGGGCTTCGAGCGGGCGCTTTCTGCCATCGTCGACGCCAACGTGACCACGTTGATCACGGCGGGGGTTCTGTTCTTCCTTGGGGCCGGTCCGGTCCGAGGCTTTGCCGTGACGCTGGCCATCGGGATCATCACATCGGTCTTTACCGCCATCAATGTGACGAAGCTGATCGTCAGCTGGTGGTACAACTGGCGCAAGCCGCAAACGCTGGTCGTGTAAGGAGAATTCATCATGGCATGGCGTTTCAAGCTTGCACCCGACAATACGAATTACGACTTTTTCCGCTGGCAGTGGATCACCTTTGGCGGGTCGTTGTTCCTGTCGGCCATGGCGGCGGTGCTGTGGGCGGTGATGGGGCTGAACTTCGGGATCGACTTCAAGGGCGGCACGACGCTGCGGACCGACTCCACCGTCGCGGTGGATGTGGCGCAGTATCGCAGCGCGCTCGAGGGGCTGCCGTTGGGCGATATTTCGATCACCGAGGTGTTCGACCCGAATTTCACCGATGACCAGCATGTCACGATGATCCGGCTTGCAGCGCAGGACGCGACGCAGGCCGTGACGCCGGAACAACTGGCGCAGGTGGAAGACGTGCTGCGGGCCAAAATCGACCCCGCCATGAAATTCCCCAGCGTCGAGACGGTTGGACCAAAGGTGTCGGGTGAACTGGTCTATACCTCGGTGCTGTCGCTGGTGGTGACGAGCCTGTTCATCATGGGCTACATGTGGTTGCGGTTCGAATGGCAGTTCGGCGTGGGCGCCGTGCTGGCGCTGCTGCATGACGTGCTGATCACCATCGGCATTTTCGCGCTGTTCCAGATAAAGTTCGACCTGACCATCGTGGCGGCGCTGCTGACCATTCTGGGGTATTCGATCAACGACACGGTCGTAGTGTTCGACCGGCTGCGAGAGAACCTGCAAAAATACAAACAGATGCCCCTGCGGGACGTGATGAACCTGTCGGTGAACGAGACGCTGGCGCGAACCTTGATGACCTCGGTGACAACGCTGATCGCGGTGGGCGCGATGCTGGTGTTTGGCGGCGATGTGCTGCGGGGCTTTTCGTTGGCGATTTTCATCGGCGTGTTGTTCGGAACCTATTCGTCGGTCTATGTGGCCAAGAACATCGTGCTGATGATCGGGCTGGACCGGAGCGAGAAGGCAAAGAAGACCGGAACGCCGGACGAATTTGCCAATGTCGATGCCTGAGGGGGACGGTGCCGTGCGGCTGACCGAAATCAGTTATGGCACGGCGCAGCCGGTCGAGGGGTATGGACCCGGCTTTTTCCGTGTGGGTGGCCATGTGTTGCGCGGGGCTTGCCTGATTACGCCATGGGATGCCGGGTTGTGGGGCGGGCTGGAAGATACCGCAACGGTGCTGACGCTGGCGGGGCGGATCGACGTGCTTTTGCTCGGGACAGGCAGGCAGATCGCCCATGCGCCCCGCGCCTTCATCGATGCGCTCGAGGCAGGCGGGATCGGGGTCGAGGCGATGGCCTCGCCCGCAGCGTGCCGGACCTACAACGTGCTGCTGGGCGAGGGTCGGCGCGTTGCAGCGGCTTTGTTGCCGGTGGATGCGGTGTGACGGCGCGGGCGCAGTATTATCCGGAAGGATTTGCGAATTCCTCGAAAGGAATTTCGCCGTGATGCTGGCAGTACGCGATCTGGCGGTGGCGCGGGGCGGCGTGACGGTATTGGAGCGCGTGGAATTCGACTTGGCCGCAGGGCGGGCGCTGGTTCTGCGCGGGCCGAACGGCATTGGCAAGACCACCCTATTGCGAACGATTGCCGGATTGCAGCCTGCCGTTGCGGGCGAGATTTCGATGCCGCCCGAGGCGCTGGCCTATGCCGCCCATGCGGACGGCATCAAGGCGGTGCTGACGGTTGCCGAGAACCTGGCGTTCTGGGCGCATGTGCATGGCACGCAGGGGATCGGTGCCGCCCTTCTGGCGATGGACCTGATGGCCCTGCGCGACCGGCGGGCGGCGCATCTTTCGGCGGGGCAGAAGCGGCGGTTGGGGTTGGCACGGCTTTTGGTGACGGGGCGGCAGGTCTGGCTGCTGGACGAGCCGACCGTGTCGCTGGATGCGGCATCGGTCGCGCTGTTCGCGGGCGTGGTGCGCGGGCATCTGGAAGCGGGCGGGGCGGCCTTGATCGCCACGCATGTCGACCTTGGACTTGGCGAGGCAGGGGTGCTGGATGTCGGAGCCTATCGTGCCAAGGCGGGCGCGGGGACAGGTGTGTTCGACGAGGCCTTCGGATGAGCGCGCCCTTGGTCGCGCGTAAACGGGGGCTGTCTGCCCCCCTTCGCCTGAAGGCGGCGCCCGCCCACGATAGCTGTGCCAGCGTGAATGTGGGGCATACATGCTGGCGTTGTTGATGCGGGATATGCGTCTGGCGGTGCGGGCGGGTGGGGGCTTTGGCCTTGGGCTGGCGTTCTTTTTGCTGCTTGCGGTTCTGGTGCCCTTGGGCGTTGGGCCAGAGGGGCGGGTTTTGGGCGTGATCGCGCCGGGTATTTTGTGGGTGGGGGCGCTTCTGGCCTGTCTTTTGTCGCTGGACCGGATCTTTGCGCTGGATTTCGAGGACGGGTCGCTGGACTTGCTGGCGACGTCACCGATGCCTCTTGAGGGTGTCGTCGCGGTGAAATCGCTGGCACATTGGCTGGTGACGGGGGTGCCTTTGGTTCTGGTGGCGCCGGTCTTGGGTTTGCTGTTGAACCTGCCGGTGGCGGGTTACGGCTGGCTGGTGGTGTCGCTGGCACTGGGAACGCCCGCGCTGTCGGTGATCGGGGCTTTTGGCGCGGCACTGACGGTTGGGGTCAAGCGGGGCGGGCTGCTGCTTTCGCTGCTTGTGCTGCCGCTTTATGTGCCGACGCTGATCTTCGGTGCCGAGGTGGTCAAGCGCGGCGCGGCGGGTCTGGCTGTGGCGACGCCGCTGGCGCTGCTGGCGGGGATCACGCTGGCGGCGGCGGCGCTGTTGCCATTTGCCAGTGCCGCGGCGTTGCGGGTCAATTTGCGGTGACTGCGGCGGGGTGTCAGGTTGTCGCCGGAACGGTTGCGGGGTAAGCGAAGACCATGTCGATCTGGGAATATGCCAATCCGAAGAAATTCATGCAGACCTCGGCCATCGTGTTGCCGTGGATTGCGGGCGCGTCGGCGCTGTGTCTGGCCGTGGGGCTGGTCTGGGGGTTTTTCCTGACGCCGGATGATTACCGGCAGGGATCGACGGTCAAGATCATCTACCTGCACGTGCCGAGCGCGATGATGGCGATCAATGCTTGGGGGATGATGCTGGTTGCAAGCCTGATCTGGCTGGTGCGGCGGCATCATGTGAGCGCGCTCGCCGCCAAGGCGGCGGGTCCGGTGGGGCTGACCTTTACCGTGATCGCGCTGGTGACGGGCGCGCTGTGGGGCCAGCCGATGTGGGGCACGTGGTGGGCATGGGATCCGCGTCTGACAAGTTTCCTGATCCTTGCGCTGTTCTATCTGGGCTATATCGCGCTGTGGCAGGCGGTCGAAGACCCCGACACGGCGGCGGACCTGACGGCGGTGCTGTGTCTGGTGGGTTCGGTCTTTGCGGGGCTGAGCAGGTATGCCGTGCTGTTCTGGAATCAGGGACTGCATCAGGGGGCGTCGCTGTCGCTGGACAAGAAAGAGAACGTGTCGGATGTGTTCTGGGTACCGCTGGTCGTGTGCATCGCTGGCTTTGTGTTGCTTTTCCTGACGCTTGTTCTGATGCGGACGCGGACCGAAATAAGGGCGCGGCGCGTGTCGGCGCTGCTGGCACGGGAAAGGCTGGCATGATGCCCGAGTTGGGGAAATACGCTTTCGCCGTGCTGGCATCCTATGGGGCGACCGTTTTTCTGCTGGCTGCGGTGGTCGGGCTGACGCTGTGGCAGGGCGCAAGGGTCAAGCGGTCGTTGACCGAGTTGGAAGCGCGGCAGGGGAAACAAAATGGCTAAATGGTTGATGGTGGTGCCGCCGGTGGCCTTTGCCGCCTTGGCGGGGTTGTTTTATGCCGGCATGTACCGGGCCAATCCCACGGAGTTGCCTTCGACCTTTATCGGGCGCGAGGCACCGTCGGTGCCTTTGGCGGGAATTGAGGGCGTTCCGGCTTTGACGGATGCCGAGTTGCGCAGCGGCAAGGTGACGGTGGTGAACTTTTGGGCAAGCTGGTGCCCGCCCTGCCGTGCCGAACATCCGGTGCTGAAAAAACTCGCGGCCGATGGCGTGCGGGTCGCGGGTATAAACATGCGCGACGATGCCGACAAGGCGGCGGCCTATCTGGCGGACGAGGGTAACCCGTTTCTGGGGGTGGGGTTCGATCCGAAAGGAACCACCGTCGTGGACTGGGGTGTGACCGCGCCGCCCGAAACCTTTATCGTGAATGGCGATGGCACTGTGGCGTTCCGCTTCGTCGGCCCACTGGTCGGGTCGGACTACGAACAGCGATTCGTGCCTGAACTGGCAAAGGCGATGGCGGCAGCGGCTGGCGGAAACTGACGGTCAGGCGACCGCGAGGGCCAAAAACAGAACTGTGAGCAGTAAGAACGCTTCGCCCCATGGCAGGGCGGGCAAGGCTTTGGCCCGGGCAGCGGTGCGCTGATGTGTCGTCTGTGTCATGTCCCATATCCGCTGCGTGCCGGGCAGACCGACGCACCTTACCCGTTCATCATAGCAAAAAGACCCGCGGGAGCGGGCCTTTTTATTGGAAACAATGGGTTTCCCGATCAGCTGCTGGCGAGATCGCGCAGTACGTAATGCAGCACGCCGCCGTGTTCGACGTATTCGATCTCTATTTCGGTATCGATGCGGCATTTGATCTGGATGGTTTTTGACGTGCCATCGGCATAGGTGATCGTGCAGGGGATCATGGAAAGCGGCTTGAGGTCGCCTTCCAGCCCCGTGATCGACACGGTTTCATCGCCCTTGAGGCCAAGGGATTTGCGGGTGTCGCCGCCGGTGAATTCGAAGGGGATCACGCCCATGCCGACGAGGTTGGAGCGGTGGATACGCTCGAACGACTCGGCGATGACGGCTTTGACGCCCAGCAGCGCCGTGCCTTTGGCGGCCCAGTCGCGGCTGGAGCCCGCGCCATATTCGATGCCGCCGAAGATCACCAAGGGGGTGCCATTCGCCTGATAGGCCATCGAGGCGTCGAAGATCGAGGTCTGCGCGCCATCGGGGCCTTTGGTGTAGCCGCCTTCGACGCCGTCGAGCATTTCGTTCTTGATGCGGATATTGGCGAAGGTGCCGCGCATCATGACTTCGTGGTTGCCGCGACGGGCGCCGTAAGAGTTGAACTCGGACACCGGCACTTGGCGTTCGGTCAGGTATTTGCCTGCGGGAGTGGTGGCCTTGAACGAGCCTGCGGGCGAGATGTGGTCGGTTGTGATCATGTCGCCGAGCAGGGCGAGGACGCGGGCGCTTTCGATGTTTTTGATTGTGCCCGGCGTTTGCGCCATGCCGCGGAAGTAGGGCGGGTTCTGGATGTAGGTGGACGAAGCGGGCCAATCGTAGGTTTCGGCCTCGGTGATTTCCACCGCTTGCCACTTTTCATCGCCCTTGAATACGTCGGCGTATTTCTTCTGGAAGGCTGCACGCGTCACGGTGGCGTGGACGAGGTCGGCGATTTCCTTGTTCGTGGGCCAGATGTCTTTCAGAAAGACCGGTCCGTTGGTGCCCATGCCGAGGGGTTCGGTGGTCAGGTCGATGTTCATGTCGCCTGCCAGCGCATAGGCGACGACCAGCGGAGGGCTGGCGAGGTAGTTGGCGCGCACGTCGGGCGAGATGCGGCCTTCGAAGTTGCGATTGCCCGACAGAACCGCGGTGGCCACAAGATCGCCTTCTGCGATGGCGGCCGAGATTTCGGGCTGAAGGGGGCCAGAGTTGCCGATGCAGGTGGTGCAGCCGTAGCCGACGAGGTTGAAGCCCACGGCGTCGAGGTCTTCTTGCAGGTTGGCCGCGTTGAGGTATTCGGAGACCACCTGCGATCCGGGTGCCAGCGAGGTTTTGACCCAAGGCTTGGATTTCAGCCCCAAGGCGCGCGCCTTGCGGGCGACGAGGCCTGCGCCGATCATTACATAGGGGTTCGAGGTGTTGGTGCAGGAGGTGATCGAGGCGATCACGACCTTGCCGGACGAGAGTTTGTAATCCTCGCCCTTGACCTGCACCTCGGTGCCGAGGGGGCGTTTGAACGAGGCTTCCATTTCCTTGGCAAAGCCGGATTTGGCGTCGGTCAGCGCGACGAAGTCCTGCGGGCGTTTCGGGCCCGAGATGGCGGGGACGATGCTGCCCATGTCGAGTTCGAGGGTAGAGGTGTAGATGGGCGCGTAATCGGGGCCGCGCCACATGCCGTTGGCTTTGGCGTAGGCTTCGACCAACGCGATGCGGGCCTCATCCCGGCCCGTCATATGCAGGTAGCGGATGGTTTCATCGTCGATCGGAAAGAAGCCGCAGGTGGCGCCGTATTCGGGGGCCATGTTGGCGATGGTGGCGCGGTCGGCCAGCGGCAGATGGTCAAGGCCTTCGCCGTAGAATTCGACGAATTTGTTGACCACGCCGTGTTTGCGCAGCATCTGCACGACTTTCAGCACGAGGTCGGTGGCGGTGGTGCCCTCCATCATCGTGCCGGTCAGCTTGAAGCCGACGACTTCGGGGATGAGCATAGAGACCGGCTGGCCGAGCATCGCCGCTTCGGCCTCGATCCCGCCGACGCCCCAGCCGAGGACAGCGAGGCCGTTGACCATGGTGGTGTGGCTGTCGGTGCCGACGAGGGTGTCGGGATAGGCGACCTCGTTTCCGTGCTGGTCGTGGTCGGTCCAGACGGTCTGGGCGAGGTATTCGAGGTTGACCTGATGGCAGATGCCGGTGCCGGGGGGCACGACGCGGAAGTTATCAAAGGCTTTTTGTCCCCATTTCAGGAAGACGTAGCGTTCCATGTTGCGTTCGTATTCGCGGTCGACGTTGGCCTGGAACGCGCGGGGGGTGCCGAATTCGTCGATCATCACCGAGTGGTCGATCACCAGATCGACAGGGACGAGCGGGTTGATCTTGGCGGCCGAACCTTTCAGCCCGAGGATGCCGTCGCGCATGGCGGCAAGGTCCACCACGGCGGGGACGCCGGTGAAATCCTGCATCAGCACGCGGGCGGGGCGATAGGCGATTTCGCGGGGGTTCTTGCCACCGAGCTTGGCCCAGTCGCCAAAGGCGCGGATGTCATCGAGCGAGACGGTCTTGCCGTCTTCGAACCGCAGCATGTTTTCCAAGACCACCTTGAGGGCGGCAGGAAGGCGCGCGAAGTCGCCCAAGCCTGCGGCCTGCGCGGCAGGGATGGAATAGTAGCTGACGGTCTTGCCGCCTGCGGTAAGGGTTTGGCGGGTCTTGGCGCTGTCGTGTCCGACGGTGACGGTCATGCGGGCCTCCTGACGGTGGGTTCAAATGCGCTGGCCTGTAAAGGCCGATTTTCCTGCCCCTTTGCCGGTGTTTTGTCAGTCTGGCAAGGGAGTCGCGCACGTTGTATGCAATTGTATGCCGAAAATAAAGCCCTTTTCTGGGGCCGTTACAGGCGCTTTACGTTTCGGACACTCGCAAAACCTTGATTGGCGGCGGGGATGGGCGTTCTGTAGCAGTGGTGCATCGGAACGTCACGGAATGCGGGGAGCGGTTGGCAGATATGCGACATTTCGTCAGCGCGGTATCGGCCGTCTTTGCAAGGGGTGGCAGGGGGGTGCTGGGCAGAGCTGTCGTCGCATCGCTGCTGCCTGCGGCTGTCATGGCGGGCGACGGCAAGCCTGCGGTTGTGGTCGAATTGTTCACATCGCAAGGCTGTTCGTCCTGTCCGCCTGCGGACGAATTCATGGGCGAGTTGGCGCAGGCCGACCATGTGATCGCCCTGTCGCTGCATGTGGATTACTGGGATTACATCGGCTGGAAAGACAGCTTTGCCGAGCCGGGCTTTACCGACCGGCAAAAGGCCTATGCGCGGGCGTCGGGAAGCCGGATGATCTATACCCCGCAGATGATCGTGGGTGGTGTCGAGCGGGTCGAGGGCAATACGCCCGATGCCGTGGTGCGGCTGATCGGGCGGCATATGGCGCAGCAGCCGACCGTGTCGGTCAGCCTGACGCGCGATGGCGGCGATGTGGTGGTGCGGGCCGTGGCCGATCCGCCACTGGCCGAAGGGGTCACGGTGCAACTGGTGCGATATACGCCTGTGGAGACCGTCACCATAGAACGCGGCGAGAATGCCGGACGGGTGATGACCTATCATAACGTGGTCAACACCTGGCAGAAGCTGGCCGACTGGCCGGGCACCGCGCCCTTCGAGATGCGGGCTGCGGCGGCGGGCGATGCGCCGGTGGTGGTCATCGTGCAGCAGGCCGGTCCGGCAGCCATTCTGGCGGCGGCGCGGATCGAATAACGGGTCAGCCCTTGCTGCGGGTTTCGCGGTGCCAGACGTAAAGCCCCGCGCCGACGATGATGCTGGCACCGGCAAGCGTGAGCGCATCGGGGTATTCGCCGTAAAGCAGGATGCCCCAGAAGGTGGCCAGAACGATGCCCGCATAGCCGAAGGGGGCGACCGATGAAGCCTCGGCCATGGAAAAGCTGCGGATGAGGGCGAGTTGGGCGGCAGTGCCAAGGCAGCCGACGGTCAGGAAAACCGGGATATCGGCCATCGGGACGGGCACCCAGACGCCGGGAAGCAGGGCGCTGGTGGCGAGCGTGCCGAACAGGGCGGCGTAGAACATCGACGTCCACGCGGTTTCGGTCGACCCGACCTTGCGTGTCATCAGGGCGCTGGCGGCGTAGCAGATGGCGCACGCCAATGGCAGCAGGGCGGCGGGGGTAAACACACCAAGGCCGGGGCGGATGATGAGCATCGCGCCGACCATTGCCGCCACAACGCCACCGATGCGGCGCGGCCCGAGCTTTTCGCCAAGGAACAGGGCGGCACCGAGGGTGATGAGCACGGGGTTGATGTCGGTCAGGGCGGTCGCTTCGGCCAGACCGATGTAGTTGAGCGAGGTGAAGAAGAACGCAGTCGCGCCCAGTTGCGTGGCCGATCGCAGGATATGGATGAAGGGATGTTTCGTACGCAGCACGGATGGCAGATTGCGGTTCAGGATAAGCACGACAAGCAGCGTTTGTCCGGTGAACCGCGCCCAGACGACCTGTGGCGTGGGGTAGCGCTGCACCAGCCCCTTGGCCAGCGCGTCCATCATGGTGAACAGCAAGATGGCCAGCAGCATCAGCAAGATGCCCTTGCGGGTCGAGGCCTTGGTGGGGGTCTGCATCGCGTCCTGCCTTTGGTCGCGGCACGCTAGGCGGGCATCGTTGCGGGGGCAAGGGGGCGCAGGTGCTGTCAGGCATCGTCGCGTTGCAGCACCAACTCGCCATTGTTTTCCAGTTGGCGGATCGCGGCGACGATGGCGGCAAAGGCGGCCTCGGCCTCGGCCGGACGTGGCGGGGAAAGGGCGGCGGCTTCGTCGCGCAGGGATTGTGCCATGCGTTGCGAGATGTTGGACAGGATGAATTCGGCCACGGCGGCGTGGCGCGGATCGGCGGCGCTGGCGGCGATGGCGGTGGCAAGCTGGCCCGGATCGACAAGGCGCAGCACCTTGGGCAGGTCACGGGGCGCGACGCGGGCGGGAATGTGCGGATAGGTGAAGATGGCCTTGCGCACCTCGGCCGCGAAGGCGGCATCTTGTTGGTCGAGCCCGGTCAGCACATCGTCGCGGGTTGCCGAAGGCGAGACGTTCAGGATGGCACCGACGCGTTCAACGGGGCCGGCGTCAAAGGCGCGGGCGGGCTGGGCATCAAGCTGGGCGGCCAGCGACAGGCCGATGCGGCGCACCGTTTCGGGATCGACCCCGCCGGTGAGCGAGATGGCATAGGCGATGCGGCGGGCATGGTCGCCCGGCAGTTGCGACAGAAGTTCGGCGGCCTTTGGCACGGGAAGTTTCGACAGCATTACCGCCGCCACCTCGTGCGATTCGGTGGTGAGGACGGGCATGATGCGTTCGGGCGGCAGGGCTGCGATGATGTCCCACGGGTCGGCCTTGGCGGCTGTGCCTGCAAGGCGGCGCAGGCGGCTGGCGGCGGTGGTGGAGATATGGCCGTCCATCAGGCCAAGCGCCCCTTCGATACCGGGCGGAAAGGCAAGGCCCGTGTCGTCGAGCAAGGCAAGAAATTCACCCACGACCGAGGACAGCGTTCCCCGATCTATCAGGCGCATCTGTCCCATCTGTTCGGCAAGGGCGGCTTGCAGGTGATCGGGCAAGGACGACAGAGGCAGGCGCGTTCCTTCGGCCAAGAGCAAGCGCACGATGATCGCGGCTTTTTCGCGCGGGCTGGGTTCGCCGCGTGCGGGAAGTGAACGGGGGGCTAAGGTCAGGTCGGTCATGCTGCCTCGGTTATTCTTCGTGTCACCGGGGCAGGGTAGGCGGGGAGCGGTTAAGGCCAGGTTAGCGCTGCGTTCCGCTCCCTGCCAAATCGTCGCATCCGACAGGGAGGGTCAGGTTACGACGTGGTCAGCGGTTTGCAGGTGCCGGAGGCGGCGTCATACATCGTGCCTTCGGCGCAGGCCGAAGCGGAGATGTTCGATTTCGAATGGGCGCAGCCGCCTTCGGCCAGTGCGAATGTAGGCGAGAGCATCAGGCCAATCACGGCGAGGGTCGTCTTGATCTTCATCGGTGTGCTCCTTTCAGGGTGGGTTTTCCGGGTGCCTTACGCAACTGTAAGGGTAGCACGGAATCAGGCGGGGCAAGGGGTGGATTTTGCCCCTTTGCCCCGTGTGGCCGGAATTTCGCCGAAAGCGGCGCTGCGATCAGCCGAAAACGCGCTTGAAGATCGTGTCGACGTGTTTGGTATGGTAGCCGAGGTCGAATTTTTCCTCGATTTCGGCGGGCGACAGGGCGGCGGTGACTTCGGCATCGGCCAGAAGTTCGGTCTTGAAATCGGCACCTTGTTCCCAGACCTTCATGGCGTTGCGCTGGACGAGGCGGTAGCTGTCTTCGCGGCTGACGCCGGCCTGCGTGAGGGCCAGAAGCACGCGCTGCGACATGACGAGGCCTTTGAATTTGTTCATGTTCCGCAGCATGTTTTCCGGGTAGATGACCAGTTTTTCGACGACACCGGCAAGGCGGTGCAGCGCGAAGTCGAGGGTGATGGTGGTGTCGGGGCCAATGGCGCGTTCGACCGAGGAATGGCTGATGTCACGTTCGTGCCAGAGGGCCACGTTTTCCATGGCAGGCACGACCGACATCCGCACGAGGCGGGCGAGGCCGGTGAGGTTTTCGGTCAGCACGGGGTTGCGCTTGTGCGGCATGGCTGACGAGCCCTTTTGGCCGGGCGAGAAAAACTCTTCGGCTTCAAGCACTTCGGTGCGCTGCATGTGGCGGATTTCGATGGCGATGTTTTCGATGCTGGAGGCTATGACGCCCAGCGTGGCGAAGAACATGGCGTGGCGGTCGCGGGGGATGACCTGCGTGCTGATCGGTTCGGGGGTTAGGCCGAGTTGGGCGCAGATGTGTTCCTCGACGCTCGGGTCGATGTTGGCGAAGGTGCCGACGGCGCCGGAGATGGCACCCGTGGCGATTTCGGCGCGGGCGTTCAGGAGGCGGGCGCGGTTGCGGTGCATTTCGGCGTAGAAGCGGGCGAAGGTCAGGCCCATGGTGGTGGGTTCGGCGTGGATGCCGTGGCTGCGGCCGATGCGGACGGTATCTTTGTGTTCGTAAGCCCTTGTTTTCAGGGCGAGAAGAACGCGGTCGAGACCGGCGAGCAACAGGTCGGAGGCGCGAACGAGCTGGATGTTGAAGGTGGTATCCAGAACGTCCGACGAGGTCATGCCCTGATGGACGAAGCGGGCGGTGTCGGCGCCGATGATTTCGGACAGGTGGGTGAGGAAGGCGATCACGTCGTGTTTGGTGACGGCCTCGATCTCGTCGATGCGGGCCACGTCGAAAGTTGCGTCCTTGGCCTTCCAGACGGCGGCGGCATTTTCCTTTGGAATCACGCCGATAGCTGCCTGGGCGTCGCAGGCGTGGGCCTCGATCTCGAACCAGATGCGGAACTTGGTTTCCGGCGACCAGAGGGCGACCATTTCGGGGCGGGAATAGCGGGGGATCATGGGCAGCACCTTGCGGTTGACGGGCATGGCTGCGCCATAGACCGCAACGGGGCGCAAGGCAAGGCAAGCCGAGGGGCGGATGCACGGGCCATGCACAATCCGTGCAGATGCGCGGGGCGCTGCCTTAACGCTTTCTTCACCACCCTGCCGCGCGGCGGGGTCAGGGCGAGAGCTGCGGGTCGAAGGGGTAGCGGGTCAGGTTTTCGTGGCCGGTTTCGGTGATGAGCACCTGATCTTCGATCTTGATCGAGAAGTCGCCGCCTTCGGGGCTGACGAGGGCTTCGACACAAAGCACCATGCCGGGTTGAAGCGCCACGTCGAAGGCGCCTTCGACCCAGGTGTCGGAATAGGGGACGAAGGGCCATTCGTCGCAGAGGCCGACGCCATGCATCTTGCAGGAGTATTTCTGCTTCCAGAATTCGGGGGCGAGCTGGTGGCCGCCGTGGGTGAGTTCCTTGATGGTCACGCCGGGTTTGAGCATTGCCATGTTGGTGTTCACATGGTCGCGGGCGTGGGCCATGGCGTCGATCATGTCTTGCCTAGGCTTGGCGTCGCCCACCCACCATGTGCGCGAGATGTCGATGCAGATGCCGTAGCAGCCGATCAGGTCGGTGTCGAAGGCGACGATTTCATTGGTGCCGATGATGCGGGGGCCGCATTCCTGAAACCACGGGTTGGTGCGGGGGCCAGAGGCGAGAAGGCGGGTTTCGATCCATTCGCCGCCGCGTTTGATGTTGCCCTTGTGCAGTTCGGCCCAGACATCGTCTTCGGACATGCCGCCCATGGGGATGCGGGCGCGGGCCTCGGCCTCCATTTCGGCAATCGCCGCTTCGCAGGCGTGGTGGGCGCAGCGCATGGCGAGGATTTCATCGGGGCCTTTGATGGCGCGGGTGCGTTCGGTGACCTCTTCGCCCTCCATCACGGCAAACCCTGCGCGTTCGAGTTCGCGCAGGCCGTGGATCATGATCTTGTCGACGGCGAGGCGGCGGTTGGTGCCGGCGTGGGCGCGCATCACCTCGTCCACCTGTGCGGCGAAGGAGCGGGCGTCGCGGGCGGTGGCATCGCCGCAGACGTTGTAGAAGAAGGAAGCGCCGGTGCGGAGTTCTTTCACCAAGGGGTTGAAGGTCACGAGGAAGGGGGAGTTCTTGTATTCCCACATCACCATATGGCCATCGGCGCAAAGGAGGCAGGCGCGGAACGGGTTGTGGCTGTTCCACAGCTGCATGTTCGTGGTGTCGGTGGCGTAGCGGATGTTGAGGGGGTCGAACATCAAAAGGCCGCCGTAGCCGCGATCGACGATGCTTTGGGTCAGGCGTTTCCAGCGATACTGGCGCATGGCGTCGAGGTTCGGCGGTTGCAGCCCTGCGGCCTGCCATTCGGTAAAGGCGGTCTGGGTGGGGCCGATCTCGACGCGGTCGTTGTCGTTGGGGGTGCCATCGCCAAGGGTTGCGCCGCGCGTGGGGTCGATCTTGCGGTGGTCGGCGTAATGCTGGTTCATGGCTTTTTCCCCCTGAGTGGTGGCATGAGCGTCGGGCAGGCGGGGCGGGGCGTCTGGTTGGTTCGCGACGTGGCGTGTCGGCTTTTGCCTTGTCAAACGGAGCGGCGTGCCGCCGCAAGCCATGCGCTTTGTCACGCGCTTTCGCGCCTGACAAAGCCTGAGGGGGCGTTCCGCCCCCACGGGGCGCGCGCGCGTGGCGCGCCCCTTCCCCCCGAGGATATTTGAGACAAGGAGAAGGGGCGGGGTTTTCAATGCTTTGGCGGCTGGCTAGGTTTTCGGGATGCAGGATGGGGTGATCTTACAGGACGGGTTGGACTTTGCGCCCTGGATGGAGGCGCGGACCGCGCGCTTGCCGGGGATCGTGCCGTTGCAGGGGGAGTGGCTGATCCGCGACGAGGCTTACGCGGGGCAGATGGCCGAGCGGGACCGGTTGATTGCCACGGATGCGGCGGCGGTGCATGCGCTGTTGCCCGAGGGGCGGGCGGCGGCGGACGAGTTGTACCGGATCGTGCTGGGGATGCTTGGCGGCGATGCGGGTTACCGTTTCGGCGCAGGCGGGGCGGTACGGCCCGACGGGGTGCGGGTGCCGCTGATGCCGCAGGAGCCGCTGGTGACGCTGGGGCGGTTGGTACAGGCGGACCTGTGCCTGATGACGGCGCAGGGGGAGGAGCAGGTGCTGGCGGGGGCGGTGCTGTGTTTTCCGGCAAGCTGGACGCTGGCGCAGAAGATCGGCAGGCCGTTGAGCGGCATCCATCAGCCCGTGGCGACATATGACGGGCAGATGGCGCGGCGGGTGCAGCGCCTGTTCGATGCGGTGCGGGTGGGACAGCCGTTGGTGCGCTACAATGCGCTGGTCTATGACGATTGGGTGTTGCATCAGCCGCGTGCCGAGGGTGTGGCGCGGCCCTTGCCTGTCGAGCGGCTTTATCTGCGGTCGGAACGGCAGTGTCTGGTGCGGTTGCCGCAGAGCGGGGCGGTGTTGTTTGCGATCCATACGCGGCTGGTGCGTGTGGCTGGTCTGGGGCCGGAGGCGCGGGCCGGGCTGGAGGCGGCGGGGATCTAGACCAAGCCCGTCAGCCCCTGCGCGAGGGGCAGTTGCGACAGGCCGAGGAGCGAGCAGGTCAGCGCCATCATCCGGCCCGAGGCGTTGACGTTGCCGCCCCTGAGGACGGAGTAAGTCAGCATCGCGGCACCGGCGGGCAGGCAGACGATCATCAGCGTCATGTCCATGGTCGAGGCGGCGAGGCGCAGTCTGACGGTTTGCGCCGGCTGCGCCGGGCTGGCGGCAGGGTAGAGCGCGGCGCGCAGGCGCGCCATTTCAGGGTTGGGGGCGGGCTGGCTGTTGGCCGGTGTCATGACGGGTGCGGTCTTGGACGGTGCGGCGGCTTGGGCTGCGGCTTGGGTGGCGTCTTGGGCTGCGACCCGGGCTGCGGCTTGGGCGCGTTCGATCTTGGCGGCTTTCAGGGCGCGGGCTTTTTCGGCAAAGCTGACCGCGCCGATGTCTTTGGTTTCGGGAAAGGCGCGCAGCACCTTGGCGGTTTCGCTGCGGACCTGCGAGGCGGGCGGTTGTTCGGCCATGTCGAAATCGGGCAGGCGGTCGAAGAGGTCGTCGATGAGGTCGGCGGTCACCGGGCCGGTAACCTGATGCCACAGCATGCGTTCGGGGGCGAAGCGGAGTTGCAGCCGGTTTGCGATGAGGTGGCACAACTCGTCATGGCGGCGGCGATCGACGGGGTCGGACGGGCCACCCGTGCCGGGGCCGACCGATATCATCAGGCTGGCGGGGCCGGTTGCGGCATCGGTGCTGTAGCTGAGCGTGAAACGTGCGCCTTCGACATCGAGCAGGGCGAGATCGTCGCCATCCCATGCGATCTTGCGCAGTCCGGCCCCCGAGCGTTGCAAGGCGCGGTCAAGCTCTTTGACGAGAAGCGGCAGGTTCAGCGCGGGATCGTGGGTGAAGACGAATTGCGCGATGGTGCTGGCGGGTTGGCGCGGTCGGGTCAGGTCTGGCGGGACGTCTTGCAGGATGGTCATGATCTGCCCCTCGAACATCTGCGTTAACGGATTTTTGATAAACGTTAACTGTGCCGGGATTTGGATCGATTTGTGGTTTTTTGACCGTTTTGTCGGGGGATTGCCGAAATCCTGCCCTTATTGCGGCAAGGCCGTGGGCGGGTGCTGCCGGAGCGCGTGGGGGAGGGTGGCGCGCCGGTCCGGTTTGGCGCGCCACGGGGATGTTCGGTCAGAGCAGCCGTTCGATGCCGTTTTGCCAAGCGCAGACGACAGCGGCGACGATGGACATGGCCTGTGCCGATAGCCGGATGTCGCCGCCACGCAGGACCGAATGCAGGGTGACGGCCGCGCCCACAGGAAAGGCGACGACGACGAGCGTGGCGTTCATGGCAAGGCTGGCCAGTTTGATCTGGCGCGACTGGTCGGCGGCAGAGGGCTGGCCTGAGGGTTCGGCGTAGAGGGCGTGGCGGACGCGGGCCAGTTGGTGGTGCAGCGGGACGGGAAGATCGGGCCGGTCATTCGTGGCGGGGTGGGCCATCGTGCCGGGGTGGTCTGCGTAGCTTGGGTCGGCTTCGGCCGAGGGGTGCCAGAAGTTCGCTTCGTGCGGGGAGAGGTTGCCTGCGACTGTGGCGAGTTTGCGGCGGGCGCGGCGGCGGCTGGCGGCAACGCGGGCGTCGACTGTGGCGCGCCCTTCGGGCAGCGGGTCGGCGTCGAACACATCGGCAAAGATGTTCAATGCGACGCGGGGCTTGCGCGCATCGGGGGCTTCGCCTTCGCGCTTGGGCGAGAGGCGCAAGGGGCGGCGCGGTACGATCATGCGCGGGCCTGACGGCAGCGGGGCGCGGGCATCCCCGACCGGCAGGAAAGCGAAGTCCGACGTCATGGAGGTTAGCGAGTCGAGCATGACTAATTTCCAACTCATTACGAACAAAGGTATTAAGAGACTCGGGCTGAAATGAGGCATTAAAAAGGCCGAAGTATTAACGATAATGGGGCTTTTCGGTAAAAATAGAGGCGAATTGTTGACGATCCGCAGGGCAATGCGCCAATGGAAAAGGCCGCCCGAAGGCGGCCTTTGGCTTTGTTTTTACTGCGTTTTCAGCAGGAATAATACATCTGGTACTCGACCGGATGGGGAGTGTGTTCGAAGGCGTAGACCTCTTCCCACTTCAAGGCAATGTAGGCCTCAAGCTGGCTTTTTTCGAACACGCCGCCGGCAAGCAGGAAGGCGTGGTCTTTTTCCAGCTCTTCCAGAGCTTCGCGGAGCGAGCCGCAGACGGTCGGGATTTCGGCCAGTTCTTCCGGCGGCAGATCGTAGAGATCCTTGTCGGAGGCGGGGCCGGGGTGGATTTTGTTCTTGATGCCGTCAAGACCGGCCATCAGCAGCGCCGCGAAGGCCAGATAGGGGTTGGCCGACGGATCGGGGAAGCGGGCTTCGACGCGCTTTGCTTTCGGCGATTCCGTCCACGGAATACGGACGCAGCCCGAGCGGTTGCGGGCGGAATACGCGCGCAGGACCGGTGCTTCGAAACCCGGGATCAGGCGCTTGTAGCTGTTGGTCGAGGGGTTGGTGATGGCGTTGAGCGCCTTGGCGTGCTTGAGGATGCCGCCGATGAAATAAAGCGCTTCCATCGACAGGTCGGCATACTGGTCGCCCGCGAACAGGGGCTTGCCGTCTTTCCAGATCGACATGTTCACGTGCATCCCCGAGCCGTTGTCGCCCTTGATGGGCTTGGGCATGAAGGTCACGGTCTTGCCATAGGCGGCAGCGACGTTGTGGATGACGTATTTGTATTTCTGGATGTTGTCGGCCTGTTCGACCAGACCGCCGAAGATCATGCCGAGTTCGTGCTGGCAGGTGGCGACTTCGTGGTGGTGCTTGTCGACCTTGATGCCCATGCGCTTCATGGTCGAGAGCATCTCGCCGCGCAGGTCTTGCGCCTCGTCGATCGGGTTCACCGGGAAGTAGCCGCCCTTGTAGCCGGCGCGGTGGGCGAGGTTGCCGCCTTCGAAGGTGCTGTCGGTGTTCCATGCCGCCGCTTCCGCGTCGATCTGGTAGGACACCTTGTTCGGCGAGACCTGATAGCGGACATCGTCGAAGATGAAGAATTCGGCTTCGGGGCCGAAATAGGCGGTGTCGCCGATGCCCGAAGACTTCAGGAAAGCTTCGGCTTTCAGCGCGATCTGGCGCGGGCAGCGGTCATAGGCTTCGCCGGTGTCGGGTTCGACCACGTTGCAATGGATGCACATGGTTTTCTCGGCATAGAAGGGGTCGATGTAGACCGAGGTCGGATCGGGCATCAGCTTCATGTCGGACTGGTCGATCGACTTCCAGCCTGCAATCGACGAGCCGTCGAACATGAAGCCTTCCTCGAAGAAGTCCTCGTCGACGAGATCGGCGATCAGCGTGACGTGCTGGAGTTTGCCTTTTGGGTCGGTGAAGCGGATGTCGACATATTCGACCTCCTCGTCCTTCATCAGATTCAGAGCATTCGCTACTGCGCTCATCATGATGCCTTTCGGGTTGAGTGTTTCGGGACGGTCGGGCGCAACGCGCCGTTCCGCGGTGTTTCGGGATCAGACCGCGTCGTCGCCGGTTTCGCCGGTGCGGATGCGGATCGCCTGTTCGACGGTCGACACGAAGATCTTGCCGTCACCGATCTTGTCGGTGCGGGCGGCGGCGATGATCGCTTCGATGGCGGCATCGACCATGTCGTCGGTCAGGACGACCTCGATCTTCACCTTGGGCAGGAAATCGACCACGTATTCGGCACCACGGTAGAGTTCGGTGTGGCCCTTTTGGCGGCCGAAGCCTTTGACTTCGGTGACCGATAGGCCCTGGATGCCGGCTTCCTGAAGCGCTTCCTTCACCTCGTCGAGTTTGAAGGGTTTGATGATCGCTTCGATCTTTTTCATCGGCCGACTCCCCCAAGGCTGTCTTGTGTTGCCGTCACACCATTTCTGATAGGCAGGGACAACCGGACAGGGACGGAGCGGGGTGCTTCGCCGCTGGTTTTGGCGAGGCGTGGTTAAAATTTAGGCATAGCGTCTAAAATTCAGGCGATTTGCGAATAAAATGGGCGGGGCGATGGCAAGGATTCTCAGTTCTGTACAAATGCGCGCCGTCGAGGCCGCGGCGATTGCCGAGGGCAGCGTGACGGGGCTGGAGCTGATGGAGCGCGCCGGAGCGGGGGTTGTCGCGGCGATGCTGGAGCATTGGCCGGAGCTGGAGGCGGGGCAAAAGAAGGCCATCGTGCTGTGCGGGCCGGGCAACAATGGCGGGGACGGCTTCGTCATTGCGCGGCTGCTGGCGGCGCGGGGCTGGGCGGTGGACCTGAGCCATCATGACGGCGGCCGGCCATGCACGGGCGATGCACAGGTGATGCAGACGCGCTGGCGCGAGGCGGGGGGCGAGGTCTGGCCGCTGGTGCTTTCGGACCAGTGGGCGACGCTGGAGCGGTTGCGCGCCTTTGCAGGCAAGCGGCAACGCGGCAGGCCTGTTGTCGTGATCGACGCGCTGTTCGGGATCGGGCTGACGCGGCCGATCGGGGCGGCACATTATGACGAGGGGCTGGCCTTTCTGTCGGTCGAGTTGGACGACCTGTGGCTGGAGCAGACGCAGGAGGCGGGTTTCTGCGGGGCCTAGACCGTATGTGTCGCGGTCGATGTGCCGTCGGGGCTGTGCTCCGATAGCGGGCGCGTGCTGCGGGCCGTGGTGGCGGACGAGGAAGATGATTTCGACGCGGATGCAAGGTTCGACGGCTATATGGCGGACCTGACGGTGACCTTTCATGCCGCAAAGCCGGGCCATGTGCTGGCCGATGGGCCGCGGATGTGCGGGGCGCTGAAGGTGGTAGATATCGGGCTTGGGCGCGAGGGCCTGCGCGCTTGCGAGGTCATCGAAGAGGTGACCGGGGCGGCGGCGCGGGGGATCGGCAAGTGGCGCGGGCACAAGTTCGGTTACGGGCATGCGGTGGTGCTGTCGGGCAATGCGGGGCGGGGGGGTGCTGCGCGGCTGGCGGCGCGGGCGGCGCTACGGGTGGGGGCGGGGCTGGTGACGGTGGCAAGCCCGCTGGATGCGATGGCCGAACATGCGGCGCGTCTGGATGCGGTGATGCTGCGCGAGGTTGCCCATGGGGCGGCGCTGACGCGGATGCTGGCGGACGGGCGGATTTCGGCGCTGTGCCTTGGGCCGGGGCTGGGCTTGGGCGCACGGCAGGAGGGGCTGGTGGCGGCGGCGCTGCGGGCGGGGCGCAAGGTGGTGCTGGATGCCGATGCGCTGACCATCCTGTCGCGGCGGCCCGGGCTGTTTGGCGCGCTGCACGAGGGCTGCGTGCTGACGCCGCACGGGGGCGAGTTTGCGCGGCTGTTTCCCGATCTGGCCGCTGGGCTGGAGGGGGTGGTTGCCACGGGGCCTGCCTTTTCCAAGGTGGATGCGGCGCGTGCGGCGGCGGCGCGGGCGGGCTGCGTGGTGCTGTTCAAGGGCGCGGACACGGTGATTGCGGCACCCGACGGACGCTGTGGGGTGCAAGTGGCAGCCTATGGGCGCGAGGCGCCGTGGCTGGCGACGGCCGGTTCGGGGGATGTGCTGGCGGGGATCATCGCGGGGCTGATGGCGCGGGGATGGGACGGGTTCGATGCCGCCTGTGCCGGGGTCTGGCTGCATGTGGAAGCCGCGCGCGAGTTCGGGCCGGGGTTGATTGCCGAGGATTTGCCCGAGGCGCTGCCTGCGGTGTTCCGGCGGTTGGGGGTGTGAGGGGGCGATTTCCGGCGCGGAAATCGCGGCGGAATGTGACGCAAATTCCGGCTTGCGGTCCGGTGGATGGGCTGCGTTTGCGGCGTCGGGAAACGGCGCGAAACCTGCATCGGATTTCGCCCTTATTTTCCTCTCGCATCCCTTGTCCGGCTTTGCTAGAACGACGCGGAATTTTCAGGGCGCGTGCCGGTCCGGCCCCTTGGGGCAGGAGGGCATCGCTTTGGGCAATTTGCGGGTATGGCGAAACTGGTAGACGCACCAGATTTAGGTTCTGGCGCCGCAAGGCGTGGGGGTTCAAATCCCTCTACCCGCACCATTGGATGAACAGAAGGACGGAACAATGCAGGTCACCGAGACCCTGAACGAAGGTCTGAAGCGCAGCTACACCATCACGGTGACGGCCGCCGAACTGGACGCAAAGGTTCAGGAAAAGCTGGTCGAGGCGCAGCCCGAGATCGAGATGAAGGGTTTCCGCAAGGGCAAGGTGCCGCTGCCGATCCTGAAAAAGCAGTTCGGTCAGCGCATGATCGGTGATGCGATGCAGGACGCCATCGATGGCGCGATGAAAGAGCATTTCGACAAGTCGGGCGACCGTCCGGCCTTGCAGCCCGAAGTCAAGATGGTCGACGGCGAGACCTGGGCCGAGGGCAAGGATGTCGTGGTCGAGATGACCTATGAAGCGCTGCCGCCGATTCCGGAAGTGGACGCGACCAAGATCGCCATCGACCGTCTGGTCGTGAAGGCGACCGAGGCCGACGTCGAAGAGGCGCTCAAGAACCTGGCAGGCACCGCGCAGTCGTTCGACGACCGCAAGAAGGGTGCCAAGGCCAAGGACGGCGATCAGGTCACGATCGACTTCAAGGGCACGGTCGATGACGTGCCGTTCGAAGGCGGCGCGGCAGAGGATTATGCGCTGGTGCTGGGGTCGAAGTCGTTCATCCCGGGGTTCGAGGACCAGTTGGTCGGTGCCAAGGTCGGTGACGAGGTTTCGGTCAACGTGACCTTCCCCGAGGCTTATGGTGCCGCGCATCTGGCGGGCAAGGCTGCGGTGTTCGCCTGCACGATCAAGGCCGTCAAAGAGGCGAAAGCCGCCGAGATTGACGACGAGCTGGCAAAGAAGTTCGGGGCCGAGGATCTGGCCGCGCTCAAGGGCCAGATTTCGGAACGTCTGGAAGCGGAATACACGGGTGCGTCGCGCGCCGTGATGAAGCGTGCCTTGCTTGACGCGCTGGACGGGATGGTCAAGTTCGACCTGCCCGCCAAGCTGGTGGATGCCGAAGCCGCGCAGATCGCGCATCAGCTGTGGCACGAAGAGCATCCCGAAGACCACGGCCACAACCACGCCCACATCGAGCCGACCGACGAGCACAAATCGCTGGCCGAGCGCCGTGTGCGTCTGGGGCTGCTTTTGGCCGAGGTTGGCCGCAAGGCCGAAGTGACCGTGACCGATGCCGAGATGACGCAGGCCGTGCTGGCGCAGGCCCGCAACTATCCGGGGCAGGAACGCGCCTATTTCGACTTTGTGCAGAAGAACCCGCAGGTGCAGCAACAGCTGCGCGCGCCGATCTTTGAAGACAAGGTCGTCGACCATATCGTTGCCGGTGCAAAGGTGACCGATAAAGAGGTCAGCAAGGACGACCTGCAAAAGGCCATCGAAGCGCTCGACGAGATCTGATTGGAAGGCCGGGGGGAAACCTCCGGCCTTTTTACTTGCCCTGCGGGGGGCGGACGTAGTGTAAAGAAGGCGGGCACCCAAGAGGGGGCCGCGTAACGAGTTGAGGCCCGAGATGGTATTCGGCATGCGGCGTGCGAAACCCGTATCGGGTGGACCGGACGAAGGCGAAGCTTCGAGCGGGACGCAACGCGACAGTCTGATTTTTGCAGCAAAGATGTCGGCATCGGGCAGGCCCGTGCCTTTCGCGCCGAAAGGCGATGCGCTGCCGGTGTTCTTTCTGCATATCCCGCGCACGTCGGGCGGGACGGTCATGCGCTATCTGGCGCGGTACTGGGGCGAGGGGGCGGTGATCGGCGGGGCCGAGGCGCTGTTGCCGGTTTTGCTGTCGCGGCGGGCGGAAACGCGGATAGCCGATGTCATCGCGGGGCATGTGCCGCTGGTTCGGTGGGAATTCTTTTCCGGCTCGTCGGCCTATCGCCGCGTGACGGTGCTGCGCGACCCTTGGGCGCGGCTGGTGTCGCATATCAACTGGATCGGGCGGTTCAACGATGGCGAGGGCTTTCCGGCCGGCCCCGAAGCGGCGGGATTGCGCAGCATGGCCGCTGCGGTTTCGCGGACGGATTTCGCATCGCGCGCCAGCATGGAGCGGCTGGTGCGGTTGTGGTCGCCGGTCGAAGGCGGCTTTGACAATTTGCAGGTGCGGATGCTGCTGACCGGATCGATGGCGGCGATGGTCAAGCTGCTGTCGCCGCGCGATGTCGACCGGGCGGTGCAAAACCTCGAGTCCTTCGCGGTCGTCGGGTTTTGCGAGGATCAGGCGGTGATGCAGCGCAAGCTGGGCGGGCTGGCCGGACTGAAGGCGGCACCGATCGTCGCCTTTGAAAATGCGGGCAAGCCGAGCGTGCTATCGGTTCGCAACGACATGGCGCGCGAGATGCTGGAGCCGTGGTATGCGTTGGATGCCGAACTGTACCAGCGGGCCAAGGCTGTGGTGGCGCGTCAGCCGGGCTGAGCGCGGGCCGGATTTTCGCGCCAGAGCACCAAGAGACCGGCACCGATGATGATGGAGATGCCCGCCCAAGCGGTTGCGTCGGGCCATTGATGCCAGAACACCCAGCCGTAGATCACCGACCACAGCAATCCGGTGTATTCGAAGGGGGTCACGATGCTGGCTTCGGCGATGCGGTAGGCTTGGGTGAGCAGGGTCAGGCCTGCGGCGGCGATCACGCCGCAGGACATCATCAGCATGGCATCGAACGGGGTGGGCGTGACCCAGCCGCGCAACAGGAAGGAAAGCGAGGGGTGGATGTCGGTGCCATAGGCCCCCGAGCCGAGGACGGCCGACATCAGCAGGGCTGCGGCCAGAAACACGGCGTTGCCCCAGAAGGCGAGTGCGGCCGCGCTTTCTGTCGCGCCGAGGCGGCGGGCCGAGATCATCGAGACGGCATAGGCAAAGCCTGACAGGACCGGCAAGAGCGCCGCCCAGTCGAAGACCGCGCCTGTCGGGCGCACCATGATGATGACGCCCGCGAACCCCGCGATCAGGGCAAGCCAGCGGCGGGGGCCGACCCGCTCTTGCAGGATCAACACCGACAGAAGGGTGATGAACAGCGGGGCCGAGAAGTAAAGCGCCACGGTCGTCGCCATCGGCAGGGCGGGCAGGGCCATGTAATAGGCGGTATAGGCGATGAACATGACGACTCCGCGCCGGACCATTGCGCCGGTGCCGGGCGTGAAGAGCGATTTCAGGCCCGCCTCGTAATGGACGAGGGCCAGCAGGAAGGGAATGGCGGTCAGGCTGCGCAGGACCATGGCCTGATGCAGGGGATAATCGCCCGAGAGCAGTTTCAGGATCAGGTCCTGCATGGAAAAGACGGCCACGCCGGCCACGAGGAAAGCCACGCCCTTGGCGCTGTCGCGCCGGAGCGTCGGGGTTGGGGCGGTCATCGGGGCCTCGCTGTGGTTTGGCGACAGGCTAGCGGGGCTGTCTCGGCAGGCTGAGACGGGCGCGACATGGCATGTCGGTGCGTCGTTACCGGCGCAAGGTGGGGAAGGCAATTTCCTCCGCAGGATTTCGGGTCAGCGGGATGCGGGGCGGGACAAACGGAAAAGCCGCGCGAAGTGCTTCGCGCGGCTTTGGGGTTTGATGCCTGACGGCGGGACGATCAGAAATCGTCGCCCGCTGCTGCGCCCATGTCGTCGAAGAGTTCGGCGATTTCGAAATCGGCGGCGGCTTCGGCTTCGGCGGCGAGCGCCTGGATCGACTTGCCCGAGGCTTGCAGTTCGGCTTCTTCGACCGAGCGGGCCACGTTCAGGGTGACTTTGATGGTCACTTCGGGGTGGAGCACGACCGAAACCGTGTGCAGGCCGAGATCCTTGATCGGACGATCGAGGACGACCTGCGCGCGGTTGACGGTGAAGCCTGCTTCGGTGGCTGCTTCGGCGGCGTCACGGGTCGTGACCGAGCCGTAAAGCGCGCCTGCGTCGGAAGCGGAACGAATCACCACGAAGGTCTGGCCGTCGAGCTTGGCGCCCGCCGATTCAGCTTCTTTCCTGGTTTCGAGGTTCTGGACTTCCAACTGGGCTTTGCGGGCTTCGAACGATTTGATGTTGCCATCATTCGCGCGGAGGGCCTTGCCCTGCGGGAGCAGGAAGTTGCGGGCGTAGCCGTCCTTGACGTTGACGACTTCGCCCATCTGGCCAAGCTTGGCCACGCGCTGGAGGAGGATGACTTGCATGTGGGTCTCTCCTTACTTCACGGCGTAGGGCAGCAGGGCGAGGAAGCGGGCGCGTTTGATGGCTTGCGCCAGTTCACGCTGCTTCTTTGCCGAGACTGCGGTGATGCGGGACGGAACGATCTTGCCGCGCTCGGACACGTAGCGCTGCAGAAGGCGGACGTCCTTGTAGTCGATCGCAGGAGCATTGTCGCCCGAGAAGGGGCAGACTTTGCGGCGGCGGAAAAACGGTTTGTTGGCCATGGTTTATCCTTTCCTACCCGATCAACGACGGAAGCCGCCGCGGTCGCCCGCGCGGTCGCCGCCACGATCACCACCGCGGTCGCCCGACGGACGGTCGCCACGGTCGGGACGGTCGCCGAAGCTGCGCTCGCGACGTTCGCCACCGCCGAAACCACCCTCGGGGCGGTCGCCGCGTTCACGGTCGTCACGCTTTTGCATCTGCACCGACGGGCTTTCGCCGTGCACGTCGACCTTGATGGTCAGAACGCGCATCACGTCGTCATGCAGGCGCATCAGGCGCTCCATTTCCTGAACGGCCGACGCGGGCGCGTCCGACTTCAGGAAGGCATAGTGGCCCTTGCGGTTCTTGTTGATCTTGTAGGCCATCGTCTTGACGCCCCAGTATTCGTGTTCAACGACTTTGCCGCCGTTGTCCGAAAGGACGGTCGAGAAATGTTCGATGAGGCCTTCGGCTTGCGTGTTGGACAAGTCCTGACGCGCAATGAAAACATGCTCGTAAAGCGGCATGTCAGCTCCAGTTCATGCAAGGCGCATTTCATAGGACGGGCGTTTGGCCTTTCCGCGGCCCGTCCACGAGAGGCTGCGCCGGTTCGTGGTAATGCGGAAAGGATGCGGCCTTATACAGAAAGGCGGCGGGGATGCAAGCGCGGGGCGCGCGCACGCGCATCAGCGGGCCGAGGCAGGCAGGCCGAACAGGCGGTCGAAGGCCCATGTAAAGGCGTAGGTATAGATCAGGAAGGCCGCGATCAGCGCCGCCTCGTAGGCGAGGGCGGTCAGCAGGGTCACGGCGAACCACCATGCGGTGAACGGCAAAAGGGCGAGAAGCAACCCCGCCTCGAACAAGAGCGCATGGGCGATGCGGCGGGCGAGGCTGCGGCCACGGCCGGGTTGGCGCGCCTCCCATGCTTCGAACAGCGCGTTGAAGATCAGATTCCATGTCATCGCCACGGTCGAGGCGAGGACCGAGAAGACGAGCGACGAGGGCGCCGAGGTTTCGGCCATGGCGAACAGCAGCAGCGTCGACAGCAGGATGCCGCCCGCCTCGAAGCAGGCGGCATAGATCACGCGGCGCAGGCGGGGGCGGTGGTGCAGGGCCATGGCGAAAGGCGTAGATGGCGCGGCGATTGCGTGCAAGGGGCGCATTGTTTATGCCATCGGGCAACGGGGCCGGTCGCGCCCTTTGGCAGATTGGGAGGGCGGGCCATGAGCCGCGCATTCATATTTCCTGGGCAGGGCGCACAGACGATCGGGATGGGGCGGGCCCTGGCCGAGGCCTATCCGGCGGCCCGTGCGGTGTTCGACGAGGTCGACGCGGCGCTGGGCGAGAAGCTGTCGGCGCTGGTCTGGGAGGGCGACATCGGGGCGCTGACGCTGACGCAGAACGCGCAACCCGCATTGATGGCAACCTCGATGGCGGCGGTGCGGGCGCTGGAGGCCGAGGGCATCACGGTGGCGTCGCATGCGGCATTCGTGGCGGGTCATTCCTTGGGCGAATATTCGGCGCTGTGTGCGGCGGGGGCCTTGGGGCTGGCCGATACGGCGCGGCTTTTGCGGATTCGCGGTGTGGCGATGCAAGAGGCGGTGCCGGTGGGCGTGGGGGCGATGGCGGCGCTGCTGGGGCTGGACTTTGCGGCGGCGTCGGAAGTGGCCGCCGAGGCGGCGCAGGGCGAGGTGTGTCAGGCGGCCAATGACAACGACCCGGGCCAGGTGGTGGTGTCGGGGCATCGCGGCGCGGTGGAGCGGGCGCTCGAGATCGCCAAGGCCAAGGGTGCGAAACGCGCGCTTTTGCTGCCGGTGAGTGCGCCCTTTCACTGTGTGCTGATGCAGCCCGCCGCGCATCGCATGGCCGAGGCGCTGGCGGGTGTGGTCATCCGAAAGCCGGTGGTGCCGGTCGTCGTGAACGTGCGGGCCGAGGCGGTGACCGAGCCGGACCGCATCCGCGACCTGCTGGTGGCGCAGGTGACGGGGTCGGTGCGCTGGCGCGAATCCGTGCTGTGGATGGAAGGCGCGGGCGTGACCGAGTTCTGGGAGATCGGCGCGGGCAAGGCGCTGTCGGGCATGGTCAAGCGCATCGCCAAAGAGGCTGCGACGCGGGCGGTGGGCACGCCGGAAGACGTGGTTGCCGCCAAGGGCTGACGATTTTTCTGCGAAAAATCTGCCCCGATCCCGTGGCGTCGCTTTTGCCGAACCGCCGGGAGGGTTTTCCACCCTCCCGGACCCACCCGAGGATATTTGTGACGAGAAGAACGGGGGAGGGCGGGGTCTTGCCCTTCTCCTTGTTGCAAATATCCTCAGGGGGGAGGCGCGCCCTTGCGCGCCGTTGGGGGCGGAACGCACCCTCAGCCTGACATCCGCGCGGATGCGCGGGGTCAGGGAAACGGCATGCGGCAAGGCCGCTCCTTTTGGTTCGGTGGTGGAAGCGGTGGCCTTGCGGGGCGGGGGCTGCTAGGAAAACGGGCAAATCTGCTGTGGAGGCTTTGGTCATGTTCGATCTGACGGGAAAAATGGCGCTGGTGACGGGGGCTTCGGGCGGGATCGGGGCCGAGATCGCGCGGGTGCTGCATGGGGCGGGTGCGACGGTGGGGTTGTCGGGCACGCGGGTCGAGCCGCTCGAGGCTTTGGCGGCCGAACTGGGGGCGCGTGTCCATGTGTTGCCCTGCAACCTGTCGGTGGCCGCAGAGGTCGAGGGGTTGGTCAAGCGGGCCGCCGAGGCGATGGGGTCGGTCGATGTGCTGGTCAACAATGCCGGTATCACGCGCGACGGGCTGGCGATGCGGATGTCGGACGAGGATTGGCAATCGGTGATCGATGTCAACCTGACCAGCACCTTCCGGCTGTGCCGTGCCGCCATCCGCGGCATGATGAAGGCGCGTTGGGGGCGGATCGTGAATATCTCGTCGGTCGTGGGCACCACGGGCAATGGCGGGCAGGTGAACTATGCCGCCAGCAAGGCGGGCATGGTGGGGCTGTCGAAATCGCTGGCCGCGGAAGTGGCGAGCCGGGGCATCACGGTCAACTGCGTGGCCCCCGGCTTTATCACCACCGCGATGACCGACAAGCTGAACGAGGCGCAGAAGGCGGGTATTCTGGGCGCGGTGCCCGCAGGGCGGATGGGCGAGCCTGCCGAGATCGCGGCGGCGGTGCTGTATCTGGCGTCGGTCGAGGCGGGCTATGTCACCGGGGCGACGCTGCATGTGAATGGCGGGATGGCCATGGTCTGACGCCGCCTGATGCGGTGTGGTTGAAAGCGTTTGCCTTGAGCCTGCACGCTTGCTATAGGCGCGACGAACCGGCTGGGAGCTAACCCACGCCGTCCCGTGTTATGCGGGGACAAAGACGGATATCGGGACATTTCCCCGCAACGGAAAAGAGGAAGAGACCATGAGCGACATCGCTGCACGCGTGAAGAAGATCGTCGTCGAGCATCTTGGCGTCGAAGAGGACAAGGTGACCGAGAACGCCTCGTTCATCGACGATCTGGGCGCGGACAGCCTCGACACTGTCGAGCTGGTCATGGCGTTCGAGGAAGAATTCGGGATCGAGATCCCCGATGACGCCGCAGAAACCATCCAGACCTTTGGTGACGCGGTGAAGTTCATCTCGGAAGCCGCCTGATCCCCGAAAGGATCGGCTGGAATAGCGAAGGGCGTCCCTGCGGGGACGCCTTTTTGCTTTGGCGGCATGCTTTTTTTCAGGCGACAGGCGGGGTCTGTTCGGGTGATTGTGCTAGGGGGTGGCACGGGAGGCCGGAATGGCGACTTTGGCGGCGATGTTCGGCGCGGGGCGGGTGGCGACATTCATGGGGCTGCCGCGCTGCGATGATCTGGGCGCGGTCGAGGCGAAGGTGGTGATTTTGGGGGCCGCGGGGTGCACGCCCTATCCTTCGGTCGGGTTTTACTGCGCGGGCGGACCGGAAGCGATACGGGCGGCGGGGGCGGCCTATGGCGCGAACCTGACCCATGTGGATTTCGATCTTGGCGGGCCGATGTTGCCCGAAGGGGTGGTGGCCGTCGATGCGGGCGATTTGCCGGTGTCGGAGCGGGACGCTGGCGCAAACCGCGCGCTGATCGGGGCGGCGGTTGAAAAGATCGTGGCGCGGGGGGCGGTGCCTGTGCTGCTGGGGGGCGACGATTCCGTGCCGATCCCGCTGTTGCAGGCGCTGGGGACGCGCGGGCGCAAGCTGACGGTGTTGCAGATCGACGCGCATATCGACTGGCGCGACGAGGTCGAGGGCGAGCGGTGGGGGCTGTCGTCGACGATGCGGCGGGCATCCGAGATGGCGCATGTGGAGCGGATCGTTCAGGTGGGGCAGCGGGGCATCGGGTCGGCGCGGGTGGCTGACCTGCGCGATGCGGCCGATTGGGGCGTGGAGTTCGTGCCTGCGGGCGAGGTAGCGCGGGCCGGTGTGTGGCGGGCGGTGGACCTGATCCCCGAGGGGGCGGATGTGGTGATCTGTCTGGACGTGGACGCGCTGGACCCGTCGGTGATGCCGGCCGTGATCGGGCGGACGGCGGGGGGGCTGAGCTATTGGCAGGTGCTGGAACTGGTGGGGGCGGTGGCCGAGAAGGCGCGGATCGTCGGCTTCGACATGGTGGAATTCATGCCCGAGCGCGATATCGACGGGTTGGGCGCGATGGTGGCGGCGCAATTGCTGGCCGGTGTGGTGGGCGTGATCGCGCGGCAGGGGTAGGGGCAGGGCTAGGGGCGGCGCAGCCGTCGGGGGCGGGTGTCGGGTTGGCCGTTGTTGCGCCGCTGGATGCGCCCGTGTATCACCGCGGACGGAATGCCACTTGCCGGGAGAGACGGAATGCGTCGTGTTGTCGTTACGGGTCTGGGGATGGTGACGCCGCTGGCTTGCGGGGTCGAGGAAACCTGGAGCCGCCTGATTGCGGGGCAATCGGGGGCGGGGCCGATCACGCGCTTTGATGCGAGCAATGTGGTGACGCAATATGCCTGCGAGATTCCCTATGGGGACGGCAGCGACGGCACGTTCAACCCCGATGACTGGATGGAGCCGAAAGACCGCCGCAAGGTGGATGATTTCATCCTGTACGGGATGGCTGCCGCCGTGCAGGCCGTGCGCGATGCCGGTTGGGATGCGCCCGACGAGGAGGGCAAGTTGCGGACCGGCGTGATGATCGGGTCGGGGATCGGGGGGTTGACCTCGATCGCCGAAACCGCCGTGCTGATCAAGGAAAAGGGGCCCAAGCGGGTTTCGCCGTTTTTCATTCCGGGCGCGCTGATCAACCTGATTTCGGGGCAGGTTTCCATCCGCTTCGGGTTCAAGGGGCCGAACCACGCGGTTGTCACCGCCTGTTCGACGGGGGCGCATGCCATTGGCGATGCGGCGCGGCTGATCCAGTGGGGCGACGCGGATGTGATGATCGCGGGCGGGGCGGAAAGCCCCATCAGCGAGATCGGGATCGCGGGGTTCAACGCCTGCAAGGCGCTGTCGACCAAGCGCGGCGACGATCCGGCCAAGGCGAGCCGGCCCTATGACGCGGACCGTGACGGGTTTGTGATGGGCGAGGGCGCGGGTGTGGTGGTGCTGGAGGAATACGAGCACGCCAAGGCGCGGGGCGCCAAGATTTACGCGGAAGTGTTGGGCTATGGCCTGTCGGGGGATGCCTATCACATCACCGCACCGTCCGAGGATGGCGACGGCGGCTATCGCAGCATGGCGGCGGCGCTGAAGCGGGCGGGGCTGACCCCTGCGGATGTGGATTACATCAACGCCCATGGCACGAGCACGATGGCCGACACCATCGAGCTGGGCGCGGTGGAGCGGCTGATGGGGGACGCGGCGGCGATGGCCACGATGTCTTCGACCAAATCGAGCATCGGGCATTTGCTGGGGGCTGCCGGTGCGGTGGAGGCGATTTTCTGCGTGCTGGCGCTGCGTGACCAGATTGCCCCGCCGACCATCAACCTGGACAATCCTGCCGTGACGCCGAAGCTGGACCTTGCAGCCAACAAGGCGGTGAAGCGCAAGATCGACGTGGCGCTGTCGAATTCCTTTGGCTTTGGCGGGACGAATGCTTCGCTGGTGCTGGGACGGGTGACGGGCTGATGTGGAGATCGATCGCCTCGAACGCGCTGACGCTGTTCATTCTGGTGCTGGTCGTGGCGGCGGGTCTGCTGGCCTGGGGGCGCGAGCAGTTCAACGGGCCGGGACCGTTGGCCGAGGCGATCTGTTTCCGCGTTGAAAAAGGGGATTCGCTGTCGGCGGTCAGCCGGTCGCTGGAAGAGCGCGGCGCGGTTTCGGATGCGCGGATTTTCCGCATCGGGGCGGAGTATTCGGACAAGGCGAAAGACCTGAAGTTCGGGTCATATCTGGTGGGGGCGCAGGCGTCGATGGCGCAGGTCTTGACCGATCTGACGGCGGGGGGGCAATCGACCTGCGGGCGCGAGGTGAATTTCCGTATCGGTGTGGCCAGTGCCGAGGTGGTGCTGCGCGAGCTTGACGCGGCGACGAACCGCTATGTCGAGGTGGTGAAGTTCGATCCGGCGACCGAGGCGGCTCCGGCGGAATATGTCGATGTGGCCGAAGCGGATGACATTCGCTGGCGCGTGACGCTGGCCGAGGGCGTGACGAGCTGGCAGGTGGTCGATGCGCTGAAGCGGGCCGATTTCCTGACCGGCGAGATTGCCGCGGTGCCTGCGGAAGGATCGCTGGCACCCGACAGTTACGAGATGGAGCGCGGCGGGGACCGCAACGCGCTGCTGGCCGAGATGGCGGCGCGGCAGACGGCGACGATCACCGAGTTGTGGGCCGCGCGGGCCGAAGGGTTGCCCTATGACACGCCGGAGGAGGCGATGGTCATGGCGTCGATCGTCGAGAAGGAGACGGGGATCGCCGAGGAGCGCAAGCGCGTGGCGTCGGTCTTTATCAACCGGCTGGAACAGGGGATGCGGTTGCAGACCGACCCGACGGTGATTTACGGCGTGACCAAAGGGCAGGGCGTGCTGGGGCGCGGTTTGCGGCAGAGCGAGTTGCGCCGCGAGACGCCCTATAACACCTATGTCATCGACGGGCTGCCGCCGACGCCGATTGCCAACCCGGGGCGGCTGTCGATCGAGGCGGCGTTGAACCCCGAAAAGACCGGTTACCTGTATTTCGTGGCCGACGGATCGGGCGGGCATGCCTTTGCCAAGACGCTGGCCGAGCATAACGCGAACGTGGTGAAATGGCGCGAGATCGAGGCCAAGGCGGGGGCCGCCGATGCCGGTGGTGTGCAGGACTGATTGACGAAAGGTTAAGGCTGCGTGCGGTAAGTGTTTGAACACGCTGAATTTTCAACTTGACGTAGCGCACGGTCCGATGTAGAGATTGTGACATGCTGAGAGAGGTGGGCAAGCGGCCAGGGGGTGACCCCGCGGCCGCTTTCGCATTTCTGCGGCGGGGGTCTGGAGACGTGACACGATATGGGCAGCGGCGCGGGGAATGACGCGCCAGGGGCGCTGGCCGACAGGACCGGACGGTTCTTCGAACTGGCAGCGGTGCGGATGGCCGAAGCGATCGAGCAGCTCGAGTCGGGTCGTCCGGCCGATATGCAGGCGGCGCAGCGCGCGATCCGTGCGCTGCGGCTGGCCCTTTGGACACTGGTGGATGAGAGGACGCGGGTTGAAAAGCTACGCAACAAGGTCGCCGGACTCGTCGCAGACGGGGAAGGCGGGAGCGGACGGGGGCGCGGGCTTGACCTTGACGCCGCGCGGGATGAGATCGGGCGCAGGCTGGCTGGCCTTAGAGCCGCAGGCGACGGTGGATGATTTTGTCGCGGGGCTAAGCGACGGGGCCTTGCTGGCGCTGCCGTGGCTGTTCGAATTCTGGGCCTTGCCGCACCAGTTGCCGCCAGAGGGCACGTGGCGCACATGGGTGATCATGGGCGGGCGCGGGGCGGGCAAGACGCGGGCGGGCGCCGAATGGGTGCGTGCGCAGGTCGAAGGGGCGGGGCCTGCCGATGCGGGACGGGCCAAGCGCGTGGCACTGGTGGGCGAGACGGTCGATCAGGTGCGCGAGGTGATGGTGTTCGGCGAAAGCGGCATCCTTGCCTGTTCGCCGCCCGACCGCAGGCCGGAATGGGAGGCGTCGCGCAAGCGGCTGGTCTGGCCGAACGGGGCGGTGGCACAGGTGATGTCGGCGCATGACCCCGAGGGGCTGCGGGGGCCGCAGTTCGATGCGGCCTGGGCCGACGAGCTGGCGAAATGGCCGAAAGCCCGCGAGACGTGGGACATGCTGCAATTCGCGCTGCGGCTGGGGCCGAACCCGCAGGCGGTGGTGACGACGACGCCGCGCAATGTGGGGGTGCTCAAGGCGATTGTGAAGAACCCTTCGACCGTGATGACCCATGCGCCGACCGAGGCGAACCGCGCGCATCTGGCGGCGAGTTTCCTTGCCGAGGTGCAGGCGCGCTATGGCGGCACACGGCAGGGGGCCGAAGAGTTGCAGGGCCTGCTGGTCGAGGACGCCGAGGGCGCGCTTTGGAACTGGGCGCAGCTCGAGGCGTGTCGGGTGGACGAGGCGCGGGAATTGACGCGGATCGTGGTGGCGGTGGACCCGCCTGCCTCGGCCGGGGCGGGGGCGGACGAATGCGGGATCGTCGTCGTCGGGGTGTGGATGCAGGGGCCGCCGCAGGACTGGCGGGCGGTGGTGCTGGAAGATGCGAGCGTGCAGGGCAAGGGGGCGGCCGACTGGGCGGCGCGGGCGGTCGATGCGTACCGGCGGCACGGGGCCGACAGGATCGTGGCGGAAGTGAACATGGGCGGCGACATGGTGCAGGCGGTGGTGCGGCAGGTCGACCCGATGGTGCCGTTTCGCGCCGTGCGGGCGACGCGGGGCAAGGTGCTGCGGGCCGAGCCTGTAGCGGCGCTGTACGAGCAGGGGCGGGTGTCGCATCTGCGCGGGCTGGCAACGCTGGAGGAACAGATGGGCCAGATGACGGTGGGCGGCTATCTGGGCAAGGGGTCGCCCGACCGTGTGGATGCGCTGGTCTGGGCGCTGACCGATCTGATGATCGACGGGGCGGCGGGCTGGCGCAGGCCGCAGGTGCGGACGCTGTAACCCCGACGGGGAAATGACGGAAATTTCGGCGTGCTTGCGCCCTGCGGCCTTGGTTGCGGGGGGCGGAGCCATGGGCTTTGGGGGTGTGGGATGGTTTGGAAATTTCTGCAAAAGGCCGAGGTGCCCGAGGCCAAGGCGAGTGCGACGGGGCGTGTCGTCGCCTGGGGAAACAGCGGGCGGGTGCGCTGGTCGGCGCGGGACACGGCCAGCCTGTCGCGTTCGGGGTTCATGGCCAATCCGGTGGGGTTCCGGGCGGTGAAGCTGATTGCCGAGGCGGCGGCGGCGCTGCCTTTGGTGGTGCAGGATCAGGCGCGGCGCTACGAGGTGCATCCGGTGGTGGACCTGGTGCGCCGACCCAACGCGGGGCAGGGGCGGGCCGAGCTGTTCGAAGCGGCTTACGGGCATCTGCTGTTGTCGGGGAATGCCTATCTGGAGGCGGTGGCGGGGGCGGGTGCCTTGCCCGCCGAGCTGCATGTGCTGCGGTCGGACCGGATGGCGGTGGTGCCGGGCGCCGATGGCTGGCCGGTGGCCTATGATTATACGGTGGGGGCCAAGACGCACCGCTTTGGCATGACGGGCGAGGTGCCGCCGATCTGTCATATCCGGTCGTTCCATCCGCAGGACGACCATTACGGCTTTTCCCCGATGCAGGCGGCGGCGGTGGCGCTGGATGTGCATTCTTCGGCAAGTGCGTGGTCGAAGGCACTGCTGGACAATGCGGCGCGGCCTTCGGGGGCGATCGTCTATCGCGGGGCGGACGGGCAATCGGCGCTGACGGCGGACCAGTATGACCGGCTGGTGAGCGAGATGGAGAGCCACCACCAGGGCGCGCGCAATGCGGGGCGGCCGATGCTGCTGGAGGGGGGGCTGGACTGGAAGCCGATGGGCTTTTCGCCCAGTGACATGGAGTTCCAGAAGACCAAGGAATCGGCCGCGCGCGAGATTGCGACGGCATTCGGCGTGCCGCCGATGCTGCTGGGGATACCGGGGGATGCGACCTATGCCAATTACGCCGAGGCGAACCGCGCGTTCTACCGGCTGACGGTGCTGCCGCTTGCGGCGCGGGTGACGGCGGCGGTGTCGTCGTGGCTGACCGGCTTTACCGGCGAGGCGGTCGAGATCAGGCCGGACCTCGATCAGGTGCCCGCCTTGGCGGCAGAACGCGATGCGGCATGGGCGCGGATCGCGGCGGCGGATTTCCTGACGGTGGCGGAAAAGCGGTTGGCGCTGGGGCTTCCGGCCCCGGGGGGCGATGCATGACGCGGCGCGGGCCGCCGCCCTTGGGCGGGTCGCGCTTTTTGTTCGACAGTTTCGATGCGGCCTCGGCCCGGATCGAGGCGAACGAGCGGGTGTCGGAAGAGCGCTGGGCGGCGCTGGATTTCCGGCTGGGCCAGATCGACGCCGCGCTGGAGCGGCTGGAAAAGCGCGTCTGGCTGGGGGTCTACGGCGTGGCCGGTTTCCTGCTGGCGCAGGGGGTCGAGGCGATCATGAACACAGGTTTGAACACAGGGTTGAGGTAGGGCGATGGACACCGGATTGGAGCGTAAATTCTACCGTCCCGATGCGGGGCTGACGGTGCAGGGGGCCAGTGTCGCGGGATATGCGTCGGTCTTTGGCGTGCGCGATCAGGGCGGCGATGTGGTGCTGGCGGGGGCTTATGGCGCATCGCTGGCGCGGATGGCGCGCGAGGGGCGTCGGGTCAAGATGCTGTGGCAGCACGATCCGGCGCAACCCATCGGCATCTGGGACGAGGTGGTCGAGGATGCGGTGGGCCTGCGCGTCAAGGGGCGGCTTTTGACCGATCTGGCGCAGGGGCGCGAGGCGGCGGCGCTGCTGGCGGCGGGCGCGATCGACGGGTTGTCGATCGGGTATCGCACGCTGCGGGCCGAGCGCGATGCCAAGGGACAGCGGCTGCTGGCCGAGCTGGACCTGTGGGAAGTGTCGCTGGTGACCTTTCCGATGCTGGCCGAGGCGCGGGTTTCGGCCAAGGCGGATGACGGTTTCGACGAGATGGCGGCTGCGTTCAGGCGCGCGCAAGCCGTGCTGGCGGCGCGCTAGGACGCGCGAAATCCAAGAAGGGGTGAAGGATGGACAAGGTGACTTTGGCTGCGGGCGATGCGCCCCGCGGTCTGGCGGCGGCTGCGGAAGTGAAATCGGCTTTGGACGGTTTCTTGAGCGAGTTCAGTGTATTTCGGGGAGATATGAAGATGGCGTTGCAACAGCAGGAAGACCGTGTCGGCAAGCTGGACCGCAAGATGGCGGGCTATGGCCGTCCGGTTCTGGCGGGGGGCGAGGGGTCGGCGCCGCATCAGAAGGCGTTCGACGCCTATCTGCGCAGCGGCGACGACGATGGCTTGCGCGGGCTGGTGCTGGAAGGCAAGGCGATGGGCACGGCGGTGGCGGCGGATGGCGGCTATCTGGTCGATCCGCAGACCGCCGACACGATCCGGTCGATGCTGGTTTCCACCGCGTCGATCCGCGCCATCGCGCAGGTGGTGCAGGTCGAGGCGGCGTCGTTCGACGTGCTGATCGACCGGAGCGAGGTGGGGTCGGGCTGGGCGACGGAAGCCGCCATGTCGACCGAGTCGACGACCCCTGCGCTTGAGCGTATCTCGATCCGCCTGCACGAACTTTCGGCCATGCCCAAGGCAAGCCAGCGTCTGCTGGACGACAGCGCCTTTGATGTCGAGGGTTGGCTGGCGGGCAAGATTGCCAACCGTTTTCTGCGCGCCGAGTCGGCGGCGTTTGTGTCCGGCGACGGGGTGGACAAGCCGAAGGGGTTTCTGAACGCGCCGAAGGTGGCGAACGGAACCTGGGCCTGGGGCAGCCTTGGCTATGTGGCGACGGGGGCGGCGGCGGATTTCGCGGCGACCAATCAGGCCGATTGCATCATCAGTCTGGTCTATGCGCTGGGGGCCGACTATCGGGCCAACGGCACCTTTGTGATGAACTCGAAAACCGCCGGTGCGGTGCGCAAGATGAAGGATGCCGACGGGCGCTTCCTGTGGTCGGACGGGCTGGCGGCGGGCGAGCCTGCGCGGCTGATGGGCTATGGCGTGCTGGTCTGCGAGGATATGCCCGACATCGCGGCCAACGCCTATGCCATCGCCTTTGGCGATTTCCGCGCGGGCTATACCATCGCAGAGCGGCCTGACCTGCGTATCTTGCGCGACCCCTTTAGCGCCAAGCCGCATGTGCTGTTTTATGCCAGCAAGCGCGTGGGGGGTGACATCACCGATTTCGCCGCAATCAAGCTGCTGAAGATCGCAGCCGCCTGACCTTGCGACGGCCCGGTCCCGTTCGGGGCCGGGCGCTTAGGATATGCGCGGGAGGCGACAATGCGGCTGGACGAATTGGATGCGGTGCCCGATGCGGCGCTGCCGGTTGCGGCGTTCCGCGACCATCTGCGACTGGGCACCGCCTTTGCGACCGGCGATGTGCAGGATGGGCTGCTGGCGCAGCACCTGCGGGCGGCCATCGCGGTGATCGAGGGGCGGATCGGCAAGGTGCTGATCGGGCGGCGGTTCCGGCTGGTGCTGGAGGCATGGCGCGGCAGCGCGGCGCAGGCCCTGCCGGTGGCGCCGGTCAGCGGCGTCGGCGAGGTGACTTTGGTCGATGCGGCGGGCGGACGGGCCAGCATGGCTGCGGGAAGCTTCCGGCTGGTGAGCGACGCGCATCGCCCGAAACTGGCGGCACGGTCGGGTGTCTTGCCTGCGGTGCCGATGTCGGGGGCGGTCGAGATCGTGTTCGACGCGGGGTTCGGGGCATGGGGCGCGGTGCCTGCCGATCTGGCGCAGGCGGTGATGCTGCTGGCGGCGGAATTCTACGAGGCGCGGATCGACGATGGCACGCGCGCAACCGGATTGCCGGTGATGGTGCAAAGCCTGATCGAACGCTGGCGCATCGTGCGGGTTCTGGGCGGGGGCGAGGCATGACGCGGTTGCATCTGGGGCGGCGGCTGGTTCTTGAGGCACTGGTGCGCGTGGCGGACGGGGCGGGGGGATATGCGTCGGTCTGGCAACCGGTCGGCACGGTCTGGGCCGATGTGCGGGTTGGCAAGGCAAGCGAAACGGGCGGGGTCGAGACGGTCGTGGCAAGCACGTCCTATCGGATCACCGTTCGCGGACAGCCCGACGGGTCGCCCGCGCGGCCCAAGGCGGGGCAGCGTTTTCGGGATGCGTCGCGGAGCTTTGCGATCGTCGCCGTGTCGGAGCGGGACGCGCGGGGCCACTATCTGACCTGCTTTGCGACCGAGGAGGTTCTGACATGAGCTATGCCGGAGCAGCGGCCTTGCAGGCCGCCGTCTTTGCGAGGTTGAGCGGTTGGCCGGGTCTGGCAGGCGTTGCGGTGGTGGACGCCCTGCCTGCGGGCGGCGGTTCGGGAACCTTTGTGCTGATCGGGCCGGAAGAGGCGCGGGACGCTTCGGACCGCAGCGGCGCGGGGGCCGAACACCGGCTGGTCATCAGCGTGATTTCGGATGCGACCGGGTTTCTGGCCGCAAAAACGGTGGCGGTGGCCGTTTCGGAGGCCTTGGGCGATGCCGAACTGGTGCTTTCGGTCGGACGGTTGGTCGGGATCGACTTTCTGCGGGCGGTGGCGCGGCGGCTGGAAGACGGCGCCGTGCGGCGCATCGATCTGAGTTTTCGGGCGCGGCTGGATTTGTAAGGGGAGCAGACGATGGCGGTTCAGAGTGGAAAAGACCTGTTGGTGAAGATCGATCTGACGGGCGACGGGCAATTCGAGACGGTCGCGGGGCTTCGTGCCACGCGCATCAGCTTTAACGCCGAGACGGTGGATGTGACCAGTCTGGAAAGTGCGGGTGGCTGGCGCGAGCTTTTGGCGGGTGCGGGCGTGAAGTCTGCCGCAATCAGCGGGTCGGGGGTGTTTCGCGACGCCAACACCGACGAGCGGACGCGGCAAATCTTTTTTGACGGCGAGGTGCCGCTGTTTCAGGTGGTGATCCCCGATTTCGGCAGTGTCGAGGGTGCGTTCCAGATCACGGCGCTGGAATATGCGGGCAGCCACAATGGCGAGGCGAGTTACGAGCTGTCGCTCGCCTCGGCCGGGGCTTTGACCTTTACGGCGCTGTGATGGTCAACCCTTGGGCGGGCGAGGTCGAGGTGGTGATCGACGGGCAGGTTTTGGTGGCAAAGCTGACGTTGGGGGCCTTGGCCGAACTCGAGGCTTCGCTCGGGGCCGACACGCTGCTGGGGCTGGTGCAGCGGTTCGAGGGGGGGGCTGTGTCGTCGCGCGATGTGGTTGCCCTTTTGGTGGCCGGCTTGCGGGGCGGCGGATGGCGTGGCAGCGCCGCCGACTTGCTGAGCGCCGAGATCGGCGGCGGGGTGGTCGGGGCCGCGCGGGTGGCGGCCGAATTGCTGGCCCGTGCCTTCGGGGCGCAGGAATGACGGCGATCGACTGGGCGGGGGTGATGCGGGCGGGCCTGCATGGATTGCGGCTGCGACCGGCCGAGTTCTGGGCGCTGACGCCTGCCGAATTGCGGATGATGCTGGGGGCGGAACAGGCGGTTCCGCCCCTGACGCGGGCGCGGCTTGAAGAACTGGCCGCGGCTTTTCCAGACCGGAGGGACGGGAATGGCTGAATTCGACACGATGTCCGAGCAGATCGCCGCGCTCGAGTCGCGGATGGGAACGGCAGCGGGCCTGACGGCGAGTTTCGATGCGGAACTGGCGCGCATGGGCGAAACGCTGGTCTTTACCGGACGCGAGGTGAACACGCTGGCGTCAGGACTTTCGGGCGGATTGCGCAGGGCTTTCGACGGCGTGGTGTTCGACGGCATGAAGCTGTCGGATGCGTTAAAACAGGTCGCGGGGACGATGGTGTCGTCGATCTACGGGATGGCGGTCAAGCCGGTGCAGAACGCGCTTGGCGGGGCGTTGGCCGAAGGTGTCGCGTCGGTCTTGGGCGGGGTGTTGGGGTTTGCCAAAGGCGGGGCGTTCGCGTCGGGGCGGGTGATGCCCTTTGCCAAGGGCGGGGTGGTGTCGCAGCCGGTCGGCTTTGCCATGCGCGGCGGCGGGGCGGGGCTGATGGGCGAGGCTGGTCCCGAAGCCATCATGCCGCTGGCGCGCGGTGCCGATGGGCGGCTGGGCGTGCAAGCGGCGGGGGGCGGGCGGCCGGTCACGGTGGTGATGAACATCTCGACGCCGGATGTGCAGGGGTTCCAGCGCAGCCAGAGCCAGATTGCGGCGCAAGCGGCCCGGGCATTGGCCCGTGGCCAGAGAAACCGGTGAGGGCGTAGCATGGCATTTCACGAAGTGCGGTTCCCGGCGAACCTGAGTTTCGGATCGACCGGCGGGCCGGAGCGGCGCACGCAGATCGTGACGCTGGCGAATGGTCACGAAGAGCGCAACACGCCTTGGGCGCATTCGCGCAGGCGCTATGATGCGGGGTTGGGGCTGCGGTCGCTGGACGACGTGGCGGCGCTGATCGCGTTTTTCGAGGCGCGGCGAGGGCAGCTGCACGGATTTCGCTGGAAGGATTGGGGTGACTTTCGGTCGTGCCTTCCGTCGGCGGCGGTATCGTCGGGCGACCAGCTGATCGGGACGGGGGACGGGGTGCAGACGGTCTTTGCGCTGGCCAAGACCTATGATCCGACGGGCGTGCCCTATGTGCGGCCGATCACGAAACCGGTGGCGGGCTCCGTTCTGGTGGCGCTGGCGGGCGACGACAAGGTGGAAAGTCTGGAATTCGACGTGGATAGCACAAGCGGGCTGGTGAGCTTTGCCGTGCCGCCGGACCTGGGCGTGCCGGTGACGGCGGGGTTCGAATTCGATGTGCCGGCGCGGTTCGACACCGATCTGATCCAGGTGTCGGTCGCGTCTTTCAAGGCGGGTGACGTGCCGCAGGTTCCGGTGGTCGAGGTGCGGCTGTGAGTCTGGAAACCCATCTGGCGGGTGGAATCACCACGACATGTCTGGCTTGGGCCGTCGAACGGGAAGACGGGCGGCTGTTCGGATTTACCGATCACGACAGGGATCTGGAGTTCGAGGGCGTGCGGTTCCGCGCCGGAACCGGCCTGACCGCGCGGGCCTTGCAGCAGACCACGGGATTGGCGGTGGACAATACCGAAGCGGTCGGAGCTTTTTCGGATGTGTCGATCACCGCCGAAGATTTGCGTCTGGGCCGGTTCGACGGGGCAAGCGTGCGCTGCTGGATGGTGAACTGGGCCGCGCCCGACGAGCGGATGCTGCGGTTTGCGGGCACGATCGGCGAGGTGTCGCGCGGGGCCGGGGTTTTCCGTGCCGAACTGCGCGGATTGTCCGAGGCGTTCAACCGCCCCCAGGGACGGGTGATCCGGGCGGGATGCGATGCGACGCTGGGCGACAGGCGCTGCAAGTTCGACCTGACGCAGCCCGGTTATGGCGGAGATTTCACCGTCCAGTCGCGCCGCGCCGGTCATGTGGTGGCGTTGCATTACGACGGCGGGTTCGAGCCGGGCTGGTTCACGCAGGGCAGTTGCACCTTTCTGGACGGGCCGGCCGCCGGTGTGACAGGGTGGGTCAAGGCGGACCGGACCGAGGTGGCGCTGCGGGTGATCGAGCTGTGGCAGGAACCCGGCGCCGCGGTTCTGCCCGGTGCGCGCGTGCGGCTGGTGGCGGGGTGCGACAAACGGGGCGTGACCTGCCAGCGCAAGTTCGACAACTTTGTGAATTTCCGGGGATTTCCCGATGTACCGAACGAGGATTGGCTGACGGCATCGCCGCAACGGCGGGTGGAATGACCGGCGCGGTCGTTGCGGCGGCGCGCGGCTGGATCGGCACGCCCTATCGCCATCAGGCCAGTCTGAAGGGGGCGGGGGCCGATTGTCTGGGGCTGGTGCGCGGGGTGTGGCGCGAGGTGGTGGGGCCTGAGCCCGAGGCGGTTCCGGCCTATTCGCAAGACTGGTCGGAAGCAGGCCGCCGCGACGACTTGCGAGAGGCGCTGCGGCGCTGGCTGGCACCTGCGGACCAGGCTTTGCCCGGCACGGTTTTGCTTTTCCGCATGCGGGAGGGCAGCGTGGCAAAGCACCTTGGCATCTTGTCGGTGCAGGGCGGCGCGGCGCGGTTCATCCATGCCTATAGCGGGCGCGGCGTGGTCGAAAGCCCGCTGTCGCGCCCTTGGGAACGGCGCGTTGTCGCGCTGTTCCGGTTTCCCGAACTTTAACGAACCGATTGGAAGGTCCAGACGATGGCAACGCTTGTTTTGGCTGCGGCCGGTTCCGCGATCGGTTCGGTTTTCGGCGGTTCGGTGCTTGGGTTGACCGGCGCGGTGATCGGCCGCGCGGTGGGCGCAACGATCGGCCGTGCGATCGACCAGCGGCTTTTGGGCGGCGGGGCCGAACCTGTGCAGGTGGGCCGCATGGACCGCCTGCGCATGATGGGAACGGGCGAGGGGGCTGCGCTGCCGCTTGTCTGGGGACGGGTGCGGCTGGGCGGTCAAGTGATCTGGGCGTCGGATTACACCGAGCGCGAAACGGTGACCGGCGGGTCGGGCAAGGGCAGCCAGCAGGCCGAAACCATCGAATACAGCTACTCGGTCAGTCTGGCCATCGCGCTGTGCGAAGGGGTGGTCCGACAGGTCGGACGGGTCTGGGCGGATGGGGTCGAAATCACGACCGGGCGGCTTGGCATGCGCTTTTACGCCGGAACGGAAACGCAGACGGCCGACCCTGCGCTGGCTGCGGAATACGGGGCGGATGCCGCGCCTGCCTTTCGCGGCACGGCTTACGTGGTGTTCGAAGACCTGCCGCTGGGCGAGTTCGGAAACCGCGTGCCGCAGTTTTCGTTCGAAGTGTTCCGGCATGCACAAGGGCCGTTGGTGCGTGCCGTCACGCCTTTTGCCGAAAGCCTGCGTGGCGTGGCGCTGATACCGGGAACCGGCGAATATGCCTTGGCGACGACACCGGTGCGCTATGCCAACGGGCTGGCGCGCGGGCGCATGGCCAATGTCAACACCGCCGGTGCGCGAACCGATTTTACGGTGTCGCTGAACCAGTTGCGCCGCGAAGTGCCGGCACTGGGGTCGGTGTCGCTGGTGGTTTCGTGGTTTGGCAACGATTTGCGCTGCGGGGCCTGCGATATCCGGCCCAAGGTGGAACAGCGGGCGGTCGAGGGGCGGGGCATGCCGTGGCGCGTTGGCGAGTTGACGCGGGACGAGGCCGTCATGGTGCCGCGCGTGGATGGCGAGCCGATCTATGGCGGCACGCCCGCCGATGCGTCGGTGATCGAGGCTATCCGCGCGATCCGGGATATCGAGCGCGAGGTGATGTTCTATCCGTTCATCCTGATGGACCAGCTGGCCGGAAATTCCCTGCCCGATCCGTGGGATGCCGACACATCGCAGCCGCCTTTGCCATGGCGCGGGCGCATCACGCTTTCGGTCGCGCCGGGACGCCCGGGCAGCCCTGACCGCACGGGTGCGGCGGCGCAGCAGGTGGCTGCGTTCTTCGGGCAGGCAGAGCGGTCGCAGTTTCAGGCGGTCGAGGGACGGGTGCGCTATACGGGGCCGGCCGACGACTGGGGTTTCCGGCGGTTCATCCTGCATTACGCGACCCTTTGCGCCATCGCCGGGGGTGTGGATGCGTTCTGCATCGGGTCCGAAATGCGCGGGTTGACCGCGATCAGGGGGGCGGGCGACAGCTTTCCTGCCGTGGCCGAGTTGCGGCGTCTGGCGGCGGATGTGCGCGCGATCCTTGGGGCGGGCGTCAAGATCAGCTACGCCGCCGACTGGTCGGAATATGCGGGTCTGTCGGTGGACGGGAACCGGTATTTCCAGCTTGATCCGCTTTGGGCGGATGCCAATATCGATTTCGTCGGGATCGACAATTACATGCCGCTGTCGGATTGGCGCGAGCACGAGGCGCAGGCCGATGCCGATGCCGGCTCGGTCTATAACCTCGAGTATCTGCAGGCCAATATCGCGGGCGGTGAGGGGTTCGACTGGTATTATGATTCACCCGAAGGCGAGGCAGCGCAGCGGCGCGTGCCGATCACCGACGGGATGGGCGAGCCGTGGATATGGCGTGTGAAGGACATCAAAAGCTGGTGGTCCAATCCGCACCACGAACGGATCGGCGGCCAGCGTGCGGCCAGCCCGACCGCGTGGGTTGCGCAGTCCAAGCCGATCCGCTTTACCGAATACGGCTGCGCTGCAATCGACCGTGGGACCAACCAGCCCAATCTGTTCGTCGACCCGAGATCGTCTGAATCCGCCGTTCCGCGGGCCAGCCGTGGCATGCGTGACGATCTTGCGCAGATGCAGTATTACCGCGCCATGGCCCGCCATTGGGCCGACCCCGCGCATAACCCGCCGTCGGCGGTTTACGGCGGCGCGATGGTCGACATGCAGCGCGCCCACGCCTGGGCTTGGGATGCGCGGCCCTTTCCGACCTTTCCGGCGCGTCGCGCGTTGTGGGGCGATGGTGCCAACTACACGCGCGGGCATTGGCTGAACGGGCGTGTCTCGGCGCAACCGGCAGCGGCTGTCGTGGCCGAAATCGCCGGTCGCGCGGGTCTGTCGCAGATCGACACGCAGGGGTTGCACGGCCTTGTGCGCGGCTTTGCCTTTGACGGCGGAACCGGGCGCGCCGCTTTGCAGCCGCTGATGCTGGCCTGCGGGTTCGATGCGCAGGAACGCGACGGAACGGTCGTGTTCCGGTCACGCTCGGCACGGGCGATGCGGGATGTCGATCCGGCAGGACTGGCCGCGGATGCGGACGAGGATTTCGAGATCCTTCGCGGTTCGGCTGCCGACAATGCCGGACGGTTGCGCGTGGCCTATTTCGAGGCCGAAGCCGATTATGCGGCCCGTCTGGCCGGTGCTTCCTTGCCCGACAGCAGCGACAACGTGGTGATCGATCAAGAGGCCCCGGTGGTTTTGCTGGCCTCGGAAGCCCACCAGATCGCGGAACGATGGCTGTCGGAAACCCGCGTCGCGCGTGATACGTTGCGGTTCAACCTGCCGCTGTCGCAGATCGGGATCGGTGCCGGAGATGTGGTCGGGTTTCAGGGCCAACGGTGGCGGATCGACCGTGTGGAACAGGCCGATATGCTGGCGATCGAGGCGACGCGGGTCGAGCCGGGGGTCTATGCGGCGGGCAATTCGGCGGTCGGGGCCGCGCGTCTGCCTGCTTTCGTGGCCCCGTCGGATGTCTATCCGCTGTTTCTAGACCTGCCCCTGATGACCGGTGCCGAAGTGGCGCATGCCCCGCATCTGGCCGCGACCGCCGATCCTTGGCCCGGACGCGTGGCGCTTTGGTCGGCATCGGGCAACCAGGGTTTCGCGTTCAATACGATGCTGACGGCGCCCGCCGTCATGGGAACCACCGAAACCGTGATGCTGTCGGCCCGACCCGGCCTTTGGGACAGGGGAGAGCCGCTGCGGATCAAGCTGGAAAGCGGCAGCGTCGCGGCGGCACCCAAGGCGGCGGTGCTGGACGGGGCCAATCTTGCCGCCATCGGGGATGGCAGTTCCGATCTTTGGGAATTGTTCCAGTTCGCCGGTGCGGTGCTTGTCGGTCCGGATACGTGGGAATTGTCCATGCGTTTGCGCGGCCAGTTCGGAAGCGACGGCACGATGCCCGCCGTTTGGCCCGTCGGCAGCAAGATCGTGCTGATCGACCGCCGCGTGAAGCAAATCGCGCTGGCGGCCCGTGAGCGTGGCTTGGCAAGGACGTGGCGTGTTGGTACCGCCTTGCGCGGATTTGCCGATCCGGATGTTGTTGAACGTATCGATGCCTTTGCCGGTATCGGGCTGCGGCCCTATCCGGTGGCGCATCTGCGCGCAGCGTCCATGGGCGGTGACCGGCTTGTGACATGGACCCGCCGCACGCGCGTCGATGGCGACAGCTGGCAATCGCGCGAAGTGCCTATGGGGGAAGAGTCCGAAGGCTATGTGCTGCGGGTCATCTCGGGCGGTGCGACGCTTAGGACGGTCGAGGTTTCGGCACCGTTCTGGGCCTATCCGGCCGCGTTGCGGCAGATTGACGGGCCGGGCGTCACCATCAGTGTCGCGCAATTGTCCGACCGGTTCGGACCGGGGCCTGCCCGCCAGATCGTGCTGGCGTGATGCGCAAGCTTCAGATCGGTGATCTTTTGTCCTTGGCCGGTAGCTTGGCCGGGGCAAACGAGGGCTTGGCCCGCGGTCTGCGCCTGTGCGACGAGGCGCATGCCGCCCATGCCTATTGCAAGCGGTTCGCGCGGTTGCACCCGCTGTGGGGGAACGGCAGTCTGATGTCACGGCTGCAATCCCATGGCGGCACGATGCAGGCCGAATGGGGGGGCGCGGGTCTCGACGCCTTGGCATTGGCCTGCCTGACGGTGCGTTTGTGGCGGGCGCAACGCTTGGACTGTCGCGCGGCGCGCCTATGTGGTAGGATATACCACACGCACGGGGAGTCCGCGACATGGCCGAAATCCAGCCCAAGCTGAGCAGCATCGATCCGGTCTGGGCCCGCGTCTGCCACGAGGCGAACGAGGCGATCCGGGTCGAGCCTTTGCTGGGCGGGTTGATCCATTCGTCGCTTTTGCACCATTCGTCGATGGAGCGGGCCTTGGCTTATCGCTTCTCGCTCAAGCTGGCGTCGGGCGAGATGAGCGAGCAGATCCTGCGCGAGATTGCAGATGATGCCTATGCTTTCGACCCCGAACTGGGGGCATCGGCCCGTGCCGATCTTATGGCAGTCTATGACCGCGACCCCGCTTGCCACCGCTATTTGCAGCCGATCCTGTTCTTCAAGGGGTATCAGGCGGTGCAGGCCTATCGTGTGGGCCATGCGTTGTGGCAGCAGGGGCGCACCGATTTGGCCTATTTGGTGCAGATGCGCGTGTCGGAAGTGTTCGGCGTCGATATCCATCCCGCTGCCCGAATCGGCAAGGGCATCATGATCGACCATGCCCATTCCATCGTGATCGGGGAAACCGCGGTCGTGGGCGACAACGTGTCGATGCTGCATTCGGTGACGCTGGGCGGCACCGGCAAGGAAGATGGCGACCGTCACCCGAAAATCGGCAACGGCGTGCTGATCGGGGCAGGGGCCAAGGTGCTGGGCAATATCCACATCGGCCATTGCAGCCGCATCGCGGCGGGATCGGTAGTCTTGTCGGACGTGCCACCCTGCAAGACCGTGGCGGGGGTTCCGGCGCGGATCGTGGGCGAAGCGGGCTGCGACCAGCCTTCGGTTTCGATGGACCACCGCTTCGCGGCGCAAGGCGAAGAGCTGGCCTGAAGAAAAGCCCCCCGAACCTTGCGGTTCGGGGGGCTTTTTTTGTTTGTGCGGCGCTGTCTCAGGCCAGCATCGCCATCGGGTTTTCCAGATTGTCCACGATGGCTTGCAGGAACTGCGCGCCAAGCGCCCCGTCGATCACGCGGTGATCGACCGACAGCGTCATCGACATCACCGTCGCCACGCCGATCGATCCGTCCTTCACCACCACAGGCTTCTTCACCCCAGCGCCGACGGCCAGAATCGACCCGTGCGGCGGGTTGATCACGGCGTCGAAGTTGTCGATCCCCATCATGCCAAGGTTCGAGATGGCAAAGCTGCCGCCCTGATATTCGTGGGGTGCCAGCTTCTTTGACTTCGCACGTGCAGCGAGGTCTTTCATCTCGGCCGACAGGGTCGACAACGATTTCAGATGTGCGTCCTTAAGCACGGGCGTAAACAGCCCGCCGTCGATGGCCACCGCCACCGCCACATCCGACGGCTTGATCCGCAAGATACGGTCGCCCGCCCAGACGGCATTGGCATTCGGCACGGCCTGCAACGCCAAGGCACTGGCCTTGATGATGAAATCGTTCACCGACAGCTTCACGCCGCGCGTTTCCAACTGCTTGTTCAACTGCTCGCGGAAGGACATCAGCGCATCCAGCCGCACATCGCGCCGCAGGTAGAAATGCGGGATGGTCTGCTTGGCCTCGGTCAGCCGCGCCGCGATGGTGCGGCGCATACCGTCCAGCGCGATCTCGTCATAGGGACGGTCGGCATACATCTTCATCACCGTCTCGGCCGACATGCCCGTGGGCATCGACGCTGCCGGAGCCGCAGCTTTGGTAACGGCGGGTGCAGCCGCAACCGCAGCCGCCGCGACGGGCTTTGCCGCCTCGACATCGGCCTTGACGATGCGGCCATGCGGGCCGGACCCCTGAACCTTGGTCAGGTCCAACCCCTTTTCCGCCGCGATCCGGCGTGCAAGCGGCGAGGCGAACACCCGCGCACCCGCCGCAACGGGGGCGGGCGCCGAAGCCACCACCGCAACCGGTGCCGCAGCCACGGCCGCCGCTGCAGGCGCAGCAGCCGGAGCGGCCTTGGCAGGCGCATCCCCCATCTTCTCGCCCTCGTCCAGCAGCACGGCAATCGGCGCGTTCACCTTCACGCCGCCCGTGCCTTCGGCCACCAAGAGCTTGCCGATCACGCCTTCGTCGACGGCTTCGAACTCCATCGTCGCCTTGTCTGTCTCGATCTCGGCAAGGATATGGCCCGATTTGACCACATCCCCCTCCTTGACCAGCCATTTCGCCAGCGTGCCTTCCTCCATCGTCGGAGAAAGCGCGGGCATCAGGATTTCGATCGCCATGATAGCCCCCCTTAGCGGTAGCAGACGGATTTGACGGCGGCGACCACTTCGGCGGTCGTCGTCAGCGCATGTTTTTCAAGGTTCGCGGCATAGGGCATCGGCACATCCTTGCCCGTGCAGTTCACCACCGGCGCGTCCAGATGGTCGAACGCCCGCTGCATCACCACCGCCCCGATATGGTTGCCGATGGACCCCACGGGGAAACCCTCTTCCACCGTCACGCAGCGGTTGGTCTTCATCACCGATGCCAGCACCGTGTCGTAGTCGATGGGCCGCAGCGTGCGCAGGTTGATCACCTCGGCGCTGATCCCCTCTTTCGCCAATTCCTCGGCGGCTTGCAGCGAATAGGTCAGACCGATGCCGAAAGACACGATGGTCACATCGGTGCCTGCCCGCAGGATCGACGCCTTGCCGAAGGGAATGGTGAAATCACCCTCGCTCGGCACCTCGAAGGACCGCCCGTAGAGGATCTCGTTTTCAAGGAAGATCACCGGGTTCGGGTCACGAATTGCCGACTTGAGCAAACCTTTCGCATCCGCCGCCGAATAAGGCATGCACACCCGAATCCCCGGAATCGCCGCATACCACGCTGCGTAGTCCTGCGAATGCTGCGCGCCCACCCGCGCCGCAGCGCCGTTCGGGCCACGGAACACGATGGGGCTGCCCATCTGGCCACCCGACATATACAGCGTTTTCGCAGCCGAGTTGATGATGTGGTCGATGGCCTGCATGGCAAAGTTGAAGGTCATGAACTCGACGATCGGGTTCAGCCCGCCCCAGCTTGCGCCAACAGCGATACCGGCGAAACCATGTTCGGTGATGGGCGTATCCACCACGCGCTTGGGGCCGAATTCATCCAGCAGACCTTGGGAAATCTTGTAGGCGCCCTGATATTCGCCCACCTCCTCGCCCATCAGAAAGACGTTGGGGTTGGCGCGCATCTCTTCGGCCATCGCCTCGCGCAGGGCTTCCCGCACGGTCATGGTCTTGGTGGGCACCCCTTCGGGCAGGTCGCTGTGCGGCCAGCCGGCAGCCGCCACAGGGGCAGGGGCAGGGGCGCTGGCCACGACTGCCGGAGCAGACACCGCAGGTGCGGCGACCGATGCCGCCGCAGGGGCTACAACGGCAGGTGCGGCATCGGCCGCTTCGCCATCCTCGACCATCACGGCGATGGGCGTGTTCACCTTAACGCCCGCCGTGCCTTCGGCCACAAGCAGACGGCCAACGGTGCCTTCTTCGACCGCTTCGAATTCCATCGTCGCCTTGTCGGTTTCGATCTCGGCGATGATCTGGCCGGATTTGACCTTGTCGCCTTCTTTCACCAGCCATTTGGCCAGCGTGCCTTCCTCCATGGTCGGAGAAAGCGCGGGCATCAGAACTTCGGTTGCCATGTCTTTTCCCCTCCCTTACGCGTAAATATCGGTCCAAAGCTCGTCCAACGAAGGCTCGGGGCTTTCCTTGGCGAACTCGGCGCTTTCGTTGACGACCGCCTTGATGTCACGGTCGATGGCTTTCAGGTCTTCGTCGGTCGCAAGACCGCCGGTCACCAGCAGGTCGCGCACATGTTCGATCGCGTCCTTTTCCGACCGCATCTTTTCCACTTCCTCGCGGGTGCGGTATTTCGCAGGGTCCGACATCGAATGGCCGCGATAGCGATAGGTCATCATCTCGAGGATATAGGGGCCTTCGCCCGCACGGCAGGCGGCAACGGCCTTTTCGCCGGCAGCCTTGACCGCCAGCACGTCCATCCCGTCGACCGCCTCGCCCTTGATGCCATAGGCGGCACCGCGCTCCCACAAGGACGGCGACTTGGTCGACCGTTTCATGCTGGTGCCCATGGCGTATTGGTTGTTCTCGATCACGAAAACCACCGGCAGGTTCCACAACTCGGCCATGTTATAGGTCTCGTAGACCTGCCCCTGGTTCGCGGCACCATCCCCGAAATAGGCAAAGGTGACGTTGTCGTTGCCCTTGTACTTGTCGGCAAAGGCCAGCCCCGCCCCCAGCGGCACCTGCGCGCCGACGATGCCGTGACCGCCGTAAAAGTGCTTTTCCTTCGAGAACATGTGCATGCTCCCGCCCTTGCCCTTGGAATAGCCGCCGATGCGCCCCGTCAACTCGGCCATCACGCCCTTGGCATCCATGCCGCAGGCCAGCATATGCCCGTGGTCGCGGTAGCTGGTGATGCGCTTGTCGCCCTCTTTCGCGGCTGCCTCAAGGCCCACGACGACGGCTTCCTGCCCGATGTACAGGTGGCAGAACCCCCCGATCAGACCCATGCCGTACAACTGGCCCGCCTTTTCCTCGAACCGGCGGATCAACAGCATCTCGCGGTAGTATTTCAGAAGTTCTTCGCGCGACACATTGGGTCTGTCGCTCGGTTTCTTCAGGGCCATCGCTGGTATCCTCCCGTCGCTGGCAAAAGTAGTTTAGCCTTAAACCACCTTTAGCCCATCGGAGTTTATTGGGTCAAAACAAAAAACCGGCCCCTGCAACGGGCCGGCGCATAGCTGCCATGCAGTTTTGACGGGTCTAGCGGATCACGATCTCGTCGGCGCGGACATAGCCCAGCACGTCGCGCGCCTGTTCGTCCAGAAGATCGACATCCAGATAGGTGTCCGACAGGCGCTTGGTCTTGTTCTGCATTTCGGCAAGTTCCGCCGCCAGCCTGTCGCGTTCCAGCGTCAGCGCCTCGGCCTCGGCGGAAATCTCGACCTGCCGGAACACCCCGTAGTCGCCCTGAACGGCGGCAAAGGTGAAATAGCTGCCCAAGGTCAGGGCGGTCAGGAAATACAGCATTGACCCCAGCGAGGGGCGCGCTGTCGCGGTGCTCATTCTTCTGCCTCGGTCCGGTTGCGAACGGGCCGCCTTCGCACGGGCGGTTCGACTGATCCTGTCACATCACCGTCGCCACGGGAATCCCCGCCCCGTGGCGATTCTGGTCCTGAGTCTTTCGCGCCACAGCCTTCGGGCGAACCCTAGGCGCGGCCTTTGTAGATGTCGACCAGCTTGCCCAGCATCGCCAGCGCCTCGGCGCGGGGCCGCTGAAAGCTGTTGCGCCCGATGATCGACCCGTTGCCGCCGCCGTCGCGGATGGCGCGGGCATCGTCATAGACCGCATCCTCGCCCTTGGCCGCGCCGCCCGAAAACACCACGATCCGCCGCCCCGCAAAGCAGGCATCCACCACATGGCGCACGCGGGCGGGCATGGTCGCGCCGTCGATCTTTTGCGCCTCGTAGACCTTCTTCGCCTCGTCCAGTTCCAGATTGGCGGCGGGCAGCTTTACCTTGATGATATGCGCCCCCAGCATCGCCGCGATATGGGCGGCATAGGCGGTCACGTCAAAGGCCGTCTCGCCCGCTTTGGTCAGCGCCTCGCCGCGCGGATAGGACCAGATCACCGTGGCGATCCCGCAGGCCGCAGCCTCGGCGCGCAATTCGCGGATCTCCTCGTACATGTCCAGCGCCATGTCAGACCCGGGATAGATGGTGAATCCGATGGCCGCACAGCCCAAGCGCAGCGCATCCTGCACCGATGCCACCACCGCCTGATTCTTGCCCGCCGTATCGGACATCATGCTGTTGGCGTGGTTCATCTTCAGGATCGTCGGGATCTGCCCTGCAAAGGTATCGGCCCCCGCTTCCAGATTGCCCAGGGGCGCGGCATAGGCGTTCATCCCCGCATCGATGGCGAGCTGATAGTGGTAATGCGGATCATAGCCCGCCGGATTGATGGCGAAAGACCGCGCCGGACCATGCTCGAACCCCTGATCGACCGGCAGGATAATCATCTTGCCCGTCCCGCCCAGACGGCCCTCCATCAGCATCCGGCACAGATTGGCCTTCACGCCGGGGGTTTCGCCCTCGTAATGGCTCAGGATTTTCTGGACGGTTCTCGTCGCGCGCATTCTCTCATCCCTTTTCGTGAAAGTCCGGACCGAAGCGGTTTGCTAGCCCATAATCCAAGCCGGAAGCCTTCCGCAAATCTGTTAGCGCAACCATGACGATTATTCGGCATCAGCCGGTGCGGATGCGGTTTTCCACGCCCGCCGCACCTGACACCCGCAGCGCAAGGGCACCCGCCGCCTCGCGCGCCTCGGCACTCGGGGCACGGCCGCGCAGCACAAGCGTGCCTTCGATATATTCCACGCCCAGATCGGTCAGTCCGATGTCGGGGTCGGCCAGCGCACTTAGCACGCGCCGGATCATGGCATCGTCGGAACGGGGCGGGGTGTCCTGCATGGGGGCGTCCTGTGCTTTCGACACAAACGCAACGCGGCGCGGGGTGTTCCCTGACCTGCGTGCCAGTCTTGGCAAAGGCGCGTGCCTTTGCCATGCGGTGCGGGGTCCGCCATCCGGTCGGGTGCCCAAAGCACCCGGCCAGCGCCCGCCCCGCCCATGGCGGGCGCTTCTCGCCCGCCGGGGCAGGCGCTGGCCTCACGTGGTCTTGCGGGTCAGGTGGTCCAGCCGACCCGTCACGCCACGGGGCGGGAAACGCGGGTCGCGTTTCCTGTCCGCCCCGCCCGACCCGTTACCCCATCAACGCCGTGACGCCCGGCAAGTCCTTGCCTTCCATCCATTCGAGGAAGGCCCCGCCCGCCGTCGAAATGAACGTGAAATCCGCTGCCGCCCCCGCCGCATTCAGCGCCGACACGGTATCGCCCCCGCCTGCCACCGAAATCAGCCCGCCCGCCCGTGTCAGACGCGCCGCCGCCTTTGCCGCCGCATTGGTCGCCGCATCAAAGGGCTTGATCTCGAACGCCCCCAGCGGCCCGTTCCAGATCAGCGTCTTGGCGGCGGCAAACACCGCCTCCAGCGCCGCCACCGTTTCCGGCCCCGCATCCAGAATCATCGCATCGGTTGGGCAGTCGCCCACCGGCACGATGTCGCTTTCCGCCCCCGCCTTGAATTCGTGCGCCACCACCACATCCACCGGCAGATGGATCGTGCAGCCCGCCGCTTTGGCCTTGCCGATGATCTCCAGCGCCGTTGCCGCCATGTCGCGCTCTGCCATCGATTTGCCGACCTCGACTCCTTTCGCCACAAGAAAGGTGTTGGCCATGCCGCCACCGATCACCAGATGGTCCACCTTGGTCACAAGGTTGCCCAAAAGGTCCAGCTTGGTCGACACCTTGGCCCCGCCCACCACCGCCACCACCGGCCGCGCCGGAGTGCCCAGCGCCGCTTCCAGCGCCTTCAGTTCGGCCTCCATCAACCGCCCCGCCGCATTGGGCAACAGCCCGGCCAAGGCAGCGGTCGATGCATGGGCGCGATGCGCCGCCGAAAATGCGTCATTCACGAACACATCGCCCAAAGCCGCCATCTCGGCGGCCAGCGCGGCATCGTTCTTTTCCTCGCCCGCATGAAAGCGCGTGTTCTCCAGCAAGACCACATCGCCCGCGCCCGCCGCCGCAATCGCCGCCTGCGCCGCCGCGCCCACGCAATCGGTGCCGAACACCACGCGGCGCTTCAGCGCCGCTTCCAATGCGGGCACCACATGGCACAGGCTCATTTCGGGCACGACCTTGCCCTTGGGCCGGTCGAAATGCGCCAGCAGCACCACCTTGCCGCCGCGCGCGATGATATCCTCGACCGTGGGGACAATCTTTTCGATCCGCGTCGCGTCCGTCACGCGGCCCGCCTCCATCGGCACGTTGATGTCGACCCGCACCAGCACGGTCTTGCCCGCCAGTGCCACATCGTCGAGTGTCTTCCACGCCATCGCCGGTCCTCCGCTTTGCTTTGCCCCTCTTTCCGCGCATCGGGGCCTTTCGTCAACCATGCGCCCGCCATTTGCCCTTTCCATGACGCGCCCGCACCATTAGGTTCCGCCGCAGCAATTTTTCCCGAAGGAGTCCGCCATGGCCGAGATCAAAGACCCCGAAAACACCGTCATCGTCACCCTCAAGGACGGCGAGGTGGTCATCGAACTGCTGTCCGACATCGCCCCCAAACATGCCGCGCGCATGAAGGAACTCGCCCGCGCCAAGGCCTATGACAACGTGGCCTTCCACCGCGTCATCGACGGCTTCATGGCCCAGACCGGCGATGTTGCCAACGGCAACATGGAAAACAACTTCAACATCCGCCGCGCCGGAACGGGCGGGTCGGACCTGCCCGACCTTCCGGCCGAATTCAGCAAGATTCCGCATGACCGCGGCACGCTGGGTGCCGCACGGTCGCAAAACCCGAACTCGGCCAACAGCCAGTTCTTCATCAACTTTTCCGACAACCACTTCCTGAACGGTCAATACACCGTCTATGGCCGCGTGATCGCAGGCATGGACCATGTCGACAAGATCACCCGTGGCGAACCGCCAGCCGCGCCCGACCGCATGATCACCGTCAGGGTGGCCGCCGATGTCGCGTGACCGTCTGATCGCGGGCGGCATCTTCGCCCTTGGCCTTGCGGCACTGGGCGGCTACGGCATGTCGCAATCGGCTGCCGTCGCACAGGACGTGACCGACGGCCCCGGCCCGAACCTGACCATCGAGGTGGCGGGGTCCACCACGGGCACCGTCACCATCGACCTCGCCTCGGATGTCGCCCCCAACCACGTGGCGCAGATCGTGGCATTGGCCAAAGAGGGCGCCTATGACGGCGTGGTGTTCCACCGCGTCATCGACGGTTTCATGGCCCAGACCGGCGATGTCGAATTCGGCAAACATGGCGGCGACACCTCGCTGGCCGGAACCGGCGCGTCCAAACTCCCCGATCTTGCCGCCGAATTCTCGTCGATGCCGTTTGACCGCGGCGTCGTGGGCATGGCCCGCTCGATGGACCCGAACTCGGCCAACAGCCAGTTCTTCATCATGTTCGCCCCCGCCCCCCACCTCGATGGGCAATATACCGTGGTCGGCCATGTGATTTCCGGCATGGATGTGGTCGATGCCATCAAAAAGGGCGACGACGCCGCCAACGGTGCCGTGGTCGACCCCGATTACATGGCGAAGGTCAGCGTTCAGGAATGATTGGGCAGGGGGGCGGCAACGCCCCCCGCCGTCACGACCGGTGCGGAAAGCCGGTCCAGACTGCCAGCAATTGCGCCCGTCGCGCCGGATCGGCCTCTCGTGCCGCTTCGGTAAGACTGACGATGATTTCGTCGCAACGGCTCATCCACGCGAACATCGCCTGCAACCTGTCCCACTCCAGCCGTTCGGGCGGCCTGTCGTCTGACTGCACGGTCAGGAAAGCAGGCGCGTCCTGTCGTTGCGCTGAAATGCCGCTTATGCCGTGGCAGAGCGCGTTCCTAAGCCGCAACGACTCTGCCAGATGCCACACGACCCGGTCGCGCAATGCCACTTGCGAGGCACGCTCGGGCGCATCGCTGCCAACCAGACCGGACCAAAGGCGCAGATTGCGCGATATGCCGTGGCGCGGCTCGTGCCCCAAGGACACGATCGCCCGTTTCAGGGCGCGCTCGATCTCAGCCCAAAGCCAGACCATCGACCCGATCGTCCCGCGGATCTGCTCGTAGGTGACGGGGCGCTCGGAGTCTGCCATCGCGGCAGGAAGCGCGGTCTGTCAGGCATCGGCGGGGCCAACTCGCGGCCAACTCGGGGCTTCTTTGCGATTATCGACGCGCCAGACACCCCTTATCGTCCACTACCTCCAGCCCGTCCCACTGCCACAGCACCACGTTTACGTCCTGTGCCGCCGCACCCTCGGCATAGCTCGGCACCACCAACCCCGCATATCCCGCCGCCCGTACCGCCACCGCAAAGCGCTGGCTGGCCGCACGCCCGCAGCGCTGCACCTCGTCTTGCCAATCCGGACTGCCGATCTCGTCTGCCGTCACCCCGAACCGCGCCAGCGCGCCTTTGTCCCGCGCGTCCAGCAAACCCGTCAGCCGCGCCCGCAAGGCGACAATCAGCACAGGCTGCAACGGCCCCGCCTGCATCTTCTCGCGCAACACGGTCTGCGGGTCTTGCGCGGTGTAAAGCGCCGCCATCCCCGCCACGTTGAAGCGCTGCGGATGCCGCGCGGCACCCGCGCCCGACAGCGGCTCATGCCAGAACGCGGGATCAACCGCCCGATAAAGAAGCCCGTCGAAATCCATGCCGCCAGACTGGGGCAGGGCGCGTCACGACCTCAAGTCGGCCATTTCCCGACCCAAGCACCGGACCGCAGCGCAAGCCCCGCTGCAAACGCAGCCTCAGCCCAGCACGACCAGCGCGTGACGCTTGCGCCCCGCCGTCAGCTTCAGCGGCTCGGCGAATTCCCCCGCCCCGTAGCGCAGGCCCGCATCCAGCACGATCTCGTCGTTCACCCGCGCGCCCCCTTCGGCGATCAGCCGCTTGGCGTCCTTGCCCGATGCCGCCAGCCCCGCCCGCACGAACAGCTGCACGATCCCCACGCCATCGGCCACCTCGGCCACCGACAGCGCAACGGTGGGCAGATCGTCCCCGATCCCGCCCTGTTCGAACACCTGCCGCGCGGTGGCTTCCGCCGCCACCGCCGCCTCGGCCCCGTGCAGCAGGCTCGTCACCGCATTGGCCAGCACCACCTTGGCGGCATTCACCTCCGACCCCTGCAACGCGCCCAGACGGTTGCATTCGTCCAGCGGCAGATCGGTATACAGTTTCAGGAACCGCCCCACATCGGCATCGGTCGTGTTGCGCCAGAACTGCCAGAACTCGTAAGGGCTCAGCAGATCGCCGTTCAGCCACACCGCGCCGTTCTGGCTTTTGCCCATCTTCTTGCCGTCGCTGGTGGTCAGCAAAGGCGAGGTCAGCCCGTACACCTCATGGTCCACCACCCGCCGCGTCAGATCGACCCCGTTGACGATATTGCCCCACTGGTCAGACCCGCCCATCTGCAACAGGCAGCCATAGCGGCGGTTCAGCTCCAGAAAGTCATAGGCCTGCAGGATCATGTAGTTGAATTCTAGGAAGCTCAGCGATTGCTCGCGGTCCAGCCGCGATTTGACGCTCTCGAACGACAGCATCCGGTTCACGCTGAAATGCTTGCCGATATCGCGCAGGAACCCGATGTAATTCAGGCTGTCCAGCCATTCGGCATTGTTGACCATCACCGCATCGGTCGGCCCGTCCCCGAACGAGACATACGGAGAAAACGCCCGCTTGATACCGGCGATGTTGTCACCGATCTGCGCATCGGTCAGCAGCGGCCGTTCGTCGGCGCGAAAAGACGGATCCCCGATCTTGGTCGTCCCGCCGCCCATCAGCACGATCGGCTTGCCACCGCATTTCTGCAACCAGCGCAGCATCATGATCTGGATCAGACTGCCCACATGCAGGCTTTTCGCCGTCGCATCGAACCCGATATAGGCCGGCACCACGCCCTTGATGAAAGCCTCGTCCAGCGCCTGATAATCGGTGCAATCGGCCAGATAGCCGCGCTCCAGCATCACGCGCATGAAGTCCGATTTGGCATGGTAGGTCATGGGGCACCCGTGCTTTAAACTGCGCTTGGCGGTATAGTCGGGGTTGGTTCCGAAAGAAAGGGGAGCAGGCGCGAATGCAAAAGGGCAAAGCGGTCTGGGCCTTGGGCACCATGTCGGGCACCTCGCTCGATGGCGTCGATGCGGCCATGGTGCTGACCGACGGCACCCGAATCTTCGATTTCGGCCCCACCGCCTATCGCCCCTATTCCGCCGCCGAACAGGCCACGATCCGCACAGCCTTTGGCCAATGGCCGGGCGACCCCGCCGTTGCCGCCGCGTCCGAGGTTGTCGAAGCCGCCCATGCCGAGGTGATGGCCCGCTTCACGGGGGCCGAAATCGCGGGCTTCCACGGCCAGACGCTGGCGCATGATCCGCAGGGGCGCGGCACCCATCAGGCCGGCGATGGCGACCTGCTGGCCCGCACGCTCGGCCTGCCGGTGGTGTGGGATTTCCGCAGCGCCGATGTGGCGATGGGCGGGCAGGGCGCACCGCTCGCGCCCTTCTACCACTTCGCCCTTGCCCGCCACATCGGGGCCACGCAACCCCTCGCCATCCTCAACCTCGGCGGGGTCGGCAACGTCACCTGGATCGACCCGCGCCAGACAGCACCTGAACACCCCGGCGCTTTGCTCGCCTTCGACACCGGCCCCGCCAACGCGCCCTTGAACGACCTGATGCAACGCCTGACCGGCACGCCGCAAGATGCGGGCGGGGCCTTCGCCGCCACCGGCACCGTGGACGAAGGACTGATCGACCGCTTCCTGACCCATCCCTATTTCTACCGGATGCCGCCCAAATCGCTCGACCGGAACGATTTTCACGCCGCGCTCGACGTGGCCCACCTGTCGCCGCCCGACGCCGCAGCCACCCTCACCGCCGCCATCGCCGCCAGCGTGGCGCGGGGGGCGGAACATTTCCCCACCCCTGTCTCGCGCCTTCTGGTCACGGGCGGCGGTCGGCACAACGCCACCCTCATGACGCAGCTTTCGGCCCGCCTCAGGCTCGACGCCGAACCGGTCGAGGCAGCGGGGCTGAACGGCGACATGCTGGAAGCGCAGGCCTTCGCCTTCCTCGCCGTGCGCGTGGCGCGCGGCCTGCCGACCTCGGGGCCTGCGACGACAGGCGTTCCGGCATTGGTGGGCGGGGGCAAGGTCAGCAGGCCGTAAGGCTGGCGTGGTTCCTCCATCGGTGCAGTCGGGCGGAACAGGAAACGCGACCCGCGTTTCCCCGCCCGTGCCGCAACGGTGCAGAAACAACGTCGATCCCGCTCACCACCAAAGGCCAGCGCCCGACCTGGCGGGCGAGAAGCGCCCGCCATGGGCGGGGCGGGCGCTGGCCGTGTGCTCGGGGCACACGGCCCGATGGCGGACCCGGCACCGCATGGCAAAGGCACGCGCCTTTGCCAGCTAAGGACCCCGCCCCGCTATCCCCCTGCTACCGCTGCCGCAGCAGCGAAACCGTATAGATCGCCAGCGCCGCCCAGATCATCGGAAAGGCGATTGCCCGCGCCATGCCGAAAGGCTCGCCGAACAGAAACACCGCCGTCAGGAAAATCAGGGTCGGCGCGATATATTGCAAGATGCCGATGGTCGACAGCCGCAACAGCTTGGCCCCGTTGGCATAAAGCATCAGCGGAATCGCCGTCACGATCCCCGCCCCCAGCAGCAAGGCAACCGTGCCGCTTCCGGCAGTGAACAAGGCCCCCGAAGAGCCGGTCCACAAAAGATATCCCAGCGCAAAGGGCGACAGGATCAGCACCTCAAGCATGAAGCCCTGATTTGGCCCGATCGGCAGCATCTTCTTGAAATAGGCATAGGCTCCCCAACTGAAGGTCAGCCCCAACGCCACCAGCGGCACCTGTCCGGCCTCGACCGTCAACACCACAACCGCCAATGCCGCCAGCGCAATGGCCAGCTTTTGCGCCAGCGACATCCGCTCCTTTAGCAGCACAGCCCCGAGCAAGACCGAAAACAGCGGGTTGATGTAATAGCCCAGTGCCGCCTCCAGTGCATGGCCCGACTGGATCGCCCAGACATAGATGCCCCAGTTTACGGTGATCAACGCCGCCGTCACCGCTCCCATCGCGAGCATCCGCGGCGTTTTCAGCGCGGCCCGCAACTCGGCGGTGCGCCCCAGCAGCACAAGCACCAGCCCCGCCACGGGCACCGACCAGATGATGCGATGCGCGATCACCTCTGCCACAGGCACCGCGGCCAAGGCCTTCATGTACAGCGGCAAGAAGCCCCATAAAAGGTAAGCGGAAAGCGCAAAGGCAAAGCCGCGCGGCGTGTCGATGTTGGGTCTGGCTTGGGTCATGCCCCGCCATATCCCGCCCGCGCCTGCCCGACCACGCCCAACTTGTCACCCTGACAATTTCACTCACCCGCACGGGGGGCTTTCCGCCCCCCGACGGGCCGCGTGCCGCGCCCCTCCCCCCCGAGGATATTTGGGACAAGAAGAAAGGGACCAGAAGAAAGCCCCCCGCTTCTCCTTGTCCGAAATATCCTCGGGGGAAGCCCGCCAAAGCGGGCGCGGGGGCAGACAGCCCCCGTGCGGCATCGAAAGCCGGACGCAGCGCCTGCCACCTTGTCGCCCCCTCTCCCCCGCGGGGGAGAGGGTCGGGGTGAGGGGGGGCGCCGCAACGAAAAGCCCCCGCCGAAGCGGGGGCCTGTCCTTTACGCGATCTTAACGCATTTCCGCATCGCGTCTGCATCGGTTGTGCATTGCACAATGCTGAAATCGCGGGAAAACCCGCTCAACTCCGCAGGATCGACCGGCCCGCATATTCCGCCGTGGCACCCAGCATTTCGTCGATGCGGATCAACTGGTTATACTTGGCCAGCCGGTCAGACCGCGACAGCGATCCGGTCTTGATCTGCCCGCAATTGGTCGCAACCGCCAGATCGGCGATCGTGGCATCCTCGGTCTCGCCCGACCGGTGCGACATGACATTGGTATACCGCGCCCGATGCGCCATATCGACGGCTTCCAGCGTCTCGGTCAAGGTGCCGATCTGGTTGACCTTGACCAGCATGGAATTGGCGCAACCCTTTGAAATCCCTTCGACCAGACGGCGCGGATTGGTCACGAAAAGGTCGTCGCCCACCAGCTGGATCTTGTTGCCCAGCGTTTCGGTCAAAAGCTTCCAGCCCGCCCAGTCATCCTCCGAACAGCCATCCTCGATCGAGATGATCGGATAGTCTGCAGCCAGCCCCGCAAGAAAGGCGACGTTCTCTTCGATGGACAGCGACTTGCCTTCGCCCTTCATCTCGTAGCGGCCACCCTTGAAGTATTCGGTCGCCGCGCAATCGAGCGCGAGGTAGATATCCTCGCCCGGACGGTAGCCCGCCTTTTCAATCGATTTCAGAATGAAATCAAGTGCATCGCGGGCCGAATTCAGGTTCGGCGCAAAGCCGCCCTCGTCGCCGATGCCGGTGTTGTGGCCCGCCGCCTGAAGCTCTTTCTTCAGCGTGTGGAACACTTCCGACCCCATGCGGATCGCGTCGCGGATATCGTCCGCGCCGACCGGCATGATCATGAATTCCTGAATGTCGATCGGGTTGTCGGCATGTTCGCCACCGTTGATGATGTTCATCATCGGCACCGGCAACACACGGGCCGAGGTGCCGCCGATATAACGATACAACGGCTGCCCCGTCACTTCCGCCGCCGCCTTGGCCACGGCCAGCGATACGCCCAGAATGGCGTTGGCCCCCAGCCGCGACTTGTTCGGCGTGCCGTCCATCTCGATCATGGTGCGGTCGATGCCGACCTGTTCGGTGGCGTCAAACCCTACCAATTCCTCGGCAATCTCGCCATTCACGGCAGCAACCGCTTCCAGCACGCCCTTGCCCATATAGCGCGACCTGTCGCCGTCGCGCCGCTCGTTCGCTTCATGCGCGCCGGTCGATGCCCCCGAAGGCACGGCTGCGCGGCCCATCGCGCCGCTTTCCAGCGTCACATCCACTTCCACCGTGGGATTGCCACGGCTGTCGAGGATTTCGCGGGCGTGAATGTCGATGATCGTGCTCATGGGCGTCTTGCCTCCTTGGGCTAACGAATTGTGCTCTCTCGGGTTGCTTTAGCCGCTTGCCTGCCCCGTGGAAAGTGCGCGTTTTCGGGCGCGTTCGCGGGCGAATGTGTAAAGCCCCGACCCGATGACGACCAATCCGCCCAACAGCGTCATGACATCGGGACGCTCGCCAAAGACCAGTATGCCAAGGCCCAGACCGAAGATCAGGCGCGAATAGCGGAACGGCGTGATGACCGACATCTCGCCCAGACGGTTCGCCGCCGTCAGCGCCCAATAGGCCGCGATCCCAAAGGCCAGGGCACCGCCAACGTAACCCGCCTGTGCCGCCGCAGGAACCTTTCCTCCCCCCGAGGCGGCGAGCATTCCCGCCCCCAGCAGGGCCACGGCCAGAAACCCCCAAACCGAAAGCTGCATCGTGGTGATCGATCCGGGCATCTTGCGCGTAAAGACGTCGCGCGCGCCAAGCCCGAACACGGCAAGAACAGCCCAAAGCGCGTTCGGGTCGAACCCGTCAAACCCCGGGCGGATGATCAAAAGCACACCGAAAAACCCCACCGTGATTGCCGTCCAGCGCCGCCAACCCACGGTTTCGCCAAGGAAAAGCGCAGCCCCCATGGTCACCGCCAGCGGCATCGCCTGCGCCACGGCCGAAACGGTCGACAGCGGGGCCAAGGTCAAAGCCGTCACGAAGCCATAGGTCCCGATCATCTCGCCCAGGTTCCGGCCCACCACCGCCGGATGCAGCGCCGATGCCACAAAGGTCCGCTGCCCCTGCGCCCGCGCCATGGCGGCAAAGACCGCCCCGCCGACGATCCCGATCATCAGCAAGATCTGCCCCGTGGGCAGGTCGCTTGCCGCCCATTTGATGAACATGTCCTCCATGGCAAAGCCCGCCATGGCCGCGATCATCAACAGGATTCCGCGCAGGTTATCGCGTGCGTGCGTCATCTTCAGCTTTTCTTGACCGGAACGCCCAATAATTCCAGTCGATGCCCAACCAGCCGAAACCCCAGGCGTTCCGCGATCTTTTCTTGCAGCGCCTCGATATCAGGGTCGACGAATTCGATGACTTCGCCCGTATTGACGTCGATCAGGTGGTCGTGATGGTCGCGCTCGGCGTCTTCATAGCGCGCGCGCCCGTCGCCGAATTCCAGCCGGTCGAGGATTCCGGCCTCTTCGAACAGTTTGACCGTCCGGTACACCGTCGCGATCGAAATTCGCGGATCGACGCGCGCCGCGCGGGCGTACAACTCTTCCACGTCGGGATGGTCTTCGGCCTCGCCGATCACCCGCGCCACCACGCGGCGCTGTTCGGTCATGCGCAGGCCCTTGGCTTCGCAGCGGGCAATGATATCGGCCATGGCAAAAGCCTTCGTGACGGTCTTTCAGGGCGTTTAAGCCATCTGGCCGGACAGGGCCAGAGCTTTCCCTGCGCCCTGCGCGGTCACTTGCCGCCCGTGGCGGAAGGCTTGACAGTCGCGGTTTGCCGACGACAGGCTGCGACGCAATCAAGGGAACCGCCGCATGCGCAAGGACCGGCTCGACAGTTTCGGCGTGACGGCGCTGCTTGGCGTGACGCTTTTGCTGGCCATCAACCAGATCATGGTCAAATTCGTAAACCACGGATTGCAGCCGGTGTTCTTTGCGGCACTGCGGTCCCTGCTGGGGACCGTCTTTGTCGGCCTTTGGCTATGGGGCAGGGGGCGACCGCCCGTTCTGAAACGCGCGCATCTGTTGCCGGGCCTGCTGATCGGAACCGTCTTTGCCGCCGAGTTTCTGTGCCTGTTCGTCGCGCTCGATCTTACGGCCGTCAGCCGCGCCTCGGTCATCTTCTATTCTATGCCGGTCTGGTTTGCGCTGCTTGCCCACGTCGGCCTGCCGGGCGAGCGGATCACGCCGCTCAGGGCGCTGGGCCTGCTGTGTGCCTTTGCCGGAACCGCTTGGGCGATCCTGTCGCGGTCGTCGGGCGGGCCGGGCAGTCTGACAGGCGATCTTGCGGCGCTGGGCGGGGCCTTCGGCTGGGCGGGAACCGCCTTTATCGCCCGCAAAAGCGCGCTGCGCGAGGCGGGACCGGAAATGCAGCTGTTCTGGATGGTGCTGGTGTCGGGACCGCTTCTGCTGATCGTGTCGCCGCTGTTCGGCCCGCTGCTGCGCGATTTGCAGGCGGTGCACATCGCGGGACTGTTGTTTCAATCTTCGGTCGTCGTCGCGGGCGGCTTCATCTGCTGGCTGTGGCTTTTGTCGGTGTACCCGTCTTCCACGGTTGCCAGTTTTTCGTTCATGACGCCTGTTTTCGCCATCTTGTTGGGCTGGCTGCTGTTCCACGAGCCGATCACTCCGGCGATTCTCGGGGCTGGCGGGTTGGTCGCTGTGGGAATCGTGCTGGTGAATCGTCGCACCCCATCGTCCGCAGGGAATCGTCTCGCCGACTGATCCATAGCACATATCAACATCGGGTCCGCGTCGGCAGGCACAGGGCAAATATCTGATATTCTTGGGCTTTGGTTTTTGCCCACATGGTCTGCACGGCTTGTCCACAGGAATGCCCACAGGTTGTATCGCGCACAGCTTGACGCCGGGTCGGCGCGGCAATGTGACAGAAATCGCGTCAAGCGCAAAAACCTGTGCCACCGTCAAATAAACTGTTTGAAACGATCCCGAAATTACGACACCTTGACGAAGCAGTCGGTAAGGCCACAACATTTAGTGGTCGCAAGAGCGGGCAGAGTATCACAGCGCACAACCAGCATCTTGGTCGGATGTTGCAGCTTGCCTATTCGGGCGGGGCGATGGGTCTTTGTCGGCCGGCACACGCAATTCACGACGGGCAGCAAGCCCGCGGCAGATGAACGGGAGACGGGGCAGATGAAAATCCAACGCAAGTTTACCACCGAAGCAACCGGCGCTTATGGTGCCATGGCGTTTGCCATCACCACATCGGAAATCCGCAACCCCGACGGCAAGATCGTCTTCCGCAACGATGCCGTCGAGGTGCCCGAAGGCTTCAGTCAGGTTGCATCGGACGTTCTGGCGCAAAAGTATTTCCGCAAGGCGGGCGTTCCTGCCAAGCTCAAGCGGGTCAAGGAAAAGGGTGTCCCCGACTTCCTGTGGCGCTCGGTTCCCGATGAGGCGGCCTTGGCCGAACTGCCCGAAGACAAGCGCTTCGTCGGCGAAACCTCGGCCAAGCAGGTGTTCGACCGTCTGGCGGGCGCTTGGGCCTATTGGGGCTGGAAGGGGGGATATTTCTCCTTCGAATCCGATGCCCGTGCCTATTACGACGAAATGCGCTTCATGCTGGCCCGCCAGATGGCCGCCCCGAACAGCCCGCAGTGGTTCAACACCGGCCTGCATTGGGCCTACGGCGTCGACGGTCCGGCGCAGGGGCACTATTACGTCGATTACCAGACCGGCAAGCTGACCAAATCGGAAAGCGCCTACGAACACCCGCAACCGCACGCCTGCTTCATCCAGTCGGTCAAGGACGATCTGGTGGGTGACGGCGGCATCATGGACCTGTGGGTCCGCGAGGCGCGTCTGTTCAAATACGGCTCGGGCACCGGTACCAACTTTTCATCGCTGCGCGGCGAGGGTGAAAAGCTGTCGGGCGGCGGTAAATCGTCGGGGTTGATGGGCTTCCTCAAGATCGGTGACCGCGCGGCGGGCGCCATCAAATCGGGCGGCACCACGCGCCGCGCGGCCAAGATGGTGATCTGCGATATGGATCACCCCGATGTCGAAGCCTTCGTGAACTGGAAGGTGATCGAAGAGCAAAAGGTCGCTAGCCTCGTCGCCGGGTCCAAGGTGCATGAACTGAAGCTGAACGAAATCTTCACGGCGATCCGCACATGGGATGGGTCGGCCGAAGATTCGGTTGATCCTGCCAAGAATCCGGCGCTCAAGGCGGCGATCAAATCGGCCAAAAAGGCCATGATCCCCGACACCTACACCAACCGCATCCTGCAATATGCAAAGCAGGGTTTCACCAGCATCGAATTCCCCACCTATGACGTGGATTGGGACTCTGAAGCCTATATCACCGTGTCGGGCCAAAACTCGAACAACTCGGTCCGCGTGACCGACGCCTTCCTGACGGCGGTGAAGAACGACGAAGACTGGGCGTTGATCCGCCGCACCGACGGCAAGGTGGCGAAAACCATCAAAGCCCGCGACCTGTGGGATCAGGTCGGCCACGCCGCATGGGCCTGCGCCGATCCGGGCATCCAGTTCCACGACACCGTCAACGCATGGCACACCTGCCCCGAAGACGGCGCGATCCGCGGGTCGAACCCCTGTTCCGAGTACATGTTCCTTGATGACACGGCCTGCAACCTCGCCTCGATGAACCTGCTGACCTTCTTCAAGGACGGCAAGTTCGACGCAGAGTCCTACATGCACGCGACAAAGCTTTGGACGATCACGCTGGAAATCAGCGTGATGATGGCGCAGTTCCCGTCGAAGGAAATTGCCCAACTGTCTTATGATTTCCGCACACTCGGCCTTGGCTATGCCAATATCGGCGGGCTGCTGATGAACATGGGCCTTGGCTACGACAGCATTCAGGGCCGCGCTTTGTGCGGCGCGCTGACCGCCATCATGACCGGCGTATCCTACGCAACCAGCGCCGAAATGGCGGGCGAGCTTGGGGCTTTCTCGGGCTACCAGCGCAACGCAAAGCACATGCTGCGCGTCATCCGCAATCACCGCAACGCTGCTCATGGCAATGCGTCGGGGTATGAGGCGCTGAACGTCAACCCCGTCGCGCTCGACCACGCCAACTGCCCTGACCAGACGCTGATCGCCCTTGCCAAATCTGCTTGGGACGAGGCGCTGGCGCTGGGCGAAAAGCACGGCTTCCGCAACGCGCAGACAACCGTCATCGCCCCCACCGGCACCATCGGTCTGGTGATGGACTGCGACACGACCGGCATCGAGCCGGACTTCGCCTTGGTCAAGTTCAAGAAACTGGCGGGCGGCGGCTATTTCAAGATCATCAACCAGTCGGTTCCGGCTGGCCTCGAAGCGCTCGGATACTCCTCGTCGCAGATCGCGGAAATCGTGGCCTATGCCGTGGGCCACGGCTCTATCGGCAATTGCCCCGGCATCAACCACACCGCGTTGATCGGACACGGCTTTGGCCCGCGCGAGCTGGAAAAGATCGAAAGCGCCCTGCCTTCGGCGTTCGACATCCGCTTCGTCTTCAACCAGTGGACGCTGGGCGAGGATTTCTGCAAGGGCACGCTGGGCATTCCCGCCGAAAAGCTGGCCGATCCGACCTTTGACCTGCTGCGCCACCTCGGGTTCACCAAAGCACAGATCGACGCGGCGAACGACCATGTTTGCGGCACCATGACACTGGAAGGCGCACCCTTCCTGAAGACCGAACACTATTCGGTCTTCGATTGCGCCAACCCCTGCGGCAAGACCGGCAAGCGTTACCTTTCGGTGGAAAGCCACATCCACATGATGGCAGCGGCGCAGTCCTTCATCTCGGGCGCGATTTCCAAGACGATCAACATGCCGAACTCGGCCACCATCGACGAAACGTTGGCGGCCTATGAATTGTCGCATTCGCTCGGCATTAAGGCCAACGCGCTTTATCGCGACGGCTCGAAACTGTCGCAGCCCTTGGCTTCGGCGCTGGTCGAGGATGACGAAGAGGCCGAAGAAATTCTGGCTTCCGGTTCGGCGCAGGAAAAGGCCGCTGTTCTGGCCGAGAAGATTGTCGAAAAGATCATCTACCGCGACGTGATCCGCACCAACCGCGAAAAATTGCCGGAACGTCGCAAGGGCTATACGCAAAAGGCCATCGTCGGCGGTCATAAGGTCTATTTGCGGACCGGCGAATATGGTGACGGCCGCTTGGGCGAGATATTCATCGACATGCACAAGGAAGGCGCAGGCTTCCGTGCCATGATGAACAACTTTGCCATCGCCATATCGGTCGGCCTGCAATACGGCGTTCCGCTGGAAGAATATGTCGAAGCCTTTACCTTCACGCGCTTCGAACCGGCAGGCATGGTTCAGGGCAACGACAGCATCAAGAACGCGACATCGATCCTCGACTACATCTTCCGCGAGTTGGCGATCAGCTATCTCGACCGCACCGATCTGGCCCATGTCAAACCCGAGGGCGCATCGTTTGATGATCTTGGCCGTGGCGATGTTGAAGGCAAGCGCAACTTTGGCGAAGTGACCGACAATCAAGCCTCGAAGTCGATCGAGATGCTCAAGTCGATCTCGTCCACGGGTTATCTGCGCAAGCGCCTGCCGCAAGAGCTTGTGGTGTTCCAAGGGGGGCTGGCATCGAGCGTGCAGCCCGCCGGAGCCGAGGCGATGACCATGGCAAGCTTCGTGGCCGAAACGTCGATGACCGCATTGGCCACCGGAACGGTCAGCATGGACCCCCGCACCAAGGCAAAGATGCAAGGCTACGAGGGCGACCCTTGCGGCGAATGCGGCAACTACACGCTGGTCCGCAACGGCACCTGCATGAAGTGCAACACCTGCGGCGGCACGAGCGGGTGCAGCTGAACAAGCTTGTCGCGGTTTCAGCCTAACCTCTTTTCTGCAGGCCTTTTCGCGGGGCCTGCAGAGCAGTTGTAAAGGGGCACGTTCCCCGTTGGTCAAAAAGCCTATACCCGCGCGAACGACACCGTAGACGAAGATCTGAGTCGATCTTTCATACAAAACGGCCGCATCATCTGCCCTTGTCGCAGCTGCACGTTTGCGAACGTCACCGCAATTGAAGCGGCAGCTTCCTTCCAAGATGCGCGGCGGTACCCTGACGCTATGCAAAGAGGACCCAGCTTCGCAGGACTATTGGCCGGTCAATCGGTCTTCCGTTCGGCCAGCTTGCGGCGGACAGCATCCTTGATGCGGTCGAGCTGTTCCACGCTCAACCCGCCAGACATAAGTTGCCGACCGACAGTCGCGCGCAGGCTGGCAGGGGTGACTGTGGCGTTTGGACGGGGGGGCTTTGCAAGTGCAGCTCCCCGTGGGGGCTCGACTGCTTCGGCAATCGCCTGCGCCGCACGCGGCTGAACCTTGTCATGGATACGAGACGCAAAGCTGGGGGCCACCGCCGGTTGCAGTGTTTGCGCGCGTGGCATCGGTTCGTCGTCGACGCGGGCGGTGCGGACCAGTTCATCGATTCCGATATCACGCCACCCCGACCTGCTGGAGCCTGAGCACCAGACCGTCAACACCATCCGAAACGAACCGTCGGGTGATTTTTCGTGTGGCAACTCGCCCACATACCATGCGCGACATTGGCGCCCCGAAGCGATCACAGCCGCGATACGCGCCGACCATTCCCGCTGTACTACGCCAAGAACGTTTGCCCCCTCGACATCTGGCCTGTCGGCAACCCTGAGCATGTCATCGGTCAGCCAGGTCAGATAGACTTCCTGCCCGATCGCCAGCCCCGCCAGCACCCTGTCTGCACGTGACCGATCACGCGCGACAGCGACCTGCAATCGGGGAATCAGGTTTCTCATGTCATATTCCCTGCGGCAATCGTGCCTGCGAAAAAGAGATCTTAAGCCCTTTTATTAAGATTGAAGGCAGGTTCAATTCCCGTCTCTTACTTGTAACTTTTTACATCCGGATTCAACTTTAGTTGATAGCTGAACTCACTAAAGATAATTAGACAGACTCGAATAAAGCATCGAAATCTTAAGTGTGATACATTCTCCGATTGTTTGTTTGACTCCTTTATTTAACGCCAGATAAGCAACGGAACGAGGACACAGGGTGAAGTTCCATGGCGAAATGGTGGCGAGGAAAACAGGTGGCGGCAAAGGGTCGTTTCTTGACCGCAGCGGCGGATCGAGTGACCGAGCAAGAACCCGCAATGCCATCTGCGAAAGGCGCCGACACCATAGCCGCAAAGACTGCCACGCCGCCTGTTTTGGCATCGCCGGTGGTTTACGAAAACCGTTCCACCAAGCCGGACCCGGCCGAGCAACAATTTGACATCCAGACGGAGAACCCCTCTATGAACACCTCGATCCGTATGCCGCTCGAAGCGGCAAACCCTGCCAACGCGCCTACCGTCATCCGCGCCGGACTGCATCTTGAGGGAAATATCCGGACGACCGACGATATCCTGCTGGAAGGGTCGGTTCGTGGAGAAGTGTCCGCCAACAGCATTACCATCGCCGCAGGTGCGTTCCTGTCCGGCAATGTGTCGGCAACCGTGATCGTGGTTGATGGGACTGTCGAAGGTTTGGTTCGATGCCTGAAGTTGCAGGTCAACACGACTGGTGCCGTGTCGGGCGAAATCCATCACAGCATCCTGGTTGTCGAGGCCGGCGCTTCCATCGAAGGCACCGTCTTCCGCACCGAGCACTTGAGCGATGACTCCGCTCCTTCCACCGGCTTTGCCCAGGCATTTGCGCCAGCGCAGGCCGCTATGGCAGCGTTTCGTCCTGCAGATGCTGGACAAGAATAACCTGCGACCAGAAGGATAGACCGGCAAGGGAAAGCAAGTGTTCGCAGTTGCGCGCAAGGCGCTCGGAATTGATATCGGATCCTCCAACACGACAGTTGTCGTCGATAAGCAGCCGGGCATCATGTTCGAGCCGACCTTCGTCGCCTACGCGTCAAATCGCCATGGCCCTGACAAGGCCATCGAATTCGGTGCAGGCGCGAAAGCGATGAACGGCAAGGCGCCATCGTCGATCCGGGTGGTGCGTCCCCTTCGTCAGGGTGCCATCGCCAATTTCGATGCGGCCGCCCATCTGGTCAATCATATGATGCACCGGATCAAGAAAAGCTTCTTTGTTCCGCATACGCGTTTCGAGGTGTTTGCCAGCGTTCCCGAAGCGGCGACCAACGTCGAAAAGCGCGCGCTCCGGCAGTCGATCATGGCGGCGGGGGCCAGCAAGGTCACGCTTTTACGCAAACCCATCGTCGTGGCCATCGGCGCAGGGCTGAACGTCCAGCGTCCGGTGGGCGCTCTGGTGGTCGATATCGGTGGCGGTACCTGCGAGATTTCGATCGTATCGCTGAGCGATCTGATCGTGTCGAATTCGCTGCGTATCGGTGGCGATAACATGGATGACGAGATAGCCGCCCACCTGAAAAAATTCCACGGGCTTCTCGTCGGCGAAAGCACGGCTGAAGATATCAAGGTCGGGCTGGTCGGGGCGGATGGTACAGGCAAGATCCGCGTGCGGGGACGCCACGCAGTGACCGGTCTTCCAACCGAGGCGCTGGTCATGGAAAGCGAGATCGTCGCCGCGGTGACACCGTTGGTCGATGTGATCGCAGAAGCGATCCGCGACACAATCGAACAGGCACCGCCGGACATCATGGCCGATGTGCTTGAGGCGGGCATCGTTCTGACCGGCGGTGGCGCGCGCCTGCACGGGATCGCGCTTGCCCTGTCGGACCGGCTCGCTCTTGGCGTCCATATCGCGCATGATCCGGACCTTAGCGTTGCGCGGGGCTTGGCTGCGGTTCTTAAAAACCAGTCGGGCTACAGGTATATCTATGTCGATGCAGATTGACCTGACACGGTTGGAAACGGCTGAAACGGCGTCTGCATTCGATGGCCCTGTGGAAGCCGGTTCGGATATCGATGCGCAATATCGCCATGCGTCAGCCTTGATGCAGGGTGATAAGACCCTGACGATCGACCTCTCCGACCGGTCGCTGCTGTCCGAGATACCGCCCGGCATCGAATCCTGCTACAACCTCGTCAGTCTTAACCTCGCGGGCACCGGCGTTTTCGACCTGCGTGTCCTGTCCTCTTTGCCGCGGATCGAGCGGCTTAATCTTTGGGGCACGCGGGTCAGTGACCTGTCACCCCTGCGCAACCTGCGTAGCTTGCGTTGGATCAGCCTCGGCGCGACGGACATCGAAACATGCGAAGCACTCGCCGATTTGCCGCATCTGGAGGTTTTGGACCTGTCGCATACGCAGGTGGGATCGGTCGATTGCCTTTCGTCCAACTTGCGGCTGCGCGAGCTTATCCTGCGCGGAACGCGTGTCCAGTCGGTAGACCGGCTATCAACGCTTCGCGATCTTATGCTGCTCGACCTAGGCGGAACTCCGGTCACGGACACCAGCGCGCTGCGTGGGCTTAAAAGCCTGTCTTGGGTGAACAAGGGGCCGATTTGACTGGTTTCGAACAGACCGCGCATGTGCGATGCCCGCCGTGCAATCCGGCCTTCCATGAGATAGCGTAGAACCGGTCTTGGCCTTTGCAGGATGTATTGAACCCCTGCGGGCGCCCGAAAGCGTAAAGAAGGATTCGTCGCCTCTGCCGAAGGGATGGCCTGAGAGTCTGCGTCGCGTAAGCTTATGTCGTGGTGCCACCCTGGGTGGTTGCCGGAGCGACAAGACTTGCACATGGCTGAAACAAAGCACGCGCAAGCCGTGGACTGACATTGACCAAACCCAAAGAAACCGAAAACCCCGCCCGATGCAAGGTTTTTGATCGCCCATCAGCCAGACGGGCGAGCTTTCAGAACGAATTGTTCAAAAATGGGCTGCGCCCGGAAACTTCGATTACTACATGATCTTTAGTGTTTTTTGGCGGAGAGGGTGGGATTCGAACCCACGGTAGGCTTGCACCTACTCCGGTTTTCGAGACCGGCGCGATCGACCACTCCGCCACCTCTCCGCGCTTAGGGGGTCGTCTATGTGGCGGGGATGTAACGGGGTCTTTCGGCGCATGCAACCCCCAAAGCAGGGAAAGGATGCGCAATTTTTCGAAGCAGCTTGGCGGTGCATCGCCGTGGCGAAACACCTGACTTGGCAAGGGCCGCGCATGGCCCTAGCGTTGTCCGACGGGTCGCAGCGAAACCGGAGCGCGCATGTCTTACCCTTTGTCCAAAGCGTCGATCCTGTGCGCGGTTTTCGTTGGCATGTCGGCTGTGACAGGAACAGGTTTTGCGCGTGCCGAAACACCCGTAGGACAGGCAGTTACGACGCCTGCCGATGCCGCGGCGGTCAGGGCATTGATCGACACGATGCATTTCGACAAGGTGATCGATCTGCTACGGGTCGAGGGGCTGGATTACGGGGCCTCGATCGAAGACGAGCTGTTCCCGGATGCAGGCGGGCCTGGATGGAAGGCTGCGGTTTCGCGCATCTACGATACGCAGCAGATGAACGGCAGCTTTACCGAGAAGATGGTGTCGGAACTGTCCGGCAAGGGCGATGAAGTCAGGCAGATGACGACGTTTTTCGCCTCTCCCCTTGGACAGAAAGTGCTGTCGCTGGAGCTTGAGGCGCGGCGGTCCTTGATGGATGACGATACCGAGTCGGCAGCCGGACTGGCCTGGAGCGACCTTGCTGCCGAGGGCGGGGCGCGGGCGGAAAAGTTGCAGGAATTCGCGCGGATCAACGATCTGGTCGATTCGAATGTCATGGGCACGTTGAACGCAAACCTTGCATTCTATCAGGGCATGGCCGGAACGGGGGCCTTTTCCGGCGAGATGTCCGAAGACGAGATGCTTTCGGATGTCTGGGCGCAAGAGCCCGACATCCGCCGCCAGACCGAGGATTGGGTCTACCCTTTCCTGAACCTTGCCTATTCCTCGCTCGAGGATGACGATCTGGATCGCTACCTTGAATTCTCGCGGTCGGATGCGGGGCAAGTGATGAATGCAGCGCTTTTCGCGGCGTTCGACGCCGTGTTCGTGCCGATGTCGCGCGCCTTGGGCGCGGCCGCCGCGTTGCAGATAAAGGGGCAGGACATCTGACCCGACGATCCGTCCTTGGCGCTTGACTCGGATGCGCCTTTTGTCGATAAGCCCGCATCTTGGCTGGGCGCGAGTCTGGCCATGATCATATTTTCAATGACGCCCCCACGGGGCGCGCTGTCCGAGGCGGGGAAACCCGAAACGCCGCAAGGGGCCACAGGACGCGGAGCAAAGTGAAGGAAAGACCATGTTCGCGGTCCTCAAGACCGGTGGCAAGCAGTACAAGGTGCAGGCGGGTGACGTTCTGCGCGTTGAAAAGCTGGATGCCGTTGCCGGTCAAAAAGTGCAGTTCAACGAGATCCTGATGGTTGGCGGCGAAACCGTCACCGTCGGCGTGCCGACGGTTGCCGGTGCAGGCGTCGTGGCCGAGGTGATCGACCAGATCAAGGGCGTCAAGACGATCCATTTCGTCAAGCGTCGCCGCAAGCACTCGTCGCAGCGCACCAAAGGCCATCGCCAGCAACTGACGCTGCTGCGTGTGACCGAAGTTCTGGCTTCGGGCGCTGACGCATCGGGCGTTGCTGCCGCCGTTGGCACTGCCATCGCGCGCCGTGCCGTGCACAACTCCGCCGCTGCTGCCCCCGTCGTGGCAGAAGCTTCCGCGAAACCGAAGCGTGCCGCCAAGGCCGCTGCTGCTACGGAGTAATCCCTCATGGCACACAAGAAAGCAGGCGGTTCATCCCGCAACGGCCGCGACTCGGCCGGTCGGCGCCTCGGCGTGAAGCTTTACGGCGGTCAGGCTGCCATTCCGGGCAATATCATCGTACGCCAGCGTGGCACGACCTATTTCCCCGGACAAGGCGTCGGGATGGGTGTGGATCACACGATCTTCGCCGTGACCGAGGGCCGCGTGGCGTTCAAGAAAGGCCTGAAGGGCCGCACCTTTATTTCGGTTCTGCCCGTCGCCGAGGCAGCCGAGTAAGCCGAACCTTTACAATCGGTTTGTAAAAGGGGGGATCGGCCGAAAGGCCGGTCCCCCGCTCGTTTTCCGCGATGCGGAAAGGCGCGACGGGAGAAGGGGACGGGGTCAAATTCGTTTGATCCGGTCCGTTAGACTTGAAGGGGGTCTTCGGGCTTCCGACATGCGCTTCAGCAGGAGGGAAGCCATGACGACGGTGGATTTGACGGCGAACACCAACAGCCCGTTGCGCGGGGCAGCGGCCTTCATTCCGGCGGGGCGCTTTGTGCTGCGGCCGGTGCGGCGGTCCGATGCGGGTCTGTTCGCCATGTATGCCGGAGACCGCCGCGTGGCCGAGGCGACGCGCGGCATTCCACATCCGTTGCCCCCCGGCGCTGCCGAAGCTTTCGTGAGCCGGTCGATGACAGGCAAGGACGGCGAGGATGTCTGGGTCATGGACGGATCGGCGAGCGGTCTGGCCGAGGTGCTGGGCGTCATCAGCCTGAAGCGCATGGACGAGACGAAGTGGGACCGCGGACAGTCCGAGGTCAGCTATTGGGTGGCGCCGGCCTTCTGGAACGCCGGATTTGCCTCGGATGCCGTTCGCGCACTGGTGGACGCCAACCCGCAGCGCAACCGCACGATCTTTGCCGAGGTGTTTCAGGACAATGCCGGTTCCGCGCGGGTGTTGACCAATGCGGGCTTCGTCTACCTTGGCGACGCGGAAACCTTTTCGGTGGCACGCGGGGCGCGTGTGCCGACCTGGACCTATATCCGCAAGCTGGATTGACCGGCGAGGGCGGGGGGCCACAGCCCCCCGCACCCCCGGGGCGTCTGTAATACGAAGAAGCGTGGCGTTGCCGTTCTGGCGGGTGGTGTGATGTTGATCGCAACGGAACGGTTGATTTTGCGACCGCTCGATCCGGTCGGAGACCTCGAGGCGATGCACCGCATCGGCTCGGACCGGCGGGTGTCGCGGATGATGCAATCGATTGCGCCGGACTGGACACTGGAACAGGCTGCCGCGTTTATCGACCGGTCGCGTTGGCGCGGTGAGATCGGCTTTCGCCATGCGATTGCGCTGCGCTCTGCGCCCGGGATGATGATCGGCACCATCGGGATCGGGGGGGATCCGGTTTCGACCGCGTATTTTCTTGACGTCGACCATTGGGGCAAGGGCTATGCGACCGAGGCTTTGGCAGGGTTTCTTGCCTCGGTGATGCCGCGTTTTGCTGCACTACACATCGAAGCGGGTCATTTTGCGGACAATCCGGCCTCGGGTGCGGTTCTGCGGAAGGTTGGCTTTATCGAGACGGTGCAAGAGACAGGAACAAGCGCGGCACGGACCGAAGCCTCGCACGTGGTCAATTACCGTCTTGATCTGACCAAGCTGAAGGCCGTGCCTTTGCCTGTCACACTCGATACGGCCCGGCTGCGCCTGCGGCCTGTGTCACTGGAGGACGAAGCCGATGTGCTGGCCGCGTTGAACGATCTTAGCGTGTCGGGCTGGTTGGCGCGCGTTCCCTATCCGTATACCCGCGATGATTTCATCGCTTTCCTAGAGGGATTCGCACGGGCAGGCGAAAGTTTCGCCATCGAAGACAGTGACGGCTTTGCCGGCGTGATTACGGGGGGGGCCGAACTGGGATATTGGCTGACACCGCGCGCGCAGGGGCGCGGCTATGCGACCGAAGCGGCAAGGGAGGTGCTGGCCGCTTGGTTCAAGGCGGGTGGCGGCGATGTGGTCTCGGGCTATTTTGCGGACAACCTGCGCTCGGCGCGGGTGCTTGGAAAGCTGGGCTTTGTCGAAACGCGGCGGGGGCCGGTTTTCTGCTTGGCTTCGGGACGCGAGCGGCTGCATGTCTTCATGCAGCGTTCCGCGCGGGATTCATGGTAAGCTGTCGGCTGATCCGGCCCTTGTTACCTTCGGTTTCCCCTTGAAGGCTTGAGCCTGCGGCCTTTGTGATCTATCGGCTGTGTCTGATCCTGTTGAAAGCCTGACGCCATGAAATTCCTCGACCTTGCCAAAGTCTATATCCGCTCGGGCGGCGGCGGTGGCGGCTGCGTGAGCTTCCGGCGTGAAAAGTTCGTCGAATTCGGCGGTCCGGATGGCGGTGATGGCGGCAATGGCGGGTCGGTCTGGGCCGAGGCGGTGGACGGGCTGAACACCCTGATCGATTATCGCTACCAGCAGCATTTCTTTGCCAAGAACGGTCAGCCCGGCATGGGCAGCCAGCGCACCGGCAAAACCGGCGACGACATCGTGATGAAGGTTCCCTTGGGGACCGAAATCCTGGACGAGGACGAAGAAACCGTAATCGCCGACCTGACGCGGGTTGGGCAGCGCGTATTGCTGGCCAAGGGCGGCAATGGCGGGTTCGGGAACCTGTATTTCAAATCCTCGACCAACCGCGCGCCCGGGCGGGCCAATCCGGGGCAGGAGGGGGTCGAGCGGACGATCTGGCTGCGCTTGAAGCTGATCGCGGACGTCGGTCTGGTAGGCCTGCCCAACGCGGGCAAATCGACGCTTTTGGCCGCCGTGTCGAACGCCCGCCCGAAGATCGCGGATTATCCGTTCACCACCCTTGTGCCGAACCTTGGGGTTGTGGGCGTGGACGGGCGCGAATTCGTGATGGCCGACATTCCCGGCCTGATCGAGGGTGCGAGCGAGGGGCGCGGATTGGGCATCCAGTTTCTGGCCCATGTCGAGCGGTGCAAGGTCTTGCTGCATCTGGTAGACGGGACGTCGAGCACCATCACCAAGGATTACCGCACGATCGTGACCGAGCTTGAGGCCTATTCCGATATTCTGGGCGACAAGCGGCGGATCGTGGCGCTGAACAAATGTGATGCCCTTGACACAAAGACAATCACGACGCGGCGCAAGGCGCTGGAAAAGGCGTCAGGCGACAAGGTCCATGTGATTTCCGGCGTCGCGAATACCGGATTGCAAGACGTGCTGCGGGCGATCCAAGCCGAGATCATGGGGGCCGCCCCCGAAGTGGAGCACGCGCCGTGGCAGCCCTGAGCGCCCTTGTCGCGCCGGATATCCGCAATGCGAAACGGCTGGTCGTCAAGATCGGCTCGGCCTTGCTGGTCGATGCAAAGGGGTTGAGGCAGGGGTGGCTGTCGGCCCTTGCGCTGGACGTGGCCGAGGTGAAGCTGCGCGGCACCGACGTGGTGCTGGTATCTTCGGGGTCCATTGCGCTGGGTCGACGGGTTCTTGGCCTGCCTGCGGGTGCGCTGACGCTGGAGCAAAGTCAGGCGGCGGCGGCGGTGGGGCAAATCCGGCTGGCGCGGTCCTATGAAGAGGTGCTGGCACCGCATAGCATCACCACGGGGCAGGTTCTGGTCACGCTGGAAGATACCGAGGACCGGCGGCGCTACCTCAACAGCCGTGCCACCATGGAAACACTGCTCGGGTTCGGCGTGGTGCCGATCGTGAACGAGAACGACACGGTGGCCACAGACGAAATCCGCTTTGGCGACAACGACCGTCTGGCCGCGCAGATTGCCGTGACGGTTGGGGCGGACCAGTTGATCCTGTTGTCGGACGTGGACGGGTTCTATTCTGCCAATCCCAAGGAAGACCCGACGGCGCAGCGGTTCGATCTGGTCGAGACGATCACGCCCGAATTGGAAGCGATGGCGGGCGATCCGATTTCGGGCCTGTCCAAGGGCGGCATGAAGACCAAGATCATGGCCGCGAAGACGGCCGTGGCTGGGGGCTGTGCCATGGCGATCATGGAGGGGTCGGTGCTGCGGCCGCTCAAGGCGCTGGCGGACGGGGCAGCGCGGACGTGGTTCGTCGCGGGGGCCGATCCGCAGGTGGCCCGCAAACGCTGGATCAACGCGATGAAGACGCGCGGCGAGGTCGTGGTCGATGCAGGGGCGGTATCGGCATTGCGTGCAGGAAAATCGCTGCTTCCGGCTGGAGTGCGGTCGGTTGCGGGCGGTTTCGGGCGGGGCGAGCCTGTGGCGATCATCGGGCCGGATGGCGCGGGGTTGGGCAAGGGCCTGATCCGGTATACGGCGGACGAGGCGAAGCGGATCGCAGGGCACAAATCGGGCGAGATCGAGGGCATCCTCGGTTATGCGGGACGGGCGGCGCTGATCCATCGCGACGATATGGTGATCTGACCGCGCAAGAGCGGGGGCCAGCCCCCGCACCCCCGGGATATTCGGGAACAGATGAAAGGGCTTTGGTCTTGGACGGCAATTTCAGCGACATGATGGCCGAGATCGGCGCCAAGGCGCGGGCGGCGGCGGGGGAACTGGCGTTTGCCTCGTCCGAGCGCAAGGCGGCGGCCCTGACTTCGGCAGCGCATGCGGTCTGGGCGCGGCGTCAGGAAATCCTCGACGGCAATGTGCTCGATATGGATTATGCAGCGCAAAAGGGGCTTTCGCCGGCGATGCTCGACCGGTTGCGGCTGGACGAAGGGCGGGTGCGCGGCATCGTGGATGGTTTGCGGTCGGTGGCTGAACAGCGCGATCCGGTGGGGCGGGTTCTGGCCGAATGGGACATGCCGTCGGGCCTGCATATCCAGCGCGTTGCCACGCCCTTGGGTGTGATCGGGGTGATCTATGAAAGCCGCCCGAATGTGACGGCGGATGCGGGGGCGCTGTGCCTGAAGGCAGGCAATGCCGTGATCCTGCGCGGGGGAAGCGAGAGCTTCCATTCTTCGGAGGCGATCCACGACTGCATGGTGCAAGGGTTGCGCGAGGCGAATTTGCCCGAAGCGGCCATCCAGCTTGTGCCCACGCGCGACCGCGGCATGGTCGAGGCGATGCTGAAGGCGGTGCAGTATATCGACGTGATCGTGCCGAGGGGCGGCAAGGGGTTGGTCGGGCTGGTGCAGGCCGAGGCGCGGGTGCCGGTCTTTGCGCATCTGGAAGGCATTTGCCACGTCTATGCAGACCGCGATGCCGATGTCGAAAAGGCGCGGCGCGTGGTCATCAACGCCAAGACGCGGCGTACGGGCGTTTGCGGGGCGGCGGAATGTCTGCTGATCGACTGGCAGTTTTACACCAAGCACGGCGCGGTTCTGGTCGAAGACCTGCTGGCGGCGGGTGTCGAAGTGCGGACCGAGGGCGAATTGCTGAAGGTGCCGGGTACGGTGCGGGCGGCGGCTGACGATTTCGGGCGCGAGTTTCTAGACAGGATCATCGCGGTCAAGCTTGTCGATGGGGTGGACGAGGCGATGGCCCATATCCGCCGTTACGGGTCTAGCCATACCGAAGCGATCCTGACCGAGAACGACGCCACCGCAGCGCGGTTCTTCGAGCGGCTGGACAGTGCGATCTTGATGCGCAATGCCTCGACCCAGTTTGCGGATGGCGGCGAATTCGGGATGGGTGGCGAAATCGGGATTGCCACGGGCAAGTTGCACGCGCGCGGGCCGGTGGGGGCCGAGCAGTTGACCAGCTTCAAATATCTGGTCACCGGTGACGGAACGATCAGAAACTGACGCTTAGGCTGTTCAGCCCGACGTCGACGGTCGCCTGCCGCGACAGCGCCGCCAGTGTCAGACCCGCGAGTGGAAACTGGACCTGCGCGGCATCGACCATGCGGGCAGGCATCGGGTCTGACAGAAAGGACCAAAGCGATGCGTCATGGCGCAAACGGGGCGAGGATGCCGTCGCCTGCCAACCTGCGTCATCCTTGCGCAGGGTAACGCTGCCACCAGTCGGGATAGCCTGTTCCAAGCACAGCAGCATCAGGAAGGCGAGTTTCACTTCACCCCTAGGCAGGTCGGGGGGGCTTTGCCAGTCGAGAGTGATGCGGCCCGAGCGGTAAAGGTCACGCAAGATCGGCACGACCTCGGACCGGCTGGTGGACTGGTCGGGGGCTGCGGTGCCAAAGGCGATGCGGAAGAAGCGCAGCTTGGCATTGGCGGCGGCGGCGCTGTCCGAAAGTAGCGCCATATCTTCGGGTTTTGGCCGCAATTCGAGCGAGACCAGTTCGACCCCGTTGCCGATGGCACCGATCGGGCTGATAAGGTCGTGGCAGATACGCGCGCCGACCAATGCGGCGAGGTGGTGTGCAAAGTCGGTCATGCTGGCCTGCGGGTGGAGAGGGTTGAAGAATGATGTCCTTGCTGGAACCTGGCATGTTCGTGCGCCATCCTGCCCGACCCGATTGGGGGTTGGGTCAGGTGCAGTCCAACATAGGCGGGCGCGTCACGGTGAATTTCGAACATGCGGGCAAGGTGGTCATCGATGGCAAACACGTGGAACTGGTGATCGTTTTCGACCCCTGAGACGGATCAGCCCCCAAGTCGTCAGGAAATGCAACCTTTGGTTGACGTGCTGGCGTTTTTGCGCCCGATAGCGGCTTATTTGCCGGTGGGTGCTGGCAATTCGCGGGGTGCGGAACGGGCGTTGCACCTGTGCGGTGCAGACCGTAAGTAGCGCCAAGGGGGGCGGGGCCGATGTCTTGCCCGACCTGACGGGATGGGCGATGACTGCCGAGGATGCCTCGAACTTCACGCTGCGGCTGGCCCGCGATGCGCGCGACCTGCGGGCCGCGCAGAGGCTGCGCTATGTGGTGTTCGTCGAGGAACTGGGCGCACGGGGGCCGCTGGTCGATCACGAGGCGCGGCTGGAGCGCGACGCCTTTGATCCGGTGTTCGACCACTTGCTGTTGATCGACCAGCGCCGCGATCCGGACCTGCTGGAAGATGTCGTGGGTGCCTATCGCCTGCTGCCTTCGGACCGGCTGGCGCCCGGCGGGCGATTTTATTCGGAAGACGAATATGACCTGACGCGGTTGCGCGACAGCGGGCGCAAGTTGCTGGAACTGGGCCGGTCTTGCGTGCATCCCGACCACCGGGGCGGGACGGCGATGTTCCATTTGTGGAACGCGCTGGCCGATTACGTGCTGGAGCGGGGGATCGAGGTGCTGTTCGGCGCGGCCAGTTTCCATGGCACCGACATTGCCGCGTTGACGCAATCGCTGGCCTATCTGCACCACACCCACCTTGCGCCCGAACCGCTGCGCGTCAGGGCGCGCGAGGGGTTCCAGCCGATGGACCTGTTGCCTGCGGCGTCGGTTGACAGAAAGGCTGCGATGGCGGCAACGCCACCGCTGATCAAGGCCTATCTGCGGCTGGGCGGGTTCGTGGGCGAAGGGGCGTGGATCGACCGCGCCTTCAATACCACCGATGTCTGTCTTGTGATGGATACCGCGCGGATGTCAGAGCGGCACCGCGGCTATTACACCAAGGGACGGGCATGAACGGGGCGGAGTGGAAAGAGGCCGGTATCGACTATGCCCCCATAGGGCTGGCTGGCTGGCTGCGGGTCGTGGTTCGGGGGGGGGTGCTGGGGATTGTCACCTATGGCGGGCTGACGCTGCTGCTGGTGTTGCGTCTGGTCGAGCGGCCGCTGTTCGGTCTGTCGCGGCCATGGACACCGTTTGTCACCCAAGGCGTTTGCAGGGCGGCTTTCATGATCCTGCGCTTGCCGTTGGCCGTGCGCGGGCGGCCGATGGCGGGGCAGGGGGCGATGGTGGCCAACCATGCGTCCTGGCTGGACATTTTCGCGCTGAACGCGGCGGCCCGCATCTACTTTGTGGCGAAATCGGAAGTCGAGGGCTGGGCGGGGATCGGCTGGCTGGCGCGGGCAACGGGAACGGTGTTCATCGCAAGGAAGGGCAGCGAGGCCAAGCGCCAGCAGCGCCTGTTCGAAGAGCGGTTGCGGGCAGGGCACCGGCTGATGTTCTTTCCCGAAGGCACAAGCACCGACGGGGTCAGGGTGCTGCCGTTCAAATCGACTCTGTTTGCGGCGTTCTACACCCATGGTCTGGATACGGTGCTGCAGGTCCAGCCTGTCACGCTGGTCTACCACGCTCCGCCGGGGCAAGATGCGCGTTTTTATGGGTGGTGGGCAGACATGACCTTTGGCGGGCACCTGCTGCGCGTTCTGGCGCAAGGACGGCAGGGGCGGGTCGAGGTGGTGTTCCACGATCCCGTTGCCGTGGAGCACTTTGCCGACCGCAAAGCGCTGGCGGCGCATTGCGAAGCCGCCGTGCGCGGGGCGCTGAAGGTTTAGACGCCCCTTGCCGGAACGGCGGGTTCAGCCGAGCGGGGCGAGCAGGGATTTGAGCGTGGCGAGAGGGGCGTCGGTGGTCCAGATCTCTTCGCCGATGGCGAAGAAGTCGGTGACGGGGCCGAATTTGGCGACCAGCTCGGCAGTCAGCGCACCTTCGGCGACGACCGGCACCTCGATCATCTCGGACCACCATTCGAATAGCTCCCAGTCGGCAAGGCTGCCATCGCCAAGCGGCGTGGTGCCGACGGGGCCAAAGGAGACGTAATCGGCCCCCGCTTCGGCGGCGCTGATGCCTTCGTGGCGGGTCGCGCCGCAATGGGCACCGATGATCGCGTCGGGCAGGTCTTTGCGGACCTTGCGGATCGACCGCGCGCCATCGGTCAGATGCACCCCGTCGAGCCCGAGGCGTTCGACCAGCAAGACATGGCGCTCGATGACGATGGCGACATCGCGGGCGTGGCAGACCTGACGCAGCGCATCGGCGGTGCGCAGCACGCGGTCTTCGTCCTTGGTCGCCAGAGCGAGGCGCAGGCAGGCGATCTCGGCCCCGTCGAGCACGGCAGAAAGCCGGTCGGGAAAGGTATCGAGTTCGAATTCCGGCGGGGTGACGAGGTAGATTTGCGGACGGTCTTCTTCGGCCATGATGCGCTCCGGTCGGCGTTTTCATCGCCTTAGCCTATGTTTGCGGGGTTGACCATGGCCGAGGGTGCTTGCCCCGCAAGGGCGGGGCGCGTATCGCGGGGCAAGCCTGTGCCCGAGGGAGGAACCGATGACCGCGCCAGAGATCATTGCACCGAGTTTCATTCTGGTCCGTCCGCAGATGGGCGAGAATATCGGGGCTGCCGCGCGGGCGATGCTGAACTTCGGCCTTGACCGGATGCGGATCGTCGCGCCGCGCGATGGCTGGCCGAACCCCAAGGCGGTGGCGATGGCATCGGGGGCGGGGCGGCTGCTGGACAATGCGGGGCTGTTTGCGACCGTGCAGGGGGCGATTGCCGATTGCGATTATGTGTTTGCCACCACGGCGCGGGGGCGCGAGTTGGTCAAGCCGGTGGTCACGCCCGAGCGGGCGATGGAGATGGCGCGGGCCATGGCGGCGACGGGCAAACGGGTGGGCGTGCTGTTCGGGCCGGAACGGGCGGGGCTGGAGAACGAGGATGTGGCACTGGCCAATGCCATCGTGACGGTGCCGGTGAACCCCGAGTTTCCGTCGCTGAACCTTGCACAATGTGCGCTGTTGATGGGCTACGAGTGGCGGCGGCAGACCGAGGTGGTGGCTGCGGAAGTGATGGGGTTGGCGCGGACGGAATTCGCGTCGCGCGTCGATGTCGAGAAACTGGGCGACCATTTCGAGGAACGGCTGGACGCGGCAGGGTTCTTCTTTCCGCCCGACAAGGCCGAGGGGATGAAGCTGAACCTGCGCAACATGTGGGCGCGGCTGGGGCTGACGCGGGCCGAGGTGCAGACCTTTCACGGGATGCTGCGCCAGATTGCGTTCATGCTGAAAAAGCAGGGCCAATAGGCCGGAATTCTTGCTCTTTCTGCCGGAGGCCGGGGGGCACGCCCCCCGGACCCCCGGGAATATTCGGGACGAGAGGAAGCGGGGCGCATCGAAGGGTGACACGGGGCGGTGATGGGCTGCGGTGTCGCAGCACCTTGAAGCGGCAAGCGGGGAAGCCTACCGTTGCGGCACAAGTTTGGAGACTGGGAATGGCCGGAAAGCGCAGCATTTTCGAAGAGGTCGGGGCGGGCGGAACGGCGCCTGCGGTGCCTGCAGGCGGGATGATCGGGGCAAGGGGCACCGGCGCGCGGCGCGGTATTCGGGCGTGGCTTGCAGTGCTGTTCCTGCTGGTGGCCTGCATGATCGCGGTGGGCGGGTTGACGCGTTTGACGGATTCGGGGCTGTCGATCACCGAGTGGCGGCCCGTGACGGGCGCCTTGCCACCGCTGAACGAGGCGGCTTGGGCCGAAGAATTCGCCAAGTATCAGGCAAGCCCCGAATACCAGTTGCAGAACAAGGGGATGGAGCTTGCCGCCTTTAAGTCGATCTATTGGTGGGAATGGGGGCACCGGCAGCTTGGACGGGTGATCGGGCTGGTCTGGGCGGTCGGGTTCTTCGGGTTCCTGCTGGCGCGGAAGATTCCGGCGGGCTGGACGGGGCGGTTGTTGGCCGTGGGCGCGCTGGGCGGGGTTCAGGGGGCCATCGGCTGGTGGATGGTGTCTTCGGGGCTGAAGGGGACGATGGTGGACGTGGCGTCCTATCGGCTGGCCACGCATCTGGGAATTGCCTTTGTCATCCTTGGGCTTATCGCGTGGTACGTGCTGCTGCTGGGCCGGTCGGAGGCCGAGCTGATGCAGGCGCGGCGGGGGCGCGAGGGCAAGCTGTTCGGGATGACGACGGGGCTGATGCATTTCGCCTTCTTGCAGGTTCTTCTGGGTGCGCTGGTGGCAGGGATCGACGCGGGGCGGGCCTTTCCGACATGGCCGGACATGAACGGGCAGTTCTTTCCGGCAGATGCGTTTTACGTTCCGGGCGGCATGTGGTGGCAGGCTTTCTTTGAAAATCCGGGGCTTGTGCAGTTCATTCACCGGATGTCGGGATATCTTTTGTTCGCCTTTGGCGTGGTGGTCTGGCTGCGCGGTCGCACATCGCCGCATGCCGTGACGCGGGTGGCGTGCCATATGGTCATGGCGATGCTGGTGGCGCAGGTGTGCCTTGGCATCTTTGCCGCGCTGACGGCGGCGCAGGTGCATGTGGCGATTACCCATCAGATCGGGGCGGTGGTGTTGTGGGTGCTGGTCATCCGTGCGCGGCATCTGGCGCTATATCCGATGGCAGGTTCGATCCGGAAAGGGACGGCATGACAAGCGTTTACGACGAATTGCTGGCCTTTCAGCGCGAGACCGAGGCGTTGGCGCAGGTGGCCGGACGGCTGGGCTGGGATCAGGAAACCATGATGCCGCGCGGCGCTGCCGAGCAGCGGTCGGACGAGATGTCGGCCATGGAGGGGGTGCTGCATGCCCGCCGCACCGATCCGCGGGTCGGGGAATGGCTGGACAAGGCCGAGCCTGCCGATGCGGTGGCGGTGGCGCAGCTGCGCCACATAAGGCGGTCTTACGAGCGGTCGGTGAAGGTGCCGGCGCGGCTGGCGCAAGAGTTGGCGCGGGTGACATCCGTGGCGCAAGGGGTTTGGGCCGAGGCGCGGGCCAAGGAGGACGTGCCGGGATTTTTGCCGATATTGCAGGATGTTATCCGCCTGCGGCAAGAGGAGGCGGCCTGTCTGGCGGCCGGTGGCGATGCCTATGACGCGCTCTTGAACGATTACGAACCCGGGGCCACAGCGGCGGGGATCGGGGCGATGTTCGACCGGATGCGGCCACGGCTGGTGGCGCTGCGGGCCAAGGTGTTGGGGGCGGCGCGGCAGCCTGCCGCCTTGCAGGGGTCGTTCGGGGCCGAGGCGCAGATGCGCATGGCGCGCGATCTGGCGGTAGCCTTTGGCTATGACTGGGAGCGGGGGCGGCTGGACCTTGCCGTTCATCCGTTCAGTTCGGGGTCGGGCAGCGATGTGCGCATCACCACGCGGGTATCCGAGACCGATCCGTTCAACTGTTTTTATTCGACGATTCATGAGGTTGGCCACGCCTGCTACGAGCTTGGCATCGACCCCGATTACCGTCTGACGCCGCTGGGCGCGGGGGTGTCGATGGGGGTGCATGAAAGCCAGAGTCGGATTTACGAGAACCAGTTGGGCCGCAGCCGTGCCTTTACCGGCTGGATGTTTGGCCAGATGCGCGAGCGGTTCGGGGAGTTCGGGATCGCCGATGCCGAGGCGTTTTATGCTTCTGTTAACCGTGTTTCACCCGGCTATATCCGGACCGAAAGCGACGAGGTGCAGTACAACCTGCATATCATGATGCGCTTCGATCTGGAGCGCGACCTGATCGCGGGGAAACTTTCTGTTAACGATCTGGAAGACGCGTGGAACGCGCGGTTTCTGGCAGATTTCGGTGTGGCGGTGGATCGGCCTTCGCATGGCATGTTGCAGGATGTGCATTGGTCGGTGGGGTTGTTCGGATATTTCCCGACTTATAGCCTTGGAAATGTTTACGCCGGATGCCTGCACCGTGCGCTGCGGGCGGAAGTGCCCGATCTGGATGCGGCTTTGGCAAAGGGCGATGCGACGCCCGCGACCGGATGGCTGCGCGAGCGGTTGCAGCGGCATGGCGGATTGCGCGAACCCAAGGCCACGGTGGCGCAGGCTTGCGGCTTCGAGCCGGACGAGGGGCCGCTTCTGGACTATCTGGAGGCGAAGTTCGGCGCGATCTATCAGCTATGAGCGAACGCGCTGCCGTCTGGTGTTTGGCGGTGGCGCAAATGCTGGGATATGCCTGTTTCTTCTACATTTTCGCGGCGCTGATCCTGTATTGGCAACAGGGGCTGGACTGGCCGCATTGGGTGCTGGCGGCGGGGCCGACGCTGGCGATTGCGGTGTCGGCGGTGCTGGCTCCGTTTTGCGGGCGGGCGGTCGATCGGGGGCGGGCGGTGGCCTTGCTGACGGCGGGGCCGGTCGTGGGCGCGGCGGCGCTGGTGGTGCTGGCGCTGTGGGTTTCGCCGGTCGGTTATCTGGTCGCATGGGCGGGATTGGGCGTAGCGCAGGCGTTATGTCTTTATGACGTGTGTTTCGGGCTGCTGGTGCGGCGGCACGGGGCGGAAGCGCGGGCGTCGATCACACGCGTGACGCTGGTGGCGGGGTTGGCGAGCACGCTGGCCTTTCCGGCGGGGGCGTGGCTGGCGGACAGGTTCGGCTGGCAAGTGGCTGTCTGGATTGGTGTTTTCGTGGCGCTGGGGGTGCTGCTGCCCGTGCAGGGATTGGCCGCAAGGGTGGTGGCACGGGCGGTTCCCGATGCGGTGCGCGAGCGTGCGCGGGTGGTGTTGCCATGGCGCGGGATCGTGGCGGAGCGGGCGTTCTTGCGGTTGGCGGTGCTGTTTGCGCTGGTCAATCTGAACCACTGGATGCTGATGAACTACCTGCGGCCGATGTTCGACGGGCTGGGGCTGGCGGCATCGGTCGGGGTGGCGGCGGCGGCGGCGGTGGGGCCTGCGCAGGTGGTCGGGCGCCTGGTGTTGATGGGGGCGGGCGGGCGGATGGGAAGCCGGTTCGCGCTGTGGATGACGATGGGGGCCGTGGTGGCCGCGCCGGTTTTCCTATGGTTTTCGGCAGGGTTGCACGTGCTGGCCTTTGGCTTTGCGGTCTTGCAGGGGGCGGGCATGGGGGTGCTGACGATCCTGCGGCCGGTGCTGGTGGCCGAGCGGTTGGGGCAAGAGCGCTACGGGGCGACGGCGGGGTTGATGGCGATACCGGGGCTGGTGGCAGCGGGCGTTGCGGCCCCGCTGGGGGCGGGGTTGCTGGCGGCGGGCGGGGTGGGGGCGGTGATAATCGTGGCGTTTATCATAGCCTTGGGGGCCGTCTGGACGGTTGCGACCGATGTGTGAGGCAATGCACGGGCAATGCACAGATCGATGCGCGGCTGCCGGAAACTGGCAGGAACTGCGCGATGTGCCGGATGCACAGGGGATGCATACGGACCCGGAACCAATTTAAGGGTTTGTTCAGCTTTGTGCGGGATGCGCGGGGACCGCGCATCCTGCTCAGGGCACTGAATGGCTGCGCTGCGTGTCTGGCCCGCCGGTTCGGGTCTGCCGGTTCGGGTGCGGTGCGCGGGAACCGCGCACCCTACGTAGGGTGCGCGTTCATCGCGCACCTTTGGTCAGGCGGCCGAGCCGCCGATGGTCAGGCCGCCGATCATCAGGGTGGGTTGGCCCACGCCCACGGGCACCCATTGGCCGGCCTTGCCGCAATTGCCGATGCCGGGGTCGAGGGCGAGGTCGTTGCCGATGGCACGGATTTGCTTGAGGGCGGTGGCGCCGTCACCGATGAGGGTGGCCCCTTTGACGGGGGCGATGATCTTGCCGTTCTGGACGCGGTAGGCTTCGGTGCAGGAGAACACGAATTTTCCGTTGGTGATATCGACCTGACCGCCGCCGAAGCCGACGGCGTAGATGCCGTCTTTCAGGTCGGCCAGAATTGCTGCGGGGTCGTCGCTGCCTGCCAGCATATAGGTGTTGGTCATGCGCGGCATCGGGATATGGGCAAAGCTTTCGCGCCGCCCGTTGCCGGTGGGGGCCACACCCATGAGGCGGGCGTTCTGGCGGTCTTGCATGTAGCCGACAAGGATGCCGTCTTCGATCAGCACGTTTTTGGCCGAGGGCGTGCCTTCGTCATCGACCGAGATCGAGCCGCGGCGGTCGGGGATGGTGCCGTCATCCAGCACCGTCACGCCCTTTGCCGCGATGCGCTGGCCGAGAAGGCCCGCGAAGGCCGAGGTCTGTTTGCGGTTGAAGTCGCCCTCCAGCCCGTGGCCGATGGCTTCGTGCAACAGGATGCCGGGCCAGCCCGGCCCCAAGACGACATCCATCATGCCGGCGGGGGCGGGGATGGCGTCGAGGTTGACCAGCGCGATGCGCAGCGCCTCGTTCACCATGGGTTGCCAGTGGCTGCGTTCGATCAGGCGGGCAAGGCCGAAGCGGCCGCCGCCGCCCATGCCGCCCTGTTCGCGGCGGCCCGCATGTTCGACGATGACCGAGACGTTCAGGCGGGCCATGGGGCGGATATCGGTCAGGCGGGTGCCTTCGGGGCGCAGGATTTCAACCTCTTGCAGGCCCGCCGAGAGGGTGGCCGAGACCTGCACCACGCGCGGGTCGAGCGCGCGGGCGTAGGCGTCGATTTCCTTCAGCACGTCGAGTTTGCCTGCGAAAGAGGCGTCGGCCATCGGGTCGGCGTCGGAATAGAGTTTGACGTTGGTGCCTTTGGGGGCGGGCGCAAGGGTGCCGCCGCCGGACCCTACCGCAAGGCGGGCGGTTTCGCAGGCGCGGCGCAGCGATTTTTCGCTGATTTCGGTGGAATGGGCGTAGCCTGCAACCTCGCCCCGCACGGCGCGCAGGCCGTAGCCTTCGGAGGCGTCATAGGCGGCGGTCTTGATGCGGCCGTCGTCGAGCACGATACCTTCGGATCTTTTGCGTTCGAGAAAGAGTTCACCATCGTCGGCACCGGCGGTGGCCTGACGCAGGATGGACAGCGCAACCCCTTCATCCAAAAGGGTTTCGAAGGGCCGGAAGGGCGCATCGGTCATGGGAAGCTGTCCTTGATCTGGGTCAAACGGCGCTGTTTTGCCGCAACGGTTTTGCTTGTCGGCTGGCCTCTAATATGGTTTCAAGCAGGCCGGAAACAACGGGATTCTGCGTGCTGCTTGTTGCGGGTGTCACGCGGGACCGAAAGAAGCAGCGGCCAAGCCGCGCACTGTGACGGGAAACGAACATGCGTCTTTCGACCATTCAAAAGGGATTTGCCGCCGGTCTGGCCGGATTGGCGGGGGCGCTGCCCTTTGGTGCCGCCGCGCAGGAGCTGGAAATCGTCGGTCAGCCGCTGACCAACAAGACCGGCTTCCAGCCTGCCGCCACCGAATTGGCCCGCGACCTGCAGGGTCTGGACCATATGCTGGTGATCATCATCACGGCCATCGTGATCTTTGTCACCGGCCTGCTGATCTATGCCATCGTGCGTTACAACGGCCGTGCGAACAAGGTTCCGGCCAAGTTCACCCACAACTCGCCGCTGGAAATTGCATGGACGATCGTGCCGATTTTGATCCTTGTGTTCATCGGGGCCTTTTCGCTGCCCGTGCTGTTCAAGCAGCAGGAAATTCCGGTGGCGGATGTCACGATCAAGGTCACGGGCAACCAGTGGTACTGGTCGTATGAATATCCCGACAACGGGATCGCGTTCGACAGCTATATGATCGGGTCGCCCGCCACGGGGGGCAACAACATGATGACCCCCGAGGTCGAAAAGCAACTGGTCGATGCCGGTTACAGCAAGGACCAGTTCCTGCTGGCGACCGATACCGCTGTTGTCGTGCCGGTCAACAAAGTCATCGTGATGCAGGTCACGGGTGCGGATGTGATCCATTCGTGGAAGATCCCGGCGTTTGGCGTGATGCAGGACGGCGTTCCCGGACGTTTGGCGCACCTGTGGTTCAAGCCCGAGCGCGAGGGCATCTATTTCGGCCAGTGTTCGGAACTGTGCGGGCAGATGCACGCCTATATGCCGATCACGGTCAAGGTGGTGTCGCAGCCGGTCTATGACGCATGGGTTGCCAAGGCGTCGACAGGTGATGTGGTGCTTTCGGCGGCCGAAATGGCGGCTGCACAGCCGATCAAGGTTGCCGCGAGCAACTGAGCCTGCGGGCGATTGCGAAGGGATGGCCCCGGTCTGCGGGGCCTTTTCCCGACCTGAAGGATGGAAAAGATGAGCGACATTCACGCCTACGAGCAGCCCGAAGAGGCGGGCTTTGGCGATTACGTGCAGCTTTTGAAGCCGCGCGTCATGTCGCTGGTGGTGTTCACGGCGCTGGTGGGGCTGCTGGTTGCGCCGGTTTCGGTCAACCCCGTGGTGGCGCTGGCGTCGATCTTGTTCATTGCGCTGGGGGCAGGGGCTTCGGGCGCGCTGAACATGTGGTGGGATGCCGATATAGACGCGGTGATGAAGCGCACCGCCAAGCGTCCGGTGCCTGCGGGCAAGGTCGAGGCGGGCGAGGCGCTGGGGCTGGGGATGGCGCTGTCGGGCATTTCGGTCGTGATGCTGGGGCTGGCGGCGAACTGGCTGGCAGCGGGGTTGCTGGCGTTCACGATCTTTTTCTACGTGGTCGTCTATTCGATGTGGCTGAAACGGCTGACGCCGCAGAACATCGTGATCGGCGGGGCTGCGGGGGCGTTTCCGCCGATGGTGGGATGGGTCGCGGCGACGGGGTCGATCAGTCTGGAAGCGGTGCTGATGTTCGCGTTGATCTTCATGTGGACGCCGCCGCATTTCTGGGCGCTGGCGCTGTTCATGAAGGAAGATTATTCCAATGCGGGCGTGCCGATGTTGACGGTGACGCATGGGCGCAAATCGACGCGGCAGCATATCTGGGTTTACACGGTGCTGCTGGCGCCGGTGGCGGTGGGGGCTGCCTTTACGGGGATCGGCGGGCCGATCTATCTGGCGGCATCGCTGGCGCTGAACGGCTGGTTCCTGTGGGGCGCGTGGCGTATCTGGCATCGGGACGAGGCGGTGGCGGAAGCCGACAAATACGCGGTCGAGAAGTCGGTCTTCCGGTTCTCGCTGTATTATCTGTTCCTGCATTTCGGGGCCATTCTGGCCGAGGCTGCGTTGCGGCCCTATGGTTATGGAGGCTGGTAGAATGGCTTTTCGTCCGGAACATGAGATTCACCGCCGCCGCTTTTCGCGCAATCTGGGGGTGGGGTTGACGCTGGCGGCGTTCATCGCGCTGGTGTTTGCGCTGACGGTGGTGAAGGTCACCGAAGAGGGCAAGCTGAAGCATAACGCCGACGGCACGATTCAGGGGCAGACCGAGTGATGGGACAGCAGCAGAACCGCACCGCGCTTTATCTGGTTGGCGTCGTGGCGCTGATGGCGTCGCTGTCCTTTGCTGCCGTGCCGTTTTATTCGTGGTTCTGCCGGACCACGGGTTTTGCGGGCACCACGGGGGTGGCGACCAAGGCGCCCGATACGATTCTGGATCAGACGGTGATCGTGCGCTTCGATGCGTCGGTCGATCGCGGGTTGCCGTGGAAGTTCAAGCCGATGCAGCGCGAGATGGTGGTGCGGATCGGCGAGAATGCGCTGGCGTTCTATGAGGCGGTCAACACCTCGAAGCGCACCGTGGCGGGGACGGCTTCCTATAACGTGACGCCCGATGCGGCGGGCGGCTATTTCGACAAGATCGCGTGCTTCTGCTTTACCGAGCAGGTCCTGAAACCGGGCGAGCGGGTGGAAATGCCCGTGAGCTTTTTCGTGGACCCCGAGATGCTGAAGGACCCGGAGGGACAATTTGTGAAGGAAATCACGCTTTCCTACACATTCTTCGAGACACCCTTGACCGAGGAGCAGGCGGCGGTTGCCGCGGCCACGGACAAGACGGTAAACTGACAAGAAACGCGAGGGAAACCGGACATGGCACAGGCCAAGAACCACGATTACCACATTTTGCACCCGTCGATCTGGCCGTTCCTAGGCGCGGTGTCGGCATTCCTGATGCTGTTCGGCGCCGTGCTGTGGATGCATGGCAAGGGGCCGTGGCTGGGGCTGATCGGCCTTGCAGGCGTGCTCTACGTCATGTTCGCATGGTGGTCGGATGTGGTGCATGAAAGCCAGATCGGCGACCATACGCCGGTCGTGCGGATCGGGCTGCGCTATGGCTTCATCATGTTCATCATGTCGGAAGTGATGTTCTTTGCGGCATGGTTCTGGACCTTTTTCAAGCATGCGCTCTATCCGATGGGGCCGGAATATCCGGCCGTTGACGGTGTGTGGCCGCCTGCGGGGATCGAGACGTTCGACCCGTGGCACCTGCCCTTGATCAACACGCTGATCCTGCTGTGTTCGGGCGCTGCCGCCACCTGGGCGCACCATGCGCTGGTGCATGACAACAACCGCAAAGACCTGAAGAACGGGTTGTTGCTGGCTGTGGCACTGGGGCTGCTGTTCACGGTGTTCCAGGCCTATGAATACAGCCACGCCGCCTTTGGCTTTGCCGGAAACATCTATGGCGCGTCGTTCTTCATGGCGACGGGTTTCCATGGCGCGCATGTGATCATCGGGACGATCTTTCTGCTGGTGTGCTATTTCCGCGCGACGCGGGGCCATTTCACGCCCGAAAAGCACATCGGCTTTGAGGCGGCGGCCTGGTACTGGCACTTTGTCGACGTGGTGTGGCTGTTCCTGTTCGCCTCGATCTACGTCTGGGGCCGGTGATCTGCTGAAAGCGCCGGGGAGAGGCCTTGCGCCTCCCCCCGGACCCCCCTCCGCAGGATATTTGCGCGAGCGTGAACGGGGAGACGGGGCGCGGGGCTTTCGGCCTCGCGTTTTTTTTCAATCGGGAAGGATGTTTCATGCTGCGCCGTATGGTCGTGCCGTTGATGTTCGGGTTGATCGGGGCGGCGATCCTGATCGGGCTGGGGGTCTGGCAGGTGCAGCGGCTGGCGTGGAAAGAGGCGATCCTTGCCGATATCGACGCGCGGATTGTGGCCGCCCCCGTGGGCCTGCCCGAGGTGATCGACCGGCAGCGCGACAGTTACCTGCCGGTGCGCGTGAAGGGGCGGTTCACGGGCGAGCATGTGGACGTGCTGGTGAGCCGCAAGGAGATTGGCGCGGGGGTGCGGGTGATCGAGGTCTTCGAGACGGGCGCTGCGGGCGGCGTGCGGCGGGTGCTGGTGGACCGTGGCTTTGTCACCGATGACGACCGGATGAAGCCGCGGGTTTCGGGCGAGGCTGTGGTCGTGGGCAACCTGCATTGGCCCGACGAGGTGGACGGCTACACCCCGCCGCCCGACCCCAAGACGGGGCTGTGGTTTGCCCGCGATGCCGACGCGATTGCCGCATCCTTGCGGACGGAGCCTACGTTTATTGTCGCAGCCGAGCCAACGGGTGGCGATATCGAGCCGATGCCGGTCGATACTTCGGCTATTCCCAATGACCATCTGCAATACGCGATCACATGGTTTTCGCTTGCCGCCGTTTGGCTGGGGATGACTCTGTATCTTCTGTGGCGTATCAGGCAGCGGACGGTTTGAAACGCGACAGACAGGCGACAAGCTGATGACGATGACTTACATTTCGACCCGTGGTTCGGCCCCTGTGCTGAGCTTTGGCGAGGCGATGATGACCGGCCTTGCGCGGGACGGCGGGCTTTATGTGCCTGCCGGGGTGCCGGTGATGCCAAAGGCCGAGATCGCGGCGCTGGCGGGGTTGGCTTACGAGGAGGTCGCGTTCCGCGTGATGCGGCCGTTTCTGGGCGATACGTTCGGGGATGACGAATTCCGCGGGCTGATCGAGAAGGCCTATGCCGGCTTCGGCCACGCGGCGCGGGCGCCTTTGGTGCAGCTGGGGGCGAACCACTTTTTGCTGGAGCTGTTCCACGGCCCGACGCTGGCGTTCAAGGATTTCGCCATGCAGCTGATCGGGCAGATGATGCAGGCGGCGCTGGCCAAGACCGGCGAGCGGATCACCATCGTGGGGGCCACGAGTGGCGACACCGGATCGGCGGCGATGGAGGCGTTTCGGGGGCTGGCCAATGTGGACTTGTTCATCCTGTTCCCGCATGGCCGGGTATCGGAGGTGCAGCGCAAGCAGATGACCACGCCGTCGGAAGCCAATGTGCATGCGCTGGCGATGGATGGCGATTTCGACGATGCCCAAGCCCGCGTAAAGGACATGTTCAACGATTTCGCCTTTCGTGACGGGGTGCGGCTGGCGGGGGTGAACAGCATCAACTGGGCGCGGGTGCTGGCGCAGGTGGTGTATTATTTCAGCAGCGCCGTGAGCTTGGGCGCGCCGCACAGGGCGGTTTCGTTCACCGTGCCGACGGGGAACTTTGGCGACATCTTTGCCGGATACATCGCGCGCAAGATGGGGTTGCCGATCGAGAAGCTGGTGATTGCCACCAACCAGAACGACATTCTGGACCGCGCGCTGCGGACGGGGGGCTATGTGACCGACGGGGTGAAGCCGTCGATCAGCCCGTCGATGGATATTCAGGTTTCAAGCAATTTCGAGCGGGCGCTGTTCGATGCCTATGGGCGCGACGGGGCTGCCGTGGCGCAGGTGATGGGCGAGTTGAAGGCGGGCGGTTTTGCCATCAGCCAAGGGGCGCTGGAAATGCTGCGCGGAACGTTCGCCTCGGGGCGCTGTTCCGAGGAGGAGACGATTGCCACGATCCGGGCCGCCTTTGCTACTACGGGCGAGGTGTTGTGTCCGCACTCGGCCGTGGGCGTAAAGGTGGCGGGCGAGCATCTGGGGGCCACGCCGATGATCACGCTGGCGACCGCGCATCCGGCGAAGTTTCCCGATGCGGTGGAAGCGGCGATGGGGATACGCCCTGCGTTGCCGCTGCGGATGGGCGATCTGTTCGACCGGCCCGAGCGGGTGACGCGGGTGAAGAATGACTTGGCCGGTTTGCAGGCCATCGTGCGCGAAAGGATCGGCCATTGAGCCTGAGGATCACCACGCTTGCCAACGGCTTTCGCATCGTGACGGAAGCCATGCCGGGGCTGTTGTCGGCATCTGCCGGGGTCTGGGTCACGGCCGGAGGGCGCCACGAGCGGGCCGAGCAGAACGGCATCGCGCATTTTCTGGAACATATGGCGTTCAAGGGCACCAAGCGGCGGTCGGCCTTGCAGATTGCCGAAGAGATCGAGGATGTGGGGGGCTATATCAACGCCTATACCAGCCGCGAGATGACGGCCTATTACGCGCGCGTGCTGTCGGCCGATGTGCGGATGGCGCTGGATGTGATCGCCGATATCGTGCTGAACCCCGTGTTCGACCGCAAGGAGATTGAAACCGAGCGGGGCGTGATCTTGCAAGAGATCGGGCAGGCGCTGGATACGCCCGATGACATCATCTTTGACTGGTTGCAGGAGGTGTCTTATCCCGACCAGCCGTTCGGGCGCACGATTCTGGGGCCGACCGAGCGGGTGAGCGCGTTCAAGAAGCGCGACCTCGAGGCTTTCGTGGCCGAGCATTACGGGCCGGACCAGATGATACTGGCAGCGGCGGGCGGGGTCGATCACGACCGGATCGTGGCACAGGCCGAGGAGTTGTTCGGGCATCTGAAACCCGTGGGGGATGCGCGGTTGCAAAAGGCGCTGTTCGGCGGTGGCGAGCGGCGCGAGGTCAAGGATCTGGAACAGGTGCATTTCGCGCTGGCCTTCGAGGGGCCGGGGTATCTTGCCCCCGATGTCTATGCCGCGCAGGTGTATGCCACGGCGATGGGCGGCGGCATGTCGAGCCGTCTGTTCCAGAAAATCCGCGAGGAGCGGGGGTTGTGCTATTCGATCTTTGCCCAGTCGGGGGCCTATGAGGATACCGGGCAGATCACGGTCTATGCGGGCACGTCGGAGGACGAGATCGGCGATCTTGTGGGGCTGACGGTGGACGAGTTGAAGCGGGCGGCGGACGATATGACCGAGGCCGAGGTAGCCCGCGCAAGGGCGCAGTTGAAGGCGGGGATGCTGATGGGGCTGGAAAGCCCGTCGAACCGTGCCGAGCGCAATGCGCGGCTTCTGGCGATCTGGGGGCGGGTGCCCGGGGTCGAGGAGGTGGTTGCCAAGATCGACGCGGTGGGCGTGGCCGATGTGCGCGCCTATGCAGGGGTGGTGGCGGGGGCGAAATCTGCGGTGGCGCTGTATGGCCCCGTGGCCGCGGCACCCGGTCTGGAGGCGATCCGCGCAAGGCTCGCCGCCTGATGCTCGCCCTGCGCCGCAAGGTGAAGATCGAGACCGAGCGGATGACGCTGCGCCTGCCGCAGCATGGCGACTGGAAGCCATGGGCGCTGCTGCGGGCGGAAAGCGCGGGGTTTCTGGCGCCGTGGGAGCCGTCATGGTCGGATGACCACCTGACGCGGCGGTCTTTCACCAACCGCGTCTATTGGGCGGCGCGGGCCGAAGCGCAGGGCACGGCGCTGCCCTTGATGCTGGTGCGGCGCGAGGACCAGGCCTTGATCGGGGCGATCACGCTTGACAACATCCGCCGCGGGCCGTCGCAATCGGGGACGCTGGGCTATTGGGTGGGCGAGCGCTTCTCGCGCAGGAGCTATATGAAGGAAGCGATCCTTGGCGTGGTGCATCACGCGTTCAACGTGATGGACCTGAGCCGGATCGAGGCCGCCTGCCTGCCGGAAAACGCCGCCTCGCGCGGGGTGCTGGAAAAATGCGGGTTCAAATACGAAGGCGTGGCGCAGAGCTATCTGCAAATCGCGGGGCGCTGGCGCAACCATGTGCTTTACGCCAGCCTGCGGACCGACCGGCGCGGACGGACCGACGTGGGGTGAACGCGGCCAAGGGCGGGGGGCTGTCTGCCCCCCGCACCCCCCGAGGATATTTGCGACAAGGAGAACGGGGCGGGGTTGTGAACACGTAAGCGGGATCATCCTTTGGGTGCGGCGGTGGTTCATTTCGTTCGGGGCGGGTGGTCACGACCGATCTGTCAGGCTTCGAACGGGGATGATGGGGGCGTGCAAGCCGCGCTGCGGGCTGATCGGCGGGTGCTGAACGGGGGGGCGGGGACCGGCCTCGCCCGGGTGCCGGCTGCCGGAGCGTTGGGCAGGTTTTACGGCCGCTTCATCCGATGTGACAAGGCGCGGGGTGAGGGACTGCGACACCTTCGCCCAAAGGTCGCCAGACGGCAGGCTGCTGGTGGGCCTGTCGATCATCCGTGCCCATCGGCGGGGGGCGAATGCGCCAAAGCGCGGGGGCCGGGTGTTGGTCTGCGACACCTTCGCCCAAAGGTCGCCAGACGGCATGCTGCTGGTGGGCCTGTCGATCATCCGTGCCCATCGGCGGGTGGAGAATGTGCAAAGGTGCGGGGGGGGGGCCGGGTGCGGGTCTGCGACACCTTCGCCCAAAGGTCGCCAGACGGCAGGCTGCTGGTGGGCCTGTCGATCATCCGTGCCCATTGGCGGGGGACGAAAAGGGGGGGGGCGCAGTTGGCCGTTCGCGTGGCGGGGTGGGCATCAAGATCACGCGAGGGTCGATGCGTGCGGCGCACCCTCTCGGCCGGACTTGCCCCGCAGACCGGGCGGCAGGGGCTGACCTGCTTGCCCTGCATCCGCGCCAGGGCGATGTGGTGGTGGGTGATGCCCGCGCGGTGCCGGATATCTTCGGGGCGCATGGTGGGCGCGGGCACATGCCCAAGCGGCGCGACGGCAAGGTTCGGCGATCCGGCCCTTTGCCGACAGGGCAGTGTGATCGACCGCATCTTCGGCAACGCGCATGGTGGGGCGCGGGCAGATGCCCAAGCGGCGCGACCGCCACAATCGACGGCCGGTATTCTTGATCTTTATGCGGCTTCTTCCCGTTTCAAAGATAGGGATTCGGGGGGAGGGGTCCGGGGAGGGTGGAAAACCCTCTCCGGCCTTTTGCGGCAAAAGCGCCGTCAGGCGTTGACGTCGACCACGACGCGGCCCTGAACCTCGCCGCGCAGGATGGCGGCCCCCAGTGCGGGCAGGTCGGACAGGGTGGCGGGGCGGATCATCGCGTCGAGTTTGCCCATCGGCAGTTCGGCGGCGAGGCGGTTCCATGCGACCACGCGGTTTGCGTAGGGGATGGTGACCGAGTTGATGCCCAGCAGGTTGACGCCGCGCAGGATGAAGGGTGTCACCTTGGCAGGCAGGTCGGCACTGGCGGCAAGGCCGACGGCGGCGACCGAGGCGTTTGATTTCATCTGGCCCAACAGGCGGGCGAGCATGGGGCCGCCTGCGTTGTCGATGGCACCGGCCCAGATTTCGGATTCGAGCGGTTTCCTGACCGTTTCGGCCAGATCGGCGCGTGGGACGATGCGGGCAGCCCCGAGGTCGCGCAGATAGGGTTCCGTTTCGGGGCGTCCGGTCACGGCGGCGACGTGGTAGCCGCCTGCGGCCAGCAGGGCGGTGGCGACCGATCCCACGCCGCCTGCGGCCCCTGTCACCAGCACTTCGCCCTGATCGGGGGTCAGGCCGTGCGCCTCGAGTGCGATGATGGCCAGCATGGCGGTAAAGCCTGCCGTGCCGATGGCCATGGCCTGACGCGTGCTGATGGCGGCGGGCAATGGCACCAGCCAGTCGGCCTTGACGCAGGCTTTCTGGGCGTAGCCGCCCCACCACGCCTCGCCCACGCGCCATCCGGTCAGAACGACGCGGTCGCCCGGTTTGTAGCGCGGGTCGGCCGAGGTTTCGACGGTTCCGGCAAAGTCGATGCCGGGGATGTGGGGATAGCTGCGCACAAGGCCGCCGCCGGGGCCGAGGCAGAGGCCGTCCTTGTAGTTCAGGGTCGAGTATTCGACCGCCACCGTCACGTCGCCCTGCGGCAGGCGCGAGTCGTCGATTGTCTGGACCGAGGCGCTGGTGCTGCCGGTTTCGTCTTTTTCGACGAGGAGGGCGCGGAACATGGTGTCTTCCTTTTCACTGTGTCGGGTTCGGTGGGCAGGCGATGCGGCCCGCAGGTGCGGTTTGCCCAAGGAAGCGGCAGAGCGGCGCGGATTCCGGCAGGGCGGGTGGCAGAGCACGGGTGGTGCGGTGGCCGGGTTTGACGTGGCGACACTGTGCAATATCTGCTTGAGGCACTGCCAGAGCTAATCTAGCGTTATGCGGCGTCGGCGGTTTTTTGTGACAGAGCAAAGCCCGCGCGAACGCGGGAAACAGAGGACAATCGAATGGCACCCATTACCAGGACGCTTCTTTCCGTTGCGGCAGTCTTTGGTTTGACGACGGCCGCAAGCGCGGCTGATCCCGAGTTGACGGTGTTCGACTGGGCCGGGTGGGACATCGCCGGGCTTTCGGCCAAATATGCAGAAAAGAACGGCGATTCGCCCACTTACGCGTTTTTCGGTGATGACGACGAGGCGTTCCAGAAGGTGAGTTCCGGCTTCAAGGCCGATGTGGCGCATCCGTGCGTGGCCAGCCTGCCGCGCTACAAGGCGGCGGGGTTGATCGAGCCTTGGGACACGTCGAAGATTCCCGAATTCGCCTATATCCACCCGCCGCTGCTGGCGTCGCCGGTGGTCAAGGATGATCAGGGCGTGTGGTTCATCCCGACCGATTACGCCTATACCGCGATTGCCTACAACACCAAGGAGGTGACGCCGCAAGAGGTGGCATCGCTTCAGGTGTTCACCGATCCGAAGTTCGCAGGCCGCATCTCGATGCCGGACAATGCCGATGACATCTGGGCTTTGGCCTTTCTGGCGACGGGTGTTTCGTCCTGGGACAATGTGACGGACGAACAGTTCCAGGCGGCGGCGGACTGGCTGCGCAAGGTGCATCCGAACGTGCGGGCCTATTGGGCCGATCCGGCCGAGATGAGCCAGTTGATGGCGACAGGCGAGGTGCTGGTATCCTGGTCGTGGAACGACGGCGTGGCGTTGTTGCAGGACGAGGGCTTTCCCGTCGGCTTCAACCGCACCCCGACCGAGGGGGCCACGACGTGGTATTGCGGGTATGTCAACATGAAGGACGCGCCCGGCAAGGAAGAGAAGGCTTATGATTTCATCAACAGCTTCCTTGACCATGGATCGGCCCGCGCGATCCTCGATGCGATCGGCTATGCGATTTCCAACGATGCGGCGCTGAAGGAAATTCCGATGGAAGACCTGAAGGCGGCGTATGTCGATCCGGTGCAGGGCACGATGCTGGCGCAGACGCCGGTTTCGCCCGAGTTCCGCGAGAAGATGATCGAGGAATTCGAGAATATCAAAGCCGGGTTCTGAGGCTTTCGGCACGGCGGGAAGCGCCCGGTGGCAACGCCGGGCGTTTTGCACATCATGCATCTTGCGGGCGGGGACGGGCGGGCCTATATCTGACGGTGTTCGGGGCAACCCGGACTATGGTGATAAACGCACCTGTAATAGACGGCTCGGACCCGGGGGCGGTACCCGGCGACTCCACCAATCCACCCGGTCATTGCGGGGGTTCGGGGTCGAAATAGGATCGACGAACGTTCAAAGAGGCCAGCTTTTACCCGGTGAGGTACCACCGTTATCGGTCCAAGATCACAGTTGCCAATGACAACCGTGCTCCGATGGCGCTGGCCGCGTAAGCGGCTCGCAATATCAAACCTAAGTCCTTGCGCTTAGCCGCGTAAGGCGGGGTTCGCAGGTACCTGGCAACAGAAACCTGCACTTTTCCCCTTTTCATGGCTCTTGTGGCGCGGGCGATTTCTGACGCAGAAATCGCGCCGGAATTTGACGCAAATTCCGGGGGCGGGCCGTGGGGGGCCGTTTTCTGCGTCAGAAAACGGGGCGGAATTTGCGTCAAATTCCGCGGGCGCGCAGGACCGCGCCGGGGTTGAGGATGCCATTGGGGTCGAGCGCGCTTTTGATCGCGCGCATGGCGTGCAGTTTGGCGGGGTCGGCGTAGCGTTCCAGATCGTCGCGTTTGAGGCGGCCGATGCCGTGTTCGGCGCTGACCGAACCGCCCATGCCGTCGACCAGATCGTGGATCGCGGTTTTGACCGCCGCGCGCTGGTGGTCGTGGTCTTTGCGGCTGCGGCCCCGTTCGGGAAAGACGTTGTAATGCAGGTTGCCGTCGCCGAGGTGGCCAAAGCAGTTGATGCGGAAGCGGTCGATGCGGGCGAGTTCGGCGGGGGCGCGGGCGATGAAATCGGGGATGGCCGAGAGCGGCAGCGAGATGTCGTGGCTGGAGACCGCGCCGATGCGGCGGTTGGCTTCGGGGATGGATTCGCGGATGCGCCAGAGTTGGGCGGATTGGGCCTGCGAGGTGGCGATGACGCCATCGGTGACGAGCGACAGGTCGCTGGCTTCGGCGTAAAGATTGGCCATGGCGGCTTCGGGGTCGATGCCTGCGGGCAGGCCGAGTTCGATCAGGACCGACCATTCGGGCGGGGTGGCAAAGGGGCAGGCGACGTCGGGCAGGGTTTCGGCCAGAAAGTCGAAGCCCGCGCGGTGGATCAGTTCGAAGGCCGAGACCATGCCCGAAAGGCGGTTCTGTGCGAGTGACAACAGGCGCAGCGCGGTATCGGGCGAGGGGGTGACGAGGAGGGCTGTGACGGTGGCGGCGGGGATCGGGAACAGGCGCAGGCTGGCGGCGGTAAGGATGGCGAGCGTGCCTTCGGAGCCGATCAGCAAGTGGCGCAGGTCGTAGCCGGTGTTGTCTTTGCGCAGGCGTTTGAGGCCGTGGAAGATGGTGCCATCGGCCATGACCGCCTCGACCCCGAGGCACAGGTCGCGGGCGTTGCCGTAGCGCAGCACGTTCAGACCGCCTGCGTTGGTGGCCAGAAGCCCGCCGATGCGGGCGCTGCCTTGCGAGGCGAGCGACAGGGGGAACAGGAAGCCCGCGTCGGTGGCCTGCGCTTGGACGGTGGCGAGGATGGTGCCTGCCTCAACCGTCAGCACGGATTCGGCGGGGTAAAGCCCGCGGGTGGCGGTCATGCGTTCCAGCGACAGGATCAGGGGCGCGGGGCCGTCGGGCAGGACTTGGCCACCGACAAGGCCGGTGCCGCCGCCCCAAGGCACGATGCCGACGCGGGCGGCGTTGCAGGCGGCGGCGATGGCTGACACCTCGGCCGTGCTGCGGGGCAGGGCGACAGTGGTGCCGGTGCCTGTCCAGCGGCCGCGCGGGTCGGCGTGATAGGCCGCACTTGCGGGGCGCAGGGTGTCGTCGGGCAGGGTGGTGGCCAGAGCGGCGAGGAAAGCATCGGAGGCGGGGTTCAGCATGGTGTGCCCTTTGGCGGGGTGGCTTGGTGCCTACCTAGCGCAAGGGGCAGGGCGGGGGAACGGGGAAGGTCGGGCAGGGGGGGGGATAGGTGCGCCGTGAAGGCGCACCCTACGGTGGTCGGGTCGGGTCACAGTGAGCTTAGGTCGGGGTCGGGTTTGGTCCGGTCGGGTCGGATGAGGTCAGGGTAGGGGGGCGGGGTCGAGGATGAGGATGGTGGGGGTGGCGGGCAGGTCGTTCTGGCTGAGCAAAAGGTCGGGACCGCCGGTTTCGACCACGGGGTAGCGGTCGGAGACGGCGGCGAGGAAGGTTTGGAGGCTGTCGCCGGAAAACCAGTGCATCGGGATGATGACGCGGGCGCGCAGGCGGTCTACCACCCCTGCCATCGCCTCGGTCGTCATGGTGTAGCCGCCGTCGACGGGAACCATGACCACATCGAGCCTGCCGATCGCGGCGTATTGCGCGTCGTTCGGAATCTGGTGGAGGTGGCCGAGGTGGCCGATGCACAGGCCGCCCGCCTCGAACACGAAGATGGAGTTGCCGTTGCGGAGTGCGCCTTCGCCGAAGGGGCCGCGCGTGTCGGTGGGGACGTTGCGGACCAGCATCGCGCCGAGGTCGAGATCATAATGGGCGGCGATGCCATCGGTGGGCCAGCCTTGCAGCACATGGGGGATGCGCGGGTCGGGGTTGGCGGTCCAGTGGGTGGAATGGGCGTTGTTCATCGTCACCACGTCGGGGACGACATCGGGGTTGCCGAGAAAGCCTGTGTAATCGGTCACGGCGGTCAGGGTGCCCGCGCTGATGGCGAATTCGGCGTGGTTTATGTAATGGATGCGGACATGATCGGCATCGACCGGATCGCCGAAGGCTGCGGCGTGCAGGCGTTCGGGGCCAGATTGCGGGCCAGATTGCGGGCCAGAGGCGAGGGCGAAGCAGTTCGAGGCCTTGCGGGTTTCTTGCGCGGCGGCAGCTTCGGGAACGGTCAGTTGCGCGAGGAAGGTCAGGGCCGAGGCGGCGACGGTGGCGAGGCTGGCGTGCATCGGTAGCTCCGGTTCGGGCGGTTGCGGCAAAGGCTGGCACATGCTGCCACGGCTTTGCGCTTTGGCGGAATCACGGCTGCGTCAGTGGCGGACCGCTGGCGGACGGTCTTGCAGGGGGCGGCGATCCGTTCCATCAATCGGGCAATCGATAGGGAGGCTTTGATATGACCGGTCTTGATCTGGATTTCGTGCGCGCGCAGTTTCCGGCGTTTTCGTCGCCCGTGCTGTCGGGCAATGCGTTCTTCGAGAATGCGGGCGGGTCTTATCCTTGCGGTCCGGTGGTGGACCGGCTGCACCGCTTTTACACCGACCGCAAGGTGCAGCCCTATGCGCCCTATTCCGGCGCGCGCGAGGGCGGGGCGGAAATGGACGAGGCGCGGACTCGGTTGGCGGCGATGATGGGCGTGGCGCGGCACGAGGTATCTTTCGGGCCGTCGACCAGTGCCAACACCTATGTGCTGGCGCAGGCCGTGCGGCAGTGGCTGCGCGGGACGGAGGGTGCGGTGGTGGTGACCAATCAGGACCACGAGGCCAATTCGGGCGTGTGGCGGCGCTTGGCCGACGAAGGGATCGAGGTGCGCGAGTGGAAGATCGACCCTGCCACCGGATCGCTGGCGCTTGGCGACCTGAGGGCGCTGCTGGCGGATGGCCGTGTGCGGCTGGTGTGCTTTCCCCATTGCAGCAATGTGGTGGCCGAGATCAACCCCGTGGCCGAGATTGCCGCGATGGCGCGGGCGGCGGGGGCGCGGAGTTGCGTGGACGGGGTAAGCTATGCGCCGCATGGCTTTCCGGATGTGGCGGCGCTGGGCTGCGATGTCTATCTGTTTTCGGCCTACAAGACCTTTGGCCCGCATCAGGGGATCATGGTGATCCGCGAGGCGTGGGGGATGGAGCTGCCCGCGCAGTGCCATTATTTCAATGCAGGGTCGCTTTATAAGCGGTTCACGCCTGCGGGGCCGGACCATGCGCAGATTGCGGCCTGTGCGGGGATGGCCGATTATGTGGACGCTTTGGCCGCGCATCACGGGATTGGCGGCGATGCGGCGGCGCGCAACCGCGGGGTGCATGACCTGATGCGGGCGCAAGAGGTGGCGGTGATCGCGCCCTTGGTCGAGTATCTGGCGGCGCGCAACGACCTGCGCTTGATCGGGCCGCGCGATGCTGCCCGCCGTGCGCCGACGGTGGCTGTGGCGCTGGACCGCGAGGCGGAACCGGTATCCGAGGCGCTGGGCGCGCGGGGCATCGCCTGCTGGGCGGGGGATTTCTATGCCGTGCGGCCGTTGCAGGCGATGGGGGTCGACCTTGGGCGCGGTGTGCTGCGGATGAGTGCGGCGCATTACACCAGTGCCGGTGATGTGGCGCGGTTGATCGCGGCGCTCGACGAGGTGCTTTAGGGCTTTGTTTCGCCGTCGGGGTTGAAAAGCTGCGCTGCGGCATAGGTTTAGCGGTCATTTGGGGAATTTTCGATGACCGCTCCGCTTCTTCTTTGGTTCCGCCGCGATTTGCGGCTGGATGATCTGCCGATGTTGGCGGCGGCGCTGGCGACGGGGCGGCCGCTTGTGCCGGTTTTCGTGCTGGACCCCGAGACCGAAGGGTTGGGCGCTGCGCCGAAATGGCGGCTGGGGCTGGGGATCGCGGGTTTTGCCGAGCGGCTGGCGGCGGCGGGGTCGCGGCTGGTGTTGCGGCGGGGCGAGGCTTTGGCGGTGTTGCAGGCGCTGGTGGCCGAGACGGGGGCTGCGGGCGTGATGTGGTCGCGGCTGTATGATCCGGTGGCGACGGCGCGGGATGCCGGTGTCAAGGCGGGGCTGCGGGCTGCGGGGATCGGGGCTGACAGTTTCGCGGGGCATCTGCTGCACGAACCGTGGGAGGTGGCCACGGGGACGGGCGGGTTCTACCGCGTGTACACTCCGTTCTGGCGGGCGGTGCGGGGGCGGGCGGTGGCGGCTGCGGTGGCGGCGCCTGCGGTTTTGCCTGCGCCTGCGGTCTGGCCTGTGTCGGAGCGGCTGGAGGACTGGCGGCTGGGGGCTGCGATGGACCGCGGGGCGGCTGTCGTATCGCGCCATGTCCATGTCGGAGAGGCGGCGGCGGTGGCGCGGATGGCGCGGTTTCTGGACGGGCCGGTGGACCGCTATGGCGTGGCGCGGGATTTGCCGGCGGTCGAGGGCACTTCGGGATTGTCGGAGAACCTTGCGCTTGGCGAGATCGGGGCGCGGCGGGTCTGGCATGCCGCTTGGGCTGCGTTCGAGCGGGGCGGGGCGGGGGCGGAGACGTTCCTGAAGGAACTGGTCTGGCGCGAGTTTTCCTATCATCTGGTGTATCACAGCCCGCATATCACCACGGCGAACTGGAAGCCGGAATGGGATGCCTTTCCTTGGCGCGGCGACAGCGCCGATGCGGAACGCTGGCGGCGGGGGATGACGGGCGAGCCGTTCGTCGATGCCGCGATGCGCGAGATGTATGTGACGGGACGGATGCACAACCGCGGCCGGATGATCGTGGCGAGTTACCTGACGAAACATCTGATGACCGATTGGCGGATCGGGCAGGCGTGGTTCGAGGAGTGCCTGATCGACTGGGATCCGGCGGCCAATGCGATGGGCTGGCAATGGGCGGCGGGGTCGGGGCCGGATGCGGCCCCCTATTTCCGCATTTTCAACCCTGCCACGCAGGTGGAAAAGTTCGATCCCAAGCAAGAGTATCGCAAGCGGTTCATCGCGGAACTGTCGCGCACACCCGGACCCGAGGCGCTGGCGTTCTTTGATGCCGTGCCAAGGGCGTGGAACCTGACGCCCGCGTCGCGTTATCCGATGCCGATGGTCGATCTGGCCGAAGGGCGGGCGCGGGCGCTGGCGGCCTATGCCGCGCGGGCCCCCAAGGGGGGCGACGTGACGTCAGGCGAAGGCTTGGACACAAAGGCGTGACGAAACTCTTGAGTGCGCGCTTCGTATCTGTGATTGTCATTGTAAAATAAGAACAAAAAATGAGTGGGGAGACGATGGACGTTTTGACGAGCACGGCGGGCCAAGGCGGGCTGCCGCGATATTTCGCCTCGGCGTTCGAGGTCGCGCGGCGGCTGGGGCGCGGGCGGCTGGATTTCATCTTGCCCGACGGGCGGCGGTTCAGGGTCGAGGGCAAGGTGGCGGGTCCGGTGGCGGAACTGTCGGTGCACAATACCGATACCTTTGCGCGGCTGGTGCGCGAGGGGGACTTGGGCTTTTGCGATGCCTATCTGGACGGCTGGTGGTCGACGCCGGATTTGCAGACGCTGATGGATCTGGTGCAATTGCCCGAAAACGATGCGGTGAACGACGGCTTTCCCGGCATGGGGCTGGTGCGCTTTTACGAGCGGATGCGGTTCTGGTTGCAGGGCAATTCGAAGACGCAGGCCAGAAAGAACATCCATTACCACTACGATCTGGGCAATGCGTTCTACAAGCTGTGGCTGGACGAGACGATGACCTATTCATCGGCGATCTTCCGGTCGGGGCAGGAAAGTCTGGAAGCGGCGCAGACCGAGAAATACCGCTCGATGGTGGACCAGATGGGGGCGGCACCGGGCGATCATGTGCTGGAAATCGGCTGCGGTTGGGGCGGGTTTGCGGAATATGCCGCCAAGGAGCGCGGGTTGCGCGTGACGGGGCTGACGATTTCGCAGGCGCAATACGATTTCGCGGTGGAGCGGATGGCAAGGCTGGGCCTGTCGGACCGCGTGACGATCAAGTTGCAGGATTACCGCGACGAGCGCGGGTCGTATGACGGCGTCGCCAGCATCGAGATGTTCGAGGCGGTGGGCGAGACATACTGGCCGGTCTATTTCGACGCGCTGCGCGAGCGGTTGAAACCCGGCGCGAAGGCGACGTTGCAGATCATCACCATCGCGGACAAGCGCTGGGAGGTGTACCGCAAGAGCGTGGATTTCATCCAGAAATACATCTTTCCGGGGGGGATGCTGCCGTCGCCTTCGGTGCTGCGGGCCGAGGTGGAAAAGGCGGGGCTGCGCGTGGCAGGGTCGATCGAGTTCGGGGAAAGCTATAGCCAGACGCTGCGGCGCTGGCATGACACGTTCAACGACCGTTGGGACGAGGTGGCGCGGATGGGGTTCGACGACCGCTTCCGCCGGATGTGGAACTTTTACCTGACCTCCTGCGCGGGGGCGTTTCAGGGCGGCAACTGCGATGTGACGCAGATTACCGTGACGCGGCCTGCCTGATGGTGGCGCGCGGGCTTCCCACGGCGGCCAAACTGTTTTCGGCTTTGGGTTTTGCGACCCTTGGCTGGCTGGCGGCAGCGGTGCTGGGGCAAAGCCTGCCTGCGGGCATGGTGATCGGGCGGGTGCCCGAGGGGGCGGCGGTGGCGGGGCTGGTTTGCGGCTGGCATGTGATGGGGCCGAACGTGGGGCGCGGGTATGGCGCGGCGGTGGGAACGGGGCTGCGGACGGTGGTGGTGATGGTGGCGCTGGTGCTGTTGGGCCTGTCGGTCTGGGAGATGCTGGAAGCGGCGGTGCGGCGGCATTACCCCGGCCCGTTCGAGGCGCTGATGGGCATGGTGCAACTGGCGCTGCGCTACGGGGCCTTTCTGGGCGACAGGGCGTTTCTGGCGAGTTTGGGGCTGGGGGCGGCCGTGCTTGGCATCTTGGCCGAAGTGGCAGGGCGGCGTTGGTCGTGACTGTGGTGTTCGTCTACGGCACCCTGTGCCATGCGCCGTTGCGCGACGTGGTGCTGGGGCGCGGGTCGCGGCCTGCGGCGGCTTGGGTTGCGGGTCAGGCGATGCGGGCGGGCTATGGCGCGACCCTGCACGGGGGGGCGGGCAGGGTTGACGGGCTGGCGCTGGTCGGGCTGGACGGCGCCGAGGCGGCGCGGCTGGCGTTTTACGCCGCCGTGCTGGGGCAAGGGCCGCAGACCTGCCGCGTGACGACAGATGCAGGCGCGGGCGATGCGCTGCTTTTTGCGGAGGGCGCGGGTGCGGGCGCGTGGTCGCTGCCCGCGTGGGAGCGCGATTACGGCGCGGCGGCGGTGGCTGCGGCGGGCGACGTGATGGCGGGGTTCGGCGTGGTCGCGCCCGAAGGGCTGGCGCGGCGCTACGGGCAGATGCTGGTGCGGGGTGCGGCGCGGGTGCGGGCGGGCGCGGCGGGGCCGGTGACGCTGCGGCGGGCGCAGGGGGCGGGCGATGTGGCGGTGGCGGCGGTGGCGCGGCCCTATGCCAATTACTTTGCCGTCGAAGAACATGACCTGCGCTTTCGCCGCTTTGACGGCGGGTTCAGCGACACGGTCAAGCGGGCGGCTTTCGTCATGGGCGATGCGGTGACGGTGCTGCCCTATGACCCCGTGCGCGACCGCGTGTTGCTGGTGGAACAATTCCGCGCCGGCCCTTTCGTGCGCGGCGATGCGGAGTGCTGGTCGCTGGAAGCCATCGCGGGGCGGATCGATCCGGGCGAGAGCCCCGAGGATGCCGCGCGGCGCGAGGCGGTCGAGGAGGCGGGGCTGGAGCTGGGGGCCTTGGAATTCGTGGCGGGGTATTACCCCAGTCCGGGGGCTGTGACCGAGTATCTTTACTCCTATGTGGCGCTGGCCGATCTGCCCGATGGCGCGGCGGGGGTGTTCGGGGTGGAAGGCGAGGCCGAGGATATCCGCGGCCATCTGGTAAGCTTCGAGCGGTTGATGGCGCTGGTGGCTTCGGGCGAGGTGAACAATGCGCCCCTGGTGATGACGGCGCTGTGGTTGCAGCGCGAGCGGGGGCGGTTACGGGCGGTATAAGGGTAAGGTGCGCCGTGAAGGCGCACCCTGCGGCGCGAAGAGCGGGGGCGCGAACAGCGGGCGGGACAGACGTGTAGGGTGCGCCCTTGCGGCGCACCCTATCCGCTGCGGTATCACAGGTTCAGCGTGGTCCATGCGCCGTTGCGTCTGGACGAGCGCACGCAGGCATCGACGAAGGCCACGCCTTCCAGACCCTCGGCAAGGCCAGGGAAGGTAACGGCGGGGTCGAGGGGCGTGCCGTCGCGGCGTGACAGGATGGCGCGGGCGGCTTCGGCGTAGATATTGGCGAAGCCTTCCAAATAACCTTCGGGGTGGCCGGGGGGGATGCGCGACACGCGGGCGGCGGCGGGGCCGGTGCCTGCGCCGCCACGGGTCAGGCGGTAGCGCGGGGCGTTCAGCGGGCCGACCCAGAGGTAGTTGGGGTCTTCCTGGCTCCATTCGATGCTGGATTTCGTGCCGTAAACCCGCAGTTTGAGGTTGTTTTCCAGCCCCGTCGCGACCTGCGAACACCACAGCATCCCGCGCGCGCCACCTGCAAAGCGCAGCATGACGTTGGCGTTGTCATCCACGCGGCGACCGGCAACGAAGCTTTGCAGATCGGCGGCGAGGCTGTCCAGCGTCAGCCCCGTGACGAAACGGGCAAGGTTGAAGGCATGGGTGCCGATATCGCCGGTGGCCCCGCCTGCGCCGGTGCGGGCGGGGTCGGTGCGCCAGTCGGCCTGTTTGTGACCCGCTTGTTCGATGGGTTCTGCCAGCCAGTCCTGGGCATATTCGACCTGCACAAGGCGGATGTCGCCCAGAGCGCCGCTTTGCGCCATCTCGGCGGCTTGGCGCACCATCGGATAGCCGGTGTAATTGTGGGTCAGCGCGAAGACCGCGCCCGATGCCTGCACCGCTTTGGCAAGGCGTTTGGCCTCGGGCAGGGTGGCGGTCAGGGGTTTGTCGCAGATCACATGGATGCCGCGGCGCAGGAATTGCAGCGCCACGGGGGCGTGCATGTGGTTGGGGGTGACGATGGCCACCGCTTCGATGCCGTCTTTGCGCCGCGCTTCGCGCGATGCCATTTCGGCAAAGTCGCCATAGGCGCGCTTGGGGTCGACCCCCAGATCGGCGGCGCTGGCGAGGCTTTTTTCCGCGTTCGACGAAAAGCACCCCGCCACCAGTTCATACTGGTCGTCGAGCCGTGCCGCGATGCGGTGGACCGCGCCGATGAAGGCGTCGCGCCCGCCGCCCACCATGCCAAGGCGGATGCGGGGGGCCCGCGCCACATGTGCTGCCGTGATGGCCATTGTGTTCTCTCCCTCGTTCTTCTCGTCTTAAATATCCCGGGGGGTGCGGGGGGCTGGCCCCCCGCCCTTTCGGGTCAGTGCAGGCTTGGTATTTTGCGGTTTGCGGTGCGGTCGGTGCGTTTGATCGTCTGCATGGTGGTCTTTGGCCGGTCAAGTGTGGCGGTCTGGGGTCGCGGTCAGCGGGCGTCTGTTTCGGGGGTGTCGACGAATTGCGAAAGCTCGGGCGGGTTGCGGTCTATCGCGGAAAGGATGGCGCGGGCGAGGAAATCTCCGGCGCGGTCAACGTCTTCGTGCATCACGATCAATTCGCGGCGGAAGCGTTTGAGGAAGGGGATCGCCTCTTTGGCCACGGCGTCGACATCGCGGCCCAGCACCGCGCCCGTGCTTTCGGCCCCCGTGACCGAGGCCATGGCCGAGGTGGTGGACCCCAGGACCAGCCCGTCGGGCGGCGATGGCAGGCCAAAGCGGCGCGCGATGCCCTGTTCGATGCGCGCTGCGGGACAGTCGGAAGTGAAGGAGGTTGCGAGTTCGGACGACAGGCCGAGGCGGGCGGCTTGGGTCGTGAAGCCCGCGATCATGTGGCTGGCGTAGCTGTGGTCGCGCGGCGGGGCGACGAGCAGCAGGCGTTTGCGCCCGCGCGCATGCAGGGCGCGGACGGCGGCGCGGGCGAAGGCTTCGTTGTCAAAGTCGAAGAACGGGTGCGACAGGCCCATGGCGGTGCGGCCATGGGTGGCGAAGGGGAAGCCGTGCGCGTGCATGTAGCGGATGCGCGGGTCATCAAGGCGGGTCTGGTTGAGGATCACGCCATCGGCGCTGCCGGTTTCGACGATGTAGCGAACCGGCGTCATCGGGTCTTCGTCGGGAAAGAAGGGCATCACGACAAGGTGGTAGCTGGTGTCTTTCAGCCTGCGGGCGATCGAGGTGAGCAATTGCGAGGTGTGGTTCATCGTGTCGGCTTCGGTCGAGAGCACGAGGGCGATGACGTTGGTCTTGCCGGTGCGCAGGCGCACGCCCGCGCGGTTGGGGCGGTAGCCGAGGCGGGCGGCAGCTTCGCGCACGCGGCGCTTCGTCTCGGCCCCGATGTCGGGCGCGTCTTTCAGGGCGCGGCTGACGGTGGCGATGGCAAGGCCGGTTTCGGTGGCGATGGTCTTGAGCGTGGGGCGCGTGTCGGAACGGGGCGAAACGGTCACTTTCGCCGCCCGTTCTGCCACGATCCGGCGGTGCGGCTGCGGCTGTGGCGCGGCGGGTTCGCGGCCTTGGGGCGGGAACGTGCCTGATGCGACCTGCGGTTGGGTGCGCGGGTGGCTGCGCCGTCGGGTGCCAAGCCAAAAAACCCTGCTGGCGCAAGGCGTTGCCTTTGGTGGGGCGTGCGGGGGCGGGGCATGGGGCGGGGCATGGGGGCGGGGCCGTGGGTTGGCGCGTTTTGCTTGTGCATTTGATCGCCGGGCTGCGGTGGCGACAAGCGAAAACGTGGCTTGATCGCAAAAACTGCACCGTTATAGACTTAACTATAACGATTTAGACGCGGGGGCTTTCGATGAAACGCTGGAAACTGGCCGTCTGGCTTTGCGCCAGCGTGGCGCTGCCTGCACCCGCGCCTGCGGTCGAGCTGGAAGTGACGCATTGGTGGACTTCGCCCGGCGAGGCGGCGGCGGTGGCCGGGCTTGCCAAGGCCTTCGATGCCGGTGGCGACAGGTGGAAGGACAGCCCGATTGCCGGATCGGGCGCAGTGGCGTGGCCCGTCATCACCGCCCGGATTCTGGGTGGCGACCCGATGGGGGCGACCCGGTTGACCAGCGGGCGCGACGCCGAGGTGTTGATCGAGGCCGGATTGCTGCAAGACATCACCGATGTGGCCAAGGCCGAGGGCTGGCGCGACATCATCAGGCCGATCAGCCTGCTGGATGCCTGCACGGTGGATGGCAAGGTCTATTGCGCGCCGGTCAGCATCGAGTCGTGGCAGTGGTTGTGGCTGTCGAACAAGGCGTTCGCCGATGCGGGGGTGCCGGTGCCGACGAATTGGGACGGGTTCGTCGCGGCGCGGGGCGCTTTGGAAGCGGCGGGCAAGGTGCCGCTGGCGATGGGGCGGCAGCCGTGGCAGGCGGGCGGGGCGTTCGGGGTGATCGCGGTCGCGGTCGGCGGGCCGGAGTTGTGGAAGAAGATCGTCGTCGACAAGGATGCCGTGGCCGCCCGCAGCCCCGAGATGACCAAGGTGTTCGAGCAGGCCGACATCGCGCGGCAGATGAGTGCCGCATCGGCGGTGCAGGACTGGACCGAAGCCACCGGCATGGTGATCGGCGGTGCGGCGGGCGGGCAGATCATCGGCGACCGGGCGCTGGGCGCATTCGCGTCTGCGGGCAAGGTTGCGGGCACGGATTACACCTGTCTGCCGGGGTTGGGGGTGACCAAGATCGTCTCGACGGGGGGCGATGCGGTTTACTTTCCGGTCAGCGCCGACCCCGCGGTGACGGCGGCGCAGAAGCGGTTGGCCAGCGTGATCGTCTCGAAAACGGTGCAGGTTGCCTTTAACGCGAAGCGGGGGTCGCTGCCGGTCCGCGGCGATGTCGACATGAAGGTTGCGAACGACTGCACGCGTCAGGCGCTGGAGAGTCTGGCAATCGGCGATATCCTGCCCGATGGCACGATGACGCTGTCGGTCGATACGCGCAGGCAGTTGGACGCGTTGTTGGCCGCGTTCTGGTGGACGCCGTCGATGACGGTGGCCGATGTGCAGGCGAAATTTGCCGGAATCATCGACAGCGCAAGGTGATTTGCCCTGCGCCGCGCCGGTGCGGGCTGTTCCGTGGGGCCGGGGTGATGGCGGGCCTGTGCGATGCGGGAAGGGAGGACCGGAATTGGTGGATCTGGGCGGAGAGTGGAGCCTGACCGACGGGCAGGTGACGGTGCCTTTTGCCGTGCCGGGCGACGGGATTTCGGCGCTGCATGCGGCGGGGGCCATTGCCGACCCCTATTTCGGGCGCAACGAATACGGGTTGCGCTGGATTTGCGGGCGCGACTGGGTGGCGACGCGCAGGTTCGACCATGCGGGGGGCGATGCGGAACTGGTGGTCGACGGGCTGGATACCGTGGCCGAGGTGCGGCTGAACGGGGTGCTTGTGCTGGCGGCGGCCAATGCGTTCCGGCGCTGGCGGGTGCCGCTGGCGGGGGCCTTGCGGCAGGGGAAGAACGAGATCGAGATCACCTTTCGGTCGGTGGTGGCCGAGGGGGCGCGGCGGCAGGCGGCGCAGCCCTTTTTCGTGCCGTGGCACGAGGGGAACTGCCCGATCCCGAACGGCAACATGCTGCGCAAGCCGCAGTGCGATTTCGGCTGGGACTGGAACATCGCGCTGGCGCCCTTTGGCATTTGGGGCGGGATACGGATCGAGGCTGTCGGGCCGCGCATTGCGGATGTGATCGTGAGCCAGCGGCATGAGGGCGGCGTGGCGGAAGTGACGGTCGAGGTGCATGGCACGGGCGGGGCGGTGACGGCAACGCTGTGCGGGGTGACGGCAACGGGTGCCGCATCGGGCGGCGTGGGGCGGGTGGTGCTGCGAATCGCGGAGCCGGTGCTGTGGTGGCCGGTGGGGCTGGGCGCGCAGGTATTGCATGATCTGGTGGTGACGATGGGGGCGGCACGGGCGGTGCGGCGCGTGGGCTTGCGCGATCTGGCGCTGGTGTCGGAAGTGGACGCGGCGGGGCGGTCCTTTGGCTTTGCGGTCAACGGCCATGCGGTCTTTGCGCGGGGGGCGAACTGGATACCGGCGGATGCGCTGCACGGGCGGATCACGCGCGACGGCGTGCGGGGGCTGCTGCAATCGGCGGTCGATGCCCATATGAACATGATCCGTATCTGGGGCGGCGGGCGGTATGAGCCGGACTGGTTTTACGACTTGTGCGACGAGATGGGGTTGATGGTCTGGCAGGACTTCATGTTCGCGTGCAACCTGTATCCGTCGACGCCTGATTTCCTTGGCGAAATCGATGTCGAGGTGCGCGATGTGGTGGCGCGGATCAACCATCATGCCTGCATCGCGCTGTGGTGTGGCGACAATGAATTGATCGGGGCGCTGGGCTGGTTCGAGGCCAGCCGCAAGGACCGCGACCGCTATCTGGTCAGCTATGACCGGCTGAACCGGACGGTAGAGACCGCGTTGAAGGCGGTCTTGCCGGGCGCGAATTGGTGGCCGAGTTCGCCTTCGCCCGGGGCGATGGCCTTTGGCGATGCGTGGCACGACGACAGGTCCGGCGATATGCATTTCTGGAGCGTCTGGCACGAGGGGCGGGATTTCGACCATTACCGCGATGTGAAGCCGCGCTTTTGTTCTGAGTTCGGGTTCCAGAGCTATCCGTCGCTGACGGCGATACGGCGCTTTGCCGACCCTGCGGATTTCAATATCGCAGCCCCTGTCATGGAGAGCCACCAGAAGAACGCGGGCGGCAATGCGCGGATTGCGGAAACCATGTTCCGCTATTTCCGCTTTCCGGTGGATTTCGGGAATTTCGTTTACTTGTCACAGGTCCAGCAGGGGCTGGCGATCAAGACCGCGGTGACGGCGTGGCGCGGGTTGAAGCCGCAGTGTCAGGGGGCGCTGTATTGGCAGTTGAACGACACCTGGCCGGTGTGTTCCTGGTCGTCGCTTGACCACGGGGGGGGATGGAAGCTGTTGCACCACATGGCCGCGCGGTTCTATGCGCCGGTGACGGTGCTGTGCATTCCGGATGCCGACGGGTTCGTGCTGCGCGGGGTGAACGACACGCGCGAGCCGGTGGAATTGCGCGTGGTGGCGCGGGCCGTGGCGATGGACGGAAGCACGCGCGTGTTAGCGCAAGTCGGGGCGGTGGTGCCGGTGGATCGGGCGGTCGATGTGCTGCGGGTGGCGGCAGATACCGGATCAGGCGCCAAAGAGGGTTTGGCGGCGGGCGAGGTGCTGGCCTTTACGTGGGACCATGCGGGCGGGGCGGGGGGCGACGTGCACGCGCCGCGCCCGTGGAAGGCCTATGACCTGCTGCCTTCGGGGCTGAGCGCTGCGGTATCGGGCGGGAACGGGCGCTGGACGATCCGGCTGGAAGTTTCGGCCTTGGCACCTTTCGTGGCGGTCGAGGCCGATGTGGCGGGGCGGTTCAGCGACAATGCGGTGACGCTGTTTCCCGGTGTTCCGGCCGAAATCACCTTTACCTGCGCGGCGCAGGATCACCCGCAGTTCACGTTCCGCGACCTGCACGCCGCGACCTATGGCGCGGGCGGGACGTGACCTGCCAAGGGCGGTGCGTCTGGGGCATGGCCACCTTTGGCCGGACGCTGCGGATGATGGCGGGGCCGGAGGCTGGGCGCTTTTGCGGCGGGCGGATGACGTGGGCCGCCTGCTTGCGCCTTGGGTCGGGCGGGGGTCGGGCCGGGCGACCCTGACTTGCGGCGCGGGGGCTTTGGGCGTGGCGGGGCTGCGCGACACCGGGCTTTGCGCGGGGGCGGGCCGAAGTGCATGTCTCTTGCGCCAAGATTATATTGCCTGCGGAACCGATCTGGCGGCTTGATCAAATTGCGCGGGGCGGCTTAACCATGGGCGCCGAGGGATGGAGACGGGCCGGAATGGACGAAGGAACGGGCGGGGCGATGGGCGGGGCGACGCGCAAGATACCGTCGCACGAGGTCACCTATGGCCGGTTGCGCGACATGATCCTGTTCGGGCGGTTGCAACCGGGGCAGGCGGTGACGATCCAGGGGCTGGTGCGCGAGCTGGAGGCGGGCATGACGCCGGTGCGCGAGGCGATCCGGCGCATGACGGCCGAGGGGGCCTTGCTGCCGCAGGGCAACCGGCGGGTGGCGGTGCCGGAACTGACGCCCGCTTTGCTGGACCAGTTGGCTTTCGTGCGGCTGACGGTAGAGCCGCGGTTGGCGGAACTGGCGGCGGCGGCGCTGACGCCCGCGCTGATCGACCGGCTGGACGCGATCGACGGGGCGGTCGATCTGGCGATCCGGGCGGGCCGCGTGAACGACTATCTGGAAAGCAACCACGCCTTCCATTTCGCGCTGTACGAGGCATCGGACGCGCCCTTGCTGGTGGATATCGCGCGGTCCTTGTGGCTGCGCTTCGGCCCGTCGCTGCGGGTGGTCTGTGCGCGGTTCGGCGCATCGGCGCTGCCCGACCGGCACGAGGAGGCGCTGGCGGCGATGCGGGCGGGGGATGCGGGTGCCTTGGCGCAGGCGATCCGCAACGACATCGAGCAGGGGATCGAGCAGATCAGGGCGGCGCAGGCGCAGGACGGGGCGTAAGGGGGCGGGGCGCCTGCCGCAGTCCCGCAGGCCGAGACGATGGTAAGCGGCGGTTCGGGCGCGTTTCGCGGATGCGGGGCGGGTGTGGAACGGGCAATAGGCTCGTTTCATGCGCGGCGGATGTTGCGGGCGAGGGGACCGCGGCTTTTGCTTGGCTGGCAAAAAGCGGCGGGGCGGTGGCGTTATGCGCCGTGGAAGGCGCGGGATGTGCATTTCAGATGGCGGGACCGGGCGGTAGCTGGCCAAAGACCGCGCAGGTTCGGCGGGGTGGCCATGGTGTCTTGGGCGGCGGATTCACGCATTTTGCGGTGGCCGAGATCGGCGCAGGGATTGCCCGTCTGCGTGGCTGACCTTGGCCGTGCTGCGGTCGTGCGGGGCGGGGGGGCGCGGGGCGGGGGGTCGCGGGGGGCGGTTTGCCCCCCGCGCGGCTGGGGAAGGTCTGGCGCGGGCTTTGCGATAATTTGATCAAATTTCTTGAACGGTGCGGAATTTGATCATAAACTTCGGTCAACGCGTGGCGGGAGCGTCCTGCCGCCGGATGATTCCGCGAGGGCTGCCCCATGAACATGATCACCAACCATCTGCCCACGGCAGAGTTGCAGGCGCTGGATGCCGCGCACCATATGCATCCCTTTACCGATGCCAACGGGCTGGAGAAAAAGGGCGCGCGGGTGATCGTGCGGGGCAAGGGCGTGTGGCTGAACGACAGCGAGGGCAACCGCATCCTCGACGCCATGGCGGGGCTGTGGTGCGTGAACATCGGCTACGGGCGCAAGTCGCTGGCCGAGGTCGCGGCGCGGCAGATGGAGGAGTTGGCCTATTACAACACCTTCTTCCAGACCACGCATGTGCCCGCGATTGCGCTGGCGGCGAAGCTGGCGGAACTGGCGCCGGGCGATCTGAACCATGTGTTCTTTGCCGGTTCGGGGTCGGAGGCCAATGATACCAACATCCGTCTGGTGCGGCGCTATTGGCAGGTCAAGGGGCAGCCGGAAAAGCGGGTGATCATCGCGCGCAAGAACGGCTATCACGGGTCCACGATGGGCGGGGGCAGCCTTGGCGGTATGGCACCGATCCATGCGCATGGCGGGATGATCGACGGGATCGTGCATATCGACCAGCCCTACTGGTGGGGCGAGGGCGGCGAGATGACCGAGGAGGCGTTTGGCCTCGAACGCGCGCGCCAGCTGGAGGACAAGATCCTCGAGTTGGGGGTCGACACGGTGGCGGCGTTCATCGGCGAGCCTATTCAGGGCGCGGGGGGCGTGATCGTGCCGCCCGCGACCTATTGGCCGGAAATCCAGCGGATTTGCGACAAATACGGCATCCTGCTGATCGCGGACGAGGTGATTACGGGCTTCGGGCGGACGGGCAACTGGTTCGGCAGCCAGACATTCGGGATCAAGCCCCATATCATGACCATCGCCAAGGGTCTTTCGTCGGGCTATCAGCCCATCGGCGGGTCGATCGTCTGTGACGAGGTGGCGGCTGTGGTGGCCGAGGGCGGCGAGTTCTTCCACGGCTACACCTATAGCGGCCATCCGGTCGCGGCTGCGGTGGCGCTGGAGAACCTGCGGGTGTTGCAGGACGAGCATATCGTCGAGCATGTGCGCGATGTGGCGCACCCCTATCTGATGGAGCGCTGGGCCAAGCTGGTCGAGCACCCCCTGGTGGGCGAGGCCAAGCTGGTGGGGCTGATGGGGTCCATCGCCTTGACGCCGCACAAGGAAAGCCGCGCCAAGTTCGCGTCCGAGTCCGGCACGGTGGGCTTTCGCTGCCGCGAGCGGTGCTTTGCCAACAACCTGATCATGCGCCATGTGGGCGACCGCATGATCATCTCGCCGCCTTTGGTGATTAGCACCGACGAGATCGACACGCTGATCGCGCGGGCCACGCAGTCGCTGGACGAATGCTATGCCGGTTTGAAGGCGGACGGGCTGCTGGTCGCCAAGGAGGGCTGAGCCTTAGGGCGGTTGGGCAAACGGGTCCGAAGGCGCAGGGGTGCCTTTGGGCCTGTTTCGTTTTTTGGGCCGCCCCTCACCCCGACCCTCTCCCCCGCGGGGGAGAGGGGGCGGCTGGCGTGGTGTCAGGCGATGGCCAGTGCGCCGAGCCAGAGGCCGAGGGCAAAGGCCGTATGGGCGGCGATGTTCAGCAGGCGGGATTTGGCGGGGTTGGGGGTCTTGGCTGCTGCCCAGCCCGCGCCCATGCCGGGGGCGAGCAGGAACCAGCCTGCGGCGATGGTGATCATGCCGGTGGCGAAGGCGGGCAGGAAGGTGGGGTTTGCCGTCCATGCGGGGCCTGCAAGCGCGATCAGGGCAGCGGCATAGACGATGCCGGTGGCGTAATGCGCGAGCCAGCCGAGGGCGGTTTCGTTGCGGACCTGCGGGGTGTTCGCGATGTCGCCGTGAAAGACGCGGCCCTTTGGCAGCCAAGCGAACCAGCGCCCGACGAGGCCCCAGTTGGGCAGCGGGTTGCCCGTGGTACGGTTGAGCGCGAGCGCCCAGAGGTCCATCGCGGCGGTGCCTGCGATGCCGATGACGAGGGTTTGCAGAATGAATGCGGCCATGGTCGTTCCCGAATATGCGTCGCGCCTTGCTAGCGCAGGCGGCGGCCCATGGGAATGGCGGGTGTCGCGCCATCGGTTTGCTTGCGCGGGGGTGGCTTTTGCGCGAGCGGCGTTTCGCGGGGCGGGCGGTACAGGGGCGGGGATCGGGGCGTCCTCCTTTGGTTGATGCGGGGGGCGATCAACCTTGTGCAGATGGTGCGGCGGCGCATCGCAGCGCAAGAAGCTGCATCTGCCGCCTTGAACGCCCAAGCGGCGGCAGGGTAGCAATGACAGGGCGCGTGAAGAGGAACGAGTAATGAAGACGACAACCGGACAGGTCGCGGGACTGGTGGCAGCGCTGCTGCTGGGCGGTGCGGGACTGGCATATGCGGACGGCACCAATCTGGCGGACCCGCAGGGCGGCGATGCGACGGGCATCGAGGTGGGAACGCCCGACGACACGGCGACGACGGGCGACGGCGATAAAGGCGGGATCGCAACCGATCCGGTCGTCGACGATTCGGTGCCCGGCGATTCCGCTGGCCCCACGGACGATGGCAACACCGACGCGGCGGATGACACAGGGGCCGGTGACGACGCCGGCAATGGCGACGCTGGCGACGACACGGGTAACGGCGACGATGCTGGCAACGGTGACGACACGGGCAATGGCGACGATACCGGTAACGTCGACGATCCGGTGATGATCGACGACGACTGGATGACGATGACCGGTGGACCGGTTGACGGCGGGTTCCTGCCGATGGACATGCTGCCCCTGTTCGATCACGGCATGGTCGAGCGTGGCGAGCCGATGCAGATGAGCGGTGCAGGTGGAGCCGGTGGTGGCATCGACGCGCCGGCCGCGACGGGCGGGTCGGGCGACGCGTCGGATGACGGGGCCGATTGCAGCCAGAAGCCTGCCAAGCGGGGCGCTGTGGTTTGCCGCTGAGCGGGCATCTGCCGGCCTGCACGTGAAAGGTTGGGTCCGGCGTGTCGTGCGCCGGACCGTTTGTGCGGGACAAAGCCCTGTGTTTGGCTGCGTTTCGGGAACGGGTAACGAGGCGGGAATGGTGCAGATGGCAGTGACGTGGGGCATGATGCGGGCGGCCGGGTTGGCGGTGGTGCTGGCGCTGGCTGCGCTGCGGGCCGAAGCCGGAACGCGCGAGGACGAGGTCGTGGCGCAACTGGTGGCGGAAGGGTACGCCCATGTGCGGGTCGAGACCACGTGGCTGGGGCGCATCCGGATTGTCGGCCTGTTGGACGGGCGGCTGCGCGAGATCGTGCTGCACCCGACATCGGGCGAGGTGCTGCGCGACTATACCGCGCCCGCCGTGACGATGATGGCGAATGACGAGGGCGGAGACGAGGGCAGCGCGGCCGTGTCGGTGGCATCGACGGTGCAAGCACCGCAGACGCGACCCGGTGTCGCCGCAGCGGCCAAACCGGGATCGCCGGATGTGCTGGGGATTGCGGTGGCAGATGATCCGATGGCCGCCAGTGCCGGTGTGTCGCAAGGTGCGGACGCAGTGCAGCCATGATGCGGCCGCGCTTTCGTGTGAGCCGGTCCAAGCTGGGCATCGCCTTGCTGGTGCTGTTGCAGTTCCTGTTCGCGCTGTTCTTCCTGTGGGACATGCTGACGTCGCTGTTGCGGATTCCGACCGCGCCGATGAGCTGGCAGTTGCGCGAGATGGCCGAGGTGGGCGCGGCCTTTGGCCTGTTGGCGGGGGTGTTCGTCGGGGCGCATACGCTGTGGCAGCTGATGGAGGACCGCAACCGCGCCGAACTGGCGCGCGACGATGCGGCACGCCGGTTGCGTCGTGCCTCGACCGAGTTTCAGGTGCTGCTGGAGGAACGTTTCACCGAATGGGAATTCACGCTGGCCGAGCGGGACGTGGCGCTGTTCGCGCTGAAGGGATTTTCGCTGAGCCAGATCGCGGCGCTGCGTGACACCACGGAAGGCACGGTCAAGACCCAGACCAATGCCATCTACCGCAAGGCGGGGGTGTCGGGGCGGCCGCAGTTCCTGTCGCTGTTCATCGAAGACCTGATGTCGGGTGACGGGGCGTCGGAAATGGCGGATGCGGCCATGCCCGAGCGCGGGGCGGCAAAGCTGGTGGCCGTGGCGTCGTGACACCGCCTGCCGGTGGCGCGGGGGTGGTGCATCCACTTGAGTTTGCGGCCCCGCCCGCCTAAACGTGGGGCAGCACAACGAAGGACCGCGTCATGCGCACGTATAACGATCTGGCCGAGACCATCGGCAACACGCCGCTTTTGAAACTGAAGCGGGCGAGCGAGATCACGGGCTGCACCATCCTTGGCAAATGCGAGTTCCTGAACCCCGGCCAGTCGGTCAAAGACCGCGCGGCGCTTTACATCATCAAGGACGCGGTGGCGAAGGGCCTGCTGAAACCCGGCGGGACCATCGTGGAGGGCACGGCGGGCAATACGGGGATCGGGCTGGCGCTGGTGGGCGCGTCGATGGGGTTCAAGACGGTGATCGTCATTCCCGAGACGCAGAGCCAGGAAAAGAAGGATATGCTGCGGCTTGCGGGGGCCGAATTGGTGCAGGTGCCTGCGGCACCCTACAAGAACCCCAACAATTATGTGCGCTATTCGGGCCGTCTGGCCGAGGCCTTGGCGCGGACCGAGCCGAACGGGGCGATCTGGGCCAACCAGTTCGACAACGTGGCCAACCGCCAGTCGCATATCGAGACGACCGCGCCGGAAATCTGGGAGCAGACGCAAGGCAAGGTCGACGGGTTCATCTGCGCCGTGGGGTCGGGCGGCACGCTTGCCGGTGTGGGGCTGGCCTTGCAGCCCAAGGGCGTGAAGATCGGGCTGGCCGATCCGGAGGGCGCGGCGCTGCATGCGTTCTATACCACCGGCGTGCTGGAAAGCCCCGGCACCTCGATCACCGAAGGGATCGGGCAGGGGCGGATCACGGCCAACCTCGAAGGGTTCAAACCCGATTTCAGCTACCGGATTTCGGATGCCGAGGCGTTGCCGCTGGTGTTCGAGATGCTGGAGGACGAGGGCATCTGTCTGGGCGGGTCGTCGGGGATCAACATTGCCGGTGCCATCCGCATGGCCAAGGATATGGGGCCGGGCCACACGATCGTGACGATCTTGTGCGATTACGGCAACCGCTATCAGTCGAAGCTGTATAACCCCACGTTCCTTAAGGAAAAGGGGTTGCCGGTGCCGGAATGGCTGGACCGTGCGCCGCGCGCGATTCCGGCGGTGTTCGAGGACGCATGACGCCAATGCGCGCCTTGCGGCAGGGTCTGGCGGCGGCGCTGGTTGCGCTGGGGCTGGCCTTGCCTGCAGGGGCGCAGCAGGCGGGGGCGCAGTCGGCGGGCGACGCGCAGAACCGCCCCAGCATCGTGGCGCAGAAGGCGCCAAGCGGGCTGGTGGTGTCGAAAGGGTCGGGCAGCACGCGCAGCCTTGATTACGGCGCCTGGGAAAAAGCCGCCGACCGTGCCGAAACGACGCTGACCGATGCAGGCGCGCCCGATGCCGCGCTGGGCGAATTGCGCGGGCAACTGGTCGATTGGCGGGCGGCGTTCCTTGTGTCGCAAAACAGCAATGCGACGCGGATCGCCACGCTGCGCGACCAGATCGCGGCGCTGGGTCCGGTGCCTGCGGCGGGCGAGACCGAAGCCGACGAGATCGCGCAGCGGCGGGTGGCGCTGAGCGACCAGTTGATCAAGCTGCAAGCGCCCGGAATCGCCGCCGAGGAAGCCTATCGCCGCGCCGACGGGCTGATCGGCGAGATCGACCGGATCCGGCGCGAGCGGCAGGCGGACCAGTTGCTGCAACTGTGGCCCGCGCCGGTCAATCCGGCGAACTGGCCTGCGGCGCTGGGCGAGATGCGCGATACGGCGCTGGCCTTCTGGACCGAAAGCGCGTTCCGCTGGCGCAAGGGCGAGGCGCGGCGCGAGCTGTTCGACAACCTGCCGCTGATTCTGGTGCTGCTGGCAAGCGGGGTCGGGTTGATCTGGCGGGGGCGGCCCCTGGTGGCGCGGCTGGCGCGGGCCTTGCCGGGGCGGCAAACCGCGCGGGCGCGGCGGGTGGTGGCGCTGGCGGTGTCGCTGGGGCAGGTAATCGCGCCCGTGGTGGGGGTGATGGCGCTGGCCCATGCGGTGGGCCTGACCGGAACAACCGGCGCGCTGGGCGGTGCGGTGCTGGACGCGTTGCCCTATGCGGCCTTTACCGTCTTTGCCGCGCATTGGCTGGGGTCGGTGGTGTTTCCTGCAGAGGAGGGGCACGAGGCGCTGTTCGCGCTGCCGCCCGAGCGGCGGGCCGAGGGGCGGTTCTTGACCACGGCGCTGGGGGTCGCGCTGGGGGTCGAGGCGCTGCGGTCGGTCATTTTGTATCAGCGCGGGGCGGATCAGGCGGCAACGGCGGTGCTGTCTTTTCCGGTGCTGGTGGCGGTGGCGGTGCTGCTGGCGCGGCTGGGCCACCTGATCGGGCGCAGCACGGCGGCCGAGGGCGAGGATGGCGCGGGCTATGCGACCCGCGTGCTGGGGTTGATCGCGCGGGGCGCGATGCTGGTGGGCATCGTCGGGCCGCTGTTGGCGGCGGTGGGCTATATCGCCGCGGCGGCGGCGCTGGTCTATCCCGCCGCCGGATCGCTGGGGCTGGTGGCGCTGTTGTTCGTGATGCAGCGGCTGGTGGCCGATCTGTACGGGCTGGTGACGAAAAGCGATGCCGCCGATCAAGACGGGCTGGTGCCCGTGCTGATCGGGTTTTGCATGGCGCTGGCGTCGCTGCCGCTGTTCGCGCTGATCTGGGGCGCGCAACTGGCCGACATCACCGAGCTGTGGCAGCGCTTCCTAGAAGGGTTCCAGATTGGCGGGACGCGGGTTTCGCCCACCGATTTTCTGCTGTTTCTGGTGGTCTTTGCCGCCGGTTACACCGTCACGCGGCTGGTGCAGGGGGCGCTGAAGGGCACGGTTCTGCCGCGCACGTCGCTGGACCAGGGCGGGCAGAATGCGGTGGTGGCGGGGTTGGGGTATGTCGGCATCATCCTGTCGGCGCTCTTGGCGATCAACTTTGCGGGGATCGATCTGTCGGGGCTGGCCATCGTGGCCGGTGCGCTTTCGGTCGGTATCGGCTTTGGCTTGCAAAACATCGTGTCGAACTTTGTTTCGGGCATCATCCTGTTGATCGAACGTCCGGTGAGCGAGGGCGACTGGATCGAGGTCGGCACGGTGCAGGGGGTGGTCAAGTCGATCTCGGTCCGCTCGACCCGCATCCAGACCTTTGACCGGTCGGACGTGATCGTGCCCAACACCGATCTTGTGGCGGGGCGGGTGACGAACTGGACGCGGTTCAACCTGACGGGGCGGCTGACCGTGCCGGTGACGGTGGCGCACGGCGCCGACAGCCGCAAGGTCGAGCGGGTGTTGCGCGGTATTGCCGAGGCGCAGCCCCTTGTGCTGCTCAAACCGCCGCCGGTGGTGGCGCTGATGGGGTTCAGCAACGACGGGCAGCAATATGAAATCCGCATGATCCTGCGCGACGTGAATTTTTCGGTTCCGGTGCGCAGCGAGGTGAACCACCAGATCCGCGAGCGTTTCATCGCGGAAGGGATCGACCTGCGCCCCGCCCCCGCTGCGGCGGTGCCGCTCGAGGTGATCTTGCACGACCCGCCGCCTGCCGCAGCGCCCGCCCCCGCAGCACCTGTGCGCGACCGCCGCCGCAAGGGGCCCGAGTCGACCGATGCCCTGCCCGAAGCCGAGGGCGGGGCGACATTGTGAGGATGTGCGAATGACCGAATTGCTGTTCCGCGCCGATGCCTACCTGCGCGAGGCCGAAGGCGTGGTGACGGGCCACACCGCCGAGGGGGGCATCTTGCTCGACCGGACGGTGTTTTATCCTGCGGGGGGCGGGCAGCCGGGCGATAGCGGCTGGATCGGCTGGGGCGGCGCTTGGGTGCCCATCGCCACGGCGGTCAAGGCCGAGGGCGGGCAGGTGGCGCTGGTGATGGCCGAGCCGATGGCGCTGCCGCCGGTGGGAGCGGTCGTGGTGCAGCGGGTCGACTGGGAGCGGCGGCACCGCCACATGCGGGTGCATACGGCGCTGCATCTGTTGTCGGTGGTCATTCCGCTGCCGGTGACGGGGGGCCAGATCGGGGCCGAGCGCGGGCGGCTGGATTTCGACATGCCCGAGCCGCCCGCCGATGTGGCGGCGATCGAAGAAAAGCTGAACGCGCTGATCGCGCTGGACCTGACGGTGAGCGACGAGTGGATCACCGATGACGAGCTGGCGGCCAATCCCGGGCTGGTCAAGACCCTGTCGGTGCAGCCGCCTGTGGGTCAGGGACGGGTGCGGCTGGTGCGGATCGGCACCACGGGGCATCTGGTCGACCTGCAACCCTGCGGCGGCACCCACGTCGCGCGCACCGCCGAGATCGGCCACGTGACGCTTGGCAAGATCGAAAAGAAGGGCCGCCAGAACCGCCGCGTGTCGATCATGCTTGAGGACTGAGGCGGGTGATGCAACGCAAGGCGCGCGCGGGGGCGGGGTGGCACTGATCCAGAACCGCCGCGTGTGGGTCACGCTTCGGGACTGAGGCGGGTGATGCAACGCAAGGCGCGCGCAGGTGCCGGAGTTGACGGCGCTGATCCAGAACCGCCGCGTGTCGATCACGTTTCGGGACTGAGGCGGGTGATGCAACGCAAGGCGCGCAAGTGCGGGGGGTGTCGGCACTGATCCAGAACCGCCGCGTGTCGATCACGCTTCGGGACTGAGGCGGGTGATGCAACGCAAGGCGCGCAAGTGCGGGGGGTGTCGG
>JBBAUB010000002.1:0-4736 GCA_040398445.1 Gemmobacter sp. | reverse complement strand
CGCTGATCGTGCCTAGGCACCGGCCAGCGTCGCAGGGCGCGCAGGCGGGTGCGTTTGGAGACGTAGCGCGCCGCGTCACCGCCCGTTCGAAAGCTCGACGACCACTGCCAACGCCCCTTGCACGCCGCGCGCCCAACCCTTATGACACCCCCCACGGACAGGTGGCCGAGTGGTCGAAGGCGCACGCCTGGAAAGTGTGTAGGCGGGGAACCGTCTCGAGGGTTCGAATCCCTCTCTGTCCGCCATACATCAACGACCCTATTCGATAACTGGCCTGATCCGGGGCTTACCCGCCAAAAATCCAACGACATCGGAAATACTTCAAGCAGTGAAACGTCGTGGGTTCACTGGCCTTTCAAATCAACATCGGCAAGCCACACTTCGAAAGTTTCGCCGTTCATGGCGAGCATTCCTTGCAAGCCGTTAATACCATCATTGATTTCGCCAAGCTTTATGAACGTCAGGTCCGCGGCAAGGGACAAGCACTGCAGAGACGCTTTGAACGCTTCGCCATCTACATCGGCTGGGAGCTGGTCGACTGTCATCCAAAAGGTCCGCAGACCTTCAAACGTCATGCAGGCAATGGCACCGTCTTGGGTCACGCCTGTATCTTGTGCGGCGGATGCGCAAGGCAGCGCAGCCAAAGCGAGGAACATTGCAGCCTTGAACGTCATGTCAACCCCATTCGGAACCTGCCCATACCCCCGGCAGTCAGTCACAGTAGACCGCTCACGGGTGCTCGGGCAAGTCGTTCTAATTGAAAGGCAAAATTACCCGCGTCCTTTGGTGGCCGTCATGGACCGGGCAGCCCAAAAGTTTCTGGCATGGCGGATTTCGGACAGGCGTGAGGCAGCCATCCGTGTCGGTGCGCCGGGCGAGGCGCCTTTCAGGATCGGCCTGCCCGGGATTGTCACGATGGTTCGTTGGCCGCTGGTCACATCCTTTGTCTAGACTGGCAGACTTAGGCAGGCCCGCACCTTCGGTCGAGATCTCGACCGCCGATTGGCTGGACAGGCAGGTTGCGAGGGCGCTTTGCAGAGTTCAGCTGAGGCGGGCCGGGGCGAACGAGAGCATGAGGCGCGAATGCCGGCAGATGCGCTTTTTAATCAGGGATAACTGCATAATTCGCGGTCTGGTATCGGTCGTCGCTGGGCATTTTTGACGCTACACCTGCGAAAAAATCTATTGGGCGATCCGACCATCTATTCGGCTGTATTTCATTTATGGCCGCTGCATGGGAAGGGAGAGCGAGGCTGGGAAACCGGGACTTGTTGAGGGTTGAAAAGTTTTGCTGTCTTGCAGGCCGGGGCATTGCCGGTCGGTTGAAACGCTATTATTGGCAACCAAGACGGGGGCGTCCTTTTGCAGGTCAAATTTCAGTTATCCGATGCGCCTTTCCTGGAAGTTGTTTGCCGTGTTTGCGGGTCGAACGCGAACGGGCCGATTTTACGCGTCACGGAAGCGCCTGTCACTGGAGGCGCGCTTGACCTGTGCCGCTGCGGGGCATGTTCAAGTTTGACGTTTGCCGGAGCAGACCCCGTGATCGGCTATGATTTTCAGGGTTTCGCCGAGAACTACTGGCATCACTATGTGCAAAGCGGCGCTGGTATCATGGCGATGCTGGAACCCCTTTTGCGGCTTAGGCCTGTTTCGGGCGATCTGCTCGATGTCGGGTGTGGTTTCGGGTTCGTGCCGCATTTTTGGCAATCAAGCGGACTGGGCAAGTCTGTTGGCTTGGAAACGTCGGAATACGGGCGGATCGGGCGCGAAAAGTTGGGAGCGGACATCCGGCACAGCTATTACGCGCCAATTCGTTCCGATCTGGATGGCCGGTTCCGATATGTTTTCGCCTCGGAAGTATTGGAACACGTTCCCGATCCAGCCTCTTTCGTTGCCGAGATATCCGCGGGCTTGGCGCCTGACGGCATCCTTGTTCTGACAACTCCCGACGCAAAGGCAATCCGAAGCGGTCAGGATCATTCGGTGCTTCTTGCGGCACTTTCCCCCGGCTTTCATTATTTTCTGGCTTCCGAACTGGCGCTGTCTCATTTGCTTCGACAAGCAGGTTTCCGGTATGTCCGAGTGGAATCAACCGGGACGCGACTTTTCGCCTGGGCCTCGCATCGGCCACTGCCTGATCTTGCCCCGGTAGGCGAAGGTTGGGAAACCTACCTTGCCTATCTGAACCGGTTGTCAAACCATCCGGACCATCATGTCGCAGGCGGTGCACGGTATCGTTTGTTTAAAGACCGGTTGAATACCGGCGACCTGGCCGGTGCATCCCTTGGCTGGAAAAGTCTATGTGATCTGGCACAAGCCGGCTATGGCATCGATCTTGCCGACGCCGGGGCAGGAGTGGATCATGTGCCAACCGACGGGGCGGTAAAAATCCGAAAGCTGCCCGAATTTTCTGCGACACCTTCGTGGCTGGGCTGTGCACTTTATTTCGGTGCCAAGTATCTGAGGGCACGGGGCACAGCCCTGCAAGAACTGGTTTTGATGTTGTGCCGGTCCATGGAAGAGATGGGTCGGGATGTCGAGGATTTGGCGCAGTTTGCCCAAGAGCCTGCCTATTTCATTCCGCAGGCCCGGGAATTGCTTGCCAGATGTCTGGCTTGCACAGGAGGCGCGGACGAAACGGCTTTGTCCGCGGCGGCCGATGCGATCATCGGCAGGGCCGAAGATTACATTCATGCAGGCCAGCACCACACCGCAGAAACGCTGCTATGGCAGGGGTTGTATCAGGCTGTGGCTGACGGTTCTGGCCGCAGTGCCGAAGCGGCGTTCTGGAGTGCGTTGGCCAGACTGGTCCAGTCGACGGGCGATCTGGCCACGACGGAGATTTGCCTTGAGGCGGCTGTGGCGCGCGCACCGCGCAATCCGTCGCTGCAGGCCCGGCTGGGCCTTTTTGCCTTTATGCAACGCAGATACCGCAGGGCCTATTCCGCATTCAGACTGGCAAGCCATGCGGAACCCGATGTGTCTGTCCACTGGGCCAATCTGGCTGCCTGTAGTCTTGCACTTACCTGCTATCGTCTGGCACGCAGTCAGGCACAAACAGCCCTGACCCTTTATCCGGCGAATACGGGCGCGCGGACGACCTGGGCGCAGGCAGAACTTGCCCTTGGTCGGCCTGAGTTTGCGCTGGAGGTCTTGGTGCCTTTGCAAGCACGCGCGACAGGTCCAGATAAGGGGGCGCGGTTGATCAAGGCCGTTGCAACGCTGGCAAACGGTGCCATCGATCTGGGGCTATTTGCACTGGCGGAACTGGCCGAGGCAGAACCGGATGATCCGCTTCTGCGGCGTGAGTTTCAGTTTGCGATCCGCCGTCACGCGCAAGATGCCGGTCTTTTGAGCCTTTTCGACGGACTTGGCCTGCATACATGGGATGCGCCGCCTCGCGCAGCGGCTTTTGCGGACATTGCCGGTTTGAACGGACCGGAAACCGTTGACGTGGTCGTGCTGGCCGATCCGGGGTTGACGACGCTTCGGGACTGTCTGGTCAGTCTTGCGGCTTTCGGAACGGAATGGATCCAACGGGTGACTTTGGTGGGTTCTGGCCAAACCCTGGCTCTGGCCGATTTGGGCGATCTTCCGTTCGATGTTCATGTCGCCGCTGATCTTGACGGCGCGCTTCTATCCGGAGAGGCGCGGGAGGTTTTGCTGCTGTGTGGGGAAGCAACGCTGTTGCCCGATACACTGCCCGCTCTGGTCCAGTGCCTTATCGAGCGGCCGGCTGTGGCTTTGGTGGCGGCGTGGCCTTTGTCCGGCCCGATGTCTGCCCATCCGTCTGGTCCGGAACAGCAAGAGGAAGAACCGCTGCCCGCGGCGGCCATGGCGGCTGCACTTGGCGACCGTGTCAGAGGTGCTGCCGTCGTTTCGGTGCCAGTCGTGCCGGCGGGCTGTGTGCTTGTGCGAAAGGGCGACCTCGCCAGCCTTATGCCACTGTCGGCGGGGCCGCCCGCTGAAATCATGACTGACCTTTGCTTGCGACTTTCCGATCAGGGGCGCCGCGCGGCGGTTGTCCTGAACGCTCCACTGTCTGTTCGTAAGCCTTTGCAGACACCGGACTGGTCGCGGCTTTACGACCGGCATTCGGCTTTGCGGGTTCTTTCGGGTATCGGGCTTTTCGACATTCTTGCGCCCATCATGCAGTTGCGCCGCGGTCTGGCCGAAGACATGGCCTTGCTTCTTCCGCAATTGCCCAGCGAGCGTCCCGATCCCGTCATCGTTCGACCCGTGGCGGAAACGTTGGCACGGATGCGTTGGCTGACTAAGGAAGTCGGTGAACTTCGTCCTGCGGAAGAACTATGCCTTTTTGTGGCATTCGCACCGGAAGGTACGCTTCCGCCGCTGACACGGCGGTATATATCTGCCCTGCGCGCATCGGGGCTGCGGGTGGTGCTGTGCGTAAACGTCATGGATCCCGATGCCCCTGCGGACCCGGCACTTGCCTTGCAGGCAGATCATGTCGTGCTGCGCCGCAACGAAGGATACGATTTCGCTGCCTGGGCCGACGTTCTGCGCGAGCAGCCTTCGGTTTGGAAGGCGGGCCTTTTGCTGTTTGCCAATGACAGTCTTGTCGGCCCTGTCGGCGGGTTGGGCGAACTTGTTGAACGGATAAGGCAGGCACCTGCGGATTTCGTTGCAATGACGGATTCGCGCATGCACCGGCGACATGTGCTGTTGATTTTCACCCAGAACTGAGCCGGTTAGGCGCATAATTTTCACTGAGA
>JBBAUB010000001.1:0-652812 GCA_040398445.1 Gemmobacter sp. | reverse complement strand
GCAAGAGGGAAAAAACAACAAATCACAATTTTCTCGAAAATCTACGATTTATCCACAATTTCCAACGCTTAACGTAACTTTCAAAACATAATCCCAAGAAAATACGCAACTTTCCGTCATCGCGGCGTCACGAAGCGGGCGCTAGATGGAGGATCGGGCCGGAACTGCCAGAAAGCGGCCACGCGCCTTCCAGATGCGGGCGGACAGCAGCAGGACGACTGCCCCGAGATAAAGCAGCGGTTCGACTGGCCAGGCCTTGACCAGCACGACATAATGCACCGCTCCGGCAATCGCGGCGAAGTAGGTGAGCTTGTGAAGGCGGTTCCACACCCGCCCGCCCAGACGTTTGACCGACGTATTGTTGGAGGTGATTGCCAGCGGGATCATCGCGGCGAAACCTGCCATGCCGATGATGATATACCAGCGCTTGACCAGATCGTTCGCCATCTCGGTCCAGCGCAGGCCCATATCGAGCACCACCCATGCCGAGAGGTGCATGGCGATATAGAAGAAGGCTGTCAGGCCGATGGCGCGGCGAAACTTGATAAGGTTCAGGCCGAACCAGCGCAGCGGGGTGATGACCAGACCCCCGACGAGGAATTGCAGCCCCAACTCGCCCAACCGAAGCTCGATCGCCTTGACGGGATCGGCACCGAGGCCGTTCGACAGGGTCAGCCAGACGATCCATGCAAAGGGCAGGATACCGGCGAGATAGACGGCCCATGTCGGGATGCGGCGGAGCAGGCGGTTGAGGCTGTCCATGTCAGAAGTCCTTCGACAGGTCTTGGCCCGCATAAAGCGAGGCGACCTGATCTTGGTAGCCGTTGAACATCAGCGTGTCCTGACGACCCGCAAAGAGGCCCGCGCCGACGCGGCGTTCCGATGCTTGCGACCAGCGCGGATGGTCGACCGTGGGGTTCACGTTGGAATAGAAACCGTATTCGTTCGGTTGCAGCATGTTCCACGTGGTTTGCGGCATGCGGTCGGTCAGCGAGATTTTGACGATGCTCTTGATCGACTTGAAGCCGTACTTCCACGGAACGACCAGACGGATCGGCGCGCCGTTCTGTTTGGGCATATCTTCGCCGTAAAGGCCGGTCGCCAGAATGGTGAGAGGGTGCATCGCCTCATCCAGGCGCAGCCCTTCACGATACGGCCATTCTAGGATGGGGGCGTTCTGTCCCGGCATCTCGGCCGGGCGGACGAGGGTTTCGAAGGCGACATATTTAGCCGAGGGCTGGACACCCACGCGGTTCAAAAGACCGGACAGTTGAAAACCGATCCACGGGACGACCATCGACCATGCCTCGACGCAGCGGAAGCGGTAGATGCGTTCTTCGAGCGGTTGGACCTTGAGCACATCGGCAAGGTCATAGGTGCCGGGTTTGTCGACCATGCCGCCGATCTCGATCGACCACGGGTCGGTGGTGAGTGCGCCGGCGTTGGCGGCGGGGTCTTCCTTGCCGGTGCCGAATTCGTAGAAGTTGTTGTAGGTGGTGATCTCTTCCAGCGTGTTCGGCGTGTCGGAGATGGACAGCGGGCTTTTGGCCGCGTCGATCTTGGCCAGCGCGGGCGAGGCGAAGGCGGCTGCCCCCGCCGAGGCGATCATCTGGCGACGGTTCAGCCAGAGCGGCTTTGGGGTCACATCGGACCATGTCGGTTGCTTGGGCATCTTCCGTCCTCCATTGGGCAGCGGTATCGTGACAGGGTTGCATGAAAGCGCAAACCATCACGTTCACCTTTGCATTACGGAGGTGCGGATCGATTGGTTTCATTCACGCCGGATAAAACTTTCTCACAGGCATTTGTCTGGAATTTGGGCGATTTGGCGGCTTAGGGCGGGCCGCCGCTCTGGCAATGGTTGTTAACGGGAATGTCAGAGTCATCCGATGCGTGTGGCCGGGCCGTAGACTGTTTGCCAATCACGGCATCAGATCAAAGGGAGTGACGCCAGATGATCCGTAGAACCTTTCTCGCGCTGACCACCGCCACCGCGCTTTTCTCGGCACCCGTGTTCGCCGAATCCCACTCGAAAGACATCGTCGACACCGCGATCGGCGCTGGCAATTTCACCACGCTGGTTGCCGCTGTCGAAGCGGCCGGTCTGGTCGAGACGCTGAAGGGCCCCGGCCCGTTCACCGTTTTCGCACCGACCGACGCGGCCTTTGCCGCGCTACCCGCGGGCACCGTGGAAGACCTGCTGAAACCGGAAAACAAGGACAAGCTGGTTGCGATCCTGACCTATCACGTGCTGCCGGGTAAGGTGATGTCAACCGACCTGACCGAGGGCATGACGGCGGCCACCGTGCAGGGCGGCAATGTCACGATCACGCTGGAAGGCGGAGCCAAGGTAAACGGCGCGCCGATTTCGACCGCCGATATCGAGGCGTCGAATGGCGTGATCCATGTGATCGATCAGGTGATCATGCCGCCGATGTAAGGCGGACGATACGTTGAAGGTGGCCCCCCGAGCGTTTCGGGGGGCCGTTTTCTTTCAATGCACCACGGCCTGCAAGGGGCGTTCGCGGCGCGAGGCGCTGACGCGGTCGCCGACGAGCAGCCCTTCGGGTCCGGCGGTGACGTGGACGGTGGCTCCGTCGAGGACATCGCCCGACAGGATCATCTCGGCCAGCTGGTCTTGCAGGTGGCGCTGGATCACACGTTTCAGCGGGCGCGCGCCGAAAACCGGATCATAGCCTTCGTCGGCCAGCCATTGCTTGGCATCAGGCGTCAGGTCGAGCGTGATCTTGCGCGCGGCGAGACGGGCTTCCAGACGTTTCATCTGGATCTCGACGATAGCGCCCATGTCACTGCGGCCCAGACGGTCGAAGATGATGGTTTCATCCAGACGGTTCAGGAATTCGGGGCGGAAATGGCCGCGGACCGCTTCCATCACCTCGCGTTTGGCATCGGACGCATCGGACCCGTCAGGAAGTTGCGACAGGGCATAAGCACCGAGGTTCGACGTGAGGATGATGAGCGTTTGCTTGAAGTCGACGGTGCGGCCCTGACCATCGGTCAGGATGCCATCGTCGAGCACCTGCAAAAGCACGTTGAACACATCGGGGTGGGCCTTTTCCACCTCGTCGAACAGGATGACCTGATAGGGACGGCGGCGGACGGCTTCGGTCAGGACGCCGCCTTCGTCATAGCCGACATAGCCGGGGGGTGCGCCGATCAGGCGGGACACGGCGTGCTTTTCCATGAATTCCGACATATCGATGCGGACCATGGCGTTTTCATCGTCGAACAGGTAGGCCGCGACCGCCTTGGTGAGTTCGGTCTTGCCGACGCCGGTGGGACCGAGGAACAGGAACGACCCGAGCGGGCGGTTTTCGTCGTTCAGCCCGGCACGGGCGCGGCGGACGGCGTTGGCGACGGCGACAACGGCCTGACGCTGGCCGATGACGCGCTTGGCCAGTTCATCCTCCATCCGCAGCAGTTTTTCCTTTTCGCCTTCGAGCATCTTGGTGGTGGGGATGCCGGTCCAGCGTTCGACCACTTCGGCAATCTGTTCGGGGCGCACGGCTTCGGCCACGAGGGCATCGCCTTCGCGGGCTTCGGCTTCGGCCAATTGCTTTTCAAGCGCCGGAATCCGGCCGTATTGCAGTTCACCCGCTTTGGCGAAATCGCCTTCACGCTTGGCCTGTTCCAGTTCGGCGCGCGCGCGGTCGAGTTGTTCTTTCAGGTCGCGGGCAGCTTCCAGGCTGTCACGTTCGGACTGCCATTTGGCGGTCATCTCGTCAGACTGTTCCAGAAGATCGGCCAATTCCTTTTCCAGCTTTTCAAGCCGGTCCTTGGATGCCGCGTCATCTTCTTTCTTCAGCGCTTCGGATTCGATCTGGTATTGCAGGATCTGACGATCGAGCGCGTCGAGTTCTTCGGGTTTGCTGTCGACCTCCATCCGCAGGCGGCTGGCCGCTTCGTCGATCAGGTCGATCGCCTTGTCGGGCAGGAAACGGTCGGTGATGTAGCGGTGCGACAGGGTGGCGGCGGCAACAAGCGCCGAGTCGGAGATGCGAACGCCGTGGTGGAGTTCGTATTTTTCCTTGATCCCGCGCAGGATGCTGATGGTGTCTTCGACCGTCGGTTCGGTGACCATGACGGGCTGGAAGCGGCGGGCAAGGGCCGCGTCTTTTTCGACGTGCTTGCGGTATTCGTCCAGCGTGGTCGCGCCGATGCAATGCAGCTCGCCCCGCGCGAGGGCGGGTTTGATGAGGTTGGCGGCATCCATCGCGCCCTCGGACGCGCCCGCGCCGACGAGGGTGTGCATCTCGTCGATGAACAGGATGATTTCGCCGTTGGCGCCGGTGACTTCGGACAGGATGGCTTTCAGCCGTTCCTCGAATTCGCCACGATATTTCGCGCCCGCGATCAGCGAGCCCATGTCGAGCGCCATGAGCTTCTTGTTGCGCAGGGATTCGGGCACGTCGCCGTTGACGATGCGCAGGGCGAGGCCTTCGGCGATGGCGGTTTTGCCGACACCGGGTTCACCGATCAGGACGGGGTTGTTCTTGGTGCGGCGCGACAGAACCTGCATCGTGCGGCGGATTTCGTCGTCGCGGCCGATGATGGGGTCGATCTTGCCCTCGGACGCGGCTTCGGTCAGGTCGCGGGCGTATTTCTTTAGCGCGTCATAGCCGGATTCGGCCGATGCGCTGTCGGCGGTGCGGCCTTTGCGGATGTCGTTGATCGCGGCGTTGAGTTTTTGCGCGGAAACGGCACCGGCATCGAGCGCGTCTTTCGCCTTGCCCGGCACCATGGCCAGCGCCATCAGGATACGTTCGACGGGAACGAAGCTGTCGCCCGCTTTCTTGGCGACCTTTTCCGCCTCGTCCAGCACCTTGACGAGGCCGGGGTCCATGAAGGGTTGGGCATCGCCCGTCACCTTGGGCAGTTTGGACAGGGTAAGGGTGACGGATTCGACCACGCGGGCGGGTTCGCCACCCGAGCGCCGGATGAGGTTCGAGGCCAAGCCTTGATCATCATCCATGATCGCCTTGAGCAGGTGTTCGGGGGCGAGGCGCTGGTGGTTTTCACGCATAGCGATGGTTTGCGCGGCTTGCAGGAAACCGCGCGCGCGTTCCGTGAACTTTTCAAGGTTCATCGGCGTATCTCCTTTTCAAAAGCACCGTCTGTGGACGCCCTGAAAAGGCACGTCCGCTTCGGCCTTGCCCAAAAGATGGGCGAGCGGTGGCGCTGTTGCAAGGCCACGGGATGCGACAATTTCAGCCGTAGCGCACGAAGGCAAAGGCGCTGCCGTCGGGCGCCCAGTTCGGGACGTTCATGGTGCCTTGGCCGCCGGTGAATTCGAGGATGCGGCGGCGGTCGGTGCCATCGGGTTTGCACAGGACCAAGGCCACGGGCAAATCACGCGGATGACCAAGCGTGCCTGCGGAATAGGCGAGGTAAATCAGGTGGCGGCCATCGGGCGAGGGGTGGGGGAACCAGTTGACGCAATCGTCGGCAAACAGCTTGCGCTGGTTCGCGCCATCGGCATCCATCACCCAGATTTGCGCGTGTCCATCGCGGTCGCAGTTGTAATAGAGGCGTTTGCCGTCGGCGCTGTAATCGGGGCCGTCACAGTGGCCTTCGCCCCATGTCAGGCGGGTTTCTTCGCCTCCGGTGGCGGGGATGGTGTAGACATCGATCACGCGACTGCCACGGGCTGCGACATAGGCGAGGGTTTTGCCATCGGGCGACCAGCCGTGCCACCAGCTTGGCGCTTTGGGCGAGACGAGGCGGGGGGTGCCGCCCGTGGCGGGCATCACGAAGATTTCCGAGCCATTCTCGCGGTGGTGGGACAGGACGATCAGGCTGCCATCGGGGGAAATGCCGTGGTCGTTGTTGCAACGGTCGGCAAAGCCGCTGTCGACGGGTTGCAAGGCAGGGGTGGCAAGCGGAACGCGGAACAGACGACCTTGGCAGTTCACGAGAAGGCTTTCGCCTGTGGGATCCCAGTTCGGGGCCTCGATCAGGCGGTCGGTTGCCAGCACCATATGGGCGCTGGCAGTGGCGACCGTCCAGATCATCAGGCTTGCGGTCACGCACGGTCCTTTGGCTTGAGCAGTTTGGCAGGGCGCAGGGCTTCGGCGGACCGCATCAGGCTGAAGGTCTGGTTCACGTAATTCACGACGCCCGAGATGTTTTCCATATAGGTCATCAATTCCGGCGTCTTTTCAGCCTCGACCATCTGAACGGGGCGGTCGGGGCCGTCATGTTCGAACTGGCAGTAGAACAGCGGTTCGCCGCGTTTCAGGATCAGGTCTTTTTCGATGTCGTGCCATTCGAAGGCCCACATCAGCGGGCGCGGCCAGAGCGACAGGGGAAAGCGGCCACCGAAAATCGTGCCGGGAAGCGGGTCGCGGCGGTAATGGGCAAAGGTGCCGATTTGCGTCAGCCAGACGGGTTCGTCGGCAATGAAGCAATAGGGCAGGGAAAGCTGGACGGTGGGGCGGTCGGGGTAGCGCCATTCCACCTCGGATACCAGGGTCAGCACATCGCCCAGTTTGTTGGCGCGGATGGTCGAGGCGGTGCCGGCGCGGTTGATCAGAACGCCTTTGCCCTTTTCATCGCGCTTGAAGCCGATGTGGATGTCGAAAGGGCATTTCACCATGAAATACCGGCTTTCCATCTGGATCACGGCGGGGCAACGGCTGGCGCTTTTGGCGTGGGTGCGGTTGACCTGACGCGAGACGAGGCGTTCGGGCGGGTCGTAAAGGACTGCGCCCTTGTCACTGGTCAGGAACCAGCCGACCTGAACCGAGCCGGAGCGGGGGCCTTCGTCGGGGCGTTCGTATTCGAGGTTGATCTGCACCGTTACTCTCCCTTCGACGCTGCGACCAGCGCCTGAACAAGGCGGGCCGAGGTTTGCCGCCGTTCGGCGGGACCAAAGCCGAAGCCTGAAATGACCATCTCTTCCTGAACGGCAACAGAACAGGAGGCGTGCAGTTCGCGCAAGCCCGCGCCGGTGAACAGATGCGCGTTTTCGGGCGTGATACCGCCGCCGGGCAATAGGGTGATGCGGCCAGCGGCGCGGATATGCAGGGCGGTGATAAGGGGCAGGCCAGCGGTAGCCGTGGCGCATTGGCCCGAGGTGAGGATGCGGTGAAAGCCCAGCGCAATGGCGTCTTGCAGCGCGTGATACGGGTCGGGCGTGAGGTCGAAGCAGCGGTGCAGGGTAAGGGATAGGCCGTTGGACAGTGCAACAAGCGTGGCGAGGGTTTCGGTGTCGAGGCTGCCATCGGGGCGGGATGCGCCAAGAACGACGCCTGACAGGCCCGCGCTGCGGATGGCGGCGATATCGGCCCGCATGGCGCGGATTTCGGCGGGCGACCAGACGAAGTTGCCTGCGCGGGGGCGGATCATGGCATGGACCGGGACGGGCGAATGGCGGGCGGCGTCGATCAGGCCAGCCGAGGGGGTTAGGCCGCCGAGGGCGAGGGCCGAGCAAAGCTCGATCCGGTGCGCGCCGCCGTCGATGGCGGAGCGTAGGCCGTCGGGGGTATCGACGCAGATTTCGATGCTAGCCAAAGGCGGCAAGCCCCGCTTCGCCGGCCCCGATCAGGCCGGGTTCTATGCGGCATTGCGCGGGCACGACCAAGGGGCGGTCAGTCTGGCGCAGGATCATGGCGCGGACGGTGGTGTCGAGCAGGGCGACAAGGGCGGTGTCGTTTGACAGGCCACCGCCGACAGGGACGATCGAGGCCCCTACGGTGTTCAGCACCATGGCCAGCGGCGGGGCGATCAGGGCGGCCCAGACCTGCACGGTTTTGGCAGCAGCCGTGTCGGCTGCGTGCCATGCGGCAAGGATGGTTTCCGATGTGGCAGATTGGCCGTGCAGCGCGTGGTGGAGTTTTTCGATGCCGCGCGCGCTGCCGACGGCGTCGATGCAGCCCACCTGACCGCAGCCGCAGGGGAATTCGGGCAGGGTGACGCCTGCGACCTGGGTTTTCGCCACGGGTCCGTGGCCCCATTCACCGGCAAAGCCGCCCGGACCGTTGACCAGTTTGCCGTCGATCACCAGACCGCCGCCCACGCCGGAGCCGAGGATGACGCCAAAGACGTTGCGATGCCCCTGCCCCGCGCCCTGCCGCGCCTCGGCCAAGGCGAAGCAGTCGGCGTCGTTGAGGATGAAGGTAGAGCGGCCAAGCGCGGCTTCGATTTCGGGGGCGAGCGCGCGGCCATCGGCGCAGGGGATATTGGCGACCTTGATACGCTGGCTGTCGGGATCGACGCAGCCTGCGATGGATATGGCGATGCCGCGGTGTTCGGGGCGCAGATAGCCGCGCAGGGCAGAAAGGAAGGCGGAAAAGTCATGCAAGGGGGTTGGGGTGTCGCCGCGCGGCATGACCCTGCCGCCCGCTGCATCGGCCGCCTTGATGCGGCTGCCGCCGATATCGAAACACAGGATCATGACGCCCCCGATTTGCCTGCCACGATGTTAGCGGGTGCCGTGCGCTGTTGACAGAGGGGGGTTGCGGTTCCATCAGGCGGAAAACGCGAAGGAGTTTTCGCCATGTCTGACGACCGCCTGATCGTTGCCCTTGATGTGCCCAACGTGGTGCAGGGGCTGGAATTGGCCCAGCGCATCGGGGATGCGGTCAGTTTTTACAAGATCGGGTTGGGGATGCTGACGGGCGGCGGGCTGGCGTTGGCGAATGAATTGAAGGGCGAGATGGGGAAGAAGATCTTCCTTGATATGAAGTTCTTCGACATCGGGGCCACGGTCGAAGCGGCGGTGCGGGGCGTGGCGCGCTATGATCTTGATTTCCTGACCGTGCATGGCGACCCGCAGGTGGTGCGGGCGGCGGCCGAGGGCAAGGCGGGGACGGGGTTGAAGATACTGGCGGTGACGGTGCTGACCTCGCTCGACCGTGCGGACCTTGACGCCAATATGATTGTGGCGGGGGATATTCACGCCATCACCATCGAGCGGGCGGCGCGGGCGCTTGAGGCGGGGGCGGACGGCGTGATCGCCAGCCCGCAAGAGGCGGCGGCGATACGGGCGCTGCCGCAGGCGGCGGGCAAGCTGATCGTGACGCCGGGGGTGCGGCCTGCGGGGGCGGCGCTTGGCGACCAGAAACGGGTGGCGACACCGCGTCAGGCGATTGCGGACGGGGCGAACCATATCGTCGTTGGTCGCCCGATCTGGCAGGCGAAAGACCCTGCCGCTGCGGCGCGGGCGGTGATTGCCGAGTTGGGCTAGATCGGCTTTCCGGCCAAAAGGCGGGGCAGATCGCCGTTAAGGCCAGCCGCCTGACGGATGAACGTACGGCGCAGCGCGGGGATGGCGTTCACAAGGCCAAGGCCAAGGTCGCGGCCTGCGCGCAGGACGGGATTATCGTTTGAAAAGATGCGGTTGACCGTATCCATGCCCAGCGCGAGGGCGGTGGAATCGAACCTGCGCCAGCGTTGATAGGCATCGAGCGTGACGGACGAGCCGATATCTTCGCCACGGCGCGACGCTTCGACCACCACTTGCGCCAAGGCGGCGACATCGCGCAGGCCAAGGTTTAGCCCCTGCCCCGCGATGGGGTGAACGCCATGCGCCGCATCGCCCACCAGCGCCACGCGGGGGGCGGCGAAGCGTTCGGCCAAGGATAGCGAGAGGGGGTAGGTGAAGCGGTCGCCTGCAAGTTCGATCGCCCCGAGGAAATCGCCAAAGCGGGGGCGCAGGGCGGCGAGGTATTCGGGGTCGGGCAGGGACTGGATCGCCTTGGCGTTGGCCTCGGTTTCGCTCCAGACGATGCTGGAGTGGTGGCCGCCGTGCAGGGGAAGGATGGCAAGCGGGCCTTCGGGCATGAAGAACTGGTGCGCGATGCCGTTGTGATTTTTCTCGTGTTTTATGGCGGTTACAAGGGCGGTCTGGCCGTAGCCCCAGCCGACGCGTTTGATGCCTGCACGGGTGGCGGTGCCGCTGCCGCGACCGTCGCAGCCGACGAGCAGTTTGCCGCGAAGGGTTTGGCCCGAGTTCAGGGTGATGGTGACACCCTGTGCATCGGCATCCTGTCCGGTGACGGTTTGACCCGACAAAAGGGTGATTTTCGGATGCACAGTCAATGCAGACAGGAATGCAGCATAGAGGTGGCGGTCTTCCAGCAGGAAGCCCATCGGCCCCTCTTCGATTTCGGCAGCGTCGAAGGTGAGGAAGAAGGGCGCAGGCCCCTGCCCTGCCAGACCGTCTGACGCCTTGATCTGGTGGATCGGCTGTGCCTTGTCGGCAACGGCGGGCCAGATGCCGATGCCTTGCAGCAAGCGGCGCGAGGCGATGGCCAGCGCATAGGCGCGACCGTCAAAGCCCGCTTCGGCGCGGGCGGGGGCGGGGCGCGAGTCGATCACGGTGACGGAAAGGCCCGCCCCCGCAAGGGCAAGTGCCAAGGCGGGGCCGTTCAGCCCGCCGCCCGCGATGAGGATGTCGGCGTCGTGTTCCATAGCCGTGAATATGGTCGCGCGGGCGGGATTGTCCATGCGCCGCTCTGCCGCTACCGTTCGGGCAAAGCACGGGGGCGCGGATGAGCAGGACTTGGCTGAACATGAGGGCCGCCGAATTGGGGCGCGAGATCGGGGCGGGGCGGATCAACCCCGTCGATCTGACCGAGCTGTTTCTTGATACAATCGCGGCGCATCCTTTGGCCGAGCGCATCTTTGCCCGCACCACGGTAGCGCGGGCGCGGGCCGAGGCGATGGCGGCGACCACACGGGCGCGGCGTGGGTGGCGGCACGGGCTGCTGGACGGGGTGCCGATCAGCTGGAAAGACCTGTTCGACACGGCGGATGTGGCGACCGAGGCCGGATCGGCGCTGCTGCGCAACCGCATTCCGCGACGCGACGCCGAGGTCTTGTCGGTGGCCACGCAGGGCGGGCTGGTCTGTCTGGGCAAGACGCATATGAGCGAGTTGGCCTTTTCGGGGCTGGGGTTGAACCCCGTGACCGAAACGCCGCCCTGCATCAACGACGAGGAGGCGGTGGCGGGCGGTTCGTCATCGGGGGCGGCGGCTTCGGTGGCTTACGGGCTGGCCCCTGCGGCGATCGGGTCGGATACCGGCGGATCGGTGCGAATACCGGCGGCGTGGAACGATCTGGTTGGGTTGAAGACCACATCGGGGCGGTTGTCGCTGCGCGGCGTGGTGCCGCTGTGCGAGCGGTTCGATACGGTGGGGCCGCTGGCGAAATCGGTCGAGGATTGCGCGCTGTTGCTGGCTGCGATGGAGGGAAACCGGCCAACCGACCTGAGCGGGGCAAGTTTGGCGGGGGCGCGGTTTCTGGTGCTGGAAACCGTGGCGCTGGACGATCTGCGCGAGGGGCCGGAGCGCGGGTTCGACGATGCAGTCAGCCGGTTCAGCGGGGCGGGGGCGCGGATCGAACGGGCCAAGGTGCCGGAAGTGGCCGAGGCCATGGCGCTGGCGGGGGTGCTGTTCGCGACCGAGGCATATGGCATCTGGCGCGATACGATCGAGAAGGCGCCGGAAAAGATGTATCCGCGTATACTGGAACGCTTTAGGTCGGGCGAAGATGTTTCGGCGCCGGAATATGTGGCGGCGTGGCGGCGGTTGGAGCAATTGCGCCGCGCCTATGCCGAGCGGGTGGCAGGCTATGATGCCGTGCTGGTGCCCACGTCACCGATATTGCCACCGAACGCGGCGCGTCTGGTCGAGGACGACCGGTATTACGCGACGGAAAACCTGCTGGCGCTGCGCAATACGCGGATCGGCAACCTGATGGGGCTGTGTGCCCTGACGCTGCCGACCATCGAGCCGAGTTGCGGGGTTTGCCTGATGGCGGGGCCGATGGAAGAAGAACGGCTGCTGCGTCTGGGCTGCGCTGCCGAAAGGGCGCTGCGCTAGGTCAGGTTTCGGGCGCAAAAGACACAAATCGTGCCTTCAAGTTGCGGGGGAAGAAGCCTTTTTCTGGACCGGCGCAGCCGTCTTGGCTATCGTGCGGTTCAAACGGGGCGATACGACTCCGGATTATGAGGCATGTATGGCGTTTCCTGAGCGGTTTCAAAGCCTGCCGGATTATGCATTTCCGCGTTTGCGGAAATTGCTCGACTCCCACAAGCCGGGGGCCGAACCCGTTGCCATGACCATCGGCGAGCCGCGCCACCCGATGCCCGGTTTCGTGGCCGAGGTGATGGCGGCCAATATCGGCGGCTTTGCGGTCTATCCGCCCAACGACGGCACGCCCGAATTGCTGGAGGCGATTTCGGGCTGGCTGGGGCGGCGCTATGGCGTCGATATCGGCGAAGAGCGGTTGATGGTGCTGAACGGCACGCGCGAGGGGCTGTTCAATGCCGCCGTGGCGCTTTGCCCCGAAACGAAGAACGGCAAGCGGCCCGTGGTGCTGATGCCCAACCCGTTCTATCAGGTCTATGCCGTGGCCGCCTTGGCGATGGGGGCAGAGCCTGTCTATGTGCCCGCAACGGCGGCGACGGGGTTCTTGCCCGATTACGCCTCGCTGCCCGCCGAGGTGCTGGATCGCGTGGCGATTGCTTATCTGTGTTCGCCAGCGAATCCGCAGGGAGCGGTGGCATCGCGCGAGTATTGGGCGACGTTGCTGCTGCTGGCCGAGACGCATGATTTCCGCGTGTTTGCCGATGAGTGCTATTCGGAAATCTGGCGTCTGGCCCCGCCGCCCGGTGCGTTGCAGGTGGCCGCCGAGATCGGGGCCGACCCCGAGCGTGTGTGCGTGTTCCATTCGCTGTCGAAGCGGTCAAACCTGCCGGGGCTGCGGTCGGGGTTCGTGGCGGGGGGTGCGGAAAGCATCGCCCGTATCCGGCAGTTGCGGTCTTTTGCGGGTGCTCCGCTGCCCTTGCCGGTGCAAAGGGTGAGCGAGCGAGCTTGGGCCGACGAGGCGCATGTGGTGGAAAATCTGGGCTTGTATCAGGACAAATTCCGCCTTGCGGACGAAATTTTCGCCGGTGTGCAGGGGTTTTCGAACCCCGATGGGGGGTTCTTCCTTTGGCTGCCGGTCGATGATGGCGAGGCGGCGGCGTTGAAGCTGTGGCAGGCGGCGGGGGTGCGGGTTCTGCCCGGTGCCTATCTGTCGCGTGCGGTCGGGGGCGACAACCCCGGCAAGGGATATATCAGGGTCGCCCTTGTGGCACCCAAAGACGAAATGCAGCGCGGGCTTATCCGGCTTCGCGACTGTCTGTACGGGTAAGGGACGGGCAAGATGGCATCCTATCAGGCACGGCAGCGTGATCCGCTTTTGGACCAGAACATGCAGGCGATGCTGGAACGGCGGGGGCGCGAGCTTATCGGCATCGTGCTGGTCGGTATGGCGTTGCTGTTTGCGCTGATGCTGTGGAGCTATTCGCCCGAAGACCCGGGTTGGATGGTGGCGACGGAAGAACCGGCCAAGAACCTGCTCGGGCGGTTTGGTGCGGCGATGGCGTCAACGCTGATCATCATCGGCGGCAAGGGTGTCTGGTCGATTCCGGTGATCTTGGCGGCGTGGGGCTTGCGCTTCACCCTGCACCGCGGGGCCGAGCGGGCGCTTGGGCGGATTGTCTTTGCGGTGATCGCGGTGGCCATGACTTCGGTTTACGCGGCGTCGTTGGTGCCGGGGGCGGACTGGCCACATTCGTTTGGTTTGGGCGGGCTGTTCGGCGATACGGTGCTGGGGGCGTTGATCGGGATGGTTCCGGGAAGCGCGGGCTTTGGCATCAAGCTGGTGTCGCTGGCGATGGGCTTTGGCGTGCTGGCGATGATGCTGTTCGTGACGGGGTTCGACCGGCGCGAGGTGGCCATCGTACTGCGGTTTCTGATGGTCGGTTCGGTGATCTGCTATTCTGCGATCCTGACCTTTGCCGGACGGGGTGCGCAAAGCACGGCGCGGGCGGCGGCAGTGATGCAAGAGCGGCGGCGGGCGGCGCTGGCCGATCCGCGGCGCACCGACGACCGCGCCACGCGCCACAGGGGCGAGCCTGCAATCGAAGCGCAGAACGAAACGCAGGCCGAATGGGGCCGCCCGCGGCAGTTGCGGGCCGATCCGCGTTATGCGGCAACCTTGGCCGAGGCCCCGCATTACGCGCAACCGAAGGAAAAGACAGGCATTCTGGCACGCATGCCGGGGCTGATGCGTCGGGCGGTGGAACCGGAGCCTGAATTGATCGAGCCGTCGCCGCTGGCGTTCGATGACGAGATGCGGCCCGACGAAGACCGGATCAAGGCGCGGATTTCCGATGTGATCAAATCGCGCATCCGCAATCCGAACGGACCGGTCAGCGTGACGCAGACGGCCATGGGGCGGCGCGAGCCTGCCGTGCTGCGGCCGAACCGGCCGGTCACTTTGGTGGCCGATACCGCACCGCGCCGTGTGGCAGAACCGCCGCTGACCGCATCGCGCGCGGCGGCCTTTGCGCTACCAGCGGCCGAGCGGGCCCCGGCGCAACCGCCTGTGCACCCGCTGGAGGTGCCCGGACTTGCAGAAGACAACATGTTCCGCGCCGGACAGGTCGACGGGTCGGATATGGAAGCCGATGATCTGGACGAGGCGGATTACCCCCCTGCCCCGCCGATGCTGCCACGTTTGGGTGCGGCCGAGCGGCGGACGGTGGTGCAGCATGGCATGAAAAAGCCGGTCGCGCCGTCGCGTCAGGCGATGGCCGAATCGCAGCCGAAATTGCGCTTTGACGATCCGGCCCCCGCTTATGAATTGCCGCCGCTGTCGTTGTTGTCATCGCCCGAGGGGGTGACGCGGCACGCGCTTTCGGACGAGGCGCTGGAAGAAAATGCGCGGATGCTCGAATCGGTGCTGGATGACTATGGGGTGAAGGGCGAGATCGTTTCGGTACGGCCCGGTCCGGTGGTGACGATGTATGAACTGGAGCCTGCGCCGGGGTTGAAGGCGAGCCGTGTCATAGGGCTGGCCGATGACATCGCGCGGTCGATGTCGGCGCTGTCGGCGCGGGTGTCGACGGTGCCGGGGCGGACGGTGATCGGGATCGAATTGCCCAACGCCGTCAGGGAAAAAGTCGTGCTGCGCGAGATTTTGTCGGCGCGGGACTTTGGCGATTCGAACATGCGGCTGCCGCTGGCGCTGGGCAAGGATATCGGGGGGGAGCCGATCGTGGCGAACCTTGCCAAGATGCCCCACCTGCTGATTGCCGGGACCACGGGTTCGGGCAAGTCGGTTGCCATCAACACGATGATTTTGTCGTTGCTTTACAAGCTGTCGCCGGAAGAATGCCGGTTGATCATGATCGACCCGAAGATGCTGGAACTGTCGGTTTACGACGGGATTCCGCATCTGCTTTCGCCCGTGGTGACCGACCCGAAGAAGGCGGTCGTGGCCCTGAAATGGGTCGTGGGCGAGATGGAGGAACGCTATCGCAAGATGTCGAAGATGGGCGTTCGCAACATCGAAGGCTACAACGGGCGGGTGCGCGAGGCGCTGGCCAAGGGCGAGATGTTCAAGCGCACGATCCAGACGGGATTTGACGACGATACCGGCGAGCCGGTGTTCGAGACGGATGAATTCGCGCCGGTGGCCCTGCCCTATATCGTTGTGATCGTTGACGAAATGGCCGATCTTATGATGGTGGCGGGAAAAGAGATCGAAGCCTGTATCCAACGGCTGGCGCAGATGGCGCGGGCGAGCGGGATCCACCTGATCATGGCGACGCAGCGGCCTTCGGTCGATGTCATTACAGGGACCATCAAGGCGAATTTTCCGACGCGGATTTCGTTTCAGGTTACCAGCAAGATCGACAGCCGGACGATCCTTGGCGAACAGGGGGCCGAGCAGTTGTTGGGCATGGGCGACATGCTTTACATGGCGGGCGGGGCCAAGATCACGCGTATCCACGGGCCTTTCGTTTCGGATGAAGAGGTCGAGGAAATCGTCAACCATCTCAAGAGCTTCGGGCCGCCCGCCTATATGTCGGGCGTGGTCGAGGGGGTCGAGGACGACAAGGCCGACGACATCGACATGGTGCTGGGCCTTGGCGGTGGCGAGGGGGGCGACGATGCCCTTTACGATCAGGCGGTTGCCATCGTGGCCAAGGACCGGAAGTGTTCGACCAGCTATATCCAGCGCAAGTTGGGAATCGGTTACAACAAGGCTGCGCGGTTGGTCGAGCAGATGGAAGAACAGTATGTCGTCACGAAAGCCAACCATGTGGGCAAGCGCGAGATATTGATTCCCGAAGCGTGAAGCCTTTGGGATTGCTGGAAAAAAGGCCGCCCCTTTCGGGCGGCCTTGTTCTTTGGGGCGGCGCTTGCTAGGGCGCGGGGATGAAGGCGGCGGTATCCTTGGACGATCTGGTGGCGCGGGGTCTGGTGGGTGGCACCGAGGCCCCTGCCCTGCTGCCGGTGGAGCAGGCGTTCCGTATCCGGATTTCGGGCGCGATGCAGGGGGCGATTGCGGACCGTGATGATGCGGTGGCGCGGCAATTTATCCCGTCAGTTCAAGAGCTTGACATCAAGCCCGACGAGATGGGCGACCCGATTGGCGATGCGGTTCATAGCCCCGTCAAAGGGTTAACGCATCGTTACCCCGACCGCGTGATCCTGCATGTGACGAAGACCTGCGAGGTTTATTGCCGTTTCTGTTTTCGGCGCGAGGCGGTGGGTGACGAGGGACATCTGAGCCAAGCCGAGATCATAGCGGCATTGGATTACGTGGCGGTTAATCCGGCGATCCGCGAAGTGATTTTGACGGGGGGTGACCCGTTGGTGCTTTCACCACGTCGAATCAAGGACTTGGTGGCGCGGATCGGGGCTATTCCTTCGGTCGATACGCTGCGGATACACACGCGGGTGCCGGTGGTGACGCCGGAACGGGTGACTGCGGCGATGGTTTCGGCGCTGGAAACGCGGTTAACGGTGGTTCTGGTGCTGCATGCGAACCATGCGGCCGAGTTCACCGATGCGGCGCGGGCGGGGTTGCGGGCGCTGGGGCGTGCGGGGATTATGCTGCTTTCCCAATCGGTTCTGCTGCGCGGGGTGAATGATTCCCTGCCTGCGCTGGAAGAATTGTTCCGCGAGATGATGCGCTGCGGGGTGAAGCCCTATTACCTGCACCATTGCGACCTTGCGAAGGGGGTTTCGCATTTCCGCACCTCGATAGCCGAGGGCATGGCGCTGATGCGCGGGTTGCGCGGGCGGTTGGCGGGGGTGCTGCTGCCGACTTATGTGATTGATATTCCGGGCGGTTTTGGCAAGGTGCCGATCAATCCGGATTATGTGGTGGCGGGTGGCGCTGCGGGAGAATGGCGCATTACGGATTGGCAAGGCGGGGTTCATGCCTACCGCGACCCGCAATGCACGACCGATGCACAGGTGATGCAGACGCCGGAATCGCTGGCTTAACGAAGCCTTCAGGCTTGGACGGGGCGGCGGATTTTCGGGGCTGCTTCCAGAACGAGCGGGCGAAAGCCTGCTGCGCCTGCGTCGATCAGGGCGAAGAATTTGGAGCGCATGCGCGGCTCCCAGAAATCGTTGATGTGCGAGGCGGTGAGTTCGACGCCTTCGGCGTGGGGTTTGGATTCCATGAACTGGGCGATCTGGTTGGCCATGTAGACCAGTTTGGCATCGGTGTTAGCGGACATGGGCGGCCTTTGTCAGTCTGTCGGAATGGGTGAACACCTCGAACCTGTCGGAACGGGCGAGGGCGATGAGGGTGATGCCTGCTTCCTCGGCCAAGTCTACCGCCGTTGCGGTGGGGGCCGAGACGGCGATGAGGACGGGCGCGCCGAGGGTGGCGACCTTTTGCACCATGTCGATGGACACACGGGAGGTGAGGATGACCGCGCCCTGCGGGCGGCCATGGCGGACCACGTGGCCGACGAGTTTGTCGAGCGCGTTGTGGCGACCGACATCTTCACGCGCGGCGAAGATGCCTGCGGGCGTCCAGTAGGCGGCGCAATGGGCGGCGCGGGTGATATCGTGCAGGGGTTGTTGGGCGGTGAGCGAGGCTACGGCGGCGTTCACTTGGTCGGGTGACATGCGAAAGGCGGACGGGGCCACGTGCGGCACGGCGCGGACCGCCTGTTCGATGCTGTCGATGCCGCAAAGTCCACAGCCGACGGGGCCAGCCATGGTGCGGCGGCGGGTTTTGAGGCGGTCTTCGGCATCGGAGGCGAGCCAGATTTGCAGGTCGATGCCCTTGGGGGTTTCGACGGTTTCGACGGATTCTATCTGGTCGGGGGTAGCGATGCCTTCGGTCAGGGCGAAGCCATAGGCGAAATCGGTCAGGTCGGACGGGGTTGCCATCATCACGGCTTGGGTCGAGCCGTTGAACGACAGGGCGACCGCCACCTCGGACGGCAGGGGGCGGACCCCCTGCGCGATTCCGTCAGCGCCGAAAGACAGGCGCGGGAGGCGGCGGACGCTGTCCATCATTCGGCCGCGAGGATGCGGCGCGAATTCGCGGCCTGCGTGTTGTATTCCGTCTGCCATTCGGTCGGGCCGTTGGAGGGCGATACCTGAACCGCCGTCACCTTGTATTCGGGGCAGTTGGTGGCCCAGTCGGAGAAGTCGGTGGTGATGACGTTGGCCTGAGTGTCGGGGTGGTGGAAGGTGGTGTAGACGACACCCGGTGACACGCGGTCGGTGATTTTGGCCATGAGCGCGGTTTCACCCGAGCGGCTGGCCAGTTTGACGAATTGCCCATCGCGCACGCCGCGCAGTTCGGCATCGTGCGGGTGGATTTCAAGCACGTCTTGGTCGTGCCACACCACGTTGTCGGTGCGGCGGGTCTGTGCGCCGACGTTGTATTGCGACAGGATCCGCCCCGTGGTGAGCAGAAGCGGGAAGCGGGGACCGGTTTTTTCATCGGTCGCGATATATTCGGTGACGATGAATTTGCCTTTGCCGCGCACGAAACCGTCGATGTGCATCAGCGGCGTGCCTTCGGGGGCCTTTTCGTTGCAGGGCCATTGGACCGAGCCCATGGTTTCCAGCTTTTCGTAGGACACGCCCGCGAAGGAGGGCGTGAGCATGGCGATTTCGTCCATGATCTGCGACGGGTGGGTGTAGGCCCAGTTGGCGCCCATGGCTTGCGCGAACATCTGGGTCACTTCCCAATCGGCGTAGCCTTGCTTGGGGGCCATCACCTTGCGGACGCGGTTGATGCGGCGTTCGGCGTTGGTGAAGGTGCCGTCTTTTTCAAGGAAGGAGGAACCGGGGAAGAAGACGTGGGCGTAATTGGCGGTCTCGTTCAGGAAGAGGTCGTGGACGATGACGCAATCCATCGCGGCAAGGCCGGCTGCGACGTGTTTGGTGTCGGGGTCGGATTGCAGGATATCTTCGCCCTGGCAATAGAGGCCCTTGAAGGTGCCTTCGACCGCGGCGTCGAGCATGTTGGGGATGCGAAGGCCGGGTTCGTTGTCAATTTTCACGCCCCAGAGCGATTCGAAGACATCGCGGACGGCATCGTTCTTGACGTGGCGGTAGCCCGGCAGTTCGTGCGGGAAGCTGCCCATGTCGCAGGAGCCCTGCACATTGTTCTGGCCGCGCAGGGGGTTCACGCCCACGCCGGGACGGCCGACGTTGCCGGTGAGCATGGCAAGGTTGGCGATGCCGATGACGGTGGTGGACCCTTGGGAATGTTCGGTGACGCCGAGGCCGTAGTAGATGGCCCCGTTGCCGCCACGGGCGAACAGGCGGGCCGCGGCGCGCAGTTCATCGGCGGGGACGCCGGTGAGGAGCTGGGTCGCCTCGGGCGAGTGGCGCGGGTCGCTGACGAATTCGGCGTAGTCCTGGAATTCATCCCAGTCGCAACGGTCGCGGATGAAGGATTCGTCAAACAGGCCTTCGGTCACGATGGTGTGGGCGAGTGCGGTCACAACGGCCACGTTGGTGCCGGGGGTGAGTTGCAGGTGGTGCGATGCTTTGATGTGCGGGCCATCGACAAGGTCGATGCGGCGCGGGTCGACGACGACCAGTTTCGCACCGGCACGCAGGCGCTTTTTCAGGCGGCTGGCAAAGACGGGGTGGCCATCGGTCGGGTTCGCGCCGATCAGGATGACGACATCGGTGTGTTCGACGCTATCGAAGTCTTGGGTTCCGGCGCTGGTGCCGAAGGTCTGGCCCAAGCCGTAGCCGGTGGGCGAATGGCAGACGCGGGCGCAGGTGTCGGTGTTGTTGTTGAGGAAGACCGCGCGGGTGAGTTTCTGGACGAGGTAGGTTTCCTCATTCGTGCAGCGTGACGAGGTGATGACGCCGACGGAATGGCGGCCGTGCTTGTCGATGATGCCCTTCATGCGGTTGGCGGCGAATTCCATCGCTTCGGACCACGAGACTTCTTGCCACGGGTCGTTGATGCTGTCGCGGACCATGGGCGACAGGATGCGGTCTTTGTGGCTGGCGTAGCCATAGGCGAAGCGGCCCTTGACGCAGCTATGGCCACGGTTGGCCTTGCCGTGCTTGTAGGGGGTCATGCGGACCAGTTCGTCGCCGCGCATTTCGGCCTTGAAGCTGCAACCGACGCCGCAATAGGCGCAGGTGGTGATGACGGACCGTTCGGGGGTGCCGATCTCGATGATCGACTTTTCCTGCAGGGTGGCGGTGGGGCAAGCCTGCACGCAAGCGCCGCACGAGACGCAATCGGAGGTGAGGGCGGTATCGGTTTTGGCACCGAAGGAGACGCGGCTATCGAACCCGCGGCCTTCGATGGTGAGCGCGAAGGTGCCTTGCACTTCCTCGCAGGCGCGGACGCAGCGGGAGCAGACGATGCATTTGGCGGGGTCGTAGGAGAAGTAGGGGTTTGAGTCGTCTTTGGGCAGGTATTGGGGATTCGCCTCGCCCGAGTTGTTCTTGACTTTGAAGTGGGTATCGACGGCTTCATAGCGCACATCGCGCAGGCCGACGGCACCGGCCATATCCTGCAATTCGCAATCGCCGTTGGCCGAGCAGGTGAGGCAATCGAGCGGGTGGTCGGAGATGTAAAGCTCCATCACGCCACGGCGGAGTTGTTTGAGCTTGGCGTTCTGGGTGTGGACCTTTAGCCCCGGGGCCACGGGGGTGGTGCAGGAGGCGGGGGTGCCGTTGCGACCCTCGATCTCGACAAGGCACAGGCGGCAGGAACCGAAGGCGTCGATGCTGTCGGTGGCGCAGAGCTTCGGGACGGTGATCCCGATTTCGGCGGCGGCGCGCATGATCGAGGTGCCTTCGGGCACAGTGATGTCGAAGCCGTCGATGGTGAGGGTGACCATGGTTTTCGATTTTGCGGCAGGGGTGCCGAAATCGCGGTCGGGGATGATGAAGTCTTTCATTCGGCGGCTTCCTTCATGGGCGCGAAGTCGTCAGGGAAGTGGGTGAGGGCCGACAGGACCGGATACGGGGTGAAACCGCCCAGCGCACAAAGCGAGCCGGATTTCATGGTAGAGCACAGGTCGGTGAGCAGCGGGATGGCGGCGGCGTCGCCCTTGGCGATGCGGTCGATGGTTTCGGTGCCGCGCACCGCGCCGATGCGGCAGGGGGTGCATTTGCCGCAGGATTCGATGGCGCAGAACTCCATGGCGAAGCGGGCCTGTTTCAGCATGTCGGCAGAGTCGTCGAAGATGACAAGGCCGGCGTGGCCGATCAGCCCCTCTTTCGCGCCGAATTCCTCATACCCGAAGGGGGTGTCGAACAGGTCGCGCGGGAAATAGGCGCCGAGGGGGCCGCCGACCTGCACCGCTTTCACGGGCCGACCCGTGGCGGTACCGCCGCCGATGGTGTCGACGATCTGGCCGAGGGTGAGGCCGAAGGCGACCTCGAACAACCCGCCGTGTTTGACGTTTCCGGCGATTTGCAACGGGATGGTGCCGCGCGAGCGGCCAAGGCCGAAGTCTTTGTAGAAGGCGGCACCCCGTTCGAAGATGACGGGGACGGTGGCGAGCGAGATGACGTTGTTGACCACCGTGGGGCGGCTAAGGAAGCCTTGCAGCGCGGGCAGCGGCGGTTTGGCGCGGACGACGCCGCGTTTGCCTTCGAGCGAGTTGAGAAGGCTGGTTTCCTCGCCGCAGACATAGGCCCCTGCGCCGACGCGGACTTCCATGTCGAAGGCGTGGGGGGTGCCGAGGATGGAGGTGCCGAGGATGCCTGCGCGGCGGGCGATTTCGACGGCGGCGGACATCACCTCGATCGCGTCGGGGTATTCGCTGCGGATGTAGACGTAGCCTTTGGTGGCCCCCGTGGCGAGACCCGCGATGACCATGCCTTCGATCAGGGTGAGGGGGTCACCCTCCATCAGCATGCGGTCGGCAAAGGTGCCGCTATCGCCTTCGTCGGCGTTGCAGACGATGTATTTCTGGTCGGCTTTCGCTTGGGCGACCGTGTTCCACTTGATGCCCGTGGGGAAGCCAGCGCCGCCACGGCCACGCAGGCCGCTATCGGTGACTTCTTTCACGATGGCGGCGCTGTCGAGCGACAGGGCGCGGCGCAGGCCGGAAAGGCCGCCGTGGGCTTCGTAATCGGCGAGCGACAGCGGGTCGATCAGGCCGACGCGGGCAAAGGTGAGGCGGGTTTGCTGCGCCATCCACGGCAGGGCGTCGGTCGGGCCGAGGGCAAGGGGGCCGCCGTCGAAGATTTGCGCGACATCGGCTGTGGTCATCGGGCCAAAGGCCATACGGCCAGCGTCGGTGACAACCTCGACCAGCGGTTCGAGCCAGACCATGCCGCGTGATCCGTTGCGGATGATTTCGACGGTGAGGCCGCGCTTTTGCGCCTCGATTGTGAGGGCGTTGACGACTTCATCGGCACCGAGGGCGCGGGCGGCGGCGTCGCGGGGGACGTAGATCTTCATATCAGCGGACCCCTGCGATGATGGTGTCGAGGCGCGTTTCGTCGACGCGGCCCACCAGTTTGCCGTCGATCATGGCGGCGGGGGCGCAGGCGCAGAGGCCAAGGCAGAAGATGGGTTCCAGCGTCACCTGCCCGTCACGGGTGGTTTCGTGCCATTCGATGCCGAGTGATTTCTGGGCGTAGGCGGCGATGCGGTCGCCACCCATGGCCTGACACGCCTCGGCCCGGCAGAGTTTCAGGACGTGGCGGCCTGCGGGGTCTTCGCGGAAGTCGTGGTAGAAGGACATGACGCCATGCACTTCGGCCTTGGACAGGTTCAGGTGTTTGGCGATGACGGGCAGCGTATCGCGCGGGACATAGCCGAACTGGGCCTGAATGGCGTGCAGGATCGGCAGAAGCGGGCCTTCGAGGCCGTCATGGGCGGTCAGGATTTCCCCGGTTCTGGCGAGGATTTCGGTCGAGGAAAGCGTCATGGGCGGCCCTTTGTCTGATGGGTTGGTGATGACGCGGAACGATAGGGGAATCAATATCGATTTCCCGTTGTTTGATAGACGCGCTCTATAGTGTCGAACGACACAGCGCAGCGGTCACGGGCGGGCGGGCGTGGCGGGGCGTGTTGACTTTGCATCAAGGCCTACCAAAGCTTTTCGGCGTGTTTGTGCGTGTTGCCGCTGTACGTTCAGGCTTTCGGGCGGCGTGTTCGGAGTAGTGAGTGATGTGGTATTCCGCAATCCGTGCCGGTATCGACCGGGCGTCGAAGTTTGCGTGTGCGTTGGCGGTGGTCGCTGGCGGCAGTCTGGGAATGGCCGGCAAGGCCGAGGCCTTCGGGGGGTCTATTTCGGATTGGCCTGCAGCCTATCCGATTGGATTAGGCTGCTATTTCACGTATGATTTCTTCAATCCTAACGATGCTGCCATCTATTTTTGGGACGGCAACACAGACTATTCCGCTACAAACACAGTGTTTAGCAGCCGCTCTTTGTTTACCTACCCCCGGACAATTGATGCCTCCCGATTGCAGAGTTTATGCGGGATCACCGATGTCACCATCGTCAGCCAACGCGCGCCCGATTCCGCGTCGTTTGCGGCCGCGACATATATCGGCATCAAGTGGCGCGGGACGTTGAACGGCACGCGCTATGAATGGGAAGTGGCCCTTTCGGGCCAGACCAACACTCAACTCGTCAACACGCGCACCGCGGTTACGCCGGTTCTCGGGCTGACGGCGGCCCCGGATGTGATTCGGACGACCGTGGGCCGTCCCTTTGGCTATACCTTGACGCCTTCGGCCACCGTCACGGCGACTTCGGGGACGCTGACGGTGACGACCACGCTGCCCAACTTCGCGGGCTTGAGTTCGAGCAGCGGGACGGGGTGGAGTTGCGGTGTATCGGGGCAGGATGTCACCTGTACCAGCACGACATCGATCGCGGCGGGAACGAATGGCAATACGCTGACGCTGAATGTGGTGGGCGCAGGTGCCTCAAGCGGCTTTCAACCCGTGTTCACCCTGTCGGGCGGGGGGGCGGCTGCGGCCGTCACGGCCACGCCCGCGTCGGTGTTGATGAACGGACTGCCGCAGTTGGGCTATTCCGGGGGGAACGCGACCACGCCGAACGCCCTTGTCATGGGCACTCCGGTCACCCTTTTCGCGCCGCTCACTGCGTCTAGCGGCACCTCGCCTTACACTTGGTCGATCAGCCCGGCCCTGCCTGCGGGGCTTAGTCTGGTCACGAGAACCGGACGGATCACAGGCACGCCGAGTGCGGTCAGCCCACAGACGACCTATACGGTGACCTTGACGGACGATGCAGGCGCGAGCGTGACGAGCACCTTTCTGCTGGCCGTCAACCCGCCCGTGCCGACGGTTTCTTCGGTCAGCCCAAGTTCGGGCGGAACGGCGGGCGGGACCACCGTTACCCTGCGTGGCACCAATTTCGTCGGAACGCCGACGGTCACGTTTGGCTCGGCGGCGGGAACGAACGTCACGGTGGTCGATTCGACCACGCTCACCGTCACAAGCCCGGCGGGGAGCAGCGGTCTGGCGCTGGTGCAGGTGACGACGGCGGGTGGAACCAGTGCAGGTTCGCCAAGTATCGACTTCAACTATATTGCGCCCCCCACGATCACCGGTATCGACCGAGACGCCGCGCGCGAGGCGGGCGGAACGACAGTCAACGTCTTTGGCAGCGGTTTCAGCCAATCGGGCCTGATCGTGCGGGTGGGTGGCACTGTTGTCAGCGGCCCCATTGTCCAAGATGATGGCCGGATTACCATCACGACCCCTGCAGGCAGCGGTAAGGTCAGCATCTCGGTTTCAACGGATTTCGGCACCTCGGCGGATACCCCGGCCGACGATTTCACCTATGTCCCGCCGCCGGTGATCACCGGCCTTTCGCCAAACCGTTCGATTGCGAACGTCGTCCATATTGTCACCATTTCAGGCCGGAACCTGACGGATGCCACCTTGGTCATGTTCGGATCTGATCCGGCCGCCATCACCTCGGTCAGCGCAACGGAAATTGAGGTGACGGCAATTGGCAGCGCCGAAGGCGTGGTGGATGTTTCGGTGACCACGCCCTACGGGACCAGCGCCAATACGGCGGCGGATGATTTCACCTTTGGCGAGCCGCCCACGCTGACAAGCTTTGCCCATAACGTGCCGGTGCCCTACAACAGCGGATCGGACACGCCGGTCACCATCGACGCGGCGACGCGAGGCGCGGTGACCGGATCGCCGACAAGCTGGACCATCGACCCAAGCAGTTCCAAGGGTGCGACGCTGAGCGTGAACGCCCTTGGGCAGGTCAGCTATACGGCGCCAAGGGGCGTGCGCGGCAGCGATAGCTTCCGGCTTTATGCCGAGAACGACTTTGGCAAGTCGGATTGGGCGGTCGTGACCGTCACCATCGGTGACCCCGTGTTCAGCGCCACGGCACCGGGGGCGAATGGTGTGTTCAACAGTGCGGTGACGCCCTTTTCCGTCGTCCTGTCGGGGGGGAAGGAGCCGTATACCGTGGATTCGGCAATGGGTCTGCCGCCCGGCCTGTCGATCAGCTCGACGGGTCAGGTGACGGGAACGCCCTCGGTGGCTGGCACCCAAACGGTCCAAGTCACGGTAACCGACGCCTCGAACCCGCCCTTTACCGGTACGGCGACGCTGACGCTGGATGTCGCGAGGGGCAATCAGACGATCACCTTCACCGATCCGGCGGATGTGGCGGCGTTCACGCCCAACCTGGCCCAATCGACATTTGCGCTGAGCGGTTCGGCGACCTCGGGTCTGGGGGTGGCGTTCACTTCGGCCACGCCGCTGGTCTGCACGGTCAGCGGTGCGACCGTCAGGTATATCGCGGTGGGTGTCTGCACGGTGAATGCCGATCAGGCGGGGAACCCGTTATGGAACGCGGCACCGCGGGTGCAGCAGTCGTTCAGCATCGGCAAGGGGGTGCAACGACTCGGCATAAGCCCGATAGAAACGAGAAACTTCAGTCCTAACGCAACCCTAACCGTTTCTGGATTCTCTGAGGCTGTTTTGCCTGTGACGCTTGGCTCCGCCACGCCTTTGGTCTGCACGGTCGGTGCAACGACGGACAACGAAGCGACTCTTACGGTCATCTCTGTGGGCCTTTGCACGGTGACTGTCGATCAGCCGGGGGATGAAAACTGGAACGCAGGGCAACAGGTGATATCCAACTTCGGCATTACATTGGGCGTCCAGACCATCAGCTTCACCGATCCGGCGGATATAGCGGCCTTCGTGCCCGATGCGGCGGTGGCGCTGAGCGGATCGGCTACCTCGGGGCTCACGGTCGCCTTTTCCTCGACCACGCCCTCGGTCTGCACGGTCAGCGGCGGCACGGCGACGATCCGCTCGGCGGGGATTTGCACCGTGAACGCCGATCAGGCGGGCGACAGCAACTGGAACGCGGCGGCGCGGGTGCAGCAGTCGTTCAGCATCGGCAAGGGGGTGCAGACGGTCAGCTTTACCGATCCGCTGGATGTGGCGGAGTTCGTGCCCGATGCGACGGTCGGGCTGAGCGGGTCGGCAACTTCGGGGTTGGCGGTGGCGTTTACGACATCGACGCCTTCGGTGTGTAACGTCAACGGCAGCACGGCGACGATCCGCGCGGCGGGGGTCTGCACGGTGAATGCCGATCAGGCGGGCGACAGCAACTGGAACGCGGCGGCGCGGGTGCAGCAGTCGTTCAACATCGGCAAGGGGGTGCAAGGACTCGGTATCGACAAGTCGAACCTGCAACCGAGAAACTTCAGCCCTAACGAAACCTTGACTCTGACCGGGTTCTCGGACGCTGGTTTGCCGGTGACGTTCGGCTCGTCCACGCCGTCCGTCTGCACGGTCAGCGGAACGACGCTTACGGTCATCTCTGCTGGCATTTGCACGGTGACTGTCGATCAGCCGGGGAACGACGACTGGAAGCCGGCGACGCAGGTGCAGCACTCGTTCAGCATCGGGCTTGGCTTCCAGGCCATCAGCTTCACCGATCCGGCGGATATAGCGGCCTTTGTGCCCGATGCCACGGTCGCGCTGAGCGGTTCTGCAACCTCGGGGTTGGCGGTGGTCTTTGCCTCGGCCACGCCATCGGTCTGCACGGTCAGCGGGGCCACGGCGACGATCCGCGCGGCGGGGGTTTGTACGGTGAATGCCGATCAGGCGGGGGACAGCAACTGGAACGCGGCAGCGCGGGTGCAGCAGTCGTTCAGCATCGGCAAGGGGGCGCAGGCGGTCAGCATCGGGGTGCAGACTGTCAACGCTGCCGCTGTCATACCAGAAGTTGCGCCCTACACGCCCAATGCAACGGTACAATTAAGTGGAACAGCGACATCGGGCTTGCCTGTGACGCTTGGCTCGGCCACGCCTGCGGTCTGCACGGTCAGCGGAACGACCGCGACAGTCCTAGCCGCAGGGGTTTGCATAGTAACTGCCGATCAGCCGGGAAATGACGACTGGAACCCAGCCCCGCAGGCGCGGAGGTCGTTCGCCGTTCCGTTGGGGGTGCAGACGGTCCGCTTTACCGATCCGCTGGATGTGGCGGAGTTCGTGCCCGACGCGACGGTAACGATGACCGGATCGGCAAGCTCGGGGCTTACGGTGGCCTTTACCTCGGCCACGCCATCGGTCTGCACGGTGAACGGGGCCGTGGCGACGCTGCGCGCGGCGGGGGTTTGCACGGTGAATGCCGATCAGGCGGGGGACAGCAACTGGAACGCGGCGGCGCGGGTGCAGCAGTCGTTCAGCATCGGCAAGGGGGTGCAGACGGTCAGCTTTACGGGTCCGGCGGATGTGGCAGAGTTTGTGCCCGATGCGACGGTTTCGCTGGTTGGGACGGCGACTTCGGGGCTGGCGGTGGCCTTTGCTTCGGACGCGCCTGCGGTTTGCACGGTCAGCGGGACCACGGCGACGATCCGCGCGGCGGGGGTTTGCACGGTGAATGCCGATCAGGCGGGAGATGGCAACTGGAGTGCCGCGGCGCGGGTGCAGCAGTCGTTCAGCATCGGTAAAGGGGTGCAGACGATCAGTTTCAGCAAACCCGCCAATACCAACGGGTTCACGCCCGATGAAACCGTCACCCTGACCGCAACGGGGGGGGCTTCGGGCAAGCCTGTGGTGTTTGCCACCACCTCGGCGGCGTGCACGGTCAGCGGCAATACCGCCGTGGTCAAGGCGGTGGGCACCTGCACGGTCACGGCCGATCAGGCGGGGGATGACAACTGGGCGGCGGCGGCGCAGGTGACGCAATCATTCGAGATCGGAAAGGCGGCGCAGACGATCACCTTTGCCGATCCGGGACCACAGCTTATCGGCGCGTCGGTTACGGTTACGGCAACAGCCAGTTCGGGTTTGCCGGTCACCTTTACGTCGCTGACGCGGGGGGCGTGTTCGGTGACGCCGCTGGGCGGCGAGGTCAGCCTGATTGCCGTGGGTGACTGCACCATCGCTGCGGACCAAGCGGGGGATGCGACATGGTCGGCTGCCCCGCGGGTGGTGCGTAGCCTGACGGTCACGGGCGAGAACCCGGAAGTGCAGAAAGTGCTGGTGCGGGATTTGCAGCAGGCGCGGGCGAAGGCGCTGGTGATGGCGCAGCCGGACCTTTCGGTGCTGTTGACCGATCCGGATGGAGCACCCACCGGAGGGTTGACCGTGTCGTCGATGGGCGGGGATGGCGATCTGTTCCGCTGGGACGGGCCGGTCTGGTTCCGCATTGCGGGCAGCCGTACGGTGCAGGACACCGGCGAACGCGACCATTACGCGCAGCTGAGCTTCGGGTCGCATGTGAAGCTGGGGCCGAATGCGCTGCTTGGCCTGATGGGAACGATCGACACGATGCGGATGACGCAAGCCGCGGGGCTGGGCGAAGGTTCGGGGTGGCTGGTCGGCCCCTATCTGGTGACGCGGTTGGGGCAAAGCCCGATCTATCTGGATATGCGGGCACTGACCGGGCGGACGATGGACGAGATCACCGAAACCGGACGGCCCGCATCACAGGTCGACGGGAACCGCAGCCTTGTTATGGTCAAGCTGTCGGGGTCGCACAAGGTTGGCGGGCTGACGCTGACGCCAAGCCTTGGGTATGCGATGGTATCGCAAAGCAGCGATGCCTATCGCACCGCCAGCGGAATTCTGATCCCGGGGGTGAGTTCGGACCTGACGCAAGGCAGCCTCGGCCTCGACTTTGGCTATAAGACCGTCAATGCGATGGGTCCGGTCAGCTATAGCGGCGGGCTGGGGCTGGTCTTTGCGCAGGATGGCGTGAACGGTGCGAGCGAAGCGGTCAGTTACCGGTTGGGTGTGGCGCAGAACCTGGGGGAGGGTCTTGACCTGAACCTTGCCATCAGCGGGCAAACTGCGGCAGGGGGCGCTTCGCGGACGCTGAGCGTTGCGGCCACGTTGCAGGCAAAGTTCTGACGGAAGGGGCGGTTCTGCGGGGCCGCCCTTTCAGACGCCCGCGCCTTTTGCGAAACGTTCGGCTTCTGCGATCAACGCCGCCAGAACGGGGGTCGGCAGGTCGCGGCGCGGGGCGATGAGGCCGACGAGGTGTTCCACCTCGGGCTGGATGATGGGGATGGCGCGAAGCTGGCCGCCGCCCGCGAACATCAGCGCCAGTTCGCGCGGCACGATGCTGGCCCAACGGCCTGTCATGACGTGGGCGGTAAGGGCGATGGTGGAATTGCTTTCGATCTGCGGGGTGATGCTGGCGCCCACCTCGGCCAGATGCTGGTTGATGATGCGGCGGTTCTGCATGTCGGAGGTGAGCAGGCAGAGCGGTTGTTCGGCCACTTCGGCCCATGTCACGCTTTCACGGTCGGCCAAGGGGCTGCCTGCGGCGCAGAGCAGGCGGTAGAATTCGGCATAAAGCGGAATTTGCGCCACGCGACCAAGCGGTTCGTTGTCGAGATAGGTGATGCCTGCGTCGAGTTCGAGCCGTTCGATGCCCGACAGGATTTCGGCGCTGGTGCGCGACAGGATCGACACGCGCACGTTGGGGTGGCGGGCGGTGAAGGGGCCGGTCAGGCCTGCGATCATGGGTAGCGCGGTGGGGATGACGCCAAGGCGGATGTTGCCGGACAGGCCCGCGCGCACCGCCCGCATCTCGTCCTTTAGCGCGCGCATGTCGCCTGCGATGCGGCGGGCCCAGTCGAGGACGCGCTGGCCTTCGGGGGTGAGGCCCTGAAAGCGGGAGCCGCGAAAGACGAGTTGCACGCCGAGTTGCTCTTCAAGCTGGCGGATGGCCGAGGACAAGGTGGGCTGGGTCACGCCGCACACCTCGGCCGCGCGGCCGAAGTGGCGTTCGTTGGCAAGGGCGATGAACATTTCCAGCTTGTCGATCATGTGACGAGCCTGACCCGATAAGGTGCTTGTCCGCAAGGGTGCGGGCAATTACCTGTTGGGGATGAAACGATTTATCCCCTTTATCAAGAAGCCCGCCTATGTGCCTGTCATCCGCCTGTCGGGCGCGATTGGCGGGGGCAGTCGCGGATTGTCGGATGCCGGCCTTGCGCCGCTGGTCGAGCGGGCCTTTGCGCGGGGCAAGCCTGCTGCGGTGGCGCTGGTCATCAACTCGCCCGGTGGGTCGGCGGTGCAGTCGTCGCTGATCGCGGCGCGGATACGGCGGCTGGCGGAAGAAAAGCAGGTGCCGGTCCATGCCTTTGTCGAGGATGTGGCGGCGAGTGGCGGCTATTGGCTGGCCTGTGCGGCGGATGACATCTGGGTCGATCCGGCGTCGATCGTCGGGTCGATCGGGGTGATTTTCGCTTCGTTCGGGTTTCCCGAGGCGATGGCGAAGCTGGGGGTCGAGCGGCGGGTGGTGACGGCGGGGCGGTCGAAGAGCTTTGCCGATCCGTTCCTGCCGCAGAAGGCGGAGGATGTAGAGCGGTTGCGCGCCTTGCAGGGGCCGATCCATCAGGCGTTCATCGATCACGTCAAGGCGCGGCGCGGGGCAAGGCTGGATGCAGGAAGCGACCTGTTCAATGCCGATATCTGGGTCGGGCAAGGGGCTGTCGATGTGGGGCTGGTGGACGGGGTGGCCCATGTGGTGCCCAAGCTGAAGGCGCTGTATGGCGACAAGGTGCGGCTGGTGCCGCTGGGCCAACGGCGCAGCCTGTTGCAGCGGTTGGGGATGGCGGCGACCGACGGGGTGTTGCAGGGCATCGAGGAGCGTGCCCTGTGGGCGCGGTACGGGCTGTGATAAAGGGAGCGATCTTTTTCCTGCTGGTCATGGTTGCCATCGGCATGATCGGCAATGCCATTGCGCCCGGATCGGTTGGCCGTGTTTTGCGGCGGCAGTTTCCGAAAGCGGCTAGCTGTCCGCGGTGCGGGCGCTATCTGATCGGCAAGACAGGCTGCGACTGCAAGAAGGGTTGACCATGCGGGCATTGGTGACGGGGGCGGGCAAGCGGCTTGGCCGTGCGATGGCGCTGTATCTGGCGCGGCGCGGGCATGACGTGGCCGTGCATTACGCCCATAGCCGCGACGAGGCCGAGGCGGTGGTGGCCGAGATTGCCGCGATGGGGCGGCGGGCGGTGGCCTTGCAGGCCGATCTGTGCCGCGAGGAGGATACCGCGGCGCTGGTGGCGCGGGCGGTAGCCGGATTGGGCGGGCCGCTGACGGTGTTGGTGAACAACGCCTCGATCTTCGAGCATGACACGATTGGCACGGCGACGCGGCAAAGCTGGGACCGGCATATGGAATCGAACCTGCGCGCGCCCTATGTGCTGATGCAGGGGTTTGCGGCGCAGGTTCCGGCGGCGGTGGGCGATGAAAACGGCGAACCGCTGGCGCAGGGGCTGGTGGTGAACATGGTCGATCAGCGGGTGTGGAAGCTGACGCCGGAATTTTCGACCTATACGTTGGCCAAAGCGGGGTTGTGGGCGCTGACGCAGACGGCGGCGCAGGGGTTGGCACCTGACGTGCGGGTGAACGGCATCGGGCCGGGGCCGACCTTGCGCGGGGGGCGGCAAAGCGCCGAGGCCTTCGCCAAACAGCGGGCGGCCACGGTGCTGGGGCGCGGTGCGGGCGAGGCGGATATCGTCGCGGCGTTGGGGTTCTTGCTCGATTCGCCTGCCGTGACGGGGCAGATGATTGCCGTGGATGGCGGGCAGCATCTTGGCTGGGAAACGCCGGATGTGATGGGTGTCGAGTAAAGTTGACGGGGTGGCAGCCTAAAGTTGTCCACTACGCTTAACGGGGTCACGGACGTGTTACAGATTTGTTAGGAATTTCAGTCCTTTGGCCGATAGAGAAAATAATATCTATACATAACAATGGCTTGTAAAAGTGCCTAAAAATTAGGCGTCGTAGCGAAACAGGCCAAAAACAAGGAGAATCCGGCTAAACGCAAAACTTGCCCACGGAGTTATCCACAGAATGGGTGGACAGCTTTTCTCTTGCCCTTGCGGGTCGGGCGGTGCAGCCGGAAGTAGAATCGATGGGTATGGGACAAAGCATTCGGGACGATGGCTGAAGACGCGCAACAAGACGAGGCAGCGACCCCTGCGGACGTGCGGGTGCCGACGGGGCATGCGGTGATTCACGCCTATCTGCGGTCACTGGACGGGTCGCCGGGGGTTTACCGGATGCTGAACGCCAAGGCCGAGGTGCTGTATGTCGGCAAGGCGCGGAACCTGAAGGCGCGGGTGACGAATTACAGCCGCCCGAGCGCGCAACATTCGGGGCGGATCGCGCGGATGATTTCGGAAACCGCGTCGATGATGTTTCTGACGACGCGGACGGAAACCGAGGCGCTGCTTTTGGAGCAGAACCTGATCAAGCAGTTGAAGCCGCGTTACAACGTGCTGCTGCGGGATGACAAAAGCTTTCCCAATATCCTGATCGGCAAAGAGCATGACTTTCCGCAGATCAAAAAGCATCGCGGCAAGCGGAGCGAGAAGGGCAGTTACTTTGGGCCGTTTGCATCGGCGGGGGCGGTGAACCGGACGCTGAACCAGTTGCAGCGGGTGTTTTTGTTGCGGACATGCAGCGACCCGATGTTTGCAAGCCGCACGCGGCCCTGTCTGCTGCACCAGATCAAGCGGTGCAGCGCGCCTTGTGTCGGCAAGGTGACGCCTGCGGAATATGCCGCGCAGGTGCATGATGCCGAGCAGTTCCTGTCGGGCAAGTCAACGCAGATACAGGCCGAATTGGCGACCGCGATGGCGGCGGCATCGGAGGCGATGGAGTTCGAGCGGGCGGCCGCGATGCGCGACCGGATACGGGCGCTGACCAATGTGCAGCAGGCGCAGGGAATCAACCCCAAGGGCGTGGCCGAGGCGGATGTGATCGCGCTGCATCTGGAGGGGGGGCAGGCCTGCGTGCAGGTGTTCTTCATCCGCGCGAACCAAAGCTGGGGGAACCGCGATTTCTATCCGCGCACGGGGTCGGGGGCCGAGGAGGCCGAGATTCTGGAAGCCTTTGTGACGCAGTTTTACGATGACAAAGAGCCGCCACGGTTGGTGCTGCTGTCCCATGCCGTCGAAAACCCCGATCTGGTGGCCGAGGCTTTGTGCGAACGGGCGGGGCGCAAGGTCGAGCTGGCGGTGCCGCTGCGCGGGGAAAAGGCCGAGCTGGTGGAAAACGCGGCGCGCAATGCGCGGGAATCGCTTGCGCGAAGAATGGCCGAGGGGGCGGCGCAGTCGAAGCTGCTGATCGGGCTGGCCGAGGCCTTTGACCTCGACGCGCCGCCCAAGCGGATCGAGATTTACGACAACGCGCATATCCAAGGGTCGGACGCGGTGGGGGGCATGGTGGTTGCGGGACCGGAGGGGTTTATCAAGGGGCAATACCGCAAGTTCAACATCAAGGGCGCTGCGGGCAAGGCGGGGGACGATTTCGGGATGATGAAAGAGGTGCTGTCGCGGCGGTTCGAGCGGTTGTTGAAGGAAGACCCCGACCGCAAGACCGATGCCTGGCCGGATTTGCTGCTGATCGACGGGGGCGCGGGGCAGGTTTCTGCCGTGGGCGGGATATTGGCCGAGTTGGGGGTGGATGACGTGCCATTCATCGGGGTGGCCAAGGGGATCGACCGTGACGCGGGCAAGGAAGAATTCTACCGCCCCGGCGAGCCGGTCTTTGCCTTGCAGCGGAACGATCCGGTGCTGTATTTCGTGCAGCGTCTGCGCGACGAGGCGCACCGCTGGGCGAATGGCGCGCATAAGGCGAAACGGTCAAAGGCGATCAGCGTGACGCCGCTGGACGATGTGCCCGGCGTGGGGGCGACACGCAAGCGGGCGCTGCTGGCGCATTTCGGCAGCGCCAAGGCGGTGGCGCGGGCGGGGGTGAGCGACCTGATGGCGGTGGACGGGATTTCCGAGGCGATGGCGCAGGTGATCCACGACTTTTTCCACGACAGGTGAGGGGTCGCCCGCAACGCGCGTTGCGGGCGTGGCGAGCGGGTGGTGTTTCGGTGCCCGTGCGCCCCGCGCACGGGCCGTGCCCGCCCTGCGGGGGGCGGGCACGATAAATCGCACCCGCCGGGCGGGCTCGTCCCGTGCCTGAGATGTGGGGAAGGTGGATGGCCCCTTGCAGCTTCGTTGCCTCAGCCGCAATCGGACCGGCTCAACGCGCCACTGGCGCGTTGCGCGTCGGTCCTCTGGGTCAGTCTTGTCCTGTTTCGTCTTCGTCTTTCGCCGCGATGTCGCGCTGCACCGTTTCGTCCGAAAACAGGCGGCGGGTTTCATCGAGACGGTCGAAGGTGAGGTCGGGCAGGAAGCGCAGTTCGGGCGCGTATTTCAACGTCATCTCGCGGCCAAGGCGGCGGCGCAGTTCATAGGCGTTGCGGGCAAGGGCGGTGATCGCGTCCTGGGCGGTGCCGGTGCCCATGAGGGGCATGACATAGATCGTGGCGACCTTGAGGTCGGTGGAGCAGGACACCTCGCCTATGGTGATCGACATGCGGTTCAGGTCGGGATCGTGGATCTCGGCCCGGTTGAGCATATCCGACAGCGTGCGGCGGATAAGTTCACCGACGCGCAGCTGGCGCTGTTTCGAGCTTTGGGACTGGGGGCGCTTGGTTGACATGGGCGTCACATAGGGGTTTTGGCCCCGTGGTGCAACGGCAGGCTTTCATGGGCTGTGCGAAGCGGCTAAAGCGGGACAAAAGCGGGGGATATCGCATGGAACAGCCGGGGATCGTGATCACGGGCGCATCGGGCCGCATGGGGCAGATGCTGGTGCAAGCGGTGACGGCATCGGGCAAGGCGCGGCTGGTGGGCTGTGTGGAACGGGCGGGCCATGCGTGGATCGGCCGCGATGTGGGCGAATGCATGGGCGGGGCGGCGCTGGGCGTGGCCGTGACGGATGACCCGCTGGAAGCCTTTGCAAAGGCGCAGGCGGTGATCGACTTTACCGCGCCTGCCGCGACGGTAGAGTTTGCCGCACTGGCCGCGCAGGCCCGTGCGGTGCATGTGATCGGAACGACAGGGCTGGAGGCGGTGCATCTGGCCGCGATCGGGGCTGCGGCGCGGCATGCGGTGGTGGTACGGGCGGGGAACATGTCTTTGGGCGTGAACCTGCTGGTCAAGCTGACGCAGAAGGTGGCGGCGGCCTTGGATGCCGATTGGGATATCGAGGTGATCGAGGCGCATCACCGCCACAAGGTGGATGCGCCAAGCGGCACCGCGCTGATGCTGGGCGAGGCGGCGGCGCAGGGGCGCGGCGTGGCGCTGGAGGCGGCGCGGGTATCAGGGCGTGACGGGATCACGGGGGCGCGGGAACGGGGCAGCATCGGGTTCAGCGCCATTCGCGGCGGGGATATCGTGGGTGAGCATGACGTGCTGTTTGCCGCGATGGGCGAGCGCATCGTGCTGCGCCACGTGGCGACCGACCGCGCCATCTTTGCCCGTGGGGCGCTGCGGGCGGCGATCTGGGGGCAGGGGCAGAAACCCGGGGAATATGACATGATGGATGTGCTGGGGCTGTAAGCCCTGCAATCGGGGTGATTGCCCTGCCGTAAAAGGGGGCTGTCTGCCCCCGTCGCCGTTCCGGCGACTCCCCCGAGGATATTTGGAACAAAGAGAAGGGGCGGGGCGTATCTAGCGGTGATCCGCCGCGGGCGGGTCATGCGTATAAGATCGTCATCGCGCGGTGTACCCATGAGAACGATCAGCCTTTTGCCGACCCTGTGCCTGCTGGCGCTGCCCGCTTTTGCGGAGGGCTATGCGCGGATCGACGAGCGCGAGGCGTTCGTGAAGGCCGTGGCGGGCAAGGAATTGCGCATGTGGCTTTTGGACATTTCGTTGCGGGTCGAGCCTGACGGGGTGATCCGCGGGAGCGCGCTGGGCTGGGATGTGACCGGCACGTGGGAATGGCGCGACGGGTATTTCTGCCGCGAGATGGACTGGTCGGGCTATGCGATCGAGATGAATTGCCAGTTGGTCGAGGCGGAGGGCGAAAGCCTGCGCTTTACGGTCGATCAGGGGCGCGGCGAGTCGGCATCGTTCAGCCTGCGCTAGAAGTCGATCGCGAGACCCTTTTTCTCCCAGTCGCCATAGCGCACGGGTTCGGGGCCGTCGCGGCCGCCGAGTTCGGGCGGCAGGTCAAGCGCCTTGGCGGCCTTGCGGCGTTCTTCGGCCTCGGCCAAGGCGCGGAGGGCTTCGGGGGGAAGATCGGCGGGGGGAAGATCGGCGGGGGGGAGGTCGGCGGGGGGGAGGTCGGCGGGGGGGAGGTCGGGTGTATCGGTCATATTGGCGGTTCCGGTTCCTGTGCCGTTGATATACGCCGCTTGGGCAGATCAACAAGGGTGTGGGCCAATGGCGGCAGAGGGATTGGCGGCGCGGACGGCGGCGGTGGGCCTGTTGGAGGCAGTTCTGGCCGAGGGGCAGAGCCTTGCCGAGGCTGTGGCCGATGCGCAGGGGCCGCTTGCCGGGCTGACCGTTTCGGACAAGGCGCGGGCGCAGCGGCTGGCGGTTGCCACGTTGCGGCAGATCGAACCGGTCGACCGGCTGCTGGCGCCGCAGTTGCGCAAGGCACCGCCGCGGCTGGTGCTGAACACGCTGCGATTGGCGGTGACCGAGCTTGCGATGGGCGGGGCCGCGCATGGCGTGGTGAACGCGGCGGTCGAGATCGTGCGGCGCGGCAAGCGGACGGGGCATATGGCGGGGCTGGTCAACGCCGTGCTGCGGCAGGTGCCGGAGCATCCGCTGGACGGGGCGGCGGTGCAGAAGATGCCGCGCTGGCTGCGGCAGCCACTTGTGCATGCCTATGGGCGCGAGGCGGTTGCGGTGATCGAAGCGGTGCAGGCGAAAGCGCCGCCGCTTGACCTGAGCTTGCGCGGTGGCGGCGAAGCGCCGGAGGGCGAGGCGCTGGCGACGGGATCGCTTCGGCTGGCCGAGGCGGGGCAGGTTTCGGCGCTGGCGGGATATGCGACGGGCGGCTGGTGGGTGCAGGATGCGGCGGCGGCTTTGGCCGTGCGGTTGCTGGACCCCACAGCGGGCGAGCGGGTGCTGGATTTGTGCGCGGCACCGGGGGGCAAGACGATGCAGCTTGCCGCGAGCGGGGCTGCGGTGACGGCGTTGGACATTTCGGGGCCGCGCATGGTGCGGGTGCAGGAAAATCTGGCGCGGACGGGGTTGGCGGCGGAACTGGTGGTGGCCGATGCGCTGCAATGGGAGCCGGACGCGCCGTTCGATGCGGTGTTGCTGGATGCGCCTTGTTCGGCCACGGGAACGATCCGGCGGCATCCGGACCTGCCCTTTGTCAAGGACGGGTCGGAGTTGGCGGGGCTGGTCGTGTTGCAGGCGCAGATGATCGACCGTGCGCTGGGTTTCGTGAAAAGCGGCGGGCGGGTGGTGTTTTGCACCTGTTCGCTGTTGCCCGAGGAGGGTGAGGCGCAGCTTGCCGCCGTGCTGGAACGCCATGCGGGGCTGCGGGTCGAGCGTGTCGGGATCGCCGGTGTAGACGATGGCTGGTGGACCGCGGCGGGCGGGCTGCGGCTGCGGCCTGATTACTGGGCCGAGCGCGGCGGGATGGACGGGTTCTTCATGGCGCGGCTGGTGAAGGGCTAAAGCCAGTTCTTCCAGCGGAAATAGAGCCAAGCTGCGACCGAGGAGGCGACCATGGCAAACAGGGCCGTGGGGTAGCCGAAGGCCCATTGCAATTCGGGCATGACGCGGAAGTTCATGCCGTAGATCGCCGCGATAAGCAGCGGCGGCGAGAACAGGATCGTCACGACCGACAACAGCCGGAAGGTGGCGTTCTGGGCGAGATTGATCATGCCAAGCGTCAGGTCGGTGGCCTGCGCCACGCGGGACGACAGGAAATCGGTGTGCACCTCGAGCGCGTTGATGTCGCGGCGCAGGGCTTTCAGGCTGGGTTCGAGCCGTTTGTCGCTTTTGCGGTCGGACTGGTCATAAAAGCCGATCGCACGGTCGAGCGTGAGCAGCGACAGGCGCAGGATGCCGATCAGATGGCCTTCGCGGCCGAGGCGGCGCAGCGCGACTTCGAGCCGCTCTTGCGATTTTTGCCGGTTGTGGGGTTCGTGGATGGTGCGGCCAAGCTGGTCGAGATTGCGACCGACGGATTCGAGAAGGTCGGCGATGCGGCCGGTGATTTCCTCGATCAGCGACAGGAAGATGGCGTGTGCGCTGCCGCAACCGGGGCCGGTTTTGCCGGCGCGGGTGGGATAGGTTTCGAACGGGCGGGCGCGGTGGTGGCGCACGGTCACGAGGCGGTCGTGCGACAGGATGAAGCTGACAGGGCCGGAAATGGGTTCGTTGCCGGTGGAATGGCCCGGAAGCACCACGGTGATGTAGTCGAGCGGGCCTTCGCGGTAGAGACGGTTGGAGATTTCGATCTCTTCCATGTCTTCGAGGCTGGGCACGTCGACACCGAGGGCGGCCACGGTCTGGGCTTCGATCGTGGTCGGGCGGAAGGCGTCGATCCAGACGGCCGTATCGAGGGGCGCGCCTTCGGGCAGGCGGGTCAGGATGCCGCCGGTTTCGGTATAGGCGTGCAGCATTGGACGACCCCTTAGCGTTGCGTCAGGGATAGCAGAAAACCGATGGGCGTAAAGTCAGCGTGTCAGAAGCGCGGCGAGCGGCGCTGTCTGGCGGAACACCGCCGCATTGAGCGCGGCGAGGGTCATGGAGTCGTCTTTGACGAATTCGATGAACATCATGTTGAGGTTGTTGAAGATGACCTCGCCCATGGCGCGGGGGTCGATGTCGGGGCGGGCGATGCCACGATCCCGAAGGGCCATGATCAGGGCGCAGACCTGTTCGGCCAGAAGCCTGTCGAGTTCGGTGAAGCGGTTCGAGAAGGGCGTGGCCGGTGCTTCGATGGTGATGGCCAAGGCGGTGCGCCACATTTCCTTGGACAGATAGTGCAGCGAGTGATCGTAATAGCCGCCGATAAGGCGTGACAGCGCGTCTGCCACGGTGGCGGGCGGATCGGTGACGATGGCGATGCCCTGTTCGAGCACCTCTTCGACCTCCATCACGACGATGGCGAGCAAGAGGTCGCCCTTGGTTTCGAAGTAATTGTAGAAGGTGCCGACCGAAACCTCGGCCGCGCGGGCGATATCGTCGATGCGGACTGCGCCGTAGCCGATTTCGCGGAAAAGTTGGGCAGCGGCTTGGAGGATGCGCCGCGAGCGGGTGGCTTTTTGTTTCTGGCGCAGTCCGGTCATGGTGCCGTTCGGTTTTGTTTGCATTTTGACATTGACTTCAAAAATGAACGAACTCAATTATTTTTTATCGCGCCGTGAAGAGCGCCGAAGCAAACCCGACATGGAGAGAATTATGGCGCTGACCCTGAAACTGCCGTTGACCGCGCTGGGCCTTTTGGCGCTGGCCTCGCCTTCGTTCGCACAAGAGCTGAATGCGCTGGTGTGGTGCGACCATACCGACCCCGAGCTGGTGGCTCCGTTCGAGGAGAAGTTCGGGGTGAAGGTGAACGTGAAGGAATACGAGGGGACGGCGGCGGGGCTGGCGATTTTGGACCAGTCGCAGCCCGGGGATTGGGATGTGATGGTGATCGACGCGGTGGATGTGGGCCGCGCGGTCGAGGCCGGAAAGCTGGCCGAGATACCGGCGGATGCGCTGCCGACGGGGGATTTCTTTCCCGAGCTGGTGATGGCGGCGAACAACACGGTGGGCGGCAAGACCTATGCCGTGACCGAGAAGTTCGGCTACAACACGATTTCCTATGACAAGACCAAGGTGGACCCTGCCGACATGCAGGACATGGCCGCGCTGACGGGCGGCAAATATGACGGTCGGATCGGGATTTATGACTACTACCTGCCGGTGCTGGGCCTGGTGGCGCTTGGGCAAGGGGTCAACACCGCCGACATCAACGCCGAGACGCTGCCAAGCCTGAAGGAACCGCTGATGAAGCTGCGGGCATCGGCCAAGCAGGTGTCGGATGTGGTGAGTGCGCAGACGGCGCTGGCGACGGGCGAAGTGGATATCGTCGTCGGTGGCGGCGAATGGCTGACGGCGGTGTTGGCGGCGGATAACCCGAACCTTGACTGGACGATCCCGAAGCAGGGCGGATTGCGCTGGGCGCAGTCGATCGGCGTGGTGGCGGGGACGACGCAGCCCGATCTGGCGCTGGAGTTCGTGAAATACATCGTATCGCCCGAGGGGCAGAAACGGCTGGCGACGGCAAGTTGCTACTGGGGGATGCCTGCGAACGAGAAGGCTGGCGACTTGATGACGCCCGAGCAGAAGGCCGTGCTGCGCTGGGATGAACAGCCCGAATTCCTGAAGCGGGCGCAGCTTTACCCGATTCCGGATGCGGCGACCGATACCGCGATGCAGGACATGTGGACCGAGATGCTGAACCAGTGACCTTGGCAGCAAAAGAGCGGCGGTTGGGCTGGGGTCTGGTGACCCCGGCCCTGATGTGGACGGGGGCGTTCTTCGTGCTGCCGTTTGCGGCGATGTTCGTCCTGTCCTTGGCGCATATGGAGGGGCGGGCTGTCGTTTACGGGGTGGACGCGGGCAATTACATCCGCGCGTTCACCGACTGGACGATGGTGAAGGCGTTGCTCAACAGCCTTGAGATCACGGTGATCGTGACGGTGGTTTCGGTGGCCTTGGCCTATCCGCTGGCGGCGATCATCGCGTTTCGGGTGCCGGTGCGCTGGCAGCGGCTGGCGCTGCTGATGGCGGTGTTGCCATTCTGGACGAGCTATGTGGTGCGGTCTTATTCGTGGCTGCTGGTGCTGGGGCAGAACGGGGTGGTGAACCGCGCGCTGCTTGGCCTTGGCGTGATTGCCGAGCCGTTGGAGATTGCTTCGACCCGCATGGCGACGGTGATCGGCTTTGTGCATTTCTTCGTCATGCTGTTGACGCTGACGATTTACGCCAACCTGATCCAGCTTTCGCCCAATTACATGCGGGCGGCGCAGGATCTGGGGGCGTCGAAGGTGCAGGTTTTCTTGCATGTGGTGCTGCCGCTGACGTTGCCGGGGGTGGTGACGGGGGCGTTTTTGACATTCGTTTTGTGCATCGGCGATTACATCACGCCGCAGATTTTGGGCGGGAATACCGAGTTGACGTTGCCGCAGTTGATCATGCTGCAAATGGGGCGGAGCGGGAATTTCCCGTTGGCGAGTGCGCTTTCGGTTGTGCTGATGGGTATCGTGACGCTGGCCTATGTTGTGTCGGCCAAGTGGTTGAGGCTGGACCGGGTATGAGGGCGCTGGGCTGGCTGTATATGGCGATTGCCTATGTGTTCATCTTTTTGCCCGTGGCTGTTCTGGTCGCGTTCTCGTTTCAGGACGGGCGTTTGCCGGTGCCGCCGTTTCAGGGCGTGTCATTCCGCTGGTATGAAAAGGTGCTGGGCGACCGTGACCTGATGGAGGCCTTGGGCAATTCGCTGCTGGTGGCGCTGGTGTCATCGGCGCTGGCGCTGGTGTTGGGGTTTCTGGCGGCGCATGCGCTGGCGCGGGTGCGGTTGCCCGGATCGGTGGTGATGCGGGGGCTGTTGATCGCGCCGATGACGGTCAGTTACCTGATCATCGCTTTGGGGTTGCTGACCATGTTCGGCGCGGCGGGGGTGAAGCTGTCGCTTTGGACGGTGGGGGCGGGGCATGTGGTGATAAACCTGCCCTTGTGCTTTGCCATCTGTTTTGCGGCGATGGGCGACCAACAGCGCAGCGCGGAACGGGCGGCGCGTGATCTGGGCGCGGCAGAGTGGCAGGTGCTGTGGCATGTGTCGGCGCCCATGCTGGCGGCGCCACTGGCTGCGGCGTTTTTTCTGTCGGTCACGTTTTCATGGGACGAATTCATCATCGCGTTCCTGCTGACACGGTTCGATGTGACGTTGCCGGTGGAGATATGGTCGATGCTGCGGTCGGGGCTTTCGCCTGCGACCAATGCGGTGGGGTCGCTGGTGTTTCTGGTATCGGTCACGCTGGTTGTGGCGTTGGAATTGCTGGTGTTTCGGAGGGCGAAATGACTGCGGATGTTTCGGTGCGCGGGGTTTCGCAACGCTATGGCGCGGCGCTGGCTTTGGATGATGTGAGCCTCGAGATTGCGGCGGGGGAGTTCGTGGTTTTGCTGGGGCCTTCGGGCTGCGGGAAGACCACCTTGCTCAATCTGATCGGGGGGTTTGCCGAGCCGACTTCTGGCGCGGTGCTGATCGGCGGGCGCGATATGGCGGGGGTTTCGCCAAAAGAGCGACCGACGACGACGGTGTTTCAGGATTATGCTTTGTTTCCGCATATGACGCTGGCGGAAAACGTGGGGTTCGGGCTGCGGATGCGGGGCGTGGGCAAGGCGGAACGGGTGGCGCGGGCGGGCGAGATGCTGGCGCTGGTGGGGCTGGAGGGGCGCGGGGCGCGGCGGCCGCATGAGCTGAGCGGCGGGCAGCGGCAGAGGGTGGCGCTGGCGCGGGCGCTGGCGGTTTCGCCGGACGTTTTGTTGCTGGACGAGCCGCTGGGGGCGCTGGACCTTAAGCTGCGCCGCGCCATGCAGGACGAGCTGAAGGCGATTCAGCGGCGGGTTGGCACGACATTCGTGCATGTGACGCATGACCAAGAGGAAGCGATGGCCATTGCCGACCGGATTGTGGTGATGAATGGCGGCAAGATCGAGGATCTGGGGCCGCCGAGGGACGTTTACCTGCGGCCGAAATCGTTGTTTTCGGCGGGGTTCATGGGGGATGTGAACCGGATCGGGGTAAAGGACGGGGTGTCGGCCCTAGGGATGCTGGCGGTGCCGGACGGGGTGCTGTGCATCCGGCCCGAGGCGATTTCGGTGGATGGCGTGTTGCGGCTGGGGCCGTGCAGGGTGCGCGATACGGGGTTCTTCGGGTCTTATGTGCGGGCGCAGGTATCGCCTGTTGCCGCGCCGGATACGGTGCTGACGGTGCATCTGGCGCAAGGCGCGGTGGTTGACGCGGGGGCGGTGCTGGACCTTGGCGCTTCGGCCTATGTGGTGTTGTGATGGAGCGGATGAAAGCTGCGGACTGGTGGCGGGTGCGGACGGTCGGGGACGGGGTGACGTGGATCGACGAGCCGCATATCCATGAATTTTATCGCTGCAATGTCTGGCATGTGCGCGGGCGAGATGGCGATATGCTGGTGGATTCGGGGATGGGCGTGGTGAGCTTGCGCGAGGGAGTGCCGCTGGTGACGGAGCGGCCTTTGGAGGCGGTGGCGAGCCATACGCATTTCGACCATATCGGGTGCCATCACGAATTTCCCTGCCGGTCGTGCCATGGGGCCGAGGCCGAGATGATGCGAAGCCCGACTCGGGCGGCGACGCTGGCCGATCCTTATGTGACGGATGATATTTTCACCGCCCTGCCCCCTGCCCCGTATCAGTCTGCGACCTATGCGGTGAAGTCCGCGCCTGCGACGCGGTTGTTGTGGGATGGTGATGTGGTGGACCTTGGGGACCGGCATTTCGAGGTGATCCATACGCCGGGGCATTCTCCGGGCGGGATTGCCTTGTGGGAGGCGGCAACGGGCGTGCTGTTTTCGGGCGATATCGTCTATGACGGGCCGTTGATCGAGGACACGTATCACAGCAATGCCGCGGATTATCACCGTAGCATGGTGCGGCTTTACGATCTGCCGGTGCGGGTGGTGCATGGCGGGCATTTCGCAAGTTACGGGCGCGCACGGCACCGCGAGATCATCGGGAATTGGCTGAAGGGGAAAGAGCAATGACAGCGTTCAACCAACCGCTGGGCGGGAACGATATGCCGCGTTTTGGCGGGCCTGCGACGATGATGCGTCTGCCTGCGGCGGAAACGGCGGCGGGGCTGGATGTGGCGTTCATCGGGATACCGATGGATCATGGCACGTCGAACCGGTCGGGCACGCGGTTGGGACCGCGGCAGATACGGGACGAAAGCCGGATGTTGCGGCCGTTCAACATGGCGACGGGTGCGGCGCCGTTTCAGCATTTGCAGGTGGCCGATATCGGGGATGTGCCGGTCAACACGTTTGACCTGAAAAAGACCGTCGATATCATCACCGCGCATTATCGGGGCGTGCTGGCGCATGGGGCAAAGCCCTTGACGCTGGGGGGCGACCATACGCTGACATGGCCCATCCTGCGGGCGATGAAGGAAAAGCACGGGCCGGTGGCGCTGATCCATATCGATGCACATGCCGATATCAACGACACCATGTTCGGGGAAACCGTGGCGCATGGCTGCCCGTTCCGGCGGGCCTGGGAAGACGGGTGTTTGCAAAACGACAAGGTGTTCCAGATTGGCCTGCGCGGGACGGGGTATTCGCCCGACGATTTCGACTGGGCGCGCGGGCAAGGCTGGACGGTGGTGCAGGCCGAGGAGTGCTGGGGCAAGTCTCTGGTCGGGTTGATGGAGCAGGTGCGGGCGAAGATCGGGGATGCGCCGGTTTACATTTCCTATGACATCGACAGCCTTGATCCGGCGTTCGCACCGGGGACGGGGACGGTCGAGGTGGGTGGGCTGACCACGTGGCAGGCGCTGGAGATCATCCGCGGCTGTGCGGGGTTGAATATCGTGGGGGGCGATCTGGTCGAGGTATCGCCGCCCTATGACATGACGGGCAACACGGCGTTGATCGGGGCGAATTTGCTATACGAGATGCTGTGCGTGATGCCGGGGGTGCCGCAGAAGGCATCGCGGGCGTCGGGGTTGGTATTTTAAGCAGACCGAGGGTCAGGCGGGACAAGAAACGCGACCCGCGTTTCCCCGCCTGTGCGGGACGGTGGCGACCTGCCCGTCTGGCCCGATCACCGCAGAGGCCGGCGCCCGGCCCGGCGGGCGAGAAGCGCCCGCCATGGGCGGGACGGGCGCTGGCCGGCGGCCTTTGGGGCCACCGGCGGACGGCGGACCCCGCAGCGCGTGGCAAAGGCGCACGCCTTTGCCAATGCCATTTGGTTATTCCGCCACGTGCAGGGTCGGGCGTTTGCCGGAGAGGGCGTCGACCCGCGTGGAGAGTTCCTCGATCCGTTCGGCGAGGATGTGGGCGGCGGGTTCGTCGGGTTCGCTTTCCTTGGGGCCGATGATGCGGCTGAACAGGCGCGACACGAGGCGCGACAGGTCGTCCATGATCAGGAAGAAGGCGGGCACAACGACCAGCGACAGCACGGTCGAGACGATGATGCCGCCGATCACGGCCGTTGCCATGGGGGCGCGGAACGACCCGCCCTCGCCCACGCCCAGCGCCGAGGGCAGCATGCCTGCCGACATGGCGATAGAGGTCATCACGATGGGGCGGGCGCGTTTGTGGCCGGCCTCGATCACCGATTGGAAGCGGTCCATGCCTTGGGCGCGCATTTCGATGGCGAAATCGATCAGCAGGATCGCGTTCTTGGTGACGATGCCCATCAGCATCAGGATACCGATCAGCACCGGCATCGACAGGGCCGACGAGGTGAGGATCAGCGCCGCCGCAACGCCGCCGATGGCGAGGGGGAGCGAGAACAGGATGGTGAAGGGCTGGATGACCGAGCGGAACAGAAGGATCAGCACGGTCAGCACCAGCATCAGGCCCAGGATCATGGCCTTGCCGAAGCTGGCCATAAGCTCGCCCTGAACCTCGGCATCGCCGGATTCCTCGATCCTTGCGGTGGCGGGCATTTCGACGGAGGCGGCCAGTTCCTTGAAGCGGGCGGAAGCGGTGCCCAGCGCCACGCCCACGGGCAGGTTCGCGCCGATGGTGGCGCGGCGTTCGCGGTTGAGGCGGTCGACCATCGACGGACCTTCGGCGATGCGGATATCGGCCACTGTGGAGAGCGGGACCGAGCCGGTCGCGGTGGGCACGCGCAGGGCGGCAATGCGGGCAAGGTCTTCGCGGCTGGCATCGTTCAGGCGGACGCGGACGGGGATAAGGCGGTTGTCGATCGAGAGTTTGGCCAAGGCGCCGTCGACATCGCCGATGGTGGCGACGCGGACGGTCTGGGCGATGGCCTGTGTCGTGACGCCAAGGCGGGCCGCTTCGGAGGCGCGGGGGGTGATCTGCACCTCGGGGCGTGGAAGCGCGCCTTCGGAGGCGACGTTGGCAAGCAGCGGATCGCCCGAGAGCGCCGCTTCGAGACGGGCGACGGCGAGGTTCAGGTCGGCCTCGTTTTCCGCAAGGATCGAGAAAGACAGGTCACGTTCGCCGCGGTCGTTCAGTTTGAAGGCGCGGATATCGGGGATGGTGCGGAGTTTTTCGAAGATTTGCGCCTCGATCACGTTTTGCGGTGTGTCGCGCCCGTGGTTGGTGGCATCGGGAACGATCAGGCCAAGCAGGGGGATCTTGTTGGCCACCTGCGAGAGTTTTAGCACCAGCGAATGGTCGAGCCGGTCGAGCAGAACGGTGACCGACGCGCGGCGGATGTCGCGGTCGCCGGTGGGGGACGAGCCGCCGATGACCATGACCTTGTTGACGCCGGAAATCGACTGGATCGCCTTGACCATATCTTCGGTCGTGCGGTCGGTTTCGGCCAAGGTCGAGCCGGGCGGCAGTTCGACGGAAATCGGGATGCGGCTGACATCTTCGGGCGGCAGGAAACTGCCCGGCACTTGCAGCATGAAGTGGATCGACACCGCCAGCACGCCGAAAGCGCCAAGCAGGGTAAGGTAGCGGGCGGGGATGACCCACAGGTGGCCCGAGGTGGTGGTTGACACCAGCCGCAGGTAGCCGCGCATGAAGGGGCCGTCGTTGTGGCTGTCGTCATGCGCGTCTTTCGAGCGCATCAGGTAGGCGGCCATCATCGGGGTGATGAGGCGGGCGACCAGAAGCGAGAACAGGACGGCGATGGCGACGGTCAGGCCGAACTGGCGGAAATACTGGCCGGGAATACCGGGCATGAAGGAGACGGGGACGAAGACCGCGACGATGGTGAAGGTGGTCGCAATGACGGCGAGGCCGATTTCATCGGCGGCGTCGATGGCGGCGCGGTAGGGGGTTTTGCCCATGCGGATGTGTCGGGATATGTTTTCAACCTCGACAATCGCATCATCGACTAGGATGCCGGTGGCCAGCGTGATCGCAAGGAAGCTGACAAGGTTCAGCGAGAAATCCAGCAGGTCCATGATGTAGAAGGTGGGCACCGCCGAAAGCGGCAGGGCCACGGCCGAGATCAGCGTGGCGCGCCAGTTCTTGAGGAAGGCCAGCACCACGAGCACGGCAAGGAGCGCGCCTTCGAGCAGGGTGTGAAGGGCGGCTTCGTAGTTGCCGTAGGTGTAGAACACGGTTTCATCGACCAGCGTGATGGTGACGCCGGGGTTTTTGGTGCGGAGCGTGTCGAGTTGGGCGTTGACGGTTTCGGCGACCGACACTTCGGACGCGCCCTTGGCGCGGAACACGGCGAAGGTGACGACCTGTTCGCCGTTCACCTTGGCGAAAGAGCGCAGTTCTTCATAGGTATCGACGATGGTGCCAAGGTCGGACAGCCGCACGTGGCGGCCCGAGGGGAGCGCGATGGTGGTGGCCGTCAGGTTTTCGACGGTCGACGCATCGCCAAGCGTGCGGATCGCCTGTTCGCCTGCGCCGAGTTCGGAGCGCCCTGCCCCGAGGTTGGTGTTGGTGGCGCGCAGTTGCGCGTTCACGGCGGCGGCGGTGATGCCGTAGCTGTCAAGCTTGACGGGATCGAGCAGCACGCGGATTTCACGGTCGGCCCCGCCGTAGCGGTCGACACGGCCGATGCCGGGGCGGCCCTGAAGGGCACGGATGACGGTATCGTCGACGAACCACGACACTTCCTCCATGGTCATGTCGGGGGCCGAGACGGCGAAGGTCATGATCGCCTGACCCTCGACCTCGACCCGGGTGACGACGGGGGCGTCGATGTCGCCCGGCAGATCGCCGCGGATGCGGTCGATGGCGTCTTTGGTGTCTTGCACGGCCTTGTCGGTGGGGACTTCCATGCGGAATTCGACAGCGGTTGTCGACGATCCGTCCGTCACGGTAGAGGTGATATTCTTGACGCCGGTGATGCCTGCGACCGCGTCTTCGATCTTTTTGGTGACCTGGGTTTCCATTTCCGCCGGAGCCGCGCCGGACTGGGACACGGAAACGGCGACGACGGGCACGTCGATATTGGGAAAGCGCGTGACGGGCAGGCTGTTGAAGCTTTGCCAGCCAAGGACGAGCATCAGGAAAAAGAACAGCAGCGGTGCTACGGGATTGCGGATGGACCAGGCAGAGAAGTTCATGGCGATTACCCCTTAGTTCACTGCGGCCGGTACAGGATTGATCTTGTCGCCATCGCGGACAAAGGCGCCGGCTTTTGTCACGATGACATCGCCCGCCGTCACGCCGGTGAGGATTTCGATCCAGCCCCGGTCGCGGATGCCGGTTTCCACCTGCACGCGGCTGACGGTGCCGTCTTTGACGACCATGACCGATGCGCCTTCGGCAGACGAGCCGACAGCGGTGACGGGCACGGCGTTGCCCTGCCGTTCGGTGACGAGGATTTCGGCATCGAGGAACATGCCTTCGCGGATGAGTTCGGGCTGGTCGATGCTGATGCGGGCGCGGCCAAGGCGGGTGGCGGCGTCAATGGTGGGTTCGACAAGGCGGACGGTGCCGGTGAGCGGCTTGGTGGTGCCCACGGCAACCATCGTGACGGTCTGGCCCGGCAAAAGGCGGGTCAGGTCGATTTCCGAGACATCGGCGTTCAGTTCAAGCGCGCCGTCGCGGATGAGGGTGAACATCGGCTGGCCCTGCCCCGAGGCGATGGCCCCGATCACGGCATTGCGCTGGGTGATGGTGCCGGCAACGGGCGACTTTACCTCGGACCGTTCAAGGCTGAGTTCGAGGTTGGCAAGCTGGGCTTGCACCAGATCGACCTGCGCGCGGGCGGCTTCGAGCGATTGGGTGGCGACCGTCACGCGGGCGGTGGCGGCGATGGCGTTGGACGCGGCCTGATCGGCGGCGGCCTGACTTGCCGCGCCCTGTTTGACCAGTGCCGTGGCCCGTTCGTTCACGCGCTGGGCTTCGTCGGCGCTGGCGCGGGCTTCGAGCATTTGCGCTTCGGCTTGCGCGATGGTGGCGCGGGCCGAGGCAAGCGAGGCGTTGAATTGGCTGCGCTGCAATTCGAGCGTGCTTTTCGACAGGGTTGCCAGAACCTGACCGGCTTTGACCGTATCGCCCACATCGGCAAGCAGGGTTTCGATGGGCTGCCCCTCGATCAGGGGGGCGACGCGCACCTCTTCGACGGCACCGACAAGGCCCGAGACGATGACACGGTCGCGCAGGTCGCGCGGGGCCACGGTCGAGACGGTGATGGCGGGCAGGGCGGCAGCGGTTTCGCTGACCGTTTCGCCCTGGGCAGCGGCGAAAACCGGGGCGGCGAGGGCGGCGAGCAGGGCGGGGACGAGAACGAGCGAGCGCATGGAACTATCAGCCTTTCAGATCGTCGGCGGCGACGTCGGCAATGGTGGTGTCTATTGTACGCACCAACAGGTCGGTCAGACGGGTTTGCGCGTCGGAATTTTCGGCGGGGTACATGGCGGCGGATTTGACGAGGATGATGATAAGCATGGCCTGCGGATAAAAGCGGGCGCGCGCCTCGTCGGGGGTGATGTCGTGGAATTTGGCGAAGATCGAGGTGAGGTAACCCACGATCTCGTGCTCCATATGCGTGGTGACGGCGCTGATTTCGGCCTTGCGCAGCGCTGCGGCGGTGATTTCGGCCCAAAGCTGGCCTTCGCCCTGACACGAGCCGGTTTCGACGCGGGCACGGACGGCAGCGCGCAGACCGGCAAGCGGATCGTCGGATTTCAGAATTTCGCGGAAGGTCGCCTCCATCTCGGCGAGATCGCGCAGGATGATGGCGGCGACGATGGCGGCTTTGGACGGGAAGTAGCGGTAGAAGTTCCCCACGCTCATCCCGCAGGCGCGGGCGAGGTCTTGCATCGAGGCACCGTCGAAGCCCTTTTCGGAAAAGGCGCTGCGCACCCCGTCGAGGATTTCGACGGTGCGGGGGTCTTGGGGGGTGGGGGAGTGGAAATTCATCTGCGCCCGTGAATGAACGTTCATTCAGGGACATAGCAAAGCTGGATGGCAAGTCAAGGATTTTGCCAAGCGCCGTTACTTGACCGGATTGAGCCGCCGTTTCGACAGGTGGAATTCCGGTTCGTAGTTTCCCGACGGGTCGACTCCTTTGACGTAGTTGCGTTGCCACGCCTCTTTGACGGTGTCGGGATCGCGTTCGGACAGGCGTTTGTTGAAATCGGCGCGGGCGTTGCGCCAGAAGTCGAAGCTTTGCTTGAGTTTGGCATCATCGGCAAAGCTGTGGACGCGCGGTTTGATCTGGTCGAGCGCGGCGTGGGGAACCGGCTGGATGAAACAGAAGGGTTCGTCCTTGTGGAAGTAGACGGTTCCGGGGCGGGTCATGCGCCAGTTCATGGTGAAGGTGAACGGCAGCCAATCGGTTTCGACCAGACCTTCGAGCGGGGCGATGCCATCCTTGACCGTGTTGGGCGCACCGCGCACCGACAGCGCCCATCCCGGCGAGGTGCGGAACAGGTAGCCGGGGTGGAAGGTGACGACGCCATGGCCGAAGGCCGAAACGGCGATATGGGCCACAGAGGCGTTCGGATCGTCACCTACGACCAGAAGATCGGTCTTTTCGTTGCCGCCGTTCCAATGCACCGACAGGTTCTGTGGCAGCAGGATATCCCATCCGCTGGAGTTGGCGATGGCGAGCGGGGTGCAGCGATAGGCAAAGCGGCTGGCCGTGGCGTCCATCCAGCCGCGCGCCGGATCGCCGGGGACGATTTCGGGCGGGTTGGGGTGTTCCGAGAAACAATCGAGTTCCGGGATCATGGGAAGAAATTCGGACATTTCGCCTCGCGGTCGGGATGGCGGTTTTTACGAAGGTTAAGAAATCCTGACGCTGTTGGTTCGTCAAGCGGGGGGATGGTCCTTTTGTATGGGTGATTCGCGCTTTGGAGGGGCGGATATTGTTTCGAAAATCTTCCAGATCGCTGCGCTGGGCCGATGTTGTCGACCGATGCGAAGGATTCGGGCCGAAAGATGGCGAAATCCAGACGTAAGGACGTCAGGAATTTGACTGTCGGATGGCGGATATGTTAACAAAGGTTAACGAGGTTGCAGTTGCGCCTTGTCTGCCTTCTGGAGTTTTCAAGAAATGAAAGTATCGCGCTTAGCGTTGATGTCCGGTCTTGACCGGGCCTCGTTCAGGATTGCTTGGGTCGCTGCGGGTCTGGTCGTCGCTTCGGTTTCCGGTGTCGCCGCCCAAGGCACGATCAAGGTGCCGCAAGACCTTTGCGACATTCAGCCCGTATCTGCCGACTTTGCCGCGAAAGTGGCTGCGCGGTCGGATTTCAGGGATATTCTGGTCTATCTGAACGCCAATTGCCCATCGCAGGCGCTGGCTTTCGCGGATGCGGCGACCGGGTCGATCCCGACGGCGGTTCCGGTGAATTTGCTGGGCCGTGAAGGCTGGCAGGTGAACAAGGGCAAGTCGAAGCCTGCGTCGCCGCCGGAAGGGCCGCCGCCGCCGCCGCCACCGCCACCACCTCCTCCGCCGCCTCCGCCGCCGCCGCCGCCGGAAGGGCCACCGCCTCCTCCGCCGCCTCCGCCGCCGCCGCCGCCGGAAGGGCCACCGCCTCCTCCGCCGCCACCTCCGCCGCCTCCACCGGAAGGGCCACCGCCGCCGCCGCCGCCACCACCTCCGCCACCGCCTCCGCCTCCACCACCTCCGCCGCCTCCACCACCGCCTCCGCCGCCTCCGCCACCACCACCGCCTCCGCCGCCTCCGCCACCACCACCGCCTCCGCCTCCACCACCGCCTCCGCCGCCTCCACCTCCGCCGCACGTCAAGTTCAACAACGGGTTCGGCAATGGCAATCAGGATGCTCCGGGTGGAAGCTGCACGCGGAACAACGCAGAGAATTCGACCTGCGGGGGACGTGGCGGCAACGGTCGGGGCTAGGCCGGACCGGATGAAACTGAAAAGGGGCGTCGCTGACGCCCCTTTTTGCCGTTAGCCCAGCGCGCCGCCCCTGAGCAGCGCGACCCATCGGTCGGGTCGGTCGGGGTTTTGCATCCGCAGGAAGGTATAGCCGGTCCTGTCCCACGACAGTATCCGCCCGGTCAGGTTGTCGAGCACGAGATCGGTCGGCCCCATCCGCACGACCAGCACGGCGTGGGGCCGCAGTTTGCGGTCGAGGACCGAGGCGAGCAACAGACGTTCCGGCGGGAAACCCGCGTCGATGAGCGCGCGTTTTTTGTAGAGCGCGTAATCTTCGCAATCGCCACCGCGGCGGGTGGGCAGGCTCCAGCGTTCGGCGACGGCGTATTGCGCGAAGTCGGAAACCGGACGGATCGTGCGGTTGGCGCCGGTGTTGACGCGGCGCAGCGTTGCCGCGGCATCGGCAGGAAAGACGGCGTGCCGCGCGGCTGACCGGGCGCAGGCCCAAGCGTATTGCGTGCAAAGCGCGACCGCGCCGACGGGGGCCGCGACGTTGGCGCTGGCTTTGAGTTGTTTGTGCGCGTCGATGGCAAAGGAGGGCGCGGCGGGTAGCGCCACGGTCACGGCAAGGGCAAGGGCGTGAACGGAACGGGCAATGCGAAATCTGGCCGACATGCGGGCTTTCCCTTTGATCCAAGAGCATCCGGGATGCAGGATCTGGGGTGTTCGCGGCGCTTGGTGGGCGCAATCGTGGCGGTTCGTTGGACAGCGGCAGGCTGTGGACGCGGCGCAGGCTGTAAATAATCGTTAATATTTCGATGCTTGCGGGCGGGCGTTGCAGCCGGTGTCGGGAAATTGCCCGATTTGGCGCCGGAAACGCAAAAGGCCGGGCGGGTGGCCCGGCCTTTCACGGGGTGATTTTCAGCCTGTCAGAACGTCATCTGCACCCCGAGGTCGTAGGACGAGGCCCCGTCGGCCTTGTCCTTGACATAGCCGCCCTTGACCATTGCGCCGCCGCCGAGATCGTAGGCCGCGCCGATGCCATAGGCCTGCGTGCCGTCATATTCGGAATCGTCGGTGTAAAAGGCGGTCAGCGTGAGGGCGTCCATCGTGTAGTCGGCCGAGAGGGCGTATTGGGTGCCCGAGATATCGTTGATCTGCGTTGCGCCGATGGTGCTGGCATCGGTGAAGGCGAAGGCGACGTCCGACCCCTGAAAATGGCCGACGATCGCCTGCAGGCGCAGTTTGTCGAATGTGCCTTCGAGGCCGAGCATCAGGTTGGTCTGGTCGACGGTGTAGATGCCGTAATGGATCTTGTTGGCTTCGTAGCCGAAGGCGACGGCGTAATTGTCGACTTCGTAGCGTGCGGCGACCGAATAGGCCTGCACGCCGTTGTTCGACGCAACGCGGTTGAAATCGCCCGGATCGGGGGTGAACTGGTTGAACACGGGTTCCGACAGCACGACGCCGGGGTTCACGACCGAGCCGTAAAAGGTCCATGCTCCGGTAGAGTAGCGGTACAGGACCGAGGGGTCGGTGCCTTCGAAGCCGTTGGCGATGTAGCGGACTTCGTTGAGGTTATCGAGTTCGGTCAGGCCCACGGTCGAGACGTGGTCGACGGCAGACAGCGCGGCGCTGTCGACATCGCCCATTGTGATCGTGCCCCATTCGCCGGACAGGTAGACTTCGCCCGCCTTGCCGCTGGTGGCATCGGCCGCGTCACCGATGCGGAAGGACGCGCCAAAGGTCAGCCCGCCGTCGGTGGTGCCGGACATATCGACCTTGACCCGCGCGCGGCTGGTGAATTCGAGCGGTTGGTCGACGGCGGTGCCAAGCGGGGGGAAGTTCTGGATGATGCCCATGCGGGCATCGCCCGACAGGGTGATTTCGGCATGGGCTGCGGTGGCCGAGAGGGCCAGCGCGGTGGCGGACAAGAGAAAACGGGACATCGCTTGGCGACCTTTATCATTAGCACTTCTTAAATCAGGAAGCACATGGACGCCGGCTTTCAAAGAAATACCCGACGGGCGTTGTTAACTGATGTTAACAAGATGGCAGAATTGCCACAGATCAAAGGCGGGGTTGCTTTAGGTTTGGTTAGCTTGGCCTGAACGGATCGGGTCGAACAGCAGGCGCAGGCCGTTCAGCACGACGAGGACGGTGCCGCCTTCGTGGCCGATGACGGCGAGGGGAAGCGGCAGGTCGAAGAACAATCCGCCCGCCACCAGAACCCCCATGGCGCCCAGCGCGAAGATCAGGTTCTGGCGGATCACGGCGGCGGTGCGGCGCGACAGGCGGTGCGCGGCGGCGAGGCGGTCCATGTTGTCGGACAAGAGCGCGACCTCGGCGGCTTGCAGGGCGACTTCGGAGCCTGCGGCCCCCATGGCGATGCCGACATCGGCGCGGGCAAGGGCGGCGGCGTCGTTCACGCCGTCACCGACGAAGGCGACGCGGCCCTGTGCGGCAAGTGCGGCGACGAGGCGGACCTTATCTTCGGGCAGAAGGTCGGCGTGGATTTCTTCGGGTTTCAGGCCAAGGCCCTGACCGATGCGCAGCGCGACGGGGCGGCGGTCGCCGGTCATCATGACGATGGAGGATATACCCGCGCCGCGCAGGGCCGCGATACCATCGCGCGAGGTGGTGCGGGGCTGGTCAGCCACCGCAACCGCGCCCAGCAGTTGCGCGCCACGGCCAAGGTAGACCACGGTTTCGGAGCCGTCTTGCAGGCCCGCGATCGCGGGATCGGTCAGGTCGGCCCCCATGCGGGCGGCCATGCGCGGATTGCCGGCCCAGAGCGGGCCTGTGGCATCGGTGCCGGTGATGCCTTCGGACGGGTGGGTTGCGACATCGGCAACGGGCGAGGGCGCAAGGCCGCGCTGGTCGAGCGCGCGGCGCAGGGCATCGGCGATGGGGTGTTCGGACTGGGCTTCGAGCCCGCCGATGAGGGTGAGAAGCGTGGTGTCGTCGCCTGCGAGCGGGACGAGGCGCGTCACCTCGGCGCGGCCGGTGGTGAGGGTGCCGGTCTTGTCGAAGGCGAAGGTGCGGACGGTGGCGAGGGTTTCGAGCGCCGCGCCACCCTTGAACAGCACGCCGCCACGGGCAGCGGCGGAAAGGGCCGAAAGGATGGCGGCGGGAACCGAGATCACCACGGCGCAGGGGCTGGCGGCGACGAGGATGGTGGCCGCGCGGTAGAGCGCTTCGTCGAAGGGCTGGCCGATGAACAGGAACAGCAGGAAAAGGAGGATCGAACCGCCCAGAACCGCGACGGTGTAGCGTTGGCCGAACCATGCGGAAAACCGCTCGGACGGGGCCTTTTGCGCCTGTGCCTCGGTCACCATGGCGATCATGCGGGCGACGGTGGATTCGGCCACGGGGCGCAGGACGGAAACGGTCAGGACGGTGTGCAGGTTGACGGTGGCTTCGTGAACGCGGTCGCCGGGGGCTTTGACGACGGGGATGGATTCGCCCGTGATGGTGGATTCGTCGAGGCTGCCCGAGCCTTCGACGATTTGCCCGTCGACCGGAATACGCGCGCCGGGGCGGATGATGACGAGATCGCCGGGGATCAGGGTGGCGACGGCGACTTCGGCCACGCTGCCATCGGCAGACAGGCGGAAGGCGGTTTCGGGGCGAAGCGACATCAGCGCCTGAACCGCGCGGCGGGCTTTGCCCATGGCGCGGTGTTCGAGCATGGATGACAGCCGGAACAGGGTAAGAAGGACCGCGCCTTCGAGTGCCGCGCCGACGGAGGCGGCGGCAAGGGCGGCGATGACCATCAAGAGGTCGACATCGAGAATGTGGTCAGTGAACAGCTCGCGCAGCGCGGTCAGGGCAGCGGGTGCGCCGCCAGCCAGAAAGACCAGCGCGATGGCGACCGTGGGCAGGGGAAGCGGGATGACAAAGGCGTTCAGCAGCGCATAGGCCATGGCGGCCAGTGTAAGCACCGTCAGCGCAAGGTCGGCGCGGTCGGAAAGGCCGGTATCGTGGTGATGTTCGGACAAGGCGGGCCTATCTGTTCGCTAAAGGAGTTCGGGCACAACAAGGCGGTTACGGCAAGGCTACGCGTTGACTTAGATCAGTCTTGCCCGCATTTCGCCATTATTCCCGTGCGGGATGGCGCGGGGCGGTCGGGAAATCGCCCGATTTGCATGTTTCGGCTAGACCTTGCGGAGGTGCCGATGAACATTCGCCCGAAAGCTGTCGTTTCGCCGGATCACGGCGTGGGGGATGCGGTTTTGAACAGTGACCTGCCGCCACCCGAAGCGCCGGATGCGGCGAACCGCGACCTGATGGCGGCGCTGGCCGAACGCGACCGTGCGCAAGCGCATTTGATGGGGATCATCGAAGGGGCCGAGGTCGGGACGTTCGAATTGGACCTGTCCACCAACGGGCTGCGGGTGGGCGGGCGCTGGGCCGAGATGCTGGGGCGCGACCGCGATGCCGACAATATCTTTGAATTCGGCGATTTCCGCGATCTGGTGCACCCCGACGACCAGCCGAACATTCCGCTGCCCGGACAGGCGCTGCCCGATAGCGAGGACGGGTTCGTCGAGCTGGAATTCAGGATGCGGCACGATGCGGGGCATTGGGTGTGGATCTTGTCGCGCAGCCGCGTGACCGCGCGGGACGAGGCGGGGCGGCCCATTGCCATGGCGGGGGTGCATCTGGATGTGTCAGACCGCAAGCGGCTGGAGCAGGAGATACGGGCAAGCCGCGCCTATCTGACCGAGGTGATGGATACCTCGATCGCCGCTTTGGCGGTGTTGGACGAGGCGGGGCGGATCACTTACGCCAACCTCGAGGCCGAGCGGATATTGGGGCTGGGCCGGTGCGAGATGCGGGGGCGGGCCTATAACGACGCGGGCTGGCGGCTGGAACGGGTGGAAGGCGGGGCGCTGCCGGACGAGGACTTGCCGTTCCGCCAAGCCATGCGCGAGGGCGGCAGCGTGCGCGACATCCGCTTTGCGCTGCATTGGCCGGACGGGTCGCGCCGCGTGCTTTCGGCCAATGCGGTGCCGCTGAGCCTGACCGAGGGGCAGCGGCAGGTGGTGGTTTCGTTTTCGGACATCACCGAAAGTCTGGCGGCAACCGCGCGGCTGGAAGAGGCGCGGCGGCGGGCCGAAGAGGTGAGTCACGCCAAATCTGTGTTTCTGGCCAATATGAGCCATGAAATCCGCACGCCGCTGAACGGTGTGCTGGGGATGGCCGAGGTGCTTGATAGCGTCGTGACGGTGCCCGAGCACAAGCAGATGATCGCCACGATCCGGCGGTCGGGCGAGACGCTGCTGACGGTGCTGAACTCGGTCCTCGATATGTCGAAGATCGAGGCGGGGAAGATGGAGCTGGAGGCGGTGCCGCTGCTGGTGTCAGAGATCGTGGCGCAGGCCCACGCGGTCTATTCCGTGCAGGCCGAGGAAAAGGGGCTGGAGTTCGAGGTGTTCGTGCATGCAGGGGCAGACCGGCCGCGGCTGGGCGACCCGCACCGGATTGCACAGGTGCTGAACAACCTTTTGTCGAACGCGATCAAGTTCACCGAGCGGGGTTCGGTGGTGGTGAAGGTGTCGGTCAAACCGGGGCGGCCTGTGACATTCGAGGTGAGCGATAGCGGGGTGGGCATGACGCCCGAGCAGGTGGCGCGGGCCTTTGACAGTTTCGAGCAGGCCGATGGATCGGTGACGCGGCGGTTCGGGGGCACGGGGCTGGGGCTTTCCATCGTGCGCGAGCTGGTCGCGCTGATGGGCGGGCGCATCGACATGACAAGCGCCGCGGGCGAGGGCACGCGGATCAAGGTAAGCCTGCCGCTACCCGAAGCGGCAGGCATGCCGCGTGTGGCGGCCGAGGTCGAGGCCGAGCCGGACCTTTCGGCGCTGCGCGGGCGCAGGCTGCTGGTGGCCGACGACAACGCGACCAACCGCATCGTGCTGGACGAAATGCTGGCGCGGACGGGGTTGCAGGTCACGCTGGTCGAGAACGGGCAAGAGGCGGTGGAGGTCTGGCAACGGGCGCGGATGGCAGGGCAGGCGTTTGATCTGCTGCTTTTGGACATCACCATGCCGGTGCTGGACGGGCTGAGCGCGCTGGGGGCGATCCGGCGGGACGAAGCGCAGGGTGACGGGCCTGCGGTGCCCGCGATTGCGGTGACGGCCAATGCAATGCCGCATCAGGTGGCCGATTACATCATGGGCGGGTTCGACACGCATCTGGCCAAGCCGTTCAAGCGCCGGGACGTTCTGCATGCCGTCAGGTCGCTGCTGCGCCCATAGGTTGCGAATTGGCGCTTTTATTGTCGGATGCGTAAATCTTAGTTTAAATGGTTTATGTTTTTACCATAATCTCGCCCCTAAGCTGTGCTTAACTGTGCGGGGCGAAGGGCAAGCGACGGGAACTTGCAGGATGAGCGACACAGAACCGGACCAGAAGTTCCGCGTCCTTCTTGCCGAGGATGACGAGGTGAACCAAGAGGTGATCCGCGCCTTTCTGGCAGGGCAGTCGCATATCGATCTGACGGTGGTGGGCGACGGGCGGGCTGCGCTGGAGGCGGCGCTGGGCGGGCGGTTCGATCTGATGCTGTTTGACCATAACATGCCGCATATCACCGGCGACCGCGTGATCCGCTATCTGCGGTCGGGCAATTCCAGCAACGCGCGCACGCCGGTCGTGCGGTTCACCGCCGAGGCGGACCACGCGACCATCCGCGAAACCGAAGGGCTGATCGAAGCGGTGTTGCCAAAGCCGCTGCGGGCCGAGATGTTTCTGACCACCATCGACACGATCCTGCGCAAGGGTTGAGCGCATGACCTTCGAGCCGAGATCGAAGCCGGGTGAAGACGACGGGCGCGTGACGCCCGAAGCCCTTATCCGGGGCGAGGAGCGGTTGCGCGATGTGATCGAAGGCGCGCAGGTCGGCACGTGGACGTGGGATTTCGACACGGTCAGCCAGTTGGTCAACGATGTCTGGGCGCGGATGCTGGGCTATGATCTGGCCGAGTTGTCGCCTGTCACCTATGACACGTGGAGCCGGATCATCCACCCCGACGACCGCGAGGCGTTGGAGCGGTTGATCGACCAGTGCCTGACCGGAGCGGAAAACGGCTACGAGGCCGAATACCGGATGCGCCACCGTGACGGGCATTGGATATGGGTGCTGGACCGCGGGCGGGTGGTGCGGCGCAAACCGGACGGGTCGCCCAAGATCATGGCGGGCATCCAGATCGAGATTTCCGAGCAGAAATCGCGGGAAGCGGCGCTGATAAAGGCCAAGGCCGAGCTGGAAAGCGCGTTGGCGCAGCGGGCAAGCGCCGAACAGCGGTTCATCGATATCGCGGCGGTAAGCGACGGCTGGTTCTGGGAGCAGGATGCGGGCCTGCGCTTTTCGTTTCTGTCGCAGCCGGACTATTTCGAAAGGATCGGCGTGCCGCCCGTCAGCATCATGGGCAAGACGCGGGAAGAATGGCTCGAGCAGTACCCCGACGTGCGGGCAAGCGCCGAATGGGAGACCGTGCTTTCGGCGCTGCGCGAGCGGCGCGCGTTCCGCGATTTCGTCTATCGCGCACCGCAATCGCCAGATGGCGAAGAGCGGTGGTTCCGCATTTCGGGCGCGCCGGTCTTTGACGCGGCGGGGGCGTTCCTTGGTTATCGCGGGGTCGGGTCGGATGTGACGCAGCTTTACCTTGCCAAGGCGCGGGCCGAAGAGGCAAGCCGGACCAAATCGATGTTCCTTGCCAATATGAGCCACGAGATACGCACCCCGCTGAACGGTGTGCTGGGCATGGCCGAGGTGCTGGAATCGTCGCTGACCAATCCCGAGCACAAGCGGATGATCGGGACAATCCGGCGGTCGGGCGAATCGCTTTTGAACATTTTGAACGACATTCTGGATATGTCGAAGATCGAGGCGGGGAAGCTGGAGCTGGAAGCGGTGCCGTTCAGCCCGATGGAATTGGCCGAGCGTGTCGAAGACCTGCACAACCTGAAGGCCGAGGAGAAGGGGCTGGACTTCGAGGTTCTGGTCAGTTCGGGGGCCGAGGCGGCGCGGATCGGTGACCCGTTCCGCGTGCAGCAGGTGTTGCACAACCTAGTGTCGAACGCGATCAAGTTCACCGATGCCGGGTCTGTCACGGTCAAGGTTTCGGGGCGGCGCGGGACGCCCCTGACGTTGGAGGTGCGTGACAGCGGAATCGGGATGACGCCCGAGCAGATGGCGCGGCTGCACGAGGAATTCACGCAGGCCGACAGTTCGGTGACGCGCCGTTTCGGCGGGACGGGGCTGGGGATGGCGATCACGCGCAACCTTGTTCTCAGGATGGGGGGTGACATTGCCGTGCAATCGGCGGTGGGCGAAGGCACGGTCATTCGCGTGACGCTGCCGTTGCCCGAGACCGATGTTGCGCCGACCTCTGCCCGGGGCGGGGTGGTTGCGCCGACGGCCACGCGGCTGGACGGGTTGCGTATTCTGGCGGCGGATGACAACGGCACCAACCGGTCGGTGCTGGAATTGATGCTGACACGCTGCGGGGCCGTCGTGACAACGGTTTGCGACGGGTTGCAGGCGGTGCAGGCGTTTCAACCCGGCCAGTTCGATGCGATTCTGCTGGATATCGCCATGCCGGTGATGGACGGCAAGGCGGCGCTGCGCGAGATACGCCAGAAAGAGGCGGCGCTGAACCTGCCGCCCGTGCCGATCGTGGCGGTGACGGCCAATGCGATGCAGCACCAGATTGTGGAATACCTGATCTGGGGGTTCGACAGCTGCGTGTCCAAGCCCATTGCCATGTCGGAGGTGACAAAGGTGATCACATCGCTTTTGCAACGGTCGTAGGCCGCTACGGGGTGGGCAGGCTGTCGAGCCGGTCCATCAGCGGGTCGAGCGCAAGCAGCACCTCGGTTCCGGTCGCGCCGATGGCGACGAGGCGTTCCACCTCGGCCGCGAGGTGGCCGATTTCGGCATAGCCCAGAGTGGCAGCGGTTCCGGCGATCTTGTGCGAGATGCCGCCGATTTCTGCCAGCGCCTCGAAAGGTGCGGTTCCGGCGGCATAGCGCAGGCGGGCATCTTCCAGCGCGTCGAGACGGTCGGCGGCGATGCGGCAGAACAGCCGGGCGGCAGCGGCGAGGGGGCTGTCGGCTGGAACGGCCTGCATCACGCGACCATCTGGCCGGATTTGCCGCGCTTTTCGGGCGGGGCGATGGCCGAGGCGATGGCGCGTTCCAGCATGCGGGTGGGTTTGGTCGGGGACAGGAAGGACGAGCGGGCGATTTCGCCCACGCGGACCTGTGGGACGGGGAGGCGGTCGGCGGCGTAGATCGCCTCAAAGTCCATCAGGCCGATGTTGATGAGGATGTCGAGGTCGTCGGTGGATTGGCCCATATCGCCTTCGGTCATGCAAACGAAGGTGCCGCTGCCGGCATAGGCAATCTTGGCGTCTTCGGTTTTCAGCGAATCGACGATCTGGGCCGCCACGTCACCCAGCATCTGGATGTAGGTCGCCCCCGATGCCTTGTTGAAGATCATGCTGGCGTTCTTGATGTGGATGCCAAAGGCGGTGGTCGAATACATGCGCTTGACGCCAAGGGTGAGCAGGTAGTTTTCCATGGCGAGGAATTCGATCCCGCGTTCGAAGCCGGGGATGAGGAGGGGGGCGTCGAAGGCGGCGTTGATATCGACCTGTGCCGCGCGTTGGCCGACGAGGCGGGCGAATTCGGCAAGGCGGTGGCGTTCCGACAGCAGGCGGGCAACCATGCCGATGCGGGCCTTTAGCTCGATCATGTCGAGCGGTTTGGTGATGTAATCGGTGGCGCCTGCGGTAAAGGCGTCATCGACGAAGCTTTTGCCCGCCATGGCGGTGATCATCAGGATCGGGGTCTGGCGGTAGGCGGTGCGCAGGCGGATGGCGGTGGTGAGCGCCGTGCCGTCGAGGCCGGGCATCTGCATGTCCGACAGGATGCAGTCGTAGATGGTGGCCGAGGTGTCGAGTTCGCAAAGCGCCTGTTCGGCGCTGCCCATGGTTACGACATGACCGTAGCCGATGGCCTTGAGCATACCGGCGAGCAATTCGAGAAAGACCGGATCGTCATCGACCGCAAGAATCTTCATTTCAATCGTCCTGTCCCGGACCTTGCGCGTTACCCACGTTCGGACCCTGTGCAAAGTGTTCCCCCTGGCAATCTGGGGGTGAAACAAGGCGGGATTTTGGCTTGTTAAGATTGATTAAATGGCAAGGCGGTGTGCGGTCACAGTATGCGCTGGATAAACCAGAAGGCGCCGACGGCGGCGATGGCACCCGAGGCGGGAATGGCGATGCGGGCGCGATACCACGGTTTCTTGCCGAACCAGAGGCCGACAAGCAGGAAAGCCGCCGTGATGACCGCAAGCTGGCCGAATTCGACGCCGACGTTGAACCCGATGAGGGCGGGGAAGAAGCCGCCTTGGGGCAGGCCGATTTCGGTCAGGACCGAGGCGAAGCCCAAGCCGTGCAGCAGGCCGAAGGCGAAGACGACAAAGGGACGCCAGCGGCTGAGGCCATCGGTCAGGATGTTCTCGACCGCGACGAAGACGATCGAGGCGGCGATGATCGGTTCGACGATGGCGGGGGGAACCGCGACGTAGCCCAGCGCGCCAAGGCCGAGCGTGACGGTATGGGCAAGGGTGAAGGCCGACACCTGCCACAGCAGCGGGCGGATCCGGTTGGACAGGAAGAACAGGCCAAGGACGAACAGGATATGGTCGAGGCCCTTGGGCACGATGTGATCGAAGCCGATGGGGATGTAGGACAGGAACGCCTGCGCGGGCGACATGCGGTCACCCCCCGCAAGCGAGATCGGGTCGGACAGTGCGCCGGCCTCGAGATAGCCGTCATAGGGTTTGTCGACGCCGTTCTGGCGGATGACGAGTGCGCCGAAGGGGGCGGCCCAGCCGATTTGCACCGATTTCGCGCCCTGCGGAACGGGGGCGGTGAAACTGATCGTCGAGGCGCGGGGAAGGCCGACATCGCCGGTTTCGGGGACGGAAACGCCGGTCAGGGTGACGGGTTGGTCGGCCCCGTCGATGCGGACGAAGATACGCGGGGCCATGCGCGGCCAGAAGGCGCGGAAGCGGGACTCGAGCGCCTGCGGGGCCAGGGCGCGCAGGCTGTCATAATCGGCAGCCTGCGGGGCGGCGTTGGTATCGGCGGTGGCGGTCAGGTCGATGCCTGCGATGAAGCCTTCGAGGTTGGTGCGGATATCGAAGGACAGCATCGCGCCGTCTTGCTGGAAATCACCGATGGCGGGGAGGACTTCGTGCGCGGTGGCGGGGGTGGCGAGAAGGGCGATGCACAGCGCCACGCGCCGGAAAGCGTGATATAGGATATGCATTGCGTTCCCTGCCTGACCTTGCCGCGGCGTCCTGCCGGACAATCTATGTCGGAAGCGGCGAAAGCAATGTCACGATTCGGGGAAGCGGGCGATGTGGAAATGGATGGCGGCGCTTGTGGCGCTATGGCCCGGTCTGGCACTGGCGCACGAGTTCTGGATCGCGCCCGAGGATTATGTGGTGGAGGCGGGGCAAGAGGTTAAGGCCGATCTGCTGGTCGGGTCTTTTCTGGTGGGCGAGGCCTATCCCTGGCTGACGCGCAACCGCGTGACGGCGCATGTGTTCGGACCCGAGGGCGATGCCGAGATCACGGGGCGCGAGGGGGATATGCCCGCGCTGCGCTTTACGCCCGCTGCGGACGGGCTGCACCGCGTGATCTTTCATTCGCAGCCCGGTTTCGTGGTGTTCGACAAGCCCGAAACCTTTCCGCACTATCTGGAATACGAGGGGCTGGATTGGGTGATTGCGGCGCATAAGGCGCGGGGCTTGCCGGAAACGGGGTTCATCGAACGCTACATCCGCAACGCCAAGGCGCTGGTGCAGGTGGGCGAGGCCGCGCCCGACCAGTTGGATGCCGCGACAGGGATGCCGTTCGAGCTGACCGCGTTGCAGAACCCCTATGTGGCGGGGGCTGACAAGATCGAGGTCGCGCTGGCATGGCAGGGGGTGCCCGTGGAAGGCGTGCAGGTGGCGATCTTTGTGCTGCCGCCCGGAGGCAAGGCGCCCGATGATATGGTGCGAACCCTGGTGCGGACCGACGGGGCGGGGCGGGCGGTGATTCCGCTGGGCATGGCGGGCGATTACATGCTGGCCGCCGTGCATATGGAGCCGGTCGAGGGCGACATCGCGGCGGTGTGGGAAAGCCATTGGGCGACGCTGACGTTCCGGATTGCAAAGTGACGCCCCGAATTGACGAAGCGTCAATTGCAACGCCAAGTTGACGAAGGCCAAGCTGCGCCCCTAGCCTGAGTGGATGGCACGAGGAGGGGATGATGCGCGCAGTCTTGGCAGTGGCGTCCGGGATCGACCGGATCAACGAGATCATCGGGCGGGCGACGGCATGGCTTATCCTTGTCGCCATTCTGGTGAGTGCGGCCAATGCGGTGGTGCGCAAGGTGTTTTCGGTTTCCAGCAATTCATGGCTGGAATTGCAATGGTATCTGTTCGGCGCGGCTTTTCTGCTGGCGGCGGCCTATACGCTGAAACAGAACGAACATATCCGCATCGACATCGTTTACGGCATGTTCTCGCGGCGCGCGCAGCACTGGATCGACCTGTTCGGGCATGTGGTGTTTCTGATGCCCTTTGTCGGGTTGATGGTCTGGTATCTGGTGCCCTATGTGGCGCGGTCTTTTGCCAATGGCGAGGTTTCGACCAATTCGGGCGGATTGATCATCTGGCCTGCCAAGGCGCTGCTGTTGGCGGGGTTCGTGCTGCTGATGTTTCAGGGCATTTCCGAGATCATCAAGAAAATCGCCGTGATGCGGGGGCTGATGGCGGACCCGAACCCGTTTGTTTCGGCGCATGAGGCGGCGGAAAAGGAAGGCGCGCTTCTGGCGGGGGAGATCGGCAAATGATGGAGTTCATCGCGCTGAACATGGCGCCGATCATGTTTGCCAGCCTCGTGGTGTTTTTGCTGCTGGGTTATCCGGTTGCCTTTGCGCTGGCGGCGAACGGGTTGGTGTTTTTCCTGATCGGGGTGGAGCTTGCGCCGCTGTCGGGTGGGTCGATCACGCTGGACTGGCCGCTGTTGAACACGCTGCCCAACCGGTTCTGGGGGGTGATGTCGAACGAGACGTTGCTGGCGATACCGTTCTTTACCTTTATGGGGATCGTGCTGGAACGGTCGGGGATGGCCGAGGATTTGCTGGATACCATCGGGCAACTGTTCGGGCCGGTGCGGGGCGGGTTGGCCTATGCGGTGATCTTCGTCGGCGCGCTTTTGGCGGCGACCACGGGGGTGGTGGCGGCGAGTGTGATTGCGATGGGGCTTATCAGCCTGCCGATCATGCTGCGCTATGGCTATGACAGGCGCATCGCAAGCGGCGTGATCGCGGCGTCGGGGACGTTGGCGCAGATCATCCCGCCGTCGCTGGTGCTGATCGTGCTGGCGGACCAGTTGGGGCGGTCGGTCGGGGATATGTATCAGGCGGCGATGATTCCGGGGCTGGTGCTGACGGGGATTTATTGTCTGTACATCTTTGGCGTGTCGATCTTGCGGCCCGATGCGATGCCCGCGCTGCCGCTAGAGGCGCGGACGCTGGGGAACGGGGTCACGTCGCTTGCGGTGGCGCTGGCGGTTTGCGTGGCAATCGGGTTCGGGGCGCATCGCTGGCTGTATGCAAGCTATGGCGCGGATGCCGATGTGCTGGGTGCTACGGTGGCGGTGGTGGTCATCTATGCGGTGGCGGTGGTGGACCGCGGGTTGAAGATCGGGCTGATGTCGCGGTTGGCGCAGCAGGTCATCATCGTGCTTATCCCGCCCTTGGCGCTGATCTTTCTGGTGTTGGGGACGATCTTTCTGGGCATCGCCACGCCGACCGAGGGGGGTGCTATGGGGGCCGTGGGGGCGCTGGCGCTGGCGGCGGCGAAGGGGCGGCTGAACTATGGGGTGGTGTCGCAGGCGCTGACCTCGACCGTGCGGCTTTCGGCCTTTGTGATGTTCATCTTGCTGGGGGCGCGGGTGTTTTCGCTGACCTTTTACGGGGTGAACGGGCATGTCTGGGTGGAGCATCTGCTGACAAGCCTGCCCGGAGGGGAAACTGGGTTTCTGATCGCGGTTTCGGTGCTGATCTTTCTGTTGGCATTCTTCCTCGATTTCTTCGAGTTGGCGTTCATCATCGTGCCCTTGCTGGTGCCTGCGGCGAATGCGCTGGGGATCGATCTGGTGTGGCTGGGGATCATCCTTGGCGTGAACATGCAGACGAGTTTCATGCACCCGCCGTTCGGGTTTGCGCTGTTCTATCTGCGGTCGGTCGCGCCACGGTCGCCCTATACCGACAAGGTGACGGGGCTGCGGATGGACGGGGTGGCGACGGGGCAGATTTACCGCGGGGCGGTGCCGTTCGTGGTGATCCAGGTGGTGATGGTGGGGCTGGTGATCGCGTTTCCGCAGATGGTGATGCATTACAAGGGCGCGGCGGTGGACCCTGCGACGGTGCAGATGAAGATGCCGGAGTTGAAGCCGCTGGGGGGGTTGGGCCAAGGACTGGGCCAAGGACTGGGAACGAACAGTTCGCTTGGTGGCGGGCTTGGGTCAGGCGGGGCGCTAGGCAAACCGGTGATCCAGCCGTAAAGCGCAAAGCCGCGCGAAACGCTCCAGTGGAGCGTTTCGGGCGGCTGGCGTTAGGTTCGCGTGCAGACCGCCGGGATGTGCGCCAAGGGCGCGCAGCCCGAGGGGGCGGGCTGCGCGCGGACCGTGGCTTTGGGCCACGGTCCGGCACCACCGTTGCGAGAGATCAGAGCTTACCCGCGTTCTGCTGAAGCATCATGAAGGTGTCGTAGTTGTATTCGGCCACCTGCGCCCATGTGTAATGCTCGGACCGGAACGCCTTGATCGAGCCCCAGAGTTTGGCGAAGGCGGGGTTCGAGGCTTCCATTTCGGCGTAAACCTCGTTGGCGGCGTTGAAGCAGGCTTCGAGAACCTCGGGTGTGAAGGGGCGGAGTTGCGCGCCTTGGCCGACGAGCGCCTTGATGGCGGTGGGGTTCTTGTAATCATACATTTGCAGCATGTTCGCATCGGCTGCCTGTGCTGCGGTGCGAAGAAGCGATTTGTAGGCGGGGGGAAGTTCTTCGTACTTCGCCTTGTTGAACATGAAGTGGACGGTCGGCCCGCCCTCCCACCAGCCGGGGTAGTAGTAGTAGGGGGCGACTTTGACGAAACCGAGCTTTTCGTCGTCATAGGGGCCGACCCATTCGGCGGCGTCGATGGTGCCCTTTTCCAGCGCGGGATAGATGTCGCCGCCCGCGATTTGCTGCGGCACCACGCCAAGCTTTTCGAGCACTTTTCCGGCAAAGCCGCCGACGCGCATTTTCAGGCCGGACAGGTCGGCCACGGTGTTGATTTCCTTGCGATACCAGCCGCCCATCTGGACGCCGGTGTTGCCGCCGGGAAGGGCAAAGATGTTCTTGTCGGCAAGGAATTCGTTATACAGGTCGATCCCGCCGCCGTGGTAGTGCCATGCGTTGATACCACGCGCCGACAACGAGAAGGGCACGGCAGCGGCGACGGCCCAAGCGGGGTCTTTGCCCCAGTAGTAATAGCCCACCGTGTGGCAGGCTTCGATATTGCCGGCGGTCACCTCGTCGGCTGCTTGCAGGCCGGGGACGAGTTCACCGGCGGCAAAGACCTGAATCTGGAAATTGCCATCGGTGGCTTCGGACAGGTTTTTTGCCAGAACCTCGGCCCCGCCGTAGATGGTGTCGAGCGATTTGGGGAATGACGAGGTGAGCCGCCACGTCACCTTGGGCGCTGCTTGCGCGAGGGCGGGCGCGGCAAGGGTGACGGCCCCTGCGCCACCGATGGCGGCCTTGGTCAGGAATGAACGACGATCCATAAGAACTCCTCCCGGTTTGTTGCAAGACTGGGAGTCAGTTTCTGCAACCCTGCGATGAATGCAAGCAATTCACGCAGGGCGGGGGCCGTGTGACGCCGCGTCAGCCGCCACGGCGGACGATGGCTTCGACATCGATGACCTCGGGTTCCGGTGGGGGTGCGGCGGGGGCCGGTTGGGGTGGCCGTGGCGCGGAAACCATGAGGGGCAGGGATTCGGCCCCCGTGGCGCTGGGTCCGGTCTTTTCGGGCGGTTCGCGCCACGAGAGCGTGTCGAAGCCGCCGCAATTGTCGCAGATCGGATCCCAACTGGCATGGACGGCCTGGCATTTGTCGCAGCACCATTGCGGGCCGCGCGGGGCCGTGAGCGCCTTGGACAGCCAGCCGCGCACGACGGCATCATCGCTGCCTTCGCCGCGTTCGATGGCGGCCATGATGGCAAGGGCGCGCCGTGTGGGGTGGGTTTCGACGATGCTGCCAAGCGCGCGGCGGGCCTGCGGGAAATCTTCGGCGGCGATGTTGAGTTCGGCCATGAGAAGGCGGGTTTCTTCATGGTCGGGGTGGTTGGCGGTAAGGGACTTGAACCGCTTGAGCCGGTCGTGCGGGGTTTCGGCGGGTTCGATATCGGCAAAGGCGGCGGCAAGGTCGGGGTGGGGTTTGGCATCCCACGCCTTTTTCAGCACGCGGGTGGCGGTTTTCTTGTCGCCCTTGTCGATGAGGGCGCGGGCGGCCATGGCGGCCGCTGGAATGAGGTCGGGCGATTGCTTGTTCGCCTCGATCGCGGCTTCGCGGGATTCGATCGTTGCGCCTTCGTCGAGCACGCCTTGGGCCTGTTGCAGGGCAAGGACGGCATCGCGGCGGCGGTAGACATCTTTGGGCAGGGCGCCCGCTTTCAGCTTGGCGCCAAGCGTGGCACGCGCACCTTTCCAGTCGCGGGATTCGGCTTGGAGTTTCAGCAGGATGTCGTGGGTTTCAAGGTGCTTGGGCTTTAGCTCATGCGCTTTTTGCGCGAGTTTAAGGGCGGTTTCGACATCGCCTTCGGCCAGTTTCTGGTTGAGCAGGCCACGGATGGCGACGAAGCGCGTGGTGTCTGAGGCGAGCAGTTCCTTATACGCCTCGGTCGCGCGGCGGGTATCGCCTGCGGCTTCGGCGGCTTGGGCGACAAGCAGCGTCGTCAGGTGCGGTTCGGCGAGGTATTTTTCGGCCTTGATCGCGCGGTTCAGGGCAAGGCGGCCTTCGCCTGCGGCCAAGGCCAGCATGCCTTCGGTGAGGGCCTGAAACCCTTTGCGTTCGCGGTTGCGGTCGAAGTAGCGGCTGATGGCGGTTTCATCGCCGTTGAGGAAGCGGAAGATGGCGACGAGCAGGCCAGCCAGTTTCATCACCAGCCAGAGCGCGGCGAAAAGGGCTGCGAGGACGATCAGCGCCTGTAGCGGGCCAAGGGTGAATTCGTAGCCTGCGGCAGCGATTTGCAGCCCGCCGCCGGTATCGAGCAGGATGCCCGCGCCAAGGGTGAGCGCCGAGACGATCAGCAGGAAAAGGATGACTTTGGCGAGGGCCCAGATCATTGCGCGCCCGCCAGTCGGGCGAGGGCGGCTTGGCCTTCGGTTCTGATGCGGGCTTGGGTGACCCAATCTGCCAGCGGTGGTTTGGCGCTGTCGGGCAAAGCGTCGAGTTCCTTAAGGGCTGACGCGACGTCGCCGGTGGCAAGCGCCGCTTCGGCGCGGGACAGTACGGCATCGGGGTCGTTGCCTTCGCGCGGGGTAAGCGAGCGAAGGCCGGTCTGGCTGCGCAGGAAGGACGAAACGCGGTCGGTCCAGCTTTCGCCCATGTCGGCGCGCAGGGCGGATTCGAGCGCGGCGCGGGCGGCAGCGGGGAAGGTATCGCGCAGTTGGGTGACGGACGGCAGGCCGGTTGCGGCATGGTCGGCCAGCGCAGGCGGAAGATCGGGCAGGTCTGCAGAGACGGCGGCAAAGGGTGCGCCGCTGTCGAGGGCGGCGGCGATACGGTCGAGCGCGGCGGCGCGGCGGGTTTGCGCGGCTGCGGCATCGGCCTGCGCGGCGAGGTCGGCGGCCTTTGCCTCGGCCTGTGCAAGGCGGGATTCGGCGGCGGCGACGGCGGCGGTGATCGCTTCGGGCTGGGCGGTGCCGGTTCCGATGGCGGCAACGCGGTCTTGCAGGGCCTTGATCTGGTCGGCAAATGCGGGATCGGCTGCGCCCGCGGGACGGGACTCGACCGCGGCGACACGGTCGGACAGTTGCGCGAGGGCGAATTCGACGGCGGCGATGCGATCGGGAAGCGATGGGTCGGGTGCGGGCAGGGCGGCGATTTGCTGTTTGATCGCGGCGATGTCGGCATTTTCCGTTGCCGGAGGGGATAGCAGACCCGGGACGAAACGCGCGAGTGCGAAACCTGCGCCTGCCGCGAGGGCCCCGCCAAGGACGAGAGCGAGGAAGGCCGGAAGCACACGGCTGCGCGGCTTTGGTGCGGGCTTTGGCTGCGGCGGTTCGGGTGTGGTTTCGGTCGCTTCGACCTGAGCCAAGAGCGCGGCTTCGGGTGTGGGCGTATCGGACGTGACGGAAGCCATGGCGGTCCTTTCGTCGCCCTTGTGGGGCGGATTCTTGGCCTACCCTAACCCCCCGCGCTAGGGCGGTTCAAGCGCTTGAGATATCAATGATTGTTGAGACGGCGGTTAACAGCGCGTCGGCGTTCGGTGCGTCAGCCGTTGCCTGACGGGTAGCGGCAAGGGGGGCGGCGGCGGCGGCGACGGCCGCAGAGAGCGACGCGACGAGAAGCGGCGCGCGGAACGGGCCTTGGGCGGCAAGCAGGGTGGCGGTTCGGGGGGAAAAGAGTGGCAGCAGGACGGGGTTTGCACCGTCGAGCAGGGCGCGGGCGGCGGCGGACAGTGGCTGCGGGCGCTGGTCGTAGGTGATCGATTGATCGGTCGGGATGCCTGCGGCACTGAGGGTGGCGGCAATGTCGCCACGGGCATCGACGCCGCGCAGGTGCAAAAGCGGGCCGGATTCGGCGGCGGCACGGATAAGGGCGATGAGGTCGCCCGCGTCGCCGTCGGCGGAAAGCGCGGTGAGGCCGAGGCTGCGCGCGGTTTGGGCGGTGCGGTGGCCGACGCAATAGGCGCGGGACGGAAGGTTCGGGTGATGTGCGACCGATTGCGCGCCGGTTTCGGAGGTGAGGATGAGCGCGGAGTAAGGCCGCTTTGCAAGGGTCGGTGACAGGAAGGCCGGAGCGATGAGCGGCGAGTTTGTGATGGTCAGGCGCGGGCCGAAACGGGCAACCAAGGCGGCGGCGAAGCGGTCGCTTTGCGGCTGGGGCCGCGTGAGCAGGGTTGCAAGGGGGCGGGATTGCGGGGTCATGGTTCAGGTGTTACCCCGCGATAAACCCTGTGGGCAATGGATATGGCAGTGCTGACCTTTCTGGGCATCGAATCGAGTTGCGACGACAGCGCGGCCGCGGTGGTGCGGTTGGGCGCTGCGGGGGGCGAAGTGCTGTCTTCGGTGGTCGAGGGGCAGGTGGCGCTGCATGCCGATTTCGGCGGTGTGGTGCCCGAGATCGCAGCCCGCGCCCATGCCGAGCGGCTGGACGGCTGTGTGGAGCGGGCGTTGGCCGAGGCGGGGCTGACGCTGGCCAACATGGACGGGATCGCGGTGACAAGCGGGCCGGGGCTGATTGGCGGCGTGCTGTCGGGGGTGATGCTGGCCCGCGGGTTGGCGGCGGGGTCGGGTTTGCCGCTGGTTGGGGTGAACCATCTGGCGGGGCATGCGCTGACACCGCGGCTGACGGATGGCTTGGCCTTTCCCTATCTGATGCTGCTGGTTTCGGGCGGGCATTGCCAGTTTCTGATCGCGCATGGCGTAAACCGGTTCGAGCGGCTGGGCGGGACGATCGACGATGCGCCCGGCGAGGCGTTCGACAAGACGGCAAAACTGCTGGGGCTGGCGCAACCGGGGGGGCCGGTGGTCGAGCGCGAGGCGGGCATGGGCGATGCGGGGCGGTTCCGCTTTCCGCGCCCGCTGCTGGACCGCGAGGGGTGTGATCTTTCGTTTTCGGGGCTGAAGACCGCGCTCTTGCGGGCGCGCGATGCGCTGGTGGCGGAAAAGGGCGGGATCACGGTGCAGGACCGGCGCGACCTGTGCGCGGGGTTTCAGGCGGCGGTGGCCGATGTGCTGGCCGAAAAGACGCGGCGGGCGCTGGCGGTTTATCTGGGGCACGGACCGGCGGTGGCGGCTTTGGCCGTGGCGGGTGGCGTGGCGGCGAATAACACGATTCGGGCCAAGTTAGAGACGGTTTGCGCGAATCTGGGCGTGCGGTTTCTGGCGCCGCCCCTGCGGCTGTGCACCGACAATGCCGCGATGATCGCCTGGGCAGGGATCGAGCGGTACGGGGCGGGGTTGGGCGATGCGGCCGATCTGGTGGCACGGCCGCGCTGGCCGCTGGACGCCACGGCGGCACCGATGATCGGGTCGGGCAAAAAGGGGGCCAAGGCGTGATCGGGGTCGTCGGCGCGGGGGCGTTCGGCACGGCGCTGGCGGTGGCGCTGGGGCGGGACGGGCGCGAGGTGCGTCTGTGGGGCCGCGATGTGGCGGGGCTGGCGGCTTCGCGGGTATCGGTGCGATTGGCGGGGGTGGCGCTGCCGGAAACAGTGACCGTGACGGCTGAAATTGCCGATCTGGGCGGGGCAGAAGCGGCTTTGCTGGCATTGCCGATGCAGGCTTTGGCGGGGTTCTTGCGCGGGTCCGGTTTGCAGGCGGATGCGCTGGTCGCCTGTTGCAAGGGGATCGATCTTGGCACGCTGACGGGGCCTGCGGCGCTGTTGGCGGGGGCACGACCCGAGGCGACGGTTGCGCTGCTGACGGGGCCGAGTTTTGCGGCGGATATTGCGAAAGGTTTGCCCACGGCGCTGACGCTAGCCTGTGCCGACGAGGGGCAAGGCGAGCGGTTGCAACGGTTGCTGTCGACGCCGGTTTTGCGGCTGTATCGCACGGGTGACGTGGCGGGGGCGGAACTGGGCGGGGCGTTGAAGAACGTGGTCGCCATTGCGGCTGGCGTGGTGATCGGGGCGGGGTTGGGCGATTCTGCGCGGGCGGCGCTGATGGCGCGGGGCTATGCCGAGATGGTGCGGCTGGCGCTGGCGCTGGGCGCGCGGGCGGAAACGCTGGCGGGGCTGTCGGGGTTTGGCGATCTGGTGCTGACCTGCGGGTCTGAGCAGTCGCGCAATTTCCGCTTTGGGCGGGCATTGGGCGCGGGCGAGGGTTTTGACCCTGCCGTGACCGTGGAAGGTGTGGCGACGGCGCGGGCCGTGGCGCGGCTTGCGGTAAAGCGGGGCATTGACCTGCCGGTGACGCAGATGGTGGCGGCGCTGGTGGATGGCAGGATTGACCTTTCGGTTGCGATCCAGTCCCTTTTGACCAGACCTTTGAAAGCGGAGTGACCCCATGCGCGTGGCGCTGATCTGTATCGACAAGCCCGACCATCTGGCCGTGCGGCAAGAAAACCGTGCCGCGCATCTGGCCTATATCGAAGCGACCGGCGTGGTTGAGATGGCGGGGCCGTTTCTGGATGGCGGGGCGATGTGCGGGTCGCTGGTGGTGCTGGAGGTCGGATCGGTCGCGGCCGCGCGCGAGTGGGCGGCGGGCGACCCCTATGCCTTGGCGGGGCTGTTTGCGTCGGTCGATATCCGGGAATGGAAGAAGGTCATCGGCTGATGGCGTTCTGGCTGCTGAAATCGGAGCCTGACGTGTTCGGCTGGTCGCACCTGCTGGCCAAGGGCGACGCGGGCGAGGAATGGAGCGGCGTGCGAAACTATCAGGCGCGCAACAACATGCGGGCGATGGCTGTAGGGGATTTGGCGTTCTTTTACCATTCGAACATCGGGAAAGAGGTTGTGGGCATCATGGAGGTGATCCGCACCTCGGCCCCCGATAGCACGACCGACGATCCGCGCTGGGATTGTGTGATGCTGCGGGCAAAGCAGGCGTTCCGGCGCGGGGTGTCGCTGGATGCCATCAAGGGCGTGGCGGAACTGGCGGATATGGTGCTGGTGAAGAATTCGCGCCTGTCGGTGCAGCCGGTGACGGCAAAGGAATGGGCGACCGTGTGCCGGATGGGCGGGCTGGACGGCTAGCGGCTTGTCGTGCTTTGCTTTGTGCAAAACAAAGCAAGGAAGGGACAAGGGATGGGTTTTCTGGATGTGATCGTGGCGACGGTCGTCGCCTATGTGCTGGGGGCGGGCTATTATATGGCGCTGTCAAAGCCATGGCTGGCCGCGACCGGCCTGCCGCTGGGGCCGGACGGGAGGCCGGTGGGCGGCAATAACGGGGCAAAACCATTCATCATCGGGTTCATCTGCACGCTGCTGGTGGCAGGGATGATGCGGCATGTGTTTGCCATGTCGGGGCTGGATACGCCGGTCGAGGGGCTGATGGGCGGTTTTGGCGTGGGGGCGTTCTTTATCACGCCGTGGCTGGTGCTGTGCTATGGCTATTCGATGCGCAAGACGGCTTTGGCGGTGATCGACGGGGGTTATGCGATCATCGGGTGTACCGCGATCGGGCTGGTGCTGGTGCTGTTGTAAGAAACGGAGGGCCCCGCACCCCTACGGGACCCTCCATCCACCCCACGCGCTCCCCTGAGCACCACGCGTGACTGTAAATCGGGTCCCGGGCGTCCTGCCCTGTGAATTCAGATTGGCTGATGCCGGACGATTCCGCAAAGGGGAATTGCCCGGCATTTTTGGCGAATTTTACGGATCGGTCAGGCGTAGACGGCTTCTTTGCCGAAATGCTTGACCAGCATGTAATAGATCACGGCGCGGTACTTTTTACGCTCGGACCGGCCATAGGTGTCGATCACGGCGTTCAACGCCTCGGCCAGTTTGGGGCTTTCGGGCAGGCCGAGCTTTTTCATCAGGAAGTTCTTCTTGACGGTATCGAGTTCGGTCGGGTCGCTGGCGGCGATGGTTTCGCTGTCGGCGCTGTAGATCGACGGGCCGCAGCCGATGGTAACTTTTTCCAGCAGCGCCATGTCTGGCGTGACCTTGCACTTGGCGGTGAGGTCTTCGGCATATTTGGCGACGAGTTCGCTACGTTTGCTCATGAAAAAGCGTTCCTTGTGTCATACATCGCGGCGGATGCCGCGGCGGCGATGCTAACCGCGCGGTAAAACGACACAAGCGGGAATTGTGCGCTGCGTCGCGTTGCAGCCGAAACATGCAAAGGGGGCCGGGGTTTCCCCCGACCCCCCTGTTCGCGCTGCGGCGCGCATCAGTAGCGGTAGTGTTCCGATTTGAACGGGCCTTCGGGTTTCACGCCGATATAGGCGGCCTGATCGGCGCGCAGTTCTGTAAGTTTGACGCCGATCTTTTTCAGGTGCAGGCGGGCGACCTTTTCATCGAGATGCTTGGGCAGGATGTAGACGCCGGGGGCGTAATCTTGCCCTTTGGTCCAAAGCTCGATCTGGGCCAGCACCTGATTGGTGAAGGAGGCCGACATCACAAAGGACGGGTGGCCGGTGGCGTTGCCGAGGTTCAGCAGGCGACCTTCGGACAGAAGGATGATGCGATTGCCCGAGGGCATTTCGATCATGTCCACCTGTTCCTTGATGTTGGTCCATTTGTGGTTGCGCAGGGCGGCGACCTGGATTTCGTTGTCGAAGTGGCCGATGTTGCCGACGATGGCCATATCCTTCATCTCGCGGATATGTTCGATGCGGATCACGTCACGGTTGCCGGTGGTGGTGATGAAGATGTCGGCGGATTTCACCTCGTCTTCCAAGAGCGTCACTTCGAAGCCGTCCATGGCGGCCTGAAGGGCGCAGATCGGGTCAACCTCGGTGACTTTGACGCGGGCGCCTGCGCCGCGAAGGCTGGCGGCCGAGCCTTTGCCCACATCGCCGTAACCGCAGACCACGGCGACCTTGCCGGCCATCATGGTGTCGGTGGCGCGGCGGATGCCGTCGACCAGCGATTCCTTGCAGCCGTATTTGTTGTCGAATTTCGATTTCGTGACCGAGTCGTTCACGTTGATCGTGGGGAACGGCAGTTGGCCGTTCTTGTGCAGTTCATACAGGCGATGCACGCCGGTGGTGGTTTCTTCGGACACGCCCTTGATGGCGGCTTTGGTCTTGGTGAAGAAACCGGGGGTTTCTTTCATGCGCTTGTGGATCTGAAGCTTGATGACTTCTTCTTCTTCCGATTGCGGCACGGGGATGATGTCTTCGCCCGCTTCGGCGCGGGCACCGAGCAGGACGTAAAGCGTGGCATCGCCACCATCGTCGAGGATCATGTTCGCGCCTTCGGCGAACATGAAGGATTTATCGAGGTAATCCCAATGTTCGGTCAGGGTCTGGCCCTTGACGGCAAAGACGGGGATGCGCGCGGCGGCGATGGCTGCGGCGGCGTGATCCTGGGTCGAGAAGATGTTGCACGATGCCCAGCGCACATCTGCGCCAAGGAATTTGAGTGTTTCGATCAGAACGGCGGTCTGGATCGTCATGTGCAGCGAACCGACGATGCGCGCGCCTTTCAGCGGTTGCGTCGGGCCGAATTCGTCGCGGCAGGCCATCAGGCCGGGCATTTCGGTTTCGGCGATCACCAGTTCCTTGCGACCGAAATCGGCTAGCCCGATATCTTTTACAACATAATCATTAGGCATATGCCCGCTCCTTGCACCCTTGAATTTGCAGGGCAGATAGCACGGACGGCGCCACTCGACAATCCGACGCTGCGGTGGGTAGGGTTTGCCATCGGTAGGGGGTGGGCATGAAGCATCCGAGGGCGTGGCAAAGGATGCTGTCGGGGCGACGGCTCGATCTGCTGGACCCGACGCCGATGGATATCGAGGTCGAGGATATCGCGCACGGGCTGGCCTTTGTGGCGCGGTGGAACGGGCAGACGCGGGGCGATTGGCCCTATTCGGTGGCGGAACATTCGCTGCTGGTGGAAGCGATATTTGCGCGGGGCAATCCGGGTGTGGGGGTGCGCTGGCAGTTGGCGGCGCTGCTGCATGACGCGCCGGAATATGTGATCGGCGACATGATCAGCCCGGTCAAGGCGGCGATCGGGCCGGATTATGGCGTTTTGGACGAACGGCTGACGGCAGCGGTGCATCTGCGCTTTGGCTTGCCGATCCTGTTGCCCGCGCCGATCAAGAAAGCGATCAAGGCGGCGGACAGGGTTTCGGCATGGCTCGAGGCGGTGCAGATTGCAGGTTTTGCCGCGAAAGAGGCGGACAGCCTGTTCGGCAAGCCCGATCCGCTGGTTATACGCGGGCTAGAGATATTGTTACGGCCGCCCGCCGAGGTGCGGACGGCCTTTGTTCTGCGGCATGCCGCGCTGATGGCGGCCTGCGCGGATTAAAGGGCCATGTCTTCGGGGCGCTTGCCCGATTTCAGGGCGGCATCGAACCAACGCGGCTTGCGCCCGCGACCAGACCATGTTTCTGCACCATTCGCCGGATTGGCGTATTTGGCCGAGGCCGGTGCCCGTTTGCGCGCAACGGTGGTTCCGGTCAATTCCGCGAGCGAGAAGCCCATCTCGCGCGCTTTTTCTTCGAGTTCGGCCAAAGCCTGCTTTTTCTTGCGGTCTTCGAAAGAAGAAATAGCACGGGTCACTTGCGACTGAAGCTCTTTGAGCTCTTTCAAGGACATGTCGTTCAAATTGTAATCGGCCATAGGATTCCCCATCCATTAGATACACGTTGTGTAATGGCGCGGTTGCAATATGGCAATAAACTTGATTAGCGCGGGCTGCGTTTTGCCAAAATGCGCTGAAGCGTGCGGCGGTGCATCGACAGGCGGCGGGCGGTTTCGGAAACGTTGCGGTCGCACATTTCATAAACCCGCTGGATATGTTCCCAACGCACGCGGTCGGCAGACATCGGGTTTTCGGGCGGGGCGGGCAAAGCTTCGGCGCGGGACAAAAGCGCGTTGGTCACATCATTGGCGTCGGCGGGTTTGGACAGGTAATCGATCGCGCCGATCTTTACAGCGGCCACCGCCGTTGCAATGGCACCATAGCCGGTAAGAACCACGATGCGGCAATCGGGGCGGCGTTCGCGCAGGGCTTCGACGACATCGAGGCCGTTTCCATCTTCGAGACGCAGATCGACGACGGCATAGGCGGGCGGGCGCGCCATGGCGATGGCACGGCCTGCGGCTACGCTTTCGGCGGTTTCGGGAACGAAGCCCCGTTTTTCCATGGCTTTTGCAAGGCGCTTTACGAAAGGCTCGTCATCGTCGACCAGCAAAAGCGAACGGTCGGGGCCAAGGTCGGAAAGCAGGTCTTCGGCCATGTGGTCTATCCTTACAGCGATGCAAAAACCTTAGGGCTTTGGGCACCTGCGGTCAAATTCGGTCATTCCGACAGATAGCAGGCGGTTTTGTCGGCAATCTGCTGGGCGGTATCCTCGCGCCGGAAGAAATCGACAAAGCCGGTTCCGGGCAGCACGAGATAGGTAAAGGTCGAGTGGTCCATCATATAGAAGTCGGGGTCGTCATCGTCTTGCTTCTTGAAATAGGTGCGATAGGCCTGTGAAGCCTGCGCCACCTGTTCGGGCGTTCCGGTCAAGGCGATCATGCGATCATCTATATTGGCGGCGAACTCCTTCAAGACAGGCGGAGTGTCGCGGGCGGGATCGATGGAGATAAACACGGGTTGGGTATCAAAGCCCTGCTGTTGCAGGATGTCGACGGCTTCGGCATTGCGGGCCGTATCGAGGGGGCAGACATCGGGGCAGAACGTGTAACCGAAATAGACGAGACTCGGTTTCGTTATCACATCGGTATCTTTTACGGTCTTGCCGTTTTGATCGACCAGAGTGAAAGGCCCGCCGATGGACCCGCCGCCGCCCACTGCGCTGGTGCGGCAGTTGGCGTAGGGATCGTCCTGGCGGCTGAGCCAGACCCAACCGAGCGATCCGCCGATCAAACCGATGACGGCCACAATTGCCGCGCTTGCCAATAGTCGTCCCATGTTTGCCCGCCTTTCAACCATTGCGCCGCATTGATCCGCCATGGCAGCCGCCTTAACAATGCGAAACTTCGTCACGCAAGGCTATCAACCATGTCCAGCCCGGGTTTCGGCCTGTCCGCACGTTCGACGCGCAGCGACTGGGTGCGGTTGCGCACGCTTATCTTGCTGCGCTGGATGGCGATATCGGGGCAATTGGCGGCCATTCTGGCTGCGGATCACATCTACGGGATCGAGTTGCCGCTGGGGCTTTGTTACATGGCGGTGGGCGCGTCGGTCATCGCCAATCTGATTTCGATGTTCGTCTATCCGGCCAACAAGCGGTTGTCGGAAGCCGAGGCGATGCTGACGCTGCTGTTCGATTTGTCGCAACTGTCGTTTCTTTTGTATCTGACCGGCGGGTTGACCAACCCGTTCGCGCTGTTGATCCTTGCTCCGGTGACGATTTCGGCCTCGGCGCTGGAATTGCGCACGACGCTGGTGCTGGGCGCGCTGGCGATTTTGTTTACCACGTTGATCGCCTTTGTGAGTGTGCCGCTGCGGATGGATGACGGGCTGGCGCTGCGGGTGCCCGTGGTGTTCGAATTCGGGTTCTGGCTGGCCATCGTGATCGGGATCGTCTTCCTTGGCCTGTATTCGCGGCGGATCGCCACCGAGATACGGTCGATGTCGGACGCGCTGCTGGCGACGCAAATGGCGCTGGCGCGCGAGCAGAAGCTGACCGATCTGGGCGGCGTGGTCGCCGCTGCGGCGCATGAGCTGGGCACGCCCTTGGCGACGATCAAGCTGGTCAGTGCCGAGTTGATGGAAGAACTGGCTGACCGGCCCGAGCTGCTTGCCGATGCCAAATTGATCCGCGATCAGGCTGACCGCTGCCGCGATATCTTGCGCGGAATGGGGCGGGCGGGGAAAGACGACCTGCACTTGCGGCATGCGCCGCTGGAAGCCGTGCTGCGCGAAGCGGCCGAGCCGCATATGGGGCGGGGCAAGACAATTCGCTTTACGGTGTATCCGGGGCCGGGGGGCGATGCGCGGCAGCCGGTTATCTTGCGGCGGCCAGAGGTGATTCACGGGCTGCGCAACCTGATACAGAACGCGGTCGATTTTGCGGCCGGAGCGGTCTGGGTGGATGGCGAATGGACCGAGCGGCAGGTTACCGTGCGGATCGTCGACGATGGGCCGGGCTATCCGCAGCAGGTGATCGGGCGGATCGGAGATCCGTTCGTGCGGTCGCGCAACGCGGCGCAGCCAGATGCGGCACGGCCGGAATACGAGGGGATGGGTCTGGGGCTGTTCATCGCCAAGACCTTGCTGGAACGGACGGGGGCGGACCTGTCCTTTGCCAATGCGTCAGACCCCTTCCTGTCGCCGGACGAGCGGCCCGAGCGGTGCGGTGCCATCGTAGAACTGGTCTGGCAGGCGGCAGATATTCTAGCGCCAACGCATGGCAAGCTGGGGACGAACCAGCCGATCCGTCCGTAAGGCATGGGCGATCGTGGCGAATTTCAAACTTTAGTCGTCTTTAGTCGTCTTAAGGTTAATCAATAATTAACAATTGCATCCCAAGGTTGTTATCAGCCATCAAAGGGTGCGCTCATGGATTACTGGTTTGTCAGCCAGATCTTTGTTTCGTCGGTGATCGGTGCGGCGCTGATTGCGCTATTGGTGCAGTTGCGGGCAAGCGGACCGGCGTTTTCCGAATTTGACGGGGTGGCGTTTCCGGTTTGGGTGGTGGACGGCGACGGGGCCGAAGTGGCGCGGAATGCTGCTTGTGCACGATTGGCGGTCGCCTCGCTGCCGCAGGTGGCCGGACGGGCCGCGCTGGCGGGGCAATGGTTTGACATAGCGGCGCGGCAGCATGGCGCGGGGCAGGTGTTCAGCGCCGTTCCGGTGGATGGCGTGATAAAGGCGGAAACCGCGCTGCGCGATTTCCGCACCACGCTTGGCGATACCTTTGCCCAGCTCGATACCGGTCTGGCGCTGTTCGACGCGGCGGGGCTTTTGCAGATGTTCAACCCCGCCCTGACCGAATTGACCGGCTTGCCTGTCGACTTTCTGATGCGGCGGCCCAACCTCGGCTCGGTGCTCGACACGCTGCGGGACAGGGGGATGTTGCCCGAGCCGAAGGATTGGCTGGCGTGGCGGCGGATGATGCTGGAGGTATCGATGCGGCCCGAAGCCGTTGTGCACGAAGAGGTGTGGGGGCTGCCGGGCGGCGTGACCTATCGGGCAACGCTACGACCGCAGGCCAAGGGGTCTTTTGCGCTGGTGGTTCAGGACATCTCGACCGAGATGATCCGGTCGCGTCGCTACCGCGCCGACATGGAGCTTGCGCAATCGGTGATCGACACGCTGGACGAGGGAATCGCGGTGTTTGCGGGGACCGGACAACTGGTGCTGAGCAATGCCGCCTATGCCGATCTGTGGGGGCATGACCCCGGCACGGTGCTCGGGGATGTCAGTATCGGCCGCATCGCCGCCTATTGGCGCGAGCTGTCGGCCCCCGACCCGCTGTGGAGCCGGATCGAGGAGTTCATCGCCACCGAGGGCGAGCGCGACGGCTGGCAGGCCGAAGCACGGTTGCGGGACGGGCGGCTGATCGCCTGCAAGATCGCGCCGATCTGGGACGGGGCGACGCTGGCGTCGTTCCAGCCGTTGCCGCCCGATCATGCGCTGCCCGAAGGGATTGCATCGGTGGCACGCTACAGGGCGCAGATGACGGGGTGACGGCTTGCAGCGCGGGCGGGGCAGGGTAAGACTGCGCGCATGGATGCGACGATTTCCCTGCCAGACGAGACCGCCACCGCCCGACTGGGCGTCTGGCTGGCAGGCCACATGGCGGCGGGCGAAACCCTGCTGCTGGACGGGCCGATCGGGGCGGGCAAGTCGCATCTGGCGCGGGCGCTGATCCGGGCGCGGCTGGGGCGGATGGAGGATGTGCCTTCGCCCACCTTTACGCTGGTTCAGGTGTACGAGGCGGATGTGGAAATCTGGCACGCCGATCTGTACCGCCTGACCCATTCCGACGAGGTTCTGGAACTGGGGCTGGACGAGGCCTTTGCGACGGCGATCTGTCTGGTCGAATGGCCCGACAGGTTGGGGCCGCTGATGCCCGAACGGGCGGTGCGCGTGGCGCTGCGGGCCGCGGGCGAGGGGCGGATTGCGCTGGTTACGGGCAACCTGCCGTGGATGGATGCGCTGGCGCGGGTGTTCGCATGATGGACCGGCGCGCGCTTTGCGAGGCTTTCGTGGAACGGGCCGGTTGGGGTGGTGCCGTGCGGCGGTTTCTGGCGGGAGATGCATCGGACCGCAGCTACGACCGGCTGGTGATGGGTGGGCGGTCGGCGGTGCTGATGGATGCGCCAGCGGGCGGGGATGATCCGGCGGTGTTCGTGCAGATTGCGGGGTTTCTGGCGGGGTTGGGGCTGTCGCCTCCGGCGGTGCTGGCGACGGATTACGAGCACGGGTTCTTGTTGCTGGAAGATCTGGGGGACGGGCTTTTTGCGCGCTTGCTAGAGCGCGAGCCTGCGCGGGAAGCGGAGTTATACGCGGCGGCGGTGGATGTGCTGGTTGCCTTGCAGCGGGCAACGCCTTTGGGCGGCTTGGCCGATCTGTCGGCGGCGGATTGGGCGGGGGCGGCGGGGTTTGCCTTTGACTGGTACCGCTTTGCGGTGACGGGCGAGGCGGGGGGCGATCTGTCGGTGCTGGCGCGGTTGATGCGAGAGCATGCGGACGGGCCACGGGTCATGATCTTGCGGGATTACCACGCCGAGAACCTGCTGTGGTTGCCCGAACGGCCGGGCGTGGCGCGGGTGGGGTTGTTGGACTTTCAACTGGGGCAGTTGGGGCAACCCGGCTATGATCTGGTGTCGCTGTTGCAGGACGCGCGGCGGAATGTCTTGCCTGAAACCGAGGCGGCGATGGTGGCGCGGTTCGTGGCTGCGACAGGGGCGCAGGGGTTCGATGTGGCCTATGCCGTGCTGGGCGCGCAGCGGGCGTTGCGGATTTTGGGGGTGTTTGCGCGGCTGTGCCTGAAGGGCGGCAAGGCGGGGTATCTGACGCTGATGCCGCGTGTCTGGGGGCAGTTGCAGCGCAATCTGGCGCATCCGGCTTTGGCGGACCTGGCCGGGGTTTGTGCGGCCTTGCCCGAGCCGACGGCAGAGGTTTTGGAAAGGATAAGGGCGCAATGCGGCACGATGCCTTTGCGGTGATGCTGTTCGCGGCCGGATTCGGCACGCGGATGGGGGCGCTGACCGCCGACCGCCCGAAGCCGCTGGTCGAGGTGGCGGGGCGGCCGCTGATCGACCATGCGCTTGAGGTGGCGGCGGGGGCCAAGCGGATCGTGGCGAATGTGCATTACAAGCCCGAGGCGCTGGTGGCGCATCTGCAAGCGCGGGGGGTGGCTGTCAGCCATGAGGACCCGATCCTTGAAACCGGGGGCGGGCTGCGGGTGGCGCTGCCGCTGCTGGGTGCGGGGCCGGTGATGACGCTGAACACCGATGCGGTCTGGACGGGTGCCAACCCGCTGGACCAGTTGGCGGCGGCGTGGGACGGTGAGCGGATGGACGGTTTGTTGCTGGTACTGCCCGATGCGCTGGCAGGCAAGGGTGCGGGGGATTTCGTCATGGATGCCGAGGGGCGGTTGACCCGTGCGCGGGGCGCACGCGGGGCGGTATATCTGGGGGCGCAGATTGTGCGGACCGAGGGGCTTTTAGCTGTGCCGGATGCGGTTTTTTCGTTGAACGTGTTGTGGGACCAGATGATCGCCACGGGCCGCTTGTTCGGCGTGGTGCATCGCGGCGGCTGGTGCGACGTGGGGCATCCGGCAGGCATTGCCCAAGCCGAAGCGATGTTGGCGCGGGCATGAGGGGGGTTTTCGCGCTTGCGCCGGGGGTGGATTTCCCGGCGGCTTTGGTGGCCGGTCTGCGCGAGCGGATGGCGGGGCAGCCTGCGGACGCGATGGCGGGGGTGACGGTTTATCTGAACACGCAACGGATGCGGCGGCGGGTGACGGAATTGCTGGTGGCCGAGGGTGCGGGCTATCTGCCGCGCTTGCGGCTGGTCACCGATCTTGGGCAAGACATGCTGCTGGCGGGCGTGCCTGCGGCGGTGTCGGGGTTGCGGCGACGGCTTGAGTTGACGCAGTTGGTGGCGGGGTTGCTGGACCGGCAGCCCGACCTTGCGCCACGGGCGGCGCTGTATGATCTGGCCGACAGCCTTGCCGGATTGATGGACGAGATGCAGGGCGAAGGGGTATCGCCCGAGGCGGTGGCGGCGGTGGATGTGTCGGAACATTCGGCGCATTGGGCGCGGACCAAGGCGTTTCTGGGCATCGTCGCGCCGTTCTTTCAGGGCGGCGCGCCCGATGTGCAGGCGCGGCAACGGATGATCGTGGAGCGGTTGGTGGCGCGGTGGCAGGCGTCTCTGCCGCAGGGACCGGTGATCGTGGCGGGATCGACCGGATCGCGCGGGACGACGGGGCTGCTGATGCAGGCGGTGGCGGGGTTGCCGCAGGGTGTGCTGGTGCTGCCGGGGTTCGATTTCGACATGCCCTTGGCGGTGTGGGAGCGGATGGTCGATGCGATGACCGCCGAGGACCATCCGCAATTCCGCTATAAGCGGATGATGGACGGGCTGGGCATCACGCCGCGCGATGTGGGTCTGTGGCATGGCACGCCGGTGCCGGATGCGGGGCGGAATGCGCTGGTTTCGCTGTCGCTGCGGCCTGCGCCGGTCACGGACCAATGGCTGGTCGAGGGGGCGGGGTTGCCTGATCTGGGGGCGGCTACCGCGGGAATGACGCTGATCGAGGCGCAGACGCCGCGGGGCGAGGCTTTGGCGATTGCGCTGGTGCTGCGCGAGGCAGCCGAGCGGGGCGAGCGGGTGGCGCTGATCTCGCCCGACCGGATGCTGACGCGGCAGGTGACGGCGGCGCTGGACCGCTGGGGCATCGTGCCCGACGATTCGGCGGGGCGACCGCTGGCTTTGACGCCACCGGGGCGGTTCTTGCGGCATATCGTCGGGTTGGCGGGGCGGAAGCTGACATCGGACGCGCTGCTGGCGGTGCTGAAACATCCGCTGGCGCTTTCGGGCGGTGACCGGGGCCTGCACTTGCGGTTGACGCGCGAGCTGGAATTGCGGTTGCGGCGGAAGGGTCCGGCCTTTCCGGATGCCGGGTTCTTGCGTGATTGGGCGGCGGCGCGGCCCGAGGAGGGCGCTGCAAGCTGGGGTGCGGGGTTGGCTGCGGGGCTAGAGGCGCTGGCCGATGGGGGCGACGCGGGCTTGGCGGGGCATGTGGCGCGGCACCGGCGTGTGGCGGAAATGCTTGCTGGTGCGGGGCTGTGGGAAAAGGAGGCGGGCATCAAGGCGCTGGCCTTGATGGAGGAACTGACCGCCGAGGCGGATGCCGGTGGCGTGCTGGGCGTGGCCGATTACCGCGACCTGTTCGAGGCGATTATCGCGCAGGGCGAGGTGCGCGAAAGCGTGACGCCACACCCGCAGGTGATGATCTGGGGCACGCTGGAAGCGCGGGTGCAGGGGGCCGAGCTGGTGGTGCTGGGCGGGCTGAACGATGGCGTCTGGCCCAAGCTGCCCGAGCCGGACCCGTGGCTGAACCGCAAGATGCGCAAGGATACGGGGTTGCTGTTGCCCGAGCGGCAGATCGGGCTTTCGGCGCATGATTACCAGCAGGCGATCGGCGCGCCGCGGGTGGTTCTGACGCGGGCAACGCGGAATGCCGAAGCAGAGACGGTGCCTTCGCGCTGGCTGAACCGGTTGATGAACCTGATGGAAGGCTTGCCCGAACGGAACGGCAAGGTGGCGCTGGCAGAGATGCGGGCGCGGGGGCGGGTCTGGGTGCAGCGGGCGGCGCTGCTGGAACAGCCCGAGGCTGTGGTGCGACCGGCGCATCGGCCTTCGCCCAAGCCGCCGGTTGCGGCGCGGCCGAAGGAGTTGGCGGTCACGCGGGTGGGGCTGTTGATCCGCGATCCCTATGCGATTTACGCGCAGTATATCTTGCGGCTGCGCCCGCTTGACCCGTTGCGGCCCGAGGCGGATGCGGCGCTGCGCGGGCAGGTGTTGCACAAGATTCTGGAAGAGTTCGCCAAGGGGCGGGTGGCGGGCGAGGCGCGCGAGGTGGCCAAGGCGCGGCTGCTGGACGTTGCCGGCACAGTGCTGGAGCAGAACACGCCATGGCCTGCAGCGCGGGCGCTGTGGCTGGCGCGGCTGGCGCGGGCGGCCGATTTCTTTCTGGCCTTCGATGCGCGGTCGGGTGGCGTGCCGGTGACGCTGGAGAAAAAGGGGCGGGTTGCGTTGACGGGGCTGGATTTCGCGCTGTCGGGGACACCGGACCGGATCGACCGGCTGCCGGACGGGCGGCTGCATATCATCGACTACAAGACCGGAACGCCGCCGACGAAGGCGATGCAGGAGTCGTTCGACAAGCAGTTGCTGCTGGCGGCTGCGATGGCCGAGCGGGACGGTTTTCGCGGGTTGGAAGGGGCGGAGGTTGCGCTGATTTCCTATGTCGGGCTGGGGAGCAGTCCGAAGCTGGAAGAAACCTCCATCACGCCCGAGGTGACGGGCGCGGTGTGGGAGGGGCTGTACAAGCTGATCGCGCATTATCTGGATGCCGGGTCGGGCTTTACCGCGCGGCGGGCGGTGATGAAGGAACGGTTCGAAGGCGATTACGACCACCTGTCGCGCTATGGCGAGTGGGAGACGAGTGACGATCCGGTGGCAGAGGTGGTGGGCGAATGAGCGTTTCGGCATCGGAGCGGCAGGTTCAGGCGTCGACGCCCGAAGCCTCGACCTGGCTTTCGGCAAATGCGGGGTCGGGCAAGACGCGGGTGTTGACGGACCGTGTGGCGCGGTTGCTGCTGAAGGGGGTAGAGCCGCAGCACATCTTGTGCCTGACCTATACCAAGGCGGCGGCGACCGAGATGCAGAACCGGCTGTTCCGGCGCTTGGGCGAATGGGCGATGCTGCCGGTGCCCGAGTTGCGGCGGTCTTTGGCAGAGTTGGGCGAGGCGGGGGTGCTGGATACCGAGGTGTTGGCGCAGGCGCGGCGGCTGTTTGCGCGGGCCATCGAGACGCCGGGGGGGCTGCGTATCCAGACGATCCATTCGTTCTGCGCCACGCTGCTGCGGCGGTTTCCGCTGGAGGCGGGGGTTTCGCCGCAGTTCACCGAGCTTGACGACCGGACGGCAAAGCTGCTGCGCAACGAGATCGTCGAGGAATTGGCGCAAGCGGGGCATCCGTCGATTGCCGAGGTGGCGCGGGCCTGGACGGGCGAGGATTTCGCTTCGCTGATCGGGCAGATCGTGGGCCATCGGGCCAAGTTCGAGACGGTTTTGACGGAACCCGAGGCGCGCGGGCTGTTCGGGCTGGGGGCGGGTGAGACGGTAGAAACGCTGCTGGGGCGGGTGTTTCTGGGGGATGAAGCGGTCTGGATGCCTGCGGTGATGGCGGAGATGGCGAAGGGTAAGGCCACCGATGTGAAGGGGGCGGAAAAGCTGGCGGTGCTGGACTTTGCGGCACCGTCGCTTGAATTGCTGCGGGCCTGCGAGGATTTGTTCCTGTTCGGGCCGGATGCGAAGGTGCCGCTTGGGGCCAAGGTCGACAGCTTTCCGACGAAGGACACGCGCATTGCGCTGGGCACCACCATCGACAAGCTGAACGATCTGATGCGCCGTGTCGAAGGGGCGCGCGAGACGCGTTGCGCGCTTCATGCGATGGAGCGGAGCTTAACGCTGCACCGTTTCGCGGCGGCGTTCTTGCCGGTTTACGAGTCGCGCAAGGCGGCGCGGGGGTGGCTGGACTTTGACGACCTGATTACAAGGGCGCGGGGGGTATTGACCGATCCGGGGGTGGCGGCGTGGGTGCTGTTCCGGCTGGACGGGGGAATCGACCATATTCTGGTGGACGAGGCGCAGGATACCAGCCCCGACCAGTGGCGGGTGATCGAAAGCCTTGCCGCCGAATTCACGGCCGGCAATTCGGCGCGGGATGTGGAGCGGACGCTGTTTGTCGTGGGCGACAAGAAGCAGTCGATCTATTCGTTCCAAGGCGCGGATGTGGCGGCGTTCGACGACAAGCACGGCACCTTTGGCCAGCAGTTCCGCACGGTGGGGCGGATGTTCCAGAGCCTGCAGTTGGAACATTCGTTCCGGTCGTCGCCCGCGATCTTGCGGGTGGTGGACGACACGTTCGGCAACCGTTTTCCGCAGGCGCTGGGCGATACGGTGCAGCACATCGCATTCCGCACGGCGATGCCGGGACGGGTGGACCTGTGGCCGCTGGTCGAAAAGGCCGAGAAGGCACCGGAGGACGACTGGCGCAATCCGGTGGACCTGATGACCGAGGAACACCATTTCGCGCGGCTTGCAGGGCAGATTGCCGACGAGATCAAGGCGCTGATCGATGCGGGGACATCGATACCGCTGGCGGACGGATCGGCGCGGGCGGTGCATGCGGGGGATTTCCTGATCCTTGTGCAGCGGCGGTCGGCGCTGTTTGCCGAGATCATCCGCGCCTGCAAGGTGCGTGGCTTGCCGATTGCGGGGGCGGACCGGCTGAAGCTGGGGGCAGAGCTGGCGGTCAAGGATATTTCGGCGCTGCTGGCGTTTCTGGCGACGCCGGAAGACGATCTTTCGCTGGCTGCCGCGCTGCGGTCGCCCCTGTTCGGCTGGAGCGAGGCGCAGCTTTATGCGCTGGCGCAGCCGAGGAACGGCTATCTGTGGCAGGAATTGCGCGGGCGGGCCGAGTTCGCCGCGACGCAGGACATATTGCGCGACCTGCTGGACCAGACCGATTTTCTGCGGCCCTTCGATCTGATCGAGCGGGTGCTGACGCGGCATGACGGACGGCGAAAGCTTTTGGCACGGCTGGGGGCCGAGGCCGAGGACGGGATCGACGAATTGCTGTCGCAGGCGCTGGCTTACGAGCGGACGGATGTGCCCAGCCTGACGGGGTTTCTGACATGGCTTTCGACCGACGAGGTCGAGGTGAAGCGGCAGATGGACAGCGAGGGTGCGCGCATCCGGGTGATGACGGTCCACGGGGCCAAGGGGTTGGAAGCGCCCATCGTGATCTTGCCCGACACCTGCGACCGGACCAGCCGCGAGCGCGACGAGGTTTTCGAGGTGGCGGGGCGTCCGGTCTGGAAAACCCCTGCCGATGCCAGCCCCGCTGCCATTACCGCAGCGCGGGCGGCGCGGAAGGACAAGGAAGAGGCCGAAAACCTGCGCCTGTTGTACGTGGCGCTGACGCGGGCGCGGGTCTGGCTGATCGTCTGCGGGGCGGGCGAGGCCAAGACCGGAACCGCATGGTGGAAGCTGGTGGCCGAAGGGCTGACGGCATCGGGGACCGAAGCTTTGGCAGGCGGGCGTTTGCGCCATGCGTTCGGGCTTTGGCCTGCGCCGATGGCGGTAAAGGTCGAGGCGGTGCAGTTGCATCCTCTGCCCGATTGGGCGCGGCGGCCTGCGGCCGAAGTGGCGCGGGCAGCGCGGGTGTTTTCGCCTTCGGATCTGGGCGGGGCCAAGGCTTTGGCAGGAGACGGGCTGGACGAAGAGACGGCCATGGCGCGGGGGACGGCGCTGCATTTGCTGTTGGAGCACCTGCCCACGGGGGGTGACGTGGCCGAGGTAGCGGCGGCTTTGGTGGCCGATCCGGCGCTGCGGGCCGAATTGCTGGCCGAGGCACGGGGCGTTCTGGCGGCGCATCCGGCGTTGTTCGCAGGCGGGCTTGCCGAGGTTTCGGTGACCGCCGACCTGGCGTTCGGGCGGATGCTGGGCACGATCGACCGGCTGATGATCGGGGCAGACCATGTGCTGGCGGTGGATTACAAATCGAACCGCGTGGTGCCGAAGCGGGCCGAAGACGTGCCCGAGGGGATTTTGCGGCAAATGGGGGCCTATCAGGCGGCGCTGGAGCAGATTCACGCCGACAAGCGGGTCGAGGTGGCGATTTTATGGACGAGGGATGCAAGCCTGATGCCGCTGGACCGCGAGATGGTGCGGGCCGCGTTGGCGCGGTCTGCCGTAACCGGGCAGCGCGACCTTGACGTTCAGGCGTTGCAACCTTAGCTTTCCGATCCGATATGCATTTGGAGAGATGAAGATGGGCAACGCTACCGTCGCCGTGACTGACGCTACATTCGATGCCGAAGTCCGCCAGTCGGACGTTCCGGTCGTTGTGGATTTCTGGGCCGAATGGTGCGGACCGTGCCGCCAGATCGGCCCTTCGCTGGAAGAACTGGCCGTGGAATATGCGGGCAAGGTCAAGATCGTGAAGGTCAACGTGGACGAGAACCCAGATAGCCCGGCGCAATTGGGCGTGCGCGGGATTCCGGCGCTGTTTTTGTTCAAGAACGGTCAGGTCGTTTCCAACAAGATCGGCGCGGCCCCCAAGGCGGCGCTGGCGACGTGGATCCAGTCGGCTATCTGAGGTTTGCCGTAAGGGCATGACAATGGGGCGGTCCTGTGGGGCCGCCCTTTCTGTTCGGGTTAGGTGCGCAGGGACTGCGCACCCTACGATGAAGCGGGAGGCGTTCGGATGGCTGAAGACAGGTTCCCCGGCTGGCATGGCACGACCATTCTGGCGGTGCGGCGCGGGGGCGAGGTTGTCGTGGCCGGTGACGGGCAGGTGAGCCTTGGGCAAACCGTCATCAAGGGGTCGGCGCGCAAGGTGCGGCGGCTGTCGCCCGGCGGGCGCGATGTGGTTTGCGGCTTTGCCGGATCGACCGCGGATGCGTTCACCTTGCTGGAGCGGTTGGAGAAGAAGCTGGAGGCGGCACCCGGGCAATTGGCGCGGGCCTGTGTCGATCTGGCCAAGGATTGGCGGATGGACAAGTACCTGCGCAACCTTGAGGCGATGCTGATCGTGACGGACGGGCGCGATCTGTATGTGCTGACCGGCGCAGGCGATGTGCTGGAGCCGGAGCATGACGTGGCGGCCATCGGGTCGGGCGGGAATTTCGCGCTGGCTGCGGCGCGGGGGCTGATGCTGACCGATATGCCCGCCGAAGAGGTGGCGCGCAAGGCCATGGCGATTGCAGCGGATATCTGCGTTTACACCAACGGCAATCTGACGGTCGAGACGATACGGGCCTGAGGGATGCTCAGGCCCCTTCCTTTTCGACCAGACCTTGCAGAAGCGACAGGCGGTCGGCGCTGAAATCGCCGCCTTGCAGGATGGTGCCTGTCATTTCGCGCACGAAGAACTGGCGATAACCCTGCCGCAATTCGCACCATGCCATGAGCTTCACGCCCTGCGGCGGATGGACAAGGGCAAGCGGCAGCACGCGCCGCTGTGACGTTTGGTCGGACTGGTCGGTATAGCCGAAGGCCACGGGCTGCGCGCGGGCGATGGCTTCGTGCAGCAGGGTCAGCGTTTCGGGATGGGCTGCGGGGTGGGCAACCCAATAGACCCCGGCAGGACGCACATCGAGCGCGCGGTAGAGGCGGGCGAGAAGCGCGGCTTCGGGATCGGTTTCGGCAAGGCGTGCGATGGTCTGTTCCGCCGCGCGGGCCGAGACCGGATCGCCGCGATAGCCTGCAAGGGCCAGACCGCGCAGGGCGGCATCGCGCAGTGCCGGATCGACCGCCGGAGCGGGTGCGGCGGCAGCTGCCAAGGGCGCAAGACCCAGCGCCGCCGTGCCGGAGGCGAACAGGCGGGCAAGGGCGCGGCGGGTCAGGGTGGGCTGGGCGGACATGACGGATACTCGGGACCAAAAAACAGAGGGGAGTTCTTAGCTACAACCCTTGCGCGAATCAACCGATTTCTTCGCGCGGGCGATGGGCGGTCGTGGCCTTGGCGGAGGCGGTGACAAGGGTTACATCGGAGAGGCCTGCAAAAAGGATGTTGCCATGACCGACCTGACCCCGCGCGAGATCGTATCCGAGCTTGACCGCTATATCATCGGGCAGCGCGATGCCAAGCGGGCGGTGGCGGTGGCGTTGCGCAACCGCTGGCGGCGGAAACTGCTGGGCGATGATCTGCGGGACGAGGTTTACCCCAAGAACATCCTGATGATCGGGCCGACCGGCGTGGGCAAGACCGAGATCAGCCGCAGATTGGCCAAGCTGGCAAAGGCCCCTTTCCTGAAGGTCGAGGCGACGAAGTTTACCGAAGTGGGCTATGTGGGGCGCGACGTGGACAGCATCATCCGCGATCTGGTGGATGCGGCTTTGGTCGAGACGCGGGCGCGGATGCGCGAGGATGTAAAGGCCAAGGCGCGGGCCGCCGCCGAAGAGCGGGTGGTCGAGGCGCTGGCGGGCAAGGAGGCGCGCGAGCAGACGCGCGAGATGTTCCGCGCCAAGCTCAAGCGGGGCGAGCTGGACCAGACGGTGATCGAGCTTGACCTGCCCGATGCCGCGCCGCCGATGGGGATGTTTCCGGGCGGGAACGGCATGGAATTGCAGATGCAGGGCTTGCAAGACCTGTTCAAGGCGTTCGGCGGGCGCACCACGCGCAAGCGGATGACGGTGGCCGACAGCTATGACGTGCTGATCGGGCAAGAGGCCGACAAGCTGCTGGACGACGAGGCGGTGAAGGCTGCCGCACTGGAAGCGGTGCAGGAAAACGGGATCGTGTTTCTGGACGAGATCGACAAAATCTGTGCGCGGGCCGATGCGCGGGGGGCGGATGTCAGCCGCGAGGGGGTGCAGCGCGACCTGCTGCCCTTGATCGAGGGGACCACGGTTTCGACGAAATACGGGCCGGTGAAGACCGATCATATCCTGTTCATCGCAAGCGGGGCGTTCCACATTGCCAAGCCTTCGGACCTGTTGCCGGAATTGCAGGGGCGCTTGCCGATCAGGGTGGAATTGACCGCGCTGACCGAAGACGACTTCGTGCGCATCCTGACCGAGACGGAAAACGCGCTGACGCGGCAGTATTCGGCCATGATGGCGACCGAAGACGTGACGGTGACATTCACCGAGGACGGAATTGCCGCGATTGCCCGCATTGCCGCAGACGTGAACCGGAGCGTCGAGAATATCGGCGCGCGGCGGCTATATACCGTGATCGAGCGGGTGTTCGAGGAGCTTTCTTTCAGCGCACCGGACAGGTCGGGGGAAACCGTAACGGTGGATGCGACGTTTGTCGAAGCGAACATTGGCGCCTTGTCGCGGTCGGCTGACCTGTCGCGATACGTGCTTTGATCCTGTTTCCCGGAAAGGGAGCGAAATTGCGCGTCATCGTCCTTGTCTGTCTGATGGTTTTGTCGGCCTGCGCGACGCGGGGCACCATGTATATCGTGCCGCCCGAAACGGCGGTGGGCGAGGTATCTTCGGTCTTTGTCGGCACGACGCGGGCGCTGGGACCGGAGGGGATTTACGGCAGCGGACGGTCGGAGGTGATGCAGTTCGCGCGCTATGACGTGGCGATACCGCCGGTGCGGGCCTTGGGCGAGATCAAATATCCCAAGCGCAAGAAGCTGGATCCGCAGACCGATTTCCTGACCACGGCGCAGGTGCAATATCCGACCGAACGCGGGTTTCGCGGTGATCTGTCAAAGGCGCTGGCCAAGAACGGCGGCGAGGCGATCATCTTTGTGCACGGGTTCAACAACACCTTTACCGAAGGGCTTTACCGGATCGCGCAGCTGCATCACGACCTGAAATTGCCCGGCGTGGCGATACATTATTCGTGGTCGTCGGCGGCGGAACCACTGGGCTATGTCTATGACCGCGACAGCATGATGTTCGCGCGTGGCGGGCTGGAGGCGTTGATCCGCGAGGTGATGGCGTCGGGTGCGACCAAGGTTACGCTGGTGGCGCATTCGATGGGCGGCTTTCTGACGATGGAAACACTGCGCGAGATTGCTATCCGTGACGGGCGGGTGATGCCGCAGGTTTCGGGGGTGGTGCTGATCTCGCCCGATATCGATGTCGATGTGTTCCGGATGCAGGCGCACGAGATTGGTAAGTTGCCGCAGCCGTTCATGATATTCGGATCGGGGCGCGACCGTGTCTTGCGGCTGTCGGGCTGGATTACCGGCCAGAGCGGGCGGTTGGGGTCATTGACCAACATCGACCGGTTGTCCGATCTGGAAGTGACGCTGGTGGATGTGGGGGCATTCTCGACCGGGGGCGGGCATTTCGTGGCGGGGACATCTCCGGCGCTGATCACCCTGATGGGCAGTATCGGGCAGGTCGAAGAGGCCTTTGGCGGTGACCGTGCGGGACGGACCGGGCTGTTGCCGGGCGTGGTGCTGACCGTGCGGAATGCGACGCGGATCATCCTGCGGCCCGTCGGGCAGATTACGGGAACGCAATTCGACTGATTTGGGGTATCGCCCGTCTGGCGGGAGTGGAATGGTAAACCCATGCCGTTCCTTACCTTTCTGCGCGTCAATGCGCCCTATCTGCTGGCAGGGTTTTTGCTGTCGTTCCTGTCGGGGTTCGGGCAGACCTATTTCATTTCCACATTCGCAGCCGAGTTGCGCGGGCTGAACGGGTTAAGCCATGGGGAATGGGGGTCGCTTTATGCGGCCTGCACCATGGCTTCGGCGGTGGTGATGCTGTGGTCGGGGGCGCTGACCGACCGGTTTCGGGTGCGTCATCTGGGAACGGTCGTGCTGGCGGCGCTGGCGCTGGCCTGTCTGGCCATGGCGCTGGGGCCGAAGGGGTGGGCGCTGCCCGTCGTGCTGTTCGGGCTGCGGCTGTTCGGGCAGGGGATGGTGGTGCAAACCGCGGGCGTTGCCATGTCGCGCTGGTTCGTGGCGCAGCGCGGGCGGGCGATGGCGGTCGCCGCGCTGGGGTTTTCGGTGGGCGAGGTGGTGATGCCGCTGGGGTTCGTCGGGCTGAAGCAGGTGGTGGCGTGGCAGTGGCTGTGGGTGATTGCGGCGGGGGTGATCGCGGTCTTTCTGCCGGTGATCTGGCGGCTGTTGCGGCTGGAGCGCACGCCGGCGGCGGTGTCGGCGGAAAATGACGTGGCGGGGATGGGCGGGCGGCACTGGACACGGGGCGAGATGCTGCGGGGGCCATTGTTCTGGTGCGTGCTTCCGGCGCTGGTGGGGCCACCCTGTTTTATCACGGCGTTTTTCTTCCAGCAGGTGCATCTGGCCGAGGTGAAGGGTTGGTCGCATCTGGGGTTGGTTGCAACCTTTCCGGCCTATACCGCGGCGTCGGTGGTGGCGATGTTCGGTGGCGGCTGGGCGGTGGATCGCTGGGGTTCGGGGCGGTTGATGCCGCTGTATGTGCTGCCTTTGGGCGTTTTCTTTGCGGTTTTCCCGATGGTGGACCATTTGCCGATGGTAGCGGCGAGCCTGATGTTGATGGGCCTTACGGCGGGGTCGCAATTGACGGTGCCGATGGCTTTCTGGGCCGAATATTACGGGACGCGGCATTTGGGGGCGGTTCGGGCGACCGTGGGGTCGGCCATGGTGTTCGGCACGGCGGCGGGGCCTGCGCTTTCGGGGTATATGATCGACCGCGGCGTGGAATTGCCGGCGCAAATGCCGTTATGGTCGGCGTATTTCGTGGCGGCGTCGTTGCTGGTGGGGTTCGGCGTCTGGCGTCAGCGGCGGCGCAGATAGACGTAATAGGCACCTGAACCGCCGTGCTTGAGATGCGCTTCGGCCACTTGCAGCACGGCAGGGCCAAGCGGGGCCATGCGGAGCCATTGCGGCACCTGATGGCGAAGTGCGCCCATGCGCTGCGGGATCGGGCCGGTGTCGTCGCGCCGTTTGCCCTTGCCCGTGATAACGAGCACGAGGCGAAGACCTGCGGATTGTGCGTTCAGAATGAAGCCGATCAGTTCGGGGTGCGCTTCGGCCAAGGTCATGCCGTGCAGGTCGATGCGGGCCTCGGGCGAGAGTTTGCCGCGGGTCATCTTGCCGAAGGCTTTGGCATCCATCTGCACGGGGGCTTGCGACAGGCTGTCGCGGATCGAGGGCGCCAGATCGTGCCCCGTGCGGGGTTTGGCCTTTTCGCCCAGGCGGAAGGGCTGGAACAGGGGCGTATGCGGTTTCAGCGGTTCCGCTGCGGGTGCGGGCGGCGGGGTTTCGATGCGGCGCTGCATCGTGGGCGCGTGCATCGGCTTGGCCGTGCGGGCGACGGCGTGCCAGATTTCTTCTTCTTCGGGGCGCAGGTGGCGGCGGCGGGCCATGTCACAACCCGTCCGTCAGAGCGTAGGCCCGGTCGATGGGAAGCAGCACGACCATACGGCCACCGTCCTTGATGGTGCCTGCGGCATCGCCCGCAGCGGGGCCGGTGCCGTAGAAGATATCGGCGCGTTGCGCCCCCTTGATCGCGCCGCCGGTGTCTTGGGCGACCATGAGGCTGCGGATGGGGTTGAGGCCCTGCTTTTCGATCCAGACCGGCGCGCCGAGGGGGGTAAAGGCCGGATCGATGGCGACCGAGCGCATCGGCGTGATGGAACGGGTCATCGCGCCGATGGGGCCACGGTCGGGCGCGAGGTCGATTTTGCGGAAGAAGACATAGGAAGGGTTGATCGACAGCAGGTCGGATGCCCCGGCGCGGACATAGGCAGCGATTTCCTGTGCCGAGACCTGATCGATGGTGTGGGTGCCACGGCGGACCATTTCCTGACCGACCGAGCGGTATTCAAAGCCGTTGCGTCCGGCGTAACCGACGCGCAGCACGCTGCCGTCAGGCATTTTGAGACGGCCCGAGCCCTGGACCTGAAGGAAATACACATCGACCGGATCGTCGAGCCAAGCGATTTCCAGCCCGCGCCCGCGCAGCGCGCCGCCTTCGATGGTGGCGCGGCTGAGATATTGTTCGCCATCGCGCAATTCGGGCGGACGGCTGTAGATAGGGTAAGCGTAGCGCGGGGTGCGGACCGGCGAGCCGGAAAATTCGGGTTCGTAATAGCCGGTGAACAGCGCGGGGGGCGTGCCTATCACGACGGGGCGGAAAAACAGTTCGAAGAATTGGCGGGCGGTCTTATCGCTGCCTGCGGCATCGGCGGCAAGCGCACAGAGCGGCCCCCAATCGGCGCCATCGATCAGGTCGCAGGTTTCGAGGAAGGTCGAAAGGGCGGCGCGGTGGTCATCGTCCTGCCAGCCGGACAGATCGTTGAAGGCCAGCACCTCGGCCCGCGCGGGCGCCCAGATCATGAGAGCCGCGAGGGCGAGGGGGACGAGGGGGGCACGCATCAGTCCCCGGTGGCGACGAGTTGCCAGTTGGGGTCGTTTGCGCCCATCTTGCGGGCGAAGGTCCAGACGTCACGCTGACGTTTGATCTCGGTCGGCTTGCCCTCGACGATTTCGCCGGCGGCGTTTTTGACGACGCTGGTGATTTCGCCGACGAAGCGGACCGACACCTCGGCGTCACGCGTGGTGGCGTTGAAGGTGGCGTCGTGCAGTGCCAGTTCGCGCATGCCGACGAATTTGCTTTCGATCGTCAGGCCCTGTTCGTGGCGCGCTTCGATCGCTTCGGAGAAACTGTGTTCGACATCTGCACCGATGAAGGGGCGGATGCTGTCGAGATCGCCCTTGTCAAAGGCCATAAGGATCATTTCGTAAGCGCCACGGGCACCTGACAGGAAGGTTGCGACCGAAAACGATGGTTCGGCCCCCTTCATGGCGGCCAAAGCCTGTGCGGCAGGCGACCCGTCGGCGGCGTGGTCGGTGATGTCGCGGTCTGGGCCACCCTCGATCACCTCGAAATCACGGCGGGGACGCGCGGGAACATCGAGCGGAACAGGGGGTTTTTCAAAGCCTTCGCGGGTGCCAAGCACGGCGCGGAGCTTGATGATCAGGAAAACGGCGATCCCGGCCAGAACAAGTAGCTGGATCATGGAGGAATTCATTTGAACCTCGAACGTGCGATGCCACGGGGTGCGGCAGGGCGTGGGGGTTGGTACTTGGGTCGGACTAACCCTATGTAGGGGGCGGGGATGCCTGTGTCTATGGGAGCAGCCCCTGAATTACCCGTGAGGAGCCAAGGGGATGCCTGTTTTCGCTGTGTTTCTGGTCTGGCCGTTGGTCGAGATTGCGCTTTTCGTGACGGTCGGATCGGCCTTGGGGCTGGGGCTGACGCTGCTGGTCGTGCTGGGAACCGGCGTTCTGGGCGTTGCGGTGCTGCGCGGGCAGGGATTGCAGACGGCCGGGCGGCTGCGGGCTGGCATGGCGTCGTTGCGCGGGCCGCTGGCCGGAGCGGGGTCTGACGTGCTGCGGATGCTGGCGGGCGTTCTGCTGATCTTGCCGGGGTTCCTGACTGACGCGCTGGGCCTGCTGTTGCTGGTGCCAGCGGTGCGGCTTTTGGTCATCGCATTTCTGGTGCGGCGCTTTGCGGTGCCGTCGATGCAAAGCGATCGGCCCGCGCGGCGGGCGGACGGTATCGTGATAGACGGCGAGTTCACCGAGATCGACACGGGACGGGAACCGGACGCAGCGCGGCCGCCTTCGGGTTGGACGCGGCATTGAGAAGACGGGGTTGACCTGATAGGAAGCCGCCAAGCGGTTTTGTCGATAGGAGTGAAGCGATGGCCGAGGAAGCAAATGGCGCGACGGGCGCCACCGATCAAGCCGCAGCGCCGCAGGTTCGCATGCAGGTTCTGGCACAGTTCGTGCGCGATATGTCATTCGAGAATATCGTTGCCCGCAAAGGCATTACCAGCGGCGACGTGCAGCCCGACATTCAGGTCGGCGTCAGCCTTGATGCGCGCAAGCGGGGCGACACGCATTACGACGTGATCTCGAAATACAAGGTGACGTCGAAGAACAAGGCCAATGGCGAGGCGCTGTTCATCCTTGAAGTCGAATACGGCGGCATTTTCGCGGTCGAGGGCGTGCCGGACGAGCAGTTGCACCCGTTTTTGCTGATCGAATGCCCGCGATTGCTGTTTCCGTTCGTGCGGCGCATCATCTCGGACGTGACGCGCGACGGTGGCTTTCCGCCGCTGAACATCGACACTGTGGATTTTCTGGCGCTTTACCGGCAGGAAGCGCAGCGTCGGGCACAGACACCCGCGAACTGAAGGCAGCCCTAGGGGCGGGAAAGGGCGGGGTTTCCCCGCCCTTTTTTATTGCCGCTTGAGCCAGATCGCGCCGTCGCCCAGCTTGGCGACAAAGGCGGTGTGGGCTGCGGCCTCGGCCTCGGTCAGGCGGGGTGGCAGGGGGGCGGGGCGCGGGCGGGGCCGCCAATCGGCCTGTATCTGCGCGGCAGAGCCTGCGGCGGGGGCCGGATCGGCCCCAAGCGCGAAATCGGGTTGGCGACCACCGACAAGTTCGAGATAGACCTCGGCCAGGATTTCGCTGTCAAGCAACGCGCCATGCTTTTCGCGGGCGGAATTATCGACACCGAAGCGGCGGCAAAGCGCATCGAGCGAGGCGGGTGCGCCGGGGAATTTCTGGCGGGCGATCATCAGCGTGTCGGTGGCGCGGCTGAAGGGCAGTTTCGGCAGGCCCGCCCAATCAAGCTCGGCGTTCAGGAATTTCATGTCGAAGGCGGCGTTGTGGATGACAAGCTGCGCGTCACCGATGAAGGCGAGGAAATCGGGTGCGATGGCTTTGAACACCGGCTTGTCGCGCAGGAAATCGTCGCCCAGTCCATGCACTTCGAAGGCGGCGGTGGGCATGGCGCGTTGGGGGTTGATGTATTGGTGATAGGTGCGGCCGGTGGGCAGATGGTTGAATAACTCGACAGCGCCGATTTCAACGATGCGGTCGCCTTCGGAGGGTTCAAAACCCGTGGTTTCGGTGTCGAGGACGATTTCACGCATGAGGCACCTGACGGATATGGTCGATCAGCGCATGCACGAAGGCGCGGGTGCTGTCGAGGCTGAGCGTTTCGACGATATGGGTGGCACGGCGGCGCTTTTCGGCATCGGGCATCTGGCGGGACAGGATGAGATCGAGTTGCGCCGGTGTCATGCCGGGGCGGGCGAGGACGCGCGCCCGTTGCAAGGCTGGCGGGGCGGTGACGAGCAGGGTGGCGTGGAATTCGGCTTCGCTGCCCTTTTCGAACAGCAACGGAATGTCGAGCACCGCGATATCGGCCTGCGTTCCGGCAAGAAAGGCGGCGCGGTCGGTGGCGACGAGGGGGTGGACGATGGCTTCGATCTGGCCAAGCGCAGAGGGATCGTTGGCGATCCATGATTTGAGGGCGCTGCGGTCGATGCCTTGCGGTGTGAGGGCAGCGGGGCAAAGCGCGGCCAAGGGGTCGACGGCAGCTCCGCCCGCGGCATAGAGGCGATGGACGGCTGCATCGGCGTCCCAGACGGGAAGGCCTGCGTCGCGGAACAGGGCGGCGGTGGTCGATTTGCCCATGCCGATCGATCCGGTCAGGCCAAGGCGGAATGTCATGCCGACAAGACCGCCGCACGGGTGGCATCGTCCACCTCGGGGCGGTGCCCGAACCAGCGATCGAAGCCGGGGGCGGCCTGATGCAGGAGCATGCCGAGGCCGTCGACGGTGGTTGCACCGCGTGCTTCGGCTTCGATCAGGAATTGCGTCTTGAGCGGGGTATAGACCAGATCGGTGACAAGGGCGCGCGGGGAGAGCGTGCCGAGTGGCAAGACGAGATCGGGCTTGCCGGTCATGCCGAGAGCGGTTGTGTTGACCACCGTTGCCGCGCCGTCGATCATCGCTTCGGCCTGGACCCAGTCGTAGACCCGCACCTTGGCCCCGAAATCGCTGCGCAGGGCATCGGCTCGGGCGCGGGTGCGGTTGGCGAGACGGATTTCGGGCACCCCCACCTCGATCAGTGCGGCGATGACGGCGCGGCAGGCCCCGCCCGCACCGAACACGGCGGCGGGACCGGAGGCGGGCTGCCACTGCGGGGCGTGCTGTCGCAGGTTGGCGATGAAACCGGAGCCGTCGGTATTGTCGGCCTGAACCTTGCCATCCTTGCGGAACAGCAGCGTGTTGGCAGCGCCGATCAGGGCGGCGCGGTCGGTGACGACATCGGCCAGATGCAGGACGGCCTCTTTATGGGGAATGGTCACGTTGCACCCCACGAAGCCCATGCGGGGCAACATGCGAAGGGCTTCGGCAAGATCGGCCTGCCCGATGTCGAGCGGGATGTAATGCCCTTTGATTGCATAGCGTTTCAGCCAATAGCCATGCAGCGCCGGAGACCGGCTGTGCGCAATGGGAGAGCCGATGACACCGGCGAGGGGGATGCGGGGATGGTCTGTCATGCTGCGATGAAACCCCGCTGTGACAGATAGTTCAAGAGCGGCAAAAGCGGCAGGCCGAGCACGGTGAAGTAGTCGCCCTGAACGGCCGTGAACAGGCGCGCGCCTTCCTCTTCGAGTTTATAGGCGCCGACGGCGTGGCGTATGCTGTCCCAGTTGCGGGCAACGTAAGCGGACAGGTAGGCATCGGAGGCGTCACGCATGGTCAGGCTAACCTCGGCCACGTGACGCCAGACGGGCTTGGCCCCGTCATAAAGCACAGCGGCGGACAGCAGGCGGTGGGTCTGGCCGCGCAGGGTTTGAAGTTGCGCCAACGCTTCGGCGGGGGTTTCGGGCTTGCCCCATGTTTCACGCCGGAATTCGAGGATCTGGTCGCAGCCGAGAACGAGCGCTTCGGGATTTTTCTCGGCCAGTTTGCGGGCCTTCATTTCGGCCAGAGTGTCGGCGATGTCGCGGGGATGGGCCTGTTCCGCAGTGAGGGCGCGGCGGACCTGTTCTTCGTCGATGCGTGCCGGCGACGCCTGAACCGACAGCCCCGCGTTCCGCAAGAGCGTGGCACGGATCGCTGAGGAGGACGCGAGGATGAGGGGGCGTTCGGTCATCTGTCTGGCGGTCATCTGTCTGGGGGTGGCCCTGTGGATAGTCTGATTTTGTTCCTGCTTCCAGCCTGGGTGCGAAAGCGGCGGTTTGGACGAGGAGGAGCGTGGCGTATGTGTTTGTCAAGTCGGGGACGGCATCTGTCCACCTGTTGACGGAGGAGTCACGACCTTGGGGATGGAGAGCCGGGGGCGGCGGTTGTGGAAGGATGGATTGTGGATAGGACGGGCAGGCGCGAAATTTTTTATTTATTTTTTTCAATAAGTTATATTCATATATGAAGATCAAAGATGGGAGTTTTGGAAATTTATCCACATCATCCAAGCTGTGGATGGATGTGGGGAGGGAAGGCGCGATCCCGTTGTCCACAGGCCCTACATCATCTATCAAGAAAGAATCTTCTTCTAATAGAAAGAAGTAGAAGCAGGGGCAGGGCGGGTCATGTTGGGCGATTTTCTGGCCGACTGGTATGTGTGGACCAAGGCGTTCCATGTCATTTCGGTCATCGCCTGGATGGCGGGGTTGTTCTATCTGCCGCGGCTGTTCGTCTATCATGTCGAAGAGGTCGAGGCAGGCAGCAAGACCGATGCCATGTTCCAGACCATGGAGCGGCGGTTGCTGCGGGCGATCATGAATCCGGCGATGGTTGCGGTTTGGGTGTTCGGGCTGGCTTTGGTCTTTACGCCCGGAATCGTGAGCTGGTCGGAAGTATGGCCATGGACGAAGGCTGCGTCTGTGCTGGGGATGACCTGGTTTCACCATTGGCTCGGACTGCGCCGCAAGGATTTCATGGCGGGGAACAACCGGCTGACGGGGCGGCATTTCCGGATGATGAACGAGGTTCCGACGCTGCTGATGGTGGTGATCGTCATTTCGGTCATCGTGAAATTCTGACGCAGCGTTGACTTTGGCAGGTTGCTTGCGTATTTGCGCATCTGCAAGGCCGTCCGGCCCGTGGCACTTCCCGTTCCCATCCTGCCTGCCTGCCCTTTTCGGGGTGGCTATTGGACATTTCCCATGACCGAAACGATCGAACGCCTTAACCTTTCCGACCTCAAAGCCAAGACGCCCGCCGACCTGCTGGCGATGGCCGAGGAATGGGAGATCGAGAACGCGCCTTCGATGCGCAAGGGCGAGATGATGTTCCAGATCTTGAAGGAACATGCCGAGGACGGGTTCGAGATCGGTGGTGATGGTGTTTTGGAGGTGTTGCAGGACGGGTTCGGGTTCTTGCGGTCGCCCGAGGCGAATTACCTGCCGGGGCCGGATGATATTTACGTCAGCCCCGAAATGATCAGGCAGTTTTCGTTGCGCACAGGGGACACGATCGAAGGCGTGATTCAGGCCCCGCGCGACGCGGAGCGGTATTTTTCGCTGGTCAAGGCGACAAAGATCAATTTCGACGATCCGGAACGGGCGCGGCACAAGGTGCATTTCGACAACCTGACGCCGCTTTACCCTGACGAGCGGTTGAAGATGGAGATCGAAGACCCGACGATCCGCGACCGTTCGGCGCGGATCATCGATCTTGTCTGCCCGATCGGGAAGGGGCAGCGGGCGCTGATCGTGGCACCGCCGCGGACCGGTAAGACGGTGCTTTTGCAGAACATCGCGCATTCGGTGGCGACCAATCACCCCGAGTGCTATCTGATCGTGCTGCTTATCGACGAGCGGCCCGAGGAAGTGACAGACATGCAACGTTCGGTGCGGGGCGAGGTCGTGTCTTCGACATTCGACGAACCGGCAACGCGGCATGTGGCTGTGGCGGAAATGGTGATCGAAAAGGCCAAGCGGCTGGTCGAGCACAAGCGGGATGTCGTGATCTTGCTCGATTCGATCACGCGTCTGGGTCGGGCGTTCAACACGGTGGTGCCGTCGTCAGGCAAGGTTCTGACCGGTGGTGTGGATGCGAATGCCTTGCAGCGGCCCAAGCGCTTTTTCGGGGCGGCACGGAATATCGAAGAAGGCGGGTCGTTGACCATCATCGCGACCGCGCTGATCGATACGGGAAGCCGGATGGATGAAGTGATCTTTGAAGAATTCAAAGGCACCGGTAACAGCGAAATCGTGCTGGATCGCAAGGTTGCCGACAAGCGGGTGTTCCCGGCCATCGATATCCTTAAATCGGGGACGCGGAAGGAAGATTTGTTGGTCGACAAGGTCGATCTGCAAAAGACCTATGTGCTGCGCCGCATTCTGAACCCGATGGGAACGACGGATGCGATAGAATTCCTGATTGGCAAGCTGAAGCAGACCAAGAGCAACAGCGAATTCTTCGATTCTATGAATAGTTGATGTAAATCAACGGGTTGGATGCTGTGGATACGATCTTTGCCCTTGCCAGCGCGCGCGGCAAGGCCGGAGTGGCCGTTATACGGCTTTCCGGCGTAGGGGCCCATGATGCGGTGGTCAAGCTGTGCGGGACGTTGCCGGAAGCGCGCCGCGCTTCGTTGCGGCGGCTTACATGGAACGGCCAAAATCTGGATGAGGCGTTGGTGCTGGTGTTCGACGCCGGCGCGAGTTTCACGGGCGAGGCCAGCGCAGAGTTGCATCTTCACGGATCGGCGGCTGTTGTGCAGGCTGTTCTGCGGACATTGGCCGAGTTTTCCGGATTACGTTTGGCGGAAGCGGGCGAGTTTACGCGGCGGGCGTTGGAAAATGGCAGGCTCGATCTGGCGCAGGTCGAGGGATTGGCCGATCTGATCGACGCCGAGACCGAAGCGCAACGACGGCAAGCGTTACGGGTGCTGTCGGGTGCTGTGGGGCGTCGGGCGGAAGGGTGGCGTAAAGCGCTGATCCGGGCAGCGGCGCTGCTGGAAGCCACCATCGATTTTGCGGACGAGGATGTGCCGGTCGATGTGACGCCGGAAGTTCAGGAACTGGTTTCCAGTGTTTTAACCGATTTGAGGGCCGAGATTGCGGGCGCAAGGGCGGCGGAACGGATTCGAGACGGGTTCGAGGTGGCGATCGTTGGTGCTCCGAATGCCGGAAAGTCTACGCTGCTTAACGCCCTGGCGGGGCGGGACGCCGCGATCACTTCAGAAATCGCTGGAACGACGCGTGATGTGATCGAAGTTCGAATGGAGATCGGTGGGCTGGCTGTGACCGTTCTGGATACGGCGGGCATACGCAACACGGATGATCCGGTGGAGCAGATCGGGGTGATGCGTGCCGTCGAGCGGGCTAAGGGTGCGGACCTTCGGGTTTTTCTGGCCACCGATGATCGGATCGAAGGGATCGACGTGCAAGAGGGCGATATCGTCACCCGCGCAAAGGCCGATTTGTACGGCGTTGGCGTGTCGGGGCTGACAGGCCAAGGGGTGGCGGATTTGCTGACCGCAATCGAGACGCGGCTGGCTTCGTTGACCGTGGGTGCCGGCATCATTACGCGCGAGCGGCATCGCCAGTTCATTTTGCGGGCGATCGGGGCTATGGAATCGGCCCAGCATGAGCTAAAGATTGGCAAGGTGCGGACCGAGATCGTCGCTGACGAGTTGCGAGCTGCATTGCGCGCGCTGGAAGGGCTGGTCGGTCGGGTGGATGTCGAGACATTGCTGGACGAGATCTTTTCCAGCTTTTGCATCGGAAAATAGGATGTTTCACGTGAAACAGTTTGATGTGATCGTGATCGGTGGCGGACACGCCGGGACAGAGGCGGCAGCAGCTTCTGCAAGGATGGGTGCGCGAACCATTCTGATCACGTTGCGCGCAGATACTATCGGTGTGATGTCATGCAACCCTGCTATTGGCGGGCTTGGTAAAGGCCATCTGGTTCGTGAAATCGACGCGATGGACGGCGTGATGGGTCGTGCCGCCGATGCCGCGGGAATTCAATTCCGGCTGTTGAACCGGCGCAAGGGGCCTGCGGTGCAAGGCCCGCGCGCGCAAGCTGACCGCAAATTGTACCGGCTTGGTATGCAAGCGCTGTTGCGGCGCCGGCAGAACCTGACGGTTCTGGAGGCCGAGGTTGCAGATGTTTTGCAAGACGCCGGCCGCGTGACCGGCGTGATGCTGGCAGATGGCAGTATTGTGACGGCTGCGGCGGTGATTTTGACGGCAGGTACGTTTCTGAACGGTGTCATACACATCGGAAACGAGCGGCGGCCCGGTGGCAGGATGGGAGATCAGCCCTCGCAAAGGCTGGCTGCGCGTTTGGACGATATGGCGTTGGGGCGCGGCAGGTTGAAGACGGGAACGCCCCCGCGCTTGGATGCGCGAACGATCAATTGGTCGGCGCTGGAATCGCAACCTGGCGATACAGACCCAGTCATGTTTTCGTTCATGAGCAAGGCACCGGAAGCACGGCAGATCAGTTGCGGGATCACCCACACCAACGAGCGTACGCACGACATCGTGCGGGAGAACCTTGGCCGCTCAGCGATGTATGGCGGGCAAATCGAGGGTGTTGGCCCGCGCTACTGTCCGTCGATCGAGGACAAGGTTGTTCGATTTGCGGAAAAGACATCGCATCAGGTTTTCCTAGAGCCAGAAGGTCTGGACGACCCGACGATTTATCCGAACGGGATTTCGACATCCTTGCCGGCCGAGGTTCAGCAAGATTACGTTCGTTCTATCGTCGGGCTTGAAAACGTTACCATTCTGCAGCCCGGGTACGCGATAGAATATGATTTCTTCGATCCGCGTGGCTTGAATTCATCGCTGGAAGTCCGTTTGGCGCCAGGTTTGTTCTTTGCAGGGCAAATCAACGGAACGACGGGATATGAGGAGGCGGCGGCGCAGGGACTGGTTGCTGGTGTGAACGCGGCAGCAGTGGCTTTAGGTCGAGAGCAAGTTCAGTTCAGCCGAACAGATAGCTATATCGGCGTGATGATCGATGACCTGATAAGTCGCGGTGTGACCGAACCGTATCGGATGTTTACATCGCGGGCCGAGTTCCGGCTTGCTCTGCGAGCTGACAACGCGGACCAAAGATTGACCCCGAAAGCCATCGATTTGGGCATTGTGTCTGATGAGCGGCGCGCGGCGTTCGAAGGGAAGTCAACGGCATTGGCCGACGCGAAAGCAACGCTGGAATCATCGCGGTTGTCGGCCCGCGACGTTGCGCATACATCGCTGAAAATCAGCCAAGACGGCGTGCGGCGTGACGGTTATCAACTGCTCGCCTTTGGTGACGGCGCGTTAGAGGCAGTAGAATCGCTGTATCCGGCATTCGCGGCCATGCCACAGGCAATCAAGGAACAAATCGCAGCAGATGCGCTTTACGCGCAGTATCTTCATCGGCAGGACAATGACGCCGCGCTTTTGCGGCGCGAAGAGATGGCGGTAATTCCTGCGGATTTTGACTATGAGACGCTTTCAGGTCTTTCGAACGAGCTTAAACAGAAGCTCAAACGCGTTTTACCTCAAAACCTCGCTCAAGCAGGGCGGGTCGAGGGGATGACGCCAGCGGCTTTGACGTTGATCCTTGCCCATTTGAGGAAGGCGCAGCGCGCTGCGGTTTCTGCGTGAGTGATGTTGAGCTGATACCCGGGCTTGCTGTTTCACGTGAAACAGTCGAGACGCTGACGGCGATTCAGGCGATGGTGGCCAAGTGGAATCCTGCGATCAATCTTGTGTCGAAATCGACGCTTTCAATGGCCTGGAGTCGGCACATTCTTGATTCTGTACAACTTTTCAAGGGGCACAGCTTTTCCCATTGGGCCGATCTTGGGAGTGGCGGCGGGTTTCCGGGGCTGGTGATTGCGACTCTGGCGAAAGAATTCACACCGGTTGCCCGCGTGACGTTAGTGGAAGTCGACCAGCGTAAGGCGACCTTTCTGCGCGAGGCCGTGCGTAGCTTTAGTCTTGTTGCCGATGTGAAAGCGGAACGCATCGAAATACTTGAGCCGCTTGGTGCTGATATCGTTTCGGCGCGGGCTTTGGCGCCATTGACGGTTTTGTGCGGCTATGCGCAGCGGCACCTCGCACCTAGTGGGGTTGCGATATTACCAAAGGGTGCCGGATGGCGCGATGAAGTTGCAGAAGCCCGAAAACAGTGGTCGTTCGGGCTTGAAACCAGCCCTAGCAGCACTGACCCTGCGTCGGTGGTCTTAACGGTGAAAGAGATTCAACATGTCTAGCCCAGTCCGGCACCAGTCGGCCCGAATCATTGCCGTTGCGAACCAGAAAGGTGGGGTCGGAAAGACGACGACTGCAATCAACCTTGCCGCGGGATTGGCAGAGATTGGCGCAAAAGTGCTTCTGGTTGACCTCGATCCGCAGGGGAATGCGTCTACCGGGTTGGGCGTGGCAAGCGAAAACCGCCGCTTGACCACTTATGACCTATTGATCGATGATGCGCCGTTGGATGAGGTGATTCAGCAAAGCACCGTGGCGAATCTGTGGATTTGCCCCGCAAATGCCGATCTTTCATCAGCGGATATGGAGCTTTTTTCGAACGAAAAACGTAGCTTCCTGTTGCACGACGCTTTGCGTCAGCCCTCGATGGATATGTTTTCGTTCGACTTTATCCTGATCGACTGCCCGCCATCGCTTAGCTTGTTGACCGTAAACGCGATGGTCGCCTGCCATTCGGTGCTTGTTCCCTTGCAGGCTGAATTTTTTGCGCTCGAAGGCTTGTCGCAGCTTATGTTGACGATACGCGAGGTGCGGCAGACCGCCAATCCGAACCTTCGGATCGAAGGCGTGGTGTTGACGATGTATGATGGGCGCAACCGGCTGAGCCAGCAGGTCGAGGCAGATGCGCGGCAAACACTGGGAGATCTGGTTTTTGCGACGATCATTCCGCGTAACGTGCGGGTGTCCGAAGCGCCGTCTTTTGCCATGCCGGTTCTGGCTTATGATTCCGCATCGAAAGGCAGCGAAGCCTATCGCGCGTTGGCCGGAGAATTGATGGCAAGGCACCCGATTTTGCGAAGCGAGGAAACTGTCTGATGGATAAAAAAACCGAGCGTCGGGGTTTGGGGCGTGGGTTATCGGCTCTGATGGCCGATGTGAACGTTGATCTGGAAGCTCCAAGCGACAAACCGCGCCGTCCTGACCTGATGGTACCGGTCGAAAAGTTGGTGCCCAACCCCAACCAGCCACGCCGTGATTTTCAGCCCGAGGCGCTGCGCGAACTGGCTGATTCGATCCGACTGAAAGGTGTGATCCAGCCGCTGATCGTGCGCGCGATCGCCGGGTCTGACCGGTTCGAGATTGTCGCAGGCGAAAGGCGCTGGCGGGCCGCGCAATTGGCGCAGCAGCACGAATTGCCTGTGATCTTGCGGGAATTCACCGATACGGAAGTGATCGAAGTCGCGATCATCGAAAACATCCAACGGGCTGACCTGAATGCTGTCGAAGAGGCGCTCGCCTACAAGCAGTTGATGGAACGCTTCGGGCACACACAAGAAAAGGTGGCCGAGGCGCTTTCCAAAAGCCGCAGCCACATTGCAAACCTGCTGCGTTTGCTGAACTTGCCCGAGGACGTGCAAGCCTATGTCCGCCAAGGAACGCTCTCGGCGGGCCATGCGAGGGCGCTGATTACTTCGCCGCGGGCTTCGGAATTGGCGCGGCAGGTGATCGAGCGGAACTTGTCGGTGCGCGAAACAGAGGCACTGGCCAAGCATCCTGAACAAAAGGGGGCTGGCAAGGCATCTGGCCCACGGCCGCGGGTCGAGAAAGATGCCGATACGCGGGCGCTTGAGGGTGATCTTTCGGCCAACTTGAACATGCGGGTGGTCATCGATCATGGAGCGGCGGGCGAAGGTGGAACGCTGACCGTTCATTATCGCACGTTGGATGACCTCGACATGCTGTGTTCTGCTTTGTCGGTAGCGCGGCGCGATCTGGCGATCTAGGCGCGCAATTCCCGCAGCACGCCATTCAGCACAACGCGACCCGCTTTGGTGGCAACCAAACGGTCCGATGTCTGGATGACATGGCCCGACTCGATCAGCCGGTCAATCCGCGTCTGGTCGAGTGGCGCTGCGTTCAACCGCTCGAACCGCTTCATATCCATGCCTTCAGACAGGCGCAGCGACATCAGCAGATATTCGGTCGCATGATCGGACAGGCTTACCTCGTCGCGCGGCAATTCACCGGCTTTTCCGCTTTCAACCTGAGCCAACCAAGCGCCGGGTGCGCGTGGTGCTTCGGTCGCCCATCGGCGGCCGTTCAGGGTGAGCCGCCCGTGCGCGCCGGGCCCGATGCCGATGTAATCGCCCATCCGCCAATAGACGAGGTTGTGGCGGCTTTCCGAGCCTGCGGCGGCATGGTTCGACACTTCGTATGCGGGCATTCCGTGTGCGGCGCAGATGTCTTGTGTGAGGTCGTACATGTCTGCCTGTACGTCGTCATCTGGCAGTCCGCGCAATCCGCCCTTGGCGAAGCGGTCGCCAAAGGCGGTGCCGTCTTCGATGGTCAACTGGTACATCGACAGATGATCCACCGCCATTTCCAAGGCTTCCGAAAGTTCGGCCCGCCATTGGGTCAGGCTTTGGTCTTGTCGGGCATAGATCAGGTCAAAGCTGACACGATCGAAGCATCTTCTGGCAATATCAAAGGCTTGCCTTGCTTCTGATACGCTGTGCAGGCGTCCTAGGCGGCGAAGATCGGTGTCGTTTAGCGCCTGTATCCCCATGGAAACGCGGTTGATCCCAGCATCGCGGTAGCCTTGGAAGCGGCCAGCCTCGACCGATCCGGGGTTAGCCTCGAGCGTGATTTCCGGATCGTTGACCATGGGCCAAGTGCGCCTGATCGCAGCCAGGATATCGGCAACGACGGCAGGGTCCATCAGTGAGGGCGTTCCCCCACCGAAAAACACGGTTTCCAATACGCGGCCGCCAGTTTCAGCGCCAAGACGGGCGATTTCCCGCAGATAGGCGTCGCGCCAACGGGTTTGGTCGATGCTGGCGGCGACATGGCTGTTGAAATCGCAATAGGGGCATTTCGACTGGCAGAATGGCCAGTGCAGATAAAGCCCGAATCCGCCGGCACGCCAGTCTTCCATCGGTTATCCTTTAAAGGCCGTAACCTCGATTTCGACTTTCATCTCGGGGCGGATCAGGCCTGCGATCACCATTGTCGCGGCGGGCCGGATGTCCCCGAGTGCATCGCCTAGCACCGGAACTAGCACATCGACCAGTGCCGCATCGGTCACGGTGTACCGGACGCGGACGATGTCGGCCATGGTAAAGCCTGCCTCGGCCAGGACCGAGGCAATGGTTGCAAAGCAATTCCGCGCCTGATCGGAGATTCCTTCGGGCATGGTCATGGTCCGGTAGTCATATCCGGTCACGCCAGAGACAAAGCACCAGCCGCCTTTGACGACGGCCCGGCTGTAGCCCATGGTCGCTTCAAAGGGTGATCCGGTGGAAATGCGTTTCATTTGAAGCAACCTTCGACAAGTTTGCGGAAGGCATCGGCGCGGTGGCTGATCTGGTTCTTTTCCCAGCGGTCCATTTCGCCGCAAGTTACCTCGTGTCCGTCAGGTTGGAACATCGGATCGTAGCCATGCCCCAGCGTGCCGCGCATCGGCCAGACCACTTGACCTGGCATAACGCCTTCGAAGACTTCGTCATGACCGTCGGGCCATGCCATCACAAGCGTACAGCGAAACTGCGCGCGTCGGGGGAAGGGGGCATGGATCGCTTCCAACTCGGTCCAGACGCGGGTCATACCCAGCGTGAAGTCGCGCCCCTGGGCCGTTTCGGTCCAATCGGCGGTATATACACCCGGCGCGCCATTCAATGCGTCGACCGAAATACCCGAATCATCCGCCAAGGCTGGCAGACCCGACGCGCGCGCTGCGGCATGGGCCTTTATGCGGGCATTGCCAATAAAGGTGGTTTCGGTTTCATCAGGTTCCGGCAGGCCAAGCGCACCTGCCGAGACGACATTCACCGAAAACGGCTCTAACAAGGCTGAAATCTCTTCCAGCTTGCCTTGGTTGTGTGTCGCCACGACCAGCCGGTCTTCGGTGAACTTACGCATCATTGGCCCAGTGCAGCCTTTTGTGCCGCGACCAGAGTGGCGCAGCCTACTTCGGCAAGGTCGAGCAATTCACCCATTTCATCGCGCGAGAAGGTTGCGCCTTCGGCGGACATCTGCACTTCGATCAGGCGGCCGCGCCCGGTCAGGATGAAGTTTCCATCGGTTCCGGCGGTCGAGTCTTCGGCGTAGTCGAGGTCGAGCACCGATTGGCCGGCATAGATACCGCAAGAGATGGCCGCCACGTGATCGATGACCGGGTCGCTGACGATGGTGCCGGATTTAAGCAGCTTTGCTACGGCAAGCTTCAACGCCACCCAACCGCCGGTGATCGAGGCGCAGCGGGTGCCGCCGTCGGCCTGGATCACGTCGCAGTCGATGACGATCTGGCGTTCGCCCAGTGCCGAGCGGTCGACTCCCGCCCGCAGGGCGCGACCGATGAGGCGTTGGATTTCCTGCGTACGGCCAGATTGCTTGCCAGCCGCAGCCTCGCGCCGCGTGCGCGAATTGGTGGCGCGCGGGAGCATTCCATATTCAGCCGTGACCCAGCCCAGCCCGGTGTTTTTAAGGAAGGGCGGTGCCTTGTCTTCGATGGTCGCCGAGCATAGGACGTGGGTGTCGCCCATCTTGATCAGGCACGAACCCTCGGCGTGTTTCATGACGTTCGGCTCGATGCCGATGAGCCGCGGTTCGTTCAGTTTCCGGCCGGAAGGGCGCATATCTTGATCCTTGTGTCGCTTGGGGTCAGATACGCAGGCAGGACCATGCTGTGCAAGTCTGTTTGCGCCGCCCCAAGCAGCGATTGACGGGGGGCGGCAGCGCGGTAAACTTAGCCCCTGTCTGGAGAAGCGGACAATGACCGACGGTTCGAAAATACTGTCAGACATGAATGACCGCTCGCGCGAGGTGTTTCGCCGTGTCGTCGAAGGATATCTGGAATCGGGCGATCCGGTTGGGTCGCGGACGCTGACGCGCAGCATGACCGAAAAGCTTTCGGCGGCGACCATTCGAAACGTGATGCAAGACCTTGAATTCCTTGGCTTGCTTGATAGCCCGCATATTTCGGCGGGGCGTATTCCGACGCAGCTCGGGTTGCGGATGTTCGTTGATAGCCTGCTCGAGGTGGGCAGTCTTGCCGATGAAGACCGCGAGCGCATCGATGCCACAACGGGATCGAACGATCAGGATGTGGCGTCCTTGCTCGATCATGTGGGCGCTGCGCTTTCGGGTATCACGCGGGGGGCAAGTCTTGTGCTTGCGCCCAAGGTGGAAGCACCGATCCGGCATATCGAATTCGTGTCCTTGTCGCCCGAGCGGGCCTTGGTCGTGCTGGTGCTGGCCAACGGGCAGGTGGAAAACCGGATCTTCACCCCGCCACCGGGCCAAACCCCGAGTTCCATGCGCGAGGCGGCGAATTTCCTGAATGCCTTGGCCGAGGGCAAGACGCTGACCGAGTTGCGCCGCACCATCACTGCCGAAATCGGCAAGAGGCGGCAAGAAATAGACGTGCTGGCGCGGGATCTGGTCGAATCGGGTCTGGCGGTGTGGGAAAATCCTGGAGAAACCTCGGAACGGTTGATCGTGCGGGGGCGCGCCAACCTGATCGAGGAAGACGGGGTCGATTTTGAACGCATCCGAAGCCTGTTTGATGACCTGGAACGCAAGCGCGACATCGCGGAATTCCTCGAATTGGCAGAAACCGGCGAAGGTGTGCGGATTTTTATCGGGTCCGAGAACAAACTCTTCTCACTTTCGGGTTCAAGTCTGGTGGTTTCTCCCTATATGAACGCGGATCGGAAAATCATCGGTGCGGTGGGCGTGATCGGTCCGACACGGCTGAATTATGGCCGGATCGTTCCAATCGTGGATTACACCGCGCAACTGGTCGGGCGGTTGGTGTCTGATCGGGGCAAGTGAGAAGGCTATAGGATATGGCAGACGACAATACGGTTTCGGAAGACTTCGCGGTCGAAGAGGGCCTGACCGAGTTCGCCGAGGCGGACGAACTCGATGCGCTGCGCGCCGAGCGCGACGAGATGCGCGACCGTTTCATGCGCGCTTTGGCAGATGCCGAGAACGCCCGAAAACGGGGCGAGCGTGACCGGCGCGAGGCAGAGCAATATGGCGGGTCGAAGCTTGCCCGAGACTTGCTGCCCGTGTTCGACAACCTGAACCGCGCCTTGCAGGCGGCGACCGACGAGCAAAAGGCAGCTGCGGCTGCGCTGTTCGAGGGCGTGCAGCTGACGCTGCGCGAATTGACCCATGTGATGACGAAACACGGCATGAAGCCGATCACGCCGGTTGTGGGCGACATGTTCGACCCGCAAAGCCATGAGGCGATGTTCGAAGCGCCGCTTCCGGGCACCAAGGCCGGTCAGATCATTCAGGTGATGACCGAAGGGTTCATGTTGCACGACCGTCTGCTGCGGCCCGCGCAGGTGGGCGTTTCGTCGAATACGGCCGGTTGACCGCTGCCAAGGCCGGGGGGCCTTCTGCCCCCCGGACCCCCCGAGGATATTTGACGAGCATGAAAGCGGTTCAAGCTTTCAGGGCGTCTTTCAATTCGTAGATCAGGCGCAGGGCGTCTTTCGGGCTAAGTTCGTCAGGGTGGATATGCTTTAGCATGGCCTCTACCGCCGAAGCCTTGGCTACCGGTTTCGGTGCAGCGGGGGCGATACTGAAAAGGGGCAGGTCGTTGATCAGTGCCTTTGGTCGCGCGCCACCCTGACGTTCGCCGCTTTCGAGGACTTCGAGCACGATCTTGGCGCGGTCGATCACGCTTTGCGGCAGGCCCGCGAGGCGGGCAACCTGAACGCCGTAGCTGCGGTCGGCAGCACCTTTTTTCACCTCGTGCAGGAAGATCACGTCGCCTTCCCATTCCTTGACGGTGACGGTGGCATTTTCGACGCCGGTCAACTTGCCAGCGAGGGCTGTCATCTCGTGGTAATGGGTGGCGAAAAGGGCGCGGCAGCGGTTCGCGCCGTGCAGATGTTCCAGCGTGGCCCATGCGATGGAAAGGCCGTCATAGGTAGCAGTGCCGCGCCCGATTTCGTCGAGGATCACAAGCGAGCGGTCGTCGGCCTGATTCAGGATGGCAGCGGTTTCGACCATTTCGACCATAAAGGTCGAGCGTCCACGCGCAAGGTCATCGGCGGCTCCGACCCGGCTGAAAAGCTGGCTCACAAGGCCGATGTGGGCCGATGTTGCGGGAACGTAGCTGCCAGCCTGTGCCAGAAGCGCGATCAGGGCGTTCTGGCGCAGGAAGGTGGATTTACCGGCCATGTTCGGCCCCGTGAGTAGCCAGATGGCAGGGGTTTCGCCGGTGGTCAGGGCGCAATCGTTGGCGACAAACGGCCCGCTCGCCTGTTTGCGCAGCGCGCGTTCCACGACCGGATGACGGCCGCCGGTGATTTCGAAGGCGCGGCTGTCGTCGACGACGGGTTCGGACCAGTTTTCATCGGCGGCGAGGTCGGCCAAGGCGGCGGTCAAATCGACCTCGGCCAAGGCGCGCGCAGCAGTGCCGATGGGGCCGGCGTAGTCGAGTATCGCTTGCCGCAGCACGGCGAAGTGACGTTTTTCGATTTCAAGCGCGTGATTGCCCGCGTTGAGGATGCGGGTTTCCATATCCGAAAGGTCCACGGTGGTGAAGCGGACCTGTCCGGCGGTGGTTTGCCGATGGATGAAGCGGGTCGATAACGGCGGGGCAAGCATGCGTTCGGCATGGGTCGACGTGGTTTCGATGAAGTAGCCCAGAACGTTGTTGTGCTTGATCTTCAGGCTGTTGATGCCGGTTTCGGCGATGAAGTCGGCCTGCATCGCAGCAATGACGCCGCGGCCTTCGTCGCGCAGGCGACGGGCTTCGTCGAGTTCGGGGTCATATCCGGTTGCAATGAAGCCGCCATCGCGCGCAAGCAAGGGCGGTTCGGCGACGAGTGCTTGGTCGAGCAATTCGGCAAGGGGATCGTGGCCTGTCAGCGCGGCGACGGCATCGGCCAGCAGGGCGGGCGTGCCGATCAGGCGGGCGGCGATGGTGCTGGACTGGGTAAGCCCGGCGCGGATTGCCGTAAGGTCGCGGGGGCCACCCCGGTCAAGCGCGAGGCGGGACAGGGCGCGGTCCATATCGGGCACACGGCGGAGGGCATCACGCAGGTCTGTACGCAGGCGCGGGGCGTCGAGCAGGAAGCGAACGGAGTCCAGTCGCGCGTGGATGGTGGCCAGGTCGCGCGAGGGGGCCGATATGCGCCGTTCCAGCAAGCGCGCACCCGGGGCTGTGACGGTGCGGTCGATAGCCGCCAGAAGCGAGCCTTCGCGACCACCGGACAGGGCGGCCGTGAGTTCTAGGTTGCGGCGGGTTGCAGCGTCGATCTGCACTGTGCCGCCTGCGCTTTCCTTTTGCGGCGGGCGCAGCAGGGGAAGTTTGCCGCGTTGGGTGAGGTCGAGATAGTCGACCAAAGCCCCCATGGCCGAGATTTCGGCGCGGTCGAACAGGCCGAACGCATCGAGCGAGGTGACGTTGAACAAGGCGCAAAGGCGCTTTTCGGCCGAGATAGAGTCGAACGAGCCGCGCGCGAGCGGTGTCAGGGCCGCGCCCGATTCAGACACGAGCATGGCCCATTCCGACTCGCGCGTTTCGCTGACCAGCAATTCACGCGGCGACAGGCGGGCGAGTTCGGGGGCCAGCCGTGCGGGAGGGCAGGTGATGACCCGCAACTCGCCCGTCGAAATATCTGCCCATGCAAGGGCGGCCTCATCCCGCACTTCGGCAAAGGCGGCGAGGAAGTTGTGGCGACGGGCTTCCAGGAGCGCGTCTTCGGTCAGGGTACCGGGGGTCACGAGGCGGACGACATCGCGTTTCACGACGGATTTGGAACCGCGCTTTTTCGCCTCGGCCGGGTCTTCGAGCTGTTCGGCGATGGCGACGCGAAAGCCCTTGCGGATGAGTTGCAGCAGGTAGCCTTCGGAGGCATGGACCGGCACGCCGCACATGGCGATGGGCTCGCCAAGGTGGAAGCCGCGTTTGGTCAGCGCGATATCCAGCGCCTCGGCGGCTGCCACGGCATCGTCGAAGAACATCTCGTAGAAGTCGCCCATGCGGTAGAACAAGAGCGCGCCGGGGTTCTGCGCCTTTATGTCCAGATATTGCGCCATCATCGGCGTGACGGTGTCGTCGGTCATTTGCCCCCCAAGGTTGGGCGCAAGACTACAAAAGCGGGCGGGTTGCGGAAAGGCCCATTGCGCGGGGCGGGCGCTTGGGTAGGTTTGCGGGGAAGACCAAGGGGGGCATCATGGCCGAGCACGTTTCAACCCATGCCGCAGAGGAAGACGCGCGCAACGAGCGCATCCTGATTTACGTGAACGGGCGGATCGTGCCCAAGGTCGAGGCGGTGGTTTCGGTTTATGATTCCGGTTTCATGCTGGGCGATGGCGTGTGGGAGGGTATCCGCCTGTATGAGGGCAAATGGGCCTTTATCGACGAGCATATGGACCGGCTGTTCGAGGCGGCAAAGGCGATCGATCTGGATATCGGGATGACCAAGGATCAGGTCGTTACAGCCGTGTTAGAGACGCAAATAGCCAACGGGATGGTCAATGACGCACATGCGCGGCTGATGGTGACGCGGGGGGTCAAGACGCGGCCGTTCCAGAACCCGCGCCTGTCGCAGCAGGGGCCGACCGTGGCGATCATCATGGAACATTCCAAGCCCAAGATCCCGCGCCCCATCACGCTCGCCACCGTGCCGCACCTGCGCGGCTTGCCGATCACGCAAGACCCCAAGCTGAACAGCCATTCAAAACTGAACTGTATTCTGGCCTGCATCGCCGCGCAAAAAGCCGGCGCGGACGAGGCGTTGATGCTGGATGTGCATGGTTTCGTGAACACGACGAATGCGTGCAATTTCTTTATCGTCCGCAAGGGTGCGGTTTGGACCAGCACGGGTGATTACTGCATGAACGGTATCACGCGGGGCAAGGTGATCGAGGTCTGTCGCGAGAACGGGATACCGGTTTTCGAGAAAAACTTCAGTCTGGTCGATACTTACGGGGCGGATGAGGCGTTTCTGACCGGCACGTTCGGGGCGCAGACGCCCGTGGGGGTGATCGACGGGCGCGTGATCGGAACGGGGCAGATGGGGCCGATGACGGAACGGTTGCGGGCGCTTTACAAGGCGAAGGTTGCCGCATCGTGAGGATTGCGATGTGGAGCGGGCCGCGGAACCTTTCGACGGCGATGATGTATGCCTTTGCCGCGCGGGGGGATTGTGCGGTGTGGGACGAGCCGTTTTATGCGGCATATCTGGCAGCAACGGATATCGATCACCCGATGAAGGAGGCGGTGATCGCGGCGGGCGAGGCGGATGGGGCGCGGGTGGCGGCGGCCTGCCTGGGGTCGGTGCCTGACGAAAAAACGCTTTGGTATCAGAAGCATATGACCCTGCATATGCTACCGGAATTTGACCGCGGGTTCATGAAGGGGCTGACCAACGTGTTCCTGATCCGGCATCCGGCGCGGGTGGTGGCGAGTTATTCCAAGAAGCGCGAGGCGCCGACTTTGGCCGACATCGGGTTCGTGCAGCAGGCCGAGTTGTTCGAGCAGGTGGCGGGCTTTACGGGGCGTGCTCCGTTGGTGGTGGACAGTGCCGATATCCGCGAAAACCCGCGGGCGGTGCTGGGGCGGCTGTGCGCGGCGCTGGAAATTCCGTTTGTTGACAGCATGTTGCGTTGGAAAGCGGGGCCGAAACCCTATGACGGGGTCTGGGCGCCGCATTGGTATAATGCTGTTCATGCCTCGACCGGGATCGACGAACCCGAGGGGGATTTGCCCAGCCTTGCGGCGGAATATGCGCCCTTGGTCGAGCAGGCCTTGCCCTATTACCAGCGGCTGGCCGCCCATCGGATTTGACGGGTTTTCGTCATGCGGAAGGCTTGCCGCGTGGTCTCGGGCGATGCACAGTCGATGCACACATTTCAGGAGGAGCCGATGCTGACAGCGTCCAAAGCCGCTGCGCGGGCGGCGCGGGTCTATCTGCGGGCCGAGGATTGCCGCGTGGACGATCTGGCGGCGATCTGTGCCGAACAGGTGGTGCCGGCCGATTACCCCTATGCGGCCGATGTGCAGAAGAACGTGCTGATCTATGATTGCGCGACACTGCGCGGGGTGATCGAAGATGTAGCCGAGCGGCGGGCGCTGATGGCGGAATGGGCCGATGCGATGCTGCACGGGCCGGGGGTGGTGGTACTGAAGCGGGCCGAGACCGATCTGGCGATGCTGGATCACGCCACGGCAATGTTCTTCGGGCTGATCGAGGAACAGAACCGCGCGGGCACGGGCGGGGGCGACCATTTCGCCAAACCGGGGGCGAATGACCGCATCTGGAACAGTCTGGAAAAGCACTGTCTGGCAGACCCTGCGAATTTCGCGCGGTATTACGGCAACGCGTTCCTCGCGCTGATATCCGAGGCGTGGCTGGGGCCGCATTACCAGATGACGGCGCAGTTGAACGTGGTGAACCCCGCGGGTGCGGCGCAAAGCCCGCATCGGGATTATCATCTGGGGTTCCAGTCGGCGGCGGATATCGAACGCTATCCGCTGCATGTGCAACTGATGTCGCCCCTGCTGACCTTGCAGGGGGCGATTGCCCATGTGGATGCCACGGTGGAAACGGGGCCGACGCAATTGTTGCCGTTCAGCCAGCGGTATGAGGCGGGCTATCTGGCGATGGGGCGGGCAGATGTGCGCGACTATTTCGCGGCGCATCACGTGCAAATTCCGTTGGAAAAGGGGGATATGCTGTTCTTTTCGCCCGCGCTGCTGCACGCGGCCGGAACCAACCGGTCGGCCGATGTGCGGCGGATGGTGAACCTGTTTCAGGTGTCGTCGGCTTACGGGCGGGCGATGGAGACGGTGGACCGCGCCGCGATGTGCAAGCGGCTGTATCCGGTATTGCGGGCGGCCAAGCGGGACGGGACGTTGACCGAAGCGCAGATCGCCTGTGCGGTGGCAAGTTCGGCCGAGGGGTATAGTTTTCCGACGAACCTGGACCGTGACCCGCCGCTTGGCGGGATGGCACCGAAGTCTCAGGCGCGGCTGGTGCATGAGGCGTTGGCGGGTGACTGGGAGCCTGCGGCGCTGGCGGCGGCGCTGGATGCGCAGGCGGCGAAGAAAAAGGGGTAGGGTGCGCGATTATCGCGCACCTTTGTAAGCGGAAGGTGCGCGGGGACCGCGCACCCTACGGGTTACTTGGCAACGCGGGCGTTGCGAGTGGCGATCAGTTTCAGGCGCAGGGCGTTGAGTTTGATGAAGCCTGCGGCGTCTTTCTGGTCGTAGGCGCCTGCGTCTTCTTCAAAGGTCACGTGCTTTTCCGAATAGAGCGAGTGGTCGGACCAGCGGGCCACGGTGCGGGCGCTGCCTTTGTAGAGTTTGACGCGGACGGTGCCGGTGACGTGCTCTTGGCTCTTGTCGATCAGGGCTTGGAGCATTTCACGTTCGGGGCTGAACCAGAAGCCGTTGTAGATAAGCTCGGCGTAGCGCGGCATGATGCTGTCTTTCAGGTGGCCTGCGCCTGCATCCAGCGTGATCTGTTCGATGCCGCGATGGGCTTCGAGCAGGATCGTGCCGCCGGGGGTTTCGTAAAGGCCGCGCGATTTCATGCCGACGAAGCGGTTTTCCACGAGGTCGAGAAGGCCCACGCCGTGTTTGCCGCCCAGTTCGTTCAGGCGGGTCAGGATGGTGGCGGGGGAAAGGGCTTCGCCGTTGATCGCCGTGGCATCGCCGCGCTCGAAGGTGATTTCCACGTATTCGGGCGTGTCGGGGGCCTTTTCGACCGGCGTGACGCGCTGGTAGACGAATTCGGGGGCTTCTTCGGCGGGGTTTTCAAGCACCTTACCCTCGGACGAGGTGTGCAGAAGGTTGGCGTCGACCGAGAAGGGGGCATCGCCGCGTTTGTCTTTTGCGATCGGAATCTGGTTGGCTTCGGCGAATTCCAAAAGTTTGGTGCGGCTGGTCAAATCCCATTCACGCCAAGGCGCAATGACCTTGATCGACGGGTCGAGCGCGTAGGCCGAAAGCTCGAAGCGGACCTGATCGTTGCCCTTGCCGGTTGCGCCATGTGCCACGGCATCGGCGCCGGTTTCATGGGCGATGCGGACGAGGTGCTGCGAGATCAGCGGGCGGGCGATGGAGGTGCCCAGTAGGTAAAGCCCTTCGTACAGCGCGTTGGCGCGGAACATCGGGAAGACGAAATCGCGGACGAATTCTTCGCGCACGTCGATGATGTGGATGTTTTCGGGCTTGATGCCAAGGAGGATGGCTTTCTGGCGGGCGGGTTCAAGTTCTTCGCCCTGCCCGAGATCGGCGGTGAAGGTGACAACCTCGCACCCGTATTCGGTTTGCAGCCATTTCAGGATGATCGAGGTATCGAGGCCGCCGGAATAGGCGAGAACGACTTTCTTGGGCTTGGACATGGCCGCCTCATTCACATTGGAAATCTGGCGGGCGGTGTATCGGGTCTTGCCCGTTGGGGCAAGGGCGGCGGCGGGGGCAGGTGGACAAGCGGCGCGTGCCGCCTATGGTAGCTGCAAAGTGGATGGCGAGGGGCGGATATGAGCAGTTTTACGGATAGGGCGCGCGCCGCGACACGCGCTTTGCGCGAGCTGTTCCCCGAAACGCCGTTGCAGCGCAACGAGCACCTATCGCAGCGCTATGACGCGAATATCTACCTCAAGCGCGAAGACCTGAGTCCGGTGCGAAGCTACAAGCTGCGCGGGGCTTTCACGGCGATGCGCAAGGTGCTGGCGCATAGTCCGGAACGCGGGATGTTCGTTTGTGCGAGTGCGGGAAACCACGCGCAGGGGGTGGCCTTTGCCTGCCGGCATTTCGGCGTGTCGGGTGTGATTTTCATGCCGGTGACGACTCCGCAGCAGAAGATCGACAAGACGCGGGCATTTGGCGGGGATGCGGTCGAGATCGTGCTGACGGGGGATTACTTCGACCAGACGCTGGCGGCGGCGCAGGCGCTGTGCGCGCAGAAGGGCGCACATTTCCTTTCGCCGTTCGACGACGAGGATGTGATTTTGGGCCAATCCTCGGTCGCGGTCGAGATGCTGGACCAATTGGGGCAGGCGCCGGACATGGTGATTTTGCCGGTTGGCGGGGGCGGGTTATCGTCGGGGGTGACGGCCTATCTGCGCGAGGCGGCGCCGTGGGTGGATTATCGCTTTGTCGAGCCGCTCGGCGGGGCAAGCCTGATGGCGGCGCTGCGGGCGGGGCGGCCGGACAAGCTGGCGCGGGTGAACAGTTTCGTCGATGGCGCGGCGGTGGCGCGGTTGGGCGACCGCACCTATGCGCGGCTGGATTGGGTGGATGCGGCGCAGGTATTGCTGGCACCGGAGGACCGGATTTGCGTGACGATGCTGGAGATGCTGAACGTCGAGGGGATCGTGCTGGAACCGGCGGGGGCGCTGTCGGTCGATGTGCTGCCGGAACTGGCGGACGAGATCAGGGGCAAGACGGTGGTTTGCGTTACCTCGGGAGGTAACTTCGACTTCGAGCGGTTGCCGGAGGTGAAGGAGCGGGCGCAGCGCTATTCGGGGGTGAAGAAATACTTCATCCTGCGGATGCCGCAAAGGCCCGGTGCGCTGCGCGAGTTTCTGGGGATGCTGGGGCCGGACGACGATATCGCGCGGTTCGAATATCTGAAGAAGTCGGCGCGCAACTTCGGGTCGGTCCTGATCGGGATCGAGGCGAAGCGGCCCGAGGCGTTTCGGGAATTGTTCGCCAAGCTGGACGAAGCCGCGTTCACCTATCGTGACATCACCAACGACGAAACCTTGGCGGAATTCCTGATCTAGGTCGCTTCGGCAAGCAGGCTTTGCTTGGATTGCAGGTAGAGGGCCACCAGTTTTTCGGGGGCTGTGGCGGACGAGCAGGCATTGGCCAGTTCGGAAAAGCCGAGGTTGAGCGCGGCCCCCCTGAGGAAGTGCAACGCATCTTCGGCAAAGCCGTTTGCACCGGCTGCGATGACCGCGTCACTTTCGTCGAGAAAGATTGCGACGACCTCGGCGAAGCCATCGCCGCCGATTTCGTCTCGTAGTTCCTGAATCCTTGTCCAGTCTATCAGCATGACCCGCACCCCTGCCTGTCCCACACGGCAACTTCGCTTGCGCCGATTAATGCGGGGTTAGTGCGGGTTGGTCATGAAATTACAATTGTGCGGATTCAGCGGGCGTTAAGACCGTGCTGGCATGGTGGCGGGATGGGTGACCGGCGGATCAGGGTTCTGGTGGCGGATGAAAGTCGCGGACAGCGGCTGATGCTGGCCATGCAGCTGTCGCGCTGGGGCTATGAAGTGGTCGAGGCGGCGACCGGACCCGAAGCGCTGGCGCTTTCGGCGGGGGTCGATGTGGTGCTTTCGGGATGGGTGCTGCCGGGGATGAGCGGGCCGGAGTTCTGTCGCGCCTTTCGCGCGGCCGAGCGGGACCGCTATGGCTATTTCGTGCTGCTCACCTCGCGTTCGGGGAAGGAGGATGTGGCAGACGGGCTGGATTGCGGGGCGGATGATTTTCTGACCAAGCCGATCAGTGCCGCCGAATTGCGGGCGCGGTTGCGGGCGGGCGAGCGGATTTTGGGGATGCAGGACGAGCTTTTGGCCAAGAACCGCGTGCTGCGGCGGCTGTATGACGCGGTTGACCGCGATCTGGCCGAGGCGCGGCGGTTGCAGGAGTCTTTGGTGGCCGAGCGCGAGTTTCGTTTCGGGCGGGCGGATGTGTCGCTGTTGATGCGGCCTTCGGGGCATGTCGGGGGCGATCTGGTGGGATGCTTGCCGTTGGGGCGTGATCTGGTGGCGATCTATGCCATCGACGTGTCGGGGCACGGGGTGGCGGCCGCGATGATGACGGCGCGTCTGGCAGGGTTGCTTTCACCCCACGCGCCCGAGCGGAACGTGGCGCTGCGCGACGGTCTTCCGGTTCCGCCCGCAGAGGTGGTTGCGGCTTTGAACCGGATGATGGTGCAGGAGATGCAGGTGGACCAGTATTTCACCATGGTCTTTGCGCATTTAACCCTTTCGACGGGCGACCTGCGTTTGGTGCAGGCGGGGCATCCGCATCCGGTGGTGATGCGCCGGAACGGGTTTGCCAGCCGCATCGGGGCGGGGGGATTTCCGGTCGGTTTGGTGCCCGAGGCGCGGTACGAGGCTGTTTCGGTCTTGTTGGGGGCGGGCGACCGTTTGGTGGTGCCTTCGGACGGCATTACCGAATGTCCGGGTGAAAAGGGCGATTTGGGCGAAGCGGGCATGATTGCGCTGTTGCGGGGGAAGGCGGGTCTGGGCGGGCGCGACCTGCACGCGGCTATCCTTGCGGAGTTGACGGGTTTTGCAGGGGGGGAAGACCTGCCCGACGATGTTTCTGCGGTGATCGTCGATTACCGTGGCGACGAAAGCCCGAGCAGGCCCGCCAACATGGCCTTGTCACCCGCATTGCCGAGCAGGTGAACGGCATCGGCTGCGCTGGCCCAGATGGCGGTATGGCCTGCTTCGGTCGGCGGGCCGTGGCGCAGGACGGGGCGGGCAAGGTAGATGGTGCACAGCTTTTCGGCCCACATGTCGTATTCGGGCATGTAGGTGAAGCGGCGGAACGCGCCGAGGCGCTGGGCAACGTCGATCCGGTAGCCGGTTTCTTCGAACACCTCGCGGTGCAGGGCGGCCACGGGGTGTTCGCCCTTGTCGATGCCGCCGCCCGGAAGCTGGAATTCGGGCACGGGGTTGGCCTGATGCGTCAGCAGGATGTCGGGGCCGTTCAACAGAATGGCATAAACGCCCGGCCTGCGCTTGTAGCGTTGACCTTTTCGCACAGGCTCACCATATCGACGGATCATGTTCTTACCCTTGGTCCGAAACTTGCCGCGATCATAATGGCGCGGTATGCCTGACGGACACAATCAGGAAACCCGATGACTCTTGGTTCTCAACTCGCATGGGACGATACCGTCCTGCCATTCCAGCTTGACCGGTCCGATATTCGCGGGCGCGTGGCGCGTCTGGACGGGGTGCTGGAGCAGGTGCTGCGCCAGCATGACTATCCGCCGGTGATCGAGGCGCTTGTCGCGGAAGCGTCGCTGCTGACCGCGTTGATCGGGCAGTCGATCAAGCTGCGGTGGAAGCTGTCGCTTCAGGTGCGGGGCAAGGGTCCGGCGCGGTTGATCGCGACCGATTACTACGGACCGTCCGAGGACGGGCAGCCCGCGCGTATCCGCGCCTATGCCAGCTATGACACCGAGCGGCTGGATCTGGATGCCGAACCCTTTAGCCAGATTGGCGAGGGGTATCTGGCCGTGCTGATAGATCAGGGCGAGGGGAACGTGCCCTATTCGGGGATCACGCCAATTGCGGGGGGGTCTTTGTCGGATTGCGCGCAGACCTATTTCGCGCAGTCGGAACAGTTGCCGACGCGCTTTGCCGTGACCTTTGGCAAAAGCCAGTTGGCGGGGGCTACGTCGCACTGGCGTGCGGGCGGCGTGATGTTGCAGCATATGCCCAAGGCTTCGCCCTTTTTCGCCAGCGAGGGCGGGTCGGGCGAGGGCGGGTTGCTGAACCACACCGATATTCTGGCGGGCGACGAGGCTGAAAACTGGACGCGGGCGAATGCGCTGCTGGACACGGTGGAAGAGCTGGAGCTGATCGGGCCGACCGTGCAGCCGACCGAATTGCTGGTGCGCCTGTTCCACGAGGAGGAGCCGCGGGTGTTCGACGCGCAGCCGGTGCGGTTTGGCTGCACCTGTTCGGAAGACAAGGTGCGTAGTTCGCTGTCGATCTATTCGGCCAAGGACATTCGCCACATGACGACCGACGAGGGGATCGTGACGGCGGATTGCCAGTTCTGCGGGGCGCATTATGAATTGGACCCGCTGACCGTGGGCTTCGAGGCGGTGAAAAAGCCGGATGCCGAGTGATGAGGAACGCTTGCGCGCGGCACTGACCCGCCCCGCGCGGCCTTCGTCGGATTTCGATCTGAACCCTGCGATTGTTTTGCCTGCGGGGCGCGTGTTGCGCCCTGCCGCCGTGTTGGTGGCCGTATGGCTGCGGGACGGCGGGGCGCGGCTGGTGCTGACCAAGCGGGCGTCGCATTTGCAGCACCATCCGGGGCAGATTGCGCTGCCGGGGGGCAAGGTGGATGCGGGCGACGATGGCGCAGTTGGCGCGGCGCTGCGCGAGGCAAGGGAAGAGATCGGGCTGCCAAGCGGGCAGGTCGAGGTGCTGGGCGCGTTGCCGGCGCATGAGACGGTGACGGGGTTTTCGGTGACGCCGGTTCTGGCGCTGCTGCGCGGCGATTTCGTGCCGGTGGCGGAAGCGGGCGAGGTGGAAGAGGCGTTCGACGTGCCGCTGTCGCATGTGCTGGACCCTGCGCGATACCGGATCGAAAGCAGGCGGTGGCGCGGGGAATGGCGGCGCTATTATGCGGTGCCGTGGGGGCCGTATTACATCTGGGGGGCCACGGCGCGGATTTTGCGCGGGCTGGCGGATCGGGTGCAGGGATGATGCCTTGGGTTCACGATCCGGACGCGCAGGCGGTTTGTGCGGCGTTGACGGGGGCGGGATATCGGGCGCTGTTCGTGGGCGGCTGCGTGCGGAACGCGCTGCTGGAAAAGCCGGTGAGCGATTACGACATCGCCACGGATGCTATGCCCGAAACAGTCACTAACCTTGCCAAATTGGCGGGGTTGAAGGTTGTGCCGACCGGGATCGAGCATGGCACGGTGACGGTGATTTCGCGCGGCAAGCCGCATGAGGTGACGACGTTCCGCCGTGATGTGGAAACCGACGGGCGGCGGGCCGTGGTGGCGTTTTCGACCGATGTTGCGGAAGATGCGGCGCGGCGGGATTTCACGATGAACGCGCTTTACGCCACACCGGCGGGCGGGGTGATCGACCCTTTGCGCGGGTTGCCGGACTTGCAGGCGCGGCGGGTGCGGTTTGTCGGGGATGCCGATAGGCGGATTGCCGAAGATTATCTGCGCGTGCTGCGGTTCTTTCGGTTTTACGCCTGGTACGGCGATCCGGCGCAGGGGATCGATGCCGAAGGGTTGGCGGCCTGTGCGGCGGCGGTGGATGGTCTGGCGGGGCTGTCGCGCGAAAGGGTCGGGGCGGAGGTGAAGAAACTGCTGGCGGCGGTCGATCCGGCGCCTGCGGTGGCGGCGATGGCGCGGGCAGGGGTTCTGGCGGCGGTTCTGCCCGGTGCGGACGACCGCGGACTTGCGGTTCTGGTGCATCTGGAGGCGGGACGCGACCCGCGATGGCAGGCGCGGCTGGCGGTTTTGGGCGGGAATAGTGACGCATTGCGCCTTTCACGGGCCGAGGCGCGTGATTTGGCAAGTCTGCGCGAAGCGGCGGGGTCGGCCCATTCGGCGGCGGCGCTGGGCTATCTACTGGGGGCCGTTTTGGGTGCCGATGCCGTGCTGGTGCGGGCGGCCGTGATGGAGCAAACGCTGCCCGAGGGGTGGCAGGCAGAAGTGGCGCGGGGCGCTGCGGCGGTCATGCCGGTGACGGCGGCGCATCTTTCGGCAACGCTGCAAGGCCCCGCGTTGGGGAAGCGGTTGCGCGAGATCGAGGGGCGGTGGCTTGCCGCCGATCTGCGCTCCGATCGGGACGCGTTGCTGGGCTGACGGTTTCCCTTTGCGGGAGCGGGGGCTATATCGGATTGGAATTGGCAAGGGGCTGGACGTGTTCGCTTTCTTTGAAAACCTTGTCGACCCCTATCGGCCCTATCCGCGCAATGATGTGCCCGAGCGGCGGCTTTGGGCGTTTTTGCGCGAGTATATCCTGCCGTTCCGGACGGTCTTTGCGATTACCGGCGTGCTTTCGGTTATCACGGCTTTCGCGGATGTGGCGCTGATCTGGTATGTGGGGCGGTTGGTGGACATGCTTTCCGCCAATACGCCGCAGCAGGTCTGGGCACTGCACGGGACCGAGATTGCGCTGGTGGCGCTGGCGGTGGTGGTGTTGCGGCCGCTGCTTCTGGTGGCGCATGTGGCGCTGTTGCACAACACGATCATGGTCAATTTCGGGACGATGATGCGCTGGCGGGCGCATGCCCATGTGATCCGGCAGCCGGTCGGTTGGTTCGAGAGCGATTTCGCAGGTCGGATCGCCAACCGGATCATGCAGACGCCTCCGGCGGCCAATGATGCGGTGTTCCAGACCTTCGACGCGGTGAGTTTTGCGAGCGTGACGGTGGTGGGGGCCGGGATCATGCTGGCCGATGCGGACCCGTGGCTTTTGCTGCCACTGGTGGTGTGGTTCGTGCTTTACGGCTTTCTGGTGCGCTGGACTGTGCGGCGGGCGGGGCCTGCGTCGAAGGCGTCGTCGGATGCGCGGAGTGCGATTACGGGGCGGGTGGTGGATGCCTATACCAACATCCATTCGGTCAAGCTGTTCGCCCAAGATGACCGCGAGATGGAATATGCGCGAGAGGTGATCGAAAACGCGCGGCAGGCCTTCACGGTCGAGCAGCGGGTGACGACGAAGATGGATCTGGCGCTGACCGCGCTGAACGGGGTGTTGATCGTCACGATCACGGGGCTGGCGATGTGGCTGTGGTACCAAGGGTCGGCCACGGTGGGGACGGTGGCGGCGGCTTCGGCCTTGGTGCTGCGGCTGAACAATATGACCTATTGGATCATGTGGGCGTTTTCGTCGCTCGTGCAGTCGCTTGGCGTGGTGCAGGAGGGGATGGAGACGATCACCCAGCCGATCGGGCTGGTGGATTCTGACGGTGCGCCCGAGTTGCGCTATGAGCGCGGGTTGATCGAGGTGCTGGGCGTCAGCCACCATTACGGGCGCGGGTCGGGGGGATTGGAGAAGCTGTCGCTGACCGTGCGGCCCGGGGAGAAGATCGGGCTGGTGGGGCGGTCTGGCGCGGGCAAGTCGACGCTGGTGCGGCTGATGCTGCGGTTTTACGACTGCGAGGCGGGGCGTATCTGCATTGACGGGCAGGATATCGCGGGGGTTTCGCAAGACAGTCTGCGGCGGCTGATCGGGATGGTGCAGCAGGACAGCAGCCTGATGCACCGGTCTGTGCGCGACAACGTCAAATACGGTCGCCCCGATGCCAGCGATGACGAGATGATCGCGGCGGCGCGGCAGGCAGAGGCGCATGATTTCATTCTGACGTTGGAAGACCCTCAGGGACGGCGCGGCTATGACGCGCATGTGGGCGAGCGCGGGGTGAAGCTTTCGGGCGGGCAGCGGCAGCGTGTGGCGCTGGCGCGGGTGATTTTGAAGGATGCGCCGATCTTGATCTTGGACGAGGCGACGAGCGCACTGGATAGTGAGGCGGAAGCGGCGATCCAGACCGCGCTTTCGGGCGTTATGGCGGGCAAGACGGTGATTGCCATCGCGCACCGGCTTTCGACGATTGCGGCGATGGACCGGATCGTGGTGCTGGAGGACGGGCATATCGCGGAAGACGGGACGCACGCGGAATTGTTGCAACGGAATGGTCTTTATGCGCGGTTCTGGGCGCGGCAATCCGGTGGGTTCATCGGATCGGAAGAAACGGAGGCCGCCGAATGAGCGCGCTGTCACGGCTAGGCGACTGGATCGATGCGTTCCGCCCTGCAGAGGGAGACCCGCCGCAGACGTTGGGCGCATTCATGAACTGGTGCCTTTCGGGATCGTGGCCAATGCTGTTTCTGGCGGGGATCATCTCGTCCCTGTCGGGGATAACCGAGGTGGTTTCGGCGCTGATCATGGGTTGGGTGATCGATGCGGCGATTGCTTCGGGGCCTGCGGGGTTTTTCACCGACCATGTGCATCTGATCGTCGGGTCGATCCTGTTTTACATGCTGCTGAGGCCGCTGGCGTTTGGCGTGGCCTCGGCTTCCAATGCCATCGTGATCGGGCCGAATGTGATGCCTTTGGTGCTGAGCCGGTTGCACCGCTGGACGCTGGGTCAGGCGGTGACATTCTTTGACAACGATTTCGCAGGACGGATCGCGCAAAAGCAGATGCAGGCGGCGCGGGCGGTGACGGATACCGCGACCGAGGTTATCAACACGGTGTGCTTTGCGCTGGCTTCGGTGATCGGGTCGGTGGTGTTTCTGTTCGCGGTGGATTGGCGGATTGCGGCGGCGCTGGCGGTGTGGCTGGTCGGCTATGTGATGCTGATCCGCTATTTCATGCCGCGGGTGCGGATCAATTCGGCCAGTCGGGCGAGTGCGCGGGCGATGGTGTCGGGGCAGGTGGTCGATACGATCACCAATATCAAGACAGTCAAGCTGTTTGCCCATGCCGCGTTCGAGGATCGCGTGGCGCTGAAGGCGATGGAGGTGTTCCGCGAATCTTCGGTGGAGTTCGGCGAGATTTCGACGTGGTTCCGGCTGTCGCTGATGGGCATTGCAGGGGTGTTGCCCGTGCTGCTGATCGGGGGCGCGGTGCTGTTGTGGCAGCAGGGGCTGGCGACCGAGGGGGCGATTGCGGCATCGGGTGCGATTGCGATGCGGATCGCGCAGATGTCGGGTTGGGTGAGTTTCACGCTGATGTCGATTTATACATCGGTGGGCGAGGTCGAGGATGCGATGAAGACGCTGTCAGTGCCGCACACGCTGGCCGACAAGGCGGGCGCGCTGGACCTGCCGCGCGTGGCGGGCGAGGTGCGGTTTGACCATGCGTCTTTCGCCTACGGGCGGCGGCGCGGCGGGGTGCAGGGCATCGACCTGACCATTCGGGCGGGGGAAAAGCTGGGGATCGTGGGCGCTTCGGGGGCGGGGAAATCCAGCCTCGTGTCGCTGGTCCTGCGGCTTTACGATGTGGAAGAGGGCGCGGTGCTGATCGACGGGCAGGATGTGCGCGGGGTGACGCAGGAAAGTTTGCGGCGGCAGATCGGCATGGTCACGCAGGAAACGGCGATGTTCAACCGGTCGGCGCGGGACAATATCGCCTACGGTCGCCCCGATGCGACGATGGACGAGATCATTGCCGCGGCGAAGCAGGCCGAGGCGCATGAGTTCATTTTGAACATGGTCGATCACACGGGGCGCAAGGGCTATGACGCGTTCCTTGGCGAGCGGGGGGTGAAGCTGTCGGGCGGGCAGCGGCAGCGGATCGCGCTGGCGCGGGCGTTCCTGAAAGATGCGCCTATACTGGTGCTGGACGAGGCGACGAGTGCGCTGGATTCAGAGGTGGAGGCGTCGATTCAGGAGGCGCTGGATCGGGTGATGGTGGGCAAGACGGTGCTGGCCATCGCGCACCGGCTTTCGACGATTGCGGCGATGGACCGGATCGTGGTGCTTGACGATGGGCGGATTGTCGAAGAAGGCACGCATGACGGGCTGTTGGCCCGCAATGGCCTTTATGCCCGCTATTGGAACCGCCAGTCGGGCGGGTTCATCGGGGTCGATGACAAGGAAGCCGCCGAGTGAAACTGACAATCGAACGGATCGGGCATCTGGGCGACGGGGTCGCGCAGGGGCCGGAGGGTGCGATTTTCGTTCCCGGTGTGCTGCCCGGCGAAGAGGTCGAGGTGGAGGGCGCGGTGGTGCGGATCGTCACGCCATCGGTCGACCGCAAGAAGCCGCCTTGTGTGCATGCGCGGACATGCGGCGGGTGCCTGATGCAGCATGCCTCGGATGCGTTCGTCGAAAACTGGAAGACGGGGATCGTGCGCGGCGCGCTGGCGGCGCAGGGGTTGGAGGCGGAATTCCGGCCGACGGTGACATCGCCGGTGCAAAGCCGCAGGCGGGCCACGCTGGCGGCGCGCAAGACCAAGGGCGGGGCGCTGATGGGGTTTCACGCGCGGGGGTCGGATGTGCTGATACCCGTGCCGCATTGCCAGTTGCTGCATCCCGATCTGGTGGCGAGTTTTCCGACGCTCGAGGCGCTGGTCAAGATCGGCGGGTCGCGGTCGACGGAAGTGGACCTGACGGTGACGCGCAGTCTGGCGGGGCCGGATGTTTCGGTACAGGGCGGCAAGGAACTGGACGCGCAGATGCGGCTGGAACTGGCGCGGCTGTCGGAAACGCACGGGATCGCTCGGCTGACCTGGGGGGGCGAGGTGATCGCCCTGCGGACAGCGCCCGTGCAGCGGTTCGGCAAGGCGCTGGTGGCACCGCCGCCCGGCGCGTTCTTGCAGGCGACTGCCGAGGGCGAGGCGGCGCTGCTGGCGGGCGTGATCGAGGCGGTGGGCGGGGCAAAGCGGATCGCGGACCTGTTCGCCGGAAGCGGAACCTTTGCGCTGCCCTTGGCCGAGCGGGCCGAGGTTCTGGCGGTGGAAGGCGAGGCGATGATGACCGCCGCGCTGGAAAAAGGCTGGCGCAATGCGCAGGGGTTGAAGCGGGTGACGGTGGAAACGCGCGACCTGTTCCGCCGCCCGATGGAGCCGGACGAGTTGAAGGGTTTCGATGCCATTGTGATCGACCCGCCGCGTGCGGGGGCCGAGGCGCAGGTGGCGGCCTTGGCGCGTTCGAAGGTGCCGGTGATCGCGGCTGTGTCGTGCAATCCGGCGACCTTTGCGCGGGATGCCAAGGTTCTTGTGGCTGCCGGTTGGACCATCGACTGGGTGCAGGTGGTGGATCAATTCCGCTGGTCGGCGCATGTGGAACTGGTGGCGCGGCTGTCACGCAAATAACGGATCCGTGAGAATGCTGAACGAATGGCTGCCTAGGCAGGCGTCGGGTTTTTCGCTATGCCGTTGAAAAAATATAACAGGCACGGCGGACAGGCAAAATGTGGTTGGGCAGAGCTTTACTGATCTTGGCGATGGCGCTGGGGCTTGCGGCCTGTGGCGGCAAGTTCCGCGGCTATAACGGGCCGGAGGTGACCTCGATTCAGGTCCACAAGGCGGAGCGGAAGATGTATCTTCTGCATGACAACACGATCCTTGAACAGTTCGACGTGTCGCTGGGCAAGACTCCGGTGGGGCCAAAACAGTTCGAAGGCGATGGCAAGACGCCCGAGGGGGCCTATTACATCAGCCACAAGAACCCCAAGTCGCAGTATCACCTGTCGCTGGGGGTTTCCTATCCCAACCCCGCGCAGGTGGCGTTTGCCCGTGCGAATGGAAAGCCGCCGGGCGGGGATATCTTTATCCATGGCGGACCACCGCGTCCGGTGAGCGTGCGCGACTGGACGGCGGGCTGCATCGCGGTGACGGACAAGGAAATCGAGCTGATCTATTCCATGGTCAAACCCGGAACCGTCATTCACATCCTGCCATAGGGAAACGGGGCCGCTTGGCCCCGTTTTTCGTTCAGATGCTGCGGATGCCGCCGGTCACCAATGTCCACCAGATCTTGCCGTTGGGTTCTTGGTACCATGCGAAGCCGATCTCTGTTGCCATCGGATCGAGAAGCACGGCGCGCATGTCGGGGGTGCCCATCCATGTGGCGAGGGTTTCAAGCTCGGTCTCGTAGGTTTCCGAGATGAGTTCGCCCATCAGTTTACCGGTGTAGCCGACCCGGTTGACGCGATCGAGCGGCGATGACCCGTCAGAGCCAAAGTGCCACGGGCGGTTCTGCACCGACATATCGCGCGAATGGGTTGCCGCTGCCGCGTTGAGGGCGGCGTTGAACTGCAACGGCCCAAGGCTGCGCGCCGCCCGCAGCGTGTTGACCGAGTCGAGCAAACGGTAGGCGACGACGCCTTCGCCCTGCTTGTCGACCGGATAGACCTGCGGCAGGGGCTTGCCATCGGGGCCAAGCTGCGGGCGCATGCCGACTGCGCCACACGCCGACAGCATGAGCGCCATGCCCGAGATCAAAACTGTCCGTCTGTTCATTGTGCCCACCCGGCCTTGGTTCTGCTTTGGCTTTGGTCATAGCGAAAGGGGAGGGGCAGTTCAAACCCAACTCTGCGTGACGCAGCAATCAGGGCCGAAGTCAAAGCGGGGCAGGCCTTTGACGAGTGTTTGATTTGCCCAACCGGGCAAAAATGGATAAAGAGCAAGGAAAATCGAGAGAGGCAAGCAGATGAGCGATGACACCAAGGCCCTGAACCGGCGGCTGTTCGTGGGTGGTGCCGCGGTTGCGCTGGGCGCGGCGGCACTTCCGGCGGTGGCGATGGAGAACACGACCGAGATGGAGGCGGCGGCTTCGGCGTCGGTCCGTCATAACGCGTCGAGCTTCCGGATGCTGGACTGGCAGCCCTATTTCGCCAATACGCGCAAGGGTGCGATTCTGGTCGATATCACATCGCGTGCGTTGCATTTCTGGTCGGAAGACCAGTCGATCTACAAGCTTTACCCGACATCTGTGCCGCTGTCGGACGACCTGACGCGCAAGGGCAAGACCGAGGTGATCCAGAAGGTCGAAAACCCGACATGGCGGCCCACGGCCTCGATGAAAGAGCGGCATCCCGACTGGCCGGATGTGGTGGAGGGCGGAGCGCCCGACAACCCGCTGGGCGTGCGGGCGCTGTACCTTTCGTGGCCGGCCTACCGCATCCACGGCACCCATGACACGCGCAAGATCGGGCGGCGGTCGAGCAACGGCTGCGTGGGGCTTTACAACGAGCATATCCTTGAATTGTACGCTCTTGCCCAAGTCGGCACGCAGGTGTTGCTAATTTGACGACACGCAGTTGAACAGACGCGCAAATGCTTGCTGCAAGTTGCAATCCTCTGCTCAAGCTGTTTAAGAGAAATCACGAGGAATAATCTTGGGTGCATGCCGTCGCCTCTGCAACATCCGGCGTCATGCGAAATCTGGAGGTCTTATCATGAAGAAACTTGCGCTCGTCGCCGCTCTGTCGCTGGCTGCTACCTCGGCTTTCGCCGGTGGTATGGCTGAACCCGTTATGGAACCGGCTGTTGTCGAAGCAAACACCTCGTCGTCGGCTGGCGGCATCGTTGTTCCGCTGCTGCTCCTCCTGGTCGTCGCGGCTGCTGCCTCGAACTGATCACTGGATCGATTCAGGAAAGGGTCGGCGGGTTTTCCCGTCGGCCCTTTTCTTTTGTCTGACGCAAAAAAACGGGCGCTGGTGCGCCCGTTTTTTGTTTCGTGCCGGTCGGGGTAGGGTCAGCGCAGCCAGCCTGACAGGTTTTCTTCGATCACTGCCGACAGGGCGGTGATGTGGGCATCGTCGTCGTTCAGGCAGGGGATATAGGTGAAGGATTCGCCGCCAGCGTGTTCGAACGCCTCGCGGATTTCGCCGTTGATCTCTTCCAGCGTTTCGATGCAGTCGGCGGAAAAGGCGGGGGCGATGACGGCGATGCGTTTCTTGCCCTGTTTTGCCAGTTCGGCCACATGTTCGACGGTATAGGGTTTCAGCCATTCTTCGGGGCCGAAGACCGATTGGAAGGTGGTGTCGATCGCGCCCTTTTCCCAGCCCAGCCGTTCACGCAAGAGGCGCGAGGTTTTCTGGCACTGGCAGTGGTAGGGGTCACCCTCCATCAGATAGCGCTGCGGCATGCCGTGGTAGGATGCGACAAGGACATCGGGTTTTTCGGGAAGGGCGGCGTAGGCGGTTTGCACCGATTGCGCGAGCGCTTCGATGTAAAGCGGGTGGTCGAAGTATTCGGCCACGGTGCGCACGGCGGGCTGGCGCTTTTCCTTCATCATGGCGCGGAAGAACTGGTCGTTCGCGGTGCCAGAGGTGGCACCGGCGTAATGGGGGTAAAGCGGGAAGAACAGGATCTTCTCGCATCCCGCATCGACCATGGCGCGGACCTTTGATTCGGTGGACGGGTTGCCGTAGCGCATGCAGAAATCGACCATCACGCCATCGCCGTGGGCGGCCTTGATCGTTTCGGCGATCTTGCGGGTCTGGTCTTTGGTGATAGTCAGCAGCGGGCTTTCGTTCTTGTCGTGGTTCCAGATCAGCTTGTAGTTCGCACCCGACGAGAAGGGGCGCTTGGACAGGATCACCAATTGCAGCAAGGGCTGCCAGATCCATGCCGAATAATCGACGACGCGCTTGTCGGAGAGAAATTCGTTGAGATAGCGGCGCATCGACCAATAGTCGTAATTGTCGGGCGTGCCGAGGTTGGCCAGCAGCACGCCGACCTTGGCCTGACGCACCGGCGGATGGCTGGCCGGCGCATGGGCGAGGCGGCCACTGCCGGGCGTCACGAGGGCGTGCGGCGCTTCGGTCCGGTTTTTGGCATCAAGCATCGGCGCGTCCTTCGGGATCAGGTGGCAACGTGCGGGACATATAGGCTTATGGCGCGGGGTCAACCTTTGGGGGGTTGGTCGCGCAACGGAAGCTCGGCTGTATTGAGCACGTCGGCCAGTCTTTGGGCAGCCGAACCGGGGCGGAGCGGCTTTTGCTGGCTTTCGTGCGGGGCCCAGCCGGTGAGGCCGATGATTTCGAAGGTGGCGCGGATGCGGCCATCGGGCAGGGCGTGGTGCTGGTGGTAAAGCTCGGCCGCGCGGGCGATGACGGCGCGGCGGGTGGGACGGCGCAGGCGGGCCGACAGGGCGTTGGATTCGCCCATCGCCCGCACATCTTGCATCAGGGCGGCGGCGTCGGGGTAGATGACGGTCTTTGTAAAACTGTCGGCCACGGGAAGCGAGAAGCCCGCGCGTTGCAAAAGGTCGCCAAGATCGCGGATTTCGGCCATCGGCAGGACGCGGGGCGAAAGCCCGTCTGTCGTTTCGGATTCGGCCTGTGCAAAGCAGGCGCGGAGTTCGTGCAGGGTTTGGCCGCCGAAGAGGAAGCCCAGAAACAGACCATCAGGTTGCAGGGCGCGGCGGCATTGGACGAGTTGGCCGACCGGATCGTTCGCCCAATGCAGGCAAAGCGCGTGGATAACGAGGTCATGCGCCGCCGGGACAAGGGCGAGCGTATCTTCGTCGGGCACGGCGAGCGGATAATCGGGCCAGACCTGCGGGAAAGGCGTGACGATGGCGGGCGACGTAAACGTTCTGTTAACCTCGGCCAGTCTTTCCTGAGTTTCGGCGGCCACCTCGTCATGCAGAAAGAACGCCGAAGCGCGGGCGCGATGGCGGGCAAGGGCGGTGCGGTCGGTCAGAAGCGGTGGTGTCTGCATTCGGGGGACCATAGGAGGCGGCGATGGGATTGCAAGCGGCTGTGCGGTTGATCTATCCGCCGCAATGCGTGGCCTGCGGCGAGGCGGTTGCCAGCGAATTCGGCCTGTGCGGGCCGTGCTGGCGCGATACGGGTTTTATCGCGGGGCTGGTGTGCGATCTGTGCGGCCTGCCTTTGCCCGGCGAGGGCGGCGTGGCTCATTGCGATGACTGTCTGGCGATTGGCCGTCCGTGGGAGCGGGGGCGGGCGGCGTTTCTGTACAGGGATACCGGGCGTAAGCTGGTGCTTGGTCTGAAACATGCCGACCGTACCGATCTGGCGCGGCCTGCCGCAGACTGGCTGTTTCGCGCGGCCAAACCGCTTGTCGAAACCGGCATGCTGGTGGTGCCTGTGCCGCTGCACCGGTGGCGGCTGTTTTCGCGGCGCTACAACCAGTCGGCGCTGGTTGCGGCACGTTTGGCAAAGCTGGCAGGCTTGCAGCATTGCCCCGACCTGTTGCAGCGCATCCGTTCGACCGGCACGCAAGAGGGGCGCAACCGCGAGGCGCGGTTCGGCAACCTTTCGGGGGCGATACGGGTTCATCGGGGGCGGGCACCGAAGGTGGCGGGCGTGCATGTGCTGCTGGTGGATGATGTGATGACAAGCGGCGCGACTTTGGCCGCCTGTGCCGAAGCGTGCCTTGCCGCGGGGGCTGCGCGGGTTTCCGTTGCCGTGTTGGCGCGCGTTGCGAAGGATGCCTAAATCCTTATAGTTCGCTGCAACTGCAAAGGATGCTGACATGAAAACCGTTGAAATCTATACGACCCCGCTGTGTGGCTATTGTCATGCGGCCAAGCGTCTGCTGACGAAGAAGGGTGTCGCGTTCAAGGAAACCGACGTGAGCGCCGATGCAGGACAACGCGCGCGCATGATGGAGCGGGCCGGGGGTCGGCGGACGGTGCCGCAAATCTTTATCGGCGGGGCGCATATCGGCGGCAGCGACGACCTGCACGCGCTGGATGCGGACGGCAAGCTTGACCCGATGTTGGCCGACTGATGCGCGCGGGGCTGGTGCAACTGACGGTCGGGGACGATCCGGCCGAAAACCTGCCCAAGACGGTGGCGCTGGTGCGTGCTGCGGTGGCGGGCGGGGCGGGTTTCGTGCTGACGCCAGAGTGCACCAACGGCCTGTCGTCGAACCGCGCGCGGCAGCGCGAGGTGTTCCGCCACGAAGCTGACGATCCCACGCTTGCCGCCCTGCGGGACGAGGCGGCGCGGGCGGGCGTGTGGCTGCTGGTCGGATCGCTGGGCCTGTTGACCGACGATGCGGACGGGCGTTTTGCGAACCGGTCCTTTCTGGTGGCACCTGACGGGGCGATTGCCGCGCGGTATGACAAGATCCACATGTTCGACGTGAATGTGTCCGACACCGAGGTGTATCGCGAATCGTCGGGCTATCGGCCCGGGGCGCGGGCTGTCGTTGCCGATACGCCCTTTGGCCGTGTGGGAATGACCGTGTGCTACGATGTCCGGTTTGCGCATCTGTACCGCAGGCTGGCCAAGGCGGGGGCCGGGATCATCACCGTTCCGGCGGCGTTCAACCACATCACGGGGGCCGCCCATTGGGAGGTGCTGCTGCGTGCGCGGGCCATCGAGACGGGGTGTTTCGTGCTGGCACCGGCACAGACCGGCTTTCACCCCGAGAAAGACGGCAAGGGGCGGCGCACGCATGGCCATTCGCTGGTGGTGGCACCGTGGGGCGAGGTGCTGGCCGATGGCGGAACCGAAGCGGGCGTGACCTTTGCCGATCTTGACCTGGCCGAGGTGGCGCGGGCGCGGGCGCGTGTTCCGGCCCTGTCGCATGACAGGGCGTTCGACGGGCCGGAAACGGGTGGGGCATGAGCGAACGGAACGAGGATATTGCGGTGGCGTTGTTCGGCGAGTTGTTCATGGCTGACCAGCTTGCCCGCAACCGCATTTCGAAGGTTCTGCCCAAGGGGATGGAGTTGTCGCATTTCGGGGTGCTGAACCATCTGGCGCGGGTCGGGGACGAACGCTCTCCGGCGCAGTTGGCGCGGGCGTTCCACGTGACGCGGGGGGCGATGACCAATACGCTGACGCGGCTGGAATGGGCGGGGCATGTGCATATACGCCCCGACTGGGACGATGCGCGGCGCAAGTTCGTGGCTATCAGCCCGTCGGGGCGGGCCGCGCGGGATGCGGCGGTGCAAGCGGTCGCTCCGCTGATTGCCGAGGTGGTGCAGGCCTTGGGGGCTGACCGCGTGCGGGCGGTGTTGCCTGTATTGCGCGAAATGCGGACACGTCTGGAAGACGACGGATGAAAATCCGCTGGGGGATTCTGGGCGAGCTTTGGGTGCTGAGCGACGAGCGCGAGCTTGACCTGATCGCGGCGGGGATTGCGTTTTACGGGTTTCTGGCGCTGTTCCCTTCGGCTGCTGCCGTCATTGCCATCTGGAGTTTCTTTGCCGATGCCAGCGTGATCCGCGAGGAACTGGAGCTTGCGCGGTCGTATCTGCCGAATGACGCGTGGTCGTTGATCGCCAATCAGGTGGAATCGCTGCTGTCGCTGAACAGTGACAATCTGGGGATTGCGACGGGCCTTTCGCTGCTGTTGGCGCTGTGGACGGCGCGGGCGGGGGTGGCGGCGCTGATGCGCGGGTTGAACGCCATTCACGGGCTGCCGAACCGGGCGGGGCATTGGCACCAGTTGCGGGCGCTGGTGCTGACGCTGGTGATGATCGGGCTGGTGATCTGCGCGATGTTTGCCGCCGTGGTGGGGCCGCTTGTGCTGGCGCTGGTGCCGCTGGGGCGGTTTGCGGCGCTGGCGCTGGAGGCGCTGAACCTTGGGCTGAGCCTGTTGCTGGTCGTGGTGGGTGTGGCGCTGATCTATCGGCTGGGGTTGAACCGGAACCTGCATCATCCGCTGTTCACGCGGGGGATTCTGGTGGCGGTGATCATCTGGATCGCGGCGTCGCGGGGGTTTGTGATCTATCTGGCCAATTTCGATACGTACAACCGCATCTACGGGTCGATCGGGGCGGTGGTGGCGCTGCTGATGTGGCTGTATTTCAGCGGTTACGCCATCTTGCTGGGTGCCGCCGTCGATGCCGCGCGGGCCGAGCGGAAGCGGTTGCTGACGCAGGGTTAATAATCGCGTTCCCAGAACAGGCCGATGCCGGTTTCGCCACCGCTTCCGGCGCTGCCGCGCAGGGTCAGGCTTTTGGACACATCGAGGTTCAGGTTGACCTTGCTTTGGCCGTCTTGGCCCACTTCGACCTCGGTATAGACGTTCTTGGCGAGGTATTTGCCCAAGGTCAGGCTGGTCGCTCCGGTCGCGTCGGTCTGCACGTCGAGATCGTCGAGGCCGAAGCCTTGGCGCAGGCGGCCGATGATGCCGACGCCACCGCGTCCGGCCAGTGTGGCCACGGCATTGGCCAGTTGCGCGGCTTGCAGCGGTGACAGGTTTTCGAGACCGCGCCCGAACAGAAGGCGGGCCAGCACCTCTTCTTCGGGGAGTTCGGGGTTCGAGGTGAAGGTGACTGCGGGGCCGGTGGCGGGGCCGTCGATGCGGACGATGCTGGTGATGCCTTCGGATTCGGTCGAGGCGGCGATGGCGAGGGTGGGGACGAAATCACCTTCGAGCAGCATGGTTGCTTCGGTCAGCACCAGACGGCGGCCAAGGATATCGAGGCGGCCACGGATCAGGCTGAAGGCTCCGGCGGGTTGGATATCGTCGGTAGAGCCGCGCAGGGTGAGTTCGCCGCCCAGTTCGGCGTCAAGCCCGCGACCGCGGATGAAAACCTGGGACGGGGCCGAAACGACAAGGTTCAGCCGCAGCGGGCGGGCCTGACCGCCGCCGCCTGTGCCGTTCTGGCCCAGCAAGCCGGCGCGGTCGCGGGTGGCGCGGACGGGTGGCGGTTCGGACAGGTGGCGCAGGTCTGTCAGGTCGGCACCGCCGCCAAGGCCGGTCGAGGGAATTTGCACTTCGGTTGCGCCAAGCAGCACGCGCCCCGCGACGAGGCCGCCTGCGGTGAGCGGGCCGGTGATGGCAAGGCTGCCGTTGGCGGTGGTCTGGAACAGGCGCGGGTCGCGCAGGACGGCGTTTTGCAGCGTCACGTTCAGGTCGGCGTCGAAGGGGGCGGTGAGCGACACGTTGCCGGTGGCCGCGATCTTGCCACCGCTGGAAAGGCCGGTCGAGGCGATTATGGCGGCGCGGCCGGAAGCGAGCGTGGCGTCGATCGCGAGCGATTCGAAGCCGAAGGCAAGGCGCGGATCGGCAAGGCGACCGTTGGCAAGCGACACCCTGCCCGACAATGCGTTCAACGCCAGCGGGCCGTTCAACGAAAGGTCGAAGCGGACGGGGCCGGATACCACCCGACCCGACAGGAAGGGCGAGGCAAGACCGGCCTGTGCGCCGCCCTTTATGGCAAGATCGGCGCTGGCAAAATCACGCGCCATGCGACCGGTGATCGTGGCATCGATCTGACCCGGACCCTTTGCGCCAAGGTTGAGCGTGTAGTCGCCCCCGCTTTCCGCCGCCGATCCGGTGACAGTGACCGGACCGGGGAATTCGGGCAGGAACAGGCCCAGATTTGCGAGCCGCGCTTGCAGTTGCAGGTCACGCTGCGCCGTCGTGGCGCTGCCTGTGGCGCTTGCCGTTACCTGTGGTGCGGTCAGGCGGGCGGTGTTGATGGTGACGCGCCCGTCCAGCAGCCCGAGGTCGAGATCGAGGGCGGATGTTCCGGCAAGCAGGCGGTCGGCGTCTGTCTGGCCGATACGAAGCCCGTTTCCGCTGGCTGTGACGGTGATGCGGCCCGTGGATGGGACGCCCTGAAATGCGGCTTGGCCCACCAGCGACCCGCCCCATGACGGATCGAGGTTGGACAGGTCGGACAGTGCGATATTGGCGTCAAGGTCGGTTCCGGCGGTTGTGATCTGGCCTGTGGCTGTCAGGTTCAGGGTTCCGGCCTGAACCGACAGCGTTTTCAGGAAGGTTCCTTCGGTGCTGCGGGCGATGGCCATGGCGATGCGTGAAGGGCCGGACAGCAGCCTGTCGGCCTGCGTCTGGCCAAGCGTCACGTCTTGGCCGTTCAGGGTGGCGACGAGATCGAAATCGCCGCCGAGCGGGCTGCCGCTGCCCTGGACGTTGAGCAAGGCAGCGCCCGAAAGCGGACGCGTGGCAAGGGCGGACAGGCGGGACAGGTCGTTCAGCCGTGCTTCGGCCTTGCCGGTGATGCGCAGGTTTTCGGCAAGGCCCGCAATCACGCCGCTGGCGGACAGGGAATAGTCGGTGCCGGTCAAATCGAGGCGGCTGAGGGATAGGCCATCGCCGCCCTCATTGGCCTGAAGCCGTGCCGTGCCGGAAATTTCGGGGCCGAGTGCGGCGGCAAGGGCGGTATCGTCGGGCCGCACGCCCTGACCCGCGAAGCGGAAGGATGCGTCGAAGCGGGCGGGTGCGTTTGGCGGGTTTTCGATGCTGCCCGTGCCGTTCAGGATGATGCTGTCGGCCTTTAGCCCCTGACCGTCCAGCCCTGTCAGGCCGATGCGGGCGCGCCAGCCGGTTCCGATTGCCGCGTTGTAGCCAAGCGACAGGTCGGCGGCGCGAACCCGGGTAACGTTGGCGCCCGACAGGGGAAGCAGCACGGGTGACCCGTCGGGCAGGCCAAGCCTGCCCTGCACGCTAAGCTGGACAGGCAGATTTTCGGCGTCGAGCCTGACCTTGCCAGACAGATGCACGGCCTGCGCCCTGAGGTCGAAGGCCCGCAGGTCAAGCCCGCCGTCGGGCAGCGATTCGCCCTGTGCCGTCAGGCTGATATTGTTGCCGAAGAAGGCGGCGTATTCGGGCAGGAACAGCGGTGCGAGGTCGCCGGACAAGGCGGCGTCAAATCCGCGCCCGCCCGTGGGCGAGGCGTCAAGCGAGACACGTCCGCTGAGCCGGTCGACGCCATCGCTGCGCAGGGCGATGTCGGCGGCGAAACTGTCCAGCGGGCCAGCGCCTTTGACCGATAGTTCGGTCGCGGGAGCACCGGGAAGGCCCAGCTTGCGGACGGCGATGCCGCCTGCCGCTTCGGCGGCCACAAGGTTCAGCGTCAGTTGATCGGTCGCGTTGGAATAGAGCGCGTCGAGGGTCAGCCGCCCCCGGGGGCCGCCGTCGGTGCGTTCGAGGACGAGCGCCGCATGGCCTTCGCCGTTGCTGAGCGACATCGACGCTTCAAGGCGGGCTTCGAGGCGTTCGCCCAGCACGGCCTGTCCCAGCACGATGCGGTCGGCGGCGATGCGGCCGATTTCGATCGAGACGGGCAGATCGGGAAGCGAAAAGCCCTTTGCCTCGGGCGAGGGGGTGGTTTCGGTGACGGGCGGTCGGTCGAGGATGATTTCGTCGGCGGAAAGTTCGGTGACGTCGACGACGCCGCGCAAGAGGGCCGAGCGGCTCCAGTCGAGGGTGACGCCGTTGAGGGTGATCCAGACGCCCTGACCATCGGAAATGGCGAGCGACCGGATGGTGGCGCGCGACGACAGGGCACCGGCAAAGCCGGTGATCGTGACCTGACGGCCAGCGCCGGAGAGGTTTTCTTCCAAGAGCGACGCGAGATAGCTTTTGTCAGCCTCGGCCGTTGCATCCTGCGCTGTGGCGGTGAAGGGAAAAGCCGCAAGCGCGGCGGCGAGGAACCATTTTCTCATCAGAAGGACTGCCCCAGACCGACGTAGATTTGCACGCCTTCACCCGTGGTGCCGCCAACGGGCGTTGCGATGTCGAGGCGGATGGGGCCAAAGCCGGTGTCGTAGCGCAGCCCGATGCCTGCGCCGGAATGGGTGCGGGCGAAACTGTCGAAAAAGGCGTTTATGCCGACCTGACCGACATCGTAAAACCCGACGATCCCGATTTTCCTGGTCACACGCAGCCGCGCTTCGAGTTGCGAGCCAAGGTAGAAGGTGCCGCCGAGTTGTGCGGATTGTCCGGCAATGCGTTTCACGTTGATGCCGAGCGATTGGTAGGGCTGGCCGCGCACCGATCCGCCGCCGCCGGAATAGAACAACTCGTCGCGCGGGGTGCCAAGCGGGGACGCGCCATAGATCGCGCCGCCTTGCAGGCGGGCTGCCAGCACGACACGGTCACTGCCAAAGCTCGTGTAGGCGCGGGTGTCCCATGACAGGCGAACGCCGCTGTCGGTGGTGCCCAAGCCGAGGAAGGGTTTGGCTTCGGCGTCGAGGTAGTAGCCGCGGGTCGTGCTGACCGTGTCGTCGCGGCGATCCCATGTCAGGCCCAAGGGAACCGAGATGTTGCGGAATTCGAAGTTCGAGATGCCGTCGCGGCCTTTCGAGTAATCGTAAGTCAGGCCGGTGCGGGCGGTGAAGCTGGGCGAGAATATCTGCGTTGCGCTAAAGCCTGCCGAGGCGAGATCGGCGCTGTAATCGGCATCGTCGATACGGCTGATTTCCGCGATGACGCCGATTGTCCTATCGGGGGTAAAGGTGGCGGGACGGTCGAGCGTGACGCCAAGCGTGTAGTCGACGCCGCTTTGCTGCGCGCCGAGATTTGCCACCTCGCCATAAATCTTGAGCCGTTCTGCACCGCCCAGAAGGTTGCGGTGCATCCAGTAGCCCGACAGGTTCACGCCGTCGAAACTGGCGACCTCGCCGCCGATGCTGTAGCGGCGCTTCTTTTCTTCGACCACGGTTGCGGTGATCGGCAGCAGGTCGGGGGCGGTTATGCTGTCGGCTTCGGCCAGAGTTACCGATTTGAACACGCCGGTGCGACGCAGGCGCGTTGCGGCAAGGTCGAGTTCGGCGGGGCTGAAGGTTTCGCCGCTTGGCAAGCCTGCGATGGCGCGGATGCGTTCGATGCGCATCCGGTCCTGACCTTTGACGATCAGCGGGCCGAAGCGGAGTTTCGGGCCGGGGGCAAGGCCGATGCGGGTAGAAAGCAGGGCGGAGCGGTGGTCGGCGGTGATGTCTTGCGCGGACACGTCGGCCTTGGCGTGGCCGAGATCGCGCCAGCCTTCGACGCCTGCAGTCGCGGCCAAGCGGATCGCGCCGCTGCGGGCGGGTTGGCCGACAGCGAAATCTTCGGGCAGGTCGGTGCCATTGGCCAAGGGTGCGATATCGGCGCGGGAGAAGCGGAAGGCGGGGCCGGGGTCGATGCTGATGGCGATGACGTTGACGCGGCGGGGGGCATCGAGCGGCTGGATGCTGGCCGCTTCGCGCCCGTCGATCAGGATGTGGATCGTGGCCGAGTAATGCCCGGCGGAATAGAGCGTGCCGAGAAGCTGGGCGTAATCGGCCTGTGCGGCGGCGAACAGGTCTTGGGGATCGGTCTGTTTGTCGCGTTCGGCGGTGAGCACCAGCGAGGCGTTGCGAAGGGCGTCCGTCAGTTCGCGGTCGTCGGCGGAAACTGCGAAATCCACCCGCCCTAATGCCGAAGCCGCCCCTGAGGACAGGATGAGGCACAGCGCGGTCAGCCGGATCGCGCGTCGCAGGTGTTGAAGCTGGAGTCGGAGCAATGCACCCTCGGGGTCGCGGATATGTTTACTATTACAACGGGTCCAAGCACGCGCAATGCAACATGGTTCCGTCTGGGCGTCTTCCCGCCCGCAGTTATTGCGCGGCGATGTCGCGCACCGGAAGAAGCAGCCCTTCGCTGACGTAGGAAAGCGCCAGTGCGGCCGCGCCATGCGCCCAGAGCAGATCGCCCCAAGCGTGGATTTCGATGGGCGGTTTGGGGCGGCCGGTGTGGATGGCGAGGTTTTCCATCTCGGCCAGCGTTTCTTGTGCGTAGAGGTAATCGTAGCGCATCCGTTCGCCCGACAGGATGATAAGCGCGGGGTCGAACAGGTTGATGACGTTGGACAGGCCGACGGCAAGGTAGCGGCCTGCGCGGCGGAAGATCGAGCGCGCAGCGGTGTTTCCCGCCTTGGCATGGTCATAAAGGCTTTCCAGCAGGACGGCGATAGACTGCCCCTCGCGGTGGGTCCAGTTCAGGGCGGTCGTCGCCTCGCGCGCAAGGGCGTAGTCGGCGATATAGGCCTCAAGGCAGCCGCGTTGGCCGCAGCGGCACAGTGCGCCGTCGAGCTGCACCTTGGTATGGCCAAGTTCCATGCCAAGGCCGTGGGCGCCGCGGTAGATGCGGTGGTTGATGACATAGCCCATGCCGACGCCGTGCTCGATGGTGACGACTGCAAAATCTGCAAGGCCACGGCCCGCGCCGAACCAGAGTTCGGCAAGGGTCACAAGGTTGGCGTCGTTGTCGATGGTGACGGGCAGGCCGACGCGGGCAGCGGCGACGGCGGCAAGCGGAACGGTGCGGTCGCTGAGCACCGACGACCACATGACGGTGCCGGTTGTGGTGTCGACAAAACCGGGAACGCCGACGCCGAGGGCCGACAGGTCGGAACGGGCGATGCCTGCCTTGGCGCAGACACGGTTGAGCAGGGTTTCGATGGCGTCGAGCATTTCGGGCACGGTCATCGGGCCGGGGCGGCGCGGGATCACATCGTCGGCGATGAGGTTTCCGGCAAAATCGACGATGACGGCCGTATGTTCGCGGTCGGACATCTTCATGCCTGCCACGCGGTGGGCGTTGGCGCGCACACCCAGCGCCACGGCGGGGCGACCGCGGCCTTGGTCGCCTTCGCGCGGGGCGGCGATTTCCTCGATCAGGCCGGCCTCGATCAATTCCTGTGTGATGGTGGTCACGGAGGCGGGGCTGACGCCAAGGTCTTTGGCCACCTGCACGCGCGGAATGAGGCCAGCGGCGCGGACCCGTTCGAACACCTGTTGGCGCATCGGGCGCAGCGTATCGGACAGCGGGGGAATCAGCGGACCGCAGCCGCGCCGCCCTTCGGGAGTCTCGCCATGACCGATTCCGAGCATTTTTTCGGTCTCCAAAGTAAAAATCCGCGTTTTGAGGACAGTTTCGTTAGCGTTACGCAAGCAAATTGCTGCAGAGCAGCATGAAACAGCCTGATTTCGCGGCACAACTAGCTTTGCCGATCATTTTTATTTTGACAACTGAAATTATTAGCGGCAATTTTCGCCGCGTGCCGACGAATCTGTCGGACCGGCCATTCGCTGGCCGCATCCATGGGAGGATAATCATGCGTAACGCAATTCTGCTCGCCGTTCTGGCGGTGACCGGGTTCTCGACTGCCGCTTTGGCGGAAGGCAAGAAAATCGGTGTGTCCTGGGCGCAGTTCCAGGAAGAGCGCTGGAAGATCGACGAAGCGGCGATGAAGGCTGCGATCGAAGCTGCCGGTGATGAATACGTGTCGGCTGACGCGCAGTCGTCGGCTGAAAAGCAGCTGTCGGACATCGACGCGCTGATCGCACAGGGTGTTGACGCGCTTGTCATCAACGCCTGGGACAAAGACGCCATCGGGCCTGCCATCGACAAAGCCGCTGCCGAAGGCATTCCGGTCGTCGGCTATGACCGCCTGATCGAAGACAACCGCACCTTCTATCTGACCTTCGACAACGTCGGCGTCGGCAAGATCATCGCCGAAAACGTGTTCGCCGCTGCGCCCAAGGGCAACTACGCGATCATCAAAGGCGACCCGGGCGATCCGAACGTCGGCTTCCTGCTGCAGGGCATGATGTCGGTGATCCAGCCTGCCGTGGATTCGGGCGACATCAAGATCGTCGGCGAAGCGAACTCGGACGGCTGGAAGCCCGAGAACGCCCAGAAGAACATGGAACAGATCCTGACCGCGAACGACAACAAGGTCGACGCGGTTCTGGCCCAGAACGACGGCATGGCCGGTGGCGCTGCCGCTGCGTTGGCTGCTCAGGGCCTGAACGTTCCGCTGGGTGGTCAGGACGGCGACCTTGCCGCGATCAACCGCGTTGCGCGTGGCACCCAGACCGTTTCGGTCTGGAAAGACTCGCGTCAGCTGGGCAAAGCTGCCGGTGAAATCGCCGCCGCTCTTGCCGAAGGCACCGCGTTGGACGCAATCGAAGGCGCGACCAAGTTCTCGGACGGCGAGAAAGGCGTTGAGATGAACGCCATCCTGCTGACCCCGACGGCGATCACCAAAGACACCGTCAATCTGGCGATCGACGCTGGCCACATCACCAAGGAAGCCGCTTGCGAAGGCGCGGTTGCCGGCGTGAAGGGCTGCGAATAATCGCTTAGGCTAACGGGGCGCCGATCCGTCAGGGTCGGCGCCCTTTCTTCTTTGGTGGGCGTGACGCGTTGTCAGCCCATGCGTCCTTTCCACGGTGTGCCGAAGCCGGATCGGGCTGGCGCCGCCCCCCCATCTTCATGGACGAGATATGACCGATACAACCCATCGACCCCAAGCCCCCGCTGCGGAAGGCCCTATCGGCCGGTTCCTGCGGGCGACCGAGCTTGACCCGCGCCTGATCGGAATGGTCGGCGCGCTGCTGCTGATCTGGGTAGGCTTTCACGCCTATGGCGCGTTGGTGCTGGGGGACGGGACGTTCCTGACCCCGCGCAACCTGTGGAACCTGAGCGTGCAGACGGCGACCATCGGGATCATGGCGACGGGAATGGTGCTGGTCATCATCACGCGCAACATCGACCTTTCGGTGGGGTCCATCGTGGGCGTGACGGGCATGTACATGGGCCTGTTGCAGGTCGAATGGCTGCCGCAATATCTGGGGCTGGGGCATCCGGTGATCTGGATCGTCACGGTGATCTTCGGGATCATCCTTGGCGCGCTGATCGGGGCGTTGCAGGGAAGCCTGATCGCGTTCCTGAGCATTCCTTCGTTTATCGTCACGCTGGGCGGATTGCTGATCTGGCGCGGCGTGGCCTTTCTGGCTGCCGACGGGCGTACGATTTCGCCGGTCGATCCGACCTTCGCGCTGATCGGTGGCGGGCCTTACGGGTCGATCGGGGCGACGGGAAGCTGGATCATCGCGGCCATCACCTGCATCGGGGTGATCTGGCTGGTGCTGCGGGGACGGTCGAACCGCAAGCTGCACGGGTTTCCGATGCGTCCGGTCTGGGCCGAGGTCTTTATGGCCGTGCTTGGCTGTGCCGTGATCCTGACGGCGACGATGGTGGTCAATTCCTATGCTTGGCCGAAGGGCATTCTGAAGGATTACTACGCGACCTTGGGCCAGGACGTGCCGGAAGGCGCGTTCATCGCGCATGGCTTTGCGTATCCGGTGATCATTCTGGGCGTGGTCGCCATTCTGATGACGATCCTGATGACCCGCACGCGGTTTGGCCGGTACGTGTTTGCCATCGGCGGCAACCCCGAAGCGGCGGCGCTGTCGGGCATCAACACCCGCGCGATGACGGTGAAAATCTTTACGCTGATGGGGGCGCTGGCCGGTTTGGCCGGTGTGATCGGGTCGGCGCGTCTGAACAGCGCGACCAACGCGCTGGGCGATCTGGACGAATTGTACGTGATTGCGGCGGCGGTCGTCGGCGGCACGTCGCTGGCGGGGGGCGTGGGCACGATCTATGGCGCGATCATCGGGGCGCTGGTGCTGGTGTCGTTGCAGACCGGCATGGTGCTGATCGGCTTTGGTGACGGATCGTACCGCAAGATCGTGATCGGCGCGGCGCTGGTTCTGGCCGTCTACCTCGACATCGTTTACCGCAAGCGCATCAAGTGAAAGGGGAGATCATGAGCACTTCCAATCGCGGAACACCCCTTGTCGAGATGCGCGACATCTCGATCTCGTTCGGCGGGATCAAGGCGGTCGATCGTGTGACGGTCGACCTGTATCCCGGCGAGGTCGTCGGTTTGCTGGGCCATAACGGCGCGGGCAAATCGACGCTGATCAAATGCCTGTCGGGTGCCTATAAGGCCGATGTGGGCGAGATACGGATCAACGGCGAGTTGGTCGATATCAACAGCCCGCGCGATGCAAGGGCGCAGAACATCGAGACGATCTACCAGACGCTTGCGCTGGCGGATAACCTCGATGCCGCTTCCAACCTGTTTCTGGGGCGCGAGATCGTCAACGGGTTCGGCTTTGTGGACGAGACGAAGATGGAGGCCGAGACGCGCAAGATCATGGCGCGGCTGAACCCCAACTTCCGCAAGTTCAACGTGCCGGTCAGTGCGCTTTCGGGCGGTCAGCGGCAGTCGGTCGCCATTGCGCGGGCGGTGTATTTCAACGCCAAGATCCTGATCATGGACGAACCCACCGCAGCGCTTGGCCCGCACGAGACGCAGATGGTGGCCGAGTTGATCCAAGAGCTGAAGGCGCAGGGATTGGGGATTTTCCTGATCGAACATGACATCCACAACGTCATGAAGTTGTGCGACCGCGCCTGCGTGATGAAGAACGGACAGTTGGTCGGAACCGTGAAGGTCGATGAAGTCACAGACGACGACATCCTTGGCATGATCATCATGGGCAAGAAACCCGCAAAGGCTGCGTGATGTATATCGGACTGGACCTCGGCACCTCCGGGCTTAAGGGGGTGCTGATCGACGGGTCGCAGAAGGTGCTGGCGGAAGCGTCGGCACCTTTGACGGTGCAGCGTCCGGCGGAAGGCTGGAGCGAGCAATCGCCCGCCGACTGGATTGCCGCAGCGGAAATCGTGATGGAGGCGCTGGCGGCGCACGGGCTTTCGGGCGTGCGCGGGATCGGGCTGTCGGGGCATATGCATGGCGCGACGCTGCTCGATGCGGCGGACGAGGTGCTGCGGCCCTGTATTTTGTGGAACGACACGCGCAGCCATGAAGAGGCGGCCGAGCTGGACGGCGACCCGCTGTTCCGGCGCGTGACGGGGAATATCGTGTTTCCGGGGTTCACCGCGCCCAAGCTGGTGTGGGTGCAGCGGCATGAACCGCGCGTGTGGGAGCGGGTGGCCAAGGTGCTGCTGCCCAAGGATTACCTGCGGCTGTGGCTGACGGGCGAACATGTGGCCGAGATGTCGGACGCGGCGGGGACAAGCTGGCTGGATACGGCCAAGCGCGACTGGTCGGATGCCTGTCTGGCCGCCACTGGGCTAAGCCGCGCGCAGATGCCGCATCTGGTCGAAGGGTCGCAGGTTTCGGGCGGGTTGCGCGATGCGCTGGCCAGCCGTTGGGGATTGCCCAAGGGTGTGGTGGTGGCCGGTGGCGGTGGCGACAATGCCGCGTCAGGTGTTGGCGTGGGCGTGGTGAAGGCGGGCGATGCCTTTGTGTCGCTGGGCACGAGCGGCGTGCTGTTTGCTGCCAATGACGGATATCAACCGGCGCCCGAGACGGCCGTGCATACGTTTTGCCATGCCCTGCCGGATACGTGGCACCAGATGGGCGTGATCCTTGCCGCGACCGATGCGTTGAACTGGTATGCGGGGCTGGTGGGCGAGACGGCGGCCAAGTTGACGGGTGCGCTTGGGGCGTTGCAGGCCCCCGCCAAAGGGTTGTTCCTGCCCTATCTGGGCGGAGAGCGGACTCCGCTGAACGATGCCGCCATTCGCGGGGCATTCCTCGGGCTGGAGCATGCGACGGATCGTGCGGCGGGGACGCGGGCGGTGCTGGAGGGCGTGACCTTTGCCATCCGCGACAGCCGCGATGCGCTGGCCGCGACGGGGACCAAGCTGGAGCGGCTTTTGGCCGTCGGCGGCGGGTCGCGGTCGGATTACTGGTTGGCCGCGATTGCCACGGCGCTGGATATTCCGGTGCAGGTGCCGGTGGCCGGTGATTTCGGCGGTGCGTTCGGTGCCGCGCGTCTGGGAATGATGGCCGCGACCGGCGCGGGGGCGGAAATTGCCACGCTGCCGCCGATTGCGCGGACCATCGACCCCGACCGTTCCTTGACGGCGGCCTATGATGCGGGGCATGCCCGCTATCGTGCCGCGCAAAAAGCACTTCAGGCTCTGGCCCACTAAGGACGACGACATGACCGACTTCTTCAAAGGCATCCCGCAGATCAAGTTCGAGGGTGTGCAGAGCAGCAATGAATTCGCCTTCCGGCATTACAATCCGGACGAGGTGATCATGGGCAAGCGGATGGAAGACCATCTGCGATTTGCTGTGGCCTATTGGCACAGCTTTGCATGGCCGGGGGGCGACCCGTTCGGCGGGCAGACGTTCGAGCGGCCATGGTTCGGTGACACGATGGCGCTGGCCAAGCTGAAGGCCGATGTTGCCTTTGAGATGTTCGATATTCTGGGAGCGCCGTTCTATTGTTTCCACGATGCCGATGCGCGGCCCGAGGGGGCGACCTTTGCGGAGAGCAAGCGCAATCTGGAAGAGATCGTCGATTACCTTGGCGAAAAGCAGGCCAGCCACAAGACGCAGCTTTTGTGGGGCACGGCCAACATGTTCAGCCATAAGCGCTGGATGTCGGGCGCGGCGACGAACCCCGACCCGGATGTCTATGCCTATGCCGCCGCGACGGTGAAGGCGAATATGGACGCCACGCACAAGCTGGGCGGGGCGAACTATGTGCTGTGGGGCGGGCGCGAGGGGTATGAGACGCTGCTCAATACCGACCTGAAGGCCGAGCGCGAGCATGCGGGGCGGTTCTTGCAGCAGGTCGTGGAGTACAAGCACAAGATCGGTTTCAAGGGCGCGATCCTGATCGAGCCGAAGCCGCAAGAGCCGAGCAAGCACCAGTATGACTACGACGTGGCGACGGTTTACGGCTTTCTTGTGCAGTTCGGGCTGGAAAAGGAAGTGAAGGTCAATATCGAGCAGGGCCATGCCATTCTGGCGGGGCACTCGTTCGAGCATGAGATCGCGCTGGCCAGTGCTTTGGGGATATTCGGGTCGATCGACATGAACCGGAACGACTATCAGTCGGGCTGGGACACGGACCAGTTCCCCAACAATCACGCCGAAAAGGCGGTTGCCTTTTATGAAATCCTGCGGGCGGGCGGCTATACGACCGGCGGCACCAACTTTGACGCCAAGGTGCGGCGGCAATCGCTGGATGCCGATGACCTGATCCTTGCCCATGTCGGCGGGATGGACACCTGCGCCCGTGCGTTGAAGGCGGCGGCGGCGCTGCTGGAAGATGGCGCGCTGGAAGCGGCGCGGGACGAGCGTTATGCCGGATGGACCAAGCCCGACGCCAAGGCGCTGCTGACCGGATCGCTGGAAGATGCGGCGGCGGTGGTGACGGCCAAGGCGCTGAACCCCGAACCGCGTTCGGGACGGCAAGAGCGGCTGGAAAACCTGTGGAACCGGTTCATCTGATCTGATCTGTTGGACGACAAAAGGGGCGGCGGTGCTTCGGCTTCCGCCGCCCTGTGTCATGAAGGAGGACGTGATGACCTATACCCCCGCCGCCGACCGTTATTCGAAGATGGTCTATCGCCGCTGCGGCAAGAGCGGCCTGCAACTGCCTGCCATCAGCCTTGGGCTGTGGCACAACTTCGGCCATGACACGCCGCATCAGGTGAAGCGCGAGATTTGCCGCACGGCGTTCGACCTTGGCATCACACATTTCGATCTGGCCAACAACTACGGCCCGCCCCCCGGAAGCGCGGAAGAGGCGTTCGGGGATATTCTGAAGACCGATTTCGCGGGTTACCGCGACGAACTGATCATCAGTTCGAAGGCGGGTTACAATATGTGGGACGGCCCCTATGGCGAATGGGGAAGCCGCAAGTATCTGGTCGCGTCCTGCGACCAGAGCCTGAAGCGGATGGGGCTGGACTATGTGGATATCTTCTATTCGCACCGCTTCGATCCCGACACGCCGCTGGAAGAAACCATGATGGCGCTGGATTACATCGTGCGGTCGGGGCGGGCGCTCTATGCGGGGATTTCCAGCTACAACAGCCAGCGCACGCGCGAGGCCTATGCGATTTTGAAAGAGCTTGGCACGCCCTTGGTCATTCATCAGCCGAGCTACAACATCCTGAACCGTTGGGTCGAGCATGACGGGTTGAAGGATACGCTGGCCGATCTGGGCGTGGGGTCGATCGCGTTCACGCCGCTGGCGCAGGGAATTTTGACCAAGAAGTATCTGGGCGGCATCCCGCAGGGCAGCCGTGCGGCGCAGGGCAAAAGCCTCGATCCGGTGACGATCACCAATTCTGCGCTGGAATCGGTGCGGGCGCTGGATGCCATGGCGCAAAAGCGCGGGCAGACGTTGGCGCAGATGGCGATTGCGTGGGTGTTGCGCAACGGCGGCATCACGACCGCGCTGATCGGGGCATCGAAACCCGAACAGGTGGTGGATTGCGCCGGTGCGATTGGCAACCTCGAATTCACCGTGGCGGAATTGGACGAAATTGACCGGATTTCGGGCGAAGAGGACATCAACCTTTGGGCCAAATCGTCTGCTGAATGACGATTGCAGCATCGGCGGTATGGTTTTTTCCAACCTTGCCGCCGATTTTGCCCGACCCGAATACCAAATGTCGTGCGCTTTGCGCGAAATTGTGGTTTACAAGTGTTAACTCTGCGGTTTCTTCTGAGACAACCGCGTGATCGTCCGGCTATCGGGCGAAACGCGTGTCGGGATCGAAGCGCTTGGAAATGCGGGCCAACCTTTCTGCTTCTTCGAGATCAAGCCTTGTTCTGGTTTCGACCGGTCCGGTCGCGCATCTGGCTGAGGCGACGCTGTGCAAACATCTGGGTATCAGCCGAGCCGACGCTTATGGGCTGCTGGAAAATGCGCCCGCCATTTTGGCCGACGGGCTGGACCCGGTTGTTGCCCATCGGGTGGCCGGACTGTTGCAGGCGTTTGGGTTGCGGGTCCGTTTCGATACGGCGGCGGCAACGACGCAGGTTTTCGACCTGTCGATCCAGTTTGCGGTGCCGGTCAGAAAGCCGCGGACGATTCGGATTTTGGCCGAACAGACCGGACTGGACGAAGCGACGGTGCAACAGGCCCTGCATCGGCCCGGAGGGTTGATCTTGCGCGGGCTGACCCGTGCCGGACTGGACCGTTACCATGCCGGTCTGGGGCGTCTTGCCAACCTTAGCTTGGTCGAGGCCGATCCCGAAACCGCGCTTTATGATGCGTTTCTGGTGGAGGGAAAAACAACACCGGCGCTGTCGGCACATTTGCAGATTATGGGGGTCGCGCCGGATGCGATTACCGGCGCGGTCGCAGCGGGGCTGGACCGGCATCTGTGCAGCCATCTGGAACGGCGCGCCAACTTGCCGCGGATGATGGTGCTGAACCGCGCCTTTCAACGGTATGACCTGTATCTGTCGCGTGCGACGGGTTGGGTGACGCGTGATCTGGCAGATTTCCTCGTCTCGCGCACGGGATTGCCGCGTAGCAGGTTCGAGGTCTTGTCCAATAACCTGCCGATGCGGATCGAATACGGGCTGTGCCGTGCTGCGGCCCTGCAGTTCCGTGCCGATTACGCGGCGATCGGATTGCACACATCGCTGGCCCTTTCGGGTCTGGCGGAAACTGCGGACAATGCTGCAGCTTAACCTTTGGTTCATCGCTTGCCGCCAGATTGGCAACGGGTGAGTTGGGACTGGGGTAAAGGATGGCCGCGCAGGGCAATGCCGCGCCGGTTATCATCAAGCGTAAGAAGATCATCGTCGCGGGCGCGCATCATGGCGGCGCCTGGAAAGTCGCCTATGCGGATTTCGTCACGGCGATGATGGCTTTCTTTATGCTGATGTGGCTGTTGAACGCGACGACGGAAAAGCAAAGGAAGGGAATCGCGGATTATTTCAATCCGACGATTCCGGTCAACCGCATCTCGGGCGGGGGTGACGGGTCGTTCGGGGGCGATTCGGTGCTGTCGGACCAGAGCTTGGCGCAGAATGGAACGGGAGCCTCGGCCTCGGTCCCGACGGAAGAGAACAAGGCGCGGGGGGAAACCGGACCGGAAGACGCCGGTAAGGAGGCAGCGCTGCTGGCCGAGATCGACAAGGCTTTGACAGCCCACACCGGCGAAAGCATGACGATGGAGCGCCTGATGCGCCATGTCGTGACCCGCGTGACCGATGAGGGGCTGGTGATCGAGATCTTCGATATCGAGGAGCAGGCGCTGTTTTTGCCCGACTCGGCGATGCCGGACCGACAGCTTGCCGATATCGCCACGGTTCTGGTGCGGGTTCTGGCCTTGGCGCAGAACGGCGTTGCCGTGAACGGGCATGTGCGCAGTTATCCGCTGCCGATGGTGGCCAATCCGGCATGGAGCCTGTCGGCAGACCGGGCGCAGGCGATGCGCGGATTGCTGGAAAAAGCCGGTCTCGACATCGCGCGGGTGCAACGGGTGACGGGTTTTGCGGATCGCAAGCCGGTTACCGCCAATCCGCAAGCCATACGCAACAACCGGATCGAGGTTATCTTGCTGCGGCGAAGCCGGTAAAGCGCGTATAATTTTAGACATTAGCGGGCTGTTAAGGCTGATGGCGCAAGGATCGGGCCGACCCAGTAGGGATCAGGCTGCAGAAAGGCGCTATCTATGTCCATTTCGTCATCACTGAACGCGGGAGTTTCGGGGCTAAACGCGAATGCGACCCGGCTGGCCGCCATTTCCGACAACATCGCAAACAGCGGCACCTATGGTTACAAGCGGGCGGCGGCCGATTTCGAAAGCATGGTGATCACTTCGGCCCGCGGATCGGGGACCTATTCGGCGGGCGGTGTGCGGGCGTCGACCGTGCGCTTGATCGACGAGCGGGGCGCGCTTGTCGGCACGTCGAACGCGCTGGATATCGCGGTTTCGGGGCGCGGCATGCTGCCTGTGATGCCCGCGGCGTCGATGGGGTCTGATTTCGCCGACCAACCGTTGGTGATGACGACGACCGGCGCGTTCCGCACCGATGCGACCGGCGTGTTGCGGACGGATTCGGGGCTTGTTCTTCTGGGCTGGCCCGCGAATGCGGATGGCACGGTTCCGGTCAACGCGCGCGACACGATTCAGGGCCTGCAACCCGTCGTGATCAACGCCAACCAGACGGCGGGCGACCCCACGACCGTGATGGGGCTGGGGGTCAACCTGCCCGCCGTACAAACCGAAGCGGGCGCGAGCGGTGGCGAGTTGCCGCTTTCGGTCGAGTATTTCGGAAACCTGGGCACGTCGGAAACGCTCGATATCGTTTTCGAACCGGTGGTGCCTGCGTCGGGCGTTTCCAATACGTGGAAGATGACGGTGCGCGATTCGGCACAGAATGGCGCGATGATCGGGCAGTATAATCTGGTGTTCGACGACAGCCGTGGCAGTGGCGGAACGCTTGCATCGGTGACTACCGTTTCGGGCGGCACCTATGACGCGGCGGACGGAACGCTTGCGCTGACGGTCCAGGGCGGCCCGCTGAAGGTGACGATCGGCCGGCTGGGCGACCCGAACGGGCTGACGCAATTGTCCGACAGCTTTGCCCCCGTCGCCATCACCAAGGACGGATCGCCGGTCGGCAACCTGACGGCGGTCGAGGTGGACGAGAACGGATTTCTGACGGCGAGTTATGACACGGGTTTCGTGCGGCGCATCTACCAGATTCCGCTTGTCGACGTGCCCAATCCTAACGGGTTGCGCACCCTGTCGAACCAGACCTATCAGGTTTCGCCGCAATCGGGATCGTTCTTCCTGTGGGATGCGGGGACTGGCCCGACGGGTAAGGTCGTCGGCTATGCACGCGAGGGATCGACGACAGATGTCGCGGCGGAATTGACCGCCCTGATCCAGACGCAACGGGCCTATTCGTCCAACGCCAAGGTGATCCAGACGGTGGACGAGATGCTGCAGGAAACCACGAACATAAAGCGGTAACGGAATGAGCGTTTCCGCCGCCCTGACTTCGGCCCTGTCGGGCCTGACCGCCAGCTCGCGCAGGGCCGAGGTGATTTCATCGAACATCGCCAACGCCGCTACGCCCGGCTATGTGCGGCGCGAGGTCGTGCTGCAGGCGCGGATGGTGGGCGACAACGGGCAGGGCGTGGCGACCAACGGTCTTCGGCGCGATCAGGACAGGTTCCTGCTGAACGACCGCCGCCGCGCCGGTGCCGAAGCTGGCGGGCGCAGCCTGATGGCCGAAGCGATGAAGCGGATCGAGGCGGCAGTGGGGACGCCCGAGGATGAAAACTCGGTGACCGCGCGGATTGCCACGGTGGAAAAGGCGTTGATCGCGGCAACCGCAGACCCCGCGTCGGAAAGTCGGCTGGCTGCCGTTGCCGATGCGGTCAAGGGGCTGGTCCGCCACATGGCGCGGGCCACGGGCGCGATACAATCACAGCGGAGCGATGCCGATGCCCGCATCGCGGCGCAGGTCGACACCCTGAACCGGAACCTGTCGCAAGTGCGCGACATGAACGCCCAGATCCTCGCCTATTCAAATTCGGGGCGCGAGACGGCGGCGCTGATGGACCAGCGGCAGGTTCTGGTGGATGCCGTCGCCGCCATCGTGCCTGTGCGCGAAGAATTGCGTCAGGACGGGATGGTGGCGCTTTATACCACGAACGGGGCGGCTTTGGTGGAAGGCACTGCCGTAACGGTCGGTTTCGAGGCTACAGGCGTGATCACGGCCGACATGACGCAGGCGTCGGGTGCCCTGTCGGGCCTGACGGTGAACGGCCGCGCCATTTCGACGGGCGAGACGGGTCCGCTTTCGGGCGGGTCGTTGGGTGCGCTGTTTCGGTTGCGCGACGATGCCGCCCCGTCTGCACAAGCGCACCTTGACGCGTTGGCCCGTGACCTTGCCGAGCGTCTTGCCGATCCGGCGATCGACCCGACGCGGGCGGCGGGGGCCGCAGGGTTGCTGACCGATGGCGGTGGCGTGTTCGATCCGGTGAACGAGACAGGGCTGGCCGGGCGGTTGCGTCTGAACGCGGCGGCTGACCCCGAAGCGGGCGGCAAGCTGTGGCGCTTGCGCGATGGCTTGGGGGCCGTCGCGCCCGGCCCGCCCGGCAACACGGCCCTGCTGAACGATTGGCGCAGCACCCTGACCGCGGCGCGGGCGCCGGTGTCGGGCGGGTTCACGGCGGGGCTTCGCAGTGCCTCGGCCTTTGCGGGCGATGTGACTTCGCGCATCGCCACCGAACGGGTAACGGCAGATGGCGAGGCGAGCTATGCCACCGCACGCGCCAGCGCGTTGGAAAAACTCGAAGCCGATGGCGGGGTCGATACCGACCGCGAGTTGCAGGAATTGATGCAGGTGGAACAGGCATATGCCGCCAATGCGCGGGTCGTGAAGGTGGTCGATGACATGTTGACACAATTGTTGGGGTTGTAAGATGGGTCTCGTATCGATTGGTGATCTGTCGCAAAGCCTGATGCTGCGGCACCAGAACGCGGCGACGAAGGCCGAATTGCAGCGCCTGACCGGAATGCTGACATCGGGACGCGTTGCCGATGTGACGGCCCATCTGGGCGGCAACCTTGCCCCGCTTGCCGGACTGGACGCTTCGATGACGCGGTTGCAGGGCTATGCCGAAGTGACGGCCGAGGCGGCGCGGCACGGGTCTGTGCTGCAAACGGTGTTCGGCATGATCGACAGCACGGCAAACCAACTGTCGTCGGGCTTGCTGACTGCCGGGCAGGGGGGGTCGCCCGCGCTTGTCACCGGAGCGGCCTTGCAGGCCAAGCAGGCGCTGGAACAGGTGGTGGGCGTGATGAACACACGGGTTGCCGACAGGTCGGTTCTGTCAGGTGTGGCGACAGACCTGCCTGCGCTGGTCGATGCCGATACGCTGTTGGCGCAGGCGGGCGCGGTCGTGGCGGGCGCGGTCGGCGTAAGCGGGGTCGAGAAGGCGTTGCAGGATTGGCTGGACGATCCTTCGGGATACGCCGTGCAGTCCTATCGGGGTGGTGACGCACGACCGCCTGTCGATATTGCCGAAGGGGAAAGCGCGCATCTGGACGTGACCGCGACCGATCCGGCGCTGCGGGCGACGTTGAAGGGTTTGTTGATGGGTGCGCTGCTGGCGCAGGGCCTGTTTGCCGGGCAAACGCAGGCGCGGGCCGATCTGGCGTTGCGCGCAGGTGAAAGCCTGTCGGAATCGGCTCCGGACAGGGCGCATCTTGCGGCCCGCGTCGGCATTGCCGAAGCGCAGATTGCGGCGGCGCAAACGCGCAATAGCGCCGAGTCGTCGGCCTTGGCCCTCGCACGTAACGAGATGGTCGGCGCGGATGGCTACGAGACGGCGACCAGCCTGCAGGAAGCACAGACCCGGCTCGAGACGCTGTATACTTTGACCGCGCGGCTTTCGCGCCTGAACCTGGCGGATTATCTGTGATGCGCACCGCGCTTTTGCTGTTGATGCTGGCCTCACCCGCCTTTGCCGATCCTGTGCGGATCAAGGATCTTGTCGAATTCGACGGGGTACGGGGCAACGATCTGGTGGGATATGGTCTGGTCGTCGGGCTGAACGGCACGGGCGACGGGCTGCGCAACAGCCCCTTTACCGAAGAGATCATGGCCAATCTGCTTGAACGGCTGGGCGCGAACGTGACGGGCGAAGAGTTCAGGCCAAAGAACGTGGCCGCTGTCTTCGTCACGGCAACGCTGCCCGCCTTTGCGCGTGCAGGGGCAAAGCTCGATGTGACCGTTTCGGCCATCGGAGATGCGAAAAGCCTGCAGGGTGGCACACTGGTGATGACGCCGCTGAACGGGGCGGACGGGCAGATTTATGCCGTCGCGCAGGGCGGGCTGATCGCCGGAGGGATTGCCGCCGAAGGGCAGGCGGCGCGGGTGGTGCAGGGGGTGCCGACTTCGGGCAACATTCCTTCCGGAGCGCGGGTCGAGCGCGAGGTGGCGTTCGATTTTGCGGGGCTCGACTCTGTGCGTCTGGCGCTGCGCAGCCCCGATTTCACCACGGCCGAGCGGATCGAGACGGTGATCAACCGCGATTTCGGGCGGCCGGTCGCGGCGATGCTGGATGCCGGAACGGTGACGGTCAGCATTGGCGGCGGGTCGCCCGCGCATGTGCTGGCGCGGATCGAGGGCTTGACAGTCGACCCCGAAAGCCGTGCGCGGGTGGTGGTGGACCAAAGGTCGGGGACGATCGTGATGGGTGCGGATGTCCGTATCAGTCCGGTGGCCGTGGCGCAGGGCGGGTTGACGCTGCGGGTCAGCGAGGCACCGATGGCATCGCAGCCCAACCCGTTTTCGCAAGGCGAAACGATTCTGGTTCCGCGCAGCGATGCGAGCATCGAGCAGGAACCCGGCACCGGGTTGGCCCAGATCAACGGCGGAACCAGCCTGAGCGAGGTGGTCGCGGGGTTGAATGCGCTGGGCGTTGCGCCCAACGACATGATCGACATCCTGAAAAGCATCAGCGCTGCAGGTGCGCTGCATGCCGAATTCGTTGTGAATTGAGGGTCACATGTAGCTGCGGACAAGGGCGGCAGAAATCAGCGTCCAGCCGTTGGCAACCACGAAGAAAGCCAGCTTGAAGGGTAGGGAAACCACGGCGGGCGGAACCATCATCATCCCCATCGACATCAGAACCGCCGAGACCACGAGGTCGATGATGAGGAAGGGCAGGAAGATCATGAAGCCGATCTGGAAGGCACGGGTGATTTCCGACAGCATGAAGGATGGCACCAAAAGCGAGAGCGGAGCCGTGATCGCCTGTCCCGTCTCGCCGGGGCGGAGCGCCTGAAGGGCCGAAAAGGTTTCGGCGTCAAGCCGCGCGGCCATGAAGGCGCGGAAGGGTTTTTGCACCTCGTCAAAGGCTTGGGCGGCGGTGATCTGGCCGTTGTTGAGCGGTTCGATGCCCTTGGTCCAGGCTTCGGTGAACACGGGGTCCATGATGAACCACGTGAGGAAGATGGCAAGGCTGACCATCAGCATGTTGGGCGGGGCCTGTTGCAGGCCGATCGCTTGCCGCAGGATCGAAAGAACGGTCACGATGAACGGAAAACAGGTGACGGTCACGGCCAAACCGGGTGCCAGGCCCAGAACCGTGATCAGCACCAAAAGCTGCACTGTCCGTGTCGACAGCAGCGGGCCATCTCCCAGATCGAGCGACAGGTCTTGCGCGGCGGCGGGGCCTGCAACCAGAACAAGCGCCAGAACGAGCCAGCGGATCATAGCAGTTCACCCGGGGCCGCCACCTCGGTCAGCCGGACGGCGAGTTGGCCGGAGGCATCACCCTCGACCTCGTGCAATTCGCCACGGGCGATGAGGCGGTCACCGACATAAAGCTCGACCGGGTCTTCGACGCGCCGGTCCAGCACCAATACAGCATCCCGGCCCAGACGGAGAAGATCGCGCACCAGTGGACGGGCGCGACCGACGGAGACGGTGATCTCGATCGGAACCTGCGAAAACGGGGTTGTATCGTCAGCCATGGGCTTGAGCCTTTGTATTCGGGGTGAAGAAGTCGTCGAGGGCGGCGGAAATCTGGTCTATCGCGGAATCCAGATCGATACGGGCCTCGCCTTGGTCGAGTGTCAGCCGGATGTCGCCGGGCGTCAGGCTGTCATCTTCGACAATCGAGACGGGCAGGCCGAGCGCGGGCACACAGAGTTGTTCGATGGCCGCGCGGCTTGCCGGATTGAGCCGCAGGGTGACAGGCGGTTCGGACCGGTTTTCTGCCAAGGGCAGGATCGTTTCGACGACCAGCGCAGGTAGTGCGGCCTGTGCGATGCGGGGCAAAAGCTTGGACACGATTTCCATAAGCAACGGTTCGAGCGCGGTCAGAACGTGGTTGCGCGCTTCCTGATAGGTGAAGCCAAGGGCTTGCACCGCTTCCGCCGTTCTTGCCTCGGTCTGGGCACGTTCGCCCGCGTGGGCGGCTGCGGCATCGTCCCATCCGGCCGCATAGCCGGCATCGAATCCTGCAAGGCGAGCCTCGTCGGCCAAGGTGGCCCCGGCGCTGTCGGGAGCGGGTTCGGGGTGGTCGTGAAAAACTTCGAGGGCGAGGTGCTGCATCAGGTCTTCTCCGGTTCGGCTTCCATCCAGCCGCGCAGAATCTCGACCGATTCGGCCTGACGTTCTTCGATCAGGCGGCGCAGGCGGGCGACCGGATCGGTTTCAGGTTCGAGCGTGATGTCGATCAGGTCATCTGCGGCCAAGGGCAGGCGCGGCATGTCATCGCTGACGGCCGTTTCGGCGCTGTCGGGCAGGGCCAAGGGTGCGGCGGCGCTGCGCCGTGCCAATGCGGGGCGCAGCACGAACAGCCCGATCAGGGCGACGACCGCCGCAAGCACCGCCAGTTTTACCAGCGTCATGATATCGAGGCTGCCCGACAAGATGCCCGTGGACGCGGTGGCAAGCGTGCCATCTGCCGGTATGGGGCTGAATTCCAGTGTCTTGATCGTGACGATGTCACCGCGTGCGGCGTTCACTCCGGCGGCGGCTGTCACTAGGTCTTGCAGGGCGGCGAGTTCGTCAGGGCTGCGCGGGGCCCAGCTTTCCGTGCCATCGGCGGCGGTGGTGCGTGATCCGTCGACCAGAACGGCCACCGACATGCGGCGGATATCGCCGGGCGTGCGGGTCAGGGCGCGCTGGGTTTCGGACAGTTCGTAGCTGACCTTTTCGTTGCTTTCGGAATTCTGGCTGGTGGTGCCGTTCTGAGATGTGCCTTGGGGAAGGTTCGAAGCCACCGTGACAGGACCACCTGCCCCGCTGTCGCTGCCCGATTTCGTGCTGCTTTCGGTGCTGGCCACGACGCGACCCTGCGGGTCGATGACGCGTTCGGTGATCTGTTCGGATTGGGTTTCAAGCTCGACCGACACCTGCACGACGGCGTGTCCTGCACCGACGCGTGCGACAAGCAGGTTTTCGATCTTTGATTTGATCGCGTCGGCGCGTTGTTCGGCCGAAGATGCCGATGCTCCGCCGGATTCGGGCCGCACGAGGCCCGAGACGCTGTCGATCACTTCGACCCCGTCAGGCGATAGGCCGGGGACGGCGGCGGCGACGAGGTGGCGCAGGGTTTGTGCCTGATCCTGCGACAAGCTGCCGGAAAGGGTGGTGACCACGACGGTCGCCGTTGGCACCGACTTTTCGGCAAAGGCGCGTGCGGCGGGGCGTGCGATGTGGACACGGGCGGCGCGGAAGGACGGATTGGCCAAGATGGTTCTGGCAAGTTCGCCTTCGACCGCGCGGCCCCATGCGGCATCGAACATCTGCGCTGTCGTGCCAAAACCGGACAGCCCGTCGAGCAATTCGTAACCCGATGCCGTTTGCGCGGGCAGGCCCTGTGCCGCAAGCTCCATCCGCAGGGCATCGCGTTGGGTGGCGTCGACCATGATGGACTGGCCCTGCACGCTGTAGGTCGCGCCGCGCGATTCGAGGACCGACACGATTTCGCCCGCGCGCGCAGGGTCTAGCCCAGCGTAAAGCAGGGCCATGTCGGGGGTCGATGCAAGGCGCCCGATGACCAGAATCGTGCCGAACATGGCCAAACTTGCCCCGATCGAAGCGATGCGGCGAAGCGGCGTCAGGTTGGACCAAAGCGACAGCAAGGGATTCACCGAAACCTCCGTCACGGGCGTTCTGCCCTGTTTCGATGTCCAGACTGGCGGGTGGCTCTTAACAATCGGTTAGGCGGGACAGGTTATTTTCGGGAAACGAAAGGGAGTGGCACATGGCCGAAGCGCAAGAGGCACCTTCGTCTACCGGCAAACGCCCCCGTCTTGCGCGGTTGGTGCTGGCCGTTGCGCTGGCGCTGGTGCTGGCAGCGGGCGGATTTTACGTGACATGGTCCGGCATCCTGTTCGGGCATGATGCGGCGGGTGGGGGAGAGGCAGATGCAGCGCCGCTGCCCGACATCGGCTTTGTGCCGATAGACCCGGTGGTGATTTCGTTGCCGACAACGGCCAGAAGCACGCATCTGCGCTTTACCGCGCAGCTGGAGGTGGCCGCGAAGTACAGAGCCGATGTGACGCTGCTGTTGCCAAGGATCGTTGACATACTGAACGGCTATCTGCGCGCCATCGACGTTGCCGAGCTTGAGGATCCGACAGCCTTGGTCCGGATACGGTCGCAGCTTTTGCGGCGTATCCAGCTTGTCACCGGCGACGGGCGGGTGCGTGACCTGCTGGTCACGGAGTTTGTGCTGAATTGAAAGGGTAGAATGGTGGAACAGGTATCGGTGGCGATGTTTACGGATATGTTGTTGGCAGTCGGCGCGTTCGGTGCAGCGGCCTACTGTCATGTTTTGTCAGGACGGCTGAAACGGTTCAACGCGTTGGAAAGCGGAATGGGCGGTGCCATCGCGGTGCTTTCGGCGCAGGTCGACGATATGACCCGCGCCTTGACAGCGGCCCAGCGCCAGACGCAGCGGGCTTCGGAAGGGTTGGCCGATCTGGTGGCGCGGGGCGATGCGGCCGCGGCGCGGCTGGAGTTGCTTATGGCGTCGATGCATGACCTGCCCGAACAGGAAAGCCCGCCACGGTTGCGGGTGGTCAGGCGCAGGGCGGCAGGCGCGTTGGCAGAGGTGGCGGAATGACCCGGCGGTTCGGACGGGGCATGCTTGGCGGGATTGCGCTTTGCCTTGCGGCTTCGGGCGCGCTTCGACTGGGGTTCGGTGTCGGAACGGCTCTGGCACTGGTGCCCGAATCGGCTGACACTCCGGCAGAGCAATGTGTTGCGCCGCCGCTTGCCGTGGCTGAGGCATTGACCGAACGAGAGGCGCGGTTGTCGGAACGCGAGGCCGCGTTGAACGAGCGGATGGCCGCGCTGGCACTGGCGGAAAAGGCCATCAAGACCCGCATGGATGAACTGGCCGGAGCAAAGGAAAGCCTGATGCAGGTGGTCGCGGTGGCCGATGGAGCGGCGGAAAAAGACCTGTCGCGGCTGACCACGGTGTATGAGGCGATGAAACCCGCCGATGCGGCCCGGGTCTTTGCCGCCATGTCGCCGGAATTCGCGGCGGGCTTTCTGGGACGGATGCGCCCCGAAGCGGCGGCGGCCGTGCTGTCTGCTGTCGACCCCAAAGTTGCCTTCGAGTTGAGCGCGCTGGTCGCGGGGCGCAATGCGAAAGCTCCGACGGAATAGCTGTTTGTTAATCGCTCGGCCGCAGACTGGGGAAAACGGACGCAAGGGGCGAAAACATGTTCGGCATCATCGGTATTGTCGTGATCATGGTCATGGTCTTCGGGGGCTATGTGGCTGCCGGTGGCAAGATGGCGATCATCCTGCACGCGCTGCCCTTCGAGATGGTCATGATCGGCGGGGCTGCGGTGGGGGCCTTTATCATCTCGAATGATCCGGCCACCATCAAGCATACGTTCAGGGACATTCCGCGCGTCTTCAAGGGACCGAAGTGGAAGACGGGCGATTACCGCGACCTTCTTTGCCTGCTGTTCGAATTGATCCGCCTTGCCCGGACAAGCCCCGTCGGTCTGGAAGAGCATATCGAGGCACCGCAGACATCGGCCATCTTCGCCCGATATCCGCGCATTCTGGCTGACCATGACGCGACCGACCTGATTTGCGATACGTTCCGCGCTGCTTCGATGAACTACGATGATCCGCATCAGGTGGAAGATGTGCTCGACAAGCGGACTGAATCGGCGGCGCATCATGCGATGCATTCGAGCCATGCCTTGCAGAACATGGCCGATGCCCTGCCGGCGCTGGGGATCGTCGCGGCGGTGCTGGGCGTGATCAAGACCATGGGATCGATCGATCAGCCGCCCGAAATTCTGGGCAAGATGATCGGTGGCGCACTGGTCGGCACCTTTCTGGGCGTTTTCATCGCCTACGGTCTGGTCGGGCCGTTCGCCTCGCGTCTTAAGGCGGTGGCGGAAGACGATGCCCAGTTCTACCGCCTGATCCGCGAGGTGCTGGTGGCCAATCTGCACAGCCATCCGGCCAATATCTGTATCGAAGTCGGGCGACAGAACACGCCGCATGCCGCGCGACCCAAGTTTTCCGACCTTGAGGAGGCCCTGCGCGCGCTGAAGGCAGAAGCGGCATGAGGGGCGGGATTGTCGGAATTCTGGCGCTGTGGCTTGCCGGGCCGGTTGCTGCGCAGGCGGTGCGCGTCACCTCGGGCGAGCATGACGGGTTCACCCGCCTTGTGCTGCAATTTCCCGCCGATGCCGACTGGCAGCTGGGTCGGGTGGCGGACGGGTATGAATTGCGCGTTGCGGGTGTTGCGCCGGTTTACGACCTGTCGCGCGCCTTTGACCTGATCGGACGTGAACGGATCGCGTCGCTTCATGCCGATCCGGGCAACGGTGCCTTGCAGGTGGGTGTCGCCTGCGCTTGCCATGCGCTGCCGTTCGCGCTGCGCCCCGATGTCGTGGTCATCGATTTGCGCGATGGCGAGGCTCCGCAAGGCTGGAGTTTCGAAAGGGGGCTGGACGGCGCGGCATTTGCGCCGCTGCAGGGGTCGCAAGAGCCACCGGCACGGCAACCGATTGGACAAGCGCCGTGGGACTGGCGCGACCTTGCGCTTGGCAATCGGTGGAGCGGCAAGACGCCGATCCCTGTCACCGAGGTTTCCGAGCCGCCCCAGCAGATGCAGCGGCCGTCGATCCCCGTTCTGGAAGCCGCCTTGGCCGAGGCGTTTGCGCGCGCCGCGACGCAGGGGCTGGTCGATCCGGTGGGCAAGATGCCACGGCCAAGCGGGGAAGACCTGCCCGACCCGGCGATGGCCCATATCGCATTCGGCAACGTCATTGCGGCACGCCCCGCATCGCAGGATGCCGCGCCCTTGTCGGCCGAGGGCGTCCAATGCCCCGGCGAGGCGCGGCTTGCCGTTCAGGACTGGGGTGATGACCGCCCGATCCGGGAACAGATGGCCGATGCCACCGCCAGCCTGTCGGGCGAGTTTGACCGGACGCAGCCGGAATCGCTGATCCGCGCTGTCAAATTCCAGTTGTTTCTGGGGTTTGGAGCCGAGGCGCGTGCCCTGATGCGGGCATTCGATGCCAAGCTTGACGATGCGCCTTTGTGGGAAAGCCTGTCGCGCGTGGTCGATGGCGGAACCGACGCCGCAGGGCCATTGGCAGGCATGGCCGGTTGCGACGATCCTGCTGCGCTATGGGCAACGCTGGCCGACCCTGCCTTGCCGGTGGCCGCCGTGAATGCCAAGGCGCTGTTGCGCAGCTTTTCGGCCTTGCCACCCCATCTGCGCTTGCAAATCGGCCCGGTGCTGGCTGAACGTTTCATGGCGGCAGGAGATGCGACCACGGCACAGGCCCTGTCTGATGCCATCTTGCGACCCGCCGCTTCCGACGACGACAGGCGCGCCCGGCTGATGCAGGTGCGGTTGGCGCTGGAAGGGAATGACCGTGATGCGGCGGATCGTTTGCTGGCACCGCTGCTTGCCGACCCGGGGCCGTTTCAGGCGCAGGTTCTGGCAAGCCAGATGGACCTTGCCGCCCTGACCGGAGCGCCGGTGACGCAGGCGACGGTCACCGCCATCGAGGCGATCTTGCGCGAGGTTGACGGAGATTCGGCGCCGTCGCTTTATCGTGCATTGGCGCTTGCGCGGGCATTGTCGGGCGATTTCGAAACGGCGCTGGCCGTGAAGACCGAAGCGGCAACGCAGGGCGATCTCTGGCGGCTGTTGGCGGGGGTTGGAACGGATCAGGCACTGCTGGCAAATGCGCTGGGCGTCGACGAAACCTTGCGCGCGGGCGTTCCCGTGGCGACACGGCGCAAGCTGGCCGAGCGGCTTTTGGGTCTGGGCTTTGCCGATGCGGCCCGCGACTGGATCGGGGAAGACGATCCGCTTTTGTTGGCGCGGGCGGCGTTGCTGTCGGGGCAACCCGACGAGGTCTTGCGGCTGCTCGGGGCGGCAGATGGCGAGGCTGCGCGCAAGATCAAGGCCGAGGCGTTGCTGCAAATCGATGCCTCTGCCGCCGTCAGGGCTTTTGCCGATCTGGGCGAGGCCGAGCAATCGCAGCGGGCGGCGCGGTTGGCCCATGCCTGGCCCGAGCTTCTTTCGGACGGGGACGAAACGTGGCGCAAGCTGGCGCAGACCCTGTCGACGCCGGAAGAGCCGGTGACAGGGCTTGCACAAAGCCGCGCCCTCGCCGGACGCGCCGACGAGACGGGGCAGGCCGTGGCGGCCCTATTGGCGACCGTGCCGCAACCCCCCTTGCAATAACGGTTCCGAAAGATTCGCCCGCTATGCAGGTGAGGACGAGTTCAGGAGGACTGGCGGTGAAATTGCCATTTGCGATCATGGTTGCCTCGATCTCTCCGGCATTTGCCGATGATACGTGCGATGTGGCGGCGATGCAGGCGGCGTCCGAAAGCGGGGTGCCTTTGCCGGTGATGACCGCAATTACCCGGGCCGAAACGCGCACGGGCCGTGCGGGCGCGGCGGGTCCGTGGCCGTGGACCATCAATCACGCTGGACAGGGGGAGTGGTTCGACACGCCTGACGCCGCGCTTGACCGGATCGTTGCGCTTGTCGATTCAGGCGAAAGCCTTGATGTCGGCTGTTTCCAGATCAACACGCATTGGCACGGCCACGCCTTCGACTCGGCCAAGGATATGCTCGATCCGCTAGAGAACGCGCGCTACGCCGCGCGTTATCTGACGGAATTGTTTGACGAAACGGGTGATTGGAAGGCGGCGGTCGCCGCCTATCATTCACGCGACCCCGACCGTGGCGCGGGCTATGCCGACCGTGTGGCCGCCATCATGCGCGAGACGGATACGCCCGTCGCTTTGCCAGACGCCGTGCCTGTGCTTCCCCGGCAGAACAGGTTTCCGCTTCTGGTCGCGGGCGCGCCGGTGAGCAACGGATCGTTGTTCGGGGCGGTGGCGGCGGTCGCCCCCTTGATCGGCCCATGACGATGCCGGGGCTGGGCGCGATATTCCGTCCGACCATCTTGCTGGCGCTGGCGCTGATGGCGGTGATCGCCATGATGGTGCTGCCGGTGCCGGCGTGGCTTTTGGACCTTGGCGTTGCGCTGTCGTTCGCGCTGGCGATCCTGATGCTGACGATCACATTGTTCATCGAACGGCCGCTGGATTTTTCGGCCTTTCCGACGATTCTGCTTGCTTCGCTGATGTTGCGGCTGGCGCTGAACGTGTCGTCGACCAAGCTGATCATCTCGCAGGGGCATACCGGAACCGATGCTGCCGGACATGTGATCGAAGGCTTTGCCGATTTCGTCATGGGCGGCGATGTGGTGCTGGGGCTGGTGGTGTTCAGCGTCATCCTGATCGTCAATTTCATCGTCATCACCAAGGGTGCCGGTCGCATGGCGGAAGTCGGCGCTCGCTTTGCGCTCGACGGGATGCCGGGGCGACAGCTGGCGATCGATGCCGATGTTGCCGCTGGGGCGATCGACCATACCGAAGCCAAGGCGCGGCGCGAAAGGGAACTGGCCGAGACCACGTTTTTCGGGTCGCTCGACGGGGCGTCGAAATTCGTCAAGGGCGATGCGGTCGCGGGGTTGCTTATCACCATGCTCAACCTTGTCGTCGGGTTGATCGTCGGGACGTTGATGCATGGCATGGCGCTGTACGACGCATTCGAGACCTATGCAATTCTGACGATCGGGGATGGCATGGTCACGCAGATTCCTGCGGTTGTCATCTCGGTGGCGACTGCGCTGTTGCTGGCGCGGGGTGGTGCGACAGGAGCGACGGATGTGTCGTTCTTTGCGCAATTGGGGCGTTTTCCTTCGGCTCTTGCCACCGTTTCCGGCTTGCTCATGCTGTTTGCGCTGGTTCCGGGAATGCCGACGCTGCCGTTTCTGGCAGGGGCAGCCGGTCTGGCCTTTCTTGCGTGGAGGGGGTCGCGGCCTGCGGCTGCCGCTCCGGTGGTTGTCGCCCAGCCGGTGCGACCACGCCCGATGGGCGATATGCTCGATTTCGACGAACTGCACATCGAGTTTGCTCCCGATCTGGTCGGGATGGCGTTGGACCCTGCCACGGGGCTAGAAGCGCGGGTGGGCAACATGCGGGCCCATGTTGCGGCAAGTTACGGCTTTATCCTGCCCGAAATCCGGCTGACGGATGAAGCTGCCCTGCAACCCGGAACCTATCGCATCCGGATACAGGGTGTCGAACGGGTGCGGGACAGGCTTTTCCCCGATCATGTGCTGGTGCTTTTGGCAGAGGGGATCGCGGCACCGGCTGGAATCGACGTGCGCGAACCGGTGTTCGCCGCCCCTGCGCGCTGGATCAGGCCTGAGCGGCAAGAAGATGCGGCGCTGGCGGGGCTGACGGTGGTTTCAGCGCCCGAAGTGCTGGCGACACATTTGCTTGAAACGATCCGGTCCAACCTTGCGCGACTTTTGTCGCTGCGCGGATTGCGCCGTCTGTTGGACGAATTCGTCAACGTCTCTGACCCCGACCGCGCGCAGGCAAACCGCCGCTTGCTGGAGGATATGGTGCCCGAAAAGGTGCCGACCGACCTGTTGCTGTCGGTGCTGCGGTTGTTGCTGGAAGAGCGGGTGTCGGTGCGCAACCTGCCGCTGATCCTTGAAGCCATCGCCGAAGGTCGCAGTCTTGGCCGGGTCGAGGCGGTTGCCGACCATGTGCGCCAGCGACTTGGCTTTCAGATCGTCGCGGAACTGCGGCGCGACGATGGTACGGTGCCGCTGATCCAGCTTGCACCGGATTGGGAAAAGGTTTTCCAGCAATATCAGCTCGATACGGGCAATGGCGGAAAGGATGTCGCCCTGCCGCCCGATGTTTTCGCTAAACTGGCGACGGCACTTTCGGAAAAGATCGCCCGTTTGGCCGAAAGCGGAACGCAGGCCGCGGTCGTCACCTCGGCGCAACGGCGCAGGTTTTTGCGGACGGTTGCCGTCGCCAAGGGACTGGCTGCGCCCATCTTGGCCTATGAAGAGATTTCCGCCGACGTGCGGCCTGCGCTGATGGGGCAGGTGCCCGCGTGATGCAGGATGTGGCAACGCTTGCCGGTCTGTCGGAAAGCCTGCTTCGGCCGCTGGTGATGACGTTTCTGCGTGTTGGTGCGGTCATGGCTTTGTTGCCTGCGTTTGGTGAACAGTCGGTTCCGGCGCGGGTGCGGCTGGCGCTGGCGCTGGCCTTTACCGCCATCACGGCGCCCGCCGTTTTGCCACTGCATGTTGGGGGTGCGATCCTGCTTCCTGCCGCGGCCGAGGTGCTGGCGGGTCTTGTGCTGGGCATGTCGCTGCGCCTGATGGTGCTGGCATTGCAGACGGCGGGTGCGATCGTGGCGCAATCGGCCTCATTGTCACAGCTTTTCGCTTCGGCCGGAGCCGAACCGCAACCTGCCCCCGGCGTCTTGTTCACGCTGGCCGGTCTGGCTTTGGCGGTGCAGGCCGGTCTGCATGTGCGGGCGGCGGAATTGTTGATCCTGTCATATGACTTGCTGCCCGCAGGGCGTATTCCAGCGGCTGGTGATGTGGCCAACTGGGGCACGGCCGCGGGGACCAAGGCCCTTGCGCTGGCATTGTCGTTATCGGCGCCTTTCGTGATCGCCTCGGTGCTGTGGAATGTCGCGCTTGGCGTGGTGAACCGTGCGATGCCGCAATTGATGGTGTCGTTTATCGGCGCTCCGGCGCTGTCGCTGGGGATGCTGGTCCTGCTGGCGCTGGTGGCCCCGCTGTCTTTGGGCGTTTGGCTCGAGGCTTTGAATGCCATCCTGCACGACCCGTTTGCGCCATGAGCGAGGGCGAGGAAAAACCGCACGAGCCGTCGCAAAAGCGGCTCGATGATGCCCGAAAGCGGGGCGAGGTGCCACAGTCGCCCGATCTTTTGACAGCGGCAGGTTATGGCGGTTTCATCGTGGCCGGCCTTGGCTTTGGCGCAGCGGCACTCGGGGCGGCGGCCAATGCTGCAATGGGTATGCTGGCGCAGGCGGACAGGCTGGCACCGCAAGCCATGTCGAGTGCGGCCCACGGCCTGCAACTGGCGGTGTTCGGGATGGTCATGCCGCTGCTGCCATTCTTTCTGTTTCCCGCGGTGATGGTGGGTCTGGGTCTTTTAGCCCAGCGCGCGCTGGTCTTTGCGCCGGAAAAACTGGCCCTGAAACTGTCGCGCATCGATCCTGTCGCGGCTTTTGGCCGGAAATTCGGGCCTGATGGTCTGGTCGAGTTTCTTAAAAGCGGTGCAAAGGTTGTTGTGACGGGCTGGTTGCTCGTGTGGTTTCTGACGCGCCATATGGCTGACCTTTTCGCAACTGTTGCGACCGAACCGGCGCAGGGATTGGCGCTGATGATGCATCTGGTCTTGCAGTTCATGGTGCTTGTGCTGGTCGTGTCACTGCTTTTCGGTGCGGCTGATTATCTGTGGCAGGTGTTCCGCCACCGGCACCGCAACCGCATGTCGCGGCAAGAAATGGTGGAAGAACACAAGGAATCGGAAGGTGACCCGCACTTCCGCCAGCACCGGCGCCAACGCGGGCAAGAGATTGCGCTGAACCGTATGCTGCGTGACGTCGAAACGGCCGATGTGATCGTGGTCAACCCTACGCATTACGCGGTAGCGCTGAAATGGAACCGGGCGCGCCGTCAGGCTCCGATCTGTGTGGCCAAGGGCGTGGACGAGGCCGCGCGTGCCATACGCGAAAGGGCGGCGATTCACGGCGTGCCGATCCATCGCGATCCGCCGACTGCGCGCGCCATTTACGCTTCGGTTCGGCTGGGCGAACCTGTCAGGCCCGACCAATATCGCGCTGTGGCGGCTGCGATCCGCTTCGCCGAGGCGATGCGCCGACGCGCCAGAGGGGACAAAAGATGACGGCAGAGCGTATCGACCGTTTGCTGATGTTGTCGCGGTTGATCCGCGATACCGAACTGGCGCGTCTTGCCGCGACGACCGCCCGACGCGATGCGAACATCGAGCTGCGTGACAGGCTTGGGCAGGATGCGGCGATCGGGTCGGCAGACGCGGTATCTGCGGGCGCGCTTTATGCGGTGTGGGTGGAACGGCGACGGGTAATGCTGACCGCGACCATCGACCAGCAGAACGGCGAAGTTGCGGCGCAACTGGTCGGGGCGCGCCGCGCCTTTGCGCGGGCCGAAGCCTTGGCAAAGATCCGGGGTCAGGTGTCCTGACGCACGATTTCGACGATCAGCACATCGCTGACGGAATCGGCGAGTATGCCCTTGGCCGCTTCCAGCAGGGCGCGACGCAACAAGACCAAGTTGGCACCGTCGGTGAACGATCCGCGAAAGCCGCCCGCGTTCGAATGGTCGAACAGCACCTGCAAGAAGGCGTCGCGCAGTTTCGGTTCGATCTCGTAGACCCGCTCCGAGGTTCCCGGCGTCACTTCGAGACTGAGCGACAGGATCACCATCGAGACGACCCGACCCGCGTCGAGCACCGGCACGACGAACTGGTTGTTGAGTTTGACGTAATCGGGCGGCGCTACCACTTCGGCTTCGTCCGGTTCGGGTGCTTCTGCCTGCGGTCGCAGAAAGAGCCCTGCGCCCGCTCCGGCAAAAAGGGCGGCGATGGCAAGGAGGAGGGGGAACAGCTTTCGCATCAGAACGGCAACAGGATATCGGCCACTTGCTGGCCATAGCGGGGTTGCTGCACGTCGCTTATCTGACCGCGCCCGCCATAGGATATCTGGGCGCCCGCGATCTTGTCATAGGTCACCTCGTTCCGGCGCGAGATGTCGACCGGACGCACATAGCCCGATACCAGCAGTTCGCGCAGTTCGAAGTTGACGCGCACCTCTTGCCGCCCTTCGACCCGCAAGACGCCGTTGGGCAGCTTTTCCACCACGGTCGCCGCGACGCGTAGGGTTAGCTTTTCGGAGCGGCTGACCGAACCGTCGCCCTGAAAGCTGGACTGCGACTTGGCTTCGGCGGCATTCGCCATCGAGGCGCCTTCGGGAAGATGGCGGTCGATGCGTTGGGGGATACCGCCCAGCGCCGGAATGCCCATCTTTTCCCCCGCGCTGCGGCTGCGGCCGGTGCTGTTCGAGATCTTGGCGGAATCGTCTATCTCGATCACCACCGTCAGGATATCGCCGCGTTGCGAGGCGCGGCTGTCGCCGAACAGCGCGCCGCGTTCCGCGCTCCACAGCGAGGAGCCTGCGGTCGGCCCGCCCTGATCGGATGAAACGGGAAGGGCGGCAGAATACATGGCGTGGTGCTGGTTCGACCCTTCGAGCGGTTCGAAGCCGGGCGCGCGGCCGACTTCGTCCATCCGGGCGCAACCGGCAAGAACAAGCGTGATCAACAGTCGCCGCATGGCGCACCTTTCACTTCAATGGTTCCATCGACGAGGACCAGGCCCGAAACCGTGCTCTTCGACGCGAGGTTCATGACGCGGACCGTGTCGCCCGCGCCGCCCGCCGAAAGCGCCCGCCCTTCGGCGGTGATCGACAGTGCGCCGATGCCGAAGCGCAAGGCGACTGTCTGGTTGCGTTTGACAAGGACGGGAGGGCCGATATCGGCGGCCAGAAGCGGACGACCGGCATAGATGGCGATGCGCGCGGTCTGGCCGACTGCGCTTTCGTAACTGTCGAGTGCGCCCGGGATGCGGGCATCGGCCAGTGCTACATCGGCTGCGGCGATCACCATGCCGGGGGTGATCAGCCGGGTGGCGACCAGACTTTCGGCCTGTGCCGGGGCAGATAGCATCACAAACACAAGCCAGCGCATCAGCGCACCTGCGTGGTGGCCGAAAGCATCTGGTCGGCTGCGGTCAGGACTTTGGCGTTCAGTTCGTAGCCGCGCTGGGCCTTGATCAGCTCTGTCACCTCTCGCACCGCGTCGACGCTGCTGTCTTCCAGATAGCCTTGCCGCAGCGTGCCATAGCCTTCGCTGCCCGGCGTGCCGACCTGCACCGGCCCCGAGGCCGCGCTTTCCAGAAACAGGTTCGATCCCATCGCTTCGAGTCCCTTGTCGTTCGAAAAGCCCGCGAGCGTGAGTTGTCCGAGAAGCTGCGGTTGGGTCTGGTTCAGGAAATAGGCATAGACTTCGCCGTTGCCGTTGATCGAAACGCTGCGTGCGTCGTCGGGAATGGTCAGGCCGGGTGCGACGGGGTAGCCATCGGCGGTGACGATTTCGCCATCCGCGCTGCGGCGGAGCGACCCATCGCGGGTAAAGGCCGAAGCGCCCGAGGGAAGCGTTACCTCGAGATAGCCGCGCCCTTCGATAGCGACATCGAGGTCGCCGCCCGTTTCGCTAAGCGAGCCTTGCGACAAGACGACCGAAACGGCGGCGGGCCTGACGCCCATGCCCAACTGGATGCCGGTCGGCAGCATCGTGCCGTCTTCGGCGGTAATGGTGCCGGGGCGGGCAAGTTGTTGATACATGAGGTCGGCAAAGTCTGCCCGACGGGCGTTGAAGCCGGTCGTCGACATGTTGGCGAGGTTGTGTGACACGACATCGACGCGCATCTGCTGTGCCGACATGCCGGTTGCCGCGATCTGGAGCGCTTTCATCGTTTACCTTCCCAATGTCTGGATGGTGCCGCGCATGCGTTCGTCTTCACGATCCAGAAAGCCTTGGCCCAGCTCATAGGCGCGCTGCACCTCGATCATGCGGGCCACTTCGGTCACGGGCTCGACGTTGCTGTCTTCGAGCATTCCTTGCAGGAGCGTCGCGTTTTCGGCGGGCGCGACCGCGCCCCCGTCGAACAGGGTACCGCTTTGATGGCGCAGGGCGAGCGGGTCGACCGGCGCCCACAGACCGATCTTGGCGACAGGCTGGCCATCGGCGGACAGCGTGCCATCAGTCGCCAGTGCCACCTGCCCTGCGGGAACCGGAACGGGCGAACCGCCTGCATCGAGCAGGGGGTAACCGTCGGGCGTGACGAGCAGGCCGTCTGCCGAAGGCGTGAAAGACCCTGCCCGCGTGAGACGGTCACCCTGCGGGGTTTGGATCAGGAAGAACCCGTCACCCTGGATTGCAAAGTCGAAGGTGCCGCCAGTCGTCGACAGGCCGGCCTGAGTCAGGTCGACCACCCGCGCATCGGCCAGTGCCATCGAGATCGAACCGGATTCGCCGCCGGGCTGAAGATATTCGGAAAACACCACGCCTTCGCGCCGGAAGCCCGCCGTGGAGAGGTTGGCGATGTTGTTCGCCACGACCTGCATTTCACGCATCAGGCCGGATTGCCGCGTCAGGGTGACATAGCCGCCGGTTTCCATCAGCTTGCCCCTGCGATGACGGGAATGATGCCGTCGGTGAAGAAATCGACGAGGCGGGCTGTCATGAAGCCCATCGCCACCCAGAAGACGGCGATCATCAGCGCCACCTTTGGCACGAAGGTCAGCGTCGCCTCTTGCACCGAGGTCAGCGCCTGCAAGAGGCCGATCACCACGCCCGCGACCAGTGCCACGGTCAGCAAGGGCGCGGAAATCTGCACCGCGATCCAGAGCGCGGAGCGCATCATGTCGTAAAGCAGGGTGTCGGTCATATCGGCATCCTCAGGATTTCCTGATACGCCTCGACCACGCGGTCGCGCACCGTGGCGACGGTTTCGACGGCGAGTTGCGACGACGCCAGGGCTTCGACCAGTGCATGCGGATCGGCACCGCCGGTCATGGCGCTGCGCGCCGTCGCTTCGCCCGTGTCGAGTTTGGCGGTGAAATCGGCGACCGACGCGGCAAGAGGCGAGACGGTGGCTTTGGCCTGCGCATAGGCGGCTGCGGCAAAGGGGGCGCGGATGTCCATTCTAGACCTGCCCTTTCCTAGCGGCGGATCAGATCGAACAGGCTTTGCGTCATTTGCCGCGCCTGATCGAACAGTTTGAGGTTCGCCTCGTAGCTGCGCTGTGCTTCACGCGCATCCGCCAGTTCGATCACCAGATCGACATTCGAGCCGTCATAGTGACCGGTATCATCGGCAAGCGGGTTGCCGGGATCGTAGATGCTTTGTAACGGCGCGCGGTCAAGCATGACCGGCCCCGTGGCGACCCGGCCGCCGTTGGCTTCGGTAAAGGCCGCGGTCTTGCGCCGGTAGCCCGGCGTATCGGCATTGGCGATGTTTTCGGACAGATGCCGCAGGCGGGCAGATTGCGCCTCCATCCCCGAGGCGGCCGATTGAAGGGCAGAGCCAAGCGAGACCATCATTGCCCCCCGCGCCCGAGCGCCGCCCGTATGATGCCCGAGGTCGACCGATAGATTGCCAGCGCCATTTCATGGCTTTGGCGCACATCGGCCATGCGGACCATCTGATCTTCAAGCGAGACGGTGTTGCCGTTGGGGTCGGCGGAAAGGGCAAGGGTTTGCGGGGTGTCGGACGCTTGCGCAGCGAAGACCTGCGAAAATTCCGGCAGGTCGCGGGCCTTGAAACCCGGTGTGTCGGCATTTGCGACATTCTGGGCCAAGAGGCCCATGCGTGCCCCCGCATGGGCGGCAAGCGATTGCGCCATACGGGTGAGTTCCAGCTTTTCAAACATCTCGGGCTTCTCCCTCGATTACCTTCACCAAGGATTAAGGCCGATTCGCTAAGGAAGGGTTTAGGCCGCAAAGGAAAATGCGATGGGTGAAGGCGCTTTCGACAGTCTGCGCGGGCGGATAGCCGCGATCCGTCCGGTTTGCCGGATCGGGCGCGTTACGGCTGTGGGAGCCGGAACCTTGCAGGTGGCGGGTCTGTCGCAGGTGGCCGCCCTTGGTGATCGTGTGCGGATCGGGGATCTGGGCGCCGAAGTGATCGGGCTGCTACCCGACTCGTTGACGCTGTTGCCCGATGCGCCTGCCGAGGGTGTGGCGATCGGTGCAGCGGTGATGCATCTGGGACCGTCTTTTCTGGCCCCCGATGACAGTTGGATCGGGCGGGTCATCGACCCCGATGGCAGGCCGCTGGATGGAAGGCCGCTGTTTCCGGGCCCCGTTTCCCGGTCGCTTTTGGCACCGCCCCCCGCTGCCGGGCAAAGGCGCAGGTTGGGCGAGCGGCTGTCGACGGGTTTGGCCGTGTTCGATACGGTTTTGCCGCTGGTGCGCGGCCAGCGGATCGGGCTGTTCGCTGGGTCTGGCGTTGGCAAGTCGTCCTTGCTTGGCCGTTTTGCGCAGGGTGTCGAAACCGATGTGGTCGTGGTCGCACTGGTGGGGGAGCGCGGGCGCGAGCTGCGTGGCTTTGTCGAGGATGTGCTGGGGCGCGAGGGAATGGCGCGGGCCGTCGTCATCGCCGCGACATCAGACCAATCGGCGCTGGTGCGCCGCCGCTGCGTGTTGTCTGCGATGACAGTTGCCGAGCATTTCCGCGAGCGCGGCGCGCATGTGCTGTTTTTGGCCGACAGCATCACCCGCTTTGCCGAGGCGCACCGCGAGGTGGCGGTCGCGGCGGGTGAACAGGCGGCGTTGCGGGGCTATCCGCCGTCACTGAGCCATGCATTGATGTCGCTGGCCGAGCGGGCGGGGCCTGGGGCGGGTGACGCGGGCGATATTACGGCGGTGTTTTCCGTGCTGGTCGCCGGATCGGACATGGACGAGCCGGTGGCCGACATTTTGCGCGGGACGATCGACGGGCATGTGGTGCTTGACCGCAAGATTGCCGAACGCGGAAGGTATCCGGCCATCGATCTGTTGCGCTCGGTATCGCGAAGCTTGCCGCACTGCGCTTCGGCGGAGGAAAACGCGGCGATAGCCGAGGTGCGATGGTTACTTGGCGCATGGGACAGGGCTGAATTGATGGTGCAGGCGGGCCTATACGCGGCGGGATCGGACCCGCTGACCGACCGTGCCATCCGCCTGTATCCCCATCTTGACGGGTTCCTTGCCGAAGATGCCCCGCATGGCGGGAATGACGCCAGTTTTGCGCGGTTGGCGCAGGTCTTGGCGCAGGCATAGGCGGTTCAGATGCGGCGCGCAAAGTTGCGTGTCTGAAGCAAAAGGCCCAGCGCCGGAGAGTTCGTTGCCACGGCAGACAGTTCGCTGCGAACCAGAAAGCGGCGGACGAGTTCTTCTGTCTTGGCAGGGTCCGAGAATTGCGACACGCCGGATGACCCGAAGGTGGCGGTTGCCCGATCTTTCAGCACGCTTACCTGACGGTCGAGGTCGAGGCCTACGAAGCTGTCTGGAAGGTTGAAAGCCTTTTGCACGACCTTGCGCAGGGGCGTGTTGGAAATGACCCTGAGCCATTTCGTCGTTTCGGACGATGTGCTTGCCGATAGTGCCGCCAGTTCGCGCTTGGCATTCAGGGCAAGGCGGTAATCGTCATTCTGTTCGCCAACGGCGGCTTCGAAGCGGCGGGTTTGCCATTGGGCCAGGAACTTGTCGGCAAAATCGGACAGTCGGGTGTTCGGGACTGGAAAATCACCAAAGCCGAAGGCCGCGCTTAGCGCTTTGTAGCGCGGGTCGGCAAGGCGCATGGCGAAAGCCCCTGCCGTGAGCGTTCCTTCCGAAAGAACCTTGCGGATGAACGCGCGGCTGTCGAGGTCGGCGTCGAGACCGAACGCCTCGAGCGAGATGCGCAAGAGGCGGCGGTCTGCGACAAGCTGATCGGCCGTTTCGACCTTGGCAATGCGGCTGCGAAAGTAATCGGCGTCGCGCTGGATTTCGGGCGATTTGGCAAGCGCAGCCTGTTGGGTCGCCGAGGTGCGCTGAAGAAAGCTCCACCCCAGCGTGCCCGTGGCAGGCAGAACCGGCGAAAAGCTCATGATGGAACGGCTGCCATCAATCGTTCTTCGCGCGGAAGCAGGGCGCGCAGGGCTTTGAGTGTCGGGTAGTATTCGCCCGACAGGACCGCCTGCGACGCAAGCGTCAGTTGCGATCTGCTGTCAGGATCTGTCAGGATCTGGCTGAGTTGTTCGATGCTGCGCAGAACCTGCAAGCGGATGTCGGCGGCGTCGGCATCGCCGGTCAGGACCAGTTGCGCCAGATAGCAGACGCGCCGGACGGGCGTGTTGGCGGTTTCGGGATGGATCGCATCGCGCAGCCGCAGGATTTTGGCGTTTGGCGTCATAACGGCGATGCGCGACCGCTTGTCGCCATTTTCGATGACCGCGCCGTTGATAAGCACCCGTTCGTGGGGACCGAGTTTCAGGACAAGTCCGCTCATGCCTGCCCCCCTTCGCCACGCAGGCCGCGCATGACGGCGGTGTTTATATCGATCAACGCGCCCGGCGTGGCCCGACCGTCGAGAATGGCGCGGCTGTGACCGGCGGTGAATTGGTAAAGATAGAAAAGGCGTGCACGCAGCGATTGCGGCAAGGCATTTCCGGGGTCGGCCACATCGGCACCCAGAACCGTCCAGAGCCGCAGGTTGGCATCGAGCGCGCGGGCAAGGGCACCAAATTCGGTATCGCGTCGCAGCCATGCGGCTGAAAGGTCGGCCGTGCTGCGGGCCAAAAGGTCGTATTCCACAGCGCGGGGGTTGCGCGCGGAAACATCGGGGCGGGCATAGGCCCGCTGTGCCATCAGATGAACTGTCATGAAAGACTCCGCCGGGGTTGCAGGTCAGGAAAACCGGGGCCGGTCGTGGCCGGCCCCGCTTTGCTCAGCGGAAGAGCGACAGAAGGTTCTGCGGCTGCTGGTTTGCGATGGACAAGGCCTGTGTGGAAAGCTGCTGCTGGACCTGAAGCGCCTGAAGGCGGGCCGAGGCTTCCTCCATATCGGCATCGACCAGTGTGCCGATTCCCATTTTCAGCGAGTCGGTCAGTTTGCTGACGAATTCGCCCTGCGTCTCGATGCGTTTCTGCACCGAACCGAACGAAGACGCCGCATCGATCGAGGTTTGCAGCATGGTTTCGATGCTGCCAAGCGCCGTGGTCGCCCCGTTCGCCGTGGAGACGTCGATGGAGGCCAGCGCGCCCAGCCCGCCCGAACCGGCGTTGCGGTATTGACCGCTGACGGCAAGGTCGTTGTCGCTGTCGTTGGTGAAGGTCAGCTTGCCGGGGTCTGCGCTGTCGAAATCGACGGTCAGTCCACTGATCTTGAGCGCATCGATGGAATTCTTCATCCCGACGGCAATCAGGTCGGGGACGCTGTTGTTGCCGCTGGTGATGTCGGAGTCCGACACGGTGTAGGACGCGGTCTTGTCACCGATGCGCATGGTGATCTTGTCGCCTGCTGCCCAAGCGTTGGTGCCATCGGCAATGGTGATGTCGTCGCTGCCGCCTGCACTGTCGAGCGACAGCACGAAGGTGTCGGCTGCGCCCGAGATGGTGCCGCCGGTGCTGGCGCTGAAAATGTCGTTCGCGGCGTATTCACCGGTCGACAGGTCTTGTGCCGTGACGGTGATCGACGAGGCCGACACGCCCGTCGACGACCGGTCAAGCGATGACAGCACGTCAACGCTGGTCTGGCTGCCGTTGACCAGGTTCAGGCCGTTGAACTGCGCCGCGCCGACCACCGATTCGATCTGGCTGCGCAGCGCGACGATATCGGTCTGGATCTTGGTCCGGTCGACGTTATCTTCCTGCGCGGCGACGATCTTGCCCTTCATGTCGGTCAGCAGCTTCGTCACGGTTTCCGATGCCTGCCGTGCCACGGCGACCGTCGACGAGCCGAGCGACAGGCTGGACGAGATGCCCTTGAACCCTTCGACATCGGATTCCATGACTTTGGACACGGCCCAGACGGCGGCGTTGTCTTTGGCGCTGCCGACCGACTTTCCGGTCGAGATTTCGGCCTGGGTCTTGCCCAGACCTGCGTTGATGGATTTCATGGTCTGAAGGGCGACCATCGCGCTGGAGTTCGTAAGGATCGAAGACATGTTTGCGTCCTGTGCCGGGGTGCCGTTTCGGCACCCGTGTTGGAAATGGCGGCTTCTGGCCGGTGCGGTGTGTGCCGCGCCACCCCGTCCGGGATGCAGGGATCACTGAACAGCACGCGTCCTAAGCCTTTGCTAACGGCGACGAGCAAGTGCCGACAATTCGACTCAAAGCCGATGCGTCGGCCCGTTGTCACGCGTGTGGCACTGTTTGCGGCCGGAGCGGTCGTATGTTGTCAGGGACGGTCCGCTGCGCAGCTCGGCGATGCGCCGTTGCGCTGCGCGCAGGCCACGGGACGATGCGGCAAGGGCCAAGCCATTATCGCGTGCCAGACGCGCGGCACGGCGTAGCGCGGCTGGCGATTCGGGGGGTGAAACTGTCTCTAACATCGCCGAAAGAGCCGAAATTTGCGGGAAGTCGGCCTGTCTGATGGCATCGGTCAGGCGCGTCAGAATTTCTTCAAGGGGTGACATCATCACCTCCCAACGCGCGAAAGATGGCTTCTGTCAGACCGATTCCGCCTGCTTTGACCATGGCTTTGGCCTGAGCTTCCCGCAGGAAAGACGAAAACTGTTCTTCCCCCATGCCGCCACCGAAAGCCCCTTGCAGGGGTGCCAGACCCGCAGCCCCGAGCATTTCCGCAAGGAAAGCGGTTTCAAGCTCGGCCGCTTTGGCGCGCAGGGGGTTTGATTGGGTTGTGTGTACCGGATCGATCATCGGGCGCTCCATTCTGGATCGAGGCCAACATGGGCGGATCGGGTAAAGAATTTCGAAACGCATTTACCGCATGGTCGGCACACCAAGCGGAGCGACAGCAGCATGATCGAGGTGGATTTTCAGACCGGAGCGATGGTGCCGCTGCCTGTGCCGGTTGTACAAGACAAACTGGCCGAGGGGCTTTTCGATGCAGTCTTTGCCTTGCCAGCGGTGGAACAGACGTTGATGCAGGTCGCGCCCGCGCCCGCGCCCGCGCCCGCGCCGGATGGCGCTGTTGCGGCGACGGGCGACGATGGGGCGTTATCGGTCTGCCTGTTTCAGGCATTGGCGTCTGGGCAGGTGTTCGCAAACGCCGCTCCGAAAGCCGTGCTTTCGGGCGAAGTGGACGGGCTTACCCTATCCCCGCTGGCCGATGACGGGGCGCAAGGCGCCAACCGCGAAACGGTCGAAGCAAATGAGACCGAGCCGGCTGACGGGGGTGCGGATTGCTATGCCGTGCCGGTGGCGCTGGTGCTTATACCCGTGCCGATCGCTGCCTTTGGCCAAGTGCAACAAGGGCCAGTGATCGCCGCTGATGGTGAAGCGCATCGTGACGAAGAAAGGGCGGTGACCAAAGCGCCGGACGGGGAGAGCAGGATTTCGGGGGAAGATAAGGTCGCTTTGGCTCCGGCAGAGCGGGGTGGAAAAGCTGTCGATCTGCCCGTGGGCCGCGTTTTCGCGCCGCCTGTTCCGGCATCGCACCAAGATGGCAAAGCCAAACCGTTCGCGCCACAGGCAAAGGCGCAGGAATTGGTGCCACGGGTCGTGGCCGATCTTGCGGCGGCACCACAAATAATGCCCGTTGCTTTTGGACAGGACGACGAAACGCTGCAAGAGGTGTCATCGGGCCAACAGACATTGCCACGCGGGCACGCACAGCCAGAGGATAAGACTTTTGCGGTTGGTGCCCGCTTTCCGCGGCATCCGGAACTGACCGTCCCCGAAACGGTCGCCGCTTTGCCCGTCGTGCGGTCCGGGATGGGTGACCAGCCGCCAGAGGCGGGGCGAGAGGCGGGGAAGGCGGTGGCGCTGCCGGATGCGGGGCCGACCGGCCCGCTGCCAGATGCGCCGATGCCTGAACGGGCCAAGCGGGATGAAAGCGCTTTGCCCCCGTCCGAGCCAGGCGGGGATGACGCAGCGCCGGAGCCTTTGGCGTCACAGGGTCACCACGTCGCGTCTGCGCCCGTGCCTATTGCTGTCGCTGGCTTTGCTGCGCCGACGGGCAGCCCTGCCGCACGCGTTGCCGAACGTGCGGCGCCGGTCGGACGGCTTGCGCCGGACGAACCGCAGTTGGTGGTCGAGGCCGCCGCCACCCTGTCCGCCCGGGAAATGATACCAGCGGTGCCAAAGCCGGACACGCTTTATGCTAGCGATGACGGCACTGGGGCGTTCGTTCCGGTGCCTATCGACCAGACCCCGCGGCAGGGTGGGCTGTGGCATGGGTCTACGACGCATGGGGTCGGGTTGCGAACTGCCCTTGTGATGCAGAACATGCCCGATCTGGCCGCTGCTGTGGCGCGCCTGCCCGACGAAGGGCCGGTGACGGTTGTGCTGGCCCCGCATGAGCTGGGTGCGGTGCGTTTCGAGATGCGCGAACAGGGCGACAGGCTTCATGTCGCACTGACGGTCGAGCGGCCGGAAACGCTCGATATCTTGCGCCGCCATGCTGACCAATTGGCGGTCGAGTTCAAACAGGCGGGGTTTTCGGGGGCAACCTTTTCGTTTTCGGGGTCATGGGGCGGCGGGCAGGACCGACCGCCGCAAAGGCCCAATGCCGCGTTCGAAGATCATGCTGTCGAAGGGGCGGTTCTGGAAAAGCGGGACCGCAGGAAAAGCGGCCTTGATCTAAGGCTTTGAAAGGAGGCTGGAATGGAGATTACGCAGGTCGGGAACAGGCAGGTGCAGGCGCAAAAGCCCGCAATCAGCGCAGATTTCGATACGTTTCTGAAGATGCTGACGGTGCAGATGACCAATCAGGACCCGATGAACCCGATTGAAAGCGCCGATTATGCCGTGCAGTTGGCAACGTTTTCCGGGGTCGAGCAGCAGGTCAAGACGAACCAGTTGCTCGGGGATTTGGCGGCGCAAGGCGACGTGTCGAATATGGCGCAGCTTGCGGGCTGGGTTGGACAAGAGGCGCGGGTCGCCGCGCCCGTCTGGTTCGACGGGGCGCCTTTGACCGTTTTGCCCGCTTCGGCGGCGATGGCCGATCGTGCAACGCTTGTGGTGCGCGACAGCGAAGGCACGGTGATGGCGCGCGAAGATGTGCCGCTGGGCAGCGCGCCGTATCAATGGTTCGGTGCGGATGTTGCAGGCGACCCCCTGCCGCGGGGCGCGTACAGTCTGACGCTGGAAAGCCGGGCCGGTGATACGCTTTTGCGCAGCGATCCGGTGGAAAGCTACGCCCGAATTACCGAAGCGCGACGCGATGCGAACGGGGTCGTGCTGGTACTTGCGGGCGGCGTGCAGGTAAAGGCAACCGACGTGACGGCACTGCGCATGCCCTGACCCTTGCGCGGGGCGCGAAAGCGGTTAAGCGTCCGGCGCATGGACAGGATGGCAGATACGCCGGAACAGGCACTGATACGGCTCGATCCGGAATTGGTCGGCGCGGCTTGGCACCCCTTGGCGGGCGGGCGGACCAACCGGCTGTGGCGCGTGGGTGCGTTCACCGTAAAGCGGTTCGATCCGGCGGCGGCTTCGCCGCTTTTCCCCAATGATGCCGCAGCCGAGGCACGGGCGCTGACGTTGTTCGCTTCGTCCGGTCTGGCCCCGCAACTGCGGGCGGCCGGTTCGGACTGGTTGATTTATGACCATGTGACGGGTTCGGCCTGGGGGGCAGGCGATCCTGCGCCTGTCGCCCGAATGCTGCACAGGTTGCACGGATCAAGGGTCGCGGTGACAAGCTTCAGGGCGGCCCCGAATGGCAGCGCCGCGGTTCTTGACGACGCGCGTCGCATCTGTCCGCTGCCCGATCCGCCCCCCGATCCGCAACTGGGCGCGGTTCCGGCAGTTCCCATTCATGCCGACGTGGTGGCGGGAAACGTGCTTCGGACCGGATCGGGACCGATCCTGATCGATTGGCAATGTCCGGCGTTGGGTGACCCTGCCGAAGACCTGTGCACCTTTTTGTCGCCTGCGATGTGGTGGCTTTATACCGGTGCTTTGGTCGATGCCAGTTTTGCGCGATCCTTCCTTGATGCCTATCCCGACGCCGCTGTCGTCGAGCGGGCGCGCTTGATGATGCCGGTCTATCAATGGCGGATCGCGGCGCATTGCGCGTGGAAAGCGAAGCGGGGCGATGTCGATTATGCCGCCGCGCTGCGATTGGTGCTTTAGAGGAACTTGCCTAGCCCGATGCCCGCGCCAAAGATCAGCACGGCCAGCGGAATCAAATACCAGCGCGACCGGCGGCGCACCTTGACCAAAAGCTTGGTCGGTTCGGCCTGAGCGATAAGCGCGGCTTCGACCAGACGTGGCAGTTTCGGGCCGAAGCGTGACAGGATTCGCGCGGTTTGCGCCAGATCGCGCAGCAGGGCGGCGGGGCCGATATTCTTGGCCACGTAGCTTTCCACCACGGGGCGGGCGACCTGCCAGATATTGATATGCGGGTCTAGCGAACGGGCCACTCCTTCCACCACCACCATCGTGCGTTGCAACAGAATCAGTTCGGTGCGGGTTTGCATGCCGAAGCGTTCGGTCACGTCGAAGAGATAGGCCAAAAGACGGGCCATCGAGATGCGACTGGCATCCATGCCGAAGATCGGTTCGCCCACGGCGCGCAGGGCGCGGGCGAATTCGTCGATGTCACGGTCGGCGGGGACATACCCTGCCTCGAAATGCACCTCGGCCACGCGGCGGTAATCCTTGCGGATGAAACCCATCAGGATTTCGGCATAGACGCGGCGTGTGTATTCGTCGATCCGGCCCATGATTCCGAAATCATAGGCGATGATCGCGCCATCGGCCCCGACCTTGAGGTTGCCTTGGTGCATGTCGGCATGGAAATAGCCGTCGCGCAGGGCGTGGCTGAGGAAGAGTTGCAGCACGCGGGCGGCCAGCTGTTTGCGGTCAAGCCCTGCCGCGTCGATGGCGGCGTTGTCATTCATGCCGAAACCTTCGGCCCAGCCAAGCGTCATCACCGTGCGGCCCGACAGGAACCAGATGGGCTTGGGGACGCGGAAGCCTTCGTCTTTTTCGGTATTGGCGGCAAATTCGGCGGCGGCGGACGATTCCAGCCGCAGGTCGAGTTCGCCCATCACCACGCCTTCGAAATGCGCGATGACGTCCATCGGGCGCAGGCGGCGCGAGGCGGGGGCGACGATTTCGATGGTGCGGGCGATCAGGTAGAAAGCGTCGATGTCGGTGCGAAAGGCGCGTTCGATGTTGGGACGCAGCACTTTGACCGCCACTTCCTCGCCGGTTTCGGCAAGGCGGGCGCGGTGGACCTGTGCGATGGACGCAGCGGCGACGGGTTCGGAAAACTCGCTGAAGACCTGATTGACCGGTACTTCCAACTCGGCCTCGATCATCGCTTTGGCCACGTCGGTCGAAAAGGGCGGCAAGCTGTCTTGCAGATATTTGAGTTGCTGCGCCAGCTCCTCGCCGACCACATCGGGGCGGGTCGACAGGATCTGGCCGAACTTGATATAGGCGGGTCCAAGCGCCGTCAGCGCGCGGGTGGCGGGCGGAAGGGCGGGGTCGCCCTTTAGACCCAGCCATTTGAATGGCCAGCCGACGATATGGGCAAGGATGCGCAGACGGGGCGGAGCGCGGAACGCTTCTAGCACCACGTCCATCGCACCGGTACGTTCCAACGTGGCGCCCGTGATGATAAGACGCCAGATGTTGTGGGGGCCGCGCATTACAGCTTCCAGCCGGAATGAAGGGCCGCGACACCCATGGTCAGGTTGCGGTATTTCACCTGACCGAAGCCTGCGCTGCGGATCATGCCGGCAAAGGTTTCCTGATCGGGGAATTTGCGGATGGATTCGACGAGGTATTGGTAACTGTCGCGGTCATTGGCAACGATCTGCCCCATGACGGGGATGACGTTGAAGGAATAAAGGTCATAGGCCTTTTGCATCATCGCATTCGGAATCTGGCTGAATTCCAGCACCATCAACCTGCCGCCGGGACGCAGGACGCGGTAAGCCTCGGCCAGCGCGTCCTGAATCCGGGTCACGTTCCGGATGCCGAAGCTGATCGTGTAAACGTCGAAGGAATTGGCAGGCAGCGGAAGCGCCATGGCATCGCCGACGATCCAGTTCAGGCGCTCGGCCTGACGTTCGGCCTCGGCCCGCTTTCGGCCCTCGACCAGCATCGATTCGGTCATGTCGAGCACCACCGCCGACGAACCTGGCGCGCGTTTGAGGAAGCGGAAGGCAACGTCACCGGTGCCGCCCGCCACATCGAGCAGGCGCTGGCCGGGGCGCGGGGACAGCCAGTCCATCATCGCGTCTTTCCACAAACGGTGGACGCCGCCCGACATCAGGTCGTTCATGATGTCGTAGCGGCTGGCGACGCGGGTGAAGACGCCATGCACCATGCCGGCCTTGGCCGCTTCGTCGACGGTCTGGAAACCGAAATGGGTGGTGCCCTGCGGCGTGTCGTCGGTCATCTGCTCTTGCCGTTCCTTGCTTCGCCCCTTCCTTATAGGGCTGAAGTCGGGCGCTGCAATGCGCCCCAATGTCATCAGGACCTGCCATGCCCGAACTGCCCGAAGTTGAAACCGTTCGCCGCGGACTTGTTCCGGTGATGGAGGGGCGGGTGATCGCGCAGGCGCAGGTGAACCGTGCCGACCTGCGCTGGCCCTTTCCCGAACGCATGGCCGAACGGCTGACCGGCGCGCGGATATTGGCGCTGCGGCGGCGGTCGAAGTATATTCTGGCTGACCTGTCCACCGGCGAGACGCTTCTGGTGCATCTGGGCATGTCGGGGCGGATGCTGATTTCGGCGCCGGAAGCGGGGCGCGCGGTGCTGGGCGAATGGCATCACGCGCATCCGGCACCGGAAAAGCACGACCATGTGGTGTTCGACATCGAAGGCGGCGCGCGGGTGACATTCAACGACGCGCGGCGCTTCGGGGCGATGGACCTGATGGCGACGGCACAGGCCGAGGCGCACCCGTTGTTGGCGGTTCTGGGGCCCGAGCCTTTGGGGAACGTATTCGACGAAACCTATCTGGTCGCAAAGCTGCGCGACCGGAACACGCCGATCAAATCGGCGCTGCTCGACCAGCATGTCGTGGCGGGTCTGGGCAACATCTATGTGTGCGAGACGCTCTATCGGGCGCGTATCCATCCGGCGACCAAGGCGGGCAAACTGACGAAGCGGCAGGTTTCCGGTCTGGTGCCGATCATCCGCGAGGTGTTGACCGAGGCGATTACGGCAGGCGGATCGTCGCTGCGCGACTATCGGCAAGCGGACGGGGAACTGGGGTATTTCCAGCATAGTTTTCAGGTTTACGGGCGCGAAGGCGAAGCCTGTCTGACGGCGGGTTGCGGCACGAGCGTGGCGCGGCTGGTCCAGTCGGGGCGGTCGTCCTTCTATTGCCCGTCTTGCCAGAGGTGACTTGCCAAAGGTCCGCTTGCTGCTACCACATAGCCCGACACTTAACCGGGGGACGCCATGGCCTATGAGACGCTGCTTGTCGAGGTCGAGGATGACATCGCAACGATCCGGTTGAACCGGCCGGATGCGTTGAATGCGCTCAACACCAAGCTGATGCAGGAACTGGCTGTGGCGCTGGCGGCTGCAGATGCGAACGAACGTGTGCGCTGCATCATCCTGACCGGATCGGAAAAGGCCTTTGCCGCAGGGGCCGATGTTCGCGAGATGGCGACCAAGGGCTACACGGACGTGTTCTTCGACGATCTGTTCGGCCCCGAGGCCGAGGCGATCGGGCGGGTCCGAAAACCGGTCATCGCCGCCGTGTCAGGGTATTGTCTGGGGGGCGGGTGCGAGCTTGCCATGATGTGCGATTTCATCATCGCGGCCGACAGTGCCAAGTTCGGGCAGCCCGAGATCAACCTTGGCATCTGCGCTGGAATGGGTGGCACACAGCGCCTGACGCGGGCGGTGGGCAAGGCCAAGGCGATGGATATGAACCTGACCGGACGCTTCATGGATGCAGCCGAGGCGGAACGGTCGGGGCTGGTCAGCCGCGTTGTTCCGGTCAAAGAGCTGATGGCCGAGGCGATGAAAGCCGCGACGAAAATCGCGCAGAAATCCATGCTCGCCGCGATGGCGATCAAAGAGGCCGTCAACAGGGCACAGGAATCGAGCCTGCGCGAGGGGCTGCTGTTCGAGCGCCGGACGTTCCACGCGCTGTTCGCTTCGGAAGACCAGAAAGAGGGTATGGCCGCCTTTCTGGAAAAGCGCGAACCGCAGTTCCGAGACCGCTGAGCCCTTATTTTCCTGTTTCCTTTCGTGGAAAATTGCCCTAAAGGCCACGGCACATGCGCGTGGGCCCGCTTAGGCAAGATGATTCCCGTTTCTTCAGACGGGGCCTTGGGTCTATTTCGCAACCGATTTGTAACGACAGACCCTAGGAACACAGCCAGATGGCAAATACCGTCCAGTCCAAAAAGCGCGCCCGCCAGTCCGAAACGCGCTATGCGATCAACAAAGCCCGCCGTTCGCGTATCCGCACCTTCCTGCGCAAGGTCGAGGAAGCTTTGGCATCCGGCGACCAGACCGCCGCCGCCGAAGCGCTGAAGAACGCCCAGCCCGAGCTGCAGCGTGGCGTGTCCAAGGGCGTGCTGCATGCCAACACCGTGTCGCGCAAGATCTCGCGTCTGGCGCACCGCGTCAAAGTGCTGGCAACGGCGACGCCTTCGGCCTGATTTTCCGGCATCGAAAAAGAATCGCAGGGCGCAACCGAAGGGTTGCGCCTTTTTTCTTTCGTTCGACCCCGCACCGCCTTTCGAACGTAAATCCAAGTCGATTCAAGGCTGTCCGGTTCGCTAGCTATCGGGGTCGCGTGGCGCATTTGCACAGGGGTTTGGATTCGGTTCAGGCAACCTTCTGTCAAGCGCGAAGATCGGTTGCGGACGTGTTCACGGGCTTGCTACCGTTGCTCTGCGATTCACTTCGTCTTGGGGGACATAACGGGATCGTAGACCGGAAATTTCGGGACAGCCAAGCTGCCAAGCCAAGTGGTTCCTGATATAAATGGTTTGCGATCAACGGGTTGTGCTGTCTGCTGCTTTTTGCAGAACACATAGCCGCATTGACCGGTCCGGCGCGAGCCGATTCCCGGTTGGTCTGGAATGTCCGGCTTTGATGCCGGTAACGGCGCGTTCGGGCTTGTTTCTTGGGGAAGCAGGGTCGGGCGCACCGATCGGGTATTATTGCTTGTCGGAGGCAACTCCGATGGCCTGTTGAAGTGCTTCGTCGGGGTGTGTGAGTGGTGAAACAACAAAAGAGGCGCAGGGGACTTCCCCATTTTAAAAGCACCTCATCGGACGGGTCAGAAAACGATGGTAAACGAAACTTGGGGATTGGTTCGTGAAGAACTGGTCAAAAGGGTTGGGCGGAATAACTATGTCACCTGGATCGAACCCCTGACACTGCGCACGCTTGACCGTGGGGTCGCGCGATTCGAGGTTCCGACCTCGTTCTTTGGCGACTGGGTTTCGCGCAATTTTGCGGATCATATCCTGTCGCATCTGAACACTTCGGGCATGTCGGCAGACCGCGTCGAATTTGCCGTGGGTCAAGCGGGCCGCATGGCGCGTGCGCCCGAGAAGGCACCTGCAGTGGCGGCTGCGACCAAACCGGCCCCGCGCCCCGCAGCAAAGCCACGAGCCGAAACCGAGGAGATGCCGGGCGCGCCGCTTGACTCGCGGTTTACCTTTGACAGTTTCGTGGTGGGAAAGCCCAACGAATTGGCCCATGCCGCCGCGCGGCGCGTGGCCGAGGGTGGGCCTGTCAGTTTCAACCCGCTGTTCCTTTATGGCGGCGTGGGCTTGGGCAAGACGCACCTGATGCATGCCATTGCCCATGAACTGCAGACACGCCAGCCGCACCTGCGTGTGCTTTACCTGTCGGCCGAACAGTTCATGTACCGTTTCGTGCAAGCCTTGCGCGAGCGTCAGGTGATGGATTTCAAGGAAATCTTCCGCTCGGTCGACGTGTTGATGGTCGATGACGTGCAGTTCATCGCGGGCAAGGATTCGACGCAGGAAGAATTCTTCCACACGTTCAATGCGCTGGTGGACCAGAACAAGCAGATTGTCATATCGGCGGACCGTGCGCCGGGCGAGATCAAGGATCTGGAAGACCGCATCAAATCGCGTCTGCAATGCGGGTTGGTTGTCGACCTGCACCCCACGGATTACGAACTGCGGCTGGGTATTCTGCAACAAAAGGTGGAACTGTATCGCGCCCAGTACAAAGGGCTGGTGATTGCCGACGGGGTGCTTGAATTCCTTGCCCATCGCATCACGACCAACGTGCGTGTGCTGGAAGGCGCGTTGACGCGGCTGTTCGCCTTTGCCTCGTTGGTGGGGCGCGAGATTTCGTTGGAGCTGGCGCAGGATTGCCTTGCCGACATTCTGCGCGCCAGCGACCGCAAGCTGACGATCGAGGAAATCCAACGCAAGGTGGCCGAGCATTACAACATCCGCCTGTCCGACATGATCGGACCGAAGCGGGTTCGCAACATTGCGCGGCCCCGGCAGATTGCGATGTATCTGGCAAAGCAACTGACCCTGCGTAGCCTGCCCGAGATCGGGCGGCGGTTCGGGGGGCGTGACCACACCACGATCATGCACGGAGTGCGCAAGATCGAGGAGTTGATGGCGACCGATAGCCAGATGGCGGATGATTTGCAGATGCTGCGTCGGCAGCTGCAGGGTTAAGGCGTGCAAGGGGTGACGGGATGCGGGTGTTTTGTCTATGTGTGATGGTTTGTGTGGCGACGCCCGCAGCTGCGGCCCTGTCGGGCTTTTATGACAGCGCCGAAAAGATCGGCACGATCCTGAACAACGCCGAGGTTGCCGATGCGCTGCGGCAGGCGCCGGTCGGGTCCGTCAGCAATAGCGGCACGGCCAAGGACGGCGGTGACGAATGGACGGTGCGCACGCAAGAGTGCGACCTGAAGGTGGTTTTGACGCCGCAACCGATGGCCGAAGGCATGGTTGGAAAGGCAACCTACGATCTTCGGATCGTCGAGCCGTGCCAATAGGGCCAAGGATGTGACTTTTTCGGCGTGTCACTGGAACAACACGTGCCAAACCGCTTGTGAAAGGCCGCAAAGCAGCTAATTTCACTCTCCCCGAGCGGGGCGCGTCAGCGGGGCGCGTCGGGGCAAGATGGATGGGAACGGACGATGAAATTCTCGATCGAACGCGGCACTTTGCTGAAGGCGCTGGCGCAGGCGCAATCGGTTGTCGAGCGTCGTAACACCATTCCGATCCTTGCCAACGTTCTGATCGAGGCCGAGGGTAATCAGGTCAGTCTTCGGGCGACCGATCTTGATATCGAGGTGGTCGATCGCGCCCCTGCGATGGTGGAACGCGCCGGAGCGACCACGGTTTCGGCGGTCATGTTGCACGAGATCGTTCGCAAATTGCCCGACGGGTCGCTTGTGAACCTGACGGAAGACGGCGCGACGGGGCGTTTGACGGTGACGGCGGGGCGGTCGACGTTCAGCCTGGCCACGCTGCCCAAGGAAGATTTTCCGGTGATGGCGACTTCGGAATATTCGACGAACTTCTCGGCCCCCGCTCCGGTGCTGCGCCGGTTGTTCGACAAGGCGAAGTTTGCCATTTCGACGGAAGAGACGCGCTATTATCTGAACGGCGTTTACATGCACACCTCGACGGCAGAAAGCGGAGCGGTGCTGCGCTGCGTTGCGACCGACGGGCACCGTCTGGCGCGGATCGATGCTCCGCTGCCCGAGGGGGCGCAGGCGATGCCCGGCGTGATCGTGCCGCGCAAGACGGTGGGCGAACTGCGCAAACTGCTTGATGACGATGACGCGACGATTGCGGTTTCGGTTTCTGAAACCAAGGTGCGTTTTGCCACGCCGGCCATCACGCTGACCTCGAAGGTCATCGACGGGACGTTCCCCGATTACACCCGCGTCATCCCGACCGGAAACACGCGGCGGCTGGAAGTCGATGCGTCCGAGTTCGCCAAGGCGGTCGATCGTGTGGCGACCGTGTCGTCGGAGCGGTCGCGCGCCGTGAAGCTGTCGCTGGACGAGGACCGTCTGGTGCTGTCGGTCAACGCGCCCGACAGCGGCGCGGCCGAGGAAGAACTGGCCGTGGCCTATGGCGACGAGCGGCTGGAAATCGGGTTCAACGCCAAATACTTGCTGGAAATCGCCAGCCAAGTTGACCGCGAGAACGCGGTATTTCTGTTCAACTCGTCGGGCGATCCGACGTTGATGCGCGAGGGCAATGACCTGAGCGCGGTCTATGTCGTCATGCCGATGCGTGTTTGACAGGGCGGCGGGGGGCTCGCCCGCCGCACCCCCGATGATATTTGCAGACAGAAATTGGAGGCGGGTGTGGGCGGGCTGATGGTAATACGCCTTGGCCTGTCGCATTTTCGCAGCCATCGCGCGGCGCGGCTGGAGTTCGACGGGCGGCCCGTTGCCATTTCGGGGGCGAACGGGGCGGGCAAGACGAATATCTTGGAGGCGGTGTCCTTGTTGTCGCCCGGTCGCGGATTGCGGCGGGCCGGGGCGGACGAATTGGCGCGGAGGCCCGAAAGCATCGGCTGGAAGATCGCCGCCAACGTGGCGGGGATCGGCGGGGGGCACGAGGTCGAGACCTTTGCCGAAGGGGTCGATGCGCGGGTGGTGCGGATCGATGGCAAGGCGGCGCCGCAGGTGGCGTTGGGGCGGATCTTGCGGGTGCTGTGGCTGGTGCCGGCGATGGACCGACTGTGGACCGAGGCGGCCGAGGGGCGGCGGCGGTTTCTGGACCGGATGGTGCTGAGCTTTTTCCCGGATCATGCCGAGGCGGTGCTGGCCTATGAAAAGGCGATGCGCGACAGGAACCGGCTGCTGAAAGACATGGTGCAGGATGCCGCGTGGTATGGCGCGCTGGAGGGCCAGATGGCCGCCAGCGGGGCGCAGGTGACGGCGAACCGCAGGGCGGCGCTGGCGCGGATCGGAGCGGCGCAGGACGGGGCCGAGACGGCTTTTCCCTTTGCAGAACTGACGCTTACGGGACCGGACGGCGAGGATGAGCCTGCCGATCTGGCCACCGCCTTGGCCGAGGGACGGCGGCGCGACATGGCGGCGGGGCGCACGCTGGTCGGGCCGCATCGGGCCGATCTTTTGGCGGTTTACGTGGCCAAGGGGGTGCCTGCGGCACAGTGTTCGACGGGCGAACAGAAGGCGCTTTTGATCAGTTTGATCCTGTCGAACGCGCGGGCGCTGGCGCAGGATATCGGGGCAGCACCTGTGCTGCTGCTGGACGAGGTGGCCGCCCATCTGGACCCCGCAAGACGTGCGGCGCTGTACGACGAGATATGCACACTCGATGCACAGGCGATGATGACGGGCACCGAATCTTCGCTGTTTGACGGACTTGGCAAGCGGGGGCAATTTCTGACCGTGTCAGAGCGTGACGGACAATCGGAGGTGACCGGATGAACAAGCAACGGCTGACATTGATTACGCTGGGTGTGGCCGATCTGGCGGCGGCGCGGGCGTTCTATGCGCGGTTGGGATGGCGCGAACATGGCGAAAGCCAGCCGGGGATTGCGTTCTACCAGATGCACGGGCAGGCGCTGGCGCTGTTCGGGCGCGAGGCGCTGGCCGAAGATCAGGGGCGGGCGGGTGCTGCGCTGGGCACGGGGGCTGTGACGCTGGCGCAGAACTTTGCCACCAAGGCCGAGGTGGACGCCGCCTATGCCGCGGCGCTGACCGCAGGCGCAACCGTGTTGAAGGCCCCGCAAGAGGTGTTCTGGGGCGGCTATTCGGGCTATTGGGCCGACCCTGACGGTCATGTATGGGAAGTGGCGATGAACCCGTTCTGGCCGCTGGCCGAGGACGGATCCTTGACCCTGCCGGAGACTGCATGACCGTTTCGTTTTACCAGTTGCTGCTTTACGCGGGCGGCATGGCAGCGCTTTGGGCCGTTCCCGGCCCGGTCTGGGTGGCCCTTACGGCACGCAGCCTGTCGGGCGGTTTTGCGGCGGCTTGGCCCTTGGCCGTGGGCGTGGCGCTGGGCGATCTGATCTGGCCGCTGGCGGCGGTGCTGGGGTTGACGTGGATCGAAAGCGTATACGGCGACTTTCTGTCGCTTTTGCGCTGGGTGGCGGCGGCGGTCTTTTTGTTCATGGGGATCATGCTGGTCAGAAAGCCGGTCGCCACGATATCCGCCGACAGCCGCCTGACGCGGCCCGGGGCTTGGGCCGGATTCACCGTCGGGATGGCCGTGGTCTTTGGCAACCCAAAGGCCATGCTGTTCTATATGGGCGCGCTGCCGGGGTTTTTTGATCTGGGGCATCTGACATGGCCCGATACGCTGGCGATCATTTCGATTTCTGCCGCGGTTCCGATGGCCGGAAACCTGTGCCTTGCGTTGTTTCTGGACCGTGCGCGGCGCTTGCTGTCGAGCGCCGAAAACCTGCGCAAACTCAACACCGGATCGGGGATCTTGCTGATCTGCGTCGGGCTGGTGATTCCCTTTGTTTGACGCAATATCTTGTGTCCTTGGCGTGACATTCCCCGCTGGCCCTAGTATAAACCGCCAACAAAATCAGGGGTCCCCGACGCATGGCTGAAGCCGTCAAGAACGTTGCCGAATACGGTGCCGATTCCATCAAGGTTCTCAAGGGGTTAGAGGCCGTTCGCAAGCGGCCCGGCATGTATATCGGCGACACCGACGACGGGTCGGGCCTGCACCATATGGTCTATGAGGTGGTGGATAACGGGATCGACGAAGCGCTGGCTGGCCATGCCACCGCCGTCAGCGTGAAGATCCATGCCGACAGTTCGGTTTCGGTGCGCGACAACGGGCGCGGGATTCCGGTCGACATCCATCAGGAAGAGGGTGTTTCGGCGGCCGAGGTCATCATGACCCAGCTGCACGCGGGCGGTAAGTTCAACAACACCGACGATAGCGGCAATGCCTATAAGGTGTCGGGCGGTCTGCATGGCGTGGGGGTTTCGGTCGTCAACGCGCTGTCGGAATGGCTGGAATTGACGGTCTGGCGCAACGATACCGAATATCGCGCGCGGTTCGAGCATGGCGATTGCGTGGTGCATGTGCACGAGGTCGGCCCCGCGCCGGGCATGCGCGGAACCGAGGTGCGCTTTCTGGCATCGGCCAAGACGAATATCCCCGAGGGGACGTTCAGCAATCTGGACTACCAGTTCAAGACGCTGGAAAACCGGCTGCGCGAACTGGCATTCCTGAATTCCGGCGTGCGGATCATCGTCGAGGACGAGCGCCCTGCCGAGCCGCTGCATACCGAGCTGTTCTATGACGGTGGCGTGCGGGAGTATGTGAAATACCTTGACCGCTCGAAAACGTCGATCATGGCAGAGCCGATCTATATGACGGGCGAGCGTGGCGGCATCGGGGTCGAGGTCGCGATGTGGTGGAACGACAGCTACCACGAAAACGTGCTGCCCTTTACCAACAACATCCCGCAGCGTGATGGTGGCACCCATCTGGCCGGTTTCCGCGGGGCGTTGACGCGCACGATCAACAATTACGCCCAGACATCGGGCATCGCAAAGCGCGAGAAGATCGATTTCACCGGCGATGACGCCCGCGAGGGGCTGACCTGCGTGTTGTCGGTCAAGGTGCCCGATCCGAAGTTTTCCAGCCAGACCAAGGATAAGCTGGTCAGTTCCGAGGTGCGGCCGGCGGTCGAGAACCTTGTGAACGAAAAGCTGGCGGAATGGTTCGAAGAGAACCCTGCCAATGCCAAGATCATTGTCGGGAAGATCATCGAAGCGGCGATGGCGCGGGAAGCGGCCCGCAAGGCGCGTGACCTGACGCGGCGCAAGACGGCGCTGGACGTGGCGTCCTTGCCCGGAAAGCTGGCCGATTGTCAGGAACGCGATCCGGCGAAATCAGAGCTGTTTCTGGTCGAGGGCGACTCGGCTGGCGGGTCGGCCAAGCAGGGGCGCAGCCGTGCCAATCAGGCGGTGCTGCCGCTGAAGGGCAAGATCTTGAACGTGGAACGGGCGCGGTTCGACCGGATGCTGGGCAGCCAAGAGATCGGCACGCTGATCACCGCGCTGGGCACGGGGATCGGGCGGGACGAGTTCGACATCAAGAAGCTGCGTTACCACAAGATCGTCATCATGACCGATGCCGATGTGGACGGCGCGCATATCCGCACGCTGATTCTGACGTTCTTTTTCCGGCAGATGCCTGCGTTGATCGAGGGCGGGTTCCTTTATATCGCGCAGCCGCCGCTTTACAAAGTCGCGCGCGGCAAGTCCGAGGTTTACATCAAGGACCAAGCGGGGCTGGAAGATTATCTGATCGATATGGGTGTCGAAGGGGCCATCTTGCGGCTGGGCAATGGCGAAGAGATTGCCGGTGCCGACCTGCGCCGCGTGATCGAAGGGGCGCGGCAGTTCCGCCGCGTGCTGGACGCCTTTCCGACCAATTATCCGCGTGGCATCCTTGAACAGGCCGCCTTGGCCGGAGCTTTCGATGCGGGTCAGGCCGATGCCGATCTGCAGGCCGTGGCCGATACCGTAGCGCTTCGGTTGAACCTGATCGCGGCGGAATACGAAAAGGGCTGGGCAGGCCGGATCACGCAGGATCATGGCATCCGGCTGGCCCGCGTTCTGCGCGGGGTCGAGGAGTTGCGCACGCTTGACGGGGCCGTATTGCGGTCAGGCGAGGCGCGGAGGCTGTCTGCCGCGTCGATGGAAAGCCGCGATATCTATCGCAAAGAGGCGCGTCTGGTTCGCAAAGACCGTGAACAGCTTGTCCATGGCCCGATCGACTTGCTCAAGTCCATTCTGGCCGAGGGCGAAAAGGGCCTGTCGCTGCAACGCTACAAGGGGTTGGGCGAGATGAACCCCGAACAGCTGTGGGAAACCACGCTGGACCCCGATGCACGCACGCTGTTGCAGGTGAAGATCGACGATATGGCGGAAGCCGACGACATCTTCACCAAGCTGATGGGTGATGTGGTGGAGCCGCGGCGCGAGTTCATCCAGCAGAACGCGCTGAATGTCGAGAACCTCGACTTCTAGGGCGTATTGACCAGCACATGGGCGGCGCGGTGGAATGCCGCGTCGATCTTGGCGCGTGCGGGGCCGGTTATGCCGGTGTCGTTCAGGGCGCGGGACATGCAAGTCAGCCAGTCTTCGGCGTGGCTGGCGGTGATCGGCACGTGGGCGTGGATTTCGCGCAGGTTCATGTGGCCGTGCTGTTCGGCGTAGGAGCGCCGCCCCCCGAAGAAGCCGCAAAGGAAGGCGAATTGTTCGGGGCGGACGTGCGAAAGCCCGTGGCCCTGAAAATGCAGATCGAGGATTCTGGCCCCTTCGGGTGCGGTTTCGATGATGTCGTAAAACCGTTCCACCAGCGCACGCACCACGGGTTCACCGCCGATGTCGTCTATCACGCTTGCCATGTCAGGCTCCGTCTTGGCGCAATGGATTCGGGATGCGGGAATCTGGCGCGTTTTGATAAGGGTGGTGACCCCGGCAGGACTTGAACCTGCAACCTTCCCCTTAGGAGGGGGACGCTCTATCCGTTGAGCTACGAGGCCATGCGCCCTTATTGCGGCGAAAACGCCTTGCTTGCAACAGTCAGTCGAAGGGGAAGAAAGGGGGAGTGAGTTTGGCCCACCACTCCCCCGTGGTCCGTTGCGTCTGGGTTGAGAGCTTGCAGGACGCGCAGGATACCGTCAGCTTGGGTAAAACCCGTGCTGTTAGCGGTAACATTAGCGCAAGGGGCAGGCTTGGACAAGGGAGAAGTTTCTCGCTAACAATAGCCCGAGATGCCTTTCCATCAGGACGTGCCCCGTGACCAGACCGACCAGCAGCGACCCGAAACGCACCCTGACGTTGCGGGACGTGTCGGAAGCGTCGGGCGTCAGCGAAATGACGGTCAGCCGCGTATTGCGCAACAGGGGCGACGTGTCGGTTGCCACACGCGAAAGGGTGCTGGAGGCGGCGCGAAGCCTTGGTTACGTGCCCAACAAGATTGCCGGGGCGCTGGCGTCGCAGCGGGTCAATCTGGTCGGCGTCATCATCCCGTCGCTGTCGAACATGGTGTTCCCCGAGGTGCTGGCGGGCATATCCGACACGCTGGAAGACACGGGGCTGCAACCCGTGGTCGGTGTCACCAATTATTCGCCCGAGCGCGAAGAGACGGTGATTTACGAGATGCTGTCGTGGCGACCGTCGGGGATGATCGTCGCAGGGCTTGAACATAGCGAGGCATCGCGGGCGATGCTGGCGCAGGCAGGCATACCCATCGTCGAGATCATGGATATCGACGGCGAGGCCGTGGACAGCGCCGTTGGCATTTCGCACTATCGCGCGGGCCGCCAGATGGCCGAGGCGATCATTGCGGCAGGGTACCGCCGCATCGCCTTTCTGGGCACGATGATGCCGCATGACCACCGCGCCCGCAAACGGCTGAAAGGGTTCGAGGAAGCTTTGGCCAAAGCCGGTCTAACCCTTGCCGATAGCGAGTTCTATTCGGGCGGGTCGGCGCTTTTGAAAGGCCGCGAGATGACCGAGGCCATTTTGAAGCGGTCACCCGACATAGATTTTCTGTATTATTCCAATGACATGATCGGAGCAGGCGGGTTGCTTTACTGCCTTGCACAGGGAATCGACGTGCCCGGCAAGATTGGCCTTGCCGGATTCAACGGTGTCGAGTTGCTGGACGGTTTGCCGCGCAGGCTGGCCACGATGGACGCCTGCCGGCTCGAGATCGGACGCCGCGCGGCGCAGATCATTGCGGGAAAGCACGAAGGCACGATCGGCGGCGAGGTGATCGAACTGTTCCCGACGCTGGAACCCGGCGACACGATCCGCAAGGGGTGAAGCGCGACAGGTCGTATCACCCGTCGGCCCCGAAATCGTATTGAATGTAGAAGCAAACCGGTCTTACCGGATGACACGCAGCAAGCGCAGGTTGGGCGCGCTGATGGGAACATCGGCCAGCCATGCGCGGACGGCCCCGTTGGCAAGCTGGGAACCGATGCTGTCCTTGGTGCCGGTGATGTCGCCTTTGCACAGAAGGATGTAATCCGACTTTGTGCGTTCGACGGCCTCGCGCAGGGCGGCTTCATCGCCGGAAAAGGGTAAAAGTCCGTTGGCAAAGGCATCGGCGCTGCGGTGATAGGGGGCGGATGTGATGGAGTGACGGGTGGCCCACAGGATGATCGGGCCGATGTTGATGGGGTTGAAGATGATTCCGGGCGGGGCCTCGTCCAGACGGGCCAACTGGTCGATCTCGTTGCATTGGTCGCTTTGCGCGGTCTGGCCGGTGATTGGACCCGGACCCTTCCATGTCAGGGTGATGAAGCCGACGCCGAGCGGTTTGGACAGCAACACGAACAGGACGGCTGCAACGCCTGCGTTGCGCAGGCCGGTTCTGTGTTGTTCCAGTGCCCAAGCGCCGCCTGCGCCAAAGGCGAGCGCTGCCAGCGGAAGCCCCATGTTCAACATGCGGATTTGCCAGAAGGACAGCACTCCGCCAAAGACGAGGAAGGCGAGGATGACGATGCCGCGCCCCCTGTTTGCCACGACCGTGGCGGCAAACAGCGCGGTGATCAGGTAAAACGGCAGCAGCAGCGAAATTGCCCGACCGCCATCGTTGAGGAAGAAAAAGCCTGCGGGCCGGATTTCTTCGATCTGCGCCAGAACGGTGCGCTGGATTTCTTCGGAAAGGGCTGTGTAGGGGCCTGCAAGGCATGGCCGAACCATGGGCAAAAGGACTGCGGCTGCGACCACGGCGCTGGCCAGCGTGACCGCCGCACGCGCAAGCGGCGCGGACAGCCAGCGGCCGGTTGCCACGATGACGGCGCTGCATGCAAAGGCGGCGAAGGTTACCGCCAGAAGCGGCGGTGACAGGGCGTCGCAGACCGGCACGTTCCAAAGCGCGGGGGAAAGCTGGCCTGCCATAAGAACGGGACACAGGGCGGCCAGAGCGGTGGCAAAGCCCATCAGGCGCTTGCCCGAACCTTCTGCGCCGACGATGTAGGTGGCGACGAGGATCACGCCGGCCAGTGCCACCACAAGGATCATTTCCAGCCCGACGGCGAGGGACAGGGCCGCGCATCCGCCTGCGACGACGCCGCGCAGCACCGGACGCCCGGGAAGCACGACCATCGCGACGATCCCGAGCATCAGGATGATCTGGACCGCGTGATGATCGGTCGAGCCGACGCCGAACCCCGAACCCGAGAGCAGTTCGTAATAGGTGATGACCAGAAGCGACAGGAAGGCGGCGCGGTAGCCGTAAAGCTGGCGGGTCAGGCGGGCCGACATGAGCATGAAGGTGACGCCCATCACCAGCGGCCAGATGATCGCAAGACCGCGCCCTGCCATGTCGGGCCCGAGCAGCGGCTGCAATGCCGACATGATGGCTGCCATCGGCCCGTCGATATAGCGCGACCAATGCATCGAAAGCCCGCCGGGGGGCAGGACGCGGTGCTGGAACAGGTCATACCAGCCCTGCCCGTTCAGAAGGTCGCGCACTTCGGTCAGGCGCATGGCGTCATCGGGGGTCAGCCCTGCGCCCTTGAGAACCAGTTCTTTCGCGCGGGGAATCTGGGTGACGAGGTACAGGAAAACCATCACCGGCAAGGCAAGGCGATAGCTTTCACGGCTTTGGAAAAGCCCGGCTTTGGCCATTACGGAGCCTCCTTCGTCACCAGATAAAGCACAACTGTCGCCGTCACGGCGGTAAAGGCGGTTTTGCCGATCCACAGGGTCAGGCCAAAGGCCGAAGAGGCAAGCCGCAGCACCAGCCACAGCGCCATCAGCGCGGCCCCCGCACCCAGAAAAAGCCCCATGCCCGACCCCTGCCGTTCTTTGACGGCATCAAGTCAGGTCATCGGGGTTTTGGCAAGGTTCAGCCGTGCACGACCCGCAACATGCGGCCCATCCGTGCCTCGCTCAGATCGGCGGCGGGGCCTTGGCCGACAAGGCGGCCGTGATCGAAATGCAGATAGGTGTCGCAGACGTGGATGGAGGAGAGGTGATGTGTCACGACCACGGTGATACCGCGCCCGCGCCGCCGCTGGACCAGTTCCAGCGCGGTCGCTTCCGACAGCATGTCCATGGCGTTGGTCGCTTCGTCGAGAATGAGCACATCGGGGTCGCGCAGCAGGGCGCGGGCCAGTGCGATGCGCTGGCGTTGGCCGGCAGATAGCTCGGCCCCCCTGTTTCCGACGCGGGTGGCGTATCCTTCGGGCAGGGTCTGGATGAACGGGTCGGCCCCCGCCTCGGACGCGGCGCGCCTTGCTTGCGCTTCGGTGGCGGTTTCGGACCCGTACAGGATGTTTTCCAGCACGGTGCCGTCGAACAGTTCGAGTTCCTGACTGGCCACGGCCACGCGGCCCAGCCATTTTTCGGGCGGCAGGGTGGCGATGTCGGTGTCGCCTGCGAGCACTTGGCCGTGGTTTGCGGTCAACAGGCCACAGATCAGGTTGGCCACGGTGGATTTGCCCGACCCCGACCTGCCGATCACGGCAGTTGCTTCGCCGTAAGGCAGGGTGAAACTGACGTTGTCCAACGCTGCGCCGCGCGCATCGGTGTAGCGGAAGGTCACGTTTTCGAACCGCAGGCCGGACCGGAGCGAGGGGTTTGCGGTCGATGTCACGCGGCGGGGGCGTCGGGCAGGGGCCGATAGAAGCCACGACACCTCGTCCAGACCGCCGGTCCAGCCGCGGACGGCGGCTACGGCCCCCTGCATGGCGCGGATTTGCGGCTGCAGGCGGTACAAGAGCACCGTAAAGGCGGCGGCCTGTCCAAAGGTGACGCCGAGGCTCCATGCGACATAGATGACGGCAAGGAACAGCGCGGCATAGGCCACCTCGATCAGCGGACCAACTGCGACCTGCCGCAATTGCAGACGAAGCGAGGCGTGGCGCACGGAATCCGATGCGCCGTCGAAGCGGGCAAGTTCTGCAGTTTCGCGCCCGTAAAGCCGGATCAGCCGCCAAGCACCGATCAGATGCAGCATCCGCCCCGCCAGACCTTTGTTCAATTCCGTAACGTGGCGGCCAAGACGCAGGAAATGCCGCGACAGCGCGTCTTGGGCGAAGTGCATCACCACCAGACCGACGATCACCACCAGCGTCAGCGCAGGCGACAGAACCAGCAGAAACGCCACGAAGATCACCGTTGCGGCGGCCGCGACCAGAAGCGACAGGATCGCCGCCACGGCATCGGCAGCGCGCCAGCTTTCGTTCGAGACGACATTGAGCAGCCGCTCGGACGGCACGGTCATGCAAAAGGCCGGATCGGCGCGCAGCAGCGACTGGCTGAGGGCGTGGCGGATTTCGTGGCCGCAGCGCCCGTAAATCCAGGCTTGAAGCGCGCCGTTGGCATAGGCGACAAGGTTTTTCAGGGTGATCAGTGCAAAGATCGCGCCTCCGATCAACGCTCCGCGCTGTGCGAGGGGCAAGCCATCGGCAAAGGACAGCACCCTTGCGATGGGACCGGGCAGCGACGAGGCCGCAGCGTCGCCATTGGTGGCGAGTTCGATCAGCGGGATCAGCATGCCGATGCCAAAGCCTTCCAGCGCCGTGGCCACCAGACCAAGCAGCACCACCACGGGCACGAAGCGGCGCACCGGCAAAAGCGCCCGCAAAAGCGTTGGGTGTAAAAGTGGCATGAGGTCCCGTTCTTGCCCGGCTTGGGCATTGGGCAACGGGCAATTCTTTGCGCGGTTCCATGGAACCACGACGACCGCGCGGAATTGTTCGCCTGACGGTTCGGTCGCGGGGGGCGTGACCGGAAGGAGACACATGCCCAAGGTATCGATCATCTTGCCCGTCTTCGATGCCGAGCGCCATCTTGCGATGGCCTTGGCCAGTTTGCTGGTGCAATCGCACAGGCACATCGACATCATTGCCATCGACGACGGATCGCGTGACCGCTCTGCCCGGCTGTTGGCGGCTGCGGCTGACCTCGATCCGCGGGTTTCGGTGCTGTCGCGCCCGAACCGCGGGTTGATCGCGACCCTGAACGAAGGGCTGCACCTTGCCGATAGCGATTTCGTGGCGCGGATGGATGCCGACGACATCGCCTATCCTGACCGCATCGCGGCGCAGTTGGCCGAGTTTGCAACCGATCCGGCACTGGGGGTTCTGGGCACGAATTTCGATACGCTTTTTGCGCCCGACCGCCTGGAACCGGCAGCCGCGCCGATCTTGACCAAGCCGGGCGAGCGGGGCGTTCTGGGGCGCTTCGTTACATCGTTGCGGCATCCGACCGTGATGTTCCGGCGGACACGGCTGGGATCGGCGCGGTTGGTCTATGATCCGGCGTATCCCAGTGCCGAAGATTTCGACCTGTTCCGCCGCTTGGCCGAGGCTACGCGCATTGCACAAACGCCCCTAGCGCAGTTGGCTTACCGGTTACACACAGGCAGCGTCACCGCGCGGCGGCTGGACGAGATGGTCAGGACGCATATCGGCATTCTGTCAGAGAACCTGCACCGGCATTATCCGCAAGCCTGCGGCACAGGATTCGAGGCGATTGCGACCGCGATCACGCCGGAATCGGTGGCCGCAACCGCAGCGCTGGTGGCACGGCTGGACGCGATGGCCCCCCGCCAGCCCACCGCCGAGCGCGAGGCGTTCGACGTGGGGGTGACGACAACCTTTTATTTCTTTTACGCCCATATCTGCCGCAGCGCCCGCTACGAGCTTGCCTTGCGCTTTGTCGATCTGGCGCATCGGTGGCGGTCGATCCGTCGTCGCGAACGGATGCTTTTGAAGGCCGCGCCGGCGTTTCCGGTCAGCCCCGCCTTTGCCCTGTTCGAACAAGGTGCCGGGCTGCGGCGCAGATTGCAGTCGCAACCTGTAACGCGGGTCATTCCGCAGTTCCCGCACATCGAACAGCTAGCCCGAAGGATAGAGAGTGTCGCACAGATTGACCCCGCCCGTACAAAGGCCGCCTGATCCCCAGGTCAGCATCATCATCTGCACGCGTGACCGTCCGAAGAAGCTGCTGGCCTGTCTTGCGTCGATCGTGGAAAGCATCCGCTGCGCGCAGGTTCGGGCCGAAATCGTGCTGATCGAAAACGGCAGCCGGTCGGGATTGCGGTTTTCCGATTCGGAAATCTGGGCGGTGGCGGGTGATCTGTGCCGTCTGACCCGTCTGGCCCAAGGGAGCCTGTCCGAGGCGCGCAACATCGGCATCGGGCATGCGCGGGGAGGGATTCTTGTCTTTGTGGACGACGATTGCCTGCTTGCGCGCGATTATTTGCAAGACATGCAGCGCCACGCGCAAGAGATGCAGGCGCAGGGTGTCAGCCATTATCTGATCGGCGGGCGGGTCCGGCTGGGTGACCCCGCGGATTTGCCCTTTACCATCAAGGACGAAGAACACGTCCAGACCTTTGATACGTCGATTCACCCCGGCGGGTTCATCCAGGGCTGCAACTTCTTTCTGCCGCGCCAGACTGCCGCCCGGATCGGCTGGTTTGACCAACGCTTCGGGGCAGGGGCGCGGTTTCGTGCCGGAGAGGATACCGATTATCTGATCCGTGCCCATGGAGCGGGGGTGTTCATCCGCTACGTGCCGGATATGGCCGTTTTGCATTGCCATGGACGGCGCACCTTTGCCGAGGTCGACCGGCTGAACCGGAATTATGCCTTTGCCAACGGTGCCATCCTTGCCAAGCACATGTTCCGGCATCCGTGGCTGGTCAAGCATCTGGCGTGGACGCTTCGTTCGGCCTTGCTCGAGCGGCTTGGCGGGCCGGGGTTCGATGTGGCGGTCGGCCTGTCATGGGCGCCTGTGGTGCGGGCACAGCTGCGCGGCGCTTTGGCCTTTCTGGGCTATGTCTTGCGACCCGGACGCATGGCGCAATGACGCCCGAGCGGACCCGCGCGCATATCGTGCAGTTCGATGGTCTGCGCGGTTGTGCGGTGATTCTGGTCTTGGTCGAGCATTTCACGTTCAACGAATGGATCAGGGGCTGGTCGCCCGGCTCGGTGGGCGTGCGGGGCTTTTTCGTCCTGTCGGGCCTGTTGATTACGGGCATCTTGCTGGACGACCGTGACCGATATTCCGCCGGTGCCGTGGCGCGGCGGTTTTTCCGCAACCGCGCCCTGCGGCTGTTGCCCCCCTTTGGCGTGGCGGTGGTCTTGGCCGCGCTGGCCGGAGTTGCGGGGATGCGAAGCGACTGGTTATGGCACGCCGCCTATCTGTCCAACGTCCAGATCTATCTGGCGGGTCAGTGGACCGGGGCAGGGCATTTCTGGACCCTGGCTGTCGAACAGCAGTTCTATGTGCTGTGGTTTCCGGTCGTCGTGCTTTTGCCGCGACGATGGCTTTTGCCGGTGGTTGTGGCGCTGCTCGTCGGGGCGCCGCTGTTCAGGATGGCAATCGTCGCGGGCTGGTCCGAGTTTCTGAACGTGTTGATTCCGGCACAGGCCGATGCTTTGGCGACGGGTGCGCTGATTGCGCTGCTGCTGCGGTTGGCGCGGGGGCGCGAGGTTTTGGCGCTGCTGGGCCGGCAGGGGGTGATGATCGTCCTTGGGCTTGCGGTGGTGATGCTAAGCGCGCCGTTGCCGTTCGTGAAGCCTGCGCTGCTGGTGTGGGTGGTGCAGCCGACGATTGTTGCGGCTGCCGTGGCATCGCTGATCTGCGCGGTCCTGACGGGGCAGGGGCGGCTGGGCTGGCTTGCATCGCCTGCGTTGACGGGATTGGGGCGGATTTCCTATGGCCTTTATATCTTTCACTATTTCGTACCGCAGGTGCTGAACCTGTACGTGCCTGCGGTGGCGGGCCTTGATGCCGGGCCAGAGAAACTTTTGCGCGTGGTGGTCTGGGCCGGGCTGTCGGTGCTGTTGGCCGTTGCAAGCTGGCATCTGATCGAAAAGCCTGCCCTGCGCCTGAAGGCAAGCCATGCCGGACATTCGGGAAGGGTGCCGGACCGGATTGCGAAACATGACGAAAAACCCGCCTGAGCAGGATTTTCGTCATCGTTTCAAGGATGAAGTGGTGAGCCGGACAGGATTCGAACCTGTGACCCGCTGATTAAAAGTCAGCTGCTCTACCAACTGAGCTACCGGCCCCACGCGGCGCTGATTAAGGGCGTGGGGCGGGGGGGTCAAGGCCAAAATCATGGCCCTCTGGCAAAATCGCGGCATGGGGCGTATATCGGCGGCCATGACCGGGAATATGCGACCTTTGGGTCAGGCTTTCATGAAAATGCATGGGCTTGGCAATGACTTTGTGGTGATCGACTCGCGCGGGCGCGAGGCGGTGACGACGCCTGCGCTGGCGCGGGCGCTGGGGGACCGGAACCGTGGCGTGGGGTTCGACCAGTTGGCCGAGATCAGGGATGCCGCGGGGGCGGATTTCGGCCTCGATTTCTGGAACAGCGATGGCAGTCAGGCAGGGGCCTGCGGCAATGCCACGCGCTGCGTTTCGGATTATGTGATGCGCGGGGCGGGGTTGGAGGCGGTGCGGCTGGTGACGGCGCGGGGCGAATTGTCGGCGCTGCGGCGGGCGGACGGGCTGGTTTCGGTGAACATGGGGCAGCCGCAGCAGGATTGGTCGGAGGTGCCTTTGGCGGCGGAGGTGGACACGCTGCATCTGCCGCTGGCGGGCGATCCGGTGGCGGTGGGGATGGGCAATCCGCATTGCATCTTCTTTGTGCCGGACGCGGAAGCCGTTGATTTGACGGGGCTTGGGCCGAGGGTCGAGCATGATCCGCTGTTTCCGCAGCGGACCAATGTAGAGTTTGCCAGCGTTACGGCACCAGACAGGCTGCGCCTGCGGGTGTGGGAGCGGGGGGCGGGGGTGACGCTGGCCTGCGGGTCGGGGGCCTGTGCCACGGCTGTGGCGGCGCATCTGCGGGGGCTGACGGGGCGGCGGGTGTTGATCGATGCCGATGGCGGGCAGTTGGAGATCGACTGGCGCGCGGACGGGGTCTGGATGACGGGACCGGTGGCGCATGTGTTCGACGGTTGGCTGACGCCGGAGTTTCTGGCGGCGCACCCATGAACGCGCCCGTCTTTGCCACTTTGGGCTGCCGGTTGAATGCCTATGAGACCGAGGCGATGAAAGAGCTTTCGGCGGCGGCGGGGCTGGAAAATGCCGTGATCGTCAACACTTGCGCGGTGACGGCCGAGGCGGTGCGGAAGGCCAAGCAGGAAATCCGGCGGCTTTCTCGGGAAAATCCGGGGGCCACGATCATCGTTACGGGCTGTGCGGCGCAGACCGAGCCTGAGACCTTTGCGGCGATGCCCGAGGTGGGACGCGTCATCGGGAATACCGAGAAGATGCAGGCGGGCACGTGGGAAAGCCTGAAGGCGCCGGACCTGATCGGGGTGACCGAGCGGGTGCAAGTCGATGATATCATGTCGGTTCGGGAAACGGCGGGGCATCTGATCGACGGGTTCGGGCGGCATCGGGCCTATGTGCAGGTGCAGAACGGATGTGACCATCGGTGTACGTTCTGCATCATTCCTTTCGGGCGGGGGAACAGCCGGTCGGTGCCTGCGGGGGTGGTGGTCGAGCAGATCAAGCGTTTGGTGGATAAGGGTTTTCTGGAGGTTGTGCTGACGGGGGTGGACCTGACGAGCTGGGGGGCGGATTTGCCTGCTGCGCCGCGGTTGGGTGATCTGGTGATGCGGATCTTGCGGTTGGTTCCGGATTTGCAGCGGTTGCGGATCAGTTCCATCGACAGCATCGAGGCGGATGATGCGCTGATGGGGGCGATTGCGACCGAGGCGCGGTTGATGCCGCATTTGCACCTTTCGTTGCAGGCGGGGGATGACATGATCCTCAAGCGGATGAAGCGGCGGCATTTGCGCGACGATGCGATCCGGTTCTGCGAGGATGCGCGCAAGCTGCGGCCCGATATGGTGTTTGGTGCTGATATCATTGCAGGATTTCCGACCGAGACCGAGGAGATGTTCGCCCAGTCGATCAAGCTGGTTGACGATTGCGGGCTGACTTTCCTGCATGTTTTCCCGTTTTCGCCGCGCAAGGGGACGCCTGCGGCACGGATGCCGCAGGTGCGGGGGCCGGTGGTCAAGGAGCGGGCGGCACGGCTGCGGGCGGCGGGGGATGCGGCGCTGGCGCGGCATCTGGCGGCACAGGCGGGGGTGGTGCATCGGGTTCTGATGGAAGCGCCGCGGATGGGCAGGACCGAGCAGTTTGCCGAGGTGGTTTTCGCGGCGGATCAGCCGGAGGGGCAGATCGTTTCGGCGTGTGTCACGGGGTTCGACGGCGGGCGGCTGACGGCCTGACTGCTGACGGGAATTGGCAGCAAGTTCGGTATGGGCGCGATGCACAGGTGATGCAGACGCGCTGCGCGGCGGGTTAGGGGAAAATTAGGGTTTTGGCTTGACCCGAACCACCCAAAAACCGGGCCGCACGGTCACGAATCCTGACCAGAAACATAACGCAACGACGGGGATTGCGCCGTGGCCCAAAGCCACGGTGCGCGCCCGACCCGCCCCGCCGAGTTTGAAACGGGGGGGCGGGCGCACGTATACGTGCACCCACCCCGCAGGTCGGGCGCTCACCTAGCGGCAGGATTTTTCAGAACGTGGCCAGCCGGTCGCCCGATGCGTCTTTGATGCGGGTGGGCAGGCCCATGCCGTTCAGGAGGGTGAGGAAGGGCTTGGGGTCGAGTTCTTCGACGTTGGCCATCGTGGCTATGTCCCATGTGCCATCTGCGATCAGCAGGGCGGCGGCCACGGGGGGGACGCCTGCGGTGTAGCTGATGCCTTGGGCGCCGGTTTCGGCATAGGCCTCGGCGTGGTCGGCGACGTTGTAGATCAGGACTTCGGTTTCTTTACCATTCTTAACGCCACGGATCACGTCACCGATGCAGGTCTTGCCCGTGTAGGTGGGGGCAAGGCTGGCGGGGTCGGGCAGGACGGCTTTGACCAGTTTGAGGGGGATGACTTCAAGCCCCTCGGCGGTTTTGACGGGCTTTTCGGACAGGAGGCCGAGGTTTTTGAGGACGGTGAACACGTTGATGTAATGGTCACCAAAACCCATCCAGAAGCGGACATCGGCGTGGGGGTAGCGGGCCGAGAGGGAATGCACCTCGTCATGGCCGGTAAGGTAGGCTTTCTGGTCGCCCACCTCGGGCAGGGTCCATGTCTGGCCGACCTCGAACATCGCGTTTTCTGCCCAAGTGCCTTTTTGCCATGAATAGACCGTGCCGGTGAATTCGCGGAAGTTGATTTCGGGGTCGAAGTTGGTGGCGAAGTATTTGCCGTGCGATCCGGCGTTGATGTCGACGATATCGATGGAGGTGATGGTGTCGAAATGGTCTTCTTCGGCCAGTCGCGCCCATGCGTTCACCACGCCGGGATCGAAGCCGATGCCAAGGATGGCGGTGACGCCTGCCGCGCGGCAGCGGTCGCGGCGCTGCCATTCGTAATTGCCATACCACGGCGGGGTTTCGCAGATCTTGGCGGGGTCTTCGTGGATGGCGGTATCAAGATAGGCGGCACCGGTTTCGATGCAGGCTTCCAGCACGGTCATGTTGACGAAGGAGGAGCCGACGTTGATGACGATTTGCGCGCCCGTGGCGCGGATGAGCGCGGCCACGGCGGCGCTGTCCATTGCATCGACGGCGTGGGCATTGAAGGTGCCCGCCTGTTTCATCGAGCCTTTGGCGTGGACCGAGGCGATCACGGCTTCGCATTTGGCAAGCGTGCGGCTGGCGATGTGCAGGTCGCCCAAGCGGTCGTTCGCTTGGGCGCATTTATGGGCCACGACCTGGGCCACGCCGCCTGCGCCGATGATCAAAACGTTGCGTTTCACTTCGAACCGTCTCCTTTAAGGACAGAGGGAAGCGCCCGTGGCCAAGAATTGGCGGGGCGAGTTAACCAAGATTGCCGACGAAATCGTCGTAGCCGAATTCACGGGCTACGGTGAGCGAGCCGTCGAGTTCTTTCACGACGATTCCGGGCATCTTGACCCCGTTGAACCAGTTTTTCTTGACCATCGTGTAACCGGCGGCATCGGCTATCGACAGGCGGTCACCGACTTGCAGCGGTTTGGCGAAGTTGAATTCACCGAACACATCGCCCGCGAGGCAGGATTTGCCGCAGACCATCCACGGGTGGGGGCCTTCCGTGTCGATCCGCGCGGGGATGCGGTAGATGAGGAGGTCGAGCATATGCGCCTCGACGCTCGCATCGACGATGGCGAGGTCTTTGCCGTTGTTCAGGACGTCGAGCACGGTGACTTCGAGGCTGGCTGCGCCGGTGATCGCGGCTTCGCCGGGTTCGAGGAAGACCTGCACGCCGAAACGGTCGGAAAAGGTTTTGAGGCGCTGGGCGAGGCGGTCGACGGGGTAGCCGTCACCCGTGAAGTGGATGCCGCCGCCGAGCGAGACCCATTTCAGGCGGGAAAGGAGGGGGCCGAATTCATCTTCGATGCGGGTTAGCTGGCTGTCGAACAGGTCGAAATCGGCGTTTTCGCAGTTGTAATGGATCATGAAGCCCGAGATGCGGTCGATCACCTGTTCGATGCGCCCTGCGTCCCATTCGCCAAGGCGGCTGTAGGGGCGGGCGGGATCGGCAAGGTCGAAGCCGGAGGTGGAAAAGCGCGGGTTCAAGCGCAGGCCGCGGGCGATGGAGGCGGATTGGTTGTCGAAGCGGTCAAGCTGGCTGATGGAATTGAAGATGATCTTGTCGGCGCAAGCGACGGCCTCGGCCACTTCGTGGTCGGCCCATGCGACGGAATAGGCGTGGGTTTCCTTGCCGAATTTCTCGGCACCCAAGCGGAGTTCGTAGAGGCTGGAGGAGGTGGTGCCATCCATATGGTCGCGCATCTGGTCGAAGACGGGCCATGTGGCGAAGCATTTCAGCGCCAGCAGGGTTTTCGCGCCCGAGGCGTGGCGCAACTCGTCCATGATGGCCATGTTGCGCGCCAGTTTTGACCGGTCGATCAGGTAGAATGGCGTTTGCATGGCACCCCCGGGGGAAAGAGGACAGAAGCGCGGCTATTTAGGGCCAGCGCACCCGCTGTGCAAGGGCTGCGGGGGTCTTTGCCCTTTGCGGGTATGTGGCAAAGGCGCTTGCCTTTGCCATGCGGTGCGGGTGCCGCCATCCAGCCGGTGGCCCAAAGGCCGCCGGCCAGCGCCCGTCCCGCCCATGGCGGGCGCTTCTCGCCCGCCGGGACGGGCGCTGGCCTTTGACGGTGAGCGGGACGAAGGGGACTGCGGCTGCGTTGCGATGCGGGCGGGGAAACGCGGGTCGCGTTTCCTGTTCCGCCCGAATGGTGGGTGGTTCGTCAGACCATGCGGATCGCGTCTTTGCCGACGGCGAGGACGTAGCCGCGGCGGGCGATGGTTTTGACCAGCAGCTCGCTGACCATCTGGTTGCCGAGCGCATCGCGCAGGCGTTTGATGCGGGTGGCGCCTGCGGCTTCGTCGCAGTCGGCTTCGTTGCGGCCTGAAATCACGGCCTCGATCTGCGCGCCGGTCAGCACCTCGTCGTCCATGCGGGCTTCGGCGAGGACGGCCATGGTTTCGAGCGCGGCTTCGGTCAGGGTGAATTCCATGTCGTTGATATAGACGGCGCGGCCTTCGCGGCTGATGAGCAGGCTTGCCACCTGAATCCCTGCGCGCTGGATGGCGCTGATGCGGCGGTTCAGGGCGATGATGGTGACGAGAAAGACCAGCGCGGCCAGAAGGAGGGCGGTCGAGAAGGCCAGAAGGACGAACATCACCATGCGGTAGCTGGCCAGCACCTCGGAGAAGGCGGTGCCGGACTGGGCGAGGATTTCCAGCAGTTTGATATCGGCATAGGTGGTGAGGTCGTTGTTTTCCACGAACAGCCGTTCGACGCGCGCGTTGAAGGCGTTGGCGTCGGGCAGCGACAGGAACAGGAAGACCGCCGCGCCAAGCAGGATCAGCACGATGGCCACGATGCCGAAGGCGACGACGCGGTTGCCCGCGCGGAGGCTTTCAGTAGCGGAGGAAGTAGTCTCCTGCACTCGCTTTCCTTTCCCTTAACCCGTCGCGTCCAAAGACGGACAGCACGTTGAGCAGCGTCCAGCCACCGGCGGCGAGGCGGGGGGCAAGTTCGGCTTCGGCTTTGCGGCGACCGCCCGAACAGGCGGCGTCGTCGACCTGTGCCACCCCATAATGCAAGCGCAGCGGCCCGTCCTGCTTTGCCTTGTAATCGGCAAAACATTCGGCGGAAGCCGGCCCGCCGAGGGCGAGGATAAGACTGGCGATCAGGATAAGGCGCGTCATGGGAAGCATCCTTGTGTCATTGCGCCCATCCTGCGACGGAGCGTGCGGTTATTCAATGTCCGATGGGGTTTATGCGGGTGCTATCGCATAGCAGGGCGCGGATATTGCCTGTCGCGGCGGGGAAGGGGCAGGGTTCGGGCATCAGCCGATGCGGGAACGGAGGCCAAGGGATGATACATTCGGAAACGCTTGCCGAGACGATGCTTTTGACGCGCGACGGAGCGCGGCGGCGGTTGCGGCTGCGCTTTGTGGCGCTGGTCATGGCGGTTGCGCTGGCGATGGGTTTGATTGGGACGGCGGGTCCGGCGCGGGCGGATGACGACGATCTGGTCAAGGCGCTGGCGGCGCTGGCCATCGTGGGGATCATCGCCCATGCGTCGCAGCAGGACCATTTGCAGCCTGCGCCCGTGCCGCGACCCGTGGCGGGGCCGAAGGTGCCGGGGGTTTGCGCCATCGAGATCGTGGGGCAGCACAGCCGCGCCACGGTTTACGGCGAACGCTGCATCCGCGCGCAGGGCTTTGGCTGGCGTTTGCCGCAAGGCTGCGCCCGTCCGGCGCGCATTTACGGGCAGAACGACCGCATCTATACCCCGCAGTGCTTGCAGAACGCGGGCTTTCGGATCGGCAGCAACCGGAACTGACCATCCGGCTGTCGGGCGCGGCGGTCCCGATGCCGCGCCGACTGGGGGGCGAGAGGGTGAGCAGCTTTCGCCCCCCTTCTTTTTCGGGCTTCCGGCAGGGTGCGCCCTGCGTTAGCCATGCGGGATGGAACCCGCCTGCCTTCCCGATTTCGCCTATGAGACCGCCGCCTACGGGCGCGGGTTGCTGGTCGTGGCGGGGGTCGACGAGGTGGGGCGCGGGCCGCTGGCCGGGCCTGTCACGGCGGCGGCGGTGGTGTTGCACCGCGACCGGATTCCCGAGGGGCTGAACGATTCCAAGGTGTTGGTGCAGGCACGGCGCGAGGCGTTGTTTGCCGAGATCATGGAGGTGGCCGAGGTCTGCGTGGCCCATGCGAGCGTGGCCGAGATCGACGGGATCAACATCTTGCGGGCCAGCCATCTGGCGATGGAGCGGGCGTTGCGCGGGTTGGCGCGGCAGGTCGATCACGCGCTGATCGACGGCAACATGATACCGCGCGGGCTGTTGTGCGGGGCAGAGGCTATCATCAAGGGTGACGGGCTGTGCCTGTCGATCGCGGCGGCGTCGATCGTGGCGAAAGTGACACGGGACCGTATCATGGTGGATTTGGCGCAACAGCACCCCGGCTATGGCTGGGAAACCAACGCGGGCTATCCGACGAAACACCATCTGGAGGCGCTGCTAAATCTTGGTGTGACCCCACATCATAGACGTTCGTTCCGGCCCGTGCACAATATCTTGTATCAAGATATTTCTCTAAGTGCTTGATTCAAAAAAGAATTTGACGGCGAATCACCGATGACTCACATTGGGTCGCAATAAGACGGCCACAAGAGCCGATCACATTGAGGCGCAAATGACCAAGAGCAAGACCGTGGAAGCCCCCGTGCTTCCGCTGAACCAGATATTGTCCGGCGACTGTATCGACGTGATGAACGCGCTTCCTGCGGGCAGCGTGGACCTGATTTTTGCGGATCCTCCGTATAATCTGCAATTGAAGGGCGATTTGCATCGGCCCGACAATTCCAAGGTGGATGCGGTCAACGACCATTGGGACCAGTTTTCCAGCTTTGCCGTCTATGACGATTTCACCCGCAAATGGCTGGCGGCGGCGCGGCGGTTGCTCAAGCCCAACGGGGCGATCTGGGTGATCGGCAGCTATCACAACATTTTCCGCGTCGGCACCGCGTTGCAGGATGCCGGATACTGGATGCTGAACGATGTGATCTGGCGCAAGTCGAACCCGATGCCGAACTTCAAGGGCAAGCGGCTGACCAATGCGCACGAGACGCTGATCTGGGCGAGCCGTGATGAAGGGTCGAAATACACCTTCAACTACGAGGCGCTGAAGGAATTGAACGATGGCGTGCAGATGCGGTCGGACTGGGTCATTCCGCTGTGCACGGGGCATGAGCGGTTGAAGGACGAGAACGGCGACAAGGCGCATCCGACGCAGAAGCCGGAAGCGTTGCTGCACCGCGTGCTGTTGGCGACGACCAATCCGGGCGATGTGGTGCTGGACCCGTTCTTTGGCACTGGAACCACGGGGGCCGTGGCCAAGATGCTGGGGCGCGATTTCATCGGGATCGAGCGCGAGGAAGCGTATCGCAAGGCAGCGTCCGAGCGGATTTCGCGGGTGCGCAAGTTCGACGCCTCGGCCTTGGAGATCACCGGATCGAAGCGGGCGGAGCCGCGCGTGCCCTTCGGGCAGGTGGTGGAACGCGGGATGCTGCGGCCGGGGGAAGAGCTGTTTTCCATCGGCAACCGCTACAAGGCCAAGGTGCGGGCCGATGGCACGTTGATCGGCAATGACGTGAAGGGGTCGATCCATCAGGTCGGCGCGCATTACGAGGGCGCGCCAAGCTGCAATGGCTGGACCTATTGGCACTTCAAGCGCGACGGGAAGATGATTCCCATCGACATCCTGCGCCAGCAGATCAGGGCCGAGATGGAGGTCGATCAGGGCGGCCGCCGCCACTGATTTCACACAGGTTTACCGAACGCCTGCGCCGGGGTCCGCCCTTGGTGCGCCTCCCCGCCATGGTCATGGCGGGGTTTTTTCGTTTGGGGGGCGCGGCGGCGAAAGCGGAGTTTGACGCAAACTCCGCGCCGGAATTTGACGCAAATTCCGGGGGCGACGGTGGGGCCCGGTTTCTGCGTCAGAAACCGGCGCGAAATTTGCGTCAAATTTCGCCTGCGTCAGGGCGGGTCTTTGGGGATGATGCTGATCGCGCCGCCGATCTCGAGCACGGCGCAGTCGATCTGGTCGAGGCGTTTGAGGCCTTGGGATTCGCGGGCGGCTTGCAGGATGTCGGAGACGTTGACGCGCGATCGGCGCAGCGCGCTGGCGTCGACCTGCCCTTCGGAGATCAGCACGGTGGGGGTGCCGTCGATCAGCAGGCTGGCGCGGGGGGACCACGCCTTGACAAGGGAGAGCACGACATCGGTGAGGGCGAGGGTGATGATCACAATGGCGGCGTTGGTGACCGAGTTGTCTTCGCCCACTAGCGCCTGATCGACGGTTTCCGAGATGATGAGGAGAAGGACAAAATCGAAGATGGTGATCTGCGCCATGGTGCGACGTCCGGCGAAGCGGGTGACGACCAAGAGGACGAAATAGACGGATATGGCGCGAAAGACCGTGTCCATCAGGGCAGCACGAGGGTGGTCAGGTTGGTGCTGTCGGCCCCGTTCCCGATGGCGTAGCGGGCGAGACCTGCCTGTTGCGAGCGGATCGACAGGCGCAGGACAAGCGGTGCGCCACGGTCGGGGAAGAAGGCGAGGCGGAGGGGGGCGCCGCCGCTTTCCATGGCGGGGCGGGGGGTGATCGCTTCGATCTGGAACAGGCGCTGGAGATCGTCGCCGAGAGTGATTTCCGCGCTGTCTGCCGTGGCGGGCAGCAGGATGGTGAGCGTTTCGGGCACGCCGCGGCGGGTGAAGCGGGGCCAAGTCACCTCGGCCTTGCCGACCGTGGCGTGGCCCTGCGCGAGGGTGCCGCCGCGCCCGCTGATGCCGGTGGCGGTGATCAGGGCGACGAGGAGGAACACGCCCCATGCGACGCGCTGGGCGGCCCAGAAGCCGTTCTGGAAGCGGCGGTGTTCGTCGAGTTGCAGGCCGTCGGGTCGGATCGGGACATCTTCGGGCATGGCGGTTCCTTTGGCTGCACAACGCGGCGGCGCGGGCGGCGTTCCACCTGCGCGTTTGGGCGCAAAGGGTTGTGCGAAAATAAGTGAACGCTATCGTTCATCAACTATTGCATACGGTGTCGTTCAGTATATCTAGGGTTCAGACGAAACGAAAAGACGGAGGCACCGATGTGCTGACACCGCAACCGACCCGGACGACGCGCCTGACGGCCTAGTCCACCCCAAGGGCCTGACGGCCCGACCAAGCGAAAATGCCCTCGCCGCACTGACCGGATCCTGTCCGGCGGGCAGGTAGAGGCTTGCCGACACAGACTTCAAAAACCCCTGAAAGGGACCAAGACATGCGTAACCTTATCCTTGCTTCGACCATCGCCGCCGCTGCCCTGACCGGCGCTGCCAATGCGTCTTCCACCCTTGCCGCGACCGGACCGGGCGATGTGCAACTGGCCTATTCGGCGGGTGTCGAACCCGGCAAATACAGCCGCGCCGAGCTGGTCGGTATCATCGACGCACGCCGCGAGAATGACGCGCAGGCGCTGAACTTCTACCTGAGCGGCGCGAACCGCGTGCAGAGCGATGCATCGCCCGAGGCGCTGGCGCAGCTGGCGGGTGCGGCGGGCGTATCGGGTGGTTATTCCGCGACCGAGTTGCAGCGGCTGGTGGACGCCCGCCGCGAGAATGACGCCAATGCGGTGGCGTTCATCGTGAACCGCGCGGCCAAGCCTGCGGCGGCGGCCGAGGTCGTCACCCCCGGCGAGGCGATGCTGGCGGCGTTGGTCGGTGTCGATCCGGCGCAGTACACGCTGGCCGAGCTGGTGGCGATGCAGCCGCTGACCGACGATTGATCCCCATCAGGGGTTGAGCGCAATGGCCACCCGCAGATTTGCGGGTGGCCTTGGCATGCGGTCAAGGGGGGAAGTGACATGGCTTGTCTAGAATCGGAAGCGGGCATAGCGTGCGGCGCAGCGCCGGAGGGCGGTTTTGGAGACAGCATGGCCCTGCGCGCCCCCGGTAGACCCAAGGATATGGAAAAGCGCGAGGCGATCCTTGACGCGGCGCAGATGCTGTTTGCGCAGCGCGGCGTCGACGGTTGCCCGATGGAGGCCATCGCGGCGCAGTCGGGCGTGTCGAAGGTGACAGTTTACGCCAATTTCGGCGACAAGGCCAAGATCTTCGACGCCATCGTGCAGCGCGAGACGGAGCGGTTGCAGCGGGCGCTGGCCGGAACGATTGCCGAGGGCGCGACGCTTGAGGAGCGGTTGACCGGATTTGGCGCGGCGCTGGTCGAGATGATGACGGCGCCCTGCCATCTGGCGCTGGACAAGACGATCAGCCTTGAAGCGCAGCGCAACCCCGACATCGGCAAGCGGTTCTTCGATGCGGGGCCGGGGCAGGTGTGCAAGCTGCTTGCGGGGATCATCGGGCATGCGGCGGAGCGGGGCGAGATGCGGGTCGATGATGCAGGCCGCGCGGCGCGTGACCTGTTGGGCCTGTGGCTGGGGTTCAACGCGCTTGAGCGGCGTTTGTGCGGCACCTGCGACATCGACACGGTGGGGTTGACCGCGCATATCGGGCGCACGACGCGGCTGTATCTGGCGGCCTGCGCTACCTGATGCCCTAGCGGCGCGGGGGCTTGGGGTTGAGCGCCTTGTTATAGGGTTTCCAGTCGGTGATGTCGGGGTAGAACGCCCGACGCCACGCCCGCACGCGGGGGTTCATGATGCGTTTCCACAGCGGCGGGACCATGGCGGCGACCGTCATCAGCGGGTAGCCGTGCGGCAGTTGCGGGGCATCATGGTCGCCATAGGTTTGCAGCAGGGGAAAGCGGCGGTCGGGTTTGTAATGGTGGTCGGAGTGGCGTTGCAGGTTGATGAGCAGCCAGTTCGACGCCTTGTGCGATGCGTTCCACGAATGGCGCGGCAGGACGTGTTCGTATTTGCCCCCCCCGAGGTGGCGGCGGGTCAGGCCGTAATGTTCGATGTAATTGACCAGTTCGAGTTGCCAGACCGCGACGAAGGCCTGAAACAGGAACAGGCCCAGACCGGCGACGCCGCCGCAGAGCAAGGCAAGCGCGACCATGGCCGATTGCAGCGCCCAGTAGCGCCAATAGGGGTTGGAGCGGTCGCGCCACGTCAGCCCCTTGCGGGCGAGCAGCGCAGATTCGGCAGCCCAGGCCGAGCGGCGGCATTGCACCAGAACGCGGGGGAAGAAGCGGTGGAAGCCTTCGTTGTAGCGGGCGGTCACCGGATCGGCGGGGGTGGCGACCCAGAGGTGATGCACGCGCAGGTGTTCGGAGCGGAAATGGCTGTAAAGCACCATGGCCAGCAGGATATCGGCTAGCCAACGCTCCAGTTTCGATTTCTGGTGCATCAGTTCGTGGCTGTAGTTGATGCCGACGGTGCCCGACAGGATGCCGATGCCGAAAAACAGCATCAGCTTTTCGGACAGGTCGAGGTGGGGCGCGCGGGTGGCGTAGAAGATCATGCAAAAGAGCACGCAAAATTGCAGCGGCGCCCAGATCAGCGTGATGAGCCGATACCAGAACAGGTCGCGGTCGGAGGTGCCGGGTTCGGCGTTGCCTTCGTCGTGGCCCAGCAGCGCATCGAGCAGGGAAAACGCGCCCCAAGCTGCAAGCGGTGCCAGAAGCGTCAGCCACGACCCCCAGAACGCGCCCGCCAGAACCACGGGCACAAGGCCGAGCGACAGCCAGAAGGGCAGCGCGTTTTTAAGGCGGCGGAGTTCGGCGGCGGGAATCTGCATCGGGTGCCTACTGGTCAACGGAACGTGGATAGCCTGTCAGGCGGCGGCAAGAAAGACCGACGCAACGTCATAAGCCTTGCGCATAAGGGTGGGCAGATCGGCGGGGCGGAAGGTGGCGGGGGCCAGCCATTCGCCGCGCGCGGGGTTGGTGCCTGCGGGCAGGCGGGTGGTTTGCACCGACAGGATCAGGTGGAAATGGGTGAAGGTGTGGCGCACCTCGCCCGCGGTGGCCCATGCGGCGGGGACGGGGGCGGGGCCGCCTGCGCCATCCCAGTCTGAACCGACAAAGCCGATCATGCCGCCGAGCAGGCCCCTTTCGGGGCGGCGTTCGGCCAGCCATGCGCCTGCGCTGTCGCGGGCGATCCAGAGCGTGCCGTGGCGGGTGGGTTTGGCGGCTTTGGGCGATTTCGCGGGCAGGTCGGATTGCACGCCTGCCGCCTGTGCCGCGCAGGGGCCGCGCCACGGGCAGAGGCCGCAGGCGGGGTTGCGGGGGGTGCAGATGGTGGCGCCAAGGTCCATGATGGCTTGGGCGTAGTCTCCGGCACGCAGGGCGGGGGTAAGTTCGGCGGCGAGGCGGGTGAGTTCGGGTTTGGCGGCGGGCAGGGGCGTGGTGACAAGGCGCAGGCGCGAGATCACACGTTCCACATTGCCATCGACCACAGTGGCGGGTTCGTCATGCGCGATCGAGGCTATGGCGGCGGCGGTGTAGGGGCCTATGCCCGGCAGGGTAAGGAGGCCGTCGCGGCTGGCGGGGAAGGCTCCGCCATGGTCGCGGGTGACGGCGCGGGCGCAGGCCAGCAGGTTGCGGGCGCGGGCGTAGTAGCCCAAGCCCGCCCATTCGGCCATGACATCGGCATCCGCAGCGGCGGCAAGGTCGGCCACGGTGGGCCAGCGGGCGGTGAAGCGGGTGAAGTAATCGCGCACGGCGGCGACGGTGGTTTGTTGCAGCATCACCTCGGACAGCCAGACGCGGTAGGGGTCGGGGCGTGCTCCGGCCTGTTTTTGCGCGGGCGGGGTGCGCCACGGCATGATGCGGGCGTGGCGGTCGTACCATGCCAGCAAAAGCGCGGGCAGAGTGTTGGTTTCGGCAACGTCACGCATTCTTTATGGCCTGTCATGGGTCGGCATTTGCAGCCGTGCCTGCTTGCAGCTTAGAATAGCGGGCAAAGCCGAAAGGACCAGATGACCAAAGCGCCCCTGTCACAGCCCAGCCCCCAGCGCCGGATGCGCGGGTTCGAACCGACGTTCGGGTTCGTCAAGGACCCGATCCGTGCGGTCGGGGAAAAGCGCGGCTTTGCGGTGACGCGGCTTTTGACGCATTGGCCCGATGTGGTGGGCGAGGAACTGGCGGGCAAGACGCGGCCTGTGAAGATCGGCTACAGCCGCGACGGGTTCGGGGCGGTGCTGACGGTTCTGGTGTCATCGGCCCATGCGCCGGAAGTGCAGATGCAGGTGCCGCGCATCATCGAGAAGGTCAACGCGGTTTACGGCTATGCGGCGATTTCCAAGATCAGCCTGACCCAGACCGCGCCGACGGGATTTGCCGAGGGGCAGGCCGAGTTTCTGGCCGCGCCCAAGGTGGCGAAGGTGGTCGATCCTGCCGTGCGGGCCGAGGCGACGCAGACGGCGGCCCCGATTGCGGATGCCGGATTGCGGGCTGCCCTTGAAGCCCTGGCGCAAAACATCTTATCCAGACGCAAGACATGAAAAGGTTGAACGATATGCTGAAAACCCTTGCCGCCGTGCTGGCATTCGCGCTGACGCCGCTGGTCGCCACCGCACAGGAAACCACAACGCCCGCGCCGGAAGCGGCGACGGCGGTCGAGGTGAAGGATTTCTCGCTGGGCGATCCGGCGGCCAAGGTGCAGATCACCGAATACGCGTCATTCACCTGCCCGCATTGCGCGCGGTTTCACGATACGGTCTGGGCGGGGTTGAAGAAGAATTACATCGACACCGGCAAGGTGCATTTCACCTATCGCGAGGTGTATTTCGACCGTTACGGGCTGTGGGGCGCGATGGTGGCGCGTTGCGGTGGCGAGATGCGCTATTTCGGGGTCGTCGACGTGCTTTATTCGACGCAAAAGGAATGGGCGGCTTCGGAAGACCCGAACGTGACGGTCGAGAACCTGAAAAAGATCGGGCGGTCGGTGGGCATGGACGATGCCGCGCTGGACGTGTGTCTGAAGGATGCCAAGCAGGCCGAGGCGCTGGTGGCGCATTTCGAGAAGGGCATGAAGGACGACGATATTCAGGGGACGCCGACGTTCATCGTGAACGGCGAGAAGCATTCGGGCGAGATGTCCTATGAGGAATTCGCCAAGATCGTCGATGACGCGATGGCTGCGACCCAGTGATGGCGGCACCGCTGGCGGGGATAAAGGTCGTCGAGTTGGCGCGGATTCTGGCTGGCCCATGGGCTGGCCAGACGCTGGCCGATCTGGGGGCCGAGGTCATCAAGGTCGAAGCGCCCGAAGGGGATGATACGCGGCGTTGGGGGCCTCCGTTCATCGAGCGCGAGGGCGACAGGTCGGCGGCCTATTTCCACGCGACCAATCGCGGCAAGCGGTCGGTCGTGTGCGATTTCCGCACGGCGGAGGGGCAAGCGGTCGTGCGGCGGCTGGTGGCCGATGCCGATGTGGTGATCGAGAATTTCAAGGTGGGGGGCTTGGCCAAATACGGGCTGGACTATGCGGGCCTGTCGGCGGTGAACCCGAAGCTGGTTTACTGTTCGATCACGGGGTTCGGGCAGACCGGGCCTTATGCGCATCGTGCGGGGTATGATTTCATCATTCAAGGCATGGCCGGATTGATGAGCGTGACAGGCGCGCCGGACGGGCAGCCGCAGAAGGTGGGCGTGGCGGTCACGGATATCTTTACCGGCGTCTATGCGGCCACGGCTATACTGGCGGCGCTGGTGCAGCGCGGTGTGACGGGGTTTGGCCAGCATATCGACATGGCGCTGATGGATGTGGCGGTTTCGGTCATGGCGAACCAGTCGATGAATTACCTGACCACGGGGACGCCGCCCGCGATGATGGGGAACGCGCATCCGAACCTTGCGCCCTATGCGGTGTTCGATTGTGCGGATGGATGGATCATTCTGGCGACCGGGAATGACGGGCAATACCGGCGGCTTTGTGCGATTCTGGGGTTGGAGGCGATGGCGCAAGCGCCGGAATTCCTGACGAATTCCGACAGGATCGCCCATCGGGTGGCGTTGACCCAAGGGATTACGGCGGCGACGCTGGGCTGGAACAAGGCCGATCTTTTGGCGGCCTGCGAGGCGCAGGGCGTGCCTGCGGGGCCGATCAACGACCTGGCCGAGGTGTTTGCCGACCCGCAGGTCATCGCGCGGGGGATGCGGCTTGATCTGGACGGCGTGCCGGGGGTGCGGTCGCCGTTCTCGTTCTCGGGGGCCGAGTTGGCGCTGGGCAAGGCTGCGCCGAAGCTTGGCGAGGATCAGGGGTTGGTGTGAAGGCCGAGCGCCGCGAGGGCGGCGTCGAGCGGTGCCCAATCGTCGAGTTGTAGCCTGACGGGGAAGGCCAGCACTTTCGGGCGGAAGGATGCGGGCAGGCGGACGGCGTCTTTTTCCGTCGTCACCAGTTGCGCGCCGCGGGCTTTGGCTTCGAGTTCGAGGCGGCTGAGCAAGGCGAGCGGCAGGGGCTGGTGATCGGCCAAGGCCACGGTGCGGATGAGGTCGGCCCCTTCGGCGCGGAGGGTGGCGAAGAACTTGGCCGGATTGCCGATGCCTGCAAAGGCGATGGCGCGGGTGCCGTGCCAGTCCATTCCCATTTTCAGCGGCTGCAACGATGCGGTCAGGTGCGGGACGGGGAGTGCGGGCCATTGGCGTTTGAAGCGTGCCTGCGCTTCGGGCGGACCGATGGACAAGAGCAGGTCGGCGCGGGCGAGGCCGGTGGCCACGGGTTCGCGCAGGGGGCCAGCGGGCAGGCAGCGGGCGTTGCCAAAGCCGGTTGTCGCATCGACCACGATGAGGCTGAGCGATTTGGTGACGGCGGGGTTCTGGAAACCGTCGTCGAGCACGATGACGGTTGCGCCTGCGGCTTGGGCGGCGCGCACGCCAGCGGCGCGGTCTTTGGCGACCCATGTGGGGGCAAAGGCCGACAGGAGCAGCGGTTCGTCGCCGGTCAGCGCGGCGCGGTGTTTGCGTTCATCGACGCGCAGGGGGCCGATTGCGCTGCCGCCATAGCCGCGAGTGACGACGTGCGGCCTTTGGCCCATGGCGGCGAGGCGGTCGAGGAGGGCGATGGTGGTGGGCGTTTTGCCGGTGCCGCCGACGTTGAGGTTGCCGATGCAGATGACGGGAACCGAGGCGGTGTAGCCCGTCGCGCGCATCCGGCGGGCGGTGGCTGCGGCATATGCCCAGCCCAAGGGGGCAAGCAGGCGGGCCTGCCATGCGGGGCGGTCGGGCGGGGTGGTCCAGAAGGCGGGGGGCTGCATCAGTCGCCGTCCATGATGTGGCGGATCATGCCGTGGATATGTTCGGTGACTTCGGCCCCGTCGGAGGTGACCGCCCAAGCCGCCTGCGCCAGACGCGCGGCGCGGTCGGGTGACAGAAGGTCGCCCAAGGCTTCGGCCAGATCGGTCGGGCTGCCGACGGCGCGGGCGGCGCGGGCAGCGCCCAAGCGGCCGAAAGTGGTGCCGAACATGCCCGGACGCGGGCCGTAGAGGATGGCTGACCCGAGCGCCGCCGCTTCGAGCGGGTCGCGGATGCAGCCCTGACCGGACAGGCTGCCACCCATGAAGGTGATGGGGGCAAGCCGATACCACAGGCCGAATTCGGCGGGGTTGTCGGCGATGTAAACCTCGGTTTCAGGATCGGGTTCTTGGTCTTCGGAGCGGCGGGCGACTGTCCAGCCTTCGGCCTGTTCCATGCGGGCAGACAGGGGTTCGGCGCGGGCGGGGTCTTCGGGCACGACGATCAGCAAAAGGCGGTGGGCAAGGCGCAGGGCGGATTGATGGGCGGTGATGACGGCGGCTTCTTCGGCCTCGGGGAGGGCGGCGGCAAGCCAGACGGGGCGGGTGGCAAGCTGGCGGGCCAAAGCCTCGCGTTCGGCTTCGAGATGGGGGAGGGCTGCGGATTCCTCTTCCATCTTGCCCGCGACTTCGACCGCGGAAAGCGCGGCTCCGGCTTTGCGGAAGGCGCGGGCGGAGGTTTCGTCGATGGTCATGACATGGCGGAAGATGGACAGCAGGCCGCGCATCAGGCCGGGATACCAGCCGTCGCGTTCGCGCAAGAAATAGGGGCTGCGGGCGGCGACCATCAGCAGCGGAAGGCGGCGTTCGTTGGCTTCGTGCAGCAGGGCGGGGCGCAGTTCGCCTTCGGACAGGATGGCGATTTCGGGTTGCCAGTGATCGAGGAAGGACCGCGCCTCGGCAGGGGTATCGGCGGGGGGGCGCTGCACGATCAGGCCCGGGCGGGGTGCGATGTCGGCGGGGGTGGTCAGCAGGACGGGGTGGCCGTCATCCTCGGTCACGCGGCGGGCGAGTTCGAGCATCGAGCGGGCGATTTCGGCGGTGGGCGCATGCAGCCACACCAGCCGCCCCAAGGGGCGGGGCGGGCGGTCCTGCGCCTGCCCCTGCTCGCGCCGGTTGGACAGGTTGTAAAGGGTGAGGCCGAGGGAATAGGCCATTATGTCAGGGGGTTATCCGCCGAATTCTTCGGTGGTCGAGCCTGCCGCCGCTTCGTCGCGCAGGCGGTGGATATGGGCGATGTAGTAGCGCATGTGGGCATTGTCGACGGTGCGCTGGGCTTCGGCCTTCCAGGCGGCGAAGGCGGTGGCGTAGTCGGGAAACATGCCGACGATGTGGAGTTTGGAGACGTCCTTGAAGACGTTTTTCTGCGGCGAGACGAGTTCTCCGCCGAAGACGAGGTGCAGGCGCTGGGTCATGGAAGGCTCCGAGGGAGGATCGGGGTAACGCGGCGCAGGGTAACGGGTGCGGCGGTGGGGGGGAAGGGGGGGCTGTCTGTCGTTCTCGCCTTTGCGGTGGCAAAGGCGCGTGCCTTTGCCATGCGCTGCGGGGCCGCCATCGGGCCGGTGGCCCAAAGCCACCGGCCAGCGCCCGTCCCGCCCATGGCGGGCGCTTCTCGCCCGCCGGGCCGGGCGCTGGCCTCTGTTATGCTTGGGTCGAACGATCGGGACGAGCCGTTGCGCTGCGGGCGGGGAAAAGCAGTGCTTTTCCTTTTCCGCCCGACTGCTGCCGCCCGACTGGGCGGGCGGGTTGCGGGTCGGAGTGCAGGGAAAGGTGCGCGGTGAAGGCGCACCCTGCGTAGGGTGTGCGCTGCGCGCGCACCTTGGTCAGGCATCAGCGCAGCAGCTCGTAGACCGCGGCGAAGTCGGGCGAGAATTTCTGGTGCACGAAGGTCCATTCCCCGTCGATGCGCGAAGCGGCGAGGAAGGCGTAAAGACGGGCGCGGTCTGAGCCGAACATCATCAGGTAAACCTCGAAATCGGGGCCGAGCGGGCGGGCGACCAGAACGGCGCAATCGTCGTAGCCCAAGGGGGCGCGGGCCTCGTTTTCGGCGATGACCTGTTGGCGGGTGCCGATGGTCATCATCACCGAGGACGGGTCGAGCGCTTCGGTCAGTTCGCGGTAATCGCCGCGCAGGACCGAATCGATGACGGGGGTAAGAAGGGGCGCAGAACCCGTGGTCAGCCCGTCTTCGCACAGGCCTGCGGCGCGGGCGGCGGGGGCGAAAACGAGGGCGAGGCAGGTGGCGATGGCCGGAATGGCGGCATAAGCGGCGCGGAACGGAAAGGGCATGCGCGTTCCTTGGTTTTGCTGGCTGTGACGGGAATAGCGGCAAGCGCGGGGTCGGGAAAGAAAGATTAACAACGCGGTGGGCGGATCAAGCCTGTATACAAAGCCGCCCCGATCCTGTAGGGCGCAATCTGTTACGGCCCGAGACATCCGGTGCATGGCGGCGAGGAGGCCGACCAAGCGAAGGGGAGAGAGGTGCCGGACTTTGGCACTTTGACGGGCGCGAAGCCGCCCCTTCAGGAAAAAACATGAACGATCTGGATATCGCCGCGCCTTTGGCAGCGGCTCTTTCGGCCAAGGGCTATGATGCCATGACGGCCGTGCAATTGGCTGTCATCGCGCCCGAAGTGGCGGGGCGCGACCTGCTGGTTTCGGCGCAAACCGGCAGCGGCAAGACCGTGGCCTTTGGTCTGGCCATGGCGGCCGAAGTGCTGGGCGGCGTCGACAAGCTGCTGTATGCCGACAAGCCGCTGGCGCTGGTCGTGGCACCCACGCGCGAACTGGCGCAGCAGGTGCAGCGCGAATTCGAATGGCTGTATGCAGGCACCGGCGCGCAGATCGCATCCTGCGTGGGCGGCATGGATTACCGCACCGAAAAGCGGGCGCTGGATCGTGGGGCGCATATCGTCGTGGGCACGCCGGGACGTTTGCGCGACCATATCGAGCGCCGCTCGCTCGACCTGTCGGGGGTGAAGGCGGTCGTGCTGGACGAGGCGGACGAGATGCTCGACCTCGGCTTTGCGGAAGACCTTGAATTCATCCTCGGCTCGGCTTCGGAAGAGCGGCGCACGATGATGTTTTCGGCCACCGTGCCGAAAGAGATCGAGAAACTGGCGGCGACGTTCCAGCGCAATGCGATGCGGATCGTGGCGCAGGGCGAATCGAAGCAGCACACCGACATCGAATACCGCGCGCTTTCGGTGCAATCGCGCGACCGCGAACATGCGATCTTTAACGTGCTGCGGTTCTACGAGGCGCAGACGGCCATCGTGTTCTGCAAGACGCGGGTGAACGTGAACCACCTGCTGGCGCGCATGGCGAACCGTGGCTTTCAGGCCGTGGCGCTGTCGGGCGAGTTGAGCCAGACCGAGCGGATGCATGCGCTGCAAGCGCTGCGTGACGGGCGGGCGCGGATTTGTATCGCCACGGACGTTGCGGCGCGGGGCATCGATTTGCCCGGGCTGGAGCTGGTGGTGCATGCGGACCTGCCGAGCAATTCGGAAACGCTGCTGCACCGGTCGGGGCGCACGGGGCGGGCTGGCAAGAAGGGCACTTCGGTGCTGATCGTGCCGCCAGCGGAATTCAAGAAGGCGCAGCGTTTGCTACAAGGGGCCAAGCTGGCTGCGGAATGGGGCAAGGCCCCGTCGGCCGAAGAAGTGCAGGCCAAGGATGACGTGCGCCTGCTGGAGCACCCCGCCTTGGCTGCCGATGCGGCGGACGAGACGGTGATGGTGACGCAGCTTCTGGAACGCTTCGGCCCCGAGCAGGTGGCCGCCGGTTTCGTGCGGCTGTGGCGCGAGGGGCGGTCGGCCCCCGAGGTGCTGTCGGATGCGGTCACTCCGGTCGCTTCGGCACCGCGTGAACGCGGCGAGTTCGGGCCTTCGGTCTGGTTCTCGCTGTCGGTCGGGCATACGGGGCGGGCGGAAGCGCGCTGGCTGTTGCCCAAGGTCTGCGAGACGGGCGGGATCACCAAGGACGGCATCGGTGCCATCCGTGTGCAACAGGAACAGACCTTTATCCAGATCGCCGATCAGGTCGCGGGGCGTTTTCCGCAATCGGTCGAGATCGAACCGGGTCTGGTGCTGACGCGTCTGGACGGCGAACCGTCGATGGAGCGTGCGGAACGCCCCGCTTACGGTGCCGCCAAGCCCGAGCGCCGTACGCCCGCACCGCGTGCGCCGCGCGAAGAGCGGGCACCGCGCGAAGAACGGGCACCGCGTGAAGAACGGGCCGAGCGTCCGGCCTATGTGCCCAAGCCCGCGCGTATCGTGGAAGAGGGGTCGGGTTGGTCGCCTGCGGATAATGCGCCGCCTGCCGAAGCTCCGGCCGAACGCCCTGCCTATGCACCGCGCCCTGCCTATGGCGAGAAGAAGCCCTACGAGAAAAAGGCCTATGCCCCGCGCGAGGGCGCTGCCCCGCGCCCCGCTTATGGCGACAAAAAGCCATATGCGCCGCGTGACGGTGCCGCACCGCGCCCGGCCTATGGCGAGAAGAAACCCTATGCGCCGCGTGACGCGTCGGGCGAAAAGCCCGCCTATGCGCCGCGTGCGGCTTACGGCGACAAAAAGCCCTATGCGCCGCGCGCCGCAGGGGCCGAGGGTGATGACAAGAAACCGCGCTGGAAGGCCGAGGCCGGCAAATCGGCAGGGTTCAAGTCGCATGGCGGGCCGGAAGGGGCCGGTCGTGCGGCGGGAAGCAAGAGCCATGGCGACAAGCCGTCCTATGCGCCGCGCGGTGACGCTCCGGCAAAGCCGTGGGTCGGCAAGGGCGAGGGTGCCAAGCCGTTCCGCGCCAAGCCGGAAGGCGAATACAAGCCCCGCGCCGAGGGCGACCGTCCGTTCAAGGGCAAGCCTGCCTTTGGCGCGAAACCGGCCTTTGGCGCAAAACCCTTCGGGGCCAAGCCGAAACCGGCGGCAGCCCGCGTGGACGCCAAGGACACGTCCAAGCGGTTCGTGCCGCCGAAGAAGAAGTGATCTTTCAAGGCTGACAGACAGGGGCCGCACGGGAAACCGTGCGGCCCTTTTCCTTTGACCAAACGGAGCGGCCTGCCGCCGCAAGCCATTTCCCTTGGTCCACGCATCCGCGCGGACCAAGGCCGAGGGGGCATTCTGCCCCCAACGGGCCGCGCCATGGGCGCGACCCTCCCCCCTGAGGATATTTGGGACAAGGAGAAGGGGCGGGAGCCTGTCTTGTCCCATTCTCCTTGTCTCAAATATCCTCGGGGGGTGAATTGGCCGGAACGGCCAAGAGGGGGCGCGAGCGCCCCCTGAACGCCGAGCGCAAGCGAGACAAAGGCTTGCGGCGGCACGCCGCGCCTTTTGGTCAGAGGCGGTGGAGGAGGGCTGCGTGCAGTCCGGGGGCGGCGGCGATCAGGCCGTCGGCGCGGGGGTCGGGGCGGTTGTAGCGGATGGGTTGCCCTTTGGCGTCGGTGACGGTCGCGCCGGCGCGGCGGGCGATGAGGTCGCCTGCGGCGATGTCCCATTCCCAGCCTTGGCGGAACGAGAGCATGCCGTCGAACCTGCCTTGTGCCACGAGGGCGAGGCGGTAGGCGACCGAGGCGCGGAACGAGCGTTTCAGGTCGGGCACGCCGCCGGGCCAGTGCTGCGGGTGCAGGTTGGCGGCGGGGGTCAGGATGTTTGCGCCTGCGATGCCTTTTATCGTGCTGGCTGTGATGGCGTCGCCGTTCAGCGTGGCGGGGCCGGTGGCGGTGGCGGCGAAGAGGTTGTTCTTGGCCGGAAGGAAGACGACTCCGGCTGTCACCTGACCGTTCTTCGTGATGGCCAGCGCGTGGCTGAAGCTGTCTTCGCCTGCGATGAAGGCGCGGGTGCCGTCGATCGGGTCCAAAATGAACTGGGTTTCGGTGTGTAGGCGGGCGGGGTCGTCGGGGGATTCCTCGGACAGCCAGCCGTAGTGGGGGCGGGCGGCGCGCAGGTGTTTTTGCAGCGCATCGTTCACGGCGATGTCGGCTTCGGTCACGGGGCCTTCGTCGCCCTTTTCCCATTGTTTGGGGCTGCGCTTCCAGTAGCGGAGCGCGATCTTGCCTGCGATGCGGGCGGCGTCGAGCAGCAGGGAGAGGTCGTCACTCTCCGGCAAGGGTGAGGCCGTCGATGAGGCAGGAGGGGACGCGGGTGGACAGGTGGTCGCGGGCGTCGTTGGCGGGGATGAGGCGCAACAGCATGTCGCGCAGGTTGCCCGCGATGGTACATTCGTTGACGGGGTGGGTGACCACGCCGTTCTGGACCCAGAAGCCTGCCGCGCCGCGCGAATAGTCGCCCGTTGTGGGGTTGATGGTCGAGCCGATCATCGAGGTGACGTAGAGGCCGGTGCCCATGTCGCGGATCAGGTCGGACAGGCTGGCGCTGCCCGGCGTCAGGTCGATGTTGGAGGTGGAGGGCGAGGGCGGCGAGGAGGTGCCGCGCGAGGCGTTGGCGGTGCTTTGCATGCCCAGTTTGCGGGCGGTGCCGAGGTCGAGCGTCCATCCCGTGAGGATGCCGTTTTCCACCAGCGCGCGGCGGGCGGTGGGCAGGCCTTCGGCATCGAAGGGGCGCGAGCCGCCGATGCGGGGGCGGTGCGGGTTTTCGATCACCGAGAGGGTGGCGGGAAGCACCTGCCCACCCAGCGCGTCGCGCAGCCATGATGCGCCGCGGGCGATGGCGGCACCGTTGATGGCAGACAGGAGGTGGCCGATCAGCGAGGCGGCGACGCGTTCGTCAAACAGCACGGGGTAGGTGCCGGTTTTCGGCTTGGTCGCCCCTGCGCGGGCCAGCGCACGGTCGGCGGCAAGCTCGCCGATGCCACGGGCGGCGGGCAGGTCGGATTGATAGGTGCGCGATTCGCCGGACCAGTCGCGTTCCATATTGGTGCCTGACCCGGTGAAGGCGACGGCGGAAAGCGAGCGCGAGGTGCGGGCGTAGCCGCCGGAAAAGCCGTTGGTGGCGGCGATGTGGATGGAGCGGGCGGAATAGCCTGCCGAGGATTCGACCTGTGTGATGCCTGCGCGTGACAGGCTTGCCGCTTCCACTTCGCGGCAATCCTGTTCCAGAGCGGCGGCGGAAGGTTCGGGGGCGGGGTCGGTGAGGTCGAAGGCGGCCAAGTCCCAGTCGCGGGCGAGTTGCGACGGGTCGGCAAGGCCGACGGTCGGATCGTCGGGTGCTTCGCGGGCCATGGCGACGGCGCGTTCGGCCAAGGCTTCGATGGTGCGGTCCGACAGGTCGGAGGCCGAGACGCAGGCTTGCCGTCCGCCCATCAGCACACGCAGGCCGATTTCGGTGGCTTCGGCGCGTTCGGCCTGTTCCAGCTTGCCCACGCGCAGGTCGATGGAAAGCGAGGTTCCGGTGACGGCCATGGCATCGGCGGCTTCGGCACCCGCCTTGCGGGCGGCGGCGAGCAGGCGGGTGGTCAGGGTTTCGAGCGATGCGGTCATGGTGATGTCCTGTGGGCTGCCGCACTGAGGTAGTCCGGCGGGCGGGCGGCTGCAAGCGGGCTGCACAAATGACACAAGCCCCCGCAAGCGCGTTGCGGGGGCCGGTTCGGGTGTGTTGGCGGTTATTGCAGCCGCTGGCCGTTGGCGAAGAAGCCCTTGTCCTTGAATTCAAGCGTGGAGGTCAGTTCATCGTCGCCGGTGGCATTGGCGAACATCGACAGCATCATGCGGAACCCCATCACCTGATCTTCGGGGATAAGGCCCATGGCCACCAGTTTGTCCATCAGGGTGTTGGCGCCGGTCAGCTTGAGGTCGAGCTTGCCGGTGGGGGTGGGGAAGCCGTCAAAGGTGGTCATGTCGGTGTTGTCGAAGGTGAAGGCGCCGCTTCCCGACAGGTCGGCCCCCGCGACCTTGGCGTGCAGTTCGGTGATGTCGAGGCTGTTCAACTCGCCCGGGGGGGTGGTGCCTTCGGCCTCCATCGCGGCGCTGTCGAAGATGTTGGCTTTCAGCGTGGCGGTGCCCTTGGTGTCGATCACGATGGTGGCGGGGTCACGCGGCAGTTTCTTGGTCGGGTCGAACATGTCCCACACCTCGTCTGAGATGGTGAAATCGACGAGTTTGGTCAGGAAGGTAAAGGGGGCGGGGGCGTCGGAGGCGCTGACCGGCATGAGGAAATCGAAGCCCGCTTCGGCATAGGAAAGCGTGAGCGAGGGGAAGGGGATTTCGGGCGAGGTCATGCTGGTGGTGACGCCGGTGGCACCTGCGGAATAGGACAGGCTTTTGTCGTTCATCGCAAAGGCGAAGGTGGTGGTGTCGCCCGTGCCGGTGATCTTTGTCGGGCCGGTGGCATCGGTCACGTCGATGTCATAGCTGGTCTTGCCCGCCGACAGGCTGCCGTCGGTGGCGAAGCCCGACTTGAGGGCGGCGGCCATATCGGCCATGGCGGCGGCGTCAAGGAGGGTGCCGTTGGTCGTGCCGGTGATATCGGCCATGGTGAAGCTGATCTTGCCGCTGCTTGGCCCTGCGGTACTGCCATCGGTCGAGGGGGTCGGATCGGGGTCGCTGCCTGCGGCTTCGATGGTCAGGCTATCGGCGGAAAAGCTGGAGGTGAGGGCGCGCTTTTCGCCATCGGGGGCGAAGATGTATTTGCCTGCGAGGTTGGTCAGGGTGAGGGCTGCGGTCGCATCGACGGCCTCGGTCTTGACGCCTTCGAGTTTGACGAGCGAGAGTTTGACGCTGGGTCCGGCAAAATCGTAGCTGGTTTCGGCGGCGTCGCCTGCAGCGGTGATGACGAGGCCGGGCTGGTCGATCTGCAGGGTGATCGAGGTCGGGTCGCCGCCCGCCGCTTCGGGGGGAAAGGTCATGTCGAGGGGGTAGCTGTCGGACAGGATGATTTCGACGGCGCCATCGCCCGTGGCGGTGAAGCGCAGTTCGGGGATGGTGGCCGTGGCCTTGACCCCGGGCTGGTCGGTTGCGATCACGAGATCGGTGACGACGAGCGTGTCGCCCTGATCATCGACCGAGCCGGGGGTGAGGGTCTGGCCGGAGCTGGTGGACAGGTCTTGCCAGTCTTGCCAGACCTGTGCGGGGGTGACATCGGCAAAGGCCGTCTGGCCAAGGCAAAGGGCAAGGGCGGACGTGCCCGCGAGTGACCGGAATTTCATGACGAACCTCGTGACTGGGAGAATGGATTGCGGCAAGCATCCTATCGGCCTGCGGACGGGTCAAGGGATTACATCTTAAGGCGGCAGTGCCGTGGCGGAAATCACGAAAGGATATCGGGCGATGCAGGGCAAGGTGGTGGTGATCACGGGGGCGAGCCGCGGGATCGGGGCCGAGGCGGCGCGGGAATTTGCGCGGGCGGGGGCGCGTGTGGCGCTGCTGGCGCGGTCGGTCGCGGCGGTGGAGGCGTTGGCCGGCGAGATCGGGGCAGCAGAAATCGGGGCGGAGGCTTTGGCGCTGGGCTGCGACGTGGGCGATTGGGAATCGGTGCAGGCGGCGGTGGCGGCCGTGCTGGCGCGGTTCGGGCGGATCGACGTGATGGTGAACAATGCGGGCGTGATCGAGCCGATCGCGCGGCTGGCAGAAGCGGATGCCGGGGCGTGGGGGCAGGCGGTGGACATCAACCTGAAAGGCGTGTTCCACGGCATGCGGGCGGTGCTGCCGGTGATGCGGGCGCAAGGGTGCGGCACGGTCATCACCGTGTCGTCGGGGGCGGCGGTCAACCCGCTGGAAGGCTGGGGCGCCTATTGTGCCGGCAAGGCGGGGGCGCTGATGCTGACGCGGGTGGCGCATGTCGAGGAAGCCGCGCATGGCATCCGGGTGCTGGGCCTGTCGCCCGGAACGGTGGCCACGGATATGCAGGTGAAGATCAGGCAAAGCGGGGTGAATGCGGTCAGCAGGCTGGACCCTTCGGCGCATATTCCGCCGGATTGGCCCGCCAAGGCGCTGGTGTGGATGTGCGGCGCGGCGGCGGACCCGTGGCTGGGGCAGGATGTGAGTCTGCGCGAAGAGCGGGTGCGGCGCGCGGTGGGGCTGGTCGCGTGATCGCCGTCCGTGACGAGGGCGGGCTGCGCGTGCTGGTGCTGGACCGTGCCGAAAAGGCGAATGCGCTGACGGCGGGCATGTTGGCAACGATTGCTGCCGAGGTGGCACGCGCGACGCAAGCGGCGGTTCCGGCGCTGGTGCTGACGGGGACGGGACGGGTGTTTTCCGCCGGAGCGGACCTTGGCGGAATGGCCGAAGGGTTGGGCGATGCGCCGGAATGGGCGCAGGCCACGGATGCCCTGGCCGGATACAGGGGGCTGACGGTGGCGGCGCTGAACGGGACGCTGGCGGGCGGGGCATTCGGTTTGGCGCTGGCCTGCGATCTGCGGGTGTGCGTGCCGCAGGCCGAGTTCTTCTATCCGGTGATGAAGCGGGGCTATCTGCCGCAGCGGGCCGATCCGGCGCGGCTGGCAGCACTGGTCGGCCCGTCGCGGGCGCGGATGATCCTGCTGGCGGGGGCGCGGATCGGTGCGGATGAGGCGCTGCGCTGGGGGTTGGTGGATGCGGTAGAGGCGGATGCGATGGCCGCGGCGATGGCGCTTTGTGCGGATGCGGTGGCGGCAGGCGGGCATGGCGCGGCGATCAAGGCGCTGTTCTGACGGCTGCGGCCCCCCCCTCCCCGCCCTCCCCCGAAACGGGGGAGGGGGCGCGCACCGGAAAACGGATCAGCGTTTCCTTGGCACGCGCGACAGGAATTCGGGCGGGCGCTTGGCGATCCATGTCAGAAAAGCCGCAAGGCGCGGGTCGGCACGCAGGGCGTCGGGCGTGGCGAACTGGCGGGCGAGTTCGGATTCGGTGAAGCGGGCGTGGATTTCCTTGTGGCAGATGTGGTGCAACAGCACGGTCGGCCCGCCCTTGCCGCCTTTCAGCTTCGGGATCAGGTGATGCAGGCTTTGCGGCACGTTCGGCGGGATGGGCCGCAGGCACAGCGGGCAGATGGGCGTTTCGGTTTGCATGGCGTAAGGATGGCGCGGAAACGGGCGGGGGCAAGATGGACGCGCTGGTGATCGGGGGCGGGCCTGCGGGGCTGATGGCGGCAGAGGAGATGGCGCTGGCGGGGCGTCGGGTGGTTGTCTGCGAAGGCAAGCCGTCGGTCGGGCGCAAGTTCCTGATGGCGGGAAAGTCGGGGCTGAACATCACCAAGGACGAGGAGGCGGCGCGGTTTGCGGCAGCCTATGGCAGCGGGTGGCTGGGGCCGATGTTGGCCGAGTTCGGGCCGGAGGCGGTAAAGGACTGGGCGCGGGGGCTGGGGCAGGAGGTGTTCACCGGGTCGTCGGGGCGGGTGTTTCCGGTGGCGATGAAGGGATCGCCCCTGCTGCGGGCGTGGCTGGGGCGGCTGGCGGGGCTGGGTGTCGAGGTTCGGACGCGGTGGCGCTGGACGGGGTTTGTCGGCGATGGCTTCGGTTTTGACACGCCTGACGGACTGCAGGTGCTGCGACCCGCGGTGACCGTGCTGGCACTTGGCGGGGCAAGCTGGGCGCGGCTGGGGTCTGACGGCGCTTGGGTGCCGTGGCTGCGCGGGCGTGGGGTCGAGGTGGCCGAGTGGAAGCCCGCCAACGTGGGCTTTGCCGTCGGGTGGTCGACGCATATGGCGCGGTTCTTCGGACAGCCCGTGAAGGGGGCTGCGCTTTGCGTGGGTAACCGGCGCGAACGCGGGGAATTCGTCGTGTCGCAGCGCGGGCTGGAAGGCGGCGGCATCTATGCCGTCAGCCGCGATCTGCGCGAGGGGGCGGTTTTGCGGCTGGACTTGCTGCCGGATGTGTCGGCGGACGAAGTCGCGGCGCGGCTGGGCCGGATGCGGGCGGGCGAGACGCTGGCGAACCGGCTGCGCAAGCTGGGGCTTTCGCCGGTGGCCGTGGCGCTGGTGATGGAATGCGGTCGCGGGCTTGGTCTGCCCGCGGCGGTCAAGGCGCTGCCGGTGCCACTGGCGGGGCCGAGACCGCTGGACGAGGCGATCTCGGTCGCGGGGGGCGTGCGGGAAGCGGCGGTGACGGATGGGCTGGAGTTGCGGTCCGTGCCGGGCGTGTTCGTCTGCGGCGAGATGCTCGACTGGGAAGCGCCGACAGGGGGGTATCTGCTGACCGGATGCCTTGCCACGGGGCGCCGGGCGGGGCGGGCGGCAGCAGGTCTGTAGCAAGACGCCCGGGTTTTCCCAAGCAAGGGGGGCTGTCTGCCCCCCACGCCCGCAAGCGGGCTCCCCCCGAGGATATTTGAAACAAGGAGAAAGGGGGAGCGGTCCGTCCATTTCTCCTTGTTGCAAATATCCTCGGGGGAGGGGCGCGGAACGCGCTCCGTGGGGGCGGAAAGCCCCCGGCGACGGATGGCATCGGCGGGGTGTTGGCAAGATAGGGATGTCTCCCTCCCCCGTTCGGGGGAGGGTCGGGGTGGGGGCTCGTGTTGGATCGTGGGGGCTAGTGTTTGATCATGACGTGGCGGACCACGGTGTAATCTTCCAGCGCATAGGCCGACATGTCCTTGCCGTAGCCCGATTGTTTCAGCCCGCCGTGGGGCATTTCGTTGACCAGCATGAAATGCGTGTTCACCCATGTGCAGCCGTAGCGCAGTTGCGCCGCCGTCGACATGGCGCGGCCGACGTCGCGGGTCCAGACCGACGAGGCGAGGCCGTAGTCGCTGTCGTTGGCCCATGACACCGCTTCGTCGACGTCGGAAAACGGGGTGATGCTGACCACGGGGCCAAAGACTTCGCGGCGCACGATCTCGTCGTCTTGCCGTGCGCCTGCGATGACGGTGGGTTTGTAGTAGAAGCCATTGGCCATGACCTCGCCCCCTGTCGTGACCTCGATATGGGCGACCTCGCGCGCGCGGTTGACGAAGCTGGCGACGCGGTCGCGCTGGCGCAGGCTGATGAGGGGGCCGATTTCGTTGGCGGTGTCGTCGTCGAGGCCCAGCGCGATGGTCGCAACCGCTGCGGACAGGTCGGCCACCAGTCGGTCGTAGACTTTGCGTCCGGCATAGATGCGGCAGGCGGCGGTGCAATCCTGGCCTGCGTTGTAATAGCCGAAGGCGCGCAGGCCTTCGACCACGTCGTCGATGTTGGCATCGTCGCAGACGATCACGGGAGCTTTGCCGCCGAGTTCTAGATGCGTGCGTTTGACGGTCTTGGCGGCCGCGTCGAGCATCTTCTTGCCGGTGGCCACGTCGCCGGTGAGCGAGATCATATCGACGTCGGGGTGGTTGATGAGGTAGCTGCCCACCGTCTGGCCGCGGCCTGTCACCACCGAGACCACGCCTTCGGGCAGTTCTTCGGACAGGATGCGCGCCATTTTCAGCGCGGTGAGCGGGGTCTGTTCGGACGGTTTGAACACCACGGTATTGCCGCCGCCGATGGCGGGGCCGAGTTTCCATGCCATCATCATCAGCGGATAGTTCCACGGCGCGATCGAGGCGATCACGCCCACGGGGTCGCGGCGGATCATCGAGGTGTGGCCTGCCATGTATTCGCCTGCGAGCGACCCGTGTTGCGTGCGGACCGCGCCCGCGAAGAAGCGGTAGCAATCGACGATGGCAGGGATTTCGTCGTTGCGGGCGGCGTTGATCGGTTTGCCGCAGTTGAGCGCCTCGAGAGCCGCGAAGCTGTCGGCTTCGGCTTCGATCCGGTCGGCGATGCGCAGGAGGGCGGCGGATCGTTCGGACGGGGTGGTGCGGGACCAGTGGGCAAAGGCTTTGCGGGCGGCGGCCACGGCGCGGTCGACCTGCGCGGTCGAGGCTTCGGGGACATTGAGGATCAGCGCGCCGGTGCGGGGGTTGAGGATCGGTTCGACGGTTTCCTGACCGGATTCGATGCTGGACCCGATGAGGAGGGAGGTGTCGATATGCTGGGTCATTTGGGTTCCTTTCATTTGCCGGTTCCGGCGGTTTCAGAGCCGTTCCGGGTCAGGTAATAGGCGATCAGGATGGGGAGGAAGGTCGCCATGAAGACGACGATGGCGACCACGTTGGTCACGGGGCGTTGGCGCGGGCGGACCAGTTCCTGAAGCATCCAGATGGGCAGGGTGCTTTGCTGGCCTGCGGTGAAGGTGGTCACGATTACCTCGTCGAAGGACAGGGCAAAGGCGAGCATCCCGCCCGCCAGCAGGGCCGAGCCGAGGTTCGGGAGAAGCACGTGGCGGAAGGTCTGGAAGCTGTTGGCCCCAAGGTCGGCGGAGGCTTCCAAGATGCCGCCCGACAGGCGGCGGAAGCGGGCGACCGCGTTGTTGTAAACGATGACGATGCAGAATGTGGCGTGGCCGAGGATGATGGTGAGGGTGGAAAACGGGATGTCCATGATCGAAAAGGCCGAGCGCAGCGACATGCCGGTGATGACGCCGGGCAGAGCGATGGGCAACAGGATCAGCAGCGAGATCTGTTCGCGCCCGAAGAAGCGGGTTTGCGCCATGGCTGCCGAGACGAGGGTGCCGAGGATCATGGCCAGCAGGGTCGAGATCGTGGCGACCCAGAGCGACAGGTAAAGCGGCGGCCAGATGTCGGCGCGGTTCCACGCCACGGCGAACCATTCGGTGGTAAGGCCGGGGGGCGGGAAGGCGTAGGATTTCTCTTCGGTCGTGAAGGCGTAGAGGAAGATCACGAGGATCGGCAGGTGCAGGAACATGAGGCCCGCGAAAGCCGAGAGTTTCAGGCCGAGCGAGGCGCGGTCAGAGGGCATCGAAAGCTCCCATCCGCTTGGCGATGGCGAGGTAGGCCAGCATGATGACGATGGGCACCACGGCAAACGCGGCGGCGAGGGGGATGTTTCCGGCGGTGCCTTGCAGCTGGTAGACCGCAAGGCCGATGAAGCGGGCCGAGGTGCCGACGATTTGCGGGATGATGTAATCGCCCATGGTCAGCGAGAAGGTGAAGATCGACCCCGCGACGATGCCGGGCAGGGCAAGCGGCAGGATCACGGTGCGGAAGGTTTGCGCCCGTGTCGCGCCGAGGTCGGCTGATGCTTCCAGCATCGAGGTGGGCACGCGTTCCAGTGCGGCCTGCATCGGCAGGATCATGTAGGGCAGCCAGATGTAGACGAAGACGAGGAAGGTGCCGATCCAACTGGTCGACAGGGAGGTGCCGCCGATGCCGGGGATGGACAGCACGGCGTTCAGCACCATCGACAGGTGCAGCGCATCGGCGGCCCAGGTGATGATACCCTCTTTGGCGAGGATCAGTTTCCAGGCGTAGACCTTGACGAGGTAGCTGGACCACAGGGGAAGCATGACGCCGAGGTAGAACACCGCCTTCCAGCGGCCACGGGCGAAGCGGGCGGCGTAATAGGCGATGGGGAAGGCGATCAGCGCGCAGCCGATCGTGACGGCGGCGGACATCAGGAGGGTGCGCAGGATGATGTCGAGGTTCTGGGCGCGCAAGAGTTCGCCGTAGGTCTTGAGGGTGAATTCGTGTTTCACCACGCCGGAAAATTCGTCGATGGAATAGAAGGATTGCAGCAGCAGGGCGGCGAGCGAGCCGAGGTAGACCACGCCGAGCCACAGCAGCGGCGGGGCGAGCAGAAGGCCCAGCAGCAGGCGGGGGCGGCGCCAGAACAGGGCGGTGAGGCGGTCGGCAAGCCCGCGCGAGGGGAGGATGGCGGGGGCGGTCATGGGGTGGACCTGTGCAGGACTGCCGAGAGGCCCGACGCGGAAAGGTCCGGTGGACCTTTCCGGCGGGCCGATTGCACGGCGCGGCAACGCGACGGGCAAGGGGGTTGGCTGGTGTCACCACGTTTGACAGCACGGGTCGCGCCCGCCAAGGGGCGGGCGGGCGCGACCCGTGCGCGGGGCGCACGGGTGGGATTGCGGGTCTGTCGTGCTGCCCGCATGGCACGCGCCATGCGGGACTGCGTGCGGGGGTTTGCGGGGCGCATCATCCTTCGCCCTCCATCACATGCAGGGCGTGCGCGTCGAAGGCGAGGCCGACGGTTGCGCCTGTGTCGGGCATGGGTTGGCCTGCGGGGACGAAGGCGGAAATCTCGGTGCCGTGCAGCGCCACGGTCACGCGGTTGCCCGCGCCAAGGAAGCGGCGGGCGGTGACGGTGCCAAAAAGCGCTACGCCATCGGGGGCGGTCAGGCGCAGCGCTTCGGGGCGGAGCGACGCCCAGCGGGCGGGGCCGCCGAAGGCGCGGGTGGTTTCGGGCGGCAGCACGTTGGACGAGCCGACGAAATCGGCCACGAAGCGGGTGCGGGGGGTGGCATAGACCTGCGCGGGCGTGCCGATCTGGGCAATCTGGCCGTTGTTGAACACGGCAAGGCTGTCGGCCATCGACAGCGCCTCGGACTGGTCGTGGGTGACGAAGACGAAGGTGATGCCAAGGCGGGCTTGCAGGGTTTTCAGCTCGTCCTGCATCGCCTCGCGCAGTTTCAGATCGAGCGCGCCAAGGGGTTCGTCGAGCAGGAGGACGCGGGGTTCGTTCACCAGCGCGCGGGCCAGCGCCACGCGCTGGCGCTGGCCGCCCGAAAGCTGGGCGGGTTTGCGGCTGCCGTAACCGTCGAGCTTGACGAGGGCCAGCATCTCGGCGGCCTTGTCGTCGCGCTGGCGTTTGGGGATGCCCTTGACCATGAGGCCGTAGCCGACGTTTTCAAGGACGGTCATGTGGGGGAACAGCGCATAGTCCTGAAAGACGGTGTTCACGTTGCGGCGGTTGGGGGGGATGTCGCTGACATCGTGGCCGAAGATGCGGATCGTGCCGCCGGTTGGTTTTTCGAAGCCGGAAATCAGGCGCAGGCAGGTGGTCTTGCCGCTGCCCGAGGGGCCGAGCATGGCAAAGAAGCTGCCTTCGGCGATGGTCAGGTCCACGCCATCGACGGCTTTGACTGGGGCGGAAGCGAGGCCGAAATGGCGGGATACGGCGCGGAATTCGACGGCAGGGGACATGGGGGAACCGGTCATGTGATGGGGGTGCGCGGGGACCGCGCACCCTACGGGAAGGGGTAGGGTGGGTGGCTCCGCGCGGGTCTTGGCGCGGGTTCACCCACCTGTGGCGGATTTACCGGCCGCCGATCACGCCGATATAGTCGGACACCCAGCGGTAATAGGGCACGCAAGCGCCTTCGCCCTGCGCGCAGTTCGAGACGGGCGTGGTCCAGAAACGGATCTTGTCGAAATCGTCGAAGCCGTTTTCGTGGCAGCCTTCGGCGGTCTGCATGCCGCGCTTGTCGGTGCAGGCGGCGGGGACCGAGGGCACCGCGCCGAACCAGACCGACAGGTCGGATTGCAGGTTGGATGACAGCTGGTGTTCGAACCACTTGTAGGCGCAGTTGGGGTGTTTGCTGTCGACATGCAGCATGGTCGTATCGGCCCAGCCGGTCGCGCCCTCTTCGGGGATGGTCGACGCGACGGGCGCGCCATCGGCCTTCAGCAGGTTGACCTGAAACGGCCACGAGCCAGAGGCGACGATACCCTCGTTCTTGAAATCGTCGATCTGGAGCATCGCATCGTGCCAGTAGCGCCCGACAAGCGTGCGCTGGCCGCGCAGCAGGTCGAGGGCGGCGGCGTATTGGTCTTCGTTCAGCTCGTAGGGGGATTTGATGCCAAGCTCGGGCTTGTGGAACATCAGGTATTGCGCGGCGTCGGCGATGTGGATCGGGCCGTCATAGGCCTGCACGCGGCCTTCGTTCGATTTGCCGTCGGGCAGGTCCATCTTTTCGAAAACCACGTTCCAGGATTTCGGCGGTTCCTTGAACACCTCGGTGTTGTAGAGCAGCACGTTGGGGCCCCACATGTAGGGCACGCCGTAATGCTTGCCGTCGACCGTGTGCCAGCCGGCGTCTTGCAGGCGGGGGTCGATGGTGGACCATGACGGGATAAGCGCGGGGTTGATTTCCTGCACGCGGCCGCCCGCGATGAGGCGGAGCGAGGCGTCGCCCGATGCGGTGACGAGGTCGAAGCCGCCTTCGTTCATCAGGGCGACCATCTCGTCGGAGGTGTTGGCGGTTTTCACCGACACCTTGCAGCCGGTCGAGGCCTCGAATTTCGTAACCCAGTCATAGGCCGGATCGGTTTCGCCGCGTTCGACGTATCCGGCCCATGCGACGATGGAGAGTTCGCCTTCGCCCGGCCCCACCTCGGTCATCTGGGCGAGGGCTGGGGACAGGCCGGTGAAAAGGGCGAGGGCGGCGGTGGAAAGCTGTTTCGCGGTCGTTCGTGCCGTCATGTGAAAACTCCCTGTGAGAAGCGCATGGGTGCGGTGCCGGTTTTCCGGTCATGTGCGGAGGGTAGAGCGAAGCGATGCTTTCGCAATATCAAAAGGGGGATGGGCGGTATCGGTTTTTCCGATAGCCCCGAGGGGGTGCCGCCCTCGGGGGGCATCGAGCCCCCGCTCGGGCGGGCTGGCGCGGGATGGTCTTGATGCGTGGCGGGTGGGGCTGCGGTCGGATCGAGGATTTGGGCAAGGGTGAAGGTGCAGGGTGCGATTCCCTGTTCATCCTTGTCTTGAATACGCGTCTTTCCACGCGTGGGCGGGCGCGGCCGTCAGCGTTCGGGGACCGAGGTTTGCGCCGAGCGGACGAAGTTGAGCGCGGGGGGCGAGAGGGGCGCGCCGCGCCGCCATGCGAGGCCGACCTGAACGGAGGGCAGGTCGCCCGAGACATCGCGGATTTCGATCCGGTCGCCTTCGAGCGACCACGGGCGGTAGACGAGGCTGGGCAGGATGGCGAGGCCCGCGCCGGTGGCGACGAGCGAGCGCACCGCCTCGACGCTGCGGGTGCGGAAGGCGACCTGCGGTTTGACGGGAAGCGCTTCGGTCAGGCGGCGGGTGCTGTCCTCGATCTCGTCCACCATCAGCTGGATGAGGGGCAGGCCTGCGAGTTCGTCGAGCGCGATGGATTCCTGCTGGGCCAGCGCGTGGCCCAAGGGAAGCCAGAGGCGATAGGGCGAGACGAGCAGGGTTTCGACATTGAGCGCGAGACGGTCGCGGACCGACGAGGTGAGGAGGACCGCCACGTCAAGCTCGCCCCCGATCAGCAGATGTTGCAGGTAGTCGCCGGAATCTTCGATGACGTTGAGTTCCACATGCGGGAAGGCGCGGCGGAAGCGTTGCAGGATATCGGACAGCACGTAACCCGCGACGAGCTGGGTCACGCCGAGCGACAGCCGGCCGGTGGCGGTTTCGGCTTCGGCGGTAAAGCTGGATCGGGCGGTGGCGACATCGGACAGGATTTGCCGCGCATGGCGCAGGAAGGCGCTGCCCTTGTGGGTGATCAGGAGGCCGCGCGCCTGACGGTCGAATAGGGTGACGCCGAGGTCGTCTTCGAGGGCGCGGATCGCTTCGGTCACGGAGGATTGCGAGATCGAGAGGGCGCGGGCGGCACCCGAGACTGAGCCTGCCTCGGCGGCGGCGATGAAGAACTGGAGTTGGCGGAGGGTGAAGGCCATCGGATGCTTTGTGAGGCAGGCCGCCGGGGGCTTCGCGCCCCCGGACCCCCGCGGGATATTTAAGCGAGCATGAACAGGGGGTCGGTGAGGAGGGTTGCGCGGTTCGTTTCGACGAGCGCGAGGTAGGTTTGCAGGCGGTCGGGGGTGAAGTGGCGGGCTTCGGCCAGCAGGTTGACGGTGGCTGCGATCTGGCCCGTGGCATCTGCGAGGGGGATGTTGAGGGCGGAGCCGAGGCCCATCGAGGTGATGAGGGCGTGATCGAAGAAGTGCTTTTCGAATTCTGGCGGGGTGTTGGCGAGGAAGGGCTGTGCGCGCCGGATGCAATGGTCGAACCATGCGTCGTCGAGCATCGGCTTGGTGCCTTGGGCCGGATATTCCGCCGGATGCGAGGTATAGGCGCGGCGCGACAGGCCTGCGGCACGGTCGAGGATCGACACGGTGAACAGGCGCGTGCCGAGGGATGCGCAGGCGGTGTGAAGCTGGGCGACGGGGCTGTGCATGGGGGACACTAGGCCATGGCGGGGCAGGGGCTGTCTAGGGGGTCAGGTGCCGCGCAGGCGGGCGGCGAGCAGGGCGATCAGATCGGATCGTGTGACAAGGCCCGACAGGCGGCCGTCTGACAGGATCGGGACGGCCTGCTGGTGGCCATCGGAAAGCAGGTCCATCAGCGTGGCGGCGGTGGTTTCGGGGGTGGCGGTCTGCACGCGAGGGTTCGGGTCGGGGGAGTTCAGGTCGGGAGCGATCAGGTCGGCGGCGGTGATGGCGGGGTCGGTCAGGCCGAGCAGGGCGGACTGGTCGAGCAGGCCGAGGTAATGGCCGTCGTCGGCAACCGGCAGGGTCTTGAAGCGGTGGGTGCGGAATTCCTGCGCGAGACTGTGCAGCGGGGTGGCGGGCGGCACGGTGACGAGGTCGCGCGACATGATGTCGGCGGCGGTCAGATCGCCAAGGTGACGGGCCGCGGCTTCGGTCTCGGCGGCGGTGATGACACGGGCGAGGTCTTCGACGCCGATGTTGGGGGTCATCCGCAGGCGGTCGAGCAGGTGGGCGAGTTCGGGCGGGGTGAGGCCTAGGCGGCGGTCGGGCGCTGCATCTCGCGTGCCATGCGGTGACGGGGCGGGCTGGCGGAACGGATAGACGCGGCCGGTGGCGCGGTTCCACGCGATGCCCGCGGCGACGAGCAGGGCCGAGCCTGCCATTACGGGGGTCAGGGCAAAGACCCAAGATGGCGGATGCGCCCCCGAGGCGGCGATGACGGTGGCAAGTGCGACCGCTCCGGCAGGCGGGTGGAACGACCGCGTCAGGCCCATGGCCGCGATGGCGATCGCCACGGCGAGGGGGGCGGCGATCAGCGGGTTTTGCGTCAGCTGCAGGGTGACGAGTGCCGCGAGGGCGGCAAGCGTATTGCCCGCGACGACGCTGAAGGGCTGGGCCAAGGGGCTGTTCGGCACCACGAAGATCAGGAAAGCCGAAGCGCCGAAGGGGGCGATCAGGGTCAGGCGGGTGGGGTCGCCGCCCGACAGTGCCCACAGGATCAGGTCGCAGGCCAAAAGGCCCAAGGCCGCGCCGATGGCGGCACGGGCAACTTCGGCGGCATGGGGCGCGGCCATGACGGGGCCGAACATGCGAAGGATGCGGGTCATGGCGGGCTTTCCGTAACGCTAAGGCTGCTGTCTAGATCGGAGGGGCGGGCGTGGCGAGGGCTCATGGTGCCGATTGCGCAGCGCTTTGCGGTTCACCCTTGCCCAAATACTCGGTCAACCGCAGGGTCCGGTTGGCCGGTTTCAGGACGGCGCGCGATTTTTCGCAGAAAAATCGGGGTGGGTCAGGTGCGGCGCTGGGCCATCATGGCAAGGCGGATCAGGGCGCGTTCGATCAGGGCCATGGTGGGCGCGCGCGAGGTGGAGCGCAGGGTCAGGTCGGTTTCCACCAGCAGGGTGATGGCGTCTTCCAGCTTGCGGCTGCCCCAGTTCGAGGCTTGGCGCTGCATCGCGTCGCGGGCCTTGAACGGCACGCCGCGGGCCTTGGCGATGCCGGACGAGACGCCGCCGGGATCGGTGACGGCGGCGTGCAGGGCGCGGAAGTGGCGCAGGGCGGCGATGCACAGGGTGACGGCGGCGGTGCCCTGTGCTTCGAGCCTGCGGAACAGGGGGGCGATTTCGGTCTGGCGGCCTTCGGCTACGGTCATGATGAGGTCGTCAACCTCGGCCTCGACGGTGGCGGGGGCAAGCAGCGCGATTTCGGCGGTGGAAAGCGGCGAGGGGTCGCGGTATTTGTAGAGTGCGATCTTTTCCAGCGTCTGGCGGAAATCGCCGGGGTCGAGGGCGCGGGACAGCGCGGTAAGGTCGGTCATCGCTTCGCGGTCGATGGCGGAAAGGCCCGCCTTGGCCAGCGCCGCCTCGATCTCTTCGCGGCTGGGCGGATCGTCGTAGAGGCCGGCGCAGAAGGCGGCGGGGTGTTTTTCGAACAGGGATTTCAGCGTGGATTTGGCGGTAAGGCCGCCTGCGGTGACGACGATCTGGGCGTCACCCGCGCGCCATTCCAGCAAGGCTGTGGTGATGGTGGCGGTCAGCGTGTCGGTGGCGTCTTCGACGAAGGCGACGCGGGGACCGGGAAAGAAGCCTTGCGCCTTGATCGCGTCGAGCAGGGCGGCGGGGTCTTTGCGCAGGTCTGACGCGGGGATACGCGACAGGCGCATTTCACCCTCGCCCTCGGGGCCGATCAGGGCGGCGATGACCTCTTGGCGTTTGAGCGCCACGCGCATCGGGTCTGCGCCAAAGATCAGGAGGCCGGTCTTGGCGGGGTCGGGTTTGGCGAAATAGCGGGACGCTTCGACGCCGCGCAGGATCATGGCAGGCTGACCATCAGGCGGGTGAGGATGTCGTCGGCCAGAATTTGCATGAGGCGGGCGGCGGCGGCCTCTTCGGCGGCGATGCCTGCCACGGTCGAGCCGGTGGCCGACCACGAGGTGAAGTTGCGCAGGGTGCCGCCTGCGACGCGGGATTTGGTGGCGCGTTCGGTCAGGGTGAAGGTGACCTTGCCCTTGAGCGTGTAGCGCGTGATCTCGTTCGACGGCGAGATGCCGCCGCTGACGCGGTCGAGTGCGACATCATAGGCAAGGTCGTAGTCCGGCGATTGCACCGGCCCGAGACGGGATTGCAGATGACCGGCAAGGTCGAAGTCGTTGCGGGTTTGCGGGGTGGCGACCACGACATGGCCGCGCAGTTTTGCCCCCGCGCCGCCGGGGGCATAGGCCGGTGTGAAGCCGCAGCCTGCAAGGGGCAGGGCAGCGAGCAGGGTCAGGAACTGGCGGCGGTCAGGCAACGACATTGATGATGCGCCCCGGGACGACGATGATCTTCTTGACGGGTTGTCCGGCAAGGAATTTCACCACAGCTTCGTCTGCAAGGGCGCGTTTTTCAACCTCGGATGCGGGCATGTCGGCGGGAACGGTGATTTCCGCGCGGCGCTTGCCGTTGATCTGGATGGGAAGGGTGATTTCGTCATCGACCAGAAGCGCGGGGTCGGCCTTTGGCCACGGGGCTTTGGCCACGAGACCGCTGCCGCCGAGCATCTGCCAGACTTCTTCGGCCAAGTGCGGCGTCATGGGTTGCATGAGCTGCGCCATGGTTTGCATGGCATGGCGTTTGGTCGCGGTGCCTGCGGTCGAGCGGTGCAGGGTGTTGGTGAATTCGTAGAGTTTGGCGATGGCCTTGTTGAAGGCAAAGCCGTCGATGCCGCGCGTCACCTCGTCCACCGCCTTGGCCGTGGCCTTGGTCAGGGCGGCGTCTTCGGCGGGGTTCGGGGCCGCGTCGGCGCGGGTGAGTTCGTCGGCGATGCGCCAGACGCGCGACAGGTGTTTGTAGGCGGCTTCGGCGCCGGATGCCGTCCATTCCACATCGCGTTCGGGCGGGCTGTCGGACATGACGAACCAGCGGGCGGTATCGGCACCGAAATCGGTGATGATCTTGAGCGGATCGACCACGTTCTTTTTGGATTTGGACATTTTGGCCGAGGGGATGACCTCGACCTGCGTGCCGTCACGCAGGGTCGCGCCTGATTCGGAGCGGATGATGTCTTCGGGCAGGTGATAGACGGGGCGGCCGTTGGTGTCGGTCGTTTTGTAAATCTCGTGCGTCACCATGCCTTGGGTGAACAGCGCGTTGAAGGGTTCGATGGCCTTTTGCGGCAGGTGGCCGGTCTTGTTCATCGCGCGGGCGAAGAAGCGGGAATACAAAAGGTGCAGGATCGCGTGTTCGATGCCGCCGATGTATTGGTCGACGTTCATCCAGTAGGCGGCGTCTTCGGCCACGGTGGGGGTGGTGGCGCGGGGGGCGGTGAAGCGGGCGTAATACCACGACGAATCGACGAAGGTATCCATCGTGTCGGTTTCGCGCCGTGCGGGAGCGCCGCATTTCGGGCAGGTGCAATCGCGCCACGTGGGGTGACGGTCGAGCGGGTTGCCCGGTTGGTCGAAGGTGACGTCATCGGGCAGGCGGACGGGGAGGTTGGCTTTCGCTTCGGCCACCACGCCGCAGGTGGCGCAATGGACGACCGGAATCGGGCAGCCCCAATAGCGTTGGCGGGAAATGCCCCAGTCGCGCAGGCGGTAGTTTGTGACGCCGCGCCCGATGCCGTTCGCCTCGCAATGCGCGATGGCGGCGGCCACGGCTTCCTCGCCGGTTTGAACTTCGGTTCCGGCGAAGGCGCGGAGGTAGCGGACGCGTTCTGATTTCATCGGGACGAAGGCTTCGGCAAGCGCAGCTTCGGCTTCGCCTTCGGCGGTGAAGACGGGGGTGATGGGTAGGGCGTATTTGGTGGCGAATTCAAAATCGCGCTGGTCGTGGGCGGGGCAGCCGAAGATGGCGCCGGTGCCGTAATCCATCAGGATGAAGTTGGCGATATAGACCGGCAGTTCCCACGAATCGTCGAACGGGTGCAGCACGCGGATGCCGGTATCGAGGCCGCGTTTTTCGGCCTTTTCCAGCGCCTCTTCGGACGTGCCGATGCGGCGGCATTCGGCGACGAATTCCGCGATGGCAGGGTCGTGGCGTTCGAGGTGTTTGGCGAGCGGGTGGTCGGGCGAGATGGCGGCGAAGGATGCGCCAAACAAGGTGTCGGGGCGGGTGGTGTAAACCTCGAGCCGGTCAAAACCTTCGGGGGCGTTGGTGGTGCTGAAGGCGAATTGCAGGCCGCGCGATTTGCCGATCCAGTTGGCCTGCATCAGGCGGACTTTCTCGGGCCAGTCTTTCAGCGTGTCCAAAGCGTCGAGCAGTTCGCCGGAATAGTCGGAGATGCGGAAGAACCACTGGGTCAATTCGCGCCGTTCGACCAGCGCGCCGGAACGCCAGCCGCGACCGTCGATCACCTGTTCGTTGGCGAGCACGGTCATATCGACCGGATCCCAGTTGACCACGGCGTTCTTGCGGTAGACGAGGCCCGCTTCCATCATGTCGATGAACATGGCCTGTTGCTGGCCGTAATATTCGGGGTCGCAGGTGGCGAATTCGCGGCTCCAGTCGATCGACAGGCCAAGCGGTTTCATCTGGGCGCGCATGTCTGCGATATTGCCGTAGGTCCAGTCCTTGGGGTGGCCGCCGCGTTCCATGGCGGCGTTTTCGGCGGGCATGCCGAAGGCATCCCATCCCATCGGGTGCAGGACGCTAAAGCCGCTGGCCGATTTGTAGCGGGCGACCACATCGCCCATCGTATAGTTGCGGACGTGGCCCATGTGGATGCGCCCCGACGGGTAGGGGAACATTTCGAGCACGTAGTATTTGGGCTTGGACGGGTCGCGCCGCGCCGTAAAGGTGCCTGCGGCATCCCATTCGGCCTGCCATTTCGGTTCGGTCTGGCTTGGTTCGTAGCGCGACATCAACTGTTCCCCGGCGTATCCTGCGGGCGTGGTTATACCCGCGGGTGCGCCGAGGTCCAGTGATTGCGGTCGTTACCGCGTGGTGTCGCGGCGGACCGAGACCGGCTCGCCCGAGAGGGTGCGCAGCCACGGACCGATCTGCCACAGCGCCGACAGGCCCACGAGGATATAGACGATCCGCGACAGGGCGGCGTCTTGACCACCGAAGATGGCGGCGACGAGGTCGAATTCGAACAGGCCGACGAGCAGCCAGTTGATGCCGCCGACGATGATCAGCAGAAGCGTGATGATGTTGATGGTGCGCATGTTTTCCTCCGCTGGAATGCGGGTGGGCAACCATGCCGGGCGGATGTGGTTCCCGCGTAGGTTGTAAAGCTTACAGCTTGCTGTCCTGGATGCGCAATTGGCGGGCACGGGTCAGGATCGCGTCTTCGACCGCGCGGGCAGTTTCGGGGGCGACCGCGCCGCCGCCACGGCTTTGCAGCGCGACCTTGAGGCTGCGGGCATCGAGCGCCGGGTCTTGCACGAAGATCGTGGCGCGGTAGGACCGGCCCGAACCGGGCGGCGTGCCGTAGCCGGTGACGATGACGCCTGTGAAGGGGTCGACCGATTCGATGGGCAGGAAGTCGAGCACGTCGAGAGAGGCCTGCCAGAGATACTTGTTCACTTCGACCGTGGTGTTCGGGTCGGCCGCGTTCTTGAACAGGTCGAAGAGGGTCGATTTCGGCTTGTCTTCGCCGCTGGCGCGGGCCTGCGCGGCGCGCTGTGCGTCGGCGCGGGCCTTTTGGTCCTGCTGTTCGACCGAGGGGATGCCGCCGCTGCGGCGGAACGGGTTGCTGTCACCGCTGCCGATGCCCCCGCCGCAGCCCGCCAAGGCGAGAAGAACGCCACCGACCAGCGTGATACGTGCCAAGCGATGCAGGTCCATGCCCACCCCCGTTATCCAATGGGGTTTGTCTAGCCCAGCCATCCGGGCGTGCCAAGGCTTTTCCCGGAGGTGACGGCGGCAGGCCACGCCGAGGCGCGACTCGGGGGGGTGTTGCCAGAGGAACGCGCGCGCATGCCCGCGTGCGAAGCGGTTCGAGTTGGTCTTTGTGCCTGCCATCGTCGGTGCCATGTCGCGCGGCACCCGCGCGATGGCCTGCTGCCGCAAGGGGGAGGGGTGTGGCCGAGTTGCACCACGCAGCGGCACATTAAGAAAGTTGAACAGGCGAAGATTGCAATCGGTCTGATTAGGAATGATTAACGATCCATCCCCACTCCGGATTCCCCTGGGATGGGTTCCTTACAGACAACGAGGGAAACTATGAAAAAGATTCTTCTTGCGACCACTGTTCTCGTCGGCTTCGCTGGCGTTGCTTCCGCTGAAGTGACCCTGTCGGGCGACGCCCGCATGGGCATCCAGTCCATCGACGGCGGCGACGCTGCGTTCAGCAGCCGTGCACGCGTCAAGTTCACCATGTCGGGCGAAACCGACGGCGGCCTCGCGTTCGGCGCTTCGTTCCGCGCTGCTGACGCTGGCAACGCTGCTTCGGGCGAAGCTGGCTCGGTGTCGATCTCGGGCGCGTTCGGCAAAGTCGAAATGGGCGACCTTGATCAGGCCGACCTCGCAATCGTCGGCAACATCTCGGGCGTCGGCTACACCGGCATCGAAGACCTGAACGAGCTGTATTACAACTCGAGCAAGGAAGACTCGGCTCCGGTCGCAGCCTACACCTACTCGGCTGGCGACCTGACGGTTGGCGTGTCGACCGACGTGAACGGCGAAGAAGCTGCGATTGCTGCCGCCTACACCATGGGCGACTACAAAATCGCTGCTGGCATCGACAAGTCGGATGGCGACGCAAACCAGCTGACGCTGGGCGCATCGGCCAAGTTCGGCGCTGCAGTTGTCAAGGCGATCTACCAGAAATCCGGCTACGAGGGCGGCGACAGCTACACCTCGATCGGTGCTTCGGTTGATTACACCGTCGACGCTCTGACCGCGACCGCGTTCTACATGGACGACGAGTGGGACAACTCGCCCGCCTATGGCGTTGGCGCATCCTACGACCTCGGCGGCGGCGCAGCGGCTGTTGCCGGCTACTCGCACCAGGATGGCGATGCCGGCTCCTACGACGCAGGCGTGACCTTCTCGTTCTGATCCTACCGGAAAGAGCGGGCAATTGCCCGCTCTTTCCAATTCCGCTGTCTTAAAACACCGCGCGTAATTTATCCGGCAATGAACTGTGCAACGGAATTGACCGTTCGCGCAGATTTTTCTGATTCGTTCTTATAAAATCGAAATCAGTTGGTTTGTTATATAAAGTTTCATAGATACAATCAAAAGATTGAAACCGATAATAACGGATGCCATAATCTCCCATACCCCCCGTCTTTGGCGGTGACCGATTCGACTCACCTCTGCGCCCCGCTTCCGTCTTCCGGCGGAATGGCGGGTTGCGGAATGCGAAAAATCGGCTTCATCACCCTTGCGGGACAAGACATTGCAGGGAAGTGGCTGGATCATGGGGATTATCGACCGTCTTAAAAAGGGCCTCTCGTGGATCGAGGATCAACCTGCCCCCACTCTCGACATGACCCTATCGGCCTTTTTCGACGATCATTATATCGGCTATGCCAATATAACCAAACGCCGCCCCGAATTGGACAGCCTCGTTTTCAACAAACACATGCGCCTGTCGCTTGGCCATTACCGGCTGAACGATCTAACCACCCAAATCCTTGATGACTGGGTGTCGCAACACCTGCGCAAGAAATACAAACCCGGCACCGTCAATAAACATATCAATTACCTCAAACGCATCCTCAACGTCGCCCGCACATGGGGCCTGTTGCGTAAAACCAAAGAGGAATTGCGCGTGTCGATCCGCATCCCGATGGGCGACCCGAAACAACGCTTCCTTTCGCCTGACGAGGTGATGCGCATGATCCGCTCTTGCGAAACCGAACCGCATCCCTACCTTGGCCTGTTCGTCAACCTGCTCATCCTCACCGGCGCGCGCAGCTCCGAAGCGCGTCTGGCCAAATGGCAGGAATTCGATCTGGTGCGCCGCGTCTGGACCGTCCCGATTTCCAAGAATGGCCGCGCCCGCCGCATCATCCTGAACGAAGCCGCCGTCCGCCTGCTCGACGATATCCGCGCCCGCAGCCTGTCGCTCGGTTTCGGCATCGGCGCGGGCGATCACCTGTTCATGAACCCGCATCTCAAAAAGCCCTACAAAAGCTTCCATCTTGCATGGGACCGCGTGCGGACCCGCCTGAACATGCGCGAAGTCCGCATCCACGACCTGCGCCACACCTATGCCAGCTTCCTCATCAACCGCGGCGCCACGATCTACGAGGTGCAAAAGCTGCTTGGCCACCACCACATCAGCATGACCGAACGCTACGCCCACCTCTACCCCGACACGCTGCAACAGCGGGTCGAGCTGGTCTCCTCGGCCCTCGCCGGAGCGTAAAAAAAAGCCCGGGCGCACAGGCCCGGGCCAAGTCCAACAGGGAGGTGAACACGGTTTACCACGGTTTCGTATAATTTCTATTAATGAAAACGGATGCCAACCCAGCGAAAAGTCTACCTGTGGCTGCAAAGCAAAAAAAAGCCGGACCCGAAGGCCCGGCCAGTTCCAACAGGGAGGGTGTCGTGCCATGACCCCGACACGACAAGGGGAACTCTCTGCAACCTGAACACCGATATAGTCACCGAATCCGGCAACAATAAGACCTCAGGCGACCAATCTGTATCCACCGCTCTCGGTAACCAGCAAACGCGCGTTCGACGGATCGGGTTCGATCTTTTGCCGCAGCCGGTAGATATGGGTCTCAAGCGTATGGGTCGTCACCCCTGCGTTGTATCCCCAGACCTCATGCAGCAGCACGTCGCGCGCAACTACAGATTGTTGTGCCCGATACAGAAACTTCAGGATGTTGGTTTCCTTTTCCGTCAGCCTGATCTTCTTGTCCTTCTCGTCCACCAGCATCTTCTGCGCGGGCTTGAACGTGTACGGCCCCAGCGTGAACACCGCGTCTTCCGATTGTTCATGTTGCCGCAACTGCGCCCGTATCCGCGCCAGAAGCACCGGAAACTTGAACGGCTTGGTCACATAGTCATTCGCACCCGCATCCAGCCCCAGAATGGTATCGGCATCCGAATCATGGCCCGTCAGCATCAGCACCGGGCATTTCACGCCCTGCTTTCGCATCCGGCGGCACAATTCGCGCCCGTCCGTATCGGGCAGACCCACATCCAGGATCACAAGATCGTAAAGCCCCGCCTTGGCCTTCTCCATGCCCTCGGCACCCGTGCGGGCTTCGAACACGTCGAAATCCTCGGTCATCACCAACTGCTCGCTCAGCGCTTCGCGCAGGTCGTCGTCGTCGTCCACCAACAGGATCTTGCGCAGCGTGGCCATGGGAACCTCCGTCTTGGTTGCCCTTCACATGCGCCCGCCTCGCTTTTCCGGCAAGGTATGCAACAAAACCCTCACGCGGACGTGTCGCCCTGCCGCGCAATGTTTCAATTTCCTGCGCGACGGCCTAGATAGTCGGGCAGGAGTAACCCCGATGCCGCTGCACCCCACCATCGTCGAACGCCTCGCCCGCGCCCGTGGCGACCTGCGCATGGGCGTTCCCGTAGTGCTGACAGGTAACGGTCAGTCCATGCTTTGCATCGCGGTCGAGGCCCTCACGCCCGAGCGCCTCGCAGCACTCCGCGCCTTTGGGGCGCCCGAACTCGCCCTCACCGCCCGCCGCGCCGAAACGCTGAAAGCCCGCGCCTATGACGGCGACCTTGCCCGCATCAGCCTGCCGCCCGATGCCGGAACCGAATGGCTGCGCGCGCTGGCCGACCCCGCCGACGATCTGCGCGTCCCGATGAAAGGCCCGTTGCGCTCGCTCCGCGATGGCCCCGCCACCCTGCACCGCGCCGCGCTGCAACTGGTAAAATCGGCCCACCTTTTGCCCGCCGCCCTGCTGGTATCGGTCCCCAATGGCCTGACGTTGGCTGGCGAACACGGCCTGACCTTGCTTCCCTTGGTCGAAATCACGCCCGAACTCGACCGCGCCTCGCCCTTGCACGATGTCATCCACGCCCGCCTGCCCATGGCCGCCGCCAACGCGGGCCGCCTGCACATCTTCCGCCCCGAAGACGGCGGCGAAGAACACTACGCCGTCGAAATCGGCAAACCCGACCGCGCGCGCCCCGTCCTCGCCCGCCTGCATTCGGCCTGCTTCACCGGTGACGTGCTGGGCAGCCTGAAATGCGACTGCGGCCCGCAACTGCGCACCGCCCTTGCCCAGATGGGCAGCGAAGGCGCGGGCGTCCTGCTCTACCTCAATCAGGAAGGGCGCGGCATCGGCCTTGCCAACAAGATGCGCGCCTATTCCCTGCAAGACCAAGGCTTCGACACGGTCGAGGCCAACCACCGCCTCGGCTTCGAGGATGACGAGCGTGATTTCCGCATCGGCGCGGGTATCCTGCGCCAGATGGGCTTTTCATCCGTCCGCCTGCTGACCAACAACCCCCGCAAACTGGCCATGATGGAAAGCTGCGGCCTGACCGTGACCGAACGCGTGCCGCTGCACGTCGGCCAAACCGCCCAGAACGCCGCCTACCTTGCCACCAAGGCCGCCAAATCGGGGCATCTGTCGTGAAGCCCTGCGATCTGGTCGTCACCCCGTGGGGCGCCCGCTTCATGGGGCGCAGCTTTCCCTGCTCTATCGGCAAGAACGGCACCACCGGCAACAAGCGCGAGGGCGACGGCAAAACCCCCCTCGGCACCCACCGCTTTGTCGGCATGCTATACCGCCCCGACCGCCTGTCCCCGCGCCAGTTGCCCGATTGGGCGCTGCCCTTCGGCCCCTGCGACCTGTGGTCCGACGATCCGCGTGACCCCGATTACAACCTGATGGTCCGCGCGCCCCACCGCTACCGCCACGAACGCCTCACCCGCCCCGACCCGATGTATGACCTGATCCTGTTGACCGACTGGAACTGGCCCCATTCCGTCCCCGGTCGCGGCTCGGCCATCTTCCTGCACACATGGCGCAGGCCCCGACACGGCACCGCAGGCTGCGTTGCCTTGGCGCAATCCGACCTGCTCTGGATCGCCAACCGCATCGTCCACCAAAGCCGCCTCATCATCCGCCCCTGACCGCTTTTCAAACCGCTTTGGAGCCGTTATGCTGCCCCCGCTAAGGGAGGGTCCAGCCATGGCCAAAACGCCGTCCGCCACGGATGACGACATTTTCGCATTGCGCCTGAACCGCTCTGCGCCCGATCTCTGGCCGATGCTCGATGCCCTTTATGGCACGCGTGACGATTACCCCGCCTTCCGCGATGCCCTGCTTGCCACGCTGAAAAAGGCATGGAAGGCCCGCCCCGCCGACCTCAAACTGCTCGACCTGCAACGCGACCTCGAACCCGACTGGTTCTTGCGCCCCGATATGGCAGGCTATGTCTTCTACATCGACCGCTTTGCCGGTACGATCCCCAAGGTCTTGGATAAACTCGACTATCTCAAAGACCTCGGCATCTCTTACGTCCATTTCATGCCCTGCCTGAACCCCCGCCCGGGCGACAGCGACGGCGGCTATTCCGTCATGGATTACCGCGCCATCAACCCCGCTTACGGCACGATGGACGACTTCGAGACCGCCGCCCGCACCTTCCGCGAAAACGGCATATCGCTCTGCATCGACCTTGTGCTGAACCACACCGCCAAAGAACACACATGGGCCAAGAAAGCCGCCAAGGGCGACGCGAAGTATCAGGACTATTACCTGATGTTCGACGACGACACGCTTCCAAAGCGCTATGAACAATCACTGGTCGAGGTGTTTCCCGACAATGCCCCCGGCAATTTCACCCATTATCCCGAATTCGGCAAATGGGTCTGGACCACCTTCAACGAACATCAATGGGATCTGAACTGGGCCAACCCGTGGGTTTTCCTTGAAATCACCGACATCATGCTTGCCCTTGCCAACCGTGGCGCAAGCATCCTGCGCCTCGATGCCGTGGCCTTCATGTGGAAACGCATGGGCACCCGCTGCCAGTCGGAACCCGAGGTGCACATGCTCCTGCAAGCCCTGCGCGCCGCATCCCGCATCGCCGCGCCCGCCACGATCCATCTGGCCGAAGCCATCGTCGCCCCCGCCGAAATGCTGCCCTACCTTGGCCGCGGCATCCATGACGGGCGGGAAGGCAACCTTGCCTATCACAACAGCCTCATGGTGCAATTCTGGTCCGCACTCGCCACCCGCGACACCCGCCTGATGCGCCACGTGCTGGCCACCCATTTCCCGCCGAACCTGACCAACGCGACCTATGCCACCTATATCCGCTGCCATGACGATATCGGCTGGGCGGTCACGGACGAAGACGCCGCCGCCCTTGGCCTGTCCGGCCCGGCCCACCGCGCCTATCTTTCCGATTTCTACGAAGGCACCTTCCCCGGCACCTTTTCGCGCGGCGCACTGTTCCAGCATAATGAATCCACGGGCGACAAACGGATTTCCGGCAGCTTCGCCTCGCTCGCCGGTCTGGAATCCGCGCTGCAAAGCGGCGATGCCACCGCCACCGACCACGCCATCAACCGCATCCTGATGGGCCATGCCCTGATCGCCGCCTTCGGGGGCATCCCGCTGGTTTACATGGGCGACGAACTCGCGCTGCTCAACGACCGCTCTTACCAAACCGTCCCCGAACACGCGCATGACAGCCGCTGGATTCACCGACCGCGCATGGATTGGCAGCTTGCCGAAACCCGCCACGCCGGTGACAGCCCCGCCGCCCGCGTTTTCACCAGCACCCGCCACATCCTGCACCGCCGCCGCGCCACAGCCGCCCTGCACGCGGGCAACGCCACCCGCATCATCCCCTGCGACGCGCCGCAGGTCTTTGCCTTCACCCGCGACACGCCGACCGGCAACCTGCTGTGCCTGTTCAACTTTTCCGAAAACTGGGTCAACCTGCCAGAATCGTGGATCCGCGCCCAGGGCACCCGCAACCTGCATGACGAGCTGTCGGATCATCCGGTTCAGGTCTACGGCGAAACCATCTCGCTTCCCCCCTTCGCCCGTGCGTGGATCAGCTAGCCCCCGTCAGGCAGCGTAAATCCGCGCGCCGAAAATGGCCGATCCCACGCGCACATGCGTTGCCCCGGCTGCAATCGCCGCCTCGAAATCGCCGCTCATGCCCATCGACAGGCCCGCCAGCCCGTTGCGCGCCGCCATATCCGCCAGCATCCCGAAATGCGGCGTGGAATCCTCGCCCTCGGGCGGAATGCACATCAGCCCGTGAACGGGCAGGTCCAGCCCGCGACACATGGCCAGAAACCCGTCGAGGTCATCGGGCAGCACCCCCGCCTTCTGCGGCTCGGCCCCCGTGTTCACCTGCACGAACAATTCGGGGCATTTGCCCCGTTCCTGCGCCAACCGCGCCAGCTTTTCCGCCAGCGACGGGCGGTCCACCGTGTGGATCGCATCGAACAATTCGACCGCCACCTTGGCCTTGTTGGTCTGCAACGGCCCGATCATATGCACATCGACCGCGCCGAACCGCGCCCGCAGGTCGGGCCATTTGCCCGCCGCCTCCTGCACATAGTTTTCACCGAACAGCCGATGCCCGCCGTCCAGCACCGCCACCACCCGCTCCAGCGGCTGCACCTTCGACACGGCAATCAGCCTGACCGAAGCCGCATCACGCCCCGCCGCCTGCGCTGCCGTGGCAATCCGCGCTGAAATCTCTGAAATCGACATGCCCGCCCCCGCCTTTTCTTGACGGCCAAGATAGCGTCCCGCGCCGCCGATGCCATGCCAAAGACCGCAAAATGCAAAAGGGCGGACACAAGGTCCGCCCTTTCACGATCAGGTTCCGAAAGATCAGAACGAGAAGGTCACGCCAACGTCGTACGAGGTGTTGTCAGCAGCGCCGGTGTCGATGTTCACGATACCGCCCTTGACAGCAGCACCACCGCCCAGGTCGTAGGCAGCGCCCAGACCCATGCCGGTCGTCTTGGCACCAACGCCGCCGTCCAGAACGCGGTAGTAGCCGGTCACAGCCAGAGCGTCAGCGGTATAGGTCGCCGAAGCACCGGTCTGGGTCACGTCGCCGCCACCAGCCACCGAAGCCGTGCCGTAGATCAGCTTGGCAGCGACGGGGCCGAAGGTGCCGCCGACCGAACCGACGAGGTGGGTCGCGTCGCCGCCAAGGCCCAGAACGTCGTCGGTCGATTCATAGCCGAGGCCGAAGTTGTAGCCCGACATCGTGTAGCCAACGCCGATGGCGTAGTTGCTGGCCGAAGTGCCGTCCGTGGTCGACGCGTAAACCGACAGGTCGCCAGCGGTATAGGCGTACTGGACGATTTCTTCGCTATACAGCGTCGCTTCAGCGCCGTCGCCGGTCAGGTACAGCGTGTCCGAGAAGTCGCCCAGACCGGTGTAGCCAACGCCCGACAGGTCGCCAACGGCAGCTTCAGCAGCGCCGGCAACGTTGCCCATCGACAGTTTGCCGAAAGCGCCCGACAAGAAGACCGAACCGTTTACGCCGCTACCAGCGCCAACAGCGTCGGCAGCGCGGAAATCAGCGCCGAACGACAGGCCGCCGTCGGTTTCGCCGGTCATGGTGAACTTGACGCGCGCACGGCTCGAGAAGCTGGTGTCGGTGCCATCATTCACGAGGCCCATACGGGCATCGCCCGACAGCGTGACTTCGGCATGGGCGGCGGCAGAAGCAGCGACGAGCACGGTCGTCGCGAGCAGGATCTTTTTCATAAGACTCTCCTTACGGGTTAACAGACATCCGATGGCGCATTACTAATCTGCGTTTATGCGCAGGGTGAACCCCAAGGTTGTCATTTCCCGCAAAACGCAGACCCATGGTGCAACCGCGCCACACCAAGGTGCATTAACGCATCACCCGAAAAGCCCCCCGCCCAGCAGACAAAACCCTGATCGCAAACGAAAAAGAGCGGGCCTAAGCCCGCTCTTTCCGCTTCGTCCCGTTCCGTAGGATCAGAACGAGAAGGTCACGCCGACATCGTACACGGTGTCGTTATTGGTGATTCCGAGCAGCGTGCCGATCGGCGCGTCCACGTCGTAGTTCACCAGACCGGCTTTGACGGCAGCGCCGCCACCCAAGTCATAGGCAACGCCAAGGCCAAGGCCCGAAGCGTCGGCCGACACGCCGCCGGATTCGCCTTCGATGGCTTTGTAGAAGCCGGTCACCGCCAAAGCGTCAGCCGTATAGGTCGCCGAAACGCCGTACTGGTTCAGGTCGATGTCGACCGGGCCGGGCTGGTCAAGGTTCGCCGTGCCGTAAATCGCTTTCACAGCGATTGCGCCAAAGGTGCCGCCAACCGAACCCACAAGGTGCGTGGCTTCGATGCCCGCGCCCAGATCGAGCAGGTCGTCGCTGCTTTCGTAGCCAAGGCCAAAGTTGTAATCGCCCATCTTGTAGGCCGCGCCGACAGCGTAGTTCGAATCGAACGCGCCCGAGGTGGTCGACAGGTAGCCCGAGAAATCGCCAGCGGTGTAAGCGTACTGGACGATCGGTTCGCTCTCGAGTCCGTCACCGGTGATGAACAGCGTGTCCGAGATGTCGCCAAGGCCGGTGTAGCCGACGCCCGACAGGTCGCCGACAGCAGCTTCGGCAGCGCCGACAGGTGCGCCCATGGTCAGGGTGCCGAAAGCGCCCGACAGGAACACGGTGCCGTCGGTGCCGCCGGTCGCGCCAGAGGCCTGGTCAGCGCGGAAGCTTGCGCCAAAAGTCAGGCCGTTGTCGGTTTCGCCCGACAGCGTGAACTTGACGCGGGCACGGCTCGAGAAGGCCGCGGTGTCGCCGTCGCTCACGATACCCATGCGGGCGTCGCCCGACAGGGTGACCTCTGCAGCGGCGTAGCCAGCGAAGCCGACAAGAACAGTGGTCGCAAGAAGACTGTTGTTCAGGGTCGGGCTACTGTCGTTCAGGCGTGGGGAATCTGCGTTCAGGCGGAAAGGCGGGGTTTGCCGGAGCGCTGGCTGTGGTAGAGGGAAGCGAAAGATCGGGAGTTTTGCGCATGTTCACCTTGGCCACCTGGAACATCAATTCGGTGCGGCTGCGCGAGGGGCTGGTGGCGCGGCTGATGGCCGACGAGGGGCCGGATGTGCTGTGCTTGCAGGAATGCAAAAGCCCGGTCGAGAAGATCCCGGTCGAGACGTTCCAGGCGCTTGGCTACACGCATATGGTTGCGCGGGGGCAGAAGGGGTATAACGGCGTCGCCATCATCGCAAAGCTGCCGCTGGAAGAGGTGGGGGCGCGGGATTTCGCCACGCTGGGCCATGCGCGGCATGTGGCGGCGCGGTTGCCGAACGGGGTGGTGATCCACAACGCTTACGTTCCGGCGGGGGGCGATATTCCCGACCGCGCGGTGAACGAGAAATTCGGGCAGAAGCTGGATTTCTTGACCGAGATGCGGGACCATTTCTTTGCCGAGCGGCCTGTGCGGTCGATCCTTGTGGGCGATCTGAACATCGCACCGCGCGAGGATGACGTGTGGTCGCACAAGGCGCTGCTGAAGATCGTAAGCCATACGCCGGTCGAGGTGGAGCATCTGGGAGAGGTTCAGGATGCGGGCGACTGGGTGGATGTGACGCGGGCGGATATTCCGCGGGGGTTGCTGTATTCGTGGTGGTCTTACCGCGCTGCGGATTGGGACGCGGCGGACAAGGGGCGCAGGCTGGACCATATCTGGGCCACGCGCGATATCGCGGCGGCAGGACATGCGAGCCGGATCTTGCGGCCGTGTCGGGGGTGGGAGCAACCGAGCGACCATGTGCCGGTCTTTGCCAGCTTCGACCTATGAACAGCGAATTGACGGGTCTTTAACACGCCGCGCAATCTGCTAGTCGTTTGGCCCAAGCGGAGGGACAAGCGATGACGCATATCTGGGTCAGGGCCGAACAACGGCCGAACGAGGAACGCGTGGGGCTGACGCCCGAGGGGGCTGCTGCGCTGCTGAAGGCGGGACTTCGGGTGACGGTCGAGCGGTCTTCGGTGCGGGCGATTCCGATCGACGGATATGTCGCGGCGGGATGCGAGATCGCGCCCGAGAATGCGTGGCCGGATGCTCCGGCGGATGCGATCATCTTCGGGCTGAAGGAATTGCCCGAGGACGGCACGCCTTTGCGTCACAAGCACATCATGTTCGGCCATGCCTATAAGGGGCAGCCTGCGGGGCGCGAGCTGCTGCGGCGGTTCAAGGCGGGCGGCGGGACGCTGTACGATCTGGAATATCTGGTCGATGAGGGCGGGCGGCGCGTGGCGGCGTTTGGCTATTGGGCGGGGTTTGCGGGCGCTGCGGTGGCGCTGAAGGTCTGGGCGGCGCAAAGCCGGGGCGAGATTGCAGGGCCGGTGAAGAAATATCCCGGACGCGGGGCGCTGCTGGCGGACCTGAGCGCCGAGTTCGGCGCGGGGGCACGGCCTGCGGCCATCGTGATCGGCGCTTTGGGGCGCGTTGGCACGGGGGCGAGCGACCTGTGCGCGCAGATGGGCGTGCCGGTGACGAAATGGGATATGGCCGAGACGGCAAGCGGCGGGCCGTTTCCCGAGGTGTTGGAGCACGAGATTTTCCTCAACTGCATCCTCGCGCGGCCGGGGTGTCCGGTGTTCGTGCCGGCGTCGGCCAAGACCGAAGCGCGGCGGTTGACGGTGATTGGCGATATCGCCTGCGATCCGACCTCGGATTTCTCGCCCATCAAGGTTTATGACCGCGCGACCGATTGGGATGCGCCGGCGCTGCGGGTGGCGGAGAATCCTCCGCTGGATGTGACGGCGATCGACAACCTGCCGTCGCTGTTGCCAGTGGAATCGTCTGAAGATTACGCGGCGCAATTGCTGCCGAGCCTGGTGACGCTGGGCGATCTGGGCGCGGGCGTCTGGGGACGGGCGAAAACGGAATATGACCGCCACGTGGCGACGGTCTGAGGGGAGACGGGGATATGACGATTCATTGGTGCGGGACGGGGCTTTCGTCGGTTCCGGGACTGCGGCGGCTGATCGAGGGCGGGCATAAGGTTGTCGTCTGGAACCGGACGGTGGAAAAGGCACGCGAGGCGGTGGGCGATGTGACGGGCGACATCCGCGCCTATTCGCTCGAGGCGCTGGCTGCGGCGTTGCAGGCGGGGGATGTGGCGATTTCGATGCTGCCCGCCGACCAGCATGTGGCGATTGCCAAGGTCTGTCTTGAGAAGGGCGCGCATTTCGTATCGTCGAGCTATATCGCGCCCGAGATGAAAGCGCTGGACGCTGAGTTCCGCGCCAAGGGGCTGGCTTCGGTGAACGAGGTGGGGCTTGACCCCGGTATCGACCATCTGATGGCGCATGATCTGGTGGCGCGCTATCGGGCAGCGGGGGCGTATCATGCCGATAACGTGCTGTCCTTCACGTCCTATTGCGGCGGTGTGCCCAAGGTCGCCAATGCGTTCAAATACAAGTTTTCATGGTCGCCGCTGGGCGTGCTGAAAGCGCTGCGGTCGCCGTCGCGGTCGCTGAAGGATTTTGCCGAGTTTCGGGTGGCGCGGCCCTGGGATGCGATCACGGCCTATGATGCGGCGCTGCCCGTGCCGGAAAGTTTCGAGGTTTATCCAAATCGCGACAGCTATCCGTTCATGGCCGATTACCGCTTTGACCCCGCGTGGAAGGTGCGCGATTTCGTGCGCGGGACGATCCGCCTGAACGGCTGGGCCGAGGCATGGGCGCCGGTTTTCCGCGAGATCGAGACGCTGGAAGGACCGGCGGGCGATGCGCGGTTGGCCGAGATGGCCGCCGGCTTCTGGGCTGCGAATTCCTATGACGAGGGCGAGGCGGACCGCGTGGTGCTTTTCGTGTCCTTGAAGGCCGAGCGGGACGGGGCGACCGTGTGGCACGAGGAATGGACGATGGACGCCTGGGGCGACGAACGTGGCACGGCGATGGCGCGGCTGGTGTCGGTGCCGGTGTCGCTGGCGGTGGGTGCGGTGCTGTCGGGCGAGCTGGGGGCGGGGGTGCATGCCGCACCGCACGACCAAGCCCTGATCGGCAAGTGGATGGCGCAGATCAAGGGGTTGGCGCAATTTCTGGAACGGGTCGACCATCTGGGCTGACGACCGGGGGCTCGCCCCCGGACCCCGAGGATATTTGGGACAAGGAGAAGGGGGCAGGCGCGCGCGTTAACAGTGACGGCGCGGGTTCCTCGTTCTTCTCGTGTCAAATATCCTCGGGGGGAGGCGCGGCACGCGCCGTGGGGGGCAGAAGGCCCCCCTTCTTTTTGGGTGATCTGCACAAGACGGGGGGCGCGGGGGCTTGTCGGGTGACAGGACGGGCTTTCTTTGCGTAGGATTGCAATCGGAGACTCGGGGGGAAAACAATCCGGGCCGAAGGGGTGCGAGAGCGGTATGGCGGGCGGTTTGTGGCAGGGGCTTGAGAACCGTTGGGCGCTGTGGCGTGCCGGTCGGGTGCGGGCGGCGACGGGCTTTGCGTCGCAGCCCGAGCCGCGGTCGATCGGGCTTTATGCGCGGGGCAAGCAGTTGACGGCGGGGAATTTCCAGTTCGCCGGGCAATTGGTCGAGGCCAAGGGGCAGACGATCTGGCAGGCCGCGGCGGGCAAGGGCGCGGCGTTTCAGGCCGAGGTGCAGGGATTCGGCTGGCTGGACGATCTGGCGGCGGTGGGTGACGGCGCGGCGCGCAGGCGGGCGCAGGACTGGACCTTTGGCTGGATTGCGGCGCAGGGGCGCGGTTTCGGGCGCGGGGGTGCTGCGGGCTGGACGCCCGATCTGGCGGGTCGGCGGGTGATCCGCTGGGTGAACCACGCCTTCTTTTTGTTGCAGGGGCAGGACAAGGCCGGATCGGCGGCCTATTTCCGCGCCTTGACGGTGCAGGTGGCCTATCTGGCGCGGATGTGGAAACGGGCGGCCCCCGGGCTGCCGCGGTTCGAGGCGCTGACGGGTTTGATCGTGGCCGGGCTGGCGCTGGAGGGCGTGCAGGGGCAGGCAGCGGGTGCGGTGGTGGCGCTGGCGCGGGATTGCCTGCGCGAGGTCGATGACGAAGGCGGCATTGCCACGCGCAATCCCGAAGACCTGCTCGAGGTGTTCACGCTGCTGAACTGGGCGGAAATGGCGCTGTCGGAGGCGGGGCGCGGGGTGCCGCCGGAACTGACCGAAGCGGTTGCACGGATTGCGCCGACGCTGCGCAGCCTGCGCCATGCCGATGGCGGTCTGGCGCGGTTTCACGGTGGCGGGCGCGGGTTGGAAGGGCGGCTGGATACGGCGCTGGCCAATGCGGGGGTCAAGGCGGTGCCGGGGGCGGGGCTGGCGATGGGCTTTGCGCGGCTGGCGGCGGGGCGGACCACGGTGATCGTCGATGCGGCCCCGCCGCCGGGCGGGCGGGCGGGAATTTTGGCCCATGCGTCGACACTGGCCTTCGAGATGACATCGGGGCGGCGGCCGGTGGTGGTGAATTGCGGGTCGGGGCGGCCCTTTGGCGCGGACTGGGAATTGGCGGGGCGGGCGACGGCATCGCATAGCACGCTGGCGCTGGAGGGCGCGTCGTCGTCGCGGATCGGTCGGGACGGGCGCGATATGGCCGAGCGGGCCGGTGTGACGCAGGCGCAGGTGGCGCATGACGGCGGCGGGCATCACCTGTCGGTGGCGCAGACCGGTTGGTCGGCCACGCACGGGTTGCTGCATGGCCGCGTGCTGACGCTTGACACGCAGGGGCGGCGGCTGACGGGAACCGACACGCTGGAGGCGGTGACGCCGGGCGAGAGGAAGCGGTTCCGGCAGTTGTGCGAGGCACATCCCGAGGGGGTGGGTTTTGCGCTGCGGTTCCATCTGCACCCCGATGTCGACACGTCGATCGATCTGGGCGGGACGGCGGTTTCGCTGGCGCTGAAATCGGGGGAAATCTGGGTGTTCCGGCACGACGGACGCTTAAAATTGTCGCTCGAGCCGTCGGTTTATCTGGAAAAAGGGCGTTTGCAGCCACGACCTGCGCTTCAAATCGTCCTATCGGGGCTGGCAAGCGCCGAGGAGACGCGGATCGGCTGGACCTTGGCCAAGGCACAGGATACTCCGCTGGCCATCCGCGATCTGGACCGCGACGAGATGCCGGTTCCGGTCTGAGTGCTGTCGCTTCTGGAGGCTTGACCGATGCCGAACCTTGTTCCGATTGGCCGTGCGTTGATTTCCGTGTCCGACAAGTCGGGTCTGCTCGATCTGGCGCGGGCACTGGCGGCGCGGGGTGTCGAGTTGATCTCGACCGGCGGCACCAGCGGGATGTTGCGGACGGCGGGGCTGGCGGTGCGCGATGTGTCGGATGTGACGGGCTTTCCCGAGATGATGGACGGGCGCGTCAAGACGCTGCATCCCAACGTGCATGGCGCGTTGCTGGCGCTGCGGGATGATGACGAGCATTTGCTGGCGATGGCCGCGCACGGGATCGAGCCGATCGATCTGTTGATCGTGAACCTGTATCCGTTCGAGGAGACGGTGGCCAAGGGTGCGGATCATGCGACCTGCATCGAGAATATCGATATCGGCGGGCCTGCGATGATACGGGCGGCGTCGAAGAACCACCGCTTTGTCACGGTGCTGACGGACCCTGCGGATTATCAGGGGTTGCTGGACCAGTTGGCCGCGCATGACGGGGCGACGACGATGGCGTTCCGCCAGAAGATGGCGCTGGCGGCCTATGGCAAGACGGCGGCCTATGATGCGGCGGTGTCGAACTGGCTTGCGGGCGAGATCGGGGAAAAGACGCCGCGGTATCGCAGTTTTGCGGGCAAGCTGGCGCAGGGGTTGCGCTATGGCGAGAACCCGCATCAGGGGGCCGCGTTCTATACCGACGGGTCGAGGCGCGAGGGCGTGGCGACGGCGCGGCAGTGGCAGGGCAAGGAACTGTCTTACAACAACATCAACGACACCGACGCGGCGTTCGAGCTGGTGGCCGAGTTTGCGGGGGATGCGCCGGCCTGTGCCATCATCAAGCATGCGAATCCTTGTGGTGTGGCGGTGGGGACGACCTTGGCCGAGGCGTATTTGCGGGCCTATGATTGCGACCGGACGAGCGCGTTCGGGGGGATCGTGGCGTTGAACCGACCGCTGGATGCGGCAACGGCCGAAAAGATCGTCGAGATATTCACCGAGGTCGTGATCGCTCCGGGTGCGAGTGACGAGGCGCGGGCGATTTTTGCGGGCAAGAAGAACCTGAGGCTGCTGACGACAGGCGGGTTGCCCGATGCGCGGTCGGCGGGCATGGCGGTCCGGCAGGTGGCGGGCGGGTTTCTGGTGCAGGACCGCGACGCGGGCGTGCTGAACACGCGGGATTTGCGGGTGGTGACGAAGCGTGCGCCGACCGATGCCGAGATGGCCGACCTGCTGTTTGCGTGGAAGGTGGCCAAGCATGTGAAATCGAACGCCATCATCTACGTCAAGGACGGGGCCACGGTGGGCGTGGGTGCGGGGCAGATGAGCCGGATCGATTCAACCCGGATCGCGGCGCGCAAATCGCAGGATATGGCCGAGGCGCTGGGGCTGGCCGTGCCGTTGACGCGGGGGGCAGTGGTGGCGTCTGACGCGTTCTTTCCCTTTGCCGACGGGTTGGTTGCGGCGGCCGAAGCGGGGGCGGTGGCCATCATCCAGCCCGGCGGCAGCATGCGCGATGACGAGGTGATCGCGGCGGCGGATGCGGCGGGGCTGGCGATGGTGTTCACCGGCATGCGGCATTTCCGGCATTGAACAGGGGTAAATCCATGCGGCTGGCGGGGATGGTGGCGGGCGGTGTGTTCCTGCTGGATCAGGCGACGAAACTGGCTGTGGTGCAGGGGTTGGACCTTGTCGACCGTGGCGGGATCGATGTGTTTCCGCCGTTTCTGCAATTCCGCATGGCGTGGAACCAAGGCGTCAATTTCGGTCTGTTCGCGCATGATGCCGATATGATGCGCTGGGTGCTGATAGCAGTGGCGCTGGCGATTTCGGTCTGGGTCTGGCTGTGGGTGCGGCGCGAGGGCGCGGGGCGGATGGCGCAGGTGTCTGCCGGCTTGCTGGTGGGCGGTGCGCTGGGCAATGTGGTGGACCGCGTGGTTTATGGCGCGGTGGCCGATTTCCTGAACATGTCCTGCTGCGGGATCGACAATCCCTATGCGTTCAACGTGGCGGATGTGGCCATTTTTGCGGGTGCGCTGGGGCTGGTGCTGTTCCCCGGTGGCGCTGCGCCGGACCGCAAGGCAAAGCGCGGCACGTTGCGCGAACGCTTGCGTAAGCCCGCAGGACGGAAAGACCCGTGACGCGCCCGATGCGATAGGCTAAGACGGGGCACCAAGGTTCGACGGAGGCGGGAATGCAGGCAGCACGGCGGGTTCTCATGGTCGCGATGGCGGCTGTGCTGACGCTTGCGGCTTGCGGCAAGGGGGACAAAGTCCCGTCGCTGATGAATGTGCGGTCGAATACGCAGGGGCCGGACGAATTTTCGATCTTGCCGCCCAAGCCTTTGACATTGCCCAAAGATTTGGCGGCCTTGCCCGAGCCGACGCCGGGGGGTGCCAACCTGACCGATCCGACGCCCGAGGCCGATGCCATCGCGGCGCTGGGCGGAAGCCTGAAGCCTGCGGGCGGGGTTCCGGCTGCGGACGGGGGGTTGTTCGCCTATGCGGGGCGTTACGGTCTGACGGCGGATATCCGGCAGACGCTGGCGGCCGAAGATCTGGAATGGCGGCGCAAGAACGACGGGCGGCTGCTGGAGCGGTTGCTGAACGTGAACGTCTATTACAAGGCCTATGCCGCGATGTCGCTGGACCAGCAGGCCGAGCTGTGGCGCTGGCGCAGGGCGGGGGCCAGGACGCCTTCGGCTCCGCCGCCGCAGGCAGGCGAAAAGTAAGCCTCGCTTTCTTCACAAGCCATGTTTGGCGGTCACAAGCGCGTTGGGTCGGGTTGATCCTGCGCGCGCGGCGGCGCAGGTTGCAGCCAGATCAGCAAAGGGGCTTGGCCATGGTCAGGGGCGTCAGGTATGCGGTGGCGGCGGTTCTGGTGTGGGCGTTGCCGTGGCAGGCGGCACGGGCGGACGATGTAACCACCTTCAAGCTGGACAACGGGCTTGAGGTGGTGGTGATCGAGGATCATCGCGCGCCGGTCGTGGTGCATATGGTGTGGTACCGTGTGGGGGCCGCGGACGAGAGCCCCGGCAAATCGGGGATCGCGCATTTTCTGGAACACCTGATGTTCAAGGGCACCAAGACGGTGGGGCCGGGCGTGTTTTCAGACACGGTGGAAGCGCAGGGCGGTAATGACAACGCCTTTACCAGTTGGGATTACACCGCTTATTTCCAGCGCGTGGCGGCTGACCGGCTGGGGCTGATGATGAAGCTGGAAGCCGACCGGATGGAAAACCTGACGCTGTCGGACGAGGTGGTGTTGCCCGAGCGCGATGTCATCATCGAAGAGCGCAACCAGCGCACCGACAACAGCCCCGGAGCCTTGTTGAACGAGCAGATGCGGGCGGCGCTGTATATGAACAGCCCTTATGGCATTCCGATCATCGGCTGGAAGCACGAGATGCAGGCGCTGACGCGCGAGGATGCGCTGGCGTTCTATAAGGCACATTACGCGCCCAACAATGCGATTCTGGTGGTGGCGGGCGATGTGACGCCCGATCAGGTGCGGACCTTGGCCGAACAGTATTACGGGCCGCTGAAACCCGCCGCGGGCGTGGTCGAGCGGGCGCGCCCGCAAGAGCCGCCGCAACTGGCGGAACGGCGGCTGTCGATGACCGACGAGCGCGTGTCAGAGCCGTATTTCACCCGCAGTTACCTTGCACCCGAGCGTGACCCCGGCGACCAGAAGACGGCGGCGGCTTTGGCCATTCTGGCCGAATTGCTGGGCGGGAACGGCCAAACCTCGGTTCTGGCGCGGGCGCTGCAATTCGGGGATGCGCCCAAGGCCACCTATGCGGCGGCGATGTATGACGGCAGTTCGCTGGACGACACCACGTTCAGCCTTGTCGCGGTGCCGGTGCCGGGCGTGAGCCTTGAGGCGCTGGAGGCCGAGGTGGACAAGGTGATCGCGCAGTTCCTGAAGGACGGGCCGGACCCTGCCGCGTTTGAACGGATCAAGACGCAGATACGGGCGGCGGATATCTACGCCCGCGACGATAGCCAGGGTCTGGCGCAGCGCTATGGCGAGGGGTTGGCGACGGGGTTGACGGTGGCCGATATCGAGGCGTGGCCGGATGTGCTGGCATCGGTCAGCATCGATGATGTCAAGGCGGCGGCGGCGCTGGTGTTCGACCGCAAGAAATCGGTGACGGGCTATCTGAAGGCTGTGGAGGCCGGGCAATGAGCATGATGCGGTTGATCGCGGTCTTGGCCGTTTCGGTGACGCTGGCCGCTCCGGCGCGGGCGGCGGTGGATATTCAGGAAGTGACCTCGCCCGGGGGGATAAAGGCGTGGCTGGTCGAGGATCACAACATCCCGTTCACCGCGCTGGAAGTGCGGTTCCGCGGCGGCAGCAGTGTCGAGCCTGCCGACAAGCGCGGGGCGGTGAACCTGATGACCGCGTTGATCGAGGAAGGCACGGGCGATATGGATTCGGTCGCCTTTGCCGAGGCGCGGGACGGGTTGGCGGCGTCATTCTCGTTCTCGTCCGATCAGGACGGGGTGGCGGTTTCGGCGCAGTTCCTGACCGAGAACCGCGACAAGGCAGTGGACCTTTTGCGGCAGGCGATCACTGCGCCGCGGTTCGATGCGGATGCGATCGAACGGGTGCGGGGGCAGGTGCTGTCGAACCTGCGGTCGAGTGCGAAAGACCCCGGCGATATGGCGGGTAAGGCGTTCAACGCGATGGCATTCGGTGACCACCCTTACGGCAGCGCGGCAGAGGGGACCGAGGAAAGCGTAAAGGCGTTGACGCGCGACGATCTGGTGGCTGCACATGCCGCGACGATTGCGCGGGACCGGATTTACGTTGCGGCGGCGGGCGATATTTCGGCGGCCGATCTGGGCAAGATGCTGGATGTGCTGTTTTCCGGCTTGCCCGCGACGGGCGCGCCCTTGCCGGGGCGTGCGCCGTTCAACCTGACCGGCGGGACGACGGTGATCGATTTCCCCGGCCCGCAATCGGTGGTGCTGTGGGGCGAGCAGGGGATAAAGCGCGACGATCCCGATTTCTTTGCCGCAAGCATTCTGAACGAAATTCTGGGCGGGTCGCGGTTTTCGGCGCGGCTGATGACCGAGGTGCGCGAAAAGCGCGGGCTGACCTATGGCATCGGCACGTCGCTGGGGGCCTATGACCAAGCCGAGGTTCTGGCGGGGCAGTCGAACATTCCGAACGCATCGGTCAAGGAGGCGGTCGAGGTGATCAAGGCGGAATGGGCCAGACTGGGGACCGAGGGGATTACCGCCGAGGAGTTGGCGGCGACCAAGACCTATCTGACGGGGGCCTATCCGCTGCGCTTTGACGGGAACGGGCCGCTGGCGACGATTCTGGTCAATATGCAGTTGATCGGCTTGCCGTCCGATTACCCCAAGACGCGGAACGACAAGGTGAATGCGGTCACGCTGGAGGATGCGAACCGCGTGGCCAAGGCGCTGTTCGTGCCGGAAAACCTGCGCTTCGTGATCGTGGGGCAGCCCGAGGGGGTTGCTTCGACCGACTGACGGTTTGGGCGGGCGCTTTGGCGGGCCAACGATTTTTCTGCGAAAAATCAGGCCTGCCGCCGTTGCGCGAATCTGTGGCCCTATGGGGCTGCGGATGCTAGATATGGGTGTATGAACGCACCCGAACCCAAGATATCAGCGCGGCCTGTCATCCGGCAGCTTGACGAAGCGGCAATCAACCGAATCGCGGCGGGCGAGGTGGTGGAACGCCCCGCGTCGGCCGTGAAAGAGTTGGTCGAGAACGCGCTGGATGCGGGGGCGAGCCGGATTTCGGTCGATTATGCCGATGGCGGCAAGACGCTGATCCGTGTGACGGATGACGGTTGCGGCATGTCGGGGGACGATCTGCCGCTGGCGCTGTCGCGTCATGCCACGTCGAAGATCGACGGCAGCGATTTGCTGAATATCCATTCGTTTGGCTTTCGGGGCGAGGCGCTGCCCTCGCTGGGATCGGTGGGGCGGTTGACGATCACGTCGCGCGTGGCGGGGGCGGATGCGGCGACGATTACGGTGGCGGGCGGGCGGATGGGGCCGGTGCGGCCTGCGGCGCTGACCAAGGGGACGGTCGTGGAATTGCGCGACCTGTTCTATGCCACGCCTGCGCGGTTGAAATTCCTGCGGTCGGATCGGGCCGAGGCGACGGCGATCCTTGAGGTCGTGCGGCGGTTGGCGCTGGCCGAGCCGACGGTCGGCTTTACGCTGCGCGATATGACGGGGGGCGGCGAGGGGCGGGTGATGTTTCGCGCCGATGCCGGGACGGGCGATTTCTTCGAGGCGCTGCGGGCGCGGGTGGGCGGTGTGCTGGGGGCCGAGTTCATCGACAACGCGTTGCAGGTCGAGGTGGAGCGCGAGGGGATGCGGCTTTCGGGCTATGCCGCGCTGCCCACCTATTCGCGCGGGTCTTCGGTGCAGCAATTCGTCTTTGTGAACGGGCGGCCGGTGCTGGACCGGATGCTGCTGGGTGCGCTGCGGGTGGCCTATTTCGACTTTCTGAGCCGCGACAGGCATCCGGCGGCGGTGCTGAATGTGGTGTGCGACCCCGAGCGGGTGGATGTGAACGTGCATCCGGCCAAGGCGGAGGTGCGGTTTCGCGAACCCGAAGCGGTGCGGTCGTTGCTGATTTCGGGGCTGCGGACGGCGCTGGCGGGCGGCGCGCATCGGGCGAGTTCGACGGTGGCGGATGCCACATTGGCGGCGTTTACCGTGCCGCAGGGCGCGGCGCGGGTTTACCAGATGGATCGCCCGTCGGGTGCGGCGCTGTCGCGGAGTTTTGCGTTTCAGGCGCCGGTGCAGGGCTTTGCCGAGGCCCCTTCGGCGCGGGTCGAGCCAGAGGAGGGCGATACGGCGCGACCTTTGGGCGCGGCGCGGGCGCAGGTGCACGAGAATTACATCATCGCCCAGACCGAGCGGGGGATGGTGATCGTCGATCAGCACGCCGCGCATGAGCGGTTGGTTTACGAGCGGTTGAAACGCCAGATGGCCGAGACGGGGGTGATGGCGCAGGCGCTGTTGATTCCCGAGATCGTGGAATTGTCGGCGGGGGATGCAGCGCGGGTGCTGGAGTTCGCGGGCGAGTTGCGGCGGTTCGGGCTGACGGTCGAGCCGTTTGGCGGATCGGCAGTTGCGGTGCGCGAGGTGCCAGCGATTTTGGGCAACGTGTCGGCGGCGGCGCTGGTGCGCGATGTGCTGGACGAACTGGCGGACCTTGGCGACAGCCGGTTGGTGCAGGCGCGGGTCGAGGCGGTGCTGAGCCGGATGGCCTGCCACGGGTCGGTGCGGTCGGGGCGGCAGATGCGGGCCGAGGAGATGAACGCCCTGCTGCGCGAGATGGAGGCGACCCCGCATTCGGGCCAGTGCAACCACGGGCGGCCGACTTATGTGGAGTTGCAATTGGCCGATATCGAACGGCTGTTCGGGCGCAGATGATTACGGTTGCGGGCACGGATTATGCGTGGAGCGATCCGCTGGTGCTGGTGCCTGCGGGGGTGTTGCTGCTGCTGGTGGCGATGCTGGGGCTGATCTTGCGGTCAAGCGGGCGGTCGGCGCGGATGGCGGAACCTGTGCTGCGCGAGGTGGTCTGGCTGGCGGACCGCGTGCAAAGCCTGTCGGACGGGCAAGAGCGGTTGGCGGGCGGGCTGCACCACGTGTCCGAGGCGCAGGCTGTGAGCCAGTCGGCCATGCTGAAGGTGATGGAGCAGCGGCTGGCCGAAGTGCAAAGGAACATGGTCGAGAACCTGCAAGGCACCAGCACGCGCACGGCGCGGTCTTTGGGCGAATTGCAGCAACGGCTGGAAACCATCGACAAGGCGCAGGCCAATATCGAAAAGCTGTCGGGCAATGTGCTGAGTTTGCAGGACATCTTGTCGAACAAGCAGACGCGCGGGGCGTTCGGCGAGATACAGTTGCATGACATCGTTATGAAGGCGTTGCCATCGGACAGCTATACGATGCAGGCCACGCTGTCGAACGGGCGGCGGGCGGATTGTCTGGTGCATTTGCCCAAACCGCCGGGGCCGATTGCGATTGATGCCAAGTTTCCGCTGGAAGCCTATGAGATGTTGCGGCGGGCCGAGACGGCGCAGGCGAAGGCCGAGGCCGAGCGGGCGTTTCGCGGGGCGGTGCGTGTGCATATCCGCGCCATTGCCGAGAAGTATATCATCGAAGGCGAAACGGCGGACGGGGCGCTGATGTTTTTGCCCTCGGAAGCCGTCTATGCCGAGTTGCACGCGAATTTTCCCGATGTGGTGCGCGAAGGGTTTGCGGTGAAGGTGTGGATCGTGTCGCCCACCACCTGCATGGCTACGCTGAACACGATGCGGGCCGTGCTGAAAGACGCGCGGATGCGCGAGCAGGCGGGGGCGATCCGCAAGGAACTGGCGCTGCTGTATGGCGATGTGGAGCGGTTGGGGGTGCGGGTCGAGAACCTCGACCGGCATTTCGGGCAGGCGGCGAAGGATATCGAGGAGATCAAGGTTTCCACCGAAAAGGCGACCAAGCGGGCGCGGCGGCTGGATAACTTCGACTTTGAGGAGTTGGGCGGCGATTCGGTGCCGCTGATCCCGCCGAGGGCGGCGGAATGAGGGTGTTGCGGCGTGCCGATTACCGGCAGATGCCTTGGGCCAATGGCAAGGGTGTGACGGTGGAACTGGCCAAGGCCGAACGCGACGGGCGATTGCTGTGGCGGTTGTCGATGGCGACGGTGGCCGAGGACGGGCCGTTTTCGGTTTTCGACGGGATCGAGCGGAACCTGACGGTGCTGGACGGGCCGGGATTCGGGCTGCTGGGCGAAGGGGTCGATCTGGACTGTCTGCCGCTGGTGCCGGTGGCCTTTGCCGGTGACGTGCCGCTGCGGGCGGTGACGCGGGGTGCGGTTTGCACCGATTTCAACGTTATGACGGCGCGCGCATTGCCCAAGCCCGAGGTGGCGGTGGCAACGGGCGCGCTGGCGGCGGGCGGGCTGCTGGCGCTGTTCGCGCTGGACGCGGCGACGGTCGATGGCGTGGCGCTGGGGCAGCACGATCTGGCGCTGACCGAGGGCGGTGCCGTGGTGGCGGGGCGGGTTCTGGCCGTGCGGCTATGGGGTGTGTGACGGGTCTTCGGCGATGCCGATCACCTCGACCCTGTCATCCTGAAAGCGGCAGATCAGGCGAAAGGGGGTGCTGGGAAGCGGCACTTCGCGCAGACCGGGAAGCGGGCCGTTGGCAAAGCGGCGCAGCACGCGGGCGGTGAGTGCGCGGCGGGTCTGTTGCAGGCTTTGCACCGGATCGCCACCCGACAGCCGATAGTAGCGGCGCAACGCGCCAAGGTCATCACGGGCCGAAGGAAGGAAGACCATCTGCATCAGGACGAGCGCGCCAGATGCAGGTCGGGTTCGGGGGGCGGCAGTTCGTCAGGCGTCAGCCACGAGGCGACCCATTCTTCGATGCTGTCGGCAGAAATGAAGCGCCCGCGTTCCGCTTCGGCCAGCCGTTCGGGCAGGTCGGGAAGCCCGATCGCGGGGTGATTCCCCGCTTTTTCCTTGGAATTCGGCATAAACGCACCCCACATATGCGAAACACCATACTTCAGATGCAGCTTTCTCCAAAGGAAAACTGTAAGGCTGGGTTTACACTTTGTGTCAGATCCGCAGGAAGGGCTGGGCGAGGCGCGGAATGAGCGCGTTGAAGCGCAGCGGTGCGTCTGTGGCGGCAAGGCAGATGCAGGCGGGGCCGGTTTCGGCAACGGGCGTATGTTCGACCGCTTCATCGGCGATTTCGATGTCGCCGGGACCGAAACGGTCGCTGTCGTCGCGGAAGGCGCCTTGCAGCACGAGGGTGAGTTCAAGCCCGCGGTGACCGTGGTCGGGCACGGCTTGTCCGGCGGGGATATAGAGCAGGCGGGCGACGGCATCGCGGCCGGTGCGGAGCATGGCCTGTTTCACGCCCATGCCGAGCGGACGCCATTTCACCGCTTCGGGACCACCGCCGATATAGTCGGCCAGCGGCGCAGGAAAGCAACCTGCGCGTTGCAGCGGTTGGCGCGTGGTGGCCTGCGGCAGCATGTCGATCCGGTCGAGGCAGGAGGCGAGGCTATCGTCGGCCATGGGCGCAAGATCGGCATCGGACAACACCGCGCCACCGACGGCGTCGAAGGCACCAAGGCGGGCGCGGCATTCGTCGCAAAGCGAGACATGGGTTGCGACCACGAGGTTGAACGCCTCGGGCAGATCGCCGGCCGAGTAGGCCATCAGGAGTTGGTCCGAAAGGTGATGCCGTATGGTCATTGCCGTCTATGCCTTCAACTCATCTGCTGGCGCAGCTTTTCAAGCGCCAATCTGATGCGCGATTTGATCGTTCCAAGGGGGAGACCCGTTTCGGTGGCGATTTCGCTGTGCGAAAGGTCACCGTAATAGGCCCGCTCGATCAAGGCGCGCTGTTTCGCTGGAAGCTGGGACAAAGCGGCGCCCAGCCGGTCGGTATCTTGTTGCGCCTCGAACACCTCGGCCTGATCGGGTTCAGGTTCGGGGCCCCAAGGCAAGTCTTCGGGTTCGGGCCTGCGCGATTTGCGCAGGGCGTCGATTCGTCTGTTGCGGGCGATGGTGAAAACCCAGGTCGCCACCGAAGCCCGCGCCGGATCGAACAGGTGCGATTTCTGCCACAGCGTTGCCATGACATCTTGCGCACATTCCTCGGCCAAGGCCGCATCGGCGCCCGACTTCATCAGGAAGGCCTTTACCCGTGGGGCAAAGTGCCGGAACAGGGCGGCAAAGGCCGCCTTGTCCTGATGGTCGCGCACCCGAAGCACAAGGGCCGCCCAATCCGTATTCCCGTTATCCGCCTGCACGGCAGACCCATCCCTTCGGCAACTAACCATTTGTTCGGACGCAGCATATTGCTGCGCGAGCAAAGGCGCACCCGATTTTTCGGCCTGACACGCATCGAACATCATGAAGGTGTTACGCCGCATGCTGTCGTTTGGATCACAAATGGGCGAAATGATCCGCGCTGGAGCGATGTCAAGTATCGGGTGTAAGGAAAATCTTACAGATTGATCCAGTCGGTTCCGGCGCGCGTAAAAGTCGTACCACCCCTTAGGAAAGCAGTCTGTTCATGCCGTTCGAAACTCTTGGTGCCGTTCCCCGCCGTGTCGCAGTCATCGGGGGCGGCATTTCTGGCATGGCCGCCGCGCATCTGCTGGCCGATAGCGACAGGGTGGTGTTGTTCGAGGCCGAGGGGCGGCTGGGGGGCCATGCGCGGACCAAGACGGGCGGCAAGCGCGGCGATCAACCGGTGGATACGGGGTTTATCGTGTTCAACAAGGTCAACTATCCGAACCTGCTGGGCATGTTCGACACGCTGGACGTGCCCTATGTGGAAAGCAGCATGAGCTTTGGCGCTTCGGTGCATGGCGGGCGGGTGGAATATGGCCTTGCGTCGCTGGATGCGCTGTTCGCGCAGCGCAAGAACGCGGTCAGCCCGCGCTTTCTGGGGATGATCCGCGACATCATGCGGTTCAACAAGCGGGCGCTGGATGTGGCGGTGCCGGGCATGACAATCGGCGGTCTGCTCGAGGCGCTGGGCACGGGGGCGTGGTTTCGGGATTATTACATCACGCCGTTTTCGGGGGCGATCTGGTCGACGCCGACGCGCGGCATCCTAGACTTTCCGGCCGAGGCGCTGGTGCGGTTCTTCCAGAACCACCATCTGCTCGACTTTGAAGGGCAGCATCAGTGGTACACGGTGAAGGGCGGGTCGGTGGAATATGTGCGCCGTCTGGAGGCGTCGCTGGTGTCGCGCGGGGTCGATCTGCGGCTGGGTGCGCCGGTTGCGGCGGTGAAGCGCGAGGCGGGCACGGTATTGGTGCGGGCGCATGGCGGCGAATGGGAGCTGTTTGACGACGTGATCTTTGCCACACATTCGGACGTGACGCTGCGGCTTTTGGCCGATGCGACCCCTGCCGAGGCGCAGGCGCTGGGCGCGGTGCGGTATCAGGCGAACGAGGCGATCTTGCACCGCGACCCGTCGGTGATGCCGAAGAACCGCAAGTGCTGGAGTTCGTGGGTTTATGTCGAACCTGCGGCCGGAGCGGGCGGCAAGATCGACCTGACCTACTGGATGAACTCGTTACAGCCGATCCCGCAGGATGACCCCATCTTTGTGACGCTGAATTCCAACGGCGGTATCCGCGACGAGTTGGTGGACGATGTGGTGAGTTTCGATCACCCCGTCTACGATCTGGCGGCTATCGAGGCGCAGGGGACCATTCGCGCCATGAACGGCACGCTGAACACGTGGTTTGCGGGGGCGTGGATGAAGAACGGGTTCCACGAGGACGGGTTCGCATCGGCGCTGGATGTCGTCGAGGCGATGCGCTCGGGTGCGCGGGAACGGCAGTTGGCGGCATGACGGTGCAACTGATCCGCGGCGAGACGTTCCATGGTCGCAAGGGGGCGGTGGCGAACAGCTTTCGCTACAGTGTCGATTATGTGCTGCTGGATGCGGATCGGGACGCGGGGCGCGGGCTGTTTGCACGCAACGGGCGCGGGCTGTTTTCGGTGCATGATGCCGATCATGGCGGGCCTGTGGGTGCTGGGCGCGGGGTGGTTTGGGTGCGCGAGGTGCTGGGGGCGCATGGCGTGACGGCGGACCGTGTGATGCTGATGGCGCAGCCGCGGGTGCTGGGGCATGTGTTCAACCCCGTGTCGTTCTGGCTGTGCTATGCGGGCGAGGCGCTGGCAGCGGTGATTGCCGAGGTGACGAACACATATGGCGAGCGTCATTCCTATCTGTGCCGCAATGCGGACGGGCGGGCGATTACCCGCGAGGATACGATTGCCGCGGAGAAGATCTTTTACGTGTCACCCTTTCAGCCGGTCGAGGGGGGGTATCGGTTCCGCTTTGACATCCGCACGGAGCGGGTGGGGGTGTGGATCGACTATACCAACGGGGCGGGCGGCTTGTTCACCAACCTGATCGGGCCGAGGGTGCCGTTGAGCAATGGCGCGATGTTGTGGGCGGCGCTGCGGCGGCCGTTCGGGTCGCGCCGCGTGCTGGCGTTGATCCATTGGCAGGCGTTGAAACTGGCGGTGAAAGGCGTGGCGTTCCGCCGCCGCCCCGCGCCACCGGAAGCCGAGGTCAGCCAGTGACTGCGCTTGCCGCTTCGCGGGGTGTGGGCCTGTGGCCGTGGAGTGTGTTTGCCGCGCTGATCGCGATGGCGGGGCTGCCGATCTATATCCACGCACCGAAGTTTTATGTCGATGCCTATGGCGTTTCGCTGGCGTCGCTGGGCGGCGTGCTGGCGTTGCTGCGGTTGTTCGATGTGGTGCAAGACCCCGTGCTGGGCTGGCTGGCCGAGGCGGGGCGGGCGCGACGCGGCATGTGGGTGGCGGTTGCGGCGGGGGCGATGGCGCTGGCCATGATCGGGCTGTTCGCCGTGGTGCCGCCGGTTGCGCCGATGCTGTGGTTTGCTGGAACATTGGCGGTGCTGTTCACGGCGTTTTCGTTCCTGACCATCGTGTTCTATGGCGAAGGGGTCGGGCGGGCGTTGCGGCTGGACGGGGGCCATGTGCGGCTGGCCGGATGGCGCGAGGCGGGGTCGCTGGTGGGGGTGTGCATCGCTGCGGTCGCTCCGGTCGCGCTGGGCGCGGTGATGGTGCGGCCATTTGCGGGGTTTGCGGCGGGCTTTGCCGTGCTGGCGCTGGTCGCCGTTTGGGCGATGCGGGCGGAATGGAGCGGGGCGGGGGCAAAGGTGGGCAATCCGTTCGCGCTGTTCCGGCCCGTGCTGGCCGATCCGCTGGCGCGGCGGCTGCTGTTTCTGGCGCTGGTCAATGCGGCACCGGTGGCGGTGACATCGACGCTGTTCCTGTTCTTTGTCGAAAGCCGCTTGGGCGCTGCGGGCAGCGAGGGCGGGTTGCTTTTGCTGTTCTTTCTGGCGGCGGCGGTGTCGACTCCGATTTGGACGCGGCTGGCGCAGGGGTTCGGGGCCAAGCGGGTGCTGTTGGCGGGGATGGGGCTGGCGATTACGGCCTTTCTGTGGGCGGCGATGCTGGGGACGGGGGACACGGTTGCCTTTGCGGTGATCTGTGTCGCGTCAGGTGCTGCGCTGGGGGCGGACATGGTGCTGTTGCCTGCGCTGTTCGCGCGGCGGTTGGGGCAGCTCGGGACGGGCGAGAGCGCCGCCTTCGGGCTGTGGTCTTTCGTGTCGAAGCTGTCGCTGGCGATTGCGGCGGCGGTGCTGTTGCCTGCGCTGCAAGCTGCGGGGTTCGTTTCGGGGGGAGAGAACACCGCAAGCGCGCTTTGGGCGCTGACGGTGTGCTACGCGCTGGTTCCCTGCGCGCTCAAGTGTCTGGCCATCGGGGTGTTGGCCGCCACAAACGTATCGGAGGGGTGAGGGATGGAAGTTCTGGTTTTGCTGCTGGCGGTGGTGGCCGTCGTGATGGTCGCGCCGCGCTATATCGGGTTCCGGTCGCAAAAACCCGCCGATCTGGCGGGCGGATCGCCGCGCTTCGATCTGCGGGCGCATCTGTCGGGGCCGATCCTGTGCGAAGGGGTGATCTATGGGCCGCTGGGGCGGGTGTCGACGCGCTTTGTGGCCGAGATGGAGGGAAGCTGGGACGGGAACCGCGGGGTGCTGAAGGAACGGTTCCGCTACGATTCGGGCCGCGTGCAGGACCGCGAATGGCGGTTGACGGTGGGCAATGACGGGCGGATCGGGGCCGAGGCGGATGACGTGGTCGGCGCAGGCAGCGGCGTGGCCGAAGGGGCTGCGGTGCAGCTGAAATACCGCATCCGGCTGGATGCCGACGCGGGCGGGCACGTGCTGGACGTGGTGGACTGGATGTATCTGATGGAGAACGGCACGATCATGAACCGCAGCCAGTTTCGCAAATTCGGGATCAAGGTGGCCGAGCTGGTCGCCACGATGCGGCCGATGCCCGTCGTGGTGAAGGCGTGAGGGATTTCGCGGGCAAACGCTATTGGCTGGTTGGCGCGAGCGAGGGCCTGGGGCTGGCGCTGGCCGAACGGCTGAGCCGTGCGGGGGCCGAGGTGATCTTGTCGGCGCGGTCTGCCGAGGGGCTGGCGCGGGCGGTGGAACGGATGCCCGGCAAGGCGCGGGCTTTGGCGGTGGATGTGGGCGACGGGGCGTCGGTTCTGGCGGCGGCGGCAGATGTGGGCGCGGTGGACGGGGTGGTGTTTCTGGCCGGTGTCTACTGGCCGATGACGGCGAAGGAATGGGACACGCGGGCCGTCGAGACGATGATCGACGTGAACCTGACGGGGGCCGCGCGGGTGGTGGGGGCGGTCTTGCCCGCCATGCTGGCGCGGGGCGCGGGGCATATCGTGCTGACGGGGTCTTTGTCGGGGTTTCGCGGCTTGCCGCGCGCCATCGGGTATGGGGCGTCGAAGGCGGGGCTGGTGTCTTTGGCCGAAAGCCTGCGCTGCGATCTGGACGGGTCGGGGGTGATGGTGCAACTGGCCAATCCGGGGTTCATCAGGACGCGGCTGACCGACAAGAACGCCTTCAACATGCCGCAGATCATGGAGCCGGAGGCGGCGGCCTTGGCCATGTTCGAGCATATGGGAAGCGGGCGTTTCTCGCGGTCTTTCCCCGTGCCGTTTGCATGGGTGTTCCGGCTGTCGCAGCTTATGCCGGACTGGCTGTATTTCCGGATATTCTCGCGGCTGTGACGCGGTGCGCCCCGTGACGGCGGTGGCAAGACGAGTATTTGGGCAAGGGTGAAACGGGGTGCGGTGGCGCAATGCCGCGTTTCAGTTTTGCGGGACGGGCGAGCCTGATTGCCAGACGCGGGTCAGTTGCCAGTCGGGTGAAAGGTGGACCATGTCGGCTTGTGCACCGGGGTGCAGGTGGCCGAGGTCGGGGCGACGGATCAGCGTGGCGGGAATGGTGGTGGCCATGGCGAGGGCGCGTTCGGGCGGGATGCCGATTTGCGAAATTACGTGCAGGGCGCGGGGGATCGTGAGGTCGGCCCCTGCAAGCGTGCCGTCTGCAAGGGTGAGCCTGCCGTTCTGGCGCAGGATTCGGCGGGTGCCGAGGGTCATTTCGGTCAGGTCGGTGCCTGCCAGCGCCATGCAATCGGACACGAGGAAGACGCGGCCGGTTTTCGCGGCAAGCGCCACGCGCAGGGTTACGGGGTCGACGTGGATGCCGTCTGCGATGAGGCCTGCGTAGAGGTCGGACGCCAGAACCGCGCCGGTAAGGCCGGGTTCGCGGTTGCCCAGTTGGCTCATGGCGTTGAACAGGTGGGTGGCGCAGGTGGCGCCTGCGGCGAGGGCGGTTTGCGCCGAGCAGTCGGAATGACCCAAGCTGACGATGGTGCCTGCGGCGCGAAGGGCTGCGATTTGGGGGGGAGTTGCGGATTCGGGTGCGACGGTGACCATAAGCGCAGGCAGGTTTTGCGCGGCGTGCAGAAGGCGGGCGAGGTCGTCGCCGGTCATCGGGCGGATCAGGGCGGGATCGTGTGCGCCCTTGCGGCGGGGGTCGAGGTGGGGGCCTTCGAGGTGGAGGCCGAGGAAGCCGGGGGTTTTCGCGCGGGCGGCCTCGATACCGGCGGCGATGACGTTTGCGGTCGCTTCGGGTGTGTCGGTGATGAGGGTGGGCAGGCAGCCGGTCGCGCCGAGGCGTGTTTGGGTCGCGCAGATATGGGCGAGGGTTTCGGGGGTGGTGGTTCCATCGACGGCGAGGCCGCCCGCGCCGTTCACTTGCAGGTCGAGGAAGCCGGGGGCGAGGATGCCGGGGGGCAGGCGTGTCGGCGCGGTCACCGGCGGGCCGATGCTGGTGACGCGGCCCGCGGCGATGTTGAGTGCTGCGCCGTGGTGCAGGGTATGCCCGTCGAAGATTGCGGCGCCGGTGTAGCTGCGGGTGGGCATCAGATCGTCTCGGTCACTTTGCGCAGGTGGGGGGGCGTGTCGGGGTCATAGCCACGGCGGCGGGCGAGGGATTCGACGAAGGCGTAAAAGCTGGTGGCGAGGACGAGGGGCGCGGTGATGGCGTGCAGGTCCGGGACCGATGGCAGGGTGGTGGCCCCCTTGGCGACTGCGCCGGTGATGAAGACATCGGCGCCTTGGGCGGCGAGGCGTTCGGCGGTGGCGATGACGCCGGATTGCGCGGCATCATCCACGGCGAGGGCGAGGACGGGGAAGCCGGATTGCACGATGGCCGAGGGGCCGTGCAGCACTTCGGCGGCGGAATAGGCTTCGGCATGGAGGCCGCAGGTTTCCTTGAGCTTCAGCGCGGCTTCGCTGGCGATGGCAAAGGCGGGGCCGCGACCCAGCACATAGGCCGATTGCGCCCGCGTCAGACGGGCGCCGAGAGGGGACCAGTCGAGTTGCAATGCGGCGGCGAAGGCTTCGGGAAGTGCGTTCACGGCAGCGCGAAGGGGCGCGTCGTCTTGCCATTCGGCGACAAGGGCGAGGGCGGCGAGGACCGAGGTGACGAAGGTTTTGGTGGCGGCGACCGATTGCTCGGCACCTGCGAGCAGGGGCAGGCAATGGGCCGAAGCGGTGGCCATGGGGCTGTCGGCAAAGTTGGTGATGGCGATGGAGAGGGCTCCGCCGGTGCCTGCCGATTGCATCATCTGCACGATGTCGGGGCTGCGGCCCGATTGCGAAATGCCGATGCAGGCGGCACGACCAAGCCGCAAGGGGCGGTGGTAGACCGACGCGATGGAAGGGCCGACAGAGGCGACGGGGGTGCCTGCGACCAGTTCGGCGGCGTATTTGAGGTAGGTGGCGGCGTGGTCGGACGAGCCGCGTGCCACGGTGACGATCAGCGACGGGTCAAGCGCGCGCATGGCATCGGCGGCGGCTTGCAGCGCGGGTCGGGATTGGGTGAGGAAGCGGGCGGCGGCTTGGGGGATTTCGGCGACCTCGCGCGCCATGTGGCTGGCCGTGTGGCTGGGGGTCATGGGGTCGTCCTTTCGGGATCGAGTTTCAGTTCCACCGCAAAATCATAGGCATCGCCGCGATAGAGCGAGCGGGTGAATTCCACCACGCGGCCATCGGGCAGGTAGCCGATCCGTTCGATCTTGAGCCCCGCAGCCCCCGTGGCGACGTTCAGGAGTTCGGCATCGCGCGGGGCGAGGTTGGCGGCGGAGATGCGTTGCACGGCGCGGACGGGGCGGCAGTTTCCCGCTTCGAGCACCGCGTAAAGCGAGCCGGTGACGATGGAAGGGTCGGGCAGGAAGGTGGTCGCGATGGTGGCGCGTTCGATGGCGAGCGGGATGCCATCCGAGCGGCGGACGCGTTCGAGGCGGGCGACGCGGGTTCCGGTCGACAGGCCGAGCGCCATGACCTCTTCGGGGGTGGGGGCGTGGATTTCGCGGCTGATCCATGTGGATTCGACCGATTTGCCACGGCGGGCCATGTCTTCGGTGAAGGAGGTGAGGAGCGACAGCGCCTGTTCCAGACGCTCGACCCGTGGGGCGACGAAGGTGCCGGACCCGCGCCGTTGCACGAGGTGGCCCGAGGCGACAAGGCCTTCGACGGCTTTCCTGACCGTAACGCGCGACAGGCCGGTGAGGGTGGCCATGTCCCGTTCGGGGGGCAAGCTGTCGCCGGGGGAAAGGCGGGCGGTGGCGATGGCGTCGGAGATGCGGCGTTGCAGCTGCAGGTACAGCGGGCCTGCGCCGGTCTGGTCGAAGCCGTCGGGGGAGAAGATGCGGTCCATCAGGCGGCCTGTCGCGCAAGAAGCAGCGCGCCGTCAAGGGCGGTGCCGAGCGCGGGGCGCTGCGGCAGGTGCGGCAGGCGGGCGGCGAAGGCGGGGCCGAGGCCACCGAGGAAGGTGACGGGCAGGGGGCTGGCCGGTTGCAGGAGGGCGATGGATTGCGCGGTGTCCTTGGTCGCTTGCGCCATGATCGCGGCGGCAGCGGGGTCGGTGGAGGCGAGGGCGCGGGGGGCGAGGGTGGCGAAATCGGCGGGGCGGGCGGAGAGGGAATAGGCCACGATGGCGTCGGGGGAGCCGTGTTCGTGCAGGATCGCCGCGAGGAGCGGGGTCAGGGGGGTAAAGCCGTCCACCGCGCGGAGGGTTTGGGCCAGCAGGGCGCGGCCGATCCATGCGCCGCTGCCTTCGTCCCCCAGAACGAGGCCGCGGCCGCCGATCTGGCGGATGGCTCGGTTGATTTGCGAGGCGAAGACGGACCCCGTGCCGAGGGCGGCGACGATGCCGTCGGCGGGGCCGAGTGCGCCCTTGATCGCGGTGATGGCGTCGGTGACGATGGTGATGTGGTCGTAAGGGAGCAGGTCGCGCAGACGGTCGGGTGCGCCTGCCGCATTCGCGCCCGCCAGGCCGAGGCCTGCGGCGCGGATGGTGCCGCCTCCGGCTTGTGCCAAGGCGGCTTTGGCGGCGGTCAGGATGTTGGCGGCGGCGGTGTCGGGGTCGGACGCGATGTTGGCGGGGCCGGATGTGCCAAGGCCAAGGATGCGGCCCGAGGCATCGGCCACGGCGGCGCGGCAGCCCGTGCCACCGCCATCGATCCCGAGATAAAGCGCCATGCCGAATCCTCCGCACCTACAAGGATACCAAAACAATACCAAATGGGAAGGGCATTAACGAAACGGGCCGTGATACCCATGCATCGACGGTATAGGAACATGATGCTTTACAATTGGTATTATTTTGGCATTGTCAAAAGGAACGGAGGAATCACATGGCCGAACGCGCGACCGAGGCAAGGCATCCCCATTCTGCCGGACTGCATGCGCAGCCTGCGGCGGTGGCGCTGGGGCAGCTGCTTGACGCGCAACTGGCGGCTTTGGCCCGCGTGCGCGGGGCGTTCGGGCCGATTGCCGAGGTGGCGGGGGTTGCTGTCGCGGCTTTGGCGCGGGGCGGCAAGATGGGCTATGCGGGCGCGGGATCGTCGGGGCTGATGGCTTTGGCTGATTGTCTGGAGCTGGCGGGGACGTTCGGGATTGCGCCCGCGCAGACGCCGATGCTGTTTGCGGGCGGCACTGCGGCGCTGTTGCACATGACGGGCGGTGTCGAGGATGATCCGGCGCTGGCCGAGGCCGACTTTCGCGCGGCGAAATTCGCGGCGGGGGATGTGGTGCTGTGCCTGTCGGCTTCGGGGACCACGCCTTACACGCTGGTGATTGCGGACCTTGCCCGCAAGGCGGGGGTGATCGTCGCGGGGTTCGCCAATGTGGCGGGGTCTCCGCTTCTGGGCGTTTCGGACATTGCGGTTTGCATCGAGACGGGGCCGGAGGTGGTGAACGGCTCGACCCGTATGGGCGCCGCGACGGCGCAGAAAGCGGCGCTGAACATGCTGTCGGTGCTGGTGGGAATAGGGCTTGGCCATGTGCATGATGGCTATATGGTCAATCTGGTGGCCGACAATGCCAAGCTGACGGGGCGTGCGGCGCGGATCGTGGCCGACCTGTCGGGCCAAGGGGCCGAGGCGGCGCGGGCGGCTTTGGCGCAGACCGGCGGGGCGGTAAAGCCCGCCGTGCTGGTGGCGCTGGGGGCCGCGCCCGAGGTGGCACAAGCGGCTTTGACCGCGAGCGGCGGACATCTTGGTCCGGCGCTGGCGGGACTGAAGACATAAGATACCGCGGGAAAAACCGCGGAGACGACAAAGACCAACACAACCAACCGGGAGACGACCGATGAAAAAGACTTTCCGACTTGTCCTGATGACGACGACCCTGCTGGCCGGTGCCGCGCAGGCCGAGGATGTGACGCTGACCATCGAAAGCTGGCGCAACGACGACCTGACGATCTGGCAGGACAAGCTGATTCCGGCATTCGAAGCGGCAAACCCCGGCATCAAGCTGGTCTTTGCGCCGACCGCTCCGGCGGAATACAACGCCGCGCTGAACAGCAAGTTGCAGGCCGGTTCGGCGGGCGATCTGATCACCTGCCGCCCGTTCGATGCGAGCCTCGAGCTTTACAACCAAGGCAACCTGACGGACCTGTCGGGGCTGGCGGCGATGGCGAATTTCTCGTCCGTGGCCAAATCGGCGTGGCAGACCGATGACGGGGCGGCGACCTTCTGCATGCCGATGGCATCGGTGATCCACGGCTTCATCTACAACAAGGACGCTTTTGACGCGCTGGGCATTTCGGTGCCGACCACGGTGGACGAATTCTTTGCCGCGCTCGACAAGATCAAGGCCGATGGCACCTATATTCCGATGGCGATGGGCACCAACGACCAGTGGGAAGCCGCCACGATGGGTTACAACAACATCGGGCCGAACTACTGGAAGGGCGAAGAGGGGCGTCTGGCGCTGATCAAGGGCACCGAGAAGCTGACCGATCCGCAGTGGGTTGCGCCCTATGAGCAACTGGCGCGGTGGAAGGATTATCTGGGTGACGGGTTCGAGGCCCAGACCTATCCCGACAGCCAGAACCTGTTCACGCTGGGCCGTGCCGCGATCTATCCGGCCGGTTCGTGGGAGATTGCAGGCTTTAACACGCAGGCGCAGTTCAAGATGGGCGCGTTCCCGCCGCCGGTCGTGAATGCGGGCGACGAGTGCTATATCAGCGACCACACCGACATCGCCATGGGCATGAACGCCAAGTCGGCGCATCCGGAAGAGGCCAAGAAGTTCCTTGAATGGGTCGGGTCGTCGGAGTTTGCGGACCTGTATGCCAACAGCCTGCCGGGGTTCTTCAGCCTCAATTCCACGCCGGTCAAGATGACGGACCCGCTGGCGCAGGAGTTCGTGTCGTGGCGTGACAAGTGCAAGTCGACGATCCGTTCGACCTATCAGATCCTGTCGCGCGGGACGCCGAACCTTGAAAACGAGACGTGGAACGCGTCGGCCAACGTGATCAAGGGCACCGAGACTCCGGCGGATGCGGGCAAGCGTCTGCAAGAGGGGCTGGACAGCTGGTACAAGCCTGCCAACTGAGGCTGGCAAAAGGCCGGGGGGCTTTCTGCCCCCCGGACCCCCCGAGGATATTTGAGAACAGATGAAGGGGCGAGGCATGGCGAGGGGTAAGCCCGTGCGCTGGCATATCGGGGTGTTTCTGGCCCCTGCGCTGCTGGTCTATACCGCGATCATGATCATCCCGCTGTTCGGGACGCTGAACCTTTCGCTTTATGCCAAGGCCGGTTTCGTCGGCTTGCAGAATTTCGCCACGCTGTTCGGGGACCCGCGCTGGTCGGGGGCGTTCTGGAACGCGCTGGGCAATAACTGCTGGTTCTTCGTCATTCACATGCTGGTGCAGAATCCGATCGGGATCTTGCTGGCGGCTTTGCTGAGTTCGCCAAAGCTGCGAATGGCGGCGTTTTACCGGACGGCGATTTTCGTGCCGACGATCCTGAGCTTTGTGATCGTGGGTTTCGTGTGGAAGCTGATCCTGTCGCCGATCTGGGGCATCGCGCCGGGGATGCTGGATTTCGTCGGGTTGAAGGGGCTGTTCGCGCCGTGGCTGGGCAAGGCGGAATATGCGTTGACCACGCTGGCGCTGGTGTCGGTCTGGCAGTTCGTGGGGATACCCATGATGCTGATCTATGCCGCTTTGCTGTCGATACCGGATGATGTGATCGAGGCGGCCGAGATGGACGGCCTGACGGGGTGGAGCCAGTTCTGGAAGATCAAGCTGCCGCTGATCTTGCCAAGCATCGGGATCATCTCGATCCTGACGTTTGTGGGCAATTTCAACGCGTTCGATTTGATCTACGTGGCGCAGGGGGCGCTGGCGGGGCCGGATTTCAGCACCGATATTCTGGGGACGTTTTTGTACCGCACGTTCTTTGGATTCCAGTTGCAACTGGGTGACCCCTATATGGGGGCGGCCATCGCTACGGCGATGTTCGCAATCATCCTGCTGGGGGTGTGCGCCTATCTGTTCGGCATCCAGACGCGGATGCGGCGGTACCAGTTTTGACGGGGGCACGCGTGGCACAAGGCAGGGGCATATCGGGCAAGACGGTCGCGGCGCATGCAGTGCTGATCGCCTATACGCTGATCGCGCTGTTTCCGGTGTTTGTGATCGTGGTGAACAGTTTCAAAAGCCGCAGGGCGATTTTCGCGGACCCCTTGGCGCTGCCGTGGCCCGAGCATTTCGACCTGATCGGTTATACGACCGTGCTGAAGCAGGGGGATTTCTTCCAGTATTTCCTGAACAGCATGACGGTGACCGTGTTTTCGCTGTTCTTCGTGCTGCTGTTCGGGGCGATGGCGGCGTTCGCGCTGTCGGAATACCGGTTTCGCGGCAATACGCTGATGGGGCTTTACCTTGCCTTGGGCATCATGATCCCGATCCGGCTGGGGACGGTGGCGATCTTGCAGATCATGGTGGCGGCGGGGCTGGTGAATACGCTGACCGCTTTGGTGCTGGTTTATACGGCGCAGGGGTTGCCCTTGGCGGTGTTCATTCTGGCCGAGTTCATGAAGGGCGTGTCGGATGACCTGAAGAATGCCGGGCGGATCGACGGGTTGTCGGAGTATCGGATCTTCTTTCGCCTTGTGCTGCCCTTGGTGCGGCCTGCGATGGCGACGGTGGCGGTGTTTACCATGATACCGATCTGGAACGACCTGTGGTTTCCGCTGATTTTGGCCCCGGCCGAGGAGGTGAAGACCATCACCTTGGGGTCTCAGGTCTTTATCGGGCAGTTCGTGACCAACTGGAACGCGGTGTTGGCGGCGCTGTCCTTGGCCATTGTGCCGGTGTTGGTGCTGTATCTGGTGTTTTCGCGGCAGTTGATCCGCGGGATTACGGCGGGGGCGGTGAAATGACCATTCGGGTGCTGGTGGCGGGTTTGGGGAATATGGGGCGGAGCCATGCGCTGGCTTATCATAACGATCCGGCGTTTCAGATTGTCGGGTTGGTGAACCGGTCGGTCGTGGACTTGCCCGAGGGGTTGCTGGGCTATCCGTTGAGTGCGGATTATGCCGAGGCTTTGGGGCGGTTGAAGCCTGACCTCGTTTGTGTGGCGACCTATTCCGATACCCATGCCGATTATGCCTGTGCGGCGATGGAGGCGGGGGCCCATGTCTTCGTGGAAAAGCCGCTGGCAACCACCGTGGCCGATGCAAAGCGGGTGCGCGATTGTGCGCTGCGGACGGGGCGGAAGGTGGTGGTGGGCTATATCCTGCGGCATCATCCAAGCTGGATGCGGTTGATCGACGAGGCGCGGGCGCTTGGCGGGCCGTATGTGTTCCGGCTGAACCTGAACCAGCAGTCGAGCGGGCCAACATGGGAGGTGCACAAGGCGCTGATGCAGACCACGCCGCCCATCGTGGATTGCGGGGTGCATTATGTGGATGTGATGTGCCAGATCACCGATGCGAAACCTGTCGAGGTGCGGGGCATGGGGTTGCGGTTGAGCAGCGAGATTGCGCCCGACATGTACAATTACGGGCATTTTCAGGTGCTGTTCGAGGATGGCAGTCTGGGCTGGTACGAGGCGGGTTGGGGGCCGATGATGAGTGATACGGCGTTTTTCGTGAAGGATGTGGTCAGCCCGAACGGCGCGGTTTCGATCCGCATGCCGGAAAGCGCGCGGTCGGACGATATCGACACGCATACCAAGACGAGTTTGCTTCGGGTTCACAAGGTGGGCAGGGGCCATGAGGATATCAGCATGGCCGATGAACCGGGGCATCAAGAGTTGTGCGACCGCGAACAGGCATTCGTGGCGCGGGCGATTACCGAGGGGTTGGATTTGACGCGGCATATGGAAGATGCGGTGCAGTCGCTGGCAATCTGCCTTGCGGCGGATGAAAGCGTGCGGTCGGGTCAGGCGGTGAAGCTGTGAGGGGGGTCGGCGCGCTTTCGCTGCGCGGGGTTGCCAAGGCCTTTGGTAAGACCGAGGTGATCAAGGGCGTCGATCTGACGGTCGACGAGGGCGAGTTTTGCGTATTCGTCGGGCCTTCGGGCTGCGGGAAATCCACCTTGCTGCGGATGATCGCGGGGCTTGAGGATGTGACCACGGGCGATGTGATGCTGGACGGGGTGCGCATCAACGATGTGGCGCCCGCCAAGCGGGAAATCGCCATGGTGTTCCAGACCTATGCTTTGTACCCGCATCTGACGGTGCGCGACAACATGGGGTTGGCGTTGAAGCAGGCGGGGGAAAGCCGCGCCAAGATCGACGCGTCGATTGCGACCGCTTCGAACATGCTGGCGCTGGGCGACTATCTCGGGCGGCGGCCTGCGGAACTGTCGGGCGGGCAGCGGCAGCGGGTGGCGATCGGGCGGGCCATCGTGCGGACGCCGAAGCTGTTTTTGTTCGACGAGCCTTTGTCGAACCTTGACGCGGCGTTGCGGGTGGCGACGCGGATCGAGATTGCGCGGCTGCACCGCGAATTGGGCGCGACGATGGTTTATGTGACCCACGATCAGGTCGAGGCGATGACGCTGGCCGATAAGATCGTGGTGTTGCGGGCGGGACGGGTCGAGCAGGTTGGTGCCCCGATGGAGTTGTACAACAACCCCGCCAATACCTTTGTGGCGGGGTTCATCGGCAGCCCGCAGATGAATTTCCTGAAAGCCGCTCCTTTGGGGATGCAGGGCGAGACGGTGGGGATACGGCCCGAGCATCTGGCGATTTCGCGGGACGCGGGTACGATTGCAGGCAAGATCAGCCATGTTGAAAAGCTGGGTGGCGAGACGCTGGTTTATGTGCGGTCCGATGTGCATGGCCTGCTGACGGTGCGGCTGTTTGGCGAACATGATTTCGCGGTGGATACCGCCGCATGGCTGACGCCCGATGTTGTGCGGGCTTTCCATTTCGACGCGGGCGGGCAGCGGCTGCGCTGACCTTCCCGACCGCAGGGGGCGTGCGAATGTTGCCACAGGTGCCATGCGCAGACGCATATTTTACCACCTGTGCTTGATTTATGTAGAATTGTGGCAGGAACCGCTGTAATTGTGGCAATAATAGGCCGGCGTCTGACTGGCCAATAATGTTTCCGGCTGCATGAATGGCCGGAATTTGAGGCGGAGTGGCGTTATGAGTGCAGCGATAGATTTCGCTGTCCGCAGTTCTGCGGGCGGTAAGACCATGGGTAGCGTTGCCGGCGACAGCCAGGCGAATTTTATCCAAGTAGGCGCTGGCGACAGCATCTCGCTTAATATTTCAAAAGAAAGCGTTCTGGGCTATCAGCGGGTCCAAAGTGATCTGGTGGTGGAACTGGCAGATGGCAGGACGGTGGTTCTGCTGGGCTATTTCGATGTGCCCGAAGGTGTGGTGAACCACCTGTATCTGAGCAGCGACAACGCCGTGACCGAGGTCTTGCTCAGCGATGGCGGCGATGGCTATCTGATGGCAGGCTATGGGCCGGTGTCGGAGTTCGACAAGTGGAGCCCGCTGGATGACCTGCGTTTCGCCGAGGGCGATCCGGTCGTGGCGGCTGCCGGGGCAACGAACGAGCCTGCGGGCATGGGAATCCTTGCTCCGGCGGTGATGGGGCTGGGCGGCGGCGGGCTTGGTGCCCTGGCCGCAGGCGGTGCCGTGCTTGCGGGCGGCGCGGTGCTGACCGGCGGCGGTGGCGGCAGCGGCGGTAGCCCCAGTGGCGGCGGCGGCGGCAACGGCGGTGGCGGTGGCGGCGGGAATGGTGGCGGCGGTGGCGGCAACGGTGGTGGTGGCAGCGGTGGCGGGCCGGCTGTCGTAACGGTGCCCGCGATCAACGGGGCCGGAACGACGCAGGTGCTCAGCAGCAATCCGGCGGGCCAAAGCCTGCAGGTGACGGGAACCGGACAGGCGGGCGATACCGTCGTGGTGACCGTCGGCACAAGCAGCCATACAACGACCATCGGTGCCAACGGCACGTGGAGCGTGACCTTTGCGACCAACGCCTTGCCGCCTGACGGAAACTATCAGGTACATGCCACCTTTGGCGGCAGCAGCCATGTGACGCTGAACGGGGCGGATGTGGTGGTGGACATGACGCCGCCGCCGCTGGCCGTGACCGAAGGCACCGGCAGCGTGAACGATGTCGAAAACCTTGCCGAATATGCCGATGGCGTGACGCTGAAAGGCACGGGCGAGGCCGGAGCGACCGTGCAGGTGGTGATCGGTTCCAAGACCCATACCACCACCGTTGCGGCAGACGGCAGCTGGCAAGTGACTTTTGCCCAGTCGGAGGTTGCGGGCGGCGAGCGGACGGTTCCGGTCACGCTGATCTCGACCGATATCCACAACAACGTGACGCGGATGACGGATACGCTGGTGCTTGACACGGTGCCCAACGCGCTGGCGGTGGGGCAGGTGGGTGGCGACGGCTATGTCAACCGCATCGAACAGGCGCAGCCTGTCATCGTGGGGGGCACAACGGCGGCGGGTGCTGTCGTGACGCTGACGATCCCGGGCGTGGTGGCCGGCGTGCGCGTCAACGCCGATGCGCAGGGGCATTGGTCTTATGCCATCGCGGGCGGCAGTCTGGCCGAAGGCAACTATACGGTCAACGCAACCACGGTCGATGCGGCGGGCAACCCGACCACGGCAAGCGGTTCGTTCATCGTCGATACGCAAACCGCCGTTTCCTTCAACAGCACGGCTGGGCATGCGGTTCTGGGCGACGGGGTGGTGAACCTTGCCGAAAAGGGCGCGCCGATCATCGTGACCGGACAGGCCGAGGCGGGAAGCACGCGCGTCGATGTGACGTGGCAGGGAACGAGCTATACGGCATCGGTCAATGCGGCGGGTGCCTGGACGGTAACTTTGCCTGCCGGAGCGGCGGGTGGCCAAAGCGGCATGACGCAGATGCAGGTCACCTCGACCGACCGCGCGGGCAATAGCGCGACCAACAGCATGCCAGTGCGTGTGGACCTCGAAGCGTCGCTTGCCGTGGGTAACGGGCCGGGCGGGGCGGATGGCGTGGTTTCGGGTGCCGAGCGGACGGCGGGCTTTACGCTCGAGGGTACGGCGGATGCCGGTGCGCGGGTCTTTGTCAGCTATCGCGGGCAAGAGACGGTGGTGAACGCCGATGCGAACGGGCGCTGGTCGCTGCCGATGGCCAACCTTGCCAGCGGCGAGATCGCACGCGGGGCGGATGGCGGGATGATCACCGTCTATTCCGTCGACGCGGCGGGCAACCGCAGCGAGACCGTGACGCGCAGCTTTGCCGTCGACACGCAGGTGCGCGATTTCAGCTTTGCCAACCCCGATCTGGCGGGCGCGGTGAATGACGGGCCGCGCGACGGCGAGAAGTTGAACGCAACCGAGCGGGCCGCCGGTCTGGTGGTCGAAGGCACGGTCGAGGCCGGATCGTTCGTGACGGTGCAGGTCGGGCAGTATTCGGCCACGGTGTCGCCCGCCAACACCGCCAACGGGCGCTGGTCGCTGGTCATTCCGGCGAACGCCCTGCCCGAAGGTGCCGATGCCACGGCGACGATCAGGGTCAAGGCGCAGGATGCCTATGGCAACCAGACCGACTGGCAGGAAAAGACCATCGCCATCGATACGGTGGTGACGAACTTCGCGCGCGCGGATGTCAGTCTGGGCTTGGGTGCCGACAACGTGTTGAGCGCGTCGGAGGCGGCGGCGGGCGTGCCGATGAGTGGCAGGGCCGAAGCCGGATCGACCGTGACGGTCACGGTGGACGGACGCAGCCATACGGTGACGGCGGGTCTGGACGGGTTGTGGTCGACCACCTTTGCGCGGTCGGAATTGCCGAGCGGAACCCGCGGCGGGCTGTTGGCCACGGTCGATGCGGTCGACCCGCATGGCAACCGCGCGCAGCACAGCTTTACCTTTGGCGTCGATACCGATGCGCCGACGGCACCCGACTGGGTGCAGGACGCGGGCGGCGGTGGCAGCCTGAGCGGCGTGTTCACCGCTTATTCGCCCGACACATATAGCTATCATGCCGTGGGTGCTGCGGGCGCTGCCGTCAACGTGACGCCCTCGTTCGGAGCGGTGCGGATGGCGGTGCTGGTGAACGGGCAGGCGGTCGACAGCGAATTGGCGATGTTCTCGCAGAACGTGCCGGATGGCAGCTATCTGGTGATCCGCGACGTCGACGGGGCGGGCAACGAGGCGAGCACGCTGTATCTGCGCACCACGGGCGAAAGCGTGGTCGACCTGTCGCGTCCCGGTCTGGCCGGGTTCGACATTTCGGCTGTTGACCTGTCGTCGACCCAAGGCCGCATGACGATTACCGCCGCACAGTTGCAGGCGGTGACCGGGCCTGACCAGCGGATGGTGATCCATGGCGAGGCGGATGACCGCGTGACCCTGCAGGGCGCGCAGTTGACCGGCAGCCACACCGGCGCGGATGGCCAGCATTATGCGGTCTATACGCTGGGCGGAGCCACGCTTTACGTGGACGATGACATCAACCGGACGGTGATCTGAGCGGAGATCACCTATGGATCGCCCTTTGCTGCGTTGGTCGGTCAGGGAGACGCCGTTGCGTCAGGCCCTGATGCTGACCTTGGCGGTGCTGCTTTCGGGATGTCTGGGCGGGTTGCAGTCGCCCGGATTGCAGGGATTTGGCAGGGGGCAGGCTTCGGACGATCCGGAGCACACGCGCCTTTTTGCCGCCGAAGGCAGCACCGCGACCTTTCCGGTGATGGACGATTTGCGGCAGCGCCGGTCGGTGTTGCCCGCAGGCGGCAGTTATGCCGCGGTGGCGCAGGCGGTGGTGACAGCATCGAGCGGGGCGACGGCGGCCGAGTTGCGGATGAAACGGCTGCAAAAGGATGCGGTCGACAAGAACTGGTTGCCGCAGATCGGGCCGGTGGTGACGCTGGACAGTCTGGGCATGATCGCGGCGCAGATCGTGGCCGAGCAGGCGTTGCTCGACAACGGGCGGCGCAAGGCGGAACGCGCGGTGGCGGCGGCGGATGTCGACGTGGCGGCGGTCAGTCTGGCCGAGGATATGAACGACCGCGTCCGGCAGGGCCTGACGCTGTATATCGGGGCCGAACAGGCCCGCGCACAGGCCGCCGTGGCAAGCCGCGGGGTCGAGCGGCTGTCGGCCTATCAGGACATGGTGCAGGAACGCGTGACGGGCGGTCTTTCGGACCGGTCGGAACTGCAGATCGTCAGCCAGAAGCGGGCCGAGATGCAGGCCACCTATGCCGGAGACATGCAGGCGGCCGACCGGTCGCTGGGTGATCTTGCGGTGCTGGCCGGACGGCCCTTGGCCGGGTTGCGCGGGATCGAGACGCCCCGCCCCGCAGGGGCCACGCCGCTGACCGTGCTGCGGGCGCAAAGCGAGGGCGCGCGGGCGCTAGCCGTGGCGCGGGCCGAGCGGGCAGGGGCGCTGCCCGGGCTTGCCGCGACGGCCTCGCTCGATGCCGAGGGTGCGTTCGAGCCGGGCTTGCGGCTGGGCGGCACGACATTCGGTTTTGGCACCGGTGCAAAGCTGCGGGCGCTGGATGCGACGCCCGATCTGGTGAAGCGGCAGGTGGCCGAAGCGGCGCAGCAGGCCGAGCGGCAGGCCACCACCTTGCAGGGCGAGATTGCCACGTTGCGGTTGCGCCAAGGGCAAGGGGCCGAGGTGCTGCGCCAGACGATGGGAAACCTTGACCTGTTCGTCGAGCAATACAAGGCGGGGCGGCGGTCGCTGGTGGAACTGGTCGGGCAATATGACGCCGCGATCCGGCTTGAACGGGATCAGGCGGCGCTGGGCTATGAAATCGCCCTGCGCGAGGTGGAAGTGGCGGCGCTGCGCGGGCAGCTTGTGGATGGAGCGCCGATGTGACGCCGCAGGTGATCTCGTTCGATATGCATCCGGCGCGGGCGGGCGGGGTCACGGTGCAGGCGGCCAAGCCTGCCGAGACGGTCGAAGCGGCGCCCTTGCAGGTGCGGGCGCGGCTGGCGGCGACGGCGGCGGCGCTGGTCGGGACCGAGGTGGCGGGGTCTGATCTGGTCGAGGCGCTGGTCAAGGCCGAAGCGGGGCCGCGTCCGGGTTTGCAGGCTTTGGGGCAGGCGCTGCACGATTGCGCGGGCCTGTCGGTCAAGCTGGTCGAGCGTAAGGCATTGCAGACGGCCGATCTGCCCGCGCTGGCCGAAATGGCGGGCGGGCATCTGGTGCTGGTGCTGTCGCTGACGGACCGGACGGCCACGATTCACGATGCGGGCGCGCCAGACCGCAGGGCCGAGATCGCGCTTGAGGAATTCGCGCCTGCCTTTGCGGGCCGGTTGCTGACGGTGCGGGCGCGTTTCGCGCAGATCGAGGCGCGACATGCCGAGGCCGAAGCCGCGCCGCACTGGTTCTGGAGCGAGTTCCGCCACCACCGGCGCGCGATGGTCGAGGTTTCGGCGGCATCCTTGGTGTCGAACCTGCTGGCCGCAGGGATCGCGCTGTATTCCTTGCAGATTTACGACCGTGTGATTCCACACCAGTCGGAACCGACGCTGTGGGTGCTGTCGTTCGGGGCATTTCTGGCGATCATCATGGATTCGGCGCTGCGGGTGGCGCGGTCGGCGCTGATGGACGCGACGGGAAAGCAGATCGAGATCGACGTGCAGGCGCGGCTGATGCAGCGGCTGCTTGGGATGAAGGCCGCTCCGGGCGAGCGCAAGCCTTCGACGATTTTCGCGGCGATGCGCGATTTCGGGTCGGTGCGCGAGTTCTTTACCGCAAGCACGATCGGGACGATGGCCGATTTGCCGTTCCTGTTCATCTTTCTGGCGATGGTTGCCATGATCGGCGGCAATATCGTCTGGGTGCTTGTCGCGGGCGGTATCTTGATGGTGGTGCCGGGGTTCTTGTTGCAGCGCCAGATGGTGGCGCTGACCCATGCCACACAGGGCGCAAGCACGCGGTCGGCCAAGCTGCTGTACGAGGCGGTGTTCGAGCACGAAACACTGACCACCCAGCGCGGCGAGGAAAAGGTCGCGCGGTTGTGGTCGGAACTGGTGGCGCTGTCGGCGGCCAAGTCGTCGGACCAGCGGTTGTTGACGACGTGGCTGACGACATGGGCGGCGGGCGTGCAGCAGGCGACCTATATCCTGACGATCATGGTGGGCACCTATCAGGTCTTTGCCGGAACGTTCACCGTGGGCACGATCATTGCCGTTTCGATGCTGACAAGCCGCACGCTGGCCCCGCTGTCGCAACTGTCGGGCACGCTGGCGCGGTGGTCGAATGTCAAGGCGGCGTTGCAGGGGCTGGAGGCGGTGGCCACCGTGGCGCAGGCCGAGGAACCGGGGCGTCCCTATCTGCGGCGCGACCGGCTGAAGGGTGCGTTCGAGCTGCGGGCGGTGGAATTCCGCTATGACGCGAAGGCGAGCGCGATCGTCGACGTGCCCGCGCTGGCCATTCCGGCGGGGCAGCATGTGGCGGTGCTGGGTGCGAACGGGTCGGGTAAATCGACGCTGCTGCGGTTGCTGGCCGGTTTGTATGAACCCACGGGCGGGCGAGTGATGGTCGACGGGCTGGACCTTGGGCAGATTCACCCGCGCGATCTGCGGCGGTCGATCGGCTATCTGGGGCAAGAGGTGCGGCTGTTTTCGGGCACGTTGCGGTCGAACCTGACGATGAACGCGCTGGAACGCGACGACGACCGTTTGCTGGCCGCGCTCGATTTTGCGGGGCTGGGGCCTTTCGTGCGCAGCCATCCGCGCGGGCTGGACCTTGAAATCAAGGAGATGGGCGAGGGCGTTTCGGTGGGGCAGCGCCAAAGCCTTGGCTGGGCGCGGCTGTGGTTGCAGGATCCGGCAGTGGCCATTCTGGACGAACCCACTGCGGCGCTGGACCAGACGTTGGAGGCAACGCTGGTGTCGCGCCTGGGCGGCTGGCTGGCGGGGCGGACGGCGGTGATCGCCACGCATCGCATCCCGATCTTGCAGCTGACGCAGCGCACGGTGATTTTGCAAAACGGCAAACTGGCGGTGGACGGGCCGCGCGATGCTGTACTGGCGCATCTGGCAAAGGCGGGGTCATGACGACCTTTGACGCGCCCCTGTCGCAATCGTCGCGCCGGTCGGGCTGGACGGTCTGGCTGATTGCGGGAACGCTGGGCGCTTTCCTGACATGGGCGCATTTCGCATGGGTCGATGAAATCGTGCGCGCGCCGGGGCAGGTGGTGCCGTCGAGCCGGCCGCAGATCATCCAGAACCTTGAAGGCGGGATATTGGCCGAACTGACCGTGGCCGAGGGCGACGTGGTCGAAGCGGGGCAGACGCTGGCGCGATTGCAGGGCACGCAATATCAGGCCAGCGTCGACGACCTGACCGACCAGATCGCGGCGCTGGATATCCGGCGCTTGCGGCTCGAGGCCGAGGCGGCAGGAAAAGAGGCCTTTGACGTGCCCGCAGAGGAAGCGGCGCGTGTGCCCGATATCGTGGCCTCCGAGCGGGCTTTGTTATTGGCGCGGCAGACCGATTTCGATGGTAAGCGCAGCGGTGCCGAAGCGGTGCTGAAGCAGGCGGCGAAAGAGTTGGACATGACGCAGCGCATGTTCGACCGCGACGTTGCGCCCGAGATCGAGGTGACGCGGGCAAAGAAGGCCAAGGACGACGCCGAGGCACGGCTGAACGAGGTGCTGACGACGACAGACCTTGACCGCGCATCCGAGTATTCCAAGGTGCAGGGCGAGTTGGCATCGCTGCGCCAGAAGCTGCGGCTGAGCCAGGACCAGTTGTCGCGCACGGTGCTGGTGGCCCCGATGCGCGGCGTGGTGAACCAGTTGGCCATCACCACCATCGGCGGGGTCGTCAGGCCGGGCGAGGAAATTCTTGAAATCATCCCGCTGGACGAGGAATTGTTCATCGAGGCCAAGGTCAAACCCGCCGACATCGCATCGGTGCGGCAGGGGCAAGAGGCGACGATCAAGCTGTCGGCCTATGATTACACGATCTACGGCACGTTGAAGGCGACGGTGCAGTTCATTTCTGCCGATACGTTCAAGGACGAACGCTCGCGCGATCCGAATGGCGATCCGCATTACAAGGTGACGCTGCGGGTGGATACGACGAAGCTGACCGACCGTCAGGCCACACTGGAAATCCGCCCCGGCATGCAGGCCGAGGTCGAGTTGCTGACGGGTGGCAAGACGGTGCTGACCTATCTGACGAAACCGCTGTGGCGCGGGTCGGAAGCGTTGACCGAGCGCTAGCGGAAAGAACGATTTACGGCGCTGAAATCAGCGCGGAAAATGCGCCATCTTCCGCTTTAGCGCCGCAAGCTTGTGGTCACGTAGTTGCACGACAGGTCGCGCGGCGAGAGCGACCATGACCATGAGACGGGGTTGAAGACCATGCCCTTGCGGTCGACCGGATCGAGGCCTGCGGTGCGCAGCAGGGAATAAAGCTCGTCGGGGGTGATGAATTTTGCCCAGTCATGGGTGCCCTTGGGCAGCCAGCGCATTACCCATTCGGCCCCGATGATCGCCATGACGAAGCTTTTGGGATTGCGGTTCAAGGTCGAGCAGACCATCAGCCCGCCGGGTTTCAAGAGGTCGCGGCAGGCGGTCAGATAGGCTTGCGGGTCCGAGACGTGCTCGACCACCTCCATGTTCAGCACCACGTCGAATTGTTCGCCAAGCGCGGCGAGGTCTTCGGCGGTGGTGTGGCGGTAGTCGATGGTCAGGCCCGACTGTTCGGCGTGAAGTTGCGCCACGGGGATGTTGCGGGGGGCGGCATCGGCCCCGACCACGGTGGCGCCAAGGCGGGCCATGGGTTCAGAAAGCAGCCCGCCGCCACAGCCGATGTCGAGGATTCGCAGGCCCGCGAACGGTTGCGGTCCGGTCAGGTCACGGTCGAATTCGGCGGCGATCTGGCCGGTGATATAGTCGAGTCGGCAAGGGTTGAGCATGTGCAAGGGTTTGAACTTGCCGTTCGTGTCCCACCATTCGGCAGCCATGGCTTCGAATTTGGCAACTTCGGTCGGGTCGATGGTGGTAAAGGTCGTCATGCGGTCACCTTTGGTTTGCCTTGGTGGTCGGGCGTTGCCGCGTTATATAGGGCAATGATGGATCACAGATCAGGCCAAAAGCGCGCAGTCGAATTTTTGTACCCGCCGATCGACCCGTTCGATCAGCGCGTGATCGACATGGGCGACGGACACAGAATTTATGTCGAGCAATGCGGCAATCCCTACGGGGTTCCTGTCGTCGTGCTGCATGGCGGTCCGGGGGGTGGGTGCAGCCCTGCGATGCGGCGGTATTTCGATCCGTCGGTCTACCGGATCGTGCTGTTCGACCAGCGCGGTTGCGGGCGGTCGCGGCCACATGCGAGCGTGATCCAGAACACCACGTGGCATCTGGTGGCCGACATCGAGGTGATCCGCAAGACGCTGGGGATCGACCGCTGGATGCTGTTCGGCGGCAGTTGGGGCGCCACGCTGGCGCTGATTTACGCCATCACCCATCCCGATCGCGTGATGCATATGGCGTTGCGTGGCGTGTTTTTGATGACGCGGCGCGAGCTTGAGTGGTTCTATGGTGGCGGGGCGGGGAACTTCTTTCCCGAGCTTTGGGCAAGGTTCGCCAATGCGATTCCGAGCGACGAGCGCGGGGATTTGATCGCGGCGTATCACCGTCGGCTGTTTTCCGGCAACCTGATGGAGGAAACCAAATTCGGCCGCATCTGGGCGAATTGGGAGAATGCCCTGGCGTCGATCCAGAACGACGGGATGATGGGCGAAAGCCCGGGCGAATATGCGCGGGCCTTTGCGCGGTTGGAGAATCACTACTTCCAGAACGGCGGTTTCCTTGAGGAAGATGGCTGGATCTTGCGCGAGAAGAAGAAGATCACCCATATTCCGGCGGTGATCGTGCAGGGGCGCTATGACATGATCTGCCCGCCGCAAGCGGCGTGGAAGCTGGCGCAGGGCTGGGATAATTGCGCGCTGCGGATCGTGCCGCTGGCGGGCCATGCGCTGTCGGAGGCGGGTATCAGCGAGGCGTTGGTGCGGGTGATGGACGGGTTGCGCGACGGGGTGGCGTGACTGCACCGTCGATGCACAGGTGATGCAGACGCAAGAATCGCTGCGTTAGGCAAGTTTTCACCTTTCATCTTCCGCTTGCGCTGGGTCGGGGCTGGGCGTATATCGCATCCAACAGCGGAGTCGGGGTCCAAACCTGACACCAACGATCCACGCGAGCGGGCCGCTGTGCCCGCTTTTTTGTTTTCGAAAGCTATCATGTCCGATCTGATCGCCAAATCCGCCATCGACCGTCGCCTTGCCGACATCGTCGGTCCCGTCATCGAGGGGCTGGGGTTCGAATTGGTGCGTATCCGTCTGATGGGCGGGCGCACGCGGATCTTGCAGATCATGGCCGACCGCCCCGATGGCGGGATCGAGGTGGATGACTGCGGCAAAATCTCGACCGCCGTTTCCGCCGTTCTGGACGTGGAAGACCCGATCGAGGACAATTACGTTCTGGAAGTCTCGTCGCCCGGCATCGACCGGCCGCTGACGCGGCTGAAGGATTTCGACGTGTGGGTGGACTATGAGGCCCGCATCGAGACGACCGAGTTGATCGACGGACGCCGCCGCTTCAAGGGCGTGCTGCAGGGCACCGAGGGCGACGAGGTGCTGATCGAGATCGACGAGGCGGGCAATCCGCTGACCATCGGACTGAAGTTCGAATGGCTGTCGGATGCAAAGCTGATTTTGACCGACGAATTGATCGCCGAGATGCTGCGCCAGCGCAAGGCGGCGGGGATCATCGACGAAAGCCAGTTCGACGAGATCGAAGAAACCGAAGGCGACGAGGACGACGAAGACGCGTCCGACACGCCCGAGACCAGACACTAACCTCCGGGAGGCCCTAGATGGCGATTACTTCTGCGAACCAGTTGGAACTTCTGCAAACCGCCGAGGCGGTGGCGCGGGAGAAGATGATCGACCCGGAGCTTGTGATCCAGGCGATGGAAGAATCCCTCGCCCGTGCCGCGAAGTCGCGCTACGGGTCGGAGCTGGATATCCGCGTCAAGATCGACCGCAAGACGGGCCGCGCCACCTTTGCGCGCATCCGCACCGTGGTCGAGGACGAGGCGCTCGAGAACCATCACGCCCAACTGACCGTGAAGCAGGCCAAGACCTATCTGGCCGATCCGCAGGTCGGCGACGAGGTGATCGACGAGGTTCCGCCGGTCGATCTGGGCCGGATCGCGGCGCAGTCGGCCAAGCAGGTGATCTTGCAAAAGGTGCGCGAAGCCGAGCGGGACCGCCAGTACGAGGAATTCCGCGACCGCAAGGGCACCATCATCAACGGTGTCGTCAAGCGCGAGGAATATGGCAACATCATCGTCGATATCGGTCGTGGCGAAGCAATCCTGCGCCGGAACGAAAAGATCGGCCGCGAAAGCTATCGCCCGAACGACCGTATCCGCTGCTACATCAAGGATGTGCGCCGCGAACCGCGCGGTCCGCAGGTGTTCCTGAGCCGGACCGACCCGCAGTTCATGGCCGAATTGTTCAAGATGGAAGTGCCCGAGATTTATGACGGCATCATCGAGATCAAGGCCGTGGCCCGCGATCCGGGAAGCCGTGCGAAGATTGCCGTGATTTCCTATGACAACTCGATCGACCCCGTGGGCGCTTGCGTCGGTATGCGCGGTTCGCGCGTGCAGGCCGTGGTCAACGAATTGCAGGGCGAAAAGATCGACATCATTCCGTGGAATCAGGATCAGGCGACGTTCCTTGTGAACGCGTTGCAGCCTGCCGAGGTGTCGAAGGTCGTGATCGACGAAGAGGCCGGCAAGATCGAGGTCGTGGTGCCCGACGAGCAGCTTTCGCTGGCCATCGGTCGCCGTGGCCAGAACGTGCGTCTGGCCAGCCAGTTGACGGGGCTGGATATCGACATTTTGACGGAAGCCGAGGAAAGCCAGCGCCGTCAGGCCGAATTCGCCGAGCGGACCAAGCTGTTCATGGATACGCTGGATATCGACGAGATGATGGCGCAGCTTCTGGTTGCGGAAGGCTTCACCAATCTGGAAGAAGTGGCTTACGTCGAAGTGGACGAACTTTTGTCCATCGACGGTTTCGACGATGCAACCGCAGGCGAATTGCAGGCCCGTGCCCGCGACTTCATCGAGGAACAGGCCCGCAAGGCGCTGGAAAACGCCCGCGCTTTGGGTGTCGAGGACAGCCTTATTGAATTCGAGGGGCTGACCCCCCAGATGGTAGAAGCACTGGCCAAGGACGGCATCAAGACGCTGGAAGACTTTGCCACCTGCGCCGACTGGGAACTGGCCGGTGGCTGGACGACCGAAGGCGGCAACCGCAAGAAGGACGAGGGCTTGCTCGAGAAATTCGAGATGAGCCTTGAAGAAGCGCAGACGTTGATCATGACGGCGCGGGTGATGCTGGGATGGGTCGATCCGTCCGAGCTTGCCGGTGCTGCCACCGATGACGCCGAAGAAGAAGAGGAGGCCGAGGCCTGAGGCCTCGGGTTCCAGCCGCATGACGCGGGGCGGACGGGAAAACGATCAGGACGAGGCGGAGCGTAAATGCATCGTCACGGGGGTCAGCCAGCCGAAGGGCGGGCTGGTCCGGTTCGCGGTCAGCCCCGATGGCGAGGTGGTGCCCGATGTGCTGGGCCGTTTGCCCGGGCGCGGGTTTTATGTCGAATGCGACCGCAAGGCGATTGAGAAGGCCGCGACCAAGGGGCTGTTCGCCCGCGCGGCGCGGCAACCTGTCAAGGTGCCCGACGGGCTGGTCGACCTGATCGAGGCGCAGCTGGCGCGGCGGGTGGTCGATCTGGTGTCGATGTCGCGCAAGGCGGGTTCGGCAGTGACGGGTTACGAAAAGGTCAAGGATTGGCTGGTGAAGGAAAAGGCGCGAATCCTGATCCAAGCCAGCGACGGGTCGGAACGCGGGAACGCCAAGTTGCGCCCGCCGGCAGGCGAGAAAACGTTGATTCGTTGCCTTTCCGGTCGGGAATTGGGTTTGGCATTCGGGCGCGAACGTGCGATACACGCCGCGCTTGCGGCTGGTGGACTCACGACGCGTGTTGTAGAGGAAGCGGCAAGGCTTGCGGGAATCCGCGGGCTGATCGGCGGCGAGACCGCCGGAGAGGATACGAAGACGGCATGAGCGATACTGACGGCAAGAAACCCCTCGGCCTGGGTGGTGGTGCTCCGCGTTCGGGGCAGGTGAAGCAAAGCTTCAGCCATGGCAGGACGAAAAGCGTCGTGGTCGAGACCAAGCGCAAACGCGTTGTGGTTCCGGCGAAGCCCGGCGTGGCCGGTGCTGCGGCGCCCGGGGCGAACCCGCATCTCGGCGACCCGTCGAAACGTCCGGCAGGCATTTCCGACGCGGAAATGGAACGCCGTCTGGCGGCCCTGAAGGCTGCCAAGGCGCGCGAGGCGGAAGATAACGCCAAGCGGGCCGAGGACGAAAAGCTGCGGGGCGAAGACCGCGCCCGCCGCCGCGAAGAGATCGAAGCGAAAGAGCGCGAAGAGCGCGCCCGTCTGGAAGCCCTGCGGCTGAAGGCGGAAGAAGAGGAAGCGGCCCGCAAGGCCGAAGCCGAGGCGCGCATCAGCGCCGCCGCCGCCCGCAAGGCGGATGTGCTGGGCACCAGCCGCCGCCAGCCTGCCGCTCCGGCGCCGGCCGAAAAGCCGGTCGACCGCAATGGTCCGGCCAGTGGGGGCGCAACCGCTCCGACCGAGGCGGCAGCGCCGCGGACGCGGAACCTTGCTCCGGCGCTGGCTCCGCGCAAATCGGAACGCGAGCGGGACGAGCGGGCGACCGACCGTGACCGCGCCAAGGTCAAGGCCGACGAAGGCCGTCGTGCGGGCAAGCTGACGCTGTCGGATGCCACGGCGGACGAGGGCGGACGCCAGCGGTCGCTTGCGGCGATGAAGCGCAAGCAGGAAAAGGCGCGGCAAAAGGCGCTGGGTCTGGGACAGAAATCGGAAAAGCAGGTGCGCGATGTGCAGCTGCCGGAAACGATTGTCGTTTCGGAACTGGCCAACCGTATGGCCGAACGGGCTGCGGATGTGGTCAAATCGCTCATGAAGATGGGCATGATGGTCACGATGAACCAGGCCATCGACGCCGATACCGCCGAACTGGTGATCGAGGAATTCGGCCACAAGGCCGTGCGCGTTTCGGATGCCGACGTGGAACAGGCCATCGAGACGGTCGGCAACGACCGCGACGAGGATATGATCACCCGTCCGCCGATCGTGACGATCATGGGGCACGTCGACCACGGCAAGACCAGCCTGCTGGACGCGATCCGCAAGGCGAACGTGGTGTCGGGCGAGGCCGGTGGCATCACCCAGCACATCGGGGCCTATCAGGTGAAGACCGAGACGGGCGCTGTCATCTCGTTCCTCGATACCCCCGGCCACGCGGCGTTTACGTCGATGCGGTCGCGCGGTGCTGCGGTGACGGATATCGTGATTCTGGTCGTTGCCGCCGATGACGCGGTGATGCCGCAGACCATCGAAGCGATTGCCCATGCGAAAGCGGCAAAGGTGCCGCTGATCGTGGCGATCAACAAGATGGACAAGCACGGCGCGGACCCGACCAAGGTTCGGACCGATCTGCTTCAGCACAACATCGTCGTCGAAGCGATGTCGGGCGATGTGCAGGATGTAGAAGTGTCGGCCAAGACCGGCATGGGCCTTGATAACCTGCTGGAAGCCATCGCGCTGCAGGCCGAGATTCTGGAACTGAAGGCCAACCCGAAGCGGGCGGCGCAAGGTGCGGTGATCGAAGCCAAGCTTGACGTGGGCCGTGGCCCCGTGGCGACGGTGCTGGTGCAGAACGGCACGCTGCGCAAGGGCGACATCTTCGTCGTCGGCGAGCAGTGGGGCAAGGTGCGTGCGCTGATCAACGACAAGGGCGAGACGGTGGCCGAGGCCGGACCGTCGGTTCCGGTCGAGGTGCTGGGCCTGAACGGCACGCCGCAAGCCGGTGACGTGCTGAACGTGGTCGAGACCGAAGCGCAGGCACGCGAGATCGCGGATTACCGCGAGAAAGCCGCCAAGGACAAACGCGCCGCCGCCGGTGCCGCGACCACGCTGGAACAGCTTATGGCGAAAGCCAAGGCCGACAAATCGGTTGCGGAACTGCCCGTTCTGGTCAAGGCCGATGTGCAGGGCAGCGCCGAAGCCATCGTGCAGGCCCTTGAAAAGGTCGGCAACGACGAGGTGCGGGTGCGTATCCTGCATTCGGGCGTGGGTGCCATCACCGATACGGATGTGGGTCTGGCGGAAGCCAGCGGTGCGCCGATCATCGGCTTCAACGTGCGGGCCAATGCCAGCGCCCGCAACAGCGCCCATCAGAAGGGGGTCGAGATACGCTATTACTCGATCATCTACGATCTGGTGGATGACATCAAGAAAGCGGCCTCGGGCCTGCTGAAAGCCGAAGTGCGCGAAACCTTTATCGGCTACGCGCAGATCAAGGAAGTGTTCAAGGTTACGGGCGTCGGCATGGTTGCCGGTTGCATCGTCACCGAAGGCATCGCCCGCCGTTCGGCCGGTGTGCGCCTGCTGCGCGACAACGTGGTGATCCACGAAGGCACGCTGAAGACGCTGAAGCGTTACAAGGACGAAGTCAAAGAAGTGCAGTCCGGTCAGGAATGCGGCATGGCGTTCGAGCGGTACGAAGATATCCGCGCCGGTGATGTCATCGAAATCTTCGAGCGCGAGGAAGTCCAGCGCACGCTGGCCTGATTGCAGGTATGGAAATGGAAAAGGCCGCGCTGATGCGCGGCCTTTTGCGTAGGGTGTGCGCTTTGCGCGCACCATCCGTGCTTGGCAGGGGTGCGCGCAAAGCGCACACCCTACGCCGTCACGAGTCGCGGGCCGGTGCCACGGGATGGCCGATAAAGGTTTTCTCATCGACGCGGACGACGAGTTTTCCATCGGACAATTGTTTTACAACAATGCCTTGCACCGAGACGCAGCTACCGAGAGTGATGGTTCTGAGCATGCCGGTTCCCCCCAGAATTGGCTTTGCAGCGGAAGGCTAGACCAGCCCGCTGCGCTTTCCAACATAATTCTGACATATTCAGAGCCAGTCGCGCAAAATCGGGATGAGCGGCAGGTCTGCGGGGGGCATGGGGTAGTCGCGCAGCGAATTGGGGCGGACCCATGCGAGGTTCTGCCCTTCGACCCCGTGGGGGGTGCCTTGCCAGCGGCGGCAGGCAAAAAGCGGCATCAGCAGGTGGAAGGATTCGTAGCTATGCGAGGCGAAGGTGAGGGGCGCAAGGCAAGAGGCCTGGGTGTTGATGCCAAGCTCTTCCTTCAGTTCGCGGATCAGGGCGGCTTCGGGGGTTTCGCCCGGTTCGACCTTGCCGCCCGGGAATTCCCACAGACCGGCGAGGGATTTGCCCTCGGGGCGTTGGGCGAGCAGCACGCGGCCATCGGCGTCGATCAGGGCAACGGCAGAGACGAGGACGGTTTTCATGCGTGGTGCCTGCTGTAAAGGCCGGGGGGTTTCACACCCCCCGGACCCCCCGTGGGATATTTGAGAACAGATGAAAGCGCGGTGATCAGGAGCGGTAGTCGGCGTTGATCTCGATGTAGCGGTTGGTCAGGTCGCAGGTCCAGACCGAGCGTTTGGCGCGGCCAAGGCCAAGGTCGACGGCGATCACCAGTTCGTCTTGCAGCATGTAGGCGGCAGCGTCGTCTTCGCTGTATTCCGGATTGCGCCAGCCCTTTTCGGCCACGAGGATATCGCCGAAGCGGATCGACAGGCGGTCGCGGTCGGCGGTGGCGCCGGATTTGCCGATGGCGGCGACGATGCGGCCCCAGTTCGGGTCTTGGCCCGCGATGGCGGTTTTGACCAGCGGCGAATTGGCGATGGAAAAGGCGACCTTTGCCGCGTCGGCATCGGTTTCGGCCCCCGTCACACGGATTTCGACGAGTTTGGTGGCCCCTTCGCCATCGCGGATGACTTGAAGTGCAAGGTCGCGCATGACGCCGTGGAGGGCGGTTTCAAACGCCTTGAGGGTAGCGCCCTTTGGTTCGGCGGCGGGGCTTTGGCCGGTGGCGGCAAGGAGCAGCGTGTCGGAGGTCGAGGTGTCGCTGTCGACGGTGATCGAGTTGAAAGTGGCGTCGACGTTGCGCGACAAGAGCTTTTGCAGGGTTGCTTGCGGCAGTTTCGCGTCGGTGAAGATGTAGACCAGCATGGTGGCCATGTCGGGCGCGATCATGCCCGAGCCTTTGGCGATGCCTGCGATGTGGATCGGGCCGCCTTCGGCTTCGATGGTGGCGGCGGCACCTTTGGGGAAGGTGTCGGTGGTCATCATGGCAAGGGCGGCCATGCGGATGGCGTCTTCGCGCAGGTCTGCGACGAGGGCGGGGATTTGCGCGGTGATCCGGTCGTAGGGGAGCGGTTCACCGATCACGCCGGTGGAGGAGGAGAACACGCGGCTCGCGGGCAGGTTCAGCGCGGCTGCGACGCCGCCTGTGACGGCGGCCACGGCGTCATCCCCCGCCTTGCCGGTGAAGGCGTTGGAATTGCCCGAGTTGACGATGATGGCCGCGCCCGCGCCTGCGGGAACCTTGGAGGCGAGTTTCGCCTGACAGTCGCGCACGCAGCCCGAACGGGTGGACGAGCGGGTAAAGACCCCTGCCATAGCGGTGCCGGGGGCAAGGCGGATCAGCATCACGTCCTTGCGGTTCTGGTAGCGCACGCCCGCCTCGACGGCGGCGAATTCGACGCCCGCGATGCGGGGCAGGGCGGGGAAGCCGCCCTTGGGGGCCAAGGGCGAAACGGGTTTCGCGGCCTTGGCGGGTTTGGCGATCTGGCCGGTTTCGGGGAGGCGGGACTTGAGGTCCTTGACCTTTTTCTTGAGCGCCTTTGCTTCGGCTTTCCAATCGGTCTTGGCCATGGCCCGCCCCCCCTATGCCGGTGTCACTTGTCGAGAAGAGTTGCGTCGCGGACGAGCTTGGGGTCAAGCCCTTCGCCGGGTTTTTCGATCTTGGCGGCGGCGGTCAGCGTTTCGATATGGGCGGCCACGACCTTTTGTTCCAGTTCGTTCGACAGGTCTTGCTTGACCGCATCGAAGGCCGGTTTTGCGGCGACGCGGGTTTCGTTCAGCTTGATGATGTGCCAGCCGAAATCGGTCTTGATCGGGTCCGAGACCTGACCGGGTTTCAGTGTGACGACCGCATCTTCGAAGGGTTTGACCATCATGCCGGGGCCGAACCAGCCGAGGTCGCCGCCGTTGACGGCCGAGCCGGTGTCGGTGGAGTTGGCTTTGGCCAGTTCGGCAAAGTCGGCACCGCCGTCGATCTGGGTTTTCAGTTCCTTGGCCTTGGCCTCATCCGCCACGAGGATGTGGGCGGCGCTGTATTCGGTGGTGTCGGGGGCCTTGGCGTATTTCTCGTCATAGGCGGCTTTCAGGGCTTCGTCCGTCACGCCGGTCTTGATGACGTCTTGCAGGGCCTTGCCCGCGTAGTAACCGCGTTCATCGGTCTTCAGCCAGATTTCGTCACGTTTGGATTTGGTGGCGGCGACCGACTGTTCCAGCGTCAGTTGCTGCACCGCCTGGTCGATCAGGCCTTTCCACAGCACATCGTCGGGAAGCTGCTGGTATTGGGCGGGAAGCTTTTCGCGCAGCACGATCAATTCGCCCAAGGTGATGTTTTCGCCGTTGACCGAGGCGACGACCGTGTCTGCCGTGGGGGCGTCCTGTGCCGAAAGCGGCAGGGCTGACAGAACCGCGAGCGTAAGGCCCGCCAAAATACCGGTATGTTTCGCCATCTCACCTTCTCCTGATCGTGCCGCGGGCTTGCGCGGCGTTGACTAAGCCCGGCCTGTCCCTTATTTCGCGGGGGTCGCGTGCGGCGGGTCCGGCCGGGTCCACCCGGTCCTTCTAGGGAAGGCATCGGGGGCGGGCAAGGCCGGACCTCCACACGTTCATGTCAGGTAACGACCAGGCGGAGAAAACATGCTGGGTCTCGGAACGCTCGCGCGGAAGGTCTTTGGGACTCCCAATGACCGCAAGGTAAAGTCGGTTCGTCCGATCGTGGCACGGATCAACGCGCTTGAGGCGGAGTTTTCCGCGCTGAGTGACGATGGCATCAAGGAAAAGACCGAAGCCTTCAAGGCGCGGGTGGCGGCGGGTGAAAGCCTTGACGACCTGTTGCCCGAGGCGTTTGCAAACTGCCGCGAGGCGGCCAAGCGGGCGCTGGGGTTGCGGGCTTTCGACGTGCAGTTGAAGGCGGGCATCTTCCTGCATCAGGGCAACATCGCGGAAATGAAGACGGGCGAGGGCAAGACGCTGATGGCGACTTTCCCTGTCTATCTGAACGCGCTGGCGGGCAAGGGTGTGCATGTCGTTACCGTCAACGATTATCTGGCCAAGCGCGACGCCGACTGGATGGGCAAGGTTTACAACGCGTTGGGCATGACCTGCGGCGTGGTTTACCCCTATCAGGGCGAGGGCGAGAAGCGCGCGGCCTATCGTTGCGACATCACCTATGCGACCAACAACGAGCTGGGCTTCGACTATCTGCGCGACAACATGAAGTCGTCGATCGAGGATATGTCGCAGCGCGGGCATTTCTATGCCATCGTCGACGAGGTGGATAGCATCCTGATCGACGAGGCGCGGACGCCGTTGATCATCTCGGGGCCGTCGACCGACCGCAGCGAGCTTTACATGAAGGTGGACGGGCTTATCCCGCAGCTGGGGCCGGAGCATTTCAGCTTGGATGAAAAGACCCGCAACGTCACCTATACCGAAGACGGCAACGAGCTGATCGAGCAGATGCTGTCGGGCGCGGGGCTGCTGCCCGAGGGGCAATCGCTGTACGATCCCGAAAGCACCACGCTGGTGCATCACATGACGCAGGCGCTGAAGGCACATAAGCTGTTCCACAAGGACCAGCATTACATCGTGCGCGAGGGCGAGGTGATGCTGATCGACGAATTCACCGGCCGCATGATGAAGGGACGCCGCCTGTCCGAGGGGCTGCATCAGGCGATCGAGGCCAAGGAAAAGGTGCAGATCCAGCCGGAAAACGTGACGCTGGCGCAGGTGACGTTCCAGAACTATTTCCGGCTTTATGCAAAGCTGGCGGGGATGACCGGCACGGCGCAGACGGAAGCCGAGGAATTTGCCGAAATCTACAAGCTGGGCGTGGTCGAGGTTCCGACCAACCGCCCCATTGCCCGTGTGGACGAAGACGACAAGGTGTATCGCACCGCCCGCGAAAAGAACGAGGGCGTGGTTGCCACGATCAAGGAAGCGCATGCCAAGGGCCAGCCCCTGCTGGTGGGCACGACGAGCATCGAGAAATCGGAGCATTTGTCCAAGCTGCTGACCGAGGCGGGCGTGCCGCATAACGTGTTGAACGCGCGCCACCACGAGCAGGAAGCCAAGATCGTTTCCGAAGCGGGCAAGCTGGGGGCGGTGACCATCGCCACCAACATGGCCGGACGCGGGACCGACATCCAGCTTGGCGGCAACGTCGAGTTGAAGGTGCTGGAAGCCATCGCCGCCGATCCGCATCTGCACCCCGACGAGGTGCGCGCCAAGATCGAAGCCGAACATGCCGATGAAAAGGCTGCCGTGATTGCTGCGGGGGGCCTGTATGTGCTGGCAACCGAGCGGCACGAAAGCCGCCGGATCGACAACCAGTTGCGCGGCCGTTCGGGCCGTCAGGGCGACCCGGGGCGTTCGTCGTTCTTCCTGTCGCTGGAAGACGACCTGATGCGGATCTTCGGATCGGAACGTCTGGATGCCGTGCTGTCGAAGCTGGGCATGAAAGAGGGCGAGGCGATCATCCACCCGTGGGTGAACAAGTCCTTGGAACGCGCGCAGGCCAAGGTGGAAGGTCGCAACTTTGACATCCGCAAGCAGTTGCTGAAGTTCGACGATGTGATGAACGACCAGCGCAAGGCGATTTTCGCGCAGCGGCTGGATATCATGCAGGCCGAGGATATTGGCGAAATCGCCGCCGACATGCGCTTGCAGGTGATCGAAGACCTTGTAGACTTTTACATGCCGCCCAAGACCTATGCCGACCAGTGGGACGGGCCGGGGCTGAAAAAGGCCGTGCTTGATAAGCTGAACCTTGATCTGCCGGTCATCGAATGGATGGCGGAAGAGGGCGTCGATCAGGAAGCACTGCGCGAGCGGATCGTGGCGCAATCGGATGCGATGATGGCTGAAAAGCTGGCCGGATTCGGACCCGAGACGATGCGGAACATCGAAAAGCAGGTGCTGTTGCAGACCATCGACGCCAAGTGGCGCGAGCATTTGCTGACGCTGGAACATCTGCGGTCGGTCGTGGGCTTCCGCGGCTATGCGCAGCGCGACCCGCTGGCGGAATACAAGACCGAAGGGTTCACGCTGTTCGAGTCGATGCTGAACGGTTTGCGGCAGGATGTGACGCAAAAGCTGTCGCAGGTGCGCCCGATGACGCAGGCCGAGCAGGACGCGATGATGGCGCAGATTGTGGCGCAGCAGCGGGCGGCGGCGGCTCCGGCGGTGGCGGCTCCGGCTCCGGCGGCGGATGTTGCGCCGGCACCTGCCACGCGGCTGGCGGGTTTCGACGAGGCGGACGCCACGACATGGGGCAACCCGTCGCGCAACGACCCCTGCCCCTGCGGATCGGGCGAGCGGTTCAAGCACTGCCACGGGCAAGCCACGGTCTGAACTGGCGCAGGCACTGACATTCGGCCCCCGTCGCGCAGGCGTCGGGGGCTTTTTCATGCGCGATTGCCTTGGATGTGACGCAGGCCTGCCATGCGTGGGGCATGATCGGCGGGCAAGGTGGCCACCATAGTTGTTTCTGACGAGGATGGCGGCAGATGACCCGCGAGCGTGGTGTTGCAGTGATTTTGGGCGCAGTGGCGCTGATGGTGGCGGGGGCCGTGCAGTTTGGCGGTTTTGCCGGCGGGGCGGCAGGCGACGTGCCGTTGCGCGTGGCTGCCGCAACGCCCGATGCGGGGTGGAGTGCGCCCGTTCAGGCGGCAGGCGTGCCCGTCGACGCGCCTGACGCATCGTCCGAGGTGGCAACGCGCGCGGCTATCGAACCGGCACCCGCCATCGCCGCCGCCGCCGACCCCTGCGACCCGAGCCTCGAGGTGTTTGCCGAAGACGGGGCGATGCTGGGCCTGACGTTGCTGGCACCCTGTCGGGCCGGAGAGCGGGTCGTGCTGCGGCATGGCGGGCTTTCGGTGTCGATGCAGACGCTGGCCACCGGATCGCTGTTCGCGACACTTCCTGCGATGGCGGCTGACGGGGCGGTCGAGGTGCGGTTCGATGATGGCACCGTGCTGAAGGCGCAAGCCGCCGTTCCCGAACTGGCGGGGATGCGGCGCTTTGCGGTGCAATGGCAGGATGCAGACCGCTTTGCCGTGAATGGTTTTGAAGGCAAGGCTGATTACGGCGATGCGGGCCACCAAACGGCGGCAAACGGCGGCGTGATCGCGCTGGGTGATCCGGCCACCACGCCCGCGCTGCTGGCCGAGGTCTATACCTTTCCCGATCCGGGCGAGGCGCGGGTTTCGGTCGAGGCCGAAGTGACCGATGCCACCTGCGGGCGCGAGTTGCTGGGCCAGACGCTTTATTCGCAGGATGGCGCGGTGCGGGTGACGGACCTGACGCTGGCAATGCCCGAATGTGATGGCGCGGGCGGTTTTGTGGTCTTGAACAATCCTTTGCCGGATATGACACTCGCCGCTGCCGAGTAGCGCGAGGGTTCATGGATTTCCGTTGGTTGGGCGCGGCGATTGCGGTCGCCTGCGCCTGTGCAGGTGTTGCTTGTGCGCAAGACATCACGCTGACCGCGCGGGATGGCGGCCTGTCTTTGTCTGGCATCTTGCAGGGCTGGGATGGCGAGTTTTACCGCATCGACACATCTTACGGCCTGCTGACGGTCGACGGGCAGGGTGTGCTGTGCGACGGGCCAGCCTGTCCCGACCTGACAGCCCCAAGGGCCGAGGTGCGCATCGTGGGCGAGGCCGAGGCAGGCGCGGCGCTGCTGGGACCGCTGGTCGCGGCCTTTGCGGCGTCACGCGGGTTGGATGTGCGCGCGGACGGCGGGGTGACGCGGCTGGTCGAGCGTGGCAAGGGGCAGGTGCTGGCCGAGTTTTCGTTCCAGCCGCGCGCGCCGGATGTTGCCATGGCCGATGTCGCGGCGGGGCGGGCGGAACTGGCCTTGGCGGTGGCGACCGCGCCGGATTTCGGGGTTCGCGTGCTGGGGCTGGATGCGCTGGTGCCGGTGGTTGCAAAAGGCAATCCGGTGGCAAAGATCGCCTCGGTCGATCTGGCGCGGGTGCTGGCGGGCGAGGTGACGAATTGGGCGCAAGTGGGCGGGCCGGACATGCCGCTGGTGCTCCACGGGCTGGCGGCTGGCGGCGTGGCCGATGCGCTGGCGGCGCGGTTGGGGCGTGCCGTGGCGCTGGGCGCGGTGCATGACGATCTGGCCGGTCTGGCGGCTGCCGTGGCGCGCGACCCGTGGGGGATTGCCGTGGTGCCGCGCGGGGCGGCCGGTGCGGCCAAGGTGATCACGCTGACCGACAGTTGCGGCTTTCCGCTGGAAACATCGGCCATGGCGGTGAAGGCCGAAGATTATCCGCTGACGCTGCCGCTGAATTTCCTGACACCCCGGCGGCGTCTGCCCCTGATGGCGCGGGAATTCCTTGATTTTCTTGCCTTGCCGCAGGCGCAAGCGGCGATTGCGGCGGCGGGCTATGTGGATCGCGGCATCGACCGGCAGGCGCTGGCGGCCGACGGGCTGCGGTTGATGAACGCGATTGCGGGTGCGGGCGAGGAAACGTCGCTGGCCGATCTGAAACGCCTGGTTGCCGCGATGGACGGGGCCGAGCGGCTGTCGCTGACCTTTCGCTTCGAGGATGGGTCAAGCACGCTGGAAGCCGCATCGCAAGAAAACCTGACCGATCTGGCGCGGATGCTTCAGGCAGGGCTGTTCGGTGGCGAGACGCTGGTGCTGGCGGGGTTTTCTGACGGGTCCGGCGCGGCGGCGGCGAACATGGCCTTGTCGGAGGACAGGGCGCGGGCGGTGCGCGATGCATTGGCGCGGGAAGCGCCCGATGTCGCCTTGCCTGCCGTGATCGGCTTTGGCGAGGCGATGCCGATGGCCTGCGACGAGACGGCGGCAGGGCGCAGGTTGAACCGGCGGGTCGAATTGTGGGTGCAACCCCCGTTCAAAGGTGGCCCAGCGAACGGAAACTGACTTCGGCGCTTTTGCCGATGATCAGGTGGTCGTGCAGGGTGATGCCCAATGTGGTGCAGGCCTGACCGATCTGATGGGTCATGTCGATATCGCTGCGCGACGGCGTGGGGTCGCCCGACGGATGGTTATGCACGAGGATCAGCGCCGAAGCGTTGAGTTCGAGCGCCCGCTTGACCACCTCGCGCGGGTAGACGGGCACGTGGTCGACGGTGCCTTTCGCCTGTTCTTCATCGGCGATCAGCACGTTCTTTCGGTCAAGGAACAGGATGCGGAACTGTTCAGTTTCGCGGTGCGCCATGACGGTGTGGCAATAGTCCAGAAGCGCCGCCCATGACGACAGGACGGGGCGCTGCATCACGCGTGATCGCGCCATGCGCTGCGAGGCGGCTTCGATCAGTTTCAGCTCGAGGATAACCGCTTCGCCCACACCCTTGACCCGTTCGAGCTGCGCGACGGGGGCGGCGATGGTGCGCGCAAGGTCGCCAAAGGTTTGCATCAGCAGATGGGCAAGGGGTTTCACATCCTGCCGCGGGATGGCGCGAAACAGGATGAGTTCGAGCAGCTCGTATTCCGCCACGGCCGTTGCGCCGCCGTCCATGAAGCGGCTGCGCAGGCGTTTGCGGTGATCGGCGATATAGCTGGGCAGGCGACCATCGGGGCGGTCGGCAAGCGGCATCGCCACCGCTTCGTCGGCGTCGGTAAACAGGGGAAGAGATTCGTTGAATGCCTGTGCCATGCGGATAGCGTGGCGCGGGATGGTTGAGGAAAGGTTAACGCAAGCCCCGTTTCACCCTTGCCCGAATACCCGTTCATTTTCCGAGCGGAATTTGACGCACATTCCGCGCCGATTTCTGACGCAGAAATCTGTGTCGGGCGTTCGCGAAATTTGCGTCAAATTTCGGCGCGGAGTTTGCGCCAAACTCTGCTTCCGTTCAGTTTTTCATGCCGTCCCAGAAGCCCTTGACCTTGGAAAAGAACGACGATCCTTCGGGATTGTTCTCTTCGGACAGGCGGTCGAATTCTTCCAGCAACTCGCGTTGGCGGGCGGTGAGGTTGACGGGGGTTTCCACCGCCAGTTCCAGAACCATGTCGCCCGATCCGCCGCCACGCAGGGCAGGCATGCCCTTTGAGCGCAGGCGCATCTGCTTGCCGGTCTGGCTGCCTGCGGGCACCTTTACCCGCGATTTGCCGCCGTCGATGGTGGGCACCTCGACCTCGCCGCCAAGTGCTGCGGTGGCGATGCTGACGGGGATGCGGCAGAACAGGTGCACGCCGTCACGCTGGAAGATGGCGTGTTCCTTGACCTCGATGAAGATGTAAAGGTCGCCTGCGGGGCCACCGCGCAAGCCTGCCTCGCCCTCGCCTGCAAGACGGATGCGGGTGCCGGTTTCGACACCTGCGGGGATGTTGACCGAAAGCGAGCGTTCTTTCTCGATCCGGCCCGCACCGCCACAAGACCGGCAGGGGTTCTTGATGATCTGGCCCATGCCCGAACAGGTGGGGCAGGTGCGTTCGACGGTGAAAAAGCCCTGCTGCGCGCGGACCTTGCCCATGCCGGAACAGGTGGGGCAGGTGACGGGTTCGGCGCCGCCTTCGGCCCCCGAGCCGCGACAGGTATCGCAGGCGATGGAGGTGGGCACGTTGATGGTTTTCTGGACGCCCTTGAACGCCTCTTCAAGGCTGACGCGCAGGTTGTAGCGCAGGTCCGACCCGCGTTGCGCGCGCGACCGTCCGCCGCCCGCGCCACCGCGTCCGCCCATGAAATCGCCGAACAGGTCTTCGAACACATCCGAAAAGGCCGAAGCGAAATCGCCGTTGTTCGCGCCACCGGGATAGCCGCGCCCGCCGCCGCCGCCGCCCATGCCGCCCTCGAATGCCGCATGGCCATAACGGTCATAGGCGGCTTTCTTGTCGGCGTCCTTGAGCACCTCGTAGGCTTCGTTGACTTCCTTGAACTGCGCTTCGGCGTTCGGGTTGTCGGAATTGCGGTCGGGGTGAAGCTCTTTCGCCTTGGTGCGATAGGCTTTTTTCAGCTCTTCGGCCGATGCGCCGCGGGGGGCGCCGAGAATTTCGTAGTAATCACGTTTTGCCACTGCAAAACCCCCAATCAGAACCGGGTGGGGGCGGTCCGTTGCCGAACCGCCCCCTTTCCCGTTTCACGCGGTGTTACTTCCGCTTGTTTTCGCCAAGGTCTTCGAAATCGGCATCTACGATATCATCGTCGACATCGCGCGGTGCGTCGGGGTCTTTGCCTTCGCTTTCGGACTGGCTGGCCTTGTAGATGGCTTCGCCAAGCCGCATCGCAGCCTCGGTCAGGTTCTGGATGCCGCCTTTGATCTTGCCTGCATCCTCGGTCTTGAGGGTCTCTTCCAGTGCGCCCATGGCAAGCTCGATGGCTTCCACCGTCGACGGGTCGACCTTGTCGCCGTGTTCGGCCAAGGATTTCTTGGTCGAATGCAGCAGGCTTTCGCCCTGGTTCTTGGCTTCGACCAATTCGCGGCGTTCGCGGTCGGCTTCGGCGTTGGCTTCGGCGTCCTTGACCATCTTTTCGATATCCTCGTCGGACAGGCCGCCCGAGGCTTGGATGGTGATCGCCTGTTCTTTGTTCGTGCCCTTGTCCTTGGCCTTGACCGAGACGATGCCGTTGGCGTCGATGTCGAAGGTGACTTCGATCTGCGGCATGCCGCGCGGGGCGGGCGGGATCTGTTCAAGGTTGAACTGGCCGAGCATCTTGTTGTCAGCCGCCATTTCACGCTCGCCCTGGAAGACGCGGATCGTCACGGCGTTCTGGTTGTCTTCGGCGGTCGAAAACACCTGGCTCTTTTTGGTCGGGATCGTGGTGTTGCGGTCGATCAGGCGGGTGAACACGCCGCCCAGCGTTTCGATGCCCAGCGAAAGCGGGGTCACGTCCAACAGGACGACATCCTTCACGTCACCTTGCAGAACGCCCGCCTGAATGGCGGCACCGGCGGCGACGACTTCGTCAGGGTTCACGCCCTTGTGGGGTTCCTTGCCGAAGAACTTGGTCACTTCCTCGATCACGCGGGGCATGCGGGTCATGCCGCCGACGAGCACGACCTCGTCGATGTCGGCCATGGTCAGGCCCGCATCTTTCAGCGCGGCCTGGCAGGGCTTCATCGACTTTTTGATCAGGTCGTCAACGAGCGATTCCAGCTTGGCGCGGGTCAGTTTCACCACGAGGTGAAGCGGCTGGCCGCTGTTCTTGTCCATGCTGATGAAGGGCTGGTTGATTTCGGTCTGCGAGGCCGAGGACAGCTCGATCTTTGCCTTTTCCGCCGCTTCCTTGAGGCGCTGGAGCGCCATCTTGTCAAGCGTGAGGTCGACGCCATGCTCTTTCTTGAACTCGTCGGCAAGGTAGCTGACGATGCGCATGTCGAAGTCTTCGCCACCAAGGAAGGTGTCGCCGTTGGTCGATTTCACTTCGAACAGGCCATCGTCGATTTCAAGGATGGTGATATCGAAGGTGCCGCCGCCAAGGTCATAGACGGCGATCGTGCGCGCCTCTTTCTTGTCGAGGCCGTAGGCCAGTGCAGCCGCTGTCGGTTCGTTGATGATCCGCAGCACTTCCAGACCGGCGATCTTGCCTGCGTCCTTGGTCGCCTGACGCTGGGCGTCGTTGAAATAGGCGGGGACGGTGATGACGGCCTGGGTGACCGACTCGCCCAGATAGGATTCAGCGGTTTCCTTCATCTTTTGCAGGATGAAGGCGGAGACTTGGCTGGGCGAATACTTTTCGCCGCGCACTTCGACCCATGCGTCGCCGTTGCCGCCGTTGACGATTTTATAGGGCATGTTCTTCTGGTCTTTGAGGATGACCGGATCGTCGAAGCGACGGCCGATCAGGCGCTTGACCGCGAAGATGGTGTTCGATGCGTTGGTGACGGCCTGACGCTTTGCAGGCTGGCCAACCAGACGCTCGCCTTCGGTAAAGGCGACGATCGAGGGCGTGGTGCGTGCGCCTTCGGAGTTTTCGATGATGCGCGGCTGCGATCCGTCCATGATGGCGATGCAGCTGTTGGTGGTCCCGAGGTCGATCCCGATGACTTTGGCCATGATGTAGTACCCTTCTTTCGGCGATGTTGTGGGGCTTGACCCTACAGGAAGGCGTCAGGCCCCGATCCCAAGTGTATCCGGCAAGGGCGGCCCGCCCTGTCCGGCTTCGCAGCGTATATAAGTTGGGGGCAGGGGCGCTGCAAGCGTCAGCGACCTGCGATTTTTACGGCCGATCCGGTGCGTCGGCGCAAACCGGTTACTTTCCGGCGGTCCACGACAGCGACACGCGTTTCATCGTGTAAAATTCGCCCATCAGGCCGATGGTCATGCAGGCCAGCAGGAAATACATCGGATATTCGATGTTCGAATAGCGCGGGCCGTAGTTGAGGAAAATGAAGCCGCGGCCCTGATCGATGATGTGGAACAGCGGGTTCCACGTGAACCACGACAACACGATTGTCGGCATGGCGTTGGCCACGAACATCTTGCCCGATGCGATCATGTTGATGCGGCTGTAGACCGAGGCGACGGTGCCGAAGAAACGCGGCTGCCACGGGGTCGCGGCGCGGAAGATCATGCCGATGGCCACGCCCGTTGCCCAAGCCAGCAGCATCATCCCCACCGTCTGCACAGGTTCGTCGATGGTGATCGGCGCGATGATGGCGTGGTACAGGAACAAGAGCACCATGGCCGACAGCATTTGCAGATAAAGCGCGCCAAGCGCCGCGGCACCCACCGCGATAAGCGTGTTCATCGGGCCGTGTTTCATCATGCTTGACGTGGCGCCGTCGGCCTTCATCACGGTCTGCATGGCTTTCACATGCGTCATGTACATGAAGATGCCGGACATGAGATACAGGATGTAATCGCCCCGGATGGCGATGTGCCGTGTGCCCGTAAAGGCGAACATCAGGAAGAAGCCCCCGATCATCAGCACCGACTGGAACAGGTTGATCAACAGCCCCATGATGGCGCTGGCGTGGCTTTTGCGCACGTTGTGCACCGCGCCGTGGAACACCAGTTCCAGCATCGACCATGCCGTCCGCGCGCGGGTCTGTTTGACATCTGCCGAGAATTTCAAGACCCGAACCCTTACACCTGCGGGGGCTGCTTGCCCTTGGCCGCAGGGCGCATGATAAGCTAGGACAGCTTGGGTTTCAATCAGCGCGGGCCGCAGGGTCTGCAAGGGGTATGCGATGGATTTCGACCGCTTGATTCCGGTGATCCGCCAACTGGCGTTGGAGGCGGGGGCGCGGATCATGGAGGTGTATGACGGGCCGGATTTCGCGGTGAAGCTGAAGGGTGACGCCTCGCCGGTGACCGAGGCCGACGAAGCGGCCGATGCGCTGATTTCGGCGGGGCTGCGGGCGGAATTTCCCGATGTGGTGCTGATTACCGAAGAGCAGGCCGACAGCCACGATCTGCGGGCCGAGACGTTCCTGATTGTCGATCCGTTGGATGGCACCAAAGAGTTCGTGCAGCGGCGCGGCGATTTCACGGTCAACATCGCCTATGTCGAAAAGGGCGTGCCGGTGCGGGGTGTGGTTTACGCGCCCGCGCAGGGGCGGCTGTTTTACACGCGGGCCGACGGGGTTTCGGTCGAAGAGGTTGACGGCGCGGCACGGGAAATCCGTGTGACGCAGCCCGACAATGCCGCGCTGATGGTGGTGGCGTCGAAATCGCACCGCGACGCCGCGACGGAAGAATATATCGCCCGCTACGCCGTCAAGGACAGCCGCAGCGCGGGGTCCAGCCTCAAGTTCTGTCTGGTGGCAACGGGCGAGGCCGACATTTACCCCCGTCTGGGGCGCACGATGGAATGGGACACCGCGGCGGGTGATGCCGTGTTGCGCGGGGCGGGCGGCGTGGTGGTGCGGATGGATGACCATAGCGACCTGCGCTATGGCAAAGAGGGTTGGGACAACCCCTTTTTCATCGCCCATGCGCCGGGGGTGGTGCTGAAATGAGCGTTCTGGTCGCCATTCCCGCCCGCTATGCCAGCACGCGCTATCCGGGCAAGCCGCTGGTTTCCTTGCGCGGACCGGATGGTGAAAAGACCCTGATCCGCCGCAGCTGGGAGGCGGCGATGGCCGTGCGCGGGGTCGACCGCGTGGTGGTGGCCACCGACGACGACCGCATCGCTGCCCATGCCGAAGGGTTCGGGGCCGAGGTGGTGATAACCTCGGGCGATTGCCAGAACGGCACCGAACGCTGCGCGGAAGTGGCGGCCAAGCTGACGGGATACGAGATCGTGGTGAACCTGCAAGGCGACGCGCCGCTGACGCCTGCGTGGTTTGTCGAAGATCTGGTGGCGGGTCTGCGGGCCGATCCGGACGCGGTGATCGCGACTCCGGTTCTGCGCTGCGAAGGCAAGATGCTGGCCGCCCTACTGGCTGACCGCCGCGCGGGGCGGGTGGGTGGCACGACCGCCGTGTTCGGCGCGGGCGGGCGGGGGCTGTATTTCTCGAAGGAAGTGATTCCCTTTACGGGGCAGGTTTACGCCGATGATGCGCCGACGCCGGTGTTTCACCATGTCGGCGTCTATGCCTATCGCCCGCAGGCGCTGCGCGACTATCCGGCGTGGCCGGTCGGGCCGCTGGAAAAGCTGGAAGGGTTGGAGCAGTTGCGGTTCCTTGAAAACGGGCGCGCGGTGCTGTGTGTCGAGGTTTCCGCGCAGGGGCGACAGTTCTGGGAGCTGAACAACCCCAGCGACGTGCCGGTGATCGAGGCGATGATGGCGGAAATGGCCTGAATCTTGTGCGCGGGGCCAGACGTCACGGATGTCTGACTTGCGCGAAACCGGCGAAGGGTCTACCGCAACGGCGTTTCCCTGTCAGGCAAAAGGCTGGTAAGCTGTGGCCTGATTGCGGCAACGCGTTCGGCAATTACGCCGGGTCCGAAAGGACGAAGACGAAACATGGGTGACGAAGCATGAAAGCCAAGAAGGTCTCGAAGGCCATATTCCCGGTGGCCGGTCTGGGAACGCGGTTCCTGCCTGCGACCAAGTCGATTCCCAAAGAGATCATGACCTTGGTCGACCGCCCGCTGATCCAGTATGCGATCGACGAGGCGCGGGCTGCGGGGATCAAGGAGTTCATCTTCGTAACCTCGCGCGGGAAATCGGCGCTGGAAGATTATTTCGACAACGCGCCCGAACTGGAAAGCGCGCTGAAGAAGTCGGGCAAGGAAGACTTGCTCGAGATCCTCAAGGAAACGAACATGGATTCGGGCGCAATCGCCTATATCCGCCAGAACCGCCCGCTGGGGCTGGGCCATGCGGTGTGGTGCGCGCGGCGGCTGATCGGCAACGAACCCTTTGCCGTGCTGCTGCCCGATGACGTGATCGCGGCGGAAAAGCCCTGCTTGCAGCAAATGGTCGAAGCCTATGCCGAAACCGGCGGCAACATGGTTGCGGCGATGGAGGTCGCGCCCGAGCGGACATCTTCCTACGGGGTGCTCGACATCGGCGAGGATATGGGCGCCATCGTCAAGGCCAAGGGAATGGTCGAAAAGCCGAAAGCGGGCACGGCGCCGTCGAACCTTGCGGTGATCGGGCGTTATATCCTGTCGCCCAAGGTGATGGTCAACCTGAACCGCATGAAGCAGGGCGCGGGCGGCGAGATCCAGTTGACCGACGCGATTGCCGACGAAGTGGCAGACGGGAACGTTTACGGCTACCGCTTCCGCGGGCAGCGCTATGACTGCGGGTCGAAAGCGGGGTTCTTGCAGGCGACGGTGGCCTTTGGCCTGTCGCGGCCTGACCTGCGCGACGAGTTCGGGGCCTATCTGCACGACATGATCGCGCAGCAAAAGGCGGCGCAGTAACCTTGATGGACCTGCTGTCGGCCTATCGCCTGCGCTGGAAACGGCGCAGGCTTTTGGCACGGGCGGTGGCCAAGCGGCGCGAGCTGGTATCGGTGATCGACCGGACCGGAACCATCGAGGCCGATGACATTCTGTGCTTTGCCGTGGTGCGAAACGAGGCGGTGCGGCTGCCGTGGTTTCTGGACCATCACCGCCGTCTGGGCGTGGCGCAGTTCCTGATCGTCGACAACGGCAGCGAGGACGGGACCGATGCGCTGCTGGCGGCGCAGGCGGATGTATCGCTGTGGCGCACGGGGGCGGGGTACAAGGCATCGCGCTTTGGTGTGGATTGGCTGACATGGCTTTTGGCGCGCCACGGCCACGGGCACTGGTGCCTGACGCTGGATGCCGACGAGGCGCTGATTTACCCCTATTGCGACACACGCGACCTGCGGGCGCTGACAGGCTGGCTTGACCGTCAAGGTCGCGGGATGTTCGGCGCGATGATGCTGGATATGTATCCCAAGGGGCCGGTGGCGGCGCAGGCGTACCGTGCGGGCGATGACCCGTTCGCCGTGCTGGACTGGTTCGACGCGGGCAATTACGGGATGCGGGTGCAGCAGCCTATGGGCAACCTGTGGGTGCAGGGCGGGCCACGGGCGCGGGTGTTCTTTGCCGACGATCCGCGCCGCGCGCCGACGCTGACCAAGGTGCCGCTGGTGAAATGGAACCGGCGCTATGCTTACGTCAATTCCACCCATTCCCTGCTGCCGCCGCGCCTGAACCGGATTTACGACACCGACGGGGGCGAGGCACCTTCGGGCCTGCTGTTGCACAGCAAGTTCCTGAACGTTGCGGTGGCGCGGGCGGTCGAGGAACGGGCGCGGGGCGAACATTTCTTCGATGCAGCACTTTTTGACGATTATTATCAGGCGGTCGCGGCCAACCCCGATCTGTGGTGCGCGGCGTCGCGCCGTTACACCGGCTGGCGCGAGATGGAAGCGCTGGGGCTGATGTCGCGCGGCGGCTGGGTCTGAACGGGTCGGATTTGCAACTTTTGGTGGAAGATATGCCGAAAGGTGCGGATTTGTTTACTTATGTCGGCTTCGCTTTTAAACTGGCGTCTAATGGACAGGGCGCTGGCAGGGGATTTGCAGCGCCGATGGTCGAAAAAAGGTGACAGGGGCGGGTCGGTCGTTCCGGCCCGAGTGCGGTAGGGGCAGGTTGTTCGAGTGGGCTTGATCGGGGCATATCGGTTGCGGCTTCGGCGGCGGCGCTTGCATTTGCGCGCCAGACTGAAGCGGCGCGAGCTGACGGTGCTTGCGAACCGGACGGGGGCGATCCGGTCCGACAGCATCATCCTGTGTGCCACGCTGCGCGACGAAAAGCTGCGGCTGCCCTATTTCATGCGCTATTACCGCGATCTTGGCGTCAACCATTTCCTGATCGTCGACAACGGCTCGTCCGACGGGTCGCGCGAGTATTTGCAGGCGCAGCCTGATGTATCGCTGTGGGAGGCCAAGGGAAGCTACAAGAACGCGCGCTTCGGGATGGACTGGATCACCTATTTGCAGCGCCGCCATTGCCACGGGCATTGGACGCTGACGGTGGATGTGGATGAGTTCCTGATCTATCCGTTCTGCGAGACGCGGCCGCTGCGGGCGCTGACCGACTGGCTGGATACATCGGGCATCCGGTCGTTTTCGGCCATGATCCTTGACATGTATCCCAAGGGGCCGCTTGACGCGCAGCCCTATGCCGAAGGGCAAGACCCGTTCGAGATTGCCCAGTGGTTCGACAGCGCCAATTACTCGGTCAAGCGCAATCAGGGGTTCGGGAACCTGTGGTTGCAGGGCGGGCCACGGGCGCGGACCTTCTTTGCCGACGAACCCGAGCGGGCGCCCGCGTTGAACAAGGTGCCGCTGGTCAAATGGGACCGCGCCTATGCCTATGTCAGTTCCACCCACATGTTGCTGCCGCGTGGCCTGAACCTTGTTTACGACGAATGGGGAGGCGAAAAGGCCAGCGGCTGCCTGCTGCATGCCAAGTTCCTTGATACCTTTGCCGTCAAGGCCGAGGAGGAGATGAAGCGCCGCCAGCATTACGCCAACAGCCACGAATACCGCGCCTACCGCGAGGGGCTGAAAGACCAGCCCGACCTGTGGTGCAAGTGGAGCGAGAAATACATCAACTGGCGGCAGCTGGAAATTCTGGGCCTGATGTCCAAGGGGAACTGGGCATGACGCCGTCAACCTCGCTTGGATTCGTGATGCTGTGCCACACCGCGCTGCACCGTGCCGCCGAGGTGGCGCGCCATTGGGCCGAACGCGGCTGTCCGGTGGTGATTCATGTCGATGCGCGGGTCAAGGCGTGGAGCTATGACAAGATGAAAGCCGAATTGGCCGATCTGGCCAATGTGCGGTTTTCGCAGCGCTTCGCCTGTGAATGGGGAACATGGGGGATCGTGGCGGCAACCCAGGGCGCGGCCGAGGTGATGCTGGCCGACTTTGAAGATGTGCGGCACGTTTACCTTGCGTCGGGGTCGTGCATGCCGCTCAGGCCGGTGAAAGACCTGCTCGACTATCTCGAGGCGCGGCCGCGCACCGATTTCATCGAAAGCGTGACCACCGAAGAGGTGGGCTGGACCATCGGCGGGCTGAACATGGAGCGGTTCACGCTGCGGTTCCCGTTTTCGTGGCGGACGCAGCGGCGGCTGTTCGACGGCTATGTCGCCTTGCAGCGCAAGATCGGGTTCCGGCGGACCATTCCCAACGATGTCGTGCCGCATCTGGGCAGCCAGTGGTGGTGCCTGACGCGGCAGACGCTGTCGGCGATTTTGCAGGGGCCAGAGCGCAAGCTGTATGACGATTATTTCCGGCGGGTGTGGATACCGGACGAAAGCTATTTCCAGACGCTGGTGCGGCTGGTGTCATCATCGGTGGAAAGCCGGTCGCTGACGCTGTCGAAGTTCGATTTTCAGGGCAAGCCGCATATCTTTTACGACGACCATTTGCAGCTTTTGCGGCGGTCGGACTGTTTCGTGGCGCGCAAGATCTGGCCGCACGCGACCAAGCTTTATCGCACCTTCCTGACCGACGACGCCGAGGCGCAGGCGGGCGGAGAGCCGAACCCCGGCAAGATCGACCGGCTGTTCGCCAAGGCGGTGGAACGGCGGGTCAAGGGGCGGGCGGGGCTTTACATGCAAAGCCGTTTCCCGAACGAGAATTTCGAGAATGGCCGCACGGCAGCACCCTATTCGGTGTTTCACGGGTTTTCCGAAGTGTTCGAGGAATTCGAGACGTGGCTGTCGAAAACCACGGGAAGCCGCGTGCATGGCCATTTGTTCGCGCCCGACCGCGTGGAATTCGCAGGGGGCGAGGCCGTCTATAACGGTGCTTTGTCGGACAATCCGAAGCTGCGCGACTATAATCCGAGGTCTTTCCTGTCGAACCTGATCTGGGCCACGCGGGGCGAACGGCAGTGTTTCCAGTTCGGGCCTGCCGACAACCAGGTTCTTAACGGGTTCATGGCGCTGGATGCCAACGCGCAGATATCGGTGATATCGGGTGCCTGGGCATTGCCCTTGTGGCGGTCGAACAAGAATTTCGGAGATATCCGGCGCGAGGCGGCGCGGCTGCAAAAGATCGAAAGCGAGACGCTGGCGGTCTTGCGTGCGTCAACCAGCAAGGCGCGGGTGCGGATATGGACGCTGGCCGAGTTCGTGGAAAGCCCGATGGAGCCGTTGCAGACCATCGTGGACGAAATCAGCCCGCGGTCGTTGCGCCGTTTGACCGAGGCGCCCAAGATGGCCGATCTGACCGGCTTTGGCCAGTTCTTGCAGAACCTGCGCAATCAGGGAATGCAGCCGGTGCTGATGGGCGATTTTCCGGCGGGCGACGACCCGCGCCCCGCAAGCGCCGCGCGCGGGCGGCCCTATCTGGTGAAATAAGTGGCGGGTTTCGACACATTCGTGATGTTCGCGGAAATGCGGACGGGGTCGAATTTCCTTGAATCGAACCTGAACGCGCTGGAGGGCGTGACCTGCTACGGCGAGTTGTTCAATCCGCATTTCATCGGCAAGAAAGACCAGACCGAATTGTTCGGCGTGACGCTGGCGCAGCGCGAGGCCGATCCGATGGCTCTGGTGCGGGCCGCGCGGGCGGCGGCGGGCGGGATGGCGGGGTTTCGCTGGTTCCATGACCACGACCCCCGCGTGTTCGATGCGGTGATGGCCAACCGGGCCTGCGCCAAGATCGTGCTGACGCGCAATCCGGTGGAAAGCTATGTCAGTCTGAAGATCGCGCAGGCGACGGGGCAGTGGAAACTGACCAATCCCAAGAACCTGAAGCAGGCCAAGGCACGCTTCGATCCGGCCGAATTCGAAGCGCATCTGGAAAAGGTACAGGGGTTTCAGGTGCATCTGCTGCACGCCTTGCAGACCAGCGGACAGACCGCGTTCTATCTGGATTACGACGACATTCAGGATGTGTCGGTGTTGAACGGGCTGGCTGCTTTCCTTGGTGTTCCGGCGCGGCTGGACGCGGTGGACCAGACACTGACGGTGCAAAACCCCGAGCCGCTGGCCGACAAGGTGACGAACCCCGCCGCGATGGAGCAGGCGCTGGCGCGGCTTGACCGCTTCAACCTGTCGCGCACCCCGAATTTCGAGCCGCGGCGGTCGGCGGCGATTCCGGGCTATGTGGCATCGCGCGAGGTGCCGCTGCTGTTCATGCCGGTCAAGGGCGGGCCGGATGCGCGGGTGGTCGACTGGCTGGAAGGCTTTGGCGGGCTGGAACGGGATTTCGTGCAGAAAACCCTGCGCCAGTGGAAGCGGTCGCATCAAGGCCATCGCAGCTTTACCGTGCTGCGGCATCCGCTGGATCGGGCATGGGTGGCGTTCCAAGATGCGGCTGGCACGGGGCTGGGGCAGGAACAGCGCAACGTGCTGGGGCGGGTGCATGGCGTGGCTATGCCCAAACAGGGCTACGGCTCGGTCGCGGAGGAGCGGGCGGCGTTCATCGCCTTCCTGCGGTTCCTCAAGCGCAATCTGGCGGGGCAGACCGGCTTTCGCACGGCGGCCGGTTGGGCCACGCAGACGGCGGTGGTGCAGGGTTTTGCCCAGTTCAACGGGCCGGACGTGGTGCTGCGCGAGGACCGGCTTGCCGAAGGGCTGGGCTGGCTGTGTGCCGAGATCGGGGTGCCCATGCCACCCCTGCGCGACGGCCTGCCAAGCGGGCTGCGGGCCGTGCTGGATGACGAGGTCGAGGATGTCGCGCGCGATACCTATCAGCGCGACTATATGGGTTTTGGCTTTGGCCCGCGCGGTCAGGCCGCCTGAATCGCGCGGGATTCGGTCAGGATCGCGTAAAGCTTGGCCGGATCGCTGTTGGCACGCAGTTTGGACACCACATTCGCATCGCGCATGGTGCGGCTGACAAGGGCCAGCGCCTTGAGATGGTCAACCCCCGAATCCTTGGGCGCGAACAGGCCGAACACCAGATCGACGGGCTGGCGGTCGACGCTGTCGTAATCGAGCGGTTTTTCCAGCCGGATGAAGACGCCGACGATCTTGGACAGGTCTTCCAGCCGCGCATGGGGCAAGGCGATGCCGTGGCCCACGCCGGTGGGGCCAAGGCTTTCGCGTTCCTGCAAGCCATCGACGGCAGTGGCACCATTCAGACCATAGGCCGAAAACGCCAATTCTCCCAGTTCCTGAAAGAGGCGCTTCTTGCTGGTCAGTTGCCCGACGACCCTGACGGCCGCCGGGATAAGTAGCTTGGAGAGGTCCATGCCGTCAGTCGTTCCTGTGCCGGTTCGTAGCGCCGGTCATTTGCTGTTGCGCGGATCGATCCAGCCGATGTTGCCGTCATCACGACGGTACACCACATTCACGCCGCCATGTCCTTCGTTGCGGAACACGAGCATCTTCTGGCCGCCCAGTTCCAGCATCATCACGGCTTCGCCCACGGTGACCGAAGGAATCTTGGTCTCCATCTCGGCGATGACGATGGGCTGGGTCAGGTCGTCCGTATCATCCTCGGGCTCTTCCGTCGGGGCGAGGATATATGACGCGCCTTCGGCGAATTCAACCGGCGCCGTGCGGGTGTTGTGGTGGTTGCGGATGCGGCGTTTGTAGCGGCGCAACTGCTTGTCCATCTTTTCGCGGCACGACTCGAAGGCGGCATAGATTTCGGTGGCGTGACCCTTGGCCTGTGCTGTCAGGCCGGTCGACAGGTGGATGACGGATTCGCAGACATATTCATGCGCCACGCGGGAAAAGACGATGACGGCATCGGTCGGGCGCTGGGCGTATTTCTCGACCACCTCGCCCAGCTCGGCCTTGACGTGGGTCTGGAGAGCTTCCCCGATGTCAATCTGTCGGCCGCTGATCTGGTAACGCATGATGCCTCCTTCGCGTGCTGCGCCATGGGGTGCCGTGATGGCAACCGTCCGGCCTGATCATATGAGTGGGGTGCTTCGGGCGATCCTGCAAGGTGGCGCGTCCGTCGAGGGGCGGCATAGGCGGATCGGGGCAAGGCGTATGAAGCGCGCATTGACCGTATTTGCGCCCAAGCCCGCCCGTCTTGTCAACAGGGTCGTGCGGAACCATCCGAAGGGCTGGGTTTTGGCCAGTCGGCCTGTGGCCGGTCAGCCGATGCGGAAGTTCTGGCCGAGGTAGACGCGGCGCACCATTTCGTCGCGGACGACCTCGTCTGTGGTGCCGCTCATCAGCACCTTGCCGTCGTGCAGGATATAGGCGCGGTCGACGATTTCGAGCGTCTCGCGCACGTTGTGGTCGGTGATCAACACACCGATGCCCCGCACCTTGAGGTCGGCCACCAGCCCGCGGATTTCGGCCACGGCGATGGGGTCGACGCCTGCGAAGGGTTCGTCGAGCAGCAGGTATTTCGGATCGGCGGCAAGGCAGCGGGCGATTTCGACGCGGCGGCGTTCCCCGCCCGACAAGGCCAGCGCGGGCGCGCGGCGCAGGTGGGTGATGGAAAACTCGGACAGCAGTTCTTCCAGCCGTTCGCGGCGCTTGTGCCGGTCGGGCACCGCGATTTCGAGAACGGCAAGGATGTTGTCTTCGACCGACAGGCCGCGGAAGATCGACACTTCCTGCGGCAGATAGCCGATGCCAAGACGCGCACGGCGATACATCGGCAGCGCGGTGACATCGCGCCCGTCGATGCGGACCTGCCCACCCTCGGGGGTGACAAGGCCCGCGATGGCGTAAAAGCAGGTGGTCTTGCCCGATCCGTTCGGGCCGAGCAACGCCACGACCTCGCCCCGCTTGAGCGACATCGACACATCGCGGATCACGGGGCGGCGCTTGTAGCTTTTGCGCAGATTCTCGACCGACAGTCCGGCAGAGCCTTCGGTGACGGTGAGTTCGGGTTTGGCGATCACGGGGCGGTGCCCGCATCGGGTGCAGGCGGTTTCGTGCCCGTCTTGCCACCCTTGCCATCTTTGCCGTCTTTGGCCGATTTGGGGATAAAGGTCGTCTGAACGCGCCCCTGCATCTGGCCCGTGCCCTTTTGCAGGTCGTAGACCAGCTTCTGGCCCGCGATCGTGGTCTTGCCTTGGGTCAGCAGGACGTTGCCGGTCATCACCACCTCGCCGCTATCGACGGTATAGACGGCACCATCGGACGCGGCAGCCTCGGTCGGGCTGTGGAAGGTGACGGGTCCGGTGAAATAGATCTTGTCGACACCGCTGCCGTCGGCCTTGTTTTCCACCCGCGCCTTGGCCGATTTGATCACCATGTCGCCTTGGGTCACGACGACGTTGCCCTCGAAATTGGCGATGCCGCCCGACTGGTCGACGGCGAGGCTGTCGGATGTCACCTGAACCGGAAGCGAACTGTCCTGTTTGAGGCTTTGAAATTTTACCTCTTGCGCGAACGCCGGAACGGCGCAGGCGAAGAGCAGGGCGAAAAGGGCAAGGGCGCGTGTCATTTGGGGTGATATACCAGTTTCACTCGGCCATTGAAAACCAGAAGATAGCTTTCGGCGTCCTTGGGGTTTCGGGTCATGGCCATGCTGTCGGCGGTAATCTCGCCCAAGGGGCCGGTGCCCCTTATATCGGTGGGAGAGGTATATTCGCTTTTTGCAAGATTGGCTTCTAGCGTTTCGGTGAACAGGCGATACCCCGAGGGATCGGTGATCTGCACGTCACCCGACAGGTGCAACAATGCGCCTTTCTCGTCGAAGATGGCGGCGTTCGACCGCAGGTCGGTGCGTTTGCCTGCCTTGGTGGTCAGGGTTGCCGTCACATCCGTCGCGGTCGAGGGCGCGCCGGCGGTCTGGGCGGGGCGCGCCTGGTTGGCATGCACGGTCAGCGCGCTGCCGTCGGCGGTGGTGCCCGAATAGGTGGGCGTGGTCACGCGCGGCTCGCGCAGGCGGGATTCGACATCGACGGTGGCATAGGGCAGCGCGCTTTCGGGATCGACGCGGTCGGACACCAGGAACAGGGTCGACAGCAACCCGAGCGCGATCAGGGGCAGGGCAACCTTGAGCCAGCCCACGGCGCGCGACCAGCCGTCGAGGGCGCGGCGGGCGGCCATGTCAGGCAATCCCCGCGCGCAGGCAGTCGTGGATGTGCAGCAGGCCGACGGCAGCGGTGCTGTCTGGCGGGTCGGTGACGAACAGGCAGGTGATCTTGCGGTCGTTCATGATGCGGACGGCGGTTTCGGCAAGCGCGTCGGGGCCGATGGTGCGCGGGCTGGCGGTCATCACGTCGCCCGCCGAAAGCTCCATCAGGCCCGACAGGTGGCGGCGCAGGTCGCCGTCGGTGATGATGCCCTGCAGGTGGCCATCCGCATCGGTCACGCCGACCACGCCATAGCCGCGACCCGACATGATAAGAAGCGCCTCGCCCATCGGGGTGTCGCGGGGCACGGTGGGCGGGTCGGCATGCATCAGGTCGCGCACGCGGGTCAGCCGCGCGCCCAGCTTGCCGCCGGGGTGGAAGATGCGGAAATGTTCGGGCGTGAACTGGCGATGCTCCATCAGCGCCACGGCGATGGCATCCCCCAGCGCAAGCGTCATGGTGGTCGAGGTGGTGGGAACGATCCCCGTCTCGCATGCCTCGGGCGCGGGGGGCAGCAGCAGCGCCACATCGGCCTGCCGCAGCAGGGTGGAACCATCGCGCGAGGCGATGCCGATCAGCGGGATGTCGAAGCGCCGCGTATGGGCGATGATATCGGCCAGTTCCGGCGTCTCGCCCGAATTGGACAAGACCAGCGCCACATCGCCCTTCATCACCATGCCAAGGTCGCCGTGGCTGGCCTCGGCGGGGTGGACGAATTGCGCGGGCGTGCCGGTCGAGGCGAAGGTGGCCGCGATCTTGCGGGCGATGTGGCCCGATTTGCCCATGCCCGACACGATCACGCGGCCCTTGGCGGCAAGGATCAGGTTCACCGCCGCAGCAAAGCTGCCGTTCAGGCTGTCGGCCAGCATGCCCAGGGCTTCCGCCTCGCGCCTGACGACGCGGCGGGCGGTTTGCAGAAGCGGGTCAGTGATGGAAGATGTCATTGGGTTCGTCCCAGCCCATCAGGTCAAGCTCGGCGCGGGTCGGCAGAAAGTCGAACAGGCGCTGGGCAAGCTCCATCCGGCCCTCGCGGATCAGGCGCGCCTCGAGCTCGGCTTTCAGCCGGTGCAGGTAAAGCACGTCCGACGCGGCATATTCGCGCTGCGCGTCGGTCAGCGTTTCCGATCCCCAGTCCGAGGTTTGCTGCTGCTTGGACACGTCGACCCCGACAAGTTCCAAAAGCAGGTATTTCAGCCCGTGCCGGTCGGTAAAGGTGCGGATCAGCCGCGAGGCGATCTTGGTGCACCACACCGGCGCGGTCGTCACGCCAAAGGCCTGTTTCATCGCGGCGATGTCGAAACGGCCGAAATGGAACAGCTTGAGCGTGTCGGGGTCGGTCAGCAGGCGTTCGAGGTTGGGGGCCGAAGTCTGGCCACGGTCGATCTGCACCAGATGCGCGTCGCCCTTGCCGTCGGACAGCTGCACAAGGCACAGCCGGTCGCGGCGCGGGTCGAGGCCCATGGTTTCGGTATCGATGGCGACCACGGGGCCAAGCGTCAGCCCGTCGGGCAGGTCGTTGCGGTAAAGGTGGATCGCCACAGGAAAATCCTTGTCCGTAAGGTATGGGACCGCATTAGCCCCGAGGGGCGGCACGGTCAACGAGGGGAGGGGCCGAAAAGCGAAAGGGCGCGCTTTTCAGCACGCCCTTTTCGGTAACATCGACGTGGTGCCCAGAAGAGGACTCGAACCTCCACGCCTTGCAGCGCTGGTACCTGAAACCAGTGCGTCTACCAATTCCGCCATCTGGGCATCACGTCGATGTGGGGCGATGTAAAGAAGCCTGTCGGCAGTGTCAACGGACGGTGTGAAGATTCTTTGCGGCGACGCGCGCCACGAATTTTCTGCGAAAATTCAGCGCCCCATATGGCAGGCACCTTACGGTCTTTCCTATGCGGTCGGCAGGGATGAAGCCAAAAAGGGTGGGGGGCCAGCCCCCCGCGCGGCCCTTGGCCGCTTCCCCCCGGGATATTTGCGACAAGGAGAAGCGCAAGGCGTGGTTCACCCTTGCCTAAATACCCGTCTTGCGCCTTTGGGGCAGGGCGCGGCACCGACAGGACGGGTGCGATTTTTCGCAGAAAAATCGGGGTGGGGCTGCGGCGCTTGTGGTGCTTGGCCTTTCGCTGGCAAGGGTGTAATCAGCGCCAAAGCATGCAGGAGGCCCGCAGATGAGCAAACTGGTCACGATCTACGGCGGTTCGGGGTTCGTCGGGCGCTACATCGCGCGGCGGATGGCGAAAGAAGGATGGCGCGTGCGGGTCGCGGTGCGGCACCCGAACGATGCGTTGTTCGTCAAGCCCTATGGCGTGGTCGGGCAGGTCGAGCCGGTGGCCTGCAACATCCGCGACGATGCGTCGGTGCGGGCGGTGATGCGCGGAGCCGATGCGGTGGTCAATTGCGTGGGTATTCTGAACCGTGCCGGCCGCAACACATTCGATTCGGTGCAGGCAGAGGGTGCGGCGCGGATCGCGCGGATCGCTGCTGCCGAGGGTGTGGCCCATCTGGTGCATATCTCGTCGATCGGCGCGGATGCCGCGTCGGACAGCGAATACCAGCGGACCAAGGCGGCGGGCGAGGCGGGCGTGCTTGCGGCATTTCCCAAGGCGGTGATCCTGCGGCCGTCGATCATTTTCGGCAACGAGGACGGGTTCTTCAACCGCTTTGCCGAAATGGCGCGGATGGGGCCGATCCTGCCGGTGATCGGGGCCGACACGCGGTTCCAGCCGGTCTATGTGGATGACGTGGCGCAGGCGGCGGTGCAGGGCATCACGGGCCGCGCCGATGCGGGTGTGTACGAATTGGGCGGGCCGGACGTGGCCACGTTCCGCGACCTGATGGGGCAGATGCTGGCCGTGATCCAGCGGCGGCGGCTTGTGCTGAACATGCCGTTCTTTGTGGCGACCATCATGGGCGGCGCGCTCGATCTGGTGCAGGTGCTGACGGCGGGGATCGTGAAGAACGGCATGGTCACGCGCGATCAGGTGCGCAACCTGCGGCGCGACAACGTGGTCGGGCCGGCTGCGCGAGGCTTGGCCGATCTGGGCATCACGCCCACGGCGATGGGGGCGGTATTGCCCGAATACCTGTGGCGCTACCGTCCGTCGGGGCAATATGCCGCGATCAAGAATTCCGCCAAGAACCTGAAGAAGGTCTGATATCTTGAGCAATTTCATCGATGCAGCACTCCTCGGTCTTGTCGAGGGGTTGACCGAGTTCATTCCGGTATCGTCGACGGGGCATCTGCTGCTGGCGGGGCATTTTCTGGGCTTCCAGTCGCCGGGGCGCACCTTTGAAGTGGTGATCCAGTTCGGCGCGGTGCTGGCGATCTTGACGGTGTATTTCGGCAAGCTGTGGCAGGTGGCATCCACCATGGGCAGCGATCCGGCATCGCGCCGCTTCGTCGCGTCGGTGCTGCTGGCGTTTTTGCCAGCGATGGTGATCGGCGTTCTGGCGCATGATTTCATCAAGACTGTGCTGTTCGAGACGCCGGTTCTGGTGGCGGTGATGCTGATCCTTGGCGGGGTGATCTTGCTGTTCGTCGACCGTTTCGCGCCGGTAGCGGTGCATGACGACGCGATGGCGCTGCCGTTCCGCAAGGCCCTGGTGATCGGCTTCATCCAGTGTCTGGCCATGGTGCCCGGTGTCAGCCGGTCGGGGGCGACGATCGTTGGCGCGCGGATGCTGGGCGTGGGGCGGCGGGCGAGTGCGGAATTCTCGTTCTTTTTGTCGATGCCGACGATGGCGGCGGCCTTTGCCTATGACCTGTTCAAAAGCCGCCATGTGCTGGATTTCTCGGCGCTGGGCGATATTGCCGTGGGTTTCGTGCTGGCTTTTGTTTCCGGTGTCTTGGTGGTGCGCTGGCTTCTGGATTTCGTATCGCGGCACGGGTTCGTGCTGTTCGGCTGGTGGCGAATCATCGTTGGCAGTGTGGTTCTGGGGCTGTTGCTGCTGGGTTTTTGAAAGATAGGTCAAGGTGATTGACCTTATTCGGGCGTGATCGGGCAGTATTTTTGACCCATCCCGTTAAAAACCATGCAATGGGTCAGTACTGCTGACTTTTCTTGTTCCGAAGGCCACAGTAAAAAGCGCGCCCGAGATAACCCCGTATGGGAGGCGCTTTCATGGCCAAGCAACGCATGCTCCAGTTCGTCACGGTCGGCAAGGAGATGCCCGAAAAGCGCCCTGCGCCATTGCGCGCGCAGGATTTCCACGAGATTTATCGCGAGTTCGCCGCCGAAAAGGCTGCCGAGCAGGCAGGGCGGTGCAGCCAGTGCGGCGTGCCCTATTGCCAGTCGCATTGCCCTTTGCACAACAATATTCCCGACTGGCTGCGCCTGACCGCCGAGGGGCGGTTGCAGGAAGCCTATGAGCTTTCCCAAGCGACCAACACCTTCCCCGAGATTTGCGGCCGCATCTGCCCGCAGGACCGTCTTTGCGAAGGCAATTGCGTGATCGAGCAGTCCGGCCACGGCACCGTCACCATCGGGTCGGTCGAGAAATACCTGACCGATCTGGCTTGGGAAAACGGCTGGGTAAAGCCGGTCGTGCCTGCGATGGAGCGGACGGATTCGGTCGGCATCATCGGGGCCGGTCCGGGCGGGCTGGCTGCGGCAACCGAGTTGCGGCGGCGTGGCGTGCAGGTGACGGTTTACGACCGTTACGACCGTGCGGGCGGGCTGCTGACCTATGGTATTCCGGGGTTCAAGCTGGAAAAGCCGGTGGTGATGCAGCGCATCGCGCAGTTGGAAGAAGCGGGCGTGCAGTTCGTGCTGAATTGCACCGTGGGCGTGGATATCAGCTTTGACGCCATCCGCGGCCAGCACGATGCCGTGCTGATCGCCACGGGGGTTTACAAGGCGCGCGACATCAGCGCGCCCGGCGTGGGTGCCAAGGGCGTGGTGCGGGCGCTGGATTATCTGACGGCATCCAACCGCAAAAGCTTTGGCGATGACGTGCCCGAGTTCGACAGCGGCGAGTTGAACGCGATGGGCAAGCGCGTGGTCGTCATCGGCGGTGGCGATACGGCGATGGACTGCGTGCGCACGGCGATCCGGCAGGGGGCTTTGTCGGTCAAGTGTCTGTATCGGCGCGACAAGGCGAACATGCCGGGCTCGCAGCGCGAAGTGCAGAATGCCGAGGAAGAAGGCGTCGATTTCGTCTGGCTGACCGCGCCCAAGGGGTTCACCGGCGGCGATACCGTCGACGGGGTGATGGTGCAGCGCATGCGTCTGGGCGCGCCGGATGCAAGCGGGCGGCAATCGCCCGAGTTGATCGACGGGGCCGATTACATCGAACCCGCCGATCTGGTGGTGCAGGCGCTGGGCTTCGAGCCGGAGGAGATTCCGGCGCTGTGGGGCGTGCCTGAGCTTGCGGTCACGCGCTGGGGCACGATCAAGGCCGATTTCCGCAGCCATGCCACCAGCCTGCCCGGCGTCTATGCCGTGGGCGATATCGTGCGGGGCGCAAGCCTTGTGGTCTGGGCGATCCGCGACGGGCGCGAGGCGGCCGAGGCGATGCTGTCCTATCTGGCGCAACCGGTGACGGTGGCAGCCGAATGATGCGCGCGTTGGTCCTGATGGCCGTGATGGCGGGGCCTGCGGCGGCGGGAAGTTTCACGCCGCCCGAAGGGTGCGAGACCTTTCTGACCGTGCAGTCGAAAGGCTGTCGCGTGTCGAACCATTACATTTGCAGCGCCGATCCGGCGGGCGACAAATGGCGGGCGGATTTCGATCAGGAAGGCATGTTCTTCCTGTCGCGCACCAATTCCGAAGGTGAATGGGTGGAAAGCTTCGATGTCGGTGCCGGTTCCAAGCAGGTGCTGCTTGGCGGCGCTGCGGATCCGGCCTCGTTCAGCGAGCTGTTGTCGCGCGGGCGCGACGACTACAGCTTCGGCCTGTCGAGCGACACGGCCGGACAGACCGAGGTGCAGGGCCATGACTCGCTGACCGGCAAGAACGTGGTCATCGACGGCGAGACGTTGCAACAGACCGAATTCGAATATTCCGAAAGCGGGGCCGATGGCGCGTTGCTGCGGCGATCTTACGGCAACGAATTCATCAGCGCCAAATGGCGGTTGTTCTTTGCCGGACCAAGCCAGTGGGACGGCGGGCAGGGTTTTCTGCCGATGGACGGCTCGCCCGTGAAATTCTACGAACCCGGCGAGACCGGTTTCGCCTCGACCCAACCTGTTTTCGATTGCGACGCGGTGATGTCGTCGTTGCCGCAGTCGTCCATGCCCGAGGAGGCCCTAAGCCATGACAATCTATGATGACGCCTGGGTAAAGGCCGAAGAGGCAAAGCGGGCTTGGCTGGATGCGAACGGGCTGTACAAGGCCGATGACGAACATTCGTCCTGCGGCGTGGGTCTGGTGGTGTCGATTTCCGGCAAGCCGACGCGCAAGGTCGTGGAAAACGGGATCAACGCGCTGAAAGCCATCTGGCATCGTGGCGCGGTCGATGCCGATGGCAAGACGGGCGACGGCGCCGGTATCCACGTGCAGATTCCGGTCAAGTTCTTCCACGATCAAGTGCGCCGCACGGGGCATGAACCCGACATGGGCAAGCTGATTGCCGTGGGGCAGGTGTTCTTGCCGCGCACCGATTTCGGCGCGCAGGAACGCTGCCGGACCATCGTCGAGGCAGAAGTGCTGCGGATGGGGCATTACATCTATGGCTGGCGGCACGTTCCGGTGAACACCGAAGTGCTGGGCGACAAGGCCAATGCCACGCGCCCCGAGATCGAGCAGATCCTGATCCGCTGCGACAAGGACATCGACGACGAGCAGTTCGAGCGCGAGCTGTACATCATCCGCCGCCGGATCGAGAAGGCGGCGATTGCCGCGCAGATTCAGGGGCTGTACCTGTGTTCGCTGTCGTGCCGGTCGATCATCTACAAGGGGATGATGCTGGCCGAACAGGTGGCGGTGTTCTACCCCGACCTGATGGACGAGCGGTTTGAATCGTCCTTTGCCATCTATCACCAGCGGTATTCCACCAACACCTTTCCGCAGTGGTGGCTGGCGCAACCCTTCCGCATGCTGGCCCATAACGGCGAGATCAACACGCTGAAGGGCAACGTGAACTGGATGCGGAGCCACGAAATCCGCATGGCCAGCAGCGCCTTTGGCGAGGCGGCCGAGGATATCAAGCCGATCATCCCGTCGGGAACGTCGGATTCCGGCGCTCTGGATGCGGTGTTCGAGGTTCTGGTGCGGTCGGGCCGGTCTGCACCGATGGCCAAGACCATGCTGGTGCCCGAAGCGTGGAGCAAGGCCACGACCGACATGCCCAAGGCATGGGCCGATATGTATGCCTATTGCAACGCCGTGATGGAGCCGTGGGACGGGCCTGCTGCCCTGGCGATGACCGATGGCCGCTGGGTGTGTGGCGGGCTTGACCGCAACGGTCTGCGACCGATGCGTTATGTCATCACGGGCGACGGGCTGCTGATTGCCGGTTCGGAAGCGGGCATGGTGCCGGTGGACGAAACCACGATCCGCGAAAAGGGCGCGCTTGGGCCGGGGCAGATGATCGCCGTCGATATGAAGGACGGCAAGCTGTACCACGATGCCGAGATGAAGGACCGTCTGGCCGCCGCGAACCCCTATGGCGAGTGGATCGAAAAGGTTGTCGAATTGAACGCGCTGCTGCGCGATGTGCCCGAAGCGGCGCAATTCAGCGGGGCCGAGTTGCGCAAGCGCCAGATTGCCGCCGGTTACACGGTCGAAGAACTCGAGCAGGTGCTGGCCCCGATGGCCGAGGACGGCAAAGAGATGATCGCGTCGATGGGCGACGATACGCCTTCGGCGGTGCTGTCATCGGTCTACCGCCCGCTGTCGCATTTCTTCCGGCAGAACTTTAGCCAAGTGACCAACCCGCCCATCGACTCGCTTCGTGAAGGGCGTGTCATGAGCTTGAAGACGCGCTTTGGAAACCTGCGCAACGTGCTGGATGAAAATTCCAGCCAGACGGAAATTCTGGTGCTGGACAGCCCGTTCATCGCCAACAGCGAATTCGACGTGCTGGTCAAGCGGTTCGGTGATCAGGTCGCGTTCATCGATTGCACCTTTCCCGTTTCGGCGGGGCTGGACGATCTGCGCCAAGGGCTGGAACGCATCCGCGCCGAGGCGGAAGATGCCGTGCGGTCGGGCGCGGGCCAGTTGGTGCTGACCGATGAACATCAGGGCGCTACCCGCGTGCCGATGCCGATGATCCTTGCCACCAGTGCGGTGCATAGCTGGCTGACGCGCAAGGGGTTGCGGACGTTCTGTTCGGTGAACGTGCGGTCGGCGGAATGCATCGACCCGCATTACTTTGCGGTGCTTATCGGTTGCGGTGCGACCACGGTGAACGCTTACCTTGCGCAGGATTCGATTGCCGACCGCATTTCGCGCGGGCTGATCGAAGGCACGCTGACCGATGCGATGCGGCGGTATCGTGACGCCATCGACGCGGGTCTGTTGAAGATCATGTCGAAGATGGGGATTTCGGTCGTCTCGTCCTATCGCGGCGGGTTGAACTTTGAGGCCGTGGGTCTGAGCCGCGCCATGGTGGCCGAGTATTTCCCCGGCATGCACAGCCGGATTTCGGGGATCGGCCTGACGGGGATCGAACAAAAGCTGGAAGAGGTGCACGCCAAGGGCTGGCTGGGCGGCGCGGATGTGCTGCCGATCGGCGGCTTCTACAAGGCGCGGCGTTCTGGCGAAAAGCACGCTTGGGAAGCGCAGACGATGCACATGTTGCAGGCCGCCTGCGACCGTGCGTCTTACGACATCTGGAAGCAGTATTCCGCCGCGATGCGGGCCAACCCGCCGATCCATCTGCGCGATCTGTTGGACATCAAGACGCTGGGCAAGCCCGTGCCGATCGAAGAGGTGGAGAGCATCACCTCGATCCGCAAACGCTTTGTGACGCCGGGCATGTCGCTGGGGGCACTGTCGCCCGAAGCGCACAAGACGCTGAACGTGGCGATGAACCGGATCGGGGCCAAGTCGGACAGCGGCGAGGGCGGCGAAGACCCCGCGCATTTCATGCCGGAACCGAATGGCGACAACCCCAGCGCCAAGATCAAGCAGGTGGCATCGGGGCGCTTTGGCGTGACGGCGGAATACCTGAACGCCTGCGAAGAGCTTGAGATCAAGGTGGCCCAAGGTGCCAAACCCGGCGAGGGCGGGCAATTGCCGGGCATGAAGGTCACGGCGCTGATCGCGCGGCTGCGCCATTCGACGCCGGGGGTGACGCTGATTTCACCGCCGCCGCACCACGACATCTATTCCATCGAAGACCTTGCGCAGCTGATCTATGACCTCAAGCAGATCAACCCGCGGGCCAAGGTGACGGTCAAGCTGGTGTCGGCATCGGGTGTGGGCACCATCGCGGCGGGCGTGGCCAAGGCCAAGGCGGACGTGATCCTGATTTCCGGCCACAACGGCGGCACCGGGGCCAGCCCCGGCACGTCGATCAAATACGCCGGTCTGCCGTGGGAGATGGGCCTGACCGAGGCGCATCAGGTGCTCAGCATGAACAACCTGCGCGAGCGGGTGACGCTGCGCACCGATGGCGGTTTGCGGACGGGGCGCGATGTGGTGATGGCGGCCATGCTGGGGGCCGAGGAATACGGCATCGGCACCGCCGCACTGATCGCAATGGGCTGCATCATGGTGCGCCAGTGCCAAAGCAACACCTGCCCCGTGGGCGTCTGCACGCAGAACGAGGCGTTGCGCCAGAAGTTCACCGGATCGGCGGACAAGGTGGTGAACCTGATCACCTTCTACGCGCAGGAAGTGCGCGAGATCCTCGCATCCATCGGCGCGCGGTCGATGGACGAGATCATCGGGCGGGCAGACCTGCTGACGCAGGTTTCGCGCGGGTCGGCCAATCTGGACGACCTTGACCTGAACCCGCTGCTGATCACGGTCGATGGCGCGTCAAAGATCACCTATGACCGCTCGAAGCCGCGCAACGCGGTGCCCGATACGCTGGACGCCGAAATCATCCGTGACGGGGCGCGCTTCTTTGAAGACGGCGAAAAGATGCAGCTGTCCTATGCGGTGCGCAACACGCTGCGCACCATCGGGACACGGGCAAGTAGCCATATCGTGCGCAAGTTCGGGATGAAGAACAGCTTGCAGCATGACCATCTGACGGTGAAGCTGACAGGTTCCTGCGGGCAGTCGCTCGGGGCGTTTTCGGTGCTCGGGCTGAAGATCGAAGTGCAGGGCGATGCCAACGACTATGTGGGCAAGGGCCTGTCGGGCGGCACCATCACCGTGCGGCCGCTGATGTCTTCGCCGCTGCGGGCGGAAGAAAACACGATCATCGGCAATACCGTGCTGTATGGCGCGACCGACGGCTTCCTGTTCGCATCAGGTCGTGCGGGCGAGCGGTTCGCGGTTCGCAACTCGGGCGCCAAGGTCGTGGTCGAAGGCTGCGGGTCGAACGGTTGCGAATACATGACCGGCGGCGTGGCCGTGGTGCTGGGCCGGATCGGTGCCAACTTTGGCGCGGGCATGACCGGCGGCATGGCCTATGTCTACGACCCGCAGGGCGTGGCCGAGGATTTCATGAACCTCGAATCGCTGGTGACCTGTGGACTGGGCCACCCGCATTGGGAAGCGCAGCTGCGCGGCCTGATCGAGCGGCACGCAGCCGAGACGGGATCGCAGATCGCCACGCGCATTCTGGCGGAATGGGAGAGCGAGAAGCGCAACTTCCTGCAGGTCTGCCCCAAGGAAATGCTGGTGCATCTGGCCCATCCGCTGACCGACGAGGCAGCAAAGGTTCCGGCCGAGTGATTCTTGGCCTGTAAGATTACTTGAACGCCCGCCCAACCGGCGGGCGTTTCTTTTTGGGACGTATCAGCCGGACGAGGCACCCTTTGCCGACGCTGACGGTTCTTTTGCGAGAATAATCTGACGAAAGAGATAGCCAAACTGCCAAACGAAATCAGTGCAACATTCTGATATCATTTACAAAATATGTGATTTTCTGTTTTGAAGCGGTCGCTGGCCATGACCTGCCGCATTTGGGCGGGGTGGGGCGAAATCCGATAGGAACATCGAAAATGTGTGACAACTGCAAAACGACACCTGTGGCGAGCTTTGGCCGCCGCCAATTCATGGGCTGGGCTGGTCTGGTGGCCGGGACTGCCGTGCTGGGAATGACCGCTGGCAAGGCTGCGGCAGATGAATGCGCTCCGTTCCTTGCCGATGCGCAGGCCGCGACGACTCCGGATCAGGCAATCCAGCTGCTGGCAGACGGCAACGCCCGTTTCAGCGCCGGTGCGTCATTGCATTGCGACCTGCTGGGCGAGATGAAGGCAACCGCCGAAAAGCAGACGCCGTTTGCCTGTGTTCTGGCCTGCATCGACTCGCGCAGCGCGCCGGAACTGGTGTTCGACCAACAGATCGGCGATCTTTTCGTCGGCCGTGTTGCAGGCAACGTTCCGACGCCGGAAATCCTGGGTAGCTTCGAATATGCGGTCAAAGTCGCGGGCGCGAAAGCGATCGTCGTTCTGGGTCATAGCCATTGCGGCGCCGTCAAGGGCGCTGTGGACAAGGCGGATATTGGCGCGAATCTGACGGTTCTGCTGGAAGAGATCGAACCGGCGGTTCAGGCAACGCCTTTGACTGGCGAGCGGTCGTCGAAAAACCATGAATTCGTCGAGGCCGTGGCAGAAACCAACGTCCGTATGGCCGTGGCGGCCATGACCGAGAAAAGCCCGCTGCTGAAGTCGATGGTGGACGAGGGAAGCGTAAAGGTCGTCGGTGCGCTTTACGATATCGAAACCGGCGCTGTGCGTTTTCTGGCCTGACCGCTTGGGGATTTGATCGGTGAAACGCTTTGGCGCATGCTGGAGCGTTGTTTCGTTCAAGGGCGGTGCGGTGGAAAACGCGCCGAGGCTGCGGCAAGGCAAGCGGGGCGGCTTGACCCCGCTGCGCGCATCGTGGCTATGCTGCCCGCCATGGATGATGACAGCCCCACGCAGAAAGAACTGCCCCTGACCGCGCCGAAACGGCGGACGCGCAAGCCGTCCGGCGTGAAATCGGGCGCTGGTTCGACCGACTTGGTCGTGGTCCCGGGGCAATCGGTCAGGCAGCGGGTTGTGGTCTGGGTCTTGCGCATCCTTGGCGGCATCGCTGCGGTCTACATGGCGCTGATCCTGCTGTTTTCGGTGCTGCCGCCGCCGATCAACCTGTACCAGATCGGCGAGGCGTGGCGACTGGGCGGGATCGAGAAGGACTGGACCTCTATCGACGATATCGCGCCCGCCATGGGGCGGTCGGCGGTGGCCGCCGAGGATGCGAATTTCTGCCTGCACTGGGGGTTCGACATGAAGGCGATCCGCGAGGCGGTAAGCGAGGGGTCGAACCGTGGCGCATCGACCATCAGCCAGCAGACGGTGAAGAACGTGTTCCTTTGGCAAGGGCGGTCATGGTTGCGCAAGGCGATGGAAGCCGCGATGACCCCGGTGGTCGAGCTGTTCTGGTCGAAAAGCCGCATCCTCGAGGTCTATCTGAACGTGGCCGAGTTCGGGACCGGCGTGTTCGGTGTGCAGGCAGCGGCGCAGCATTATTTCGGCGTCGACGCCCGCGACCTGTCGCCCACGCAGGCGGCACGGCTGGCGGCGGTGTTGCCCGACCCGAAGAACCGCGATGCGGCCAATCCGACATCCTTTCTGCGGCGGCGCACCAAATCGATCATGAGCGGGGCAGAGACCATCGCCGCCGATGGCCGTGCGGCCTGTTTTCAGGAATAGACCTTTGCCAGTGGTCCAAAGACCTATTCGCGGTTGAAATCCCCATCCCGAGCGGGCAATGAGTCTGCCAATGCCACATAGGTTTGACCTGCCGTCATGATCCGCCTGTACCACTTTCCCCTGTCGCCGTTCTGCCGGAAGGTTCGCCTGACGCTTGCCGAAAAGCGGCTCGAGGTGGAGCTGGTCGAAGAACGCTACTGGGAGCCGTCGCCCGATTTCCTGCGGCGCAATCCGGCGGGCAAGGTGCCGGTGCTGAAGATCGACAGCAAGGTTCTGACCGAAAGCCAGGCGATCTGCGAATATCTGGAAGAATGTCACCCCGCGCCGCAGCTGATGCCGCGCGACCCCGACCAGCGGCACGAGGTGCGGCGCCTGTGCGCGTGGTTCGACGACAAGTTCCAGGACGAGGTGACGTCGAAACTGCTGTACGAGCGGATGAACAAGAAGATCATGGGGCAGGGCTATCCCGACAGCAAGAACGTCAAGTTCGGGGCGAGCCGGATCAAATACCATCTCGATTACATGGGGTGGCTTTTGGACCAGCGGCGCTGGCTGGCGGGAGATGCGATGACGCTGGCCGATCTGACGGCAGCGGCGCATCTGTCGTGTCTGGATTACATCAGCGACGTGGACTGGAACCGCTCTGCGACGGTCAAGGACTGGTATGCCAAGATCAAGTCGCGGCCGTCGTTCCGCACCTTGCTTGCCGATCAGGTGCCGGGATTTCCGCCGCCGCAGCATTATGCGGACCTCGATTTCTGACCTGTTGCTGACAGGATTTTCTGCGAAAATCCTGTGGGGGCATTCTGCCCCCGTCGCGCTTTGCGCGACTCCCCCTGAGGATATTTGAAAACAGATGAAGGATGCCGCCGCGTTGAAAGCCGCCCTGGTTGCGCGCGCCCTTGACGAGGGGTTCTCGAAGGTTGGCATCTGTGCGCCCGATGCCGTGCCCGAGGCCGCAGGGCGGCTGGCGGCGTGGCTGGCCGAGGGGCGGCAGGGGCAGATGGGCTGGATGGCCGAACGGGCCGAATGGCGCGGGTCGGCAGCGGCGCTGTGGCCCGAGGCGCGGTCGGTCGTGATGCTGGCCGAGGTTTATACGCCCGAGGCGGACCCGCTGGCGGTGCTAGAGGCGCGCGACCGCGGGGCGGTATCGGTTTATGCGCAGGGCAAGGATTACCATGACCTTGTGAAGCGCCGGCTCAAGCGCGTGGGGCGTTGGCTGCTGGATCAGGGCGGCGGCGAGATCAAGGTGTTCGTCGATACCGCGCCGGTGATGGAAAAGCCGCTGGCGCAGGCGGCGGGGTTGGGATGGCAGGGCAAACATACCAACGTGCTGTCGCGCGATCTGGGAAACTGGTTTTTCCTTGGCGCGATCTTTACCACGGTCGCCTTGCCGGTGGATCTGCCCGAGGTCACCCACTGCGGGACATGCACCGCCTGTCTGGACATCTGCCCCACTGCGGCCTTTCCCGCGCCCTACCAGTTGGATGCGCGGCGCTGCATTTCCTATCTGACCATCGAGCATAAGGGGCCGGTGGACGAGGGGTTGCGCGGGCTGATGGGAAACCGGATTTACGGCTGCGATGACTGCTTGGCCGTTTGCCCTTGGAACAAGTTTGCCGCAGCCGCGCGGGATATCGGCTATCAGCCGCGGGTTGGTGCGCCAGAGTTGGCGGAACTCGCCGCGCTGGACGATGCGGCGTTCCGGGCGCGGTTCGCTGGGTCGCCCGTCAAGCGGATCGGGCGCGACCGCTTTGTGCGGAACGTGCTTTATGCCGTGGGCAATTCGGGGATGCCCGCGTTGGCCCCTGTGGCGGCGCGCTTGGTGGGGGATGCCGATGCCACGGTCGCCGATGCGGCCGGTTGGGCCTTGAGGCGCTTGGCGGCTTCGGCCTAGGGTCGCCTGGAATTTAACGGAGTATCGACATGGCTGGGCGTTTGGCGGGAAAGATTGCAATCGTATCGGGCGGGGCTACGGGCTGCGGCGGGGCGGCAAGCCGGTTGTTCGCAGCCGAAGGGGCGGCGGTGGGGATCATCGACCGCAACGCCGCTGCGGGGCAGGCGCTGGCCGATGAATTGTCGGCAAGCGGCCACCGTGCGGTGTTCGCGCAGGCCGATGTGGCGGTAAAGGCGCAGGTCGAGGCGGCGGTGAGCCGCGTGGTGGCCGCACTTGGCCCGGTGAACGTGCTGTTCAACCATGCGGGCACCATCGTGATCAAACCCTTCCTTGAAACCGAGGAAGAGGATTGGGATTTCCTGTTCGATGTGAACGTGAAGTCGATGTATCTGATGACCCGCGCCGTGCTGCCGCACATGCTGGCGCAAGGCAAGGGGGCGATCGTCTGCACATCCAGCATCAGCGCGGTCTATGCCACGCCGAACGAGGTGCTTTACGATGCCACCAAGGGTGCCTGCCACATGTTCGCGCGGGCGATTGCGGTCGAGTTCCGCGACCGTGGCATCCGCTGCAACGCCATTTGCCCCGGCTTCATCGACACGCCGCACGGGCAGCGCGAGGTGGAGTTGCTGACGAAATACGGGGTCGATGTGTCCGAAGGCGCGATCAAGGCGGCGCAGGGGCGGTTCGGCCAGCCCGAGGATATCGCACGGGCGGCGCTGTATCTGGCGTCTGACGATGCGGAATTCGTCACGGGCGCGCAGCTGTTCGTCGATGGCGGGTTTTCGGCGGTGTAGCGCCGCCCGTCGGGGTTTGGCTGACATCATTTGTGCGGGGTGGATGTGGTAGGCTTGGCCTTTCGCAACGGGAGGGTTTTGGCATGGCACGGCATCTGGCAGACCACGGGCATTTGCGGGGGAACGGGCGGGTTCGGGCATTCATGCGGCTGGCACGGGCGGGGCGCGGGTGGTGGCACCGGAGCGAGGCGGCGGGGAGTGGGCGGCGGGTGGTGGAGTTTGTGCGGATTGCGCGGGGGTGGTGAGGCTTTCCTTGACATTGCAGCTTATCGGAGAAACACTTCCTTGAGTTGTGTTGGAAGGTGCGATGAGAATTAAGTCTGTTGAAGTAAAGAATTTCCGTTCATTTAAAAACTGCTTTGTGAAGATGGATCGGTACAATGCACTTGTCGGTGCGAATGGTGCTGGGAAGTCAACTCTTCTGTGCGCGCTTAATGTTTTCTTCCGCGAAAATGAAAGCGCAACAACGAGCACGAGTGAGCTTTCCTTAGAGGATTTTTTTCAAAAAGATTCTAGCCTTCCCATCGAAATCACGGTTAGCTTCACGGAACTGTCGGATTCTGCTATGGTTGATTTCGCGGCGTACGTTCGTGGTGGCGATCTTGTCGTCACAGCTAAGGCCACATACGACGTTGCCTCTGGCTTGGCGTCGGTACGTCAATTTGGTCAAAGACTCGGATTCAGCGACTTTAAGCCCTTTTTTGAGGCGTTTGAATCGGGCGCGCCTGTTGTTCAATTGAAGGCAATTTTTGCAGGCCTTCGAGAGAAGTATCCGGGCATTGACGCAGCGACAACCAAAGACAGCATGAGGCAGGCGCTTCGGGTCTTTGAAGATAATAACCCAGAAAGTTCGACCCTTATTCCGAGCGAGGATCAGTTTTATGGGTTTTCGCGCGGGACAAACCTTCTATCTCGGTATGTGCAGTGGATTTATGTCCCTGCAGTTAAGGATGCGTCAAAAGAGAATATGGAGACCAAGACCAATACTGTGGGTAAATTGCTATCCAGAACGGTGCGGTCTGTGGTCAACTTTGACGAGAAGGTTAATGAGCTCCGAGCCGACACACTAACCAAGTACCGAGAGCTGTTAGCAGAGCAACAGGTGGCCCTGAATGGTATCTCCGCTGCTCTTACCAATAGGCTGGCACAGTGGTCACATCCGAATGCCTTCGCACGTGTAGAATGGTCGGAGGATCCCAAGCGATCGGTTCAAGTCGATGAGCCAACAGCTAAAGTTATAGCGGGTGAAGGTGCGTTTGAAGGTGAGCTTGCTCGATTTGGACATGGTTTGCAACGCTCTTACATTCTCGCCTTACTGCAAGAGCTAGCATCCATCGACTCGAGTTCAGCCCCAACATTGATCCTGGGTTGCGAGGAACCTGAACTTTACCAGCACCCGCCGCAGGCTCGGCATCTCGCGCAGGTGCTAGCAAAGCTATCTACAGGAAATTCCCAAGTAATCCTGACGACGCATAGCCCTCTTTTCGTATCAGGTCAGTTCTTTGAAAATCTGCGTGCGGTGAGACGAAACCATGAAAACGGGACTTCCTCTATTTCATATATTGATATGGAAGACTTCGCATCCACCTTGGAAACAGTTCGAGGCCACAAGCCCACTGCCTTACCCGCACATATCGCAAGGCTCCAGCAAAGCTTACAACCCCAACTGAACGAGATTTTCTTTTCTAGCAAAGTGATCCTTGTGGAGGGAATAGAAGATGTCGCATTTATTACTTCATGGATGATCTTGAAAGATTTTTGGGACGATTTTCGTCGAAAGGGTCTTCATTTAGTGCACGCCGATGGGAAGGATAAACTAATCGTCCCAACAGTCGTTGCTCGTAAGCTCGGTATACCCATATTTGTCGTTTTCGACTCGGACGGGAACACAGTCGACGCCAGTGCCCGAGGGCACCACGAACGTGATAACACAGCGCTGCTCAAAGCACTCGGTGCAGATGGCTCAGAAACCTTTCCCATCGCAACAGTTTGGGCTGAAAATTTTGTGCAGTGGCCTACTAATTTAGGAGACACGTTTAAAAGTGAAGTAGACAATGGTGCATGGGACAAGGCGTACGGATTAGCGAGTAAATATCTTGGAAATCCGAGTGGCAGCTTTGCTAAGAATCCAGTACATATCGGTGCTCTGTTAGCGAATCTCTATGACATGGACATAGAAATACCAAGTCTTCAGAAACTTTGCGAGAAGTTGTTAGAGTAACCCCCGCCGTTTCCAGCGGGGGCCTCATTCAACCCTAACGATGTAAGCGAAACCTACGCCCGCACCAGCGCCTCATACTCCGTCGCCACGCGCTTGGTAATGTCGCCCACCTCGAACGTATACTCCCCGATCTGTCCGACCGGGGTGACTTCGGCGGCCGTTCCCGTCAGCCAGCATTGTTCGAAGCCGGCGAGTTCGTGGGCTTCGATGTGGCGTTCGTGGACCTTGATCTGCATGTCGCGGAGCATGCCGATGACGGTTTGGCGGGTGATGCCGTTCAGGATGCAGTCGGGGGCGGGGGTGTGGACCTCGCCGTCTTTGACGAAGAAGATGTTGGCGCCCGTCGCCTCGGCCACGTAGCCGCGATAGTCGAACATCATCGCGTCAGAGCAGCCTTTGGCCTGTGCGGCGTGTTTGGCCATGGTGCAGATCATGTAAAGGCCCGAGGCTTTCGCCTCGCACGGGATGGTTTCGGGCGAGGGGCGTTTCCACTTGGCGATGTCGAGTTTGGCGCCCTTCATCTTGGCGTCGCCGTAATAGGCGCCCCATGTCCAGCAGGCCACCGCAAGCCGGACGGGGTTGTTGAGCGAGGCGACCCCCATCTCGTCGCCCGCGCCGCGATAGGCGATGGCGCGGATATAGGCGTCGGTCAGGCCGTTGGCGCGCAGGACTTCTTCCTTGGCGGCGTTGATCTGGGCCACGGTGTAGGGGATCGGCATGTCGAGCATCTCGCCCGATTTCAGCAGGCGGGCGGAATGTTCCGAGGATTTGAAGATCTTGCCGTTGTAGCAGCGTTCTCCTTCGAACACCGACGAGGCATAGTGCAGGGCGTGGGTCAGGATGTGGACGTTCGCCTGACGCCATTCCACCAGTTTGCCGTCCATCCAGATGAAGCCGTCGCGATCGTCGTAAGCAGCCATAACCTTCTCCCAAAATTTGCGAATGTTGCGCCCGTTAGGTCCGAAACGGACATAAAGTTGCGCGAAACCGCCGAATCGCTAACAGTGGCCTCTTGGAAAGTCAACAAGGCTGACGTAAATTCGGGGCGAAGAGGAGGCGCGCATGGTGGACGGATCGGGGGGCGGCGAAGGGCTGCTGTTTCTGACGGACGAGCAGTTGCGCAAGGGCATCGAGGCGATGTTCTTCGCCTATCGCGGCTTTACGGCCGATCCTGACCGTATTCTGGAAGGAATGGATTACGGGCGCGCACATCATCGGGCGATCCATTTCATCCACCGCTCGCCCGGCACGACGGTGTCGAACCTGCTGGCGACGCTGGGGGTGACGAAGCAAAGCCTGAACCGTGTGTTGCGCAGCCTGATCGAGGACGGGTTGGTTGAACAGCGTGTCGGGCGCACCGATAAACGCGAACGGAACCTGCACCTGACGGCCAAGGGGGCCGAGCTGGAGCGCGCGCTGTCGGATGCGCAGCGGGCGCGGATGCGGGCGGCTTACCGCGCGGCGGGGCCTGCGGCGGTGCAGGGATTCCGCACGGTGCTGGAAGCGATGATGGACCCCGAGATGCGGCGGCAGTATCAGGGGCTGAGGGACACCAACGCATGAGCGATTTGCAGCCACATCTTCTGGTCGTCGACGATGACGAACGCATCCGCGGGCTTTTGCAAAAGTTCCTGATGCGAAACGGCTATCTTGTGACGGTCGCGCGTGATGGTGCGCAGGCGCGGCGGCTGCTGGCGGGCCTCGAGTTCGACATGATCGTGCTTGACGTGATGATGCCGGGCGAGGACGGGATCACGCTGACGCGCGACTTGCGGGCGCGGCTGGCAGTGCCGATCCTGCTCTTGACGGCGCGGGGTGAAACGTCGAACCGGATCGAGGGGTTCGAGGCCGGGGCAGACGATTATCTGGTCAAGCCGTTCGAGCCGAAGGAATTGTTGTTGCGGATCAACGCGATCCTGCGGCGGGTGCCGGTGGTCAAACCCGCCGAGGCCGCGCCCCGCGTGCTGCATATGGGCGCGGTGCGCTATGATATGGACCGTGGCGAATTGTGGCGCGGCGCCGATCCGGTGCGGCTGACGGCGACGGAAGCCGCCTTGATGCGGATATTCGCCGCGCAACCCGGCATCGCGGTGGCGCGGGAACGGCTGGTCGGCGATCTGGGGCGCGGGGCGGAAGAGGGCGCGCAGGAACGGGCGGTCGATGTGCAGATCACGCGGTTGCGCCGCAAGATCGAGGACGACCCGCGCCAGCCGCGCTATTTGCAGACGGTGCGCGGCGAGGGCTATATGCTCGCCCCCGATTGACGGCGGCGGTTCGTGTCCTGCCGGTCCAGGGAAATGTGCAAGATAAGGTAACGAGTGATGAAGATCGTGATGGTGCTGGCCGCAACCGCCGTTTGCACGGCGTCGGTGGCGATGGCCGACAAGGCACCGCCCAAGGCCAAGATCGAAGGCGTTCCGGCGCAAGCCACCGACGAAGGCGATGGCGCGCTGATCGAATGGGGCGGCATGGCGGGCTGGGATTTGTTTGTCGACCCCACGCTGGGCAACGGCTGCATGGCCATCGCCGAGTTCGAGGACGGAACGTGGTTCACCATCGGTTTCGACATGACCACCGGTGGCGGCTACATGACCTCGGTCGATCCGGTCTGGTCGGTCGTGGCCGCTGGTGCGACCGTTCCGGTGACGGTGGCGCTTGACGGTTCGGACTATACGGGCGAGGCGACGGGCTTCCGTCTGGGCGACCAGACCGGAGCACAGGCGGATATTGCCGATGTGGCGTTCTTTGGCGAATTGGCCAAGACCAAGGTTCTGACCCTGTCGCCAAAGGGGACCGAAGGCGTTAGCCTCGATCTGGCCGACGCATCCGCGGCGATGTCCGGTCTGATCGATTGTCAGGACGAACAGAACGCCAAATCGGCCGACTGACCTTGCCTGTGGCATGGGCGCGGGCCACGTTGTCGTTCGCCATAGGGGCTGACGATGCAAGCGGGGGCGCAAGGTGACGCTGGTTTACACCCATGCCGATTTTTTCGGCCACGTCACGCCGCCCGGCCACCCCGAGCAGGTGGCACGGCTGGGCGCGGTCGAGCGTGGTCTTGCGGCGCTGCCGGTCGAGCGGCGCGAGGCACCCTTGGCCGACGAGGCCGAGGTGTTGCGCTGCCATCCGCCGGCCTATCTGGCGCGGGTCAAGGCGGCGGTGCCCCATAAGGGCTGGGCGCAACTGGACGGCGACACCTACCTTGCGCCACGCTCGCTGGTGGCGGCTTTGCGCGGCGTGGGGGGCTGTGCCGCTGCGGTCGATGCGGTTCTGACGGGCGCGGCGCGCAACGCCTTTGTCGCGGGCAGGCCACCGGGGCACCATGCCGAGGCGGCGCAGGCGATGGGCTTTTGCCTGTTCGGCAATCTCGCCATCGCGGCCAAGCGGGCGCTTGACCGGCACGGTCTTTCGCGGGTCGCCATCGTCGATTTCGACGTGCACCACGGCAACGGCACGCAGGATTTGCTGTGGGACGAAGGGCGCTGCCTGTTCGTATCATCCCACCAGATGCCGCTTTATCCCGGATCGGGGGCGGCGACAGAACGCGGCGCGCACGGGCAGATCGTCAACGTGCCGTTGGCTGCGGGGTCTGGCGGCGCGGCCATGCGGGCCGCCTATGAGGCGCAGGTTTTTCCGGCGCTTCAGGCCTTTGCGCCCGAATTTCTGCTGCTGTCGGCGGGGTTCGATGCCCATGCAGACGACCCTCTGGCAGGGCTGGAATGGCAGGCGGAAGATTACCGCTGGCTGACGGGGCGACTGTGCGACATTGCCGACAGGCATTGCAGCGGGCGGATCGTCTCGACACTCGAAGGGGGATATGATTTGCAGGCGTTGGAGGCCTGCGTGGCGGCGCATGTGGGCGTGCTTGAGGAGCGTGGACGATGACCGACAAACCCGTGGCCGAGATGACCTTCGAAGAGGCGATGGCGGCGCTAGAGCAGGTGGTGAACCAGCTTGAACGCGGCGAGGTGGCGTTGGAGCAGTCGATCGCGCTGTATGAAAAGGGCGCGGCGCTGAAAGCGCATTGCGCGTCAAAGCTGGCAGCGGCGGAAGCCAAGGTCGAGATGATCCGCGCACAGGAAGGCCGCGCGGTAGGAACCTCGGCCGCGGAGGGGCTGTGAGCTTTCAGGAAGTTCTGGCAGCCGATGCCGCGCGGGTCGAGGCGCGGTTGATGGCGGCGCTGGCGGGGCGTGCCGATGTGCCCGTGGTCGACGCGATGCGCTACACCCTGCGCGGTGGCAAGCGGTTGCGCGGGTTTCTGGCGCTGGAATCGGCGCGGATGCTGGGTGCGCCCGATGCGATAAGCGCCGCGGCTGCGGTCGAGGCCTTGCACGCCTATAGCCTTGTGCATGACGATCTGCCCTGCATGGACGACGATGACCTGCGGCGCGGGCAACCCACCGTGCATGTAAAATGGGACGAGGCGACCGCCGTGTTGGCGGGCGATGCGCTTCAGACGCTGGCCTTTGAATTGCTGTGCGACCCCGCGCTCGGGTCGGGCGATGTGCGGGTGGCGCTGGTCGCATCGCTGGCACGGGCCAGCGGGGCCGAGGGGATGGTGCTGGGGCAGGCCTTGGACATTGCCGCCGAGACGGCAACGGCCCCCTTGGGGCTGGACGACATAACGGCGCTGCAGGCGGGCAAGACGGGCGCCTTGATCCGCTGGTCGGCGCAAGCGGGGGCGGTGCTGGCGGGGGCGGACCCTGCGCCCTTGGGGAACTATGCGACCGCTTTGGGATTGGCCTTTCAAATCTGGGACGATGTTCTGGACGTAGAAGGTGACGCCACCAAGGCGGGCAAGCGGTTGCAGAAGGATGCAAAGGCGGGCAAGGCCACCTTCGTGTCTTTGCTGGGCATGGATGCTGCCAAGGCGCGGGCGCGGGGACTGGTGGCCGAGGCCGAGGCGCATCTGGCACCCTATGGCGGCGGGGCGGCCAATCTGGTGGCTGCGGCGCGCTTCGTGATTGCACGGGAAAGCTGAGACGATGACCGAAAGACCTGTCACCCCCATCCTCGACCGCGTGCGGCTGCCTGCGGATATGAAGGCGCTGAGCGACCGCGAATTGCGGCTTCTGGCCGATGAATTGCGGGCCGAGACGATTTCGGCGGTGTCGGTCACCGGCGGGCATCTGGGCGCGGGGCTGGGTGTGGTCGAATTGACGGTGGCGATACACGCCGTCTTTGACACGCCGCGCGACAAGCTGATCTGGGATGTGGGCCACCAGTGCTATCCGCACAAGATACTGACGGGGCGGCGCGACCGGATACGGACGTTGCGCACCGAGGGCGGGTTGTCGGGGTTCACCAAACGGTCGGAAAGCCCGTTCGACCCGTTCGGCGCGGCGCATTCTTCCACCTCGATTTCCGCCGCGCTGGGCTTTGCGGCGGCGCGCGATCTGGGCGGCGACGGCGGCGATGCGATTGCCGTGATCGGTGATGGCAGCATGAGCGCGGGCATGGCCTTTGAGGCGATGAACAACGCGGGCCATCTGAAAAAGCGGTTGTTCGTCATCCTGAACGACAACGAGATGAGCATTGCACCCCCCGTGGGGGCGCTGTCGGCCTATTTCACGCGGCTGTACACCGGCGCGCCGTTTCAGGAATTCAAGGCGGCGGCCAAGGGCGCGGTCAGCCTGCTGCCCGAACCGTTCCAAGAGGGCGCGCGGCGGGCCAAGGAAATGCTCAAAGGCATGGCCGTGGGCGGGACGCTGTTCGAGGAGTTGGGTTTTTCCTATGTCGGTCCCATCGACGGGCATGACCTCGACCAGCTCTTGCCCGTGCTGCGCACGGCCAAGGCGCGGGCCACGGGGCCGATGCTGATTCATGTCATCACCAAAAAGGGCAAAGGCTATGCTCCGGCGGAAGCCGCGCGCGACAAGGGCCATGCCACGGGCAAGTTCGACGTGCTGACCGGCGTGCAGGCCAAGGCCGCATCCAACGCGCCAAGCTATACCAAGGTTTTCGCCCAAGGTCTGGTGGCCGAGGCCGAGCGCGACGACAAGATCGTTGCCGTGACGGCGGCGATGCCGGACGGGACGGGGTTGAACCTGTTTGCCGACCGTTTCCCCAAACGTCTGTTCGATGTGGGGATCGCCGAGCAGCACGCGGTGACCTTTAGCGCAGGGCTGGCGGCTGGCGGGATGAAGCCGTTCTGCGCGCTTTATTCCACCTTCCTTCAGCGCGGATACGACCAGGTTGTGCATGACGTGTGCATCCAGCGCCTGCCGGTGCGCTTTGCCATCGACCGGGCTGGGCTGGTGGGCGCGGACGGGGCCACACATGCGGGGGCCTTTGATGTGGCCTTTCTGGCCAACCTGCCCGGCATCGTGGTGATGGCGGCGGCAGACGAGGCGGAATTGCTACATATGGTGGCCACCGCTGCCGCGCATGACGAGGGGCCGATCGCGTTCCGCTACCCGCGCGGCGATGGTGTCGGGGTCGAAATGCCCGTGCGGGGCGTGCCACTGGAAATCGGGCGGGGCCGCGTGATCCGCGAAGGCGGGCGGGTGGCTATCGTCTCCTTCGGCACGCGCCTGTCCGAGGTGTTGCGGGCGGCAGAATCGCTGGTGGCGCGGGGCATCGCGCCGACCGTCATCGACGCCCGCTTTGCCAAGCCGCTGGACCGTGACTTGATCCTGAACGCCGCGCGGAACCACGAGGCGATGGTGACCGTGGAAGAGGGCGCGGTGGGCGGTTTCGGCAGCCATGTCGCGCAACTTCTTGCAGATGAAGGCATTTTTGACCGCGGGCTGAAATTCCGCAGCATGGTTTTGCCTGATATCTTTATCGATCAGGCCAGCCCCGAGCGGATGTACGAGGTGGCCGGTCTGGACGCCGCGCAGATCGAGGCGCGGGTTCTGGCGGCTTTGGGTGTGGCTGTGGTGACCAAGCGGGCCTGACCCGTTTTTACGAAGGAATGACCGATGTTTCGTTATGTGCTGGCGGCCGTTTTGCTGCCCCTGCCTGCCCTTGCCGAACCGCAGATTGCGGCCGTCGACGCGGCTGTCGATCCGGTGATCGGGGTCGACACACCCGGATTGGCCGTGCTTGTCACGCGCGGGGGCGAGGTGATCCATATGGCAGGGTATGGATATGCCGATATCGACAGCGAAACGCCGGTCACGCCGCAGTCGATCTTTGATCTTGCAAGCCTGTCCAAGGAAATGACCGCGCTGATGGCGGCGATGCAGATCGATGAGGGGCTTTACACCCCCGACACCGCAGCCGCCGATCTGCTGCCCGCGCTGGGCGACGGCGGCACCGCGCGGCCCCTGACGGTAAACGATTTGCTGCACCACATCGGCGGCCTGCCCGATTATCTGAACGACACGCTCGATGTCGACGAAGACACCACGAACGACGATGTGGTGGCATGGCTGGCCGATGCACCGCGTGCGGCGGAACCGGGGGTGGAATTCGAATATTCCAACAGCGGTTATGTAACGCTTGGGTCCATCGTGGTGGCAGCGGACGATGCCGACGGGCTGGGCGATGTGCTGCAACGCCGTCTGTGGGGCCCGCTTGGCATGGACGAGACGGCGCTTGTCACCCCCGCTGTGCCAGACTTGTTGGTGACGGGCTATGACGGAACCGGCGGAAACTTTGACACGGCGCACGAAGCGACGGTGATCGAGGGCGACGGCAACGTCTTTACCAACCTGACCGATCTTGCCAAATACGAAGCGGCGCTGGATGCGGGCGATCTGCTCGACGATATGTCGGTGCTTGTGACCAACGGTGCGCTCGACGATGGCAGCCCGATCGACGATGACGGGCAGGGCTATGGCTACGGCTGGTTTCTGGAAACCGTGGATGGCGACGATTACGCCATGCATTCGGGAAGCTGGATGGGCACGTCGACCTATTACCAGCGCAACCTGACCACCGGTGTCAGCGTGATCTTGCTGGCCAATGGCGAGGACATCGATCTTGACGCCCTCGCCATGGAGGTCGAAACGGCGGCCGATTAGCGCTTTAGCAGGGCCTCGATCCGGTCAAGCCGTGCAAGCAGTTGTTGTTGCTGCGCTTCTTCGATGGCCTTCTTGTCGACTTCGGCGGCTTCCTGCATCGAATTGACGATCAGGCCGACCAGCAGGTTCACCACCGCAAAGGTGGTGATCAGGATGAATGGCAGGAAGAACGCCCATGCATAGGGTTGCACCTCCATGACCGGGCGCACCACGTCGCCTGCCCAACCTTCCAGCGTCATGACCTGAAACAGCGTGAGGGCCGAGGCGGCAAGGGTGCCGAATTGCTGGGGGAAATCGGCGCCGTATAGCTGGGTTGCCATGACGGCGGCGACATAGAAGATCATGCCCATCAGCAAAAAGACCGAGGCCATACCGGGCAGGGCTGTGATGAAGCCTTCGACCACGCGACGCAGCGACGGGGCGATGGAAATGACCCGCAACACCCGCAGCACCCGCATGGCGCGCAGCACCGAAAGGCCGTGCGCAGCGGGCAGTAGGGCGATGGCGATGATGATGAAATCGAACAGGTTCCAGCCCGACCGAAAGAAGCGCAACCCGCCAGCGTAAAGCTTGGCGGCCAGTTCGGCCACGAAGATCACAAGACAGGCGGTGTCCAGCGCCGAGATCAGACCGCCGGCACGGGCCATGATGGTGGGTGACGTCTCGAACCCCATCAGGGCGGCGTTGAACAGGATGACCGCAAGGATCACCATGTTGAAGACCGGATTTTCGAGAAAGGTGGAAAGCTTGTCGCGCGGAGACATCGGTTTGCTCACAAAGGTTACTGACTACACGGCCATGTAAACCTTGGGCGCGCAAAAAAGGCAACGCCCGAAGCATGGGGCTTCGGGCGTTGAAAGGGCGTTGCAGGTCAGACCGTGGCGGACGATTTGCCGTCAGGCCCGCTGCCGCCACGGGTTTTCCAGATCGAGAACAGCACGCCCGCACCAAGGATGGCAAAGGTGATGCCCAGCGACCATGCGGGCGGGAATTTCTCCCATCCCATCAGATCGGCGATGAAGATCTTCGATCCGATGAACACCAGCAGAAGCGACAGCGCATATTTCAGATAGGCGAAGCGATGCAGGATCGCCGCCAGCGCAAAGTAAAGCGCGCGCAGGCCGAGGATGGCGAAGATGTTCGAGGTGTAAACGATGAACGGGTCGGTGGTGATGGTGAACACGGCAGGGACAGAATCGACCGCAAAGACCAGATCGGCCACTTCGATCAGCACCAGCGCAAGGAACAGGGGCGTGGCGTAGCGGGTGATCTTGCCCGTTTCGGGGTGCGGCTTGTGCACGAAGAAATCGTTGCCCGCGACCTTATCCGTCACGTTCATCCGCCGCTTGAGGAATTTGAGCAGCGGGTTGCCGGCAAGGTCGTGGCTTTTCTCGGACACGAAGAGCATCTTGATGCCGGTAAAGATCAGGAACACGGCGAACAGATACAGCACCCAGCCGTAATTCGCCACGATCGTGGCCCCCAGCGCGATCATGATGCCGCGCAGGACGATCACGCCCAGAATGCCCCAGAACAGCACGCGGTGCTGGTACTGGCGCGGGATGGCGAAGAAGGAAAAGATCAGCGCGATGACGAAGATATTGTCAAGCGCCAGCGTCTTTTCCACCACGAAGGCGGTCAGATACTGCGCCGTTGCCTGCGGCGTCAGTTGCCACCAGACAAACCCCGCAAAGCCGAGGCCGAGGGCGATATACATGGCCGAAAGCTTGAGGCTTTCCGCCACACCGATCTCGTGGTCGTCCTTGTGCAGGACGCCGAGGTCGAGGACCAGAAGGCCGATGACCAGCGTAACGAAGACAAGCCACATCCAGACCGGTGTGGCAAGGAAGGGCAGGAAAAGGAATTCCATCGAATGGACCTCTCTGGTTTGTTACACGCGCCGAGAGGTCAGCCAAAGAACCGGGCATGACATCGAGCGCACTCGATGCGGTCCGACATCACGACATGTATATGCCGTCAGAGGGGCCCGGTCCGCATGGCTATAAGTGGGAAGCCTCACGCGGGGTTCAAGGGAACGTGACCGGAATTTTTTGCGCAAGCGCCCGCAACCGCCCGTGGCGGGGGGCTTTGCGCCCCCCGACCGGGCCGCGTACCGCGCCCCGCCCCCCGAGGATATTTGTTCCAGCGTGAAAGCGGAAAGCGGTTTTGTTTCACGCTTGTGCAAATACTCTCGGGGGGAGGCGAGCCTTGGCGAGCCGTGGGGGGCAGACAGCCCCCCTGCCGCGCGGTCGGTCAGTCGGGCGTGGTTTCGCCCGACAGCAAGGCGGCGAGGCCTTCGCGATAGGTGGGATAGAGCAGCGTCACGCCAAGGTCGGTCTTGATGCGGTCGTTTCGCACGCGTTTGGATTCGGCGTAGAAGCTGCGGGCCATCGGGGTCATCTCGGCCTGATCGTAGGGAACCGCCGGAGGCAGCGGCAGGCCCAGCAGCGTGGCGGCGTGGCCGATCACATCCTCGGGCGGGGCGGGGTCGTCGTCGCATAGGTTGTAGACCGCGCCGGGGTTCGGGCGTGCGATGGAGGCGGCGAAGGTCAGGGCGATATCGTCGACATGGATACGCGAGAACACCTGACCGGGTTTCAGGATGCGGCGGGCGGTTCCGTCGCGCACCTTTTCGAACGGGCCGCGGCCGGGTCCGTAGATGCCCGCAAGGCGGAAGATGTGCAAAGGCAGGCCAAGGGCTGCCCATTCCGCTTCGGCCAGCACGCGGGCAGCGCCGCGGCGGGTGGTCGGGGTCAGCGGTGTCGTCTCGTCGACCCAGCCGCCCCGATGGTCGCCATAGACGGCGGTGGTGGACAGATAGCCTGCCCATTCGGGCCTTGCAGCGGCAAGTTCGGCGCGGTGGTCGCGCAGGATCGGGTCGCCGTCGTCATCGGGGGCGACCGACGACAGGATATGCGTCGCTTGCGCAAGGGCGGGTGCCAGCGGGCCGGGCAGCAACAGCGGCTCGACGCCCTCTGCCTGCAACGCGGTGGCTTTGGCGGACGAGCGGGTGGTGCCGATCACGCGCCATCCCATGGGGATAAGGCGGCGCGACAGGGCGCGTGCGGAATAGCCGTGACCGATGGAGAGCAGGGTTTTCATGAGGCCGACTATCGGGTGCGCGGCGATGCGCTGCAAGGGGGGCGGTGGGGGGCAGCCTGTCGTAGGGTGTGTGCTGTGCACGCACCGCGCGGGATGGCCTGTTGCAAAGGCTTCACTTGCGCGGGGGGGCGGGTTTCGGCTTAGATGCCGGATCAAAACGAGAAGAAAAGACAATGCACGATGACGCGCTGCCGGTGATGATGCCGGACCTTCCGGCCCCGCAGGCCTTTTACGACCCCGCCGCCGCCGTCGACCGGCTGGAAGAAATCTATGACGGGGCGACGGCCTTCCTGTCGACGCATTTCGCCGCTTCGGTCACCGGGCAAAAGCCGCAGGCGCGGGTGCGGGCTTTTTACCCCGAAATCCGGCTGACCACGACCAGCCATGTCAAGACCGACTCGCGTCTGTCGTTTGGCTATGTCGCGGCTCCGGGCAGCTATTCGACCACGGTGACGCGGCCGGGGTTGTTTCGCAATTATCTGATCCAGCAGATCGGGCTGTTGATCCAGAACCATGGCCAGCCCGTGGTGATCGGCGCGTCGGGCACGCCGATGCCGGTGCATTTTGCCGTGGCGGGCAATCCGAACGTAACGGTTCCGCAGGAAGGCGTGCTCGACTTCAGCCTGCGCGACGTGTTCGACGTGCCTGACCTTGCCACCACCAACGACGATATCGTGAACGGCACGCGGCAGTTTCACCCCGACGGGTCGCAGCCCCTTGCGCCCTTTACCGCGCAACGGGTCGATTATTCGCTGGCGCGACTGGTGCATTACACGGCGACCGATGTGGAGCATTTCCAGAACCACGTGCTGTTCACCAACTACCAGTTCTACGTCGATGAATTCGAAGCCTATGCGCGGTCGGTTCTGGGCGATCCGGAATCCGGCTACAGCGCATTTGTCGCGCCGGGCAATCAGATACTCACGGCGGGGAGCGGGGTTTTGCAAAGCCCGTCGAAGATGCCGCAGATGCCGACCTATCACTTGAAACGTCCCGACGGGCAGGGGGTTACGCTGGTCAACATCGGGGTCGGGCCGTCGAATGCCAAGACAGCGACCGACCATATCGCCGTGCTGCGCCCGCATGCGTGGCTGATGGTGGGCCATTGCGCGGGGCTGCGCAATTCGCAGTCGATGGGCGATTTCGTGCTGGCCCATGCCTATCTGCGCGAGGACCACGTGCTTGACGCCGATCTTCCGGTCTGGGTGCCGATCCCCGCCTTGGCGGAAATCCAGATCGCGCTGGAAGATGCGGTCGAAGAGGTCACGCAGCTGGAAGGCTATGAGCTGAAGCGGATCATGCGCACGGGCACGGTCGCCACCATCGACAACCGCAACTGGGAGCTGCGCGACCAGTCGGGACCGGTGCAGCGCCTGTCACAATCGCGCGCCATTGCGCTGGATATGGAAAGCGCCACCATCGCCGCCAACGGCTTCCGGTTCCGCGTGCCTTATGGCACGCTGCTGTGCGTGTCGGACAAGCCGCTGCATGGCGAGTTGAAGCTGCCCGGAATGGCGTCGGAATTCTACAAGACGCAGGTGGCGCGGCATTTGCTGATCGGCGTGAGGGCGATGGAGCGGCTGCGCGAAATGCCCATCGAGCGCATTCACAGCCGCAAGCTGCGCAGCTTCGACGAGACGGCCTTCCTGTGAAAACGGTCGCCTATTCCGGGCATCCTGCGCAAAATTGGCTTGATTTGTTCGACAAAACCTAATTTAGCGGCAAGACAGTCGCTTGCACTAGGGACATTCCCGCCTTGAAGGGCGGGCCAGAAACGAAGGATAAAGAGAATGCAGAAACCGATGACCAAGACGCAGCTTGTTGCCGCTTTGGCCGAGGAAATGGGTTCGGACAAGAAACTGGCCGGTGCTGCGCTCGACGCCATCGCAGCCGTCGTGTCGCGCGAAGTCGCAGCGGGCGGTGCCGTCACTCTGCCGGGTCTGGGCAAGGTCGTCTGCCGCGCCCGCCCCGAGCGTCAGGTCCGCAACCCCGCCACGGGCGAGACCGTGACCAAGCCCGCCGACAAGCAGGTCAAATTCTCGATCGCCAAGGCACTGAAAGACAGCGTCAACGCCTGATCTTTTCGTCGGTCTTTCGGGCCGATGCGGGGCCGCCCTTTGGGGGCGGCCCTTTTGCTTGCGTCGGGTGTGGCTGCGCGGCACAAGGTGAGCGACCGGTGCGCCGTGACGGCGCACCCTACGGGGGCGTTTTATGGATATCCGGGCGGTGGGGATGGGGCTGATGTTCAGCCTGATGTGGTCTTCGGCCTTTGCCACGGCGCGGATCATCGTGGCCGATGCGCCGCCGCTTTACGCGCTGGCCTGCCGCTTTGCGATTTCGGGCGCGCTTGCCATCGGGGTGGCGCTGGCCATGGGCCAGACGTGGCGGTTGCAGGCGGGGCAGCGGCGGTCGGTCGTGGTGTTCGGGCTGTGCCAGAACGCCGCCTATCTGGGGCTGAACTTTCTGGCGTTGCAGTGGATCGAGGCGTCGCTTGCCGTCATCATCGCGGCGTCTATGCCGCTGATCGTGGCCGCTTTGGGCTGGGCATTGCGCGGTGACAGGATCGGGCGGTTGGGCGTGGCGGGGCTTGTCGCCGGTTTCGCAGGCGTGGCGCTGATCATGGGAACGCGGGTCGAGGGCGGGGCCGATCATCTGGGGGTGGCCATGTGCATCGGCGGGGCGCTGGCGCTGGCTGTCGCCACGCTGACGCTGCGGTCGGCCAGCGGGCAGGGCAACATGCTGATGGTGGTCGGGTTGCAGATGCTGGTGGGGGCGGTCGCGCTGGGTGTGCTGGCGCTGGGGTTCGAGACGCCACGGCTGAACCTGACGGGGCCGTTCATGGCCGCATTCGCCTATCAGATTTTCGTTCCCGGACTGGCCGCAACGCTGCTGTGGTTCGCGCTGGTGCGGCGGATCGGGGCGGTGCGGGCGGCGACGTTCCACTTTCTGAACCCGTTTTTCGGAGTGGTGATCGCCGCCCTGCTGTTGGGCGAGAAGATCGGCCCGCTCGACCTGCTTGGCGTTGCGGTGGTGGCGGGCGGCATCCTTGCGGTGCAGATCAGCCGCCGCCCCGTTTAGGCGGCACGGCGCAGCTCTTCGGCCTGCATGACGCGCCGAAAGGCGGGGCGGGCCGTGCCACGGGCCAGCCAGTCACGTATCAGCGGGTCATCGGGGGTCGCATCCTTGAACCAGAAGAACGGCGATTGCAGCAGGATGTCGGCGGCGCTGAACCGCTCGCCCAGCAGCCACGGGCCATTGGCCAGCGCAGTTCGCAGGCGGGCGGTCAGTTCTTCCATGCCGCGGTAGGTTTTGGTCAGCGCCGGATGCGACAGGCCGGCGGCGCCTTGGATCAGCACAGGCTCCATCACCGCGCCATACCAGAACAGCCACGTCAGGTAAGCGCCGCGCTGCGGGTCGCTTGCCATAGGGCCAAGGTTGGTTTCAGGAAAGGCATCGGTCAGCAGCAGCATGATCGCGGCGGATTCTGTAACGGTCTGCCCGTTGTGGCGCAGGGCAGGCACCTTTGATTCCGGGTGCGGGTTGGCGGGATCGGCGGCTCCGGTGCCATCGGAACGGAGGATATTCACGATGTGCAGGGCGATGCGGTCGGCAATGCCCATTTCCTCGATCACGGTCAGGATGCGGGTCGAGCGGCTTTGCGGGGCGTGGAACAGGGTGAACATGGCTTTCCTTTCGGTGTTGGTTCGTAAGGCAGTTATGCGCTAGGCTTCCTGACAGAAGCTGGCAGGAACCCGCATGGCCCGCGCAGACAGATTGTTTCGCCTGTTGCAGGCGCTGCGGATGTTGCCGCAGCCGGTGACGGCGGCGCGGCTGGCGGCTGAGACGGGCGTTTCGGAACGCTCGCTTTACCGTGATATCGCGTCGCTGCGGGCCGGAGGTGCCCTGATCGATGGCGAGGCGGGGGTTGGCTATACGCTGGCCGAAGACCCTGCACTTCCGCCGCAGATGTTCACGCAGCTCGAGGTCGAGGCGCTGGTGCTGGGGCTGGCCGAGGTGCGTCTGGCAGGCGACCCCGCGCTGGCCGAGGCGGCAAAGGTGGCGCAGGCCAAGATCGTGGCCAGCTTGCCGGAACGGGTGCAGCGGCAGGCGATGCATGCGGTGCAGGAAACCTATCGCTTTCAGACGCGCCCGCCCGCGCCGCCGCATCTGGCGCTGATCCGGCAAGCGTCATGGGACGAGGCCGAATTGCGGATCACCTACCGCGACAAGGACGGTTCGGTGACCAGCCGCAGCATCTGGCCGCTGTCGATCGTGTTTCTGGACCGGTCGCTGATGCTTCTGGCATGGTGCTGCCTGCGCAAGGACTTTCGCCGCTTCGACGTGGGCCGCATCGGGCGGGCCGAGCCGACGGGCGCCAGCTTCCGCCCGCGCCGCGTGCCGCTGTTGCGCGAATTTCACGCGCAGTTGCGGGGCGGGGCTTAGCCGATCTTGCCGCGCAGGCCGCCGGTATGGGCGCGGTCCAGCAGCAGATGGTCCAACAGGATGCAGGCCATCATCGCCTCGCCCACCGGAACGGCGCGGATGCCGACGCAGGGGTCGTGGCGGCCCTTGGTGATCAGGTCCAACTCCTCGCCCTTGGTGTTGATCGTCTGGCGCGGGGTCAGGATGCTGGATGTCGGCTTGACGGCAAAGCGGCATACGACGGGCTGGCCGGTCGAAATGCCGCCAAGAATGCCGCCCGCGTGGTTCGACAGGAATTCCGGCCCGTTCGGCCCCATGCGGATTTCGTCGGCATTGTCGGTGCCGGTCAAAGCGGCCACGGCCATGCCGTCACCGATTTCTACCGCCTTGACCGCGTTGATCGACATCATCCCTGCGGCGATATCGCTGTCGAGTTTGGCATAGAGCGGCGCGCCAAGGCCCGCGGGAACACCACGGGCGGTGATTTCGATCACCGCGCCGACCGAATTGTGCGATAGGCGCAGGTCATCGAGATAGGTCGCCCAGTCAGCGGCGGCCGTGGCATCGGGGCACCAAAAGGGGTTCTGGTCGATCTGGCCTGCGTCAAAGCGGCTGCGGTCGATGCCGCGGTTGCCCATCTGCACCATGTAGCCGCTGATGGCGAGCGACGGGGCAAGCGAGGCCAGAACCTGCCGCGCGATACCGCCCGCCGCGACGCGGGCAGCGGTTTCGCGTGCAGATGATCGCCCGCCACCGCGATAGTCGCGGTGCCCGTATTTCTGGTGATAGGTGATGTCGGCATGGCCGGGGCGGAAGGCCTGCGCGATGTCGCCGTAATCTTTCGACCGCTGGTCGGTGTTTTCGATCATCAATTGCACCGGCGTGCCGGTGGTCCGCCCCTCGAACACGCCCGACAGGATGCGGACCTGATCGGGTTCCTTGCGCTGGGTGGTGAATTTGTTCTGGCCGGGTTTGCGGCGGTCGAGCCATGGCTGGATATCGGCTTCGGTCAGCGCGATGCCGGGGGGTACGCCATCGACCGTGCAGCCAAGTGCGGGGCCATGGCTTTCGCCCCATGTGGTGACGCGGAAGATATGGCCGAAGGTGTTGAAAGACATATGCGCGCCCCTGCTGTGCGGCATTTGCTTTAGGCCAAACGCTGCAGGCGTGCAACGGCGTGGCTGTCGCGCGGCCTGTGCCGTCTTGACCCGCCCCTTGCACCCGCCTGCCGTTCGCCTATGTTTGCACTTACCTCGGGGTGCCTGACTTGTCAGGCTGAGATGCGAAAGCGGACCCGTTGAACCTGAACCGGATCATACCGGCGGAGGGAAGGTGCATGGAATTCTCCAAGCCCGACCTGTCCCGTCGCAATTGGAGGAAGACATGAAAGCTTCGATCCTTGCGCTGGGTTTCGCAACTGTCGCCACTGTGGCGGCAGCCGAGACACCTGTGCTTACCGTATTGACCTATGACAGTTTCGTTGCCGAATGGGGCCCCGGCCCGGCAGTGGAAAAGGCCTTCGAGGCCACCTGCGCCTGCGACCTGAAATTCGTCGCGGCAGGCGATGGTGCCGCTTTGCTGGCGCGTGTGCAGATGGAGGGCAAAACGTCGGACGCCGACGTGGTGCTTGGGCTGGATACCAGCCTGACGGCTGCCGCACGGGCGACGGGGCTGTTCGCGCCGCATGGCCAGACATGGGCCAACACCTTGCCGGTGCCCTTTGCGGATGCCGAATTCGTGCCCTACGACTGGGGCTGGTTCGCGATGGTCTACGACAAGACCAAGGTGACGAACGTGCCCAAGACCTTTGAAGAACTGGCGGCTTCGGACCTAAAAATCGTGATCGAAGACCCGCGGTCTTCGACCCCCGGTCTGGGGCTGCTGCTTTGGATCAAGGCGGCTTACGGCGACAAGGCCAAGGACATCTGGGCCGCGCTGGCCGACAACATCGTGACCGTGACGCCGGGATGGTCGGAAGCCTACGGGCTGTTCACCGAAGGCGAGGCCGATATGGTGCTGTCTTACACCACCTCGCCCGCCTATCACCTGATCGCCGAGCAGGACGACAGCAAGGCGGCGGCGGTGTTCGACGAGGGCCATTACATGCAGGTCGAGGTGGCCGGAAAGTTGGCCGCGACCGACCAGCCCGAACTGGCTGATAAATTCCTTGCCTTCATCGGCAGCGATGCCTTCCAGTCGACCATTGCCACGACGAACTGGATGTATCCGGCCGTCACCCCTGCGGCGGGATTGCCCGAAGGGTTCGACCGTTTCCGCCCTGCCAGATCTTTGTTGATGACAGCCGACGAGGCGGCGGCGGCACGGGATGGCGCGTTGGCCGAATGGCAAGCCGCGTTGGCGAAATAAGCCCCGCGCCGGGGGCGGCGGTCGTCGCCGCCCTTGTCGTCGGGCTGACGCTGGGGCTTGCCGGTGTCGTCGGGTCGGGGGCAGGCAGCCTTTGGCCCGCCCCGTTCGACTGGGTGGCGGTGCGGTTTACGGTGCTGCAAGCGGCGCTGTCGGCGGCGATCTCATGCGCATTGGCGGTGCCGGTGGCGCGGGCCTTGGCGCGGCGCAGGTTCGCGGGGCGGGCGGCGCTGATCTCGCTGATGGGCGCGCCTTTCCTGTTGCCGGTGATTGTGGCGGTGCTGGGCCTGCTTGCCGTGTTCGGACGGTCGGGCGTTGTGAGCGATGCCTTGGCCTTGGCGGGGCTGCCGCCGCTGTCGATTTACGGATTACACGGCGTCGTGCTGGCGCATGTCTTCCTGAACCTGCCCTTGGTGACGCGGATGCTGCTGATGGGCTGGCAAGCGATCCCGGCCGAGCGGTTCCGGCTGGCGCAATCGCTGGGCATGCCGCCTGTCGCGCAGTTCCGGCATCTCGAGGTGCCGATGCTGCGCGCGGTCCTTCCGGGGGCGGCGGTGGTGGTGTTCACCATCTGCCTTGCCAGTTTTGCCGTGGCGTTGACGCTGGGCGGCGGGCCGGGGGCGACGACGGTGGAATTGGCGATCTATCAGGCGCTGCGGTTCGATTATGCGCCAGCACGCGCGGCGGCGCTGGCTGTCGTGCAATTCGCGCTGGGGGCGGGGGCGGTGGTGCTGGGGTGGAGTTTGCTTACCCAAACCGGTTTTGGCGCGGGCGTGGGGCGGCGGCTGGAACTGGCGTCGCCACAGGGTTGGCGGCGCTGGGCCGACGGGCTGGCGATCGGGCTGGCAGCCGCCTTTCTGCTGGTGCCCTTGGGTGCGGTCGTCTGGCGCGGGCTTTCGGGGCTGGCGGAATTGCCTGCAGGCATGATGGCGGCGCTGGCGCGGTCGGTTGCAGTGGCACTGATGTCGACCACGGTGACCATGGCGGCAGCGCTGGTGCTGGCCTTGGCGGTGGCGCGGCGCGCGCGCGGGGCGGCGGTCTTCGACGCGGTGGCGACGCTGCCGCTGGCGGTGTCGGGGCTGGTGCTGGGAACGGGGCTGTTCATGACCGTGCAGCCCTTTGTGCGGCCCGAGGCGCTTGCGCTGCCCGTGACCGTGCTGGTGAACGCGCTTTTGTCGCTGCCCTACGCTTACCGCCTGCTTTTGCCCGAGGCGCGGGCGCTACAGGCCGATTACGACCGGCTGGCACGGTCGCTTGGGCTGGGCGGCATGGCGCGGTTGCGCTGGCTGACCCTGCCACGGCTGGCGCGGCCGCTTGGTTTTGGCGCGGGCGTCGCGGCGGCCCTGTCGATGGGCGATCTGGGAGTCATCACGCTGTTCGCGGGGGAAAGCGGGGCGACGCTGCCGCTTTTCGTGCATCGGCTGATGGGGGCATACCGGATGGAGGCGGCGGCAGGTGCTGCGCTGGTTCTGGTGGCCGCCAGTTTCGGGCTTTTCGCACTTTTCGACGGGATGGGACGCCGTGCTGCAGTTTGATCGAATCGTGCTGACCGAACCCGGCTTCCGTCTGGAGGCAGATTTCACGGTGCCCAAGGGGGCGCTTGTCGCCGTGATCGGCCCTTCGGGGGCGGGGAAGTCGACGCTGCTCAATGCGGTGGCGGGCTTTGCGATACCGCAGTCGGGGCGGGTGCTGTGGGAGGGGGCAGACCTTGCCACATTGGCGGCGGGCGAGCGGCCCGTGACCATTCTGTTTCAGGACCAGAACCTGTTTCCGCATCTGACCGTGGCGCAGAACCTTGCGCTGGGCCTGTCGCCGCAGCTGCGGCCCACGCCGGAACAGGGCACCCGGATTGACCACGCCTTGAAGCGCACGGGGCTGGCCGGGCTGGGCGCACGGCGACCGGCGGAACTGTCAGGCGGGCAGGCGGGGCGGGCAGCGCTGGCGCGGGCGCTTTTGCGGGCGCGGCCTCTGCTGCTGCTGGACGAGCCTTTCGCGGCACTTGGCCCTGCGCTGAAACGCGACATGCTGGCTTTGGTGGCCGAGGTCGCTGTTGCCACGGGGGCGACGGTGCTGATGGTCACGCATGACCCGAAGGACGCGCAGGGTTTTTCCGGCCAGACCGTTCTGGTGGCCGACGGGGTGGCCCATGCACCACGCGATACGGCGACGCTGTTTGCCGATCCGCCAAAGGCGCTGGCCGAATACCTCGGCTCGGCTTTCACTTGACCCAGACATCCGGCGGGGGTCCGGGGGGCGCATAAGCCCCCCGGCCTTTGCCAAGGTGCATGGACGGGATGTTCAAGCGACTTTCGCAGGAAAATCGTGGCCGCAAAATGAAAAAGCCCCGCGCGATGGCGGGGCTTTTCCATGTTATCGTTGGGTCGTCTCAGGCGATCTTTTTGCCTTTGACACCAGCCCAGATGCGCTTGTTCGTCAGATAGAGCAACGAGGCAAAGACCAGCAGGAACAGCACGGCTTTGAAACCGGTTTCCTTGCGGCTCATCATGTGCGGCTCGGCGGTCCACATCAGGAATGTCGCCACGTCCATCGACATCTGGTCCAGCGTCGCGGCAGTGCCGTCAGCATAGGTGACCTGATCGTCCGACAGCGGCGGGGGCATCTTGATCCAGCCGGTCGAGAAGGCGTGGTTTTCGTAGAAGGTCGTCCCCGCCTCTTCCTTTTCCTCGCCGGTGTAGCCGGTCAGGATGGCGTGGATATACTCCGGCCCGCCGATGCCACGGAACAACTGGCTGATTCCCAGCCCGTAAGGCCCATGGAAGCCGGCGCGCGCCTTGGCCATCAAGGACAGGTCGGGAGCGCCTGCCGCATGGTTCGCGGGGAACTTGTCGGCCGGTTCCAGCGTGCGGGCCGATCCGGTTTCCGGATCGATCAGCTGCGGGTTCGAGGCTTCGTCGTTCACCGAGAAGTTGGCGGCATAGGCACGGACCTGATCTGCCGGAAGCTCGGGTCCGCCCTTGTCCGAAAGGGTCCGGATCGGAACGAACTTGAGCCCGTGGCAGGCCGAGCACACTTCGGTATAGACCTGCAGCCCGCGCTGAAGCTGGTTGCGGTCAAAGGTTCCGAAGGGGCCTTCGAACGAGAAGGCCACGTCTTCGATGTGATGTTCGACCTCGCCTGCGGCGAAGGCCGCATTGCCTGCGACCGCAAGGGTCAGGGCAAGGCTGGCGCTGAGTGCGATGTTACGGATCATGTCAGGGTATCCTCTCACTCGGCCGCGATGGTCTTGGTTCCGCCCTGGACGGGCGAATAGTGGGCGTTGAAGTCGTCCTCGATCGTCGCAGGGATCGGCAGCGGCTTTTCGATGACGCCAAGCAGCGGCAGGATGATCAGGAAATACCCGAACCAGTAGAACGATGCGAGCAGCGACACCCAGGCGGTAAAGGTGGTGGGCGTCTGGCCACCGACCCACATCAGCACCACGAAGTCGAAGGCCAACAGGGCGAACCACCACTTGAACATCGGACGATAGCGGCCCGACCGCACCGACGAGGTGTCGAGCCAAGGCGCAAGCGCCATGACAGCGATGGCACCGAACATCGCCAACACGCCGAAGAATTTGGCGTCGATGATGCCGAAGCTGATGAAGCTTGCCAGTTTCACCACCAGAACGTCGGCGGTAAAGGCGCGCAGGATCGCGTAGAACGGCAGGAAGTACCATTCCGGCACGATATGCGCGGGCGTCGCCAGCGGGTTCGCCTCGATGTAGTTGTCGGGGTGGCCAAGGTAGTTCGGCATGAAGCTGACCACGGCGAAGAAGATAGCAAGGATCAGCACAAGGGCGAACAGGTCCTTGATGATGTAATAGGGCCAGAAGGGCAGCGTGTCGCGCGCGGCTTCTTCCTTTGACCCGCGGCGCACTTCGACCCCGGTGGGGTTGTTGTTACCGGTGGTGTGGAAGGCCCAGATGTGCACGGCGACAAGACCCGCGATGACGAAGGGCAGCAGGTAGTGCAAGCTGAAGAAGCGGTTCAGCGTGGCATTGTCGACGGCAGGGCCGCCCAGAAGCCAGGTCTGGATGCTCGGCCCGATGCCGGGGATGGCCCCGAACAGGCCGGTGATGACGGTCGCGCCCCAGAAGGACATTTGCCCCCACGGCAGCACGTAGCCCATGAAGGCGGTGCCCATCATCATCAGGTAGATCAGCATGCCGATGATCCACGTCACTTCGCGCGGCGCTTTGTAGCTGCCGTAGTAAAGGCCGCGGAAGATGTGCAGGTAGACCGCGACGAAGAACAGCGATGCGCCGTTGGCGTGCAGGTAGCGGATCATGTAGCCGCCGTTCACGTCGCGCATGATGTGTTCGACCGACGCAAAGGCAAGGTCGGCATGCGGCGTGTAATGCATCACAAGCACGATGCCGGTGATGATTTGCAGCGCAAGGCAGAAGGTCAGGACGATGCCCCAGATCCACATGTAATTGAGGTTCTTGGGCGTCGGGATCATGATGGTGTCATAGAGCAGCCCGACGATGGGCAAGCGCTTGTAGAGCCACTGCTCGCCAGCGCTTTTCGGCTCGTAATGGTCGTGCGGAATTCCGGCCATCTGTGTGTTCCTTACCCGAGCTTGATCGTGGTTTCGGCGGTGAATGCGGCGACCGGCACCGGCAGGTTGCGCGGGGCGGGGCCTTTGCGGATGCGGCCGGCAGCATCGTAGTGCGACCCGTGGCACGGGCAGAACCAGCCGCCGAAATCGCCTGCATCGCCCAGCGGCACGCAGCCGAGGTGGGTGCACACGCCCATCATCACCAGCCATTCGCCCGCTTCGTCGAGCGTGCGGTTGGTGTCGGACGCGTCGGCGTTCGGCTTGTTCGCGTTCTCGCCGTTGGGGTCGACCAGATCGGTCAGCGCCACGGCGCGCGCGCCTTCGATGTCGGCGGGCGTGCGGCGGCGGATGAACACCGGCTTGCCGAGCCATTTGACCGTCAACTGCGTTCCGGGTTCGACCGCGGACACATCGACGAAGATCGAGGCAAGCGCCTGAACGTCTGCCGAGGGGTTCATCTGGTTGACCAGCGGCCAGACGGCTGCGCCGGTCGCGACCGCTCCGGCACCGGCCGTCGCGTAATACAGGAAGTCGCGGCGGGTGCCGCTGCTGCCCGAGGTTTCGTCTGCGTGGGACACGAGATATTCTCCCTATCAAGAACGCGGGTTCCGCCCGCGCCCCATATGCCTGTCGGGCCGCGCTTTCGCACAGCCTTGCCGGGCGGCTTTTAGACAAGGTGCGCCCCTTCGTCCAGCGGACAAACGGGCGCAGTCTGGCCCGGGGCCGCCTGCGGCGCGGGAATCTTGCGGCCGCGTGACGCCCGAGCACCGCATCGGTGGCCTAAGTGGCGGTCGCGCAGGTTCCCGCACATCATTTTGGTTCGGGCGAAGCCGTAGCCCAGCCCCTGCGACAAGTCGTAGCGAAGACAGAGCAAGACCGGTATAGACGGGCGCAACAGGCAAGGATTGCGGGGACGGATATGGGCGGGCAGATCGGCGCGGTAGTTTTGCGCTTCAGGCTTTGGCTGGTGGTGGCGGTTCTTGCGCTGACGGTCGCCACCGCGCCGCGCGATGCCGAGCGGATCGGAGACCGCTTGCAGGTGGCCTTGCCGCTGGTAGCATGGGGCTGTTCCGCCGCCAACGGTCAGGCAGGCGAATATGCGCTGCGCTTCGTGGGCATGTGGCTGGCCACGCATGGCACAAAGACCGTCTTGGGCGATGCCGCCATCAACATCCGCCCGCATGGCGGCGGGAGCGGGTTTCCGTCGGCCCATACCTCGGCCTCGGTCTTTGGTGCCTCGTCGCTGGTGCATGATTGCGTCACGGGAAATCCGTGGGTGCAGGGTGCGGTGATCCTGTCGGCGGGGTATGTGGGCGGGTCGCGCATGCAGGCACGGGCGCATGACGTCTGGCAGGTGCTGTTCGGCGCGCTTTACGGCTGGCTGTTCGAGCGGCTGCTGCGGCGGCCGTCGCGGGCGCGGTCGGCGGTGGTGCGCGGGCTGACGCGGGCACGCGGGTGGCTGGGCCGCCCCTTTGCGGCGGTGTTCAGGCGAAAAGGCCGATAAGCAGGCGCAGGGCAAAGCCCGTGAACATCAGCGCCGCCGCCGCTTGCAACAGCCAGCCCGCGCGCAGATAGGCCCGCAGCGCGGCAGGTGTGGAAAAGGCCAGCGTATAGCCGGCGTGCAGGCCGAACGACAGGGCACAGGCCCCCGCACACAGCAGGGCGATGTCGGCCCCCGTGGCGCGGGCGGTGGGAAACATCGCCAGCACGGCAAGCCAGCTTGTCAGCGCCTTGGGGTTCAGCGCGTTGACGGCAAGCGAACGGCGAAAGCCACTGGCAAAGCCCGCGCCGTCCTTTTGCGGCGGGGCCGTGGTCCCTCGGTGGTGAAAGCCTGCGATTGCGCCACGGGCGTAGCGCAGCGCGAACCATGCAAGCAGCGCGATGGCGGTCAGGGTCAGCGCAAGCCGCGCGCCGGGGATGATGTTGAGTACGCTCGCCACGCCCAGCGTCATCGACAGGCACCACAGCCCGATGCCAAGCCCTACCCCCGCTGCCGAGCCGAAGCCCGCCGCGCGGCCCGATCCCATTGCCAAGGCAATGGTGTTCAGCACATTCGGCCCCGGCGATGCGATATTGGCCGCCAGAAAGGCCCAGACGGCCAGAAAGTCGTGCCAAGGCAGCATCAGGCGGGCTGGGTGGCGATCATCGAGGGGCGTTTGGCAAATTCGCCATACCATGCCGCCAGATGCGGGCGGGTATCGCGCCATGCGCGGGCATCGTGCCGGAAATCGACATATCCCAGTGCGCAGGCCGCCGCGATCTGGCCTGCATCGAGCGGGCCGTGCAGTTGTGCCATCCAGCGCATCTCGAGCGTATCCAGCGCGCGGTCGATCTTGGCCCATTGCCCTTCGACCCACGGATCGTAGCGGTGCTGTTCGGGGCGCAGCCGCCATTCATAGACCATCAGCAGCGCCGCATCGAGGATGCCGTCTGCGGTGGCTTCGATCGTCAGCCGGTCCCACAGGGCGGGGCCAGAGCCGTAAAGGCCGGCCGCAGCAAGGTCGTCGAGATAGCGGCAGATCACACGGCTGTCGTAAAGCGCGGGGCCGTCGGGACGTTCGAGCGCGGGAACCTTGCCCAAGGGGTTGGCTTCCAGCGGGGCGGTGCCGGGGTCGATGGGTGAACCGGACCCGCTGACGAGTTCGACCTGCGGCAAAAGGCCGGTTTCGTGCAGCAGGACCATGACCTTGCGGACATAAGGAGAGGTGGGGGAGTGGTAGAGGCGCATGGGTCCACCGAAGGCTTGGGGTCTATGCCGCGAACCCTAGGCACGGTCCACGCCCGCCGCAACAGCGGTTTTTGACGCAAAAACCGCGACGGAATTTGACGCAAATTCCGCAATCCGACGTTGGCCACCGATTTCTGCGTCAGAAATCGGTCCGGAGTTTGCGTCAAACTCCGTTTGGCCGGACCACATATGCAAAAGACCGCCCGAAGGCGGCCCTGCATCGGCAAGCTCGGAAACGTCTCAGCCCTGACGGGCTTTGTAGCGTTTCTGCGTCTTGTTGATCACATAGACGCGGCCCTTGCGGCGCACGACCTGGCAATCGCGATGACGCGTCTTGAGCGAGCGGAGCGAGTTCGCAACCTTCATCGTTCTTCTCCCATTCGCGGCGCGCAGCGCCTTGAAATCCGTTGAGGCTTTCCAAGGAAAGCGGTGAAATGGTGGGCGGTACTGGGATCGAACCAGTGGCCACTACGATGTCAACGTAGTGCTCTACCGCTGAGCTAACCGCCCACGCGCCGAAATGTCCCCGCCCTGTCCAAACAAAAAGACGCGGGCGGTTCCGCGTCGGTGGGCGGTCTATAAAAGGAGTCGCGGCGGGGTTCAAGGGGTTTTGGCATCGGAAAGAATCCAGCTATATCTGTGTGCATGGATCAGGACGCTTACCGCCTTTTGCTGCCCGACCGCCGCGACACGCCGGTGGTGTTTTCCTCGCCGCACAGCGGACAGGACTATCCGCCTGCGTTCCTTCAGGCCAGCCTGCTTGACGCGCATGTGATCCGGTCGTCGGAAGATGCCTTTGTGGACAGGCTTTTCGCCCATGCGCCACTGGTGGGCGCGCCGTTGATCGCGGCGCGTGCGCCCCGCGCCTATCTCGACCTGAATCGCGCAGCGGACGAGCTTGATCCTGCGGTGATCGAAGGCGTGATGCGCGTCGCGCATAACCCGCGCGTGTCGTCGGGGCTGGGGGTGATTCCCCGCGTGGTGGCCGGCGGGCGGGCGATTTACCGCGGCAAGCTGCCCCTGCGCGAGGCCGAACAGCGGCTGCGGACGCATTGGCACCCCTATCACGAGGCTTTGAAGCGGCTGATAGACGAATCTCTGGGCCTGTTCGGTAAGGCGGTGCTGATTGATTGCCATTCCATGCCGCACGAGGCGATAGAAGCCCATGCCCGCCCCGGCCAGCCGCGCCCCGACGTCGTGCTGGGCGACCGTTTCGGCGCGGCGGCCGGGCGCGACGTGGTCGAGCAGATCGAGGCAGCCTTTGCAGGGGCGGGGCTGCGCGTCGTGCGCAACGCGCCCTTTGCGGGGGCCTATATCGCGCAGGCCTACGGGCGGCCATCACGCGGCGCGCATGTGGTGCAGGTGGAAATCGACCGTGCGTTGTATATGGACGAGGCGCGGATCGAGCCGCGAGCGGATTTCGAGGCGTTCCGCCTGCTGATGGCAGGGGTGATTGCAGAACTGGTGCAGATCGGGCGCGATCAGGTGCCTCTGGCCGCAGAGTAGGGCCAGTTTTCTTTGAAGAAACTTGAATCAAGCGTCAGCGCAGGGCGCGGCCTTTGATGATGGCATCATTGCCGAAGCGGGCGCGGATGGCATCGGTGGCGCGTTCGGCGGCGGCGCGTTTGCCGGCATCGGGGTCAAGCAGGTCGCCGTGTCGGTCTGCCTCGGCTTGCGTCACCAGATCGGCGATGCCGACGCCGATCAGTCGGAAGGGGCCGCGCGTTCCGGCGTGGTCGTAAAGCTCGCGCACGGCGCGGTATATCCGGTCGGTGGTTTGGGTGGCATCGCCCAGCGCATGGCGACGGGTGACGGTCTGGAAGTTGGCCGTTTTCAGTTTCAGCACCACCGTCTTTCCGGCAAGGCGCTTGGCCTTGGCGCGATCGGCCACCTGCTCGGCAAGCCGCCACAGATGGCCGTCGAGGATGTCGGGGTCTGACGTATCCTCGAAAAAGGTGGTCTCTTTGCTGATCGATTTGGGTCGTTCGTCGCGCTGAACGCGGCGGGTGTCGATGCCACGGGCAAGGTGCCACAGCCTGTCGCCCATGCTGCCGAAGCGGGCGTTCAGATCGCGGCGGTCCCAGCGCAGCAAATCCGCGATGGTGCGGATGCCAGCCGCTTCCAGTGCGGTCTGGGTGGCGGTGCCCACCCCCCAGATGATGCGGACGGGGCGTTTCGACAGAAACGATTCGGTTTGCGCCCTGCCGATGACCGAAAAGCCACGCGGCTTGTCGAGGTCCGAGGCGATTTTGGCCAGAAACTTGTTGTGCGACAGGCCGACCGAGCCGGACAGGCCGAGTTCGCTTTCCATCCTTTTCAGCAGGCGGGCCATTTGCACCACCGGCGGTGCGCCGTGCAGGCGGGTGGTGCCGGTCAGGTCGAGGAAGGCTTCGTCGAGTGACAGGGGTTCGATGGCAGGCGTCAACTCTTCCATCATCGCGCGGATGGCGTGGCTGACATCGACATAGACCGACATGCGCGGTTTCACGACCACCGCTTCGGGGCACAGCTTCAGCGCCTGAAACATCGGCATGGCCGAGCGCACGCCGCTGATGCGGGCGATGTAGCAGCAGGTCGACACCACGCCGCGCGTGCCGCCGCCCACGATCACCGGCTTATCGGCAAGATCGGGATTGTCGCGTTTTTCGACCGAGGCGTAAAAGGCGTCGCAATCCATATGCGCGATGCACAGGTCGTACAGCTCGGGGTGCGACAGGATGCGCGGGCCACGGCAAGACGGGCAGCGGGGGCCGCTGTCGAACTGGGTCAGGCAATCGCGGCACAGGGCGGGCATAGCGAATATTAGCACGGGCTGGCACGGGTCTGCTAGGCTGGGCGCGATGTGTGGGGAGTGGTTCGGATGACGGTAGAGGTGCGGGTGGCGCGGACGGCTGCGGATTTCGCGGTGATCAAGCGGATGCAGACGGAGATGGCGCAGTGGGACGCTGCGGAATGTGTCGCGCTTGGCTATCCGGGTGCGGGCGTGCCCGAGGCGTTCTATTCGGAAGACGCGGCGCGCTTGCGGTCGGTCTTTACCGGAACGGGCGCGATGATGCTGGTGGCGCTGCGCGACGGCGAGATCGTCGGCCATGCCGGTTTCGCCGGTTTCGACGAGATGACTGCCGAGGTGACCAAGGTCTGGCTAGACCCTGCCGCGCGGGGTGCTGGCTTGGGCGGTTTGCTGATGGAGGCGCTGGGAAAGGCGATGGTCGGCGCGGGCTATGCGGGGGCCTGCCTTGAAACGACGGTCTTTATGCGCGACGCGATCCGCCTGTATGAACGGCACGGCTTCATCCGCGCGCTGCCCTTCCGTGAGCCGCCGCCCGGATTGGGGCCGATCACCATCTTCATGCGGGCACGGTTCTGACCGCTTGCGCTATGGCGCATCTGTGCTCATCTTCCCGTTGTGTCGATTTTCAGGAGTGACCTCTCGATGGACGAGCCCCTTTTCGGCGGAAGCGCCGTCTTTCTGGCGATTGCCGCCTTTATCATCCTGTGCATTTTCCTTGGCGTGCGGATCGTGCCGCAGTCGGAAAAGCACGTGGTCGAACGCTTCGGGCGGCTGCGGGCCGTGCTGGGGCCGGGTATCAACTTTATCGTGCCCTTCCTTGACCGCGTGCCGCACAAGATTTCCATCCTTGAGCGGCAGCTTCCCAATGCCAGCCAAGACGCGATCACCGCCGACAACGTGCTGGTCAAGGTGGAAACCAGCGTCTTTTACCGCATCACGGAACCTGAAAAGACCGTCTACCGCATCCGCGATGTGGACGGGGCGATTGCCACGACGGTGGCGGGGATCGTGCGGTCTGAAATCGGTAAGCTAGAGCTGGATCAGGTGCAAAGCAACCGCGCCCAGTTGATCGAGCGGGTGCGCGATCAGGTCAGCGCCATGGTGGACGATTGGGGGGTCGAGGTGACGCGGGCCGAAATCCTCGACGTCAATCTGGATGATGCGACGCGTGCAGCGATGCTGCAGCAACTGAACGCCGAACGCGCACGGCGGGCGCAGGTGATGGAGGCCGAGGGGCGCAAACGGTCGGTCGAACTGGCCGCCGACGCCGATCTTTACGCCGCCGAGCAATCGGCCAAGGCGCGGCGCGTGTTGGCCGACGCCGAGGCTTATGCCACCGGCGTGATCGCCGTGGCGATTGCCGAAAGCGGGCTGGAAGCGGCGCAGTATCAGGTGGCGCTGAAACAGGTCGAGGCGTTGCAGGCGGTGGCTTCGGGCGCGGGCAAGCAGACGGTGCTGTTGCCGACAAGCGTGATGGATGCCTTTGGTGACGCGTTCAAGATGCTCAAGGGGCGTGGCTGATGGAGTTGTGGCAGGTCTGGTGGGTCTGGATCGTCGCGGGATTTCTGCTTGGCGGGCTGGAGGTGCTGGCACCGGGGTATATTTTCCTGGGCTTTGCCATCGGCGCGGTTCTGACGGGGGCGTTGGTGGGGTTCGGGGTGATGGGCGGCGGCTGGACGGCGCTGGTGCTGGTGTTCGCCGTGATGTCGCTGCTGGCATGGTTCGGACTGCGCCGCACCATGGGCGTGCGCGAGGGGCAGGTGAAGCTGTGGGACCGCGACATCAATGACTGATGACGCCCCCGATTTCGTGGGGGCCAAGGCGGTGCTTTTGTGCGCAGACCACGTGCTGGTCTATCTGCGCGACGATTTTGCAGGCCTGCCATGGGCGGCGATGTGGGATTTGCCGGGCGGCGGACGCGAGGGCAGTGAAAGCGCCGAAGCCTGCGTTCTGCGCGAGATTGCCGAGGAATTCGGGCTGGCCCTGCCCCAAGGGCGGCTGGTGTTCCGTCAGGAATTGCCGTCGATGACCGATCCGGCGCGGATGTCATGGCTGTTCGGAGGCTGGCTGGACGAAGCCGACATTGCCGCAGTCAGGTTCGGAGACGAAGGGCAGCGTTGGGAGATGATGCCCGTTGGCACCTTCATGGCGCATCAGGCGGCCATACCCGAGATGCAGCGACGCGTGGGGATGGTATGGGCAGCCATGGGTGCCGGTGCGCGGTGAACGCGCACCCTACGGCGGACAGCGTAGGGTGCGCGTTTACCGCGCACCGTGATCAGCTCAGGGAGCGCGCTTCGGAAATCAGCATGATCGGGATGCCGTCGCGGATCGGGAAGGCGAGGTTAGCCTGTCTGGATACCAGTTCCTGACGGTCGGCATCGTATGACAGCGTTGCCTGCGTCACCGGACAGACGAGGGATTCGAGCATCCGGCGGTCGAATACCGTGGCTTGGTCGGTCATTGCATCACCTCTTCGCCCGATCCGCCGCGCATGGCGAATTCGATCAGCGTCACCAAAGTCTCGCGCCGCGTGGTCAGCGAAGGCGCTTCGAGCAGGGCCTGTTTGTCTTCGGGTGTAAAGGGGCACAACATGGAAAGCGAGTTGATCAGCAACTCGGTTTCTGCCTCTTTCAGGCTCGACCAGTCGGTCGACAGGTTCAAGGACAGGAAGAAACGGTTGAGAAGGGCCAAGAATTCCTCGCGCTGGAAACCCGTGTCTTCCTCTTGCGGGCCAAGGTCGCGGCCAAAGCCCGACCAATCGACGTTGCAGCGCCGATAGGGGGCGAAGCCCTGGATTTCTTCCTTGACGCGAAACCGCGATATGCCCGACAGCGTGACCATATAGCGGCCATCTTCGGTTTCGGAAAATCCGGTCAACCGACCGGCGCAACCGATCGAGTTCAGACGTTTTTCCCCTGTGCCCGGCACTTCGCGCGTCTGGATCATGCCGATCAGACGGTGCTTGGTTTTCAGGCAATCTTCGATCATCGCAAGGTAGCGGGGCTCGAAGATATGCAACGGAAGACGGCCGCGGGGCAGCAAAAGCGCTCCGGGCAAGGGGAAGACGGGTACCGTTTCCGGCAGGTCGGCTGCGTGCATCATGGCGGTCAGATAGCCCGCATGGGAGGTTAGGCAAATATGATCGACGACAGGCGGCGACGGCCCTTGAGCACGACCGGATCGGTGGGCTTGAGCGCATCGAAGATCGTCATCAGTTGCGCCTTGGCCGCGCCATCGTTCCAGTCGCGGTCAAGCTTGAACAGGTCGAGCAGGGTATCGACCGCCTCGTCCACCTTGCCCGCCGCATGAAGCGCAAGGGCGAGGTCGAAACGGGCCTGACGGTCGGCCGGGTCTTTTTGCACCGCAGCGCGCAGGTCTTGTTCGGGGCCTGCATTGGCCGCCTGCTTGGCAAGCTCCAACTGGGCGCGGGCTGCGTCGATTTCCTTGGCTTTGGCCATCGCGGGCGGCACGGCCGTCAGCATCGCCTCGGCCTGTTCCAACTGGTCGAGCGCAAGGTGGCAGCGGATCAGACCGGCATAGGCGGCGGCATTGCCTGCGTCTTCGCCAAGGATGGCGGCGAAGGTTTCGGCGGCATCGGTCACGGCGCCTTCGGCCAGCATCTGCTCGGCGGCTTCCAGCGCCTCGGCAAGGCCACCGTCTCCGGCGAGGGCGGCGACGCGGTCGATGAACTTCTTGATCTCGGACTGCGGCACAGCACCCTGAAAGCCATCGACCGGCTGGCCCTGCCAGAAGGCATAGACGGTGGGGATCGACTGGATCTGCAATTGCCGCGCGATCATCTGGTTCTGGTCGACGTCGACCTTGACCATGCGGACCTTGCCCCCCGCCGCCTTGACCGCCGCTTCGAGCTGCGGGCCGAGCGTCTTGCAGGGGCCGCACCACGTGGCCCAGAAATCCACGATCACCGGCACGTCGCGGCTGGCGTCGATGACATCGGCCATGAAGGTCGCTTCGGTGGTGTCCTTGATCACATCGGCGGCGGGTGCGGGTGTTTCGCCCAATCCAAACATCGTCATTTTCCTATCTGGCCCTATCAGGAAAAGCTTTGCCCCTATATGCGCATCGATGCGGCAAAGGCCAAGAGGCAAAGCCGCTTTACGATTGGCTTGCCGCGCCCTAGCCTGCGGCGACACGACATCAAAAGGACGGAACATGCCGGTCTTGTTCACATTCGGCGACAGCAACACGCATGGCACGCCGCCCATCGTCGACCGCACAGTCTATGCACGCTTTATGCACGGAGTGCGTTGGCCAACGGTCACGCAGGCTGCGCTGGGGCCGGACTGGGAACTGGCCGAAGAAGGGCTGCCGGGGCGCACGGCGGCCTTCACCGACCCGGTCATGGGCGACATCATGGACGGGCGCGAGGGGCTGAAGATGGCGCTGCAAAGCCACGGTCCTGTCGATGTGATGACGCTTATGCTGGGCACCAACGACGTGAAGACCCGCTTTGCCGCCACGCCCGAGATCGTGGTGGCGGGCATCGCGGGGCTGCTTGACCTGGCGATGTCGACCGAGATGCAGGCGCGCCACGGCGGGTTCAAAATCCTGCTGATCTGCCCCCCGCCGGTGGTCGAGGTCGGACCGATCAAGACCGAGTTCTGGGGCGGTGCCGCGCGGTCGCAAGCGCTGCCGCCGCTTTACGAGGCCTTGGCGCAATCGCGCGGCATCGGCTTTCTGGATGCAGGCAAGGTCATCTCGGTCAGCATGCTTGACGGGGTGCATTACGACGAGGCGTCGCACAATCGGCTTGGCCTTGCGGTTGCACAAGCGGTAAAGGCGCTTGTGTAATTCTGTGGAGTGCCCGTGATGCAAATCGACACGACAGCTCTGGCCGGCGTTCTGGTGCTGACGCCGCGCCGATTTGGCGATGCGCGGGGCTGGTTTGCCGAGACGTTCAACGCAGGCCGCATGGCCGAGGCGGGACTCGATATCGGTTTCGTGCAGGATAACCATTCGTTTTCGGCCGCCAAGGGCACGCTGCGGGGCCTGCATTACCAAAAACCCCCACACGCGCAGGACAAGCTGGTGCGCTGTTCGCGCGGGGCTATCCTTGATGTGGCGGTGGATGCACGGGTCGGGTCGGAAACGTTCGGGCGCTGGGTGACGGTGGAGCTGAGCGCCGAAAACGGGCGGCAGTTGCTGGTGCCAAAGGGATTTCTGCACGGTTTCGTTACGCTGGGCGACGATACCGAGGTGCAATACAAATGCTCGGACGTTTACGCGCCTGATTGCGATGGTGGCGTGCGTTGGGATTCGCTTGGAATCGACTGGGGCGTGACCGATCCGGTCCTTTCGGACAAGGATCGCGCGGCACCGGCTTTTGGCGATTGGGTGTCGCCGTTCATCGAGGGTTCGCTGTGAAGATATTGGTGACAGGTGGAGCGGGGTTCATCGGGTCCGCCGTGGTGCGGCTGGCGGTGGCGCGGGGGCATGGGGTCGTCAATCTGGACGCGCTGACCTATGCGGCCTGTCTGGACAATGTGGCATCGGTCGCCACGTCGCCGCTTTATGCCTTTGAACAGGCCGATATCCGCGACCGTGCGGCGCTTGACCGCGTGTTTGCTGCCCATCGCCCCGATGCGGTGATGCATCTGGCGGCGGAAAGCCATGTCGACAGGTCCATCGACGGGCCCAAGGATTTCATCGAAACCAACGTCACCGGCACTTTCAACATGCTCGAGGCCGCGCGGGCCTATTGGCAGGCGCAAGGGCGGCCCGAAGCGTTCCGCTTTCACCACATCTCGACCGACGAGGTGTTCGGGACGCTGGGCGAGACGGGCCAGTTCACCGAAACCACGCCCTATGCGCCCAACAGCCCCTATTCGGCATCGAAGGCCGCAAGCGACCATCTGGTGCGGGCGTGGCACGAAACCTATGGCCTGCCCGTGGTGATGACGAATTGTTCCAACAATTACGGCCCGTTCCACTTTCCCGAAAAGCTGGTGCCCGTCGTCATCCTGAACGCTTTGGCGGGCAAGCCTGTTCCGGTCTATGGCACGGGCGAGAATGTGCGCGACTGGCTTTATGTCGAAGATCATGCCGATGCCCTGCTGACCGTGCTGACGCGCGGCGCGTCGGGTCGCAGCTATAACATCGGCGGCGAGAACGAGGCGCGCAACATCGATCTGGTGCGGATCATCTGCGCCCTGCTGGATGAAATGCGCCCCGCGGCTGTGCCGCACGAACGGCTGATTACATTCGTGACCGACCGTCCGGGGCATGACCTGCGCTATGCCATCGACCCCTCGCGCATCCGCGACGAGCTGGGCTGGCGGCCTTCGGTTACGGTGGAAGAAGGGCTGCGCCGCACCGTGCGGTGGTATCTGGACAACGAGGCATGGTGGCGGGCCTTGCAAGACCGCGCGGGCGTGGGCCGGCGGCTGGGGGTCAAGGCATGAGGGTTCTGGTCTTTGGCCAGACGGGGCAGGTCGCGCGGGAACTGGCGCGGCGGGTGCCTGCGGGCATAAAGGCCGAATTTCTGGGACGCGACGACGCCGACCTTTCCGATCCGGCAGCCTGTGGGGCGGCTGTGCGGGCTGTGCGGGCCGACGTGGTGATCAACGCGGCGGCATGGACGGCGGTGGACAAGGCCGAGGCCGAAGAAGCGGCGGCGCATGTCGTCAACGCCGATGCGCCTGCCGCGATGGCAAGGGAGTGCGCGGCGCTGGGTGTGCCTTTCCTGCACATCTCGACCGATTACGTATTCGACGGGGCAGGGGCGCAGGCGTTCCGGCCCGAAGATGCCCCCGCACCGAAAAACGCCTATGGCCGCACCAAGCGGGCGGGCGAGCTTGCTATCATCGATAGCGGAGCACGGGCGCTGGTGTTGCGGACAAGCTGGGTCGTGTCGGCGCATGGCGCGAATTTCATCAAGACCATGCTGCGGCTGGGCGCTTCGCGCGACAGCCTGAATGTCGTTGCCGATCAGGTGGGTGGGCCGACGCCAGCGGCAGCGATTGCCGATGCGCTTTACATCGCCGCGCGGGCTATGGCGGACGGTCAGGCGGGCGGTATCCACCACTTTGCCGGAGCGCCCGATACCAGTTGGGCCGATTTCGCGCGGGCGATCATGGCAGGCGCCGGATTGCCCTGTGCTATCAACGATATCCCGACCAGCGACTATCCGACTCCGGCCAAACGGCCTTTGAATTCGCGGCTGGATTGCAGCGGGTTCGCGCGTGATTTCAGCGTGGCGCGGCCCGATTGGCGGGCGGGGCTGGTGGATATACTGGACGAGTTGAAGGGGGCGGCATGACGCGCAAGGGGATTATTCTGGCGGGCGGTTCCGGCACGCGGTTGTGGCCGATCACCATGGGCGTGTCCAAGCAGCTTTTGCCGCTGTATGACAAACCGATGATCTATTATCCGCTGTCGGTGCTGATGCTGGGCGGTATCCGCGAGATTGCCATCATCACCACCCCCGACGATCAGGCGCAGTTCCAGCGGCTGATGGGTGACGGGTCGCAATGGGGGCTGCGGTTCACCTATATCGTCCAGCCGTCACCCGACGGGCTGGCGCAGGCCTATCTGCTGGCGGCGGATTTTCTGGACGGTGCCCCCAGTGCGATGGTGCTGGGCGACAACATCTTCTTTGGCCACGGCTTGCCCGAAGCACTGGCGACGGCCGATGCCCGCGACAGCGGCGGCACGGTGTTCGGTTACCGCGTGGCCGATCCGGAACGCTATGGCGTGGTGGCGATGGACGCGACGGGACAGGTCACGGGGATCGTCGAGAAACCGTCCGTGCCGCCGTCAAACTATGCGGTGACGGGGCTTTATTATCTTGACGGGCGCGCACCGGAACTGGCCGCCAAGGTGAAGCCGTCGGCGCGGGGCGAGTTGGAGATCGTCGATCTTTTGGAGATGTATCTGGCCGAGGGGTCTTTGCAGGTCGAAAAGATGGGGCGCGGCTTTGCGTGGCTGGACACCGGCACGCATGGCAGCCTGCTGGATGCCGGAAACTTTGTGCGCACGCTGACTGACCGGCAGGGCTTGCAGGTGGGCAGCCCGGACGAGATTGCCTATCGGGCGGGGTTCATCAGCGCAGCGCAACTGGCCGCGCGGGCCGAGGTGTTCCGCAAGAACGACTACGGGCGATATCTGGCGGGCCTGCTGTCGGAGTGACGCGTTGGTGTCTTCACGGGAATGTTCCCCGATGCGCGGCTGTCGCGTGACATGATCGGGTGGCGCAGCCCTGCCGGAACACGGCGGGCGGTGACGGGGTTTCACTGGGCAAACCCTTGGAGGATGTGCCGATGTTGCGATTGACGCTGGCCGCCGTGCTGCTGGTCGCCGCTGTGCCTGCCGTGGCGCAGGACAGGGCGGTGATCGTCGGCAACGAGAATTACTCGGACGGGGCTGACATTACCGAGGCGGATGCAGCGCTGGATGCGGCGGCACCCCTGCAGGCGGCAGGTTTTGCCGTGGCAAGCGGCCGCGACCTTGAAACCGGCGGGATCAGGGCGTTGCTGTCGCCCTTGGTGCGGGACGCGCCCGAGACGGGGCGGCTGGTGATCGTGCTGTCGGGTCATTTCGCGCAATCGGCGGGGAACACGTGGTTCCTTGGCGTCGAGGCGTCGATGCCCGATCTGGCGACCATCGACGGGGTTGGCGTGCCGCTGTCGACCGTGCTGGAAGTGGCGGCGCAAGCCCCTGGCGGGGCGGTTGTGATGCTGGGGACCGAAGCGCGGCGCCTGCCCTTGGGGCCGGGGCTGGATGCGGGGATCGGTGCCGTCACGGTGCCGCAGGGTGTGACGCTGGTGCGCGGCGATGCGGCACGGGTGGCCGACTTCGCCGCGACCGCCCTGCCGCTGCGCGGCCAGCCGCTTGCGGCGATGCTGGATGCCAATCCCGATCTGACCGCCGACGGGTTTGTGTCGGCGCTGGTGCCGTTCCGGCCTGCCAGCGACACGGCAGCCGTCGATCCGCTGCCGGGGCCGGATGCTGAAGCGGTGTTCTGGGAAAGCACGACCGAGCAGGGCACGCTGGGTGCCTATGAAGCCTATGTGAAACGCTACCCAAAGGGCCGCTATCTGGCCGACGCGCAGGCCGAGGTTGCGCGGATCAAGGCCGAACCTGCCCGCGCGGCGCGTGCTGCGGAAGAGGCGCTGGCGCTTGGCCGCGATGACCGGCGGGCGATCCAGCGCGGGCTGACGCTGGTGGGATTCGACACCAAGGGCATCGACGGTGTGTTCGGCGCGGGGTCGCGTTCTGCAATCACCGGTTGGCAAAGGAAGAACGGCTACGAGGCGACGGGATATGTGACCCGCGAGCAGATCGTGAAACTGGCCGAACAGGCCGACGCGCGGTCGTCCGCGCTCGAGGCAGAAGCGGCAGAACGGCAACGGGCGACCGAGGCCGCAGACCGTGCCTATTGGCAACAAAGCGGCGCAGCGGGCGACGAGGCCGGTTTGCGCGCCTATCTGGCGAAATATCCCGACGGTCTTTACGCCGATCTGGCCGAGGAACGGTTGGCCGAAATCGAAAAGGCGCGGCAGGGCGAGGCTGCGGCGGCCGAGCGTGCGGCTTGGGACCGCGCCACGCAGGCGCAGACGGTGGCGGCATACCGTGCCTATTTGCAGGCCTATCCGCAGGGTGCCTTTGCCGCCGAAGCGCGGGCGCGGATCGGCGCGCTGGTGGCCGATACGGGCGGACAGGTGGCCGAATGGCAGGCCGCCGAGACGGCGCTTGGTCTTGGGACAGGCGGGCGGCGTGCGATCGAGGGGCGGCTTGATGTGCTGGAGCTGAAGCCGGGCACGGTGGACGGTGTGTTCGACGACCGTTCGCGTCGCGCGATCCGCCGGTTTCAGGAATCACGGGCGATGGAGCCGACCGGCTATCTGGACCAGACCACGACAGTCGCCTTGCTGGCAGGGGCGGTGCTGCGACTGGGGGATTAAGCGGGTTTTCGCGAAAAGATCGGGCGAGGCATTTGCCCCCCCAAGTCTTGCGCGACCCATCCCGCGGGATCACCCTGTCAGCGTGACGTCAGGCCGGAATGGCCGCACCAAGCGGGCGGGGCTTGCGGGATTGCCGTTCGTAGCGGGCAAAGCCCAGATCGGCGCTTTCGATTTCGGTCGCGCGGTTCGACACGAGGTCGGCCAGAATGCGGCCCGAGCCTGCGGCCATGGTCCAGCCCAGCGTGCCGTGACCGGTGTTCAGGAACAGGTTGGGCATGGGCGAACGGCCGACGATGGGGGTTCCGTCGGGCGTCATCGGGCGCAGGCCGGTCCAGAAGCTGGCGCGGCTTTGGTCGCCCGCGCCGCCGAACAGGTCTTCGACAGAATGTTCCAGCGTGGCGCGGCGTTTAGGGTTCAGCGACAGGTCGAAGCCCGCGATTTCGGCCATGCCGCCCACGCGGATACGGTCGCCAAGTCGGGTGATGGCGATCTTGTGGGTTTCGTCCATCACGGTCGAGACGGGCGCGCGCGACTCATCGGTGATCGGAACGGTGATCGAATAGCCCTTGACCGGATAGACCGGCAATTTCATCCCGAAGGGCGCGACAAGGCGGGGCGAGTAACTGCCCAATGCCACGACGAAAGCATCGGCACCGATGCGGCCCGCCGAGGTGCGGACAGCCGCGATGCGGCCAAGGTCGGCTTCCAGCGCGTCTATGGAAATACCGTAGCGGAAGGTGACGCCAAGCGCGGCAGCCATGGCGGCAAGGCTATTCGTGAACTTGAAGCAGTCGCCGGTTTCGTCGCCCGGCAAGCGCAGACCGCCCGCGATTTTGTCGCGCGCATTGGCAAGGCCCGGTTCGGCAGCGATGCAGGCGTCACGGTCCAGCACCTCGAACGGCACGCCATCGGCGCGCAGAACGTCGATGTCCTTGGCGGCGGCTTCGACCTGCTTGGCGGTGCGGAACAGTTGCAGCGTGCCCTGTGTGCGCTCGTCATACGAAATGCCGGTGTCGCTGCGCAGCTCCATCAGGCAATCGCGCGAATATTCGGCCAGGCGCACCATGCGGCGCTTGTTGGTCTGGTAGGCGGCGGTGGTGCAATTGCCCAGCATCTGCGCCATCCAGCCCAGCTTGGCGAGGTCGGGACGGGGCTGGATGATCAGGGGCGCGTGTTTCATGAACAGCCACTTGATCGCCTTGGCCGGAATGCCCGGCGCGGCCCAGGGCGACGAATATCCGGGGCTGATTTCGCCCGCATTGGCAAAAGACGTTTCCAGCGACGGGCCGGGCTGGCGGTCGATCACCGTGACCTCGTGGCCGGCCTTGGCAAGATACCATGCCGAGGTGACGCCGATCACACCTGAACCGAGAACCACGATCTTCATCTTGTGCCATCCGTCGCTTGGGTTTGGGTCGCCTGATGCAGGCACGATGCGACGATTGGCGAGGGAAGTTTTGGCAAAGGTGGGCGCGGAGTCGATGATAATTGGAAGATATATCTGGCTTTGGCCTGAATTGAGATGTTTTCTTCACGTGATGGTAAAATAGCCGGAAGAAAAATCGCAAGAGGGATGCGTTGGCGCTGCTTTATTGCAAGGCCATGTGTCGCACGGCAGGGCACAATTCCGCGACCAGCCGCGGCCCGCCCTGTGAAGCGGGGCCGGGCGTTGCTATACTTGTGATATGATGCTGAAAATCGCCCTTCTGGCCCCGCTTGCCGCCCTTGTCCTGTCGCTTCCGGCGCATGCCGAAAAGATCGGTCTGGGCGAGTTGAACCGCTATATCAACGGGCTGACCACGGTTCAGGCCCCCTTTACGCAGGTCAACTCTGACGGGACGATCTCGACGGGAACCTTGTATATCAAGCGGCCGGGGCGGGTGCGCTTTGAATACGATCCGCCTGACCGCAGCCTTGTACTGGCGGGTGGCGGGCAGGTGGCGATCTTTGACGCCAAGTCGAACCAGCCGCCCGAGCAATACCCGCTTAGCCGGACACCGTTGGGCCTGATCCTTGATGCCAACGTCGATCTGGCACGTGCCAAGATGGTGGTCGGCCATGTCGAGCAAGACGCCACCACGCGGCTGGCGGTGCAAGACCCGGCCCATCCCGATTATGGCGCCATCGAACTGGTGTTCACGCCCGATCCTGTCGAACTGCGGCAATGGGTGATTACCGATGATCTGGGCAGCCAGACCACGGTGATCTTGGGCGAAATGAAAAAGGGCGGTGACCTGCCGCCCTCGTTGTTCTCGATCATGATGGAAGCCGACAAGCGCAAATAGTCAGCCCTTGCCGCAGCCTTGCAACTGGGTGCGATACATCTCGGCGCGGTTGCCCACCTTGGTGGCAACGTCCATCAGCCACGGCTTGCCAAGGTAGCTTTGGTTGGCAAATCCGCTGCGGCCTTCGTGATAGGCGAGGTACTGGCTGGCGGCATCCCATTTCGGGACGTTCAGCTTTTCGCTCGTCTCGTCCATGTACCAGCCCATGAAATCGGTCGCGTCCTGGATGCGGTCGCGCCGCGCGCCCGAGCGACCGGTGCTTTTGCGGTATTCGTCCCATGTGCCGTCAAGCGCCTGACTGTAGCCATAGGCCGACGATTGCCGCCCCATCGGGATGATTCCCAGCGCGTAGCGGTGCGGGGTGCGGGCGTTTCCGATGAACTTCGATTCCTGATGGATGGTCGCCATCTGCACGTGGATGGGCACGCCCCAGCGGCGTTCGGTGGCCTTCATGGCGCGGTAATACTGCGGACGCTCGGCCGCGATGGCGCAGGCGTTGTCGAGTTGTCTTGGCGCCGAATAGTTGCCGCCCCCGCAGGAGGCCAGAAACAGCAACAGGATCGACGCCCGGAGAAGTCTGCTCATCTGCCCCTCGCGGTTTATTGTTTTGCGGGGAAGATAGGGGAAAACCGCTTCGGAGGGAATGCCCCAAAGGGTTAACCCAGATCACGAATGCACGGGTGACGGGCAAGGTGATGACCGACAGCAGAGCCAAGGCTATGCCAAAGCCGCCACACTGTCGGCATCGGTATTGCCGAAGATCATCGGCGCAAGAAAGCCGCGCCGGTCGAGGGGCGGGGCGCAAATTTCGGCCACTGTGGGGAGCGAGTCCACAGACTGTTTCCTGTATGACCCAGCCTGTCGGATGGACAAGAGGCGGGCGAAGGGATTATTCAGGAAACTCGGGGGTTGCTACGCTATGATGACGACGCATGCAAAATACTGCCTCGGGCAGGTGGTCAAGCACCGGAAGCACCCCTTCCGTGGCGTTGTCTTTGATGTCGACCCGCGTTTCAACAACACCGAAGAATGGTATGATGCCATTCCCGAAGACAGTCGCCCACGCCGCGACCAGCCGTTCTATCATCTGCTGGCCGAGAATGACCAAAGCTATTACGTGGCCTATGTCTCTGAACAGAACCTGATCCCCGACGAAACCGGCGAGCCTGTGGGCCATCCCGATCTGTCCGACCTGTTCGGCGATTTCGAGGACGGGCGCTATCCGTTGCAGTTCCAGATGAACTGAATCTTTACCGCTGCCCGTCTAGCCTGACCCGTGACAGCCAGAGCGGAGGGCGGGATGCAGCTAACCACCAAACGGCAACAGGGCGTGCTGATCGTCGCCCCGCAGGACGCGCGGCTTGATGCTGCGGGCGTGCTGGCCTTCAAGGACCAGATGCGCGAAGCGATGCGCGATGCGCCGGGCCGGGTGATCCTTGATCTTGGCGCGGTGAATTTCCTCGATTCGTCGGGGCTTGGCGCGGTTGTCGCGGTGCGGCGCTTTCTGGCCGAGGGGGGCGTGCTGGAACTGGCCGCGCTGACGCCGGCGGTGGAACGCGTGTTCCGGCTGACGCGGATGGACAGTGTCTTTACCATTCACGGCGCGTTGTCCGAAGCGGTCGGCGGTTGACACGGCGTGCGGATACAGCGGGAAAGTTTTACCGCCGACCCTTTGCAGGTCAGGGCCGCGCTTTTGCGGCTTGAGCGGGGGCCGGTGCTTGGCCATCTTGCGGCAGACCACCGCGACTGCGTGCTTCTGGTGCTGGCCGAGGTGCTGAACAACGTGGCCGAACATGCCTATGGCGGGGCGGTGGGGCCGGTTCTGGTGACGGTGCGGCAGGGCGGGGATGGCGTGCTGGCCCGCATCATCGACCGTGGCGGTGCGGCCCCCCCGCTGGAACAGGATGGTGGCCCCGATCCGGCCGGTCTTCCCGAAGGCGGTTTCGGGTTGGGGCTGATTCGCGGCCTGGCGCGCGACATCTGCCAGTTGCGGCGGTTCGGATGCAACGTGCTTGATCTGACCGTCGGGGCGGACAATTCCCGCTGATCGCCCCTTTTGTTTCTGTTTCTTGCCAAGCGACGCAGAAAAGGCCGATTACGTGCCTAAACTTGCCCAAGATGCTGCCGATAAGGGTGGTGTAGCTGCACTGAAGCTTCACCCCGGTATCGCTGGGCGACAGCCCCCACCTAGCCTGCGATGCCGGGGTTCCACACAGGGCGTCATGCGCTTGGCATTCGCTTTGGTGCGGCCTAGTCTTTCCCCCTCGCCAAGCGGAGGGAATGATGCGCGATTTTCACATGCCGGGCCGTTCTGCCACCTATGCCACGAACGGCATGTGCGCCACGTCGCATCCGCTGGCCGCCAAGGTGGCGGTCGATATCCTGCAAGCGGGCGGCAATGCCGTGGATGCCGCAATTGCCGGTGCCGTGCTGTTGGGGATTTGCGAACCGCAGATGACCGGCCTTGGCGGCGATTGCTTCGTTTTGCTGAAACCTGCGGGCAGCGAAGAGGTGCGCGCGTTGAACGGTTCGGGCCGTGCGCCCGCCGCCCTGTCGGCGTCCGACATGCGGGGGCGGGGCCTTTCCGCCGTGCCCATTCAGGGCATCGAAGCGGTCACGTTGCCCGGAGCGGTGGATGCCTTTTGTCGCCTGTCAGCCGACTATGGCAAGCTGGGGCTTGACCGTGTGCTTGCCCCCGCGATCCGTTATGCGGATGAGGGCGTGCCGGTCGCACCGCGCGTGGCGTTTGACTGGGCGGGCGACGCCGGTTCGTTGAAGGGTGCCGCGCGGCGGTTCTATCTGCGCGACGGGGCTGCCCCCGAAGCCGGGCAGATGTTCCGCGCCCCCGGTCAGGCCGAGGTGCTGCGCCGCATCGCCCGCGACGGGCGGCGCGGTTTTTACGAAGGCGAGGTGGCCGAGGATATGGTCGCGTCGTTGCGGGCGCTGGGCGGCGTGCATACGGCCGCCGATTTCGCGGGCGTGGCTTGCGATTATGCGGCTCCGGTATCGGGCAGTTACAAGGGCGTCGAACTGGTCGAGCATCCGCCGAACGGTCAGGGGGCGACCGCGATCCTGCTGGCCAATATCCTTGGCCATTTCGACATCGCGTCGATGGACCCGACAGGGGCCGAACGCGCGCATATCGAAGCCGAGGCGGCAAAGCTGGCCTATGACGCGCGCAACCGTTTTCTGGCCGATGCCGACCATGTGGCGCGGCTGGGCCATATGCTTGCCCCCGAAACGGCGGCAAAGCTGGCCGCGCTGATCGACCTCGACCGTGCAATGCCTGCGGCGGCGGCGCTGTCGGAAGCGGTGCACAAGGATACGATCTATATCACCGTGGTTGACCACGACCGCATGGCGGTAAGCCTGATCTATTCGGTGTTCTGGGGGTTCGGGTCGGGTTTCGCGTCCGAGAAATTCGGGATCAACTTCCAGAACCGCGGCGCGGGGTTCACCTTGGCCGAAGGCCACGCGAACGAGGCAGCGGGCGGCAAGCGCCCCATGCATACGATCATTCCCGGCATGCTGCGCGAGAATGGTCGCGTGACAATGCCCTTTGGCGTGATGGGCGGCGCATACCAGCCGAACGGGCATGTGCGCTTCCTGTCCAATCTGGTGGATTTCGGAATGGGCGTGCAAGAGGCGATGGACGCGCCGCGCAGTTTCGGCGGCTTGGACGACATGAAGATGGAACGCGGCTATTGCGCCCCCGTCAGGGCGCGGCTGGCGGAAATGGGGCACAAGGTTTCGGTTCCGGACGAGCCGATCGGCGGGTCGCAGGCGATTTTTATCGGAACGGACGGGGTATTGGTCGGCGGGTCCGACCATCGCAAAGACGGGTGCGCGCTTGGCTATTGATTACGAAGACATCTCGGCGGCGATCCGGTCGCTGTGCCAAGGTGAAACCGATACGGTCGCGCTGATGGCAACGGTGGTGTGCGAGATACATCACCGTCATCCGCTGTCCGACTGGACGGGCTTTTACCGCGTGGTGGGGCCGGAGTTGTTGAAGATCGGGCCGTATCAGGGCGGGCATGGCTGTCTGGTCATTCCGTTCAGCCGTGGCGTCTGTGGCGCTGCGGCACGGTCGGGCAAGGTTCTGAACGTGCCCGATGTCGACGATTTTCCCGACCATATCGCCTGTTCGTCGACCACGCGGTCGGAACTGGTGGTGCCGGTCTGGAACGGGGCGGGGGTGTTGCTGGGTGTGCTCGACCTTGACAGCAATACGGCTGCGGCCTTTACGGCAGCGGACGAAGCTTGGATCGTGCCGCTGCTGGCCGATGTGTTCAAGGACGCTGCGTGATGCGCGGGTCGTGCCTGTGCGGCGCGGTGGTCTTTGCATCCGATGCCGCTTTGCGCCCCGTGATCGCCTGCCACTGCACGCAATGCCGCAAGACAAGCGGGCATTTCTGGGCCGCAACCAGCGTGCCGCGCGACAGCCTGCGCATTTTGCGCGACGAGGGGTTGGCGTGGTTCCAGTCCAGCGCCACGGCGCGGCGGGGGTTTTGCAAACTCTGCGGGTCGAGCCTGTTCTGGGATCCGGTCGGAGGCGATGACATATCCATCGGTGCGGGATGTATCGACGGGGCCACCGGCGTGGCGGTTGACTGCCACTGGTATGTTGCCGACAAGGGCGACTACTACGAATTGACCGACGGTTTGCCGCATTTCACGGCTGCGTCCTGACAAGGAGAGACTGAGATGGCGGCGATTACCTTGCTGGATGGCGGCATGGGGCAGGAACTTGTAGCACGCTCGGGTGACGCGCCGACGCCGCTTTGGGCGACGCGCGTGATGCTTGACCATCCGCATCTGGTGCGGGCGATTCACGACGACTATTTCGCCGCCGGAGCGACGGTTGCCACCACGAACACCTATGCCATTCATCATGACCGGTTGCAGCCCTTTGGCCTCGACCATCTGTTCGCCGATCTGCATGCGCGTGCGCTGGCCCAAGCGCAGGCAGCGCGCGACGCGCATGGCGCGGGGCGTATCGCGGGGTCGATGGGACCGCTGGTCGCCAGTTATCGCACCGATGTGACGCTTCCGGTCGACGAAGCCGCTGTGAAATATGCCGAAATTGCACGCCTTCTTGGACCCGGGGTCGATGTCATCCTGCTCGAGACGATGGCCAGCGTGGCGCAAGCCGAAGGGGCGTCGAAGGGTGCACAGGCGGCGGGCAAGCCGGTTTGGCTTTCGGTCACGGTGGATGACCGCGACGGCAGCAAGCTGCGCTCGGGCGAGCCGGTGGCCGATCTGGCGCGGCTGGTGGCGGCCTATGCACCGGCGGCGATGCTGGTGAACTGCTCGGTCCCCGAGGCGATGGCCGATGCATTGGCGGTGGTTGCGGGGTTCGGCCTGCCGTTCGGCGCCTATGCCAACGGATTTACGCATATCTCGGACGGGTTTCTGGAAGACAAGCCGACGGTTGCCGCGCTGACCCATCGCCACGACCTGACGCCGGAAAAATACGTGGGCTTCGCCATGGGCTGGGTCGCGCAGGGGGCCACGATCGTCGGCGGGTGCTGCGATGTGGGGCCTGCGCATATCAGCGCGCTGGCGGCGGCCTTGCGGGCGGCGGGCCACACCATCCAATGATGGAGTTCACCTACGACCCGCCCGACGTGCCGCTTTCGGTGCTGCATATCGACGCGCGGATCATCGTGCTGGACAAGCCTTCGGGCCTTTTGTCGGTGCCGGGCAAGCTGGAGGGGCGCGAGGATTGCCTGATCGCGCGGCTGGTTGCCGAATACCCCGAGGCGCTTTTGGTGCACAGGCTGGATTGCGACACGTCGGGCGTGATGATCTTTGCGCGCGACAAGGTGGCGCAGGGCTTTCTGGGGCAGGAATTCGAAAAGCGGCGGGCGAAGAAAAGCTATGTCGCGCGTGTCTGGGGCGAGATGGCCGACGAGCGTGGTCGCGTAGACCTGCCGCTCTGCGCCGATTGGCCGAACCGCCCCAAGCAGATGGTCGACCATGTGAACGGGCGGCAAGCGGTCACCGATTGGGAGGTGATCGCGCGCGGGGCTGGCGAAACGCGGGTGCGGATGTTCCCGCTGACGGGGCGCAGCCACCAGTTGCGGGTGCATATGGCGGAACTGGGCCATCCGATCCTTGGCGATCCGATCTATGCTTCGGGCGCCGCGCAGGCATTTCCGCGCCTGATGCTTCATGCCGAAACGCTGGGGTTGCACCATCCGGAAACGAAGGACTGGGTTTCAGTCTCGTCCATCTGCCCGTTCTAGGGGCGGTGCGGTCCGGCAGGCGGGTCTTTCGCGGCCAGTGTCGCGTGACGAGTATTTGGACAAGGGTGAACAGGGCAGGACGGATCACTGCGGTGAAGTGTCGCCTTTGACACTCACGCCGGGGCGGGCGGGGGCGCTAGGCTTTGGTCAGTCAAGGGGAAGGCTGGCCATGGAACATCGCAATCTTTTGTCGCCGGTCGCGCTGCGGGGGCATACCCTGCGGAACCGGATCGTCTTTGGCGCGCATACCAACAATATGGCGACGGGCGGTTTGCCCGGCGCGCGCACGGCGGGCTATCTGCTGGAACGCGCGCTGGGCGGGGCGGCGATGATCGTGGCCGAACCCGTGCCGGTGCACCGGACCGGCGTGCTGACGCGGGGCAATTTCCTGCATGGCACCGACGAGATCATCCCGCATTTCCGCAAGGTGACCGAGCCTGTGAAAGAGGCGGGCGCGGTGATCTTGCAGCAGCTTTACCACATCGGCGCGCATGGCGATTCCGACCTGAGCTTTCAGCCGCATTGGTCGCCTTCGGGTGGGCCGAGTTACCACGACAGCGACGGGTCGCATAAGGTGACCGAGGCCGAGATCTGGGAATTGATCGACGCGCATGTGGCGGCGGCGGTGCGCTGCAAGGCGGCGGGGTTTCAGGGGGTCGAGGTCTGGGCGGCCTATCACTCGCTTCTGGACCAGTTCTGGACGCCGTGGAGCAACAGCCGTGACGACCAGTGGGGTGGATCGCTGGAGAACCGCACGCGGATGTCGCGCACCATCATCGAGCGGATCAGGCGCGAATGTGGCGAAGATTTCGTCATCGGGCTGGCGGTCAGCACGTCCGACAGCCAGAGCGTGACGCTGGGGGTGGAAAGCCTGTCCGAGATCGTCGCCTTGCACGATGCGACGGGGCATGTGGATTACGTGACCTGCGGGCACGGCGGGTATCTGGATTTCGAACGCCTGATGCCGACCTTTCTGTTCGGTGAAAAGCTGACCGCGCCGGTGACCGAGGTGCTGAAGGGCGTGGTAAAACACGCGCTGGTGACATCGGAGGCGCATGTGCGGACGCCCGAGAACGCCGAGGCGGTGATCGCAAGCGGGCAGGCCGACCTTGTGTCGATCGTGCGGGGGCAGATCGCCGATCCGCATCTGGCGCGCAAAACGATGGAGGGGCGGGCCGCAGATGTGCGCGGTTGCATTTCCTGCAACCAGATGTGCTGGGGGCGGCGGTCGCGGGATTACTGGATTTCCTGTCTGGTGAACCCGAGCGCGGGGCGCGAATGGGAATGGGGCGGCGACCGCTTCACGCCTGCTGCGGTCAAGCGGTCGGTCCTTGTGGTGGGTGGCGGGCCTGCGGGGCTGGAGGCGGCGCGAGTCGCGGCCGAGCGAGGGCATAGTGTCGAGTTGCACGAAGCTTCGGCGCATCTGGGCGGGCAATTCCGGCTGGCGGGCATGCAGCCGCGGCGGGGGCAGATTGCCGACCTGATCGGCTGGTATGAACGGCAACTGGAGCAACTGGGCGCGGTGGTGCGGCTGAACAGTTATCTCGACGAAGCCGAGGTGGCAGCGCACGGGGCCGAGGTGGTGATCGTGGCGACGGGATCGCTGCCCGACGGGCGCGGGTTCCAGCGCTGGCTACCTGCCGAGGCGCGGCTGCCGGGGATCGACGCGGGCGGCGTATTTTCGCCCGAAGAGGTGCTGCGGCGCGAGGCGCGGTTGGGCGATACGGTCGTGGTCTATGACGAGGGCGGCAACTGGCGCGGGGTCGGCACGGCATGGGCGCTGGCCGAGCAGGGCAAGCAGGTGATCGTGGTGACGCCGGATGCTTTCGTGGGGAAAGAGATCGCTCGGACCAGTGCGGACGGGCCTGCGCGGGGGCGTCTGGCGCGGGCGGGGGCGGTGATGTTGACCGAGCATGTCATCACCCGCTGGCACGGCAACGGTGTAACGGTGCGGTCGATGCTGGACGGGGGCGAGCAGACGCTTGCCGCTTCGGCTTTGGTGATGGCGACGACGAATGTGGCGTTCGACCCGTTCCCCGAGGTGATCGCGGGCAAGCAAATGCGACGGATCGGTGATTGCGCGGCCCCGCGGCAGGCCCCTTACGCATTTTACGAGGGGCGCAAGGCAGGGCTGGAGGTCTGATCGTTCCTGCCGGTTTCGGGGGACGGCGTGGCCGTGGCAACAAGTTCACCCGGGCGCATCGGCGCAGGCAAACAGCGCGACGCCGCGCCCCATTTCCGCGATGATGCCGCGAGCTTCGGGCGCGGCTCCCTCCCCCGTTCGGGGGAGGGCAGGGGTGGGGGGATGCTTGCGGGTTTACTCGGCCGCGATGGTGCTGTCGTAGCCCGAGATGGCCTTGACCTCGAGAAACTCTTCCAGACCCCAGATGCCACCTTCGCGGGCGCGGCCCGAGGATTTGACGCCGCCGAAGGGCGAGCCTGCGCCGCGCGGCTTGCCGTTCATTTCCACCATGCCCGACCGCAATTGCCGCGACAGGCGGTTGGCGCGTTCGGGGCTGCCGGACTGGACGTAGTTGGTCAGGCCGTAGGGCGTGTCATTGGCGATACGGACGGCTTCGGCTTCGTCTTCGAAGGGGATGATCGACAGGACGGGGCCAAAGATTTCCTCGCGCTCGATGGTCATGCCGGGTTTGACATCGGCAAAGATGGTGGGGCGGACGAAGTAGCCCTTGTTCATCCCCTCGGGCAGGCCAAGGCCGCCAGCGACAAGGCGGGCACCTTCGGCGATGCCCTTCTGGATATAGCCCTGAATCTGGTCCCACTGGCGCTTGTTGACCACGGGGCCGATATGGTCGCCCGCCTGCATGGCGGGGCCGACTGCGATGGCACTGGCGATTTCGGCGGCTTTGGCCACCGTTTCGTCATAGACCGACCGTTCCACCAGCAGGCGCGAGGGCGCGTTGCAGGACTGGCCCGAGTTTTCCATCATCCGCTTGACCGACCGCAGCACGGCGCGGTCATCGGCATCGGCAAACAGCAGGTTCGCGCCCTTGCCGCCAAGTTCGAGCGTGACGCGCTTCAGGCTTTCGGCGGCGGCTTTCGAAATGGCCTTGCCCGCGCGGGTCGAGCCGGTGAACGAGATCATTTCCACATCGGGGTGAGCCGAGAGTGTGGAGCCGACGCCGGGACCATCGCCGTTGACAAGGTTGAACACGCCCGGCGGGATACCCGCATCGTGGCAGAATTCCGCAAACAGCATCGCGTTCAGCGGGCTTTCCTCGGACGGTTTCAAGACGCAGGTGCAACCGGCCAGCATGGCGGGAATGGCTTTCAGCGCGATCTGGTTCATCGGCCAATTCCACGGCGTGATCAGGCCGACGACGCCGATGGGTTCCATGGCGATCATCGCGCCGGGGGCATGGTCGCCAAGCGGTTTGAGCCAGTGGATCTGGTCGAAGGCGCGCAGGAAATTTGTCAGGTGCCACGGCAGGCAGGGCGCTTGGTCCGACCGTGCGAAATCGATGGGCGCGCCCATTTCCATGGCGATGGCCCGGGCCATTTCTTCGGCCCGCTTTTCGTATTGGGTCAGGATGCCTGCCACCAGTTCCTTGCGCCGTGCGGGGGGCGTGGCGGCCCATGCCGGAAAGGCGGCGCGGGCGGCGGCAACGGCCGCTTCGGTATCGGCGGCGCTGCCGAGCGAGATGATGGCGCAGTGATCTTCGGTCGAGGGGTCGATGACGTGGTGATCCTGCGGGGTGACGGGGGCGACCCAGCGCCCGTTGATGTAGAACTCGCGCTTGAGCAGCATGGCGGCCTCCATTTCGATTTGATCATATTTTGCCAGCAGCTTGCCAAGGGCGCAACCGCCTTACGACAGCAAAAGGTCGCTAACGGTTGCGGGTTCCGGCGGAACATCGGTGCGGCCTGCGCAGGCCGACAGGTTCGGTCTATGCGCCACGGTGCATAGGGGCGGAAAACTTACCACACGACGGGCCACAAGCAGGACAACCGTTCTCTTTTGCACCGCGATAGCCCAAGGGGGGTGAAACTTCGTTCCGCTTGGAGTATTTCAAAGGCATCCCATCACAGGAGTCACCCATGTCTGTCCGCATCAATGATATCGCCCCCGATTTTACTGCCGAGTCGACAGCGGGAACGATCCGTTTCCATGACTGGCTCGACGGCGGCTATGCCATCGTTTTCTCGCATCCGCGCGATTTCACGCCGGTCTGCACCACTGAATTCGGGGCCGTGGCGCAGCTTTCGGCGGAATGGAAGAAGCGCAACACCAAGGTGATCGGGGTTTCGGTCGACTCGGTCGGCGATCATGAAAAGTGGAAGCGCGACATCGAAGCCTTTGGCGGTGCGCCCGCCGATTTTCCGATCATCGACGACTCGTCGCTGACCGTGGCCAAGGCCTATGACATGCTGCCCGCCGACTATTACCTGCCGACCGAGGGGCGCACGCCCGCCCATTCGGCCACCGTGCGCACGGTCTATATCATCGGGCCGGACAAGAAGGTGCGGCTGACGATGACCTATCCGATGAGCGTGGGCCGCAATTTCGCGGAAATCCTGCGCGCGCTGGATGCGGTGCAGGCCACCGATGGCGTGCCGCTGGCAACGCCCGCGAACTGGGTGCCGGGGCAGGATGTGATCGTGGCGCTGGCGCTGAACAACGATCAGGCCAAGGAACGCTTTGGCGAGTTGGACATCAAACTGCCCTACCTGCGCTTTGCCAAGGCCCCGCAAAAGGGGTGAATAGTACCGTTTCGGTGCAGGCGGGCCTTGCGGTCCGTCTGCCGATCCGAAGATTATGGACTTTACTCCCCTTGGGTATTCTGGCGCGAAGGATAAGGTCTTGACCACCTTTTGATATCCGGTGTTTGTGGGCCGTGTCCACGTTCCGGAGGGGTCGGTTTGACCAGCGCCACGACAATCGTGACGGTTTCTTACAATAGTGAAGCAGTGCTGCCCGGCATGTTGGACTCGGCCACCGGTCAGGCGGATTGTGTGGTTGTCGACAATGGCGGCACCGATGGGACAGGGGGTGTCGCCGCCGGTTTCGGAGCGCGATTTTTGCAAATGGCGCGCAACGAAGGATTCGGGCGCGGCTGCAATGCGGGTGCTGCTGGCGTAACGACCGAATTCCTGTTCTTCGTGAACCCCGATGTGGTGCTTGCGCCCGATTGCGTGGCAGCGCTGGAAGCGGCGGCGCGGCGGATACCCGATTTCGTCGCCGCCAATCCCTTGGTGCGCGATGCGCGGGGTCGGGTGACATTCAAGACGACATCCATCCTGCTTGCGGGCGGCGGTCGGCGACAGCCCCCCCCGCAGTCGGCGGCGCAGGTGCCGGTATTGACAGGCTGCGCCCTGTTCGTGCGGCGCGAGGTGTTCGAGCGGATCGGCGGCTTCGATCCCGCCATCTTCCTGTATCATGAAGACCACGATCTTGCCGTTCGTCTGGCGCAGCACGGATCGCTTTGGCACATACCCGAGGCCGAGGTGCGCCATATCGCGGGCACGGGCGCACCAAGAACGGCGCGGGTGGCGTGGTTCAAAGGCTATCACATGGCGCGGTCGCGCTGTTACGTGTCGCACAAGCATGGCCTGCGCTTGCCCTTCTTGCAGACGCTGGTCCTTGCTGCGGGCGGCTTGCTGTTGCCGCACAACCTGTTTTCACGGCGGCGGCGGTCGCGCTGTCTGGGCCAGATCGCCGGAGCCGTTTCGGCGTGGCGCGACCATGGAGGCTATGTTCCGCAATGAGTGCAATCCGCGATTTCATGCGGTGGCGGCGGGTGCGCCGCCATGTGGCCAAGCACGGCTGGAAGTTCGATTTCCATGGCGTGACGGTCGGATTGCCGGTGATGGACTCGCCAGGCTGTGCCAGCGCCCTGCTGCGCGGTAAATACGAGGCGGAAGAGGCCGCGCTGATCGCAGCGCATCTGCCGCGTGACCGTGCGGTGATAGAGTTGGGTGGGTCGCTGGGCATCGTGTCGGCGTTGATCGGTTCGCGGCTTGACGCGGGTGTCGCGCATGTGATCGTCGAGGCCAATCCGGCGCTTGTCGAAACCTGCGCGCGCAATGCAGGCGTGGCGGCGCGCCCTGCTGCGGCGCTGCGTCAGGCGGCGGTCTATTATGACGGCCCTGTGGCGCGGTTCGCGGCGGGCGGGCATGTGCATGCCAACCGTCTGGCGGCCAGCGGTGACGATGCGGGGGTGATCGAGGTTCCTGCCGTCACGCTGGAAAGTCTGTGGCAGGGTATCGGCGCGCCCGCAGGCTTTACGCTGGTCTGCGATATCGAGGGCGGCGAGGTTGCCATGGTGCAGGCCGAAGGCGCGGTGCTTCGGCACTGCGATATGGTCATCATGGAACTGCATCCGGGCAATTACGCAGGCGGCAAGACGACCGAGGATAGGCTGATTGCGGCGCTGGCAGCGGCGGGTCTGGTGCTGCGGCAGCGCGTGGCGGATGTCGGGCTGTGGACGCGCGATTGATAACGGGCGCGGGCAAAGCAAAAGGCCCCGGCAGTGACGCCGGGGCCTTTGTGTTTCGGGCGAAAGCGAAGCTTAGGCTTCGGCTTCTTCCTTGGTCTCGGTGATTTCCTGACCGGTGGTTTGGTCAACCATCTTCATGCCCAGACGGACCTTGCCACGATCGTCAAAGCCGAGGAGTTTGACCTTGACCTCTTGGCCTTCCTTCAGGATCTCGTTCGGGTGGTTCAGGCGCTTGGACGCGATCTGGCTTACGTGAACCAGACCGTCGCGCTTGCCGAAGAAGTTCACGAAGGCGCCGAAATCGACCAGTTTCACCACTTTGCCGGTGTAGATCTGGCCCTCTTCCGGCTCTGCCACGATCGACCAGATCATGTCATAGGCCTTTTTGATGGCTTCTGCCGACGAGGACGCGATCTTGATCATGCCATCGTCGTTGATGTCGACCTTGGCACCCGACAGTTCGACGATTTCGCGGATGACCTTGCCGCCCGAGCCGATCACTTCGCGGATTTTGTCCGTGGGGATCGTCATGGTTTCGATCTTGGGCGCATACTCGCTGAACCCCTGCGGTGCCGAGATGGCTTTGGCCATTTCGCCGAGGATGTGCAAACGCCCGTCCTTGGCCTGCGCCAAAGCCTGCTCCATGATCGCGGGCGTGATGCCTGCAACCTTGATGTCCATCTGGAGCGAGGTGATGCCGGCGGTGGTGCCTGCAACCTTGAAGTCCATGTCGCCCAAGTGATCTTCGTCGCCGAGGATGTCGGTCAGCACGGCCCACTTGCCATCGTCTTCAAGGATCAGACCCATCGCAACGCCCGCGACCGGCGCTTTCAGCGGAACGCCCGCATCCATCATCGACAGCGATCCGCCGCAGACCGAAGCCATCGACGACGAGCCGTTCGATTCCGTGATCTCGGACACGACGCGGATGGTGTAGGGGAAGTCGGTCGGTGCGGGCAGAACGGCCTGAAGGGCGCGCCATGCCAGCTTGCCGTGGCCGATTTCGCGACGACCGGGCGATCCCACGCGACCCACTTCGCCGACCGAATAGGGCGGGAAGTTGTAGTGCAGCAGGAAGTTCGACCGGCTGTTGCCATGCAGGGCGTCGATGATCTGTTCATCCTCGCCCGTTCCAAGCGTGGTCACGACCAGCGCTTGCGTTTCGCCACGGGTGAACAGCGACGAGCCATGCGTGCGCGGCAGGACGCCGGTTTCCGAAACGATCGGGCGGACGGTCTTGTTGTCGCGTCCGTCGATGCGTGCGCCACCGTTGATGATGTCGCCGCGCAGGATCGAGGATTCCAGCTTTTTGATCGCCGAGCCGAGGTTGATGTCGGCAAGGTCAGCCTCCGACATCGCACCCTTGATCGCGCTCACGGCGGCAGAGATCGCGTTGGTGCGTTCCTGCTTGTCCTTGATCGCAAAGGCGGCGCGCATCTGGGTTTCGCCAGCGGTTTTCACGCGGGCATACAGCGCCGAATAGTCGGGCGCTTCAAAGTTGAACGGCTCTTTCGCCGCCACTTCGGCCAGATCGATGATCATGTCGATCACCGGCTGCATCGCGGCATGGCCGAACTTGACCGCGCCGAGCATTTCTTCTTCGGTCAGCTCGTAAGCTTCCGATTCCACCATCATCACGGCGTCTTTGGTGCCGGCGATGACAAGATCAAGCCGCTGGTCGGGGTTGTTGCGCAGGCCCTGCAGGTCATCGACCGACGGGTTCAGCACATATTCGCCCTTGGAGAAGCCGACGCGGGCAGCGCCGATCGGGCCCATGAACGGCACGCCCGAAATGGTCAGCGCGGCCGAGGCAGCGATGATCGCCACGATATCGGGTTCGTTGTGCAGGTCGTGCGAAAGCACGGTGCACATCACGAGGACTTCGTTCTTGAAGCCTTCGACGAAAAGCGGGCGGCAGGGACGGTCGATCAGACGCGAGGTCAGCGTCTCTTTTTCCGACGGGCGCGCCTCGCGCTTGAAAAAGCCGCCCGGGATTTTGCCGGCGGCGTAATATTTCTCTTGGTAATGCACGGTCAGCGGGAAGAAGTCCTGCCCCGGTTTCGCTGCCTTGGCGAAGGTGACGTTGGCCATCACGGACGTCTCGCCCAGCGTGGCGATGACGGTGCCGTCGGCCTGACGCGCGACTTTGCCGGTTTCCAGCGTGAGCGTTTCACCGCCCCACTGGATCGATTTCTTTTGAACGTTGAACATCAGCGGATCCTATCTGAGAGCACCCACGGCCCCTGCCGTGTCTCTCGTGTCTTTGGCGGCCCCATTGCCGCCGCCCCCTATCCTTTGCATGTGGCCGGGGGCGGGCCTCACGTCGCAGATGGGCGGCCCATATAGCAAAAGGCGGGGTTTGGGAAGCGGGGAGATTCGGTCAGGGTTGGCCAAGGTGGGTGGCGAACCAGTGGGCAAGATCGTCGTAGCCGAGACTTCCATCGGCGACGGCGACTACGAGGTCGTCGATTGGCGCGTCATCGGGAACATTCAAAACGTATCCGCTGCGGTCGATCAGGATTTCGACCAACAGCCATGCGGTGCGCTTGTTTGCGTCGATGAAGCCGTGATTGTTCACCATGCTGTGCAGCAGCGCGGCCGCTTTCCTTGCGATCGAGCGGTGATATCCGGAGTATGGACGGGAAAGCGCGGACTGGATCAGATGCAGACTGCCGATGCCGTCGCGCCCTCCGAATTTCAGCGCCTCGTCATGGGCCGTCAGCGCATCGGCGAGCGTGACGCGGTAATGCATCGGTCAGCGGTTTGCCAACCGGTGCAATGCTTCGTTCCGCCGTTTCGAGGCGTCCTTTACGACGGATTCCGACTTGGGTTTCGCATTTGCGGTGCCAGCATCGCTGGTGACAGACACCAGTTTTCCGGTTGTAGCGTTTCGCGCGACCCAACCGCCTGTGACCTTTGTCGTTTTGGTTGTGCCAGTGTGTTTGGGTTGCCCAGCCATGCGGTCGCATCCTCTGCTTGGTGTTGGAATTGTGCCGGAATGCGCGCGTTTCTCAACCCTCAAACGCAAAACGCCCGCAGCTTTCGCTACGGGCGTTCCGGTTCGTAACCCGTAAAGGTCAGCGACGCAGGCCGAGGCGACCGATCAGCGACTGGTAGCGGCCTTCGTCCTTGCCCTTGAGGTAGTCCAAGAGCTTACGACGCTGTGCGACCATCATCAGAAGGCCGCGGCGCGAGTGGTTGTCTTTCTTGTGGCCCTTGAAATGCTCGGTCAGCGTAGCGATACGCGACGACAGGATCGCAACCTGAACTTCCGGCGAGCCGGTGTCGTTCTCTTTGGTGGCGTATTCCTTGATCAGGCGGGCTTTTTCTTCGACGGTGATCGACATCGGTGTCTCCTGTGAAGAGGGTTAAGGCACAAGCCGGGATGTCGTCCAGCAGGGCCATTGGCACCTTTGGCAGGCAAAGGATGCGGGCGTATAGGGGAAAACGGGGCGGAATGAAAGGGTTTTCGCGGCCCCCTGTTAACCACCAAGACAGAAAAGAGTCGATTTCGATGCCAAGGACGCCGATGCTTTGCAGCGTCTGTGCAGGCTTGGGTGGTGCGGGCAGCGTGGCGGTGCAGGGGTGCGCCGTGAAAGTGGGGTGTCGGTATGTTTGGGCTCTTCGGCCTGATGGGCCTTGTTGCGGCCGGAATGGTTCTGGATGCGGTGCTGGGCGGTGACGATGCCACCGGTTCGAACGGTTTCGACGATGCCGCCGATGACGACGGTTCGGTGCCAACCGGCCCGGATGATGCGCTGTCAGATCGGGATGCGGGCGCGCATGACGATCCGGCGCTGGCCGAGGCTGCGGGCGTGCCTGACGGCCATCTGGACGCACCCGACAGCCTGCTGAGCGCCGACAGCACCGACGGGATGCCGCAATCCAGCGATATGCCGCATGCCGCCGATCCGGCGCAACGGATCGGCGGGACCGGCGGTGACGATGTGCTAAATGGCGCGGGGGGCGACGACACGGTCTTTGGCGCGGGGGGCCGCGACATGCTGGGCGGCGGTGGCGGCAACGATCTGGCCTATGGCGGGCGCGGCAACGACATTCTCGACGGTGGTGACGGCGACGACAGCCTGCGCGGCGGCGACGGTGCCGACTGGCTGCGCGGCGGCGCGGGCGATGATCTTTTGTGGGCGCATGGCGGCGATGACACGGTCGATGGCTGGGACGGCGACGATACGCTTGCCGGTGGCTTTGGCAATGACGCGATGAACGGCGGCGAGGGGGCCGATGTCATCCGCAGCGGCGCGGGGCGCGACACGCTGGCCGGCGGTGCCGGTGACGACAGCCTGTTCGGCGGCGCAGGCGATGACGAAATCGACGGCGGCGCAGGCAATGATCTTTTGGCGGCGGGCGACGGGTTCGACACGTTGAACGGTGGCGAGGGTGACGACGTGCTGGTCGGCGCAGAGGGTGGAATGTTGTCAGGCGGCAGCGGGTCGGACGAATTCCGATTCGGGTCGGGCGACGGCAATGTCGTGACCGACTATGACGGGGCCGAGGACCGATTGGTCGTGGTCTATGACGCGAACCTTACGCCTGCGCCGGTCGTTTCAGTCGAGGATATGGGGCCGGACGCGGTGATCCGGCTCGATGGCGTTGCCATCGCCAACGTGCTGGGCGGGGCAGGGTTGACGGCACAGGATGTTCTGCTGCGGTCAGGCTGACCAAAGCGCGGGCTGGCGGTCGTAGCCGATGTAAAGCGGGTGTTTCGGATGCCCGTCCTGCGTCAGGCCAAGGCTGTAAAGCGGATGTCCGGTCGCGCGAAGCAGGTGTTCGACCTGCGGACCGCGCCCCATATATGCGCCATGTGTGCCCCAGGCGCAGATGATCCGGTCGGCCCATTCCGCAGCACTTTGGCCGATGGCGGCATCGTTCGCCGGACCAACAGGATCGGGCTGCGCGCGCATCACGCGGGGATCGGTGGCGCGATAGGCGAAGATATTGGTGACGCGGAACGCCCCGAACCCCAACGCGCGGGCGCGACGCTCGCAGCGTTCGACGGTGGGGTCGTTCTGCGCTTCGGTCGCCGTCGAGGGGTTGAGCATGACGAACAGCGCCCTTTGCCCGTCGGGGTTCCAGACACGGGTCAGCAGGTAGCGATAGGCCTCGCAGTCGGAATAGACCGCCGTGCTTTCGGCATCGCCCTTGAGGTGGTGGCGGGTGATCATGCGTCGGGCCTGTTTGCGGCGGCGGGGGGCCGTCTGCCCCCCGCACCCCCCGAGGATATTTGAACCAGCATGAAAGCGGAAGGTCGGGTCAGTTGAATACGCGCGTCGGGTGCAATTCGCCCGCTTTGTAAATGCCCACCGCGACGGCGCGGCCCTGATAGCTGGCCCATGCCTCGTCGCCCCATTCCACGTTCGAGGCAAAGACCAAACCGGGATTGCCATTGCGAAGCCGTGCCGCGCCTTCGGGCGTGGCGGGCAATTCGGGCAGGTCGGCAAGGCCGAGTTCCAGCGGTTGCAGCAGCGCGTCAATCTCGTCCGTACGGGCAAGACGGTCGATGTCTTCGAGGCTGGCACCCTGCGCTGCGGTAAAGGGACCGGACCATTCGCGCCGCAGCCAAAGCACATGGCCAAGGCAGCCGAGCGCACGGCCAAGATCACGCGCGATGGACCGCACATAGCCGCCCTTGCCGCAGACCATTTCCAGTTCGGCATGGTCGGCATCGGGGCGGGCAATCAGATCGAGGCTTTCCACCCACAGCGGGCGGGCGGCAAGGTCCATCGCCTCGCCCTCGCGCGCAAGGTCGTAGGCGCGTTCGCCATCGACCTTGACCGCCGAGAATTGCGGCGGCACCTGCAGGATATCACCCCGAAAGGCGGCAAGCGCTGCCGCGATGGCATCATCCGAAGGGCGGCTGTCCGACGAGGCGATGACGGTGCCTTCGGCATCGTCGGTGGCGGTGGCCGCACCGAAGCGCACCACGAAGCGGTAGCATTTCAGCGCATCGGTGATGTAGGGCACTGTCTTGGTCGCCTCGCCCAATGCGACGGCAAGCACGCCGGTCGCTGCAGGGTCGAGCGTTCCGGCATGACCGGCCTTTTGCGCCTGAAACGCCCATTTCACCTTGTTGACCACCGCCGTCGAGGTGATGCCCGCCGGTTTGTCGATGACAAGCCAGCCGGAAACCGCCCTGCCTTTTTTCGTGCGCGCCATGGCGGCTTTCCTTTCGGTGGTCAGGCCTTGGCTGCTAGCCAAGCCTGCCGGTCGCGTCAACCTTGCGCCGTTTCGCCTTTCCGCTTCCAAAAGCAATTGGATGCCTGTTATCCATTCGCCCATGAAATGGACATTGCCGAACATCCTGACTGTCTGCCGCCTGTTTGCCGCGCCCGGCGTGGCGGTGATGTTCTTATACTTTCACCGACCGCTTGCCGACTGGTTCGCGCTGACGCTGTTCGTGACGGCAGCGATCACCGACTGGTTTGACGGCTACATCGCGCGGGCGTGGAAACAGGAAAGCAAGTTCGGCACCATGCTCGACCCGATTGCCGACAAGGCGATGGTGGTTATCGCGCTGGTCATCATCACCGGTTATTCCGGCATGAACCCGTGGCTGATCCTGCCGGTGACGGCGATCTTGTTCCGCGAGGTCTTTGTTTCCGGCCTGCGCGAGTTTCTGGGCGCCAAGGCGGGGCTGCTCAGGGTGACCCGGCTGGCCAAGTGGAAGACGACGGCGCAGATGGTGGCCATTGCGGTGCTGTTTCTCGGGACCGGGCTGGAACATCTGGAAGGCATCGCGCGGCAGGGGCTGACGCCTGACCAATACGCCGATCTGGTGTCGCAGGGGCTGGCCGATCCGATCCGGTCTTGCGGCACGCGGGGCTGTTCGTCCTATGCCACGATGGTGGGGCTGGGCTTGATCTGGGTGGCCGGAATACTCACCTTGATGACGGGATGGGATTACTTCCAGAAATCATTGCCCTTCCTGCGCGAGGACAAATGATCGACGTGATGTATTTCGCATGGGTCCGCGAACGGATCGGCCTGCCGCGCGAGCAGGTCGAGACTGCGGCGGCGACCGTGGCCGAACTGGTGGCCGAACTTTCCGCCCGCGAGGCGCGGTATCAGGCGGCCTTTGCAGACCTTGCGTCGTTGCGGGTCGCGCTGGACCAGACGCTTGCGTCTTTTGATGCACCGCTGGCAGGGGTGCGCGAAGTGGCGTTTTTCCCGCCGATGACGGGCGGCTGAGATGCGCGTCGCGGTGCAGTCAGCCGCCTTTGATCTGGGGGCCGAGGCCGGGGCCTTTGCCGCGCAGGCGAAAGGGGCGGGGGCAGTCGTGACCTTTACAGGGCTGGTGCGCGACAATGGCGGCACGCTGGCGGCGATGGAGGTCGAGCATTACCCCGGCATGACCGAAAAGGCGATTGCGGAGATCACTGAAAAGGCTGTGGTCCGCTGGTCGCTGACCGATGCGTTGGTGATCCACCGTTACGGCATGCTGCGGGCCGATGAGCCGATCATGATGGTGGCCACCGCCGCGCCGCACAGGGCCGATGCCTTTGCCGCGGCGGAATATCTGATGGATTATCTGAAATCGCGCGCGCCATTCTGGAAGAAAGAGATCGGGTCTGACGGGGCATCGTGGGTCGAAGCCAAGGCCGCGGACGAGGCAGCCTTGGGCCGGTGGTAGGCATGTCTGCCGGGTCGGGGCCATAGGGTGGGTGCGTTGCACCCACCGCCCGGTCAGAAGTCGAACAATTCGCCCAGAAAGCTTTCGCGCTTTTTGCGCTTGTAGCCATAGCGGTGGTCGTCGTCGTCGCGGTAACGCGGGTCAGGTGCATAGCCTTGGGGTGCCGGCTGTGGCGGTGCAGGGCGCGGCGGCACCGGGGCGGCAGCGGCAGGGGCCGCCGTCAATGACCGTTCGATGATCTTGTCAAGCTCGCCACGGTCAAGCCAGACTCCGCGGCATTTCGGGCAGTAGTCGATCTCGACCCCGCCCCTGTCGGCCATCACCAAGGTCTCGTTGTCGACGGGGCATTTCATGGCATTCTCCTGTTCGGTGGCTTCGCTTGGCAGATGGGGAGTGTTGGACGGATCGCAAGCGGCAGGCGGCGCTTTTGTCGGGCTTTCGCCACAGTTTGAAATAATCGGCAGGAAACCGAAGCGGGGCTTGACGGGTTGCCATACTAAAGTGCTTTTGGGCATGTCATGCGTTTGCCACAAACGCCCTAGCTTGCGGGTCTGCATCGTGTTCCACCTTCTGCCGAGATTTGCCGCCGTTCTGGCCCTGCTTGCCGCAGCGGCTTGCGCCCCGAAACCGCCGGCCGAGGTGCCGCCCCCTGCGGTGCCTGTCGAGTATCAGGCGGTTCAGGATGGCGAATTCCTGATACCCGCCGTCGATCCGCTTGAATTGTTCGGCGCGAATGTGCGGACCGAAGTGGAATATGCCGGAGACGAAGCGCCGGGCACGGTGGTTGTCGATGTGAACGCGCGGCGGCTTTACTACGTGCTCGAAGGCAACCGCGCCGTGCGCTACGGCATTGCCGTGGGCCGCGAGGGGCTGTCGTTCAAGGGCAAAGGTTATATCGGGCGCAAGGCCGAATGGCCAAGCTGGCAACCGACCGCGAATATGGTGAAAACCCGCCCCGACCTATACGCCGAATATGCCGCCGGATTGCCGGGCGGGTTGGAAAACCCGCTGGGGGCGCGGGCGATGTATCTGTATCGCAACGGCCGTGATACGATGTTCCGCATCCATGGCACGATCCAGAACGCGTCGATCGGGCGGGCCACCAGCGCGGGTTGCATCCGCCTGTTCAACCAAGATGCCATCGACCTGTTCAACCGCGTCGAAGTCGGTGACAAGGTTCTGGTGCGCACGCTAGAGGAAAGCATCGCCGCCGAGGGTCCGTTCATGGACGACGCCTATGGTCGTGCCGTGCCCGACACGCCGGAAAACCGCGCCCAGCTTGAAGTCGACAAGCAAAAGATCGTCGAGGAAGAGGCTGCCAAGGTCGAAGCCGAACGTCTGGCTGCCGAGGCGGCTGAAAAGCAGGCGGCCAAGGATGAAAAGCGCCGGTTGCGTGTCTGCCGCAACAAGGGCATCGCGCCCGAAGATTGCCCGCCGCTTCCCGAAGTCGATGTGGTGGCTGTGGCGAACTGACCGCGCCTTTGCACAGGGGGCGGTCCGGCACCGCCCCCCATTTGCTTTTACCGGATCACGTAATCCTTCAGCGTCGTCTCGATCACTTCCCACGTGCCGGTAAAGCCGGGTCGGATGATGAAACTGTCACCCGCGCGCAGGTGGGTTTCGTGGCCTGCGGCATCGGTCAGGATGGAATGGCCTGTGTGGATATGGACGTATTCCCATTCCCGATAGGCGATCTTCCATTTGCCGGGGGTCGATTGCCACAGGCCGCACGCGATACCGTCGTGATCTTCGATGCTCCAAGTGCTGTGAACGGGGTCGCCTGACAGCACGCGTTCGGGCGCAGGGCGGGTAACTTCGGGGTCGGTCTTGTCGCGGGTCAAGCGGGCGATCAGGGTCATGGGGGCCTCGGTGTTCTTGTGCAGACAAAGGGCCGTGGTCGCGCAGGGCTGGTCAAGCCCCCGCGCAGCAGAAAATGTCGCTGCAACGCAGCGCAACAAACTTGCCGTGGCGGCGCGGCTGTGCCTCTATATCGGGCAAAGTTGAAAGACGGGAGCCTGTCACACCATGAGCGCATCTGCTCCGCTTCGTTCGGTGCTTCCGCCCGAGATCATGGCCCGCAAGGGGGGCGTGCCCTTGGTGGTGCTGACCGCCTATACCACACCCGTGGCGCGGCTGGTCGACGCGCATTGCGACATCGCGCTGGTGGGCGATTCGGTGGGGATGGTCTTGCATGGCTTGACATCGACGCTGGGCGTGACGATGGAAATGATGCTGATGCATGGTCGCGCCGTCGTGCGTGGCCTGTCGAAAGCGATGGCCGTCATCGACATGCCCTTCGGCAGCTACGAGCAAAGCCCTGAACAGGCGTTCCAGAATGCCGCGCGCCTGATGGCCGAAACGGGCGCGCCGGCGGTCAAGCTCGAGGGCGGGGTGCATATGGCGGCGACCATCGCCTTTCTGACCGCGCGGGGCGTGCCGGTGATGGCCCATGCGGGCCTGACGCCGCAATCCATCAACACGCTGGGCGGCTACAAGGTCGTGGGGCGCGAAGGTGACGCAGCAAAGGTGATGGCAGACGCCAAGGCCTGCGAGGCGGCGGGGGCGTTTTCCATCGTGCTGGAAAAGGTGCCGGTGGGTCTGGCGGGCGAAATCACGCGAACGCTGAAAATCCCGACCATCGGCATCGGCGCGGGGGCCGATTGCGACGGGCAGGTGCTGGTGGTCGACGACATGCTGGGCCTGTTCAGCGATTTCCGCCCGAAATTCGTCAAGCGCTATGCCGATTTGGGCAATCTGGCCGATGAAGCGATTGCCACCTATGCCGCCGAGGTGCGGGCGCGCACCTTCCCTGCCGCCGAGCATGGCTTTGCCGACAAGGTGAAATCTTGATCCTTCGCACAGTGGCCGAGTTGCGGGCGCAGGTCGCGGCGTGGAAGGCCGAGGGGCATGTGGTTGGCGTGGTTCCGACCATGGGCGCGCTGCACGAAGGGCATCTGTCGCTGGCCCGTGCCGCCAAGCGCGATTGCGGGCGGGTCATTACCACGATCTTCGTCAACCCCAAGCAATTCAACAACCCCGACGACCTGCTGAAATACCCCCGCACCGAAGACAACGACGCCGTGCTGTTGGCGACCGTAGGGGTGGATACGATCTTTGCCCCGCCGGTGGACGAGGTTTATCCTGAAGGTTTTGTCACTTCGGTTTCGGTGGGTGGCGTGTCGGCCCCGCTCGAGGGGGCGTTGCGTCCGGGGCATTTCGACGGGGTGTCCACCGTGGTGACAAAGCTGTTCGGCATGTCGCAGGCCGACCGCGCCTATTTCGGGCAAAAGGATTGGCAGCAGTTGCAGGTGGTGCGCCGTCTGGTGCGCGACCTGAACCTGAAGGTCGAGATCGTCGGATGCGAAACGGTGCGCGACCCGGACGGGTTGGCCATGTCGTCGCGCAACCAGCGGCTTACGGCCGAAGGGCGCAGGAAGGCCCCTGCGCTTTATGCCGCGATGCTGGGCGCGGCGCGGCAGTTCCGCGACGGCATGGCCTTGGCCGATGTGACGGCGCGGGCAACGGCGGCGCTGTTGGCCGAAGGGTTCGATAGCGTGGAATACATCGATATCGTCGACGCCGACCTGCTTGGCCCTGTCACCGATCTGGCCAGACCGTTGCGGATGCTGGCCGCCGCATGGATCGCCGACGTGCGCCTGATCGACAACATCGCCGTCTAGGTTCGGACATCCCTTGCCGCCACCCGACCCCGTGACCTTTGCCACCGGACAGGAAAACCGCTAGGCCAACAGGTCTTGCAAAACCAGCGCCATCACCGTGGCGCTGTCTACCATATCCTGAACGGCGATCCATTCGTCAGGCTGATGGGCAAGGTGCAACAGGCCCGGACCATAGGCGATGCAATTCTTCAGTCTGCCGATCCGGTCGATGTGTTTCTGGTCATAGGTGCCGGGGCTGACGACATATCCGGCAACCTGCCCCAACACCCGCTCGATGGCGGCGGCGGTCGAGCGCACCACGGGCGCGTCGCGGTCGGCCATGACGGGCTGCACCTCGAACAGGTCGGTGACGCTGTAGGAAAAGCCCGGTCTGCGGGCCTTGACCCGTTCCAGCACGGCGGTGAGTTCGGCCTTTACCTCGTCCACCGCTTCCTCGATCAGGAAACGCCGGTCAAGGATGATGCGGCAGCGGTCAGCCACGCAGGGCGCGGGCAGGCCGGTATAGCCCGCGGGCGGTTCGGCCTCGCCGCCGTGGACCGAGTTTATGTTCAGGGTCGATTGCCGCGCGCCTTCGGGCACCACGGGCATGGCGGTGCGCTTGGTGGCAAGCAGCGGGTAAAGCGTGTCTTCGATCTCGGCCAGCACGGCGCCCATATGGCGGATCGCGCTGTCGCCAAGGAAAGGCATCGAGCCATGCGCGATGCGGCCATGGGTTTCCACCTCGGCCCACCAGACGCCGCGATGGCCAAGGCAGATGCGGTCCTTGTGCAGTGGTTCGGGGATGATGACGTGCTGCACACGGTCGGGGCTGAACCATCCGCGTTCCGCCAGATAGGCGACCCCGCCGAACCCGCCCGACTCTTCGTCGGCGGTGGCGCTGATTTCGATGCTGCCGCGCCAGTCGGGCGTGGTGGCGATGAAGGCTTCGGCGGCGATGACGGATGCGGCAAGCCCGCCCTTCATGTCGCAGGTGCCGCGCCCGTAGATGCGGTCGCCCTCCAACGTGGCGGCAAAGGGGTCGCACGTCCAGCCGTGACCCACCTCGACCACGTCGTGATGGCTGTTGAAATGCACGCAATCTCCGGCACGGCCCGAGTCTTGGCGCGCGATCAGGTTCCATCGCGGATATTGGTCGCTGTCGCCGGGCGCACCCGTGGCGCGGATCAGCGTGACGGTCCAACCCGTGCGTTCCAACCGCGCGGCCAGCATGTCGCAGATATCGCGGTAATGCAGGCCCGGCGGGTTGAGCGTGGGGATACGCACCAGCGATTGGCACAGCGCGACCATATCGTCGCGGCGGGCGGTCACGGCGGTCATCAGCGGCGCGGCGGGATCGGTCATCGGAGCATGATGCAGGGGAAGTGCCGCGCAGGCAAAGGATAATGGGTGACGCGGCGGCGGCGATTTGCCAGAAAGGCGCAACGCGGGCAAGTCGATGTCCCGCGCGGGGGAGATGCGGATGGAAGCCTTTGGGTTTGGCGACACGGTCCTTCCGGTGGCGCTGCTGCTGGCGCTGGCGGTCTGCGTTCCGGTTGTGACCGTGACGCCCCGCGTGACGACCCAGGCTGCCCTGGCGCGTGGCATGATGCTGGCGCTGCTGGCCGTGCTGATGCTGGGTGCAATGCTGTTTGCCGAGTTGTACCGGCGCGCGGGCAACGACGTTCTGGCGTCTTTCCTGTCGGACCCGCTGGGCCGTGCCGGGTTCTTCCTGTCACGCGCCCTGTTGTCGGGCATGTTCTGGGGGCCGATCCTTGCCTTTGTCTGGTTTGGCCGCGCGCTCGAGGTCGAGCGACGCAAGGGCGAGGCGAAAGCCCGTGCGGGGCGGCTGCAATGATCGCGCTGTTGCGGCTGCTTTTGGTGGGCTTCGTGGTGCTGACGGTGGTGTATTGGCTGGCGCTTGTCTACGCGCGGTCGGTGCGGCGCGAGCGGCTGGAAAAGGAATATGATGCTGGCAGCGTCGACGGGGATGTGAAAGGCCACCGCGATGATTATATCGCGCAAGGGATGGCCGAATACGAGCATGGCTTGAAACGCAAGCTGCTTTGGCTGGTTTACATCCTGCCCTTCGGAACCATGCTGGTTCTGGTGTGGCTGAACTTCGAAGGGTGATGCGATGCGCTATGTGAAGTGGAGCCTGCTTGGCCTTGTGGCGCTGCTGCTCTTTGGCTTTTTGCACTATACCTTGCCGCAGCATGACATCGTGCGCATCGTCGGCACCGAAAACCGCAGGATGGAAATTGGCGAGAACAGTTGGTTCTTCGCCGCGCCCGATGTGGGCACCGCCGCTTCGACCAGCCGCGATATCTTTTTCATCAACGCCGTCTATCCCGATGGCGGAACGATGGAATACCGCAACGAAGATACCGGATGGAGCTGGCCGCCCTATTTCAAGATGGACAGTTTCAGCATCGCGACCGAAGCAAAGGAATTGGTGTCGACGAAGGAAAAGCCGGTCTGGGTGGCGGTGACGCATTACGGCTGGCGCAACCAGTTGTTCACCATCTTCCCGAATGCGGTGGCGCTGCGTCAGGTCGACGGGCCGGATGCGACGATCATCCCGTGGGTCAACATCGTCCTTCTGGCGCTGCTGCTGCTGACCCTGTTCATGATCCGCCGCATGTGGATGCAGTTTCGTGAACGTACCATCGACCCTGCCGTGATCGACGTGCAGCAATCGATCGACGATCTGGATGACCGCGCCGACCGCTTCGGCGAAAAAGCGCGGGGCTTCTTTGGCCGGATGTTCGGGCGGCGCTGACCCCCCCTCACCCCGACCCTCCCCCCGAGGGGGGAGGGTGCGCGATTTGGCTGATGTTTCGCGCGGGGCAGATGTTGCAGCGAGTATTTGGGCAAGGGTGAAAAGGCAGGGGCGGCCCCTGCGCGATGCCTTAGCTGCGCAGTGTGCCGCCTGTGGCCTTGGTGACCTTTTCGACGATCTTGGCCGAGACGGTCTCGATTTCCGCTTCGGTCAGCGTTTTTTCAGCTGGTTGCAGGCGGACGGTGAGGGCGATCGATTTTTTGCCCGCGCCCATCTGCGCCTCGGCCTTTTCGCCGGTGAACTGGTCAAAGACGCGGACGCTTTCGATCAGCACCTTGTCGGCCCCCGTGGCGGCATTCACCGCCGTCAATGCCTCGACCGAGGTGTCGACGACAAAGGCGAAGTCGCGGTCGACCGCCTGCAGGTCGCGCAGAGCAAGCGCGGGGCGTGTGGGGGTTTTCACTTTGGGCAGCGGCACGTTGGCGACGAGGATGGTGAAAGCGACGGCAGGGCCCTTGACGCCCATCGCCGCCAGCACCTTGGAATGCACCTCGCCAAAGGTGGCAAGGGTGTTGGGTCCAAGGGATACGGTCCCCGACCGGCCCGGGTGCCACCACGCCGCGACCTTGCGGGTTATCTGGATTCGGGCGGGCGAACCGATGGCGGCAAGCACCGCTTCGGCATCGGCCTTGGCATCGAACACATCGACAGCGCGGCGCGAGGCGAAAGTATCGCGCGGTGCGGATTGGCCGACCAGAAGGCCGGTCGCCTGCACATGCTGTTCGCCCGGTTCGCCGCCGTGAAAGGCGGGGCCGACCTCGAACAGGGCCAGATCGGCAAAGCCGCGGGCCTGATTGCGCGCGGCGGCCCGCAGCAGGCCGGGCAGCAGGTCGGGGCGCAGGTGGGTCATTTCCGACGAGATCGGATTGTCGATCCTGACCGCATCGGCCCCGCCGCCGAACAGGGTGGCGGCGTCATGGTCGATGAAGCTGTAGGTGACGCATTCGTTGTAGCCCAGCGCGGCCAGCATGCGGCGTGCGCCGCGTTCGCGCACTTGGGCAGGCGTCAGGATGGGTTTGGGCACGCCTGCCGTAGCGCGGGCCAGCGGTTTGCCCACCAGCTTGGTCAATGATGCCACGCGGGCGACCTCTTCGACCAGATCGGCATCGCCCAGCACATCGGGGCGCCATGTGGGGGGCGTGGCCATGTCGCCGTCCAGCGTGAAGCCAAGCGCTTCCAGCGTGCGGCGCTGTTCGGCTTCGGGGATGTCCATGCCCACAAGGCTGATGACGCGGGCGGGGTTCAGGCGGTAGGCGCGGGCGGTATCGGGGACCGCGCCGTCCATGGCGATGTCGGACGCTTCGCCGCCGCACAGATCGAGGATCATCTGCGTGGCAAGGTCCAGCCCCGGCAGGGTGAAGGCAGGGTCAACCCCGCGTTCGAAGCGGTAGCGGGCGTCAGAATTGATCTTTAGCGCACGGCCTGTGGTGGCGATGGTGATCGGGTCCCAATAGGCGGATTCGAGGAACACATCGGTCGTCTCGTCCGTGCAACCCGACAGCTCGCCCCCCATGATTCCCGCCAGCGATTCCGGCTGGGTATCATCTGAAATCAGCATCATCCCCGCTTGCAGGGTGTAGGTCTTGCCATCCAGCGCCAGCAACTGCTCGCCCCCTTGGGCGGGGTGGATGCGCAGCGCACCGTTGACGCGGGCCGCGTCGAACACATGCAGCGGGCGGTTCAGGCCGAAGGTGAAGTAGTTGGTGATATCGACCAGCGCCGAGATCGGGCGCAGCCCGATGGCGGTAAGGCGGTCGGCCAGCCACGCGGGCGAGGGGCCGTTCTTTACGCCGCGGATCAGGCGACCGGCGAACAGCGGGCAGCCTTTGTCACGCAAGGCGGGGTCGATTGTGACGGTGATCGGGCAGGGGAAACCGCCCTTGATCTGCGGTGTCGCCAGCGGTTTCAGCGTGCCAAGGCCACGTGCGGCAAGGTCACGCGCGATGCCGCGCACGCCGAGTGCGTCGGGGCGGTTGGGGGTGATCTTGATGTGGATCATCGGGTCCACGACCGACGGGCGGTTGACGGCCAGCCAGTCGGTGAATTTCTGGCCCACCTCGCCCGATGCCAGTTCGATGATGCCGTTATGTTCGTCCGACAGTTCCAGCTCGCGTTCGGAACACATCATGCCGTGGCTTTCGACACCACGGATCTTGCCCACACCCAGCGTCACGTCGATGCCCGGCACATAATCGCCCGGTTTTGCCAGAACGACCGTAATCCCCGCGCGCGCGTTGGGCGCGCCGCAGACGATCTGCTTTTCGCCCTCGTCCGTTTGCACGCGGCAGACGCGCAGTTTGTCGGCGTCGGGGTGCTGTTCGGCATGGGTGATGCGGGCCAGCGTGAACGTGCCCAGTCGTGCGGCGCGGTTCGACACCTCTTCCACCTCCAACCCGAGGTCGGTCAGGGCGTAGAGGATGTCATCGAGCGATGCGGTGGTGTCGAGGTGGTCTTTGAGCCAGGAGAGGGTGAATTTCATCGGTCTATCCTTAGCGGCTCAGGCCGGCGGGCAGGGTGGGCAGATCAAGTGCTGCAAAGCCGTAATGGCGCAGCCAGCGCAGGTCGGATTCGAAGAAGGCGCGCAGGTCGGGGATGCCGTATTTCAGCATGGCGATGCGGTCGATGCCCATGCCGAAGGCAAAGCCCTGCCATTCGTCAGGGTTCACGCCCGCCGCCTTCAGCACCTTGGGGTGGACCATGCCGGACCCGAGGATTTCCATCCACTTGTCGCCTTGGCCGATCTTCAATTGTCCGTTGTCCCACGAGCAGCGGATATCGACCTCGGCCGAGGGTTCGGTAAAGGGAAAGTGGCTGGCGCGGAAGCGCAACTCGACCGATGGCACCTCGAAAAAGGCGCGACAGAATTCCTCGAGCACCCATTTCAGGTTGGCCATGGAAATGTCGCGGTCGATGGCAAGGCCCTCGACCTGATGGAACATCGGGGTGTGGGTCTGGTCCATGTCCATACGGTAGACGCGGCCGGGGGCGATCACGCGGATCGGTGCGCCCTGTTCGGTCATCGCCCTGATCTGCACGGGGCTGGTGTGGGTGCGCAGCACATGGGGCGGGCGGGCGTCACCCTCGGCGCGGTTCATGAAGAACGTGTCGTGCTCCTGCCGCGCGGGGTGTTCGGGCGGGATGTTCAGAGCGTCGAAATTATACCAGTCAGATTCGACCTGCGGCCCTTCGGCCACGGCAAAACCCATGTCGGCGAAGATTGCGGTCAGTTCTTCCATGACCTGCGAAACGGGGTGGATCGTGCCTGCGCGGCGGGGGCGGGCGGGCAGCGTCACGTCGAGCCATTCACCCTTTAGCCGCGCGTCGAGCGCCGCATCGGCAAGCCCCGATTTGCGGGCGCGCAGGGCGGCGTCGATCTCGTCCTTGAGCACGTTCAGCATGGCACCGGCTGCCTTGCGCTGGTCAGGCTCCATCTTGCCCAAGCCCGCCATCAGCGCGGAAATCTCGCCTTTTTTCCCCAGCGCCGCGACGCGCACCTCTTCCAGTGCGGATTCGTCCGCAGCCGAAGCAACAGCGGTCAGATACTTGGCCTTGAGCGTGTCGAGCCCGTCCATGGGAAGCCTCCGTAGGGTGCGGCACGGTGCTAGCCTTGGATCAGGCGCGATGCAAGGGGAAGGGGGCGTCAGTGCGCCCGTATCACCTTGGCGATGCGGGCGGCGATGGCGGCGCTGCCCTTTGCCGAGGGGTGGATCATGTCGAACTGGTGCAGCGACGGGTCGCCATAAGGCACAAGGTCGGACATGGGCAGGAAATAGATGCCCGTCGGGTCGGTTGCGGCGAGGCGGGCGATGCGGCGGTCAAGCGCGTCGCCATAGGGGCGGCAGGCGCGGACGGGCGTGGCAAGGCCGGGATTGCGCAGATAGCCCGAATAGATCACCCGTGCCCCATCCTTGCGCAGGCGTGTCACAAATTCGGGGATCGCGCCGCTTTTGCCATCGGCCGAGATCAGCCGGTCAACCATATGGGCGCACGCAGCACAACCGCAACCGAACAAAAGGTCGTTGCCGCCGCCGTTCAGCACCACCCAATCCCAGTCACCTTTGACATATTGCGCCGTCAGCCGCAGGCCCGCAGCGCCAGAAATGGGTAACAGGTAGAAATAGCGCGCGCCGACAACCGAGCGGTCGATCACTTCTGCTTGCAACTCGCGTTCGATTCCTGCGGCGACCGATTGTCCGGCGATACGGTTCGCCGCCATCATGGAATCGCCCAGCACCATGATTTTGGCCGACTTGTTCTGGCTTGTGACCATCTCGCCGCACGACAGCAGCGACAGGGCAGCCAAGACCGCAAAAATGGTGCGCAGCATAAAAACCCCTAACCGCGAAAGACCGGAGCAAGGGTCCGGTATCCAAAATAACATATCGCAGGCTAGCGGAAGTCTGGCGCGAAACTGCGGCGAAAGCGCGGTGCGAAAAAGAAAAAGGCCCCGCCTTGCGGCAGGGCCTTAACCGAAAACTGTACGTCGATCAGGCCAGCGCGGCCTTGGCTTGTGCCGCGATGGCGTTGAACGCCTCGGGCTCGTGCACGGCGAGGTCGGCCAGAACCTTGCGGTCAACTTCGATCCCGGCTTTCGCCAGCCCGTTGATGAAGCGCGAATAGGTCATTTCGAGGTCGAACAGCCGGACAGCGGCGTTGATACGCTGGATCCACAGGGCGCGGAAGTTGCGCTTGCGCACCATACGGTCGCGCGTGGCGTACTGCTGGGCCTTGTCGACAGCCTGCGTGGCCGTGCGGAAGTTCGTGCTGCGGGCGGCGTAGTAACCCTTGGCCTTCTTGATCGCCTTGCGGTGACGGGCGTGCGTTACGACGCCTGATTTAACGCGGGACATCTATCGCTCTCCTTACCGGTCGTAGGGCATGTATTTTTTGACGATCTTCGCGTCGGACGGGCTCAGGATCATGGTCCCGGACGCGTCGCGGATGAATTTCGTCGTACGTTTGATCATGCCGTGGCGCTTGCCGGCGACGCCGGCTTTCACACGACCGGACGCGGTGAAGCTGAAGCGCTTCTTGGCGGCCGATTTGGTCTTCATCTTGGGCATTTCCATCTCCGTGGTTGCAGGCGCGACTCGGCATGCCACGTTGGCCGGCCGCGCGGGTATAGCAAGGCGTGTCGTATAGGCAGGGGCGGGCAACGGCGCAAGGGCAAATCGGCTAAAAGACGTAGCGGCCCAGAACCGTAAAGATCACCATCGGCAAGTCGCCGATCCGGTAGCCATGCGGGGAAAGCAGCACGCCCAGCACGACAAGCGCCAGCCCCACGGCAAGGATCACCCCGCCCACCACTGGCGGGCGCAGGTCGATCCATGCCGCGACGATGGACAGGCTGGACAGCAGCACCAGACCCAGACCGACGACAAGCGAAAGGTCTGGGTCCAGCGCCATTTCAGAAGCGACCCGTCGGATAAATTGCTACGCGGGTCACGTGCTGGCCCGTCATTCCGGATCGGCCTTATAGATCAACCGCTCGTCGCAGGGGGCGACGCGCAGGATGTTCGTGGTGCCCTGCACGTTGAACGGCACACCGGCGGTCAGGACGATCTGGTCCTTTTCCTCGGCAAATCCATAGGTACGCGCGGCGCGCACGGCCGAGATGACGGCACCCTTGAAGCGGTCCTGTTCCTCGGTGATGACGCAATGCGCACCCCAGGTCAGGCACATGCGGCGGGCGGTTTCCATCAACGGCGTCAAAGCAAGGATCGGCACGCGGGGCCGTTCGCGCGCCACGAGGCTGACCGTGGTGCCCGATTGCGAGAAACAGCAGATCGCCTTGATATCGGCGGCTTCGGCGATTTCGCGCGCGGCGGCGACGATGGCATCGGCCACGGTCGAGCGGTTGACGGTGCGGCTCGATTCGATGATCTGGCGATAGGTGCTGTCGCTTTCGACGCTGATCGCCACGTTGTTCATCGTGGTCACGGCTTCGATCGGATAGCGGCCGGCCGCGGATTCTGCCGACAGCATGATCGCATCTGCGCCTTCGTAGATGGCGGTCGCCACGTCCGACACCTCGGCGCGGGTCGGCATCGGCGATTCGATCATCGATTCCAGCATCTGCGTCGCCACGATCACCGGCTTGGCGGCGGCGCGTGCGCCCCGCACCAGACGTTTCTGGATCGGCGGGACGGAATAGACCGGCAGTTCGACACCAAGATCGCCACGGGCGACCATGATCCCGTCGGATACCGCAAGGATGGCATCGTAGGCTTTCACCGCGGCGGGTTTTTCAATCTTGGACAAGATAGCGGCGCGGCCCTTGGCAAGGTCACGCGCTTCGATCACATCTTCGGGGCGCTGCACGAAAGACAGCGCCAGCCAGTCGACACCCAGCTCGCAAGCGAACTCGAGATCCTTGCGGTCCTTGTCCGACAGCGCGGCCAAGGGCAGCAACACGTCAGGCACGTTCACGCCCTTGCGGTTCGAGATGGTGCCCCCCACCGTCACGGTGCAATTGGCGAAATCCTTGCCGCAGGTTTCCACCCGCAGGCGGATCTTGCCGTCGTTCACCAGCAGCGACGAGCCGGGTTCAAGGGCGGCGAAAATCTCGGGATGGGGCAGTTGCACACGGGTCACATCGCCGGGCGTGGCGTCGAGGTCCATGCGGAAGGCGGCGCCTTCGACCAATTCTTCGCCCGCCGGATTGGCAAAGGCACCGACGCGCAGTTTCGGCCCCTGAAGGTCGGCCAGAATGGCGATCGGGCGGCCGGTATCTGCTTCGACCTGCCGGATGATCACGTGGCGGGCGCGGATATCGTCATGCGTGCCGTGCGACATGTTCAGGCGGAACACATCGGCCCCCGCTTCGAACAGGGCGCGGATCATGGCGTAGTCATTCGAGGCCGGGCCCAGCGTGGCCACGATCTTTACGTTCCGAAGGCGTCTCATCTGCCTCGTTCCTTATGCAGTTTCCGTCAGGTCGCGGGTGGTGGGCCGCCGGTCTTATGGCCCAATCTTCCCAACGGAGCAACTGGCGCTTGGCGATTGTTCAGAATAAATGATGAATTCGGAATGATGGCTGGGGTTCGTTTGGCGTGGATGCCTATCAGATCATCGGCGAGGGGCGGCAGGGCCGCTGGCTCGTCACGTGCGACCATGCGTCGAACCATGTTCCCGACTGGATCGGCGGCGGCTCTCTGGGGATCGGTCCCGACGACATGGCGCGCCACATCGCCTATGACGTGGGCGCGGCGGGGCTTGCCATGCGGCTGGCCGAGGCTTTGGACAGCCCCTGCATCCTGTCGAACTTTTCGCGTCTCGTGATCGATCCGAACCGCGGCGAGGATGATCCGACGCTTGTGATGAAGCTGTATGACGGCACGATCATTCCCGCCAACCGCCATGCGGGTATGGCCGAAGTGGCCGAACGGCTGACCCGCCTTTACCGGCCCTATCATGATGCGCTGGCGCGGCTGGCGGCGCGGCGGCCCGATACGGTGATCGTCGCCGTCCATTCCTTCACCCCGTGCCTCAAGGGGCGCAGCCCCCGCCCGTGGCATGCGGGCGTGCTGCACTCGCCGGTTGACGAGCGCCTGTCGCGCGTGCTGATCGACCGGCTGCGAACCGAGCCTGCCCTGTGCGTGGGCGATAACGAGCCTTATTCGGGCCACCTGCCCGGAGATGCCATCGACCGCCATGCCCTGCGGCAAGGGCGGCTGAACACCCTGATCGAGGTGCGCAACGATCTGATCGGCGATGCGCAGGGGCAGGCCGACTGGGCGGCAAGGCTGGCGGTGCGGTTGGCCGAAAGCCTCGGGATGCTGAAGGCGTAACGCGCGGGACTTGACGGGTTTCGACAGCGCGGGCTGGCCCTTGGGCGCAGCATTGGGCATTGTGTCACCATCCCAAGGAGGCCCCCATGACGAACCCCGATGCAGCCACGATGCAGGCGCTGGAAGCCGCAGCCTTTCGCCGCTTGCGCGACCATTTGCAAAGCCGTCCCGACGTGCAGAACATCGACCTGATGAACATGGCCGGTTTTTGCCGCAACTGCCTGTCGCGCTGGCTGCACGAGGCGGCAACGGACATGGGTGTCGACCTTGACAAAGAGTCTGCCAAAACCCTGGTCTACGGCATGCCCTATGACGATTGGAAAGCCCTCCATCAGTCCGAGGCACCCGCACAAGCGCAGGCCGCCTTTGCAGAATCGATCAAGGCGCATGACCTTGGCGGCAAGGGCTGACCGAATCCTTTGCCGTTCGGGGCCGATTGTTGCCGCCCCGAACCAAAGCCGGAGGTTCAGGCCCGAATTGTTAACCGGACTTGGCCGCAATGCGACCGATCGTGGCAAAATGTTGACGCAGTGCCATGGCTTGGCGATACTCTCGCGCAGCGTGTGTTGTTAATGATTGGGTCGTTGTATGGAATTTCTGCTGATGTTGCTCGGCCTTCCGGTTGCGATGGCGGCAAGTTCTCTTTTCGACGGGTCGGATGATCCGGCACCGCACCATGGCGATGACACGGGCGATCAATCCGCAGACCCGGCACCACAGGCCACGCTGCGTGCCGAAGCGGTTTCGTCGAAGGTCGCATTTTCCGACCGCGCCACGTCGGGCGATGATTCCGTGACCGGAACCGACGGCGACGACAGGCTTTTCGGTTTTGCCGGACGCGACACGCTCGACGGTGGTTTGGGCGACGATCTCGTGATGGGGGCAGCCGGGCGCGACAGCCTGTTCGGCGGCGGCGGGGCCGACAACATGTTCGGCGGTCTGGGCGACGACACAATGAACGGCGGCACGATGGGCGACCTGATGGGTGGCGGTGCCGGCAATGATGTGCTGACTGGCGGAATGGGCAATGACACGCTGACCGGTGGCAGGGGCGATGACAGACTGTTCGGCGGTGACGGCGACGATCTGGTGACGCTGTTCCCCGAATCGGGCAGCGATCAAATCCAGCTTGGCGCGGGCAATGACGTGGTCCGCGGGGCGGATGCCGTTTCGTCGGTTTCGGTGCGCGGCGGCGACGGTGATGATTCCATCGTCAGCGGTGCGGGCAACGACGAATTGCTGGGCGACGCCGGAAATGACGTGATCCGCGGCGGAATGGGCAATGACTCTATCGAAGGCGGCATCGGCGATGACAGCCTGTTCGGCGGACGCGAGGATGACCAATTGTTCGGTGGTACGGGTAACGACACCATCGACGCGGTTCTCGAAGGCCGCGATACGCTATTCGGCGGCGCTGGCAACGACGTGCTGCGCGGCGGTTTCACCGACGAGATCACGGGCGGTCAGGGCAACGACACGTTCGAAGCCGAATTTGGCATCGACAGCCTGCCCGGATCATTGGCAGGTGCGCTGACGGTCAACGACTTTACGGCAGGTCAGGACCAGATGGTCCTGAAGCTCGATCAGACGGTGTCGGGCGATGCGTTTACCTTGCAGTTGCGCGAAGTGGGCGACGGGCTCGAAGGCCGGTTGCTGACCGCCCCTGACACCGGTTCGCCCATTTTCCTGCTGTCGGGGGTTAAGCTGAGCGACGTGACCGCCGACGATTTCTCGGTGACGGTCCCGACCGGCGTGACCGTCACCATACAGCTTGGTGCAGGCTGAACAGCCTTACAGCGCAGCCTTTCGCATCTCGTCCAGATAGATTTCACGCAACCGCGTGGCGACAGGGCCGGGTTTGCCCGACCCGATTGCCGCGCCGTCGATTTCGACCACCGGCATGACGAAGATCGACGCGGCGGTCGAGAATGCCTCGTCCGCCGCTTGGGCTTCGGCGATGGTAAAGGGGCGCTCCTCCACCTCGAACTGCGCTTCGGCTGCAAAGCGCAAGACTGACGCGCGGGTGATGCCGTGCAGGATATCGCTGGTCAACTGGCGGGTGATGATCTTGTTGCCCTTGACGATATAGGCGTTGTTCGACGTGCCTTCGGTCACCGCGCCATCTTCGACGAACCAGGAATCGTCTACGCCGGCCTTTTTGGCCATCATCTTGCCCATCGACGGATACAGCAGTTGCACCGTCTTGATGTCACGGCGGCCCCAGCGGATATCGGGGATCGAGATGACCTTGAAGCCGGTCTTGGCTGCGGGGGCATCGGCAAGGTTGGGGATATTCTGGGTAAAGGCAACAATGGTCGGTTTCACCGATGCATCGGGAAACACGAAGCTTCGGTCCCCCGGGTTGCCGCGCGTCACCTGCAGGTAGATCATCCCTTGATCGATGCCGTTGCGCACCACCAATTCGCGGTGCATGGCCAGCAGATCGTCGTCGCTGCACGGCGCGGCAAGGTCCAACTCGGACAGCGACCGGTGCAGGCGTTTGATATGCCCGTCAAAATCGATCAACTTGCCGTCCAGGACGGACGTGACCTCGTACACGCCATCAGCCATCAGGAAGCCGCGGTCAAAGACCGAAACCTTCGCCTCGGCCTCGGGCAGGTAGTCTCCGTTCACATAGACGGTGCGGCTCATGATTTACCCCCAAAGATCGCGTGGCGGTGCGTGAACCCCATGCGCGTCATAAAACATCGGATGCAAGCGGTCTTCGGCCAGAAGCAGCGGCGCGTCAAGGTCGACGTGATCGGCCCCCTGCGCCAGCAGCGTGGCGGGCGCGATGGCCAGTGACGACCCCACCATGCAGCCGACCATGATGCCGAACCCTGCGGCACGCGCGGCATCGTTCAGCGCCAGCGCCTCGGTCAGTCCGCCGGTTTTGTCGAGCTTGATGTTGACCACGTCATATTTGCCACGCAGCGCGGCCAAGGACGCGCAGTCGTGGCAAGCCTCATCCGCGGCAACCGGCAGCGGACGGGCGATTTCGGCCAGCATGTCGTCGGCCCCTGCGGGCAGCGGTTGTTCGACCAGCGCCACGCCAAGCCGCAGCAGATGGGGCGCGAGATCGGCATAGATTTCTGCGGTCCAGCCTTCGTTGGCGTCGATCACGATCTTGGCCTTTGGCGCACCTTGGCGCACCGCTTCAAGGCGGGGCATATCGTCGGGCGTGCCAAGCTTGATCTTCAGGATCGGGCGGTGCGCGTGGGTTTGTGCCGCCGCCCGCATCGCCGCGGGCGTGTCGAGTGACAGGGTATAGGCCGTCACCACCGGCTGCGGCGCGGGCATGCCCAGCACCTCCCACACCCGCTTGCCCGCCGCTTTGGCCTGCCAGTCCCACAGCGCGCAATCGACGGCGTTGCGGGCCGCCCCTGCCGGAAGGGCGCTTTGCAACGCCGCGCGGTCGATATCGGCAGCAAGGCCCGCGATCTGCGCCGACACGCTTTCGACTGTTTCGCCATAGCGCGCATAGGGCACACATTCCCCCCATCCGGTCACGCCGCCCCGCGTGATGCGGACGGTTATCACCCGTGCCTCGGTCCGCGACCCGCGCGAGATGGTGAAGACTTGGGCTAGGCGAAAGGTGTCGTGGGTCAGGGCAATCATCGGCGGTCCCGTTCTGGCGGGGCCACGGTCGGCGCAAGGGCGCGGCCTGTCAAGCGGGGGCGAAATGCTGCGTTTGCGAAAAGCGGGTTGCGCCCGGCTGCGCAAGATTATAGCCGTATGCGCGGCCCACCTTGAAACAAACTTGCGAGACGATCATGAGCTTTCGCCTGCAGCCGCCCCCGCCCGCCCGCCCGAACCGCTGCCAACTGTTCGGCCCCGGTTCGCGCCCCGCGCTGTTTGAAAAGATGGCGACGAGTGCGGCGGATGTCATCAACATCGATCTCGAGGATTCGGTGGCACCAAGCGACAAGGAAAGCGCGCGGGCCAATGTGATTGCTGCGATATCGGCGGTGGATTGGGGGCGAAAGACGCTTTCGGTTCGCATCAACGGGCTGGATACGCCGTGGTGGTATCGCGATGTCGTCGATGTGCTGGAACAGGCTGGCGACCGGCTCGACCAGATCATGATTCCGAAAGTGGGCTGCGCCGAGGATGTCTATGCCGTCGACGCGCTGGTGACGGCGGTGGAACGCGCCAAGGGGCGCAAGAAGCCGATCAGCTTCGAGGTCATCATCGAATCGGCCGCCGGAATTTCCCATGTCGAGGCGATTGCCGCCAGCAGTCCGCGCTTGCAGGCCATGTCGCTTGGGGCAGCCGATTTCGCCGCCAGCATGGGGATGCAAACCACCGGCATCGGCGGAACGCAGGAAAACTATTACATGCTGCAAGGCGGCGTGAAGCATTGGTCCGACCCGTGGCACTGGGCACAGACCACCATCGTGGCGGCCTGCCGGACGCACGGGATCTTGCCGGTCGATGGCCCCTTTGGCGATTTTTCCGACGACGAAGGCTTCCGCGCACAGGCGCGGCGGTCGGCCACGCTGGGCATGGTCGGCAAATGGGCCATTCACCCCAAGCAGGTTGCCTTGGCCAACGAGGTTTTCACCCCGTCCGACTCGGCCGTTGCCGAAGCCCGCGAGATTCTGGCCGCGATGGAGAAAGCCAAGGCGCGGGGCGAAGGGGCGACCGTCTACAAGGGGCGGTTGGTCGATATCGCATCGATCAAACAGGCCGAAGTGATCGTCCGGCAGTCCGAATTGATTGCCGGATGACCTATACGGAGGTATCGTTGACAGACTGCCTGATGCCCGCGCAAGGTTTCCGCGACATAGGCTGAAAATTCAGCGTTTCGCAAAGCACATCCGCGCTGCGACCAAGGGGAGAGGAGGCCCCTCGCAGCAAACGGGAGGACGCACGCCCCGTGGCACGCCGCGGGGCGTTGCTGTTTCGGACCGCGCGGCTTGGCCTCAGTTGCATTTCGATGCCGGTATCGGCATATATCCCCGACTGCCCCCATAGCTGCCGATCCCGTGTGGAGTCCGACATGAACTATCTGGAATTCGAAAAGCCGCTGGCCGAAATCGAAGGCAAGGCGGAAGAACTGCGCGCGATGGCGCGGTCCAATTCCGGCATGGATGTCGCAAAAGAGGCCGAAGCGCTGGACCGCAAGGCGGAAACGCTGCTCAAAGACCTGTACAAAGACCTGAACGCGTGGCGCAAATGCCAAGTGGCCCGCCACCCCGACCGCCCGCATTGCAAGGATTACATCGACGCGCTGTTTTCGGAATACACGCCCTTGGCGGGTGACCGGAACTTTGCCGACGATCATGCCGTGATGGGCGGCATCGCGCGGTTCAACGACCAGCCCGTGATGATCATCGGGCACGAAAAGGGCAATGACACCAAAAGCCGCATCGAGCGGAACTTTGGCATGGCCCGCCCCGAAGGCTATCGCAAGGCGATCCGCCTGATGGACATGGCCGACCGTTTCGGCCTGCCGGTCATCACCTTGGTCGACACACCCGGTGCCTATCCGGGCAAGGGCGCAGAAGAACGCGGTCAGGCCGAGGCGATTGCTCGCGCAACCGAGAAATGCCTGCAAATCGGCGTGCCGCTGATTTCGGTCGTGATCGGCGAGGGCGGGTCGGGCGGTGCGGTGGCCTTTGCCACGGCGAACCGCGTGGCGATGCTGGAACATTCGGTCTATTCCGTCATCAGCCCCGAAGGCTGCGCGTCGATCCTTTGGAAAGACGCCGAAAAGATGCGCGAAGCCGCCGAGGCATTGCGGCTGACGGCGCAGAACCTGCAAAAGCTGGGCGTCATTGACCGGATCATCAAAGAGCCTTTGGGCGGCGCACAGCGCGGCCCTAAAGAGACCATCGAAGCGGTGGGCAAGGGCATCGAGACGATGCTGAAGGAACTGTCCGGCAAGAAGCGCGAGGCGCTGATCAAGGACCGCCGCCAGAAATTCATCGAGATGGGGTCCAAAGGGCTGGCTGCCTGATGGCTGCTATCATCGATATCGACGCTCTGGCCGATGTGCTGGCGACCAAGGCAGGGCAGGGCAGGGTGGTGGCGGCCATAGCGGGGCCACCCGGATCGGGCAAGTCGACGGTGGCCGAGTTGATCGTGCAAAATCTGAACGCGCGACAGGCCGGAATGGCGTCAATCCTGCCGATGGACGGCTACCATTATGACGACCTGCATCTGGTGCCCGCAGGTTTGCGCCCGCGCAAGGGTGCACCGGAAACCTTCGACGTGGGCGGGCTGTACCATACCCTCAAACGCATCCGCGCCCGTGACGAGGATTTCGTCGCCGTCCCCGTATTCGACCGCGATATCGAGATCGCGCGGGCCGGTGCGCGGATGATCGCGGCAGATGTGCCGGTGATCGTGGTCGAGGGCAATTACCTGCTGCTGCGGTCCGACCCCTGGGCGCGGCTGCGGCCGATGTTCGACGTGGCAGTGCTGGTCGAAGTGCCGGAAACGGTGCTGCGCGCGCGTTTGTGTGCACGCTGGGTGCATTACGGTCTGACCGAATCCGACATCCTTTGGAAGCTCGATGGCAACGATCTGCCCAACGGGCGCATGGTCATGGCCGAAAGCACGGGCGAGGATTTTCGACTGAAAAACTGACGTTGGGAAAAGGGGGCGGCCAAGCTTGGCCGCCCACACTCGCTACGACAATCAGGCGGCGGCGCGGCGGCCTGCCAGAACGGTGGCCATGGTTTCCCCCATCGAAGACGGGTTCGGCGCGATGGTGATGCCCGCTGCCGACAGGATTTCCACCTTTTCCTGCGCGCTTTCGCCGAATGCGCTGATGATCGCACCGGCATGGCCCATCTTGCGGCCCTTGGGCGCGGAAAGCCCCGCGATATAGGCCACGACCGGTTTCTTCATGTAATCGCGGGCATAGACCGCCGCTTCGGCCTCTTGCGGGCCACCGATTTCACCGATCATCATCACGGCATCCGTCTCGGGATCGGCCTCGAACAATTCGAGGATGTCACGGAACGACGACCCGTTGATCGGATCGCCCCCGATGCCGACTGATGTAGAAACGCCTATTCCCAACGACTTAAGCTGGCTTGCCGCTTCATACCCCAGGGTGCCCGAGCGTCCGACGATGCCGATGCGTCCGGGCATGTAGATATGCGGCGGCATGATGCCCATAAAGCCCTTGCCGGGCGAAATGATGCCCGCGCAGTTCGGCCCGATCAGCCGCAATTTGCGGTCGGCGGCGTAGCGCTTGAGGAAGCGTTTGACCTTCATCATATCTTGGCTCGGGATGCCGTCGGTCACGCAGACGGCAGTTTTTATGCCCGCGTCGGCGGCTTCCATGATGGCATCGGCGGCAAAGGGCGGCGGCACGAACACAAGGCTCGCTTCCGCCCCCGTCGCCTCGACCGCCTCGCGGACGGTGTTGAACAGCGGGCGGCCAAGCAGCGTTTCACCGCCACGACCGGGGGTCACGCCACCCACCACATTGGTGCCGTGCGCGATCATATCGCCCGCGTGGAACTGCCCGATGCGGCCCGACATGCCTTGAACGATCACGGGCGTCTTTTCGGTGATAAGAATTGCCATTGTCGTTCCCCTTACGCTGCAGATTTCATGCGGGTCGCGACGGCCTTTTCGGCAGCCTCGGCCAGCGTGTCGGCGGTGATGAGCGGCAGGCCTGATGTGGCGAGGATGCGCTTGCCTTCCTCGACGTTGGTGCCCGCCAGACGGACGACGACAGGAATGGTCATGCCAACCTCGCGGTAGGCCTGCACCACGCCCTCGGCCACCCAGTCGCAGCGGTTGATGCCCGCAAAGATGTTCACAAGGATCACGCTGACATTGCGGTCGGCCAGCACCGTACGGAAAGCCCGCACCACCCGCTCGGGGCTGGCCCCGCCGCCAATATCAAGGAAATTGGCGGGTTCTCCTCCGGCAAGTTTGATCATGTCCATGGTTGCCATGGCCAAGCCTGCGCCGTTTATGATGCAGCCGATATCGCCATCGAGGCCGACATAGGCGAGGCCGTAGTCGCCGGCAGCGCTTTCGCGCGGGTCTTCCTGGCTGCGGTCGCGCAGTTCCGCGATTTCGGGACGGCGGAACAGGGCGTTGGTATCAAAGGACATTTTCGCATCCAGCGCGATCAGGTCGCCCGTTCCGGTGATGACCAGAGGGTTGATTTCGACCATCACCGCGTCAAGGTCGCGGTAAGCGCGGTAGCAGGCTTTCAGGATCGTCACCATCTGGGCGATCTGGCCGCCTTTCAGACCCAGCTTGAACGCCAGTTCGCGGGCCTGAAACTCTGACAGGCCCACGGCGGGGTCGATGGTCATGCGCTGGAGCGAGTCGGGATCGCTTTCCGCAAGGTCTTCGATCTCCATCCCGCCATGGGCGGAAGCGACGATCATGATGCGTTCGGATTTGCGGTCGAGCACGAAACCCAGATACATTTCCGATGCGATGTCGGATGCACCTTCGACCCACAGGCGATACACGCCCTTGCCGCCCGCATCGGTCTGCTTGGTCACAAGCTGTTTGCCGAACAGGTTGGCGGCGAACTGCTGCACTTCGGCCTCGGACTTGCACAGCTTCACGCCGCCTGCGGCACCGCGACCGCCAGAATGGATCTGCGCCTTGACCACCCATGCCGAACCGCCCAGCTCGCGGGCGCGATAACCCGCCTGTTCGGGGCTATAGGCCAGCCCGCCACGCGGCACCGGAACGCCGAAGCGGGCGAGGATTTCCTTGGCCTGATATTCGTGAATGTCCATCCGGAAACTCCCTTAGCTGCGGTTGGCGATGGCTTCGGCGACGACCAGCACGTTGCGGGCCATCTTTTCCGAAGCGGCATCGATCATCTTGCCGTCGAGGCTGGCAGCGCCTTTCCCCTGGCTTTCGGCAATCTTCAGCTCTTCGATGATGCGCTTGGCCTTGGTGACTTCGGCCTCGGTCGGGCTGAAGACTTCGTTGGCCATTTCCACTTGTGACGGGTGGATCGCCCATTTGCCTTCGCAGCCCAAGGCGGCAGCACGGCGCGCGCCGTCCTTGTAGCCCTCGGGGTCGGAGAAATCACCGAAGGGTCCGTCGATGGCGCGCAGACCGTAAGCGCGGCAGGCGATGACCATGCGCGAAATCGCGGCGTGCCACTGGTCGCCCGGATAATGTGGGTTCAAGCCCCCGATATTGGTGGTGCGGGCGCGCATCGAGGCTGCGTAATCGGCAACGCCGAAGTGCATCGCCTCGAGCCGGCCGCCGAATTGTGCGATGCTTTCCACATTGGCCATGCCAAGCGCGGTTTCGATCAGCGCTTCCAGCCCCACGCGGGTGGAATATCCTTTGGCCTGTTCGATCTGGTTGACCATCGCTTCGACCATGTAAAGGTCGTCGCGCACGCCGACTTTGGGCACCAGCAGGGTGTGAACCTTGTCACCCGCCTGTTCCATCACATCGACCACGTCGCGGTACATGTAATGCGTATCCAGCCCGTTGATGCGAACCGACACGGTCTTGCCCTTGGCGGCCCAGTCGATGTCGTTCAGGGCTTGGATGCAGTTCTTGCGGGCCTGTTCCTTTTCGGGCGGGGCTACGGCATCCTCAAGGTCGAGAAATACGTAATCGGCGGGGCCACTCGCGGCCTTGTCGATCATCGCGGGGTTGGACGACGGGACAGCGAGTTCCGAGCGCTGCAGGCGTTGACGCCGCAGCGGGTATAAAGTGTGGGACATGGTATTCCTGTGTGTTCGGCTTATTCTGCAGCGATGCGGGAGGCGAGCGGGCGCTGGATGGCGCGGGCGACCGGTTCGGCGTAAACCTCTTGCGCGGCGGCGACACCCGATCCGAAGCGGACCTGTGCGCCTGCGGCGGCCAGCGACAATTCCGCGATGGAAATCGCCGTCAGGCACATGCCTTCGTTCAGGTCACCGATGTGGCCGATGCGGAACACTTTGCCCGCCAGCGGGCCAAGACCCGAACCCAGCGAGCAGTTGTAGCGGTCATAGGCGATCTTGATCACTTCGCGCGCATCGACGCCCTGCGGGGTTTTGATCGCGGTGACGGTATCGGAATAGACCGAAGGATGCTCGGCGCAGATATCGAGCCCCCAAGCTGCAACTGCGTTGCGCACGCCCGTTGCAAGGCGGCGGTGGCGGGCGATCACGTTGTCCAGCCCCTCGTCCATCATCCGGTCGAGCGCACGGCGCAGACCGTGCAGCAGTTGCGTCGGCGGGGTGTAGGGGAAATAGCCGGTGTCGTTCATCTTGGCCATGTCGGCAAAGTCGAAGAAGCAGCGGTTCATGGTGTTCTTTTCCGACGCCGCCATCGCCTTGGGCGAGACGCCGACGATGCCAAGGCCCGCAGGCAGCATGAAGCCCTTTTGCGTGCCGGTCACCGCCAGATCGACGCCCCATTCGTCCATGCGGAAATCGATGCAGGCGATGGACGACACGCCATCGACGAACAGCAGCGCATCATGGAACGCCTCGTCCATCGCGCGGCGCACCAGTGCCACGTCGGACGTCACGCCGGTTGCGGTTTCGTTATGGGTGACGAAGACGGCCTTGATCTTGCCGTGGCGGTCATTGCCAAGGATGCGTGCGAATTCGTTGACCGGAACGCCAGCGCCCCAAGCCACGTCGACCACTTCGACGTCGAGGCCGAGTTTCTTGGCCATTTCGATCCAAAGGTGGCTGAACTGGCCATGACGCGCCATCAGAACACGATCGCCGGGGTTCAGCGTGTTGGCAATCGCCGCTTCCCAGCAACCGGTGCCCGATCCGGGAAACATCATCACGCGGCCGGTTTCGGTGCGGAACACCTTTTTCAGGTCGCTGAACAGGCCCATCGTCAGGTCGCCGAAATCGGGGGCGCGGTGGTCCTGCATCGGGACGTTCATGGCTTGGCGAACGACTTCGGGGATGTTGGTCGGGCCGGGGATGTAAAGGTGCTGGATGCCGGTTTTCATGCTGCGTTTCCTCCGCTGTTGGAGGGGTTCTGACACCGATGAGAATTTGTGCAAAATGAAAGCGCGTTTCGCTGTAAGCGCGAATGTTTACAGATACAAGTAATTGTAATATTGTAATAGTAACGGAATCTGCAATGTGTGCGGTAGTATGCAGAAAACCTTTATCGGGCCGCATCTGCGGCGGTTGCGGCAAGAGCGTGGCGAGACGCAAAGCCAGATGGCGCGGGCGCTGGGTATCAGCGCGTCTTACGTCAACCTTTTGGAAAACAATGAAAGATCGGTGTCCGTCGCGGTCATGCTGCGGATGTTCGAGGTTTACGGCGTCGATTGGCGCGAATTGGCGGACGAAGACGGCACCAGCCAACTGGCCGATCTGCGGGCGGCGATGCAGGACCCGCTGTTCGCCGACCAACGCCCCGACCTGACCCAACTTCGCGCCTCGCTGGTGCATGCGCCGGTCTTGGTGGCTTCGTTCCTGCGGTTGCATGGCGCGTACCTTGCGGCGACCGACCAGCTTTTGTCACTGTCCGAGGGCGAAGCGCCGTCGCTCGCCACATCGCCCGAAGCGGCGGTCCACAACGAATTCCGCCGCCACAAGAACCATTTCCGCGAGCTGGAAGAGGCTGCCGAAGGGTTCTGGGATGGCCAGCCGGTCGAACCGGACGAGATTTATGTGGCGCTGAAACGCCGCCTGCGCGAGCGGGTGGGTGTGGTGGTGCGTCTGGTGCGGGTCGAAGACCTGCCCGGCACGCTGCGCCAATACGACGAAGGGCGGCACGAGATTTTGCTGTCCGAGGCGCTGGACCACACCAACCGTACCTTCCAGCTTGTTCATATGGCGGGGCTGCTCGAGCAACGGTCGCTGCTCGATGTATTGGTGGCGCGGTCAGGCATCACCGACCCGAGGGGGATGGCACGGCTCAGGGTCGAACTCGCCAACTATTTCGCCGCCGCCGTGCTGATGCCCTATGGCGCGTTTCTGGCCGAGGCGCGGGCGACGAAGTACGACCTTGACCATATCGCCACGCGCTTCGGCGTCAGCTTCGAACAGGCCTGCCACCGTGCGACGACGCTTCAGCGCGAAGGGGCGCAGGGGGTGCCATTCTTCTTTCTGCGGATCGACAAGGGCGGCAACGTCACCAAGCGGTTCAATGCCACGGGCTTTCACCTTGCCGAACATGGCGGGGCCTGCCCAAGGCTTGATGTGCATACCAGTTTCCGCACACCGGGGCGGATTGTGCCGCAATTCGTAGAAATGCCGGACCGGTCGCAATTCTTCGTCTTTTCGCGCACGGTCGACCGCCCGACATGGGCGCGGCACCGGCAGGACAACCGGCTGGCGGTGGCTATGGGCTGCGCTGTCGAATATGCGCCCTTGATCGGTTATGCCGAACAATTCGCGCTGGGCGGAGCGCAGATGACCGAGGTGGGAATCAACTGCCGCATTTGCCCACGGTCTGGCTGCGACCAGCGCGCGCATCAGGCGGTGGTGCTGTCGCAACCCGTCGACGAAAAACGTCGCGGCGCGACGCGGTTCGAAACGTAAGCGGCCCCCTCACCCCGACCCTCTCCCCCGTGGGGAGAGGGGGCGGCCGGCGCCGGACGCGGGTTCACGGTTTTGCCACGAACCCCGCTTCCGCCATCAGCGTGTTGGATGCGGGTTCGATCACTGCCTCGATCTCGGCCATGAATTCGCCGATGGGTTTTCCCGGCGCGATGGCAGGCAGGAATTCCACCACCGCAAGCCCCGGTTTGCGCAAGATGCCATGGCGGGGCCAGAACAGGCCGACATTGGTGGCCGCCGGAATACAGGGACGGTCCATCTGGGCATAAAGCAGCCCCGTTCCCACCTTGTAGGGCAGGGTTGCGCCGGGGGCGACGCGGGTGCCTTGCGGGTAGATTATCAACTGCCCCGGCACCTTGGAGCCTTTGGCCACGGCGCGTTTCATCTCGGCTATCGCGCGGCCTTTCTTGCCGCGATCGACCGGAATGCAACCGATGCGCAGCGCGTACCAGCCCAGCAGGGGGGCCCATTTCAGCTCTTTTTTCATGATGAACTTGGGGCGCGGCACGGCGCCCGTGATCAGGATGATGTCAAAGAAGCTTTGGTGCTTGGACGCGATCAGCACCTCGCCGGTCGGCACCTCGCCGCGAATCTCGGAGCGCAGCCCGACCAGCACGCGGGCCGAATAGCGCACCCATCGGCAATAGGTTCGCACACCGGCCCAAGCCCCCGCCCGCGACCATAGCGCATAGGGCAGGAAGGCCACGGCTAGCACCAGCATGGCAAGATACATCTGCACGATGAAGACAAGCGACAAAAGCCAGCGGAACGGGTTGGTCATTGCACCTCTCGCAATTTGCGGAACGCGGCCGCGCGGGTGGCAAACAGCGCCACAAGACCCGCGACGAGCGGCAGAAGCAGCGGCAAAAGCCAGCCAGCACCCTGAAAGCCGAGACCGGTCAGAAAGCCGCCCGCCTCGTCGACCGGCGGCAGCAGCAGGATGCCGAGCATCCCCGCCACCGCTCCGGCTGCAGCCCCGACTATGGCGCGCAGCGTGAAGCGGCGCACGAAGGCTGCGGCGATGTAATCGTCTTGTGCGCCGACAAGCCGCAGCACGCGGATCACCTGCGCGTTGGCGGCAAGGGCGGCATTGGCGGCAAGGGTAATCATCGCCGCCATCGTCGCGCCGATCAGCAGGATCGACAGCCACCCCAGCAGGTTCAGCCGCGATGCGGCGGTTGCCAAGGGGCGGCGCCAGCGCGTGTGATCGTCAAGCACCGCACCGGGCGCTTCGGCGGCAAGGCGCTGGCGCAGGCCCTCGCCGTCATAGCCTTCGGGGCCTTCGGTCACTTCGATCAGGCGCGGCAGCGGCAGCGCATCGACCGGCAGGTCGGGGCCGAACCATGGCGCAAGCAGCACTTGCTGTTCGGCATCGGTCATGGCGCGGGACGTGGCGATGCCGGGGGTGGTGGACAGCAAGGCAAGCACCGCATCGGTCTGTTGCTGCATCTGTTCGGGCGGGGCCGAGATGCGGATGGTTGCCGTATTTGCCAGCGCATCTGCCCAACGCGTTGCCAACCGCCCCGAGGCCAGCGACAACGCCAGCGCAAAGACCGCCAGAAAGGCCATCGCAGCCGAGGTGAAGGTGGTCAGCCATGCCGTATGGCCGGTGGGCGGCACCACGCGGTCAGCCTGCCGGTCGGGCGAGAACATCAACGCAAGCGAGCCGATCACAGGTCGGCCCCCGCTAGCTGGATACGCCGGTTCCGGATGCGCAGCACACGTGCCGCGACAAGGCTTTTTGCTTGACGGATCAGGTTCAGGTCATGGGTGGCGACAAGGATCGTCTTGCCCATCCGGTTCAACTCGGCCAGCAGCGTCAGCAGCCGCAAGGACATCTCCCAGTCAAGGTTGCCGGTGGGTTCATCCGCCAGAATGACATCTGGCCCCATGATGATTGCCCGTGCCAGCGCTGCCCTTTGCCTCTCGCCGCCCGAAAGTGACGGCGGCAAGGCGTCGGCCAGCTTGCCCAAGCCGACCCATTGCAACAGGTCGGTCAGGTCGCGCGGGTTCTGCGTGCGGCCCGAGACGGTCAGCGGCAGCGAGACGTTGGCCGCCAGCGGCAGATGGTCAAGGAACTGCACGTCCTGATGGACGACCCCGATCCGCCGCCGCGTCATGGCCACGTCGTTTCGGCCAAGGCTGCGCACATCGCTGTCAAAGATCGTCACATGGCCCGCCGTTGGCAGCAATTCGGCATAGGCCAGCTTGAGCAAGGTGGTCTTGCCCGCCCCCGACGGACCCGTCAGAAAATGGAACGATCCGGGCGCAAGCCGCAGCGTGACCTCGGACAAAAGCTCGCCTCCGCCGTAGTTGTAGGCGACATTGTCAAACGCTATCACGGATGCCTCTTCTGCCCTTGCTTGCGGGCGCAGCATTGCCCAAGGTGGTAGCGGTTGCAATCGGGTGGGACCGGTCGCTGCCGTGGGGTATGTAAAACAGGGGTGGTCGGGTCAAGGCGCGAATGCGTCTGCCCGATGTTTGGGGACCATGACGGAATGCGGCTGATCTGTCCAAACTGCGATGCGGAATATGAAGTGGATCATGCTGCCATTCCCGATGGCGGCCGTGACGTGCAATGTTCCAACTGTGGACATGGCTGGTTCCAGTTTCCCGCATCGTTCGAAGCCGAACAGGCCGAGGAAGAGGCTCTTTTCGGACCCGACGCGGGCGAGATGCCTTCGTCGCCTGAAATCGCCAGCGCCGAACCGCCTGTCGCAGCACGCCGCACGCTGGACGAGGGTCTGATGGCCATTCTGCGCGAAGAGGCCGAACGCGAGGCTGCGGCACGGCGGGCCGAAGCCGCCCCGATCGAGACCCAGACAGAAATGCCGCTGGCCGCTCCGCCGGTTTCAGATGCGTCACGGCGAATCGCGCGGCTTAAAGGGATCGATCCTGACGCCCCGCCGCCGCCAGCCGGAAAGCCGGGATCGCGTCGCAAGATCCTGCCGGATATCGAAGAGATCACCTCGAGCCTGCGCAGCTCGTCTGCACAGGCCGATCACAGGGCGGATGACGCGCCGCCCGCGCGCAACGGGTTTCGCAACGGGTTCACCCTGTCTTTGCTGATTGCGGCCACCGCAGCGGGGACCTATTCGATGGCCCCGCGCCTTGCCGAGCAATTGCCGGCGGCCGCACCGTTGCTGCAGTCATACGTCGCGCAGGTCGACATGGGCCGCCTGTGGCTCGATTCGGCAATGCGGCGGGCTACGGCGGCAATTCATGGCGTCACCGACGCCAGCGGCGGCTGAACCTTTCAGAACATGTCCAGCAGACGGCGCAGATAGTCGCGTTCGCCTTGCGGGCGCAGCTGCTCGCCCGACCGGCGGCGGATCTCGTCCAGCAAATCCTGCGCGCGACGATACACATCTTGCCCTTGCAGCATGTTGCGGTCTGACCCGATGCGCGCCGAATTGCCCGGTTCGCGCCCCAGAGGATCGCGCTGGCCATTCGGGTCGGCCTGACCGAACTCCTCGCCCTGCGGCGCATCTCCGGGTTGGCCCTGCTGTTGGGCAAGCGCATCGCCGAAATTCTGCATCCCGTCGCGCATGGCTTCCATCGCTTCGGCCTGCCGGTCGAGCGCTTGCGGCAGGTCACCGTCGCGTAGCGCATCCTCGGCTTCGTCCATGGCACGGCCCGCGCGGTCAAGCTGGCGGCGGCCTTCTTCGGCTTGTCCGGTGCCGTCGCCGGGCAATTGGCCGCCCTGCAACTGGCCCAGTTTGTCGCGCAATTCGCGCTGGCGGTCGGCAAGGCTTTTGCCGCTGCCCTGACCTTCACCGTTTTCGCCTTGCTGGCCCTGTTCGCCCTCGGGGCTGCCTTCCTGCCCGTCCTGCAAGTCGCGGAAAGCGTCGTCCGACAGGCCCTGCTGGCCGCGCAGCGTGTCTTGCAGGTCGCGCATCGCCTGCTGTCCGGGGCCGCCCTGTCCTTGGCCCTGTCCCTGCACCACCTGCATGTTTTCCATCATCTGGCGCAGCAATTCCATCAACTGTTGCGCTTCGGCGGTTTTGCCCTGCTCCATCAGCTTTTGCAGCTCGTCGAGCATTTTCTGCAACTGGTCCGCCGACATCTGCATTCCGTCGAGGTTTTGCGACTGCTGCTGGTCAGGGTTCTTTTCGGCCTCTTGCGCCAACTGGCGCATGTAGTCGTTCATCGCCTTGCGCATCTCGCGCATAAGCTGGTCGATCTCGGATTTGTCGGCACCGTTCTTGATCGCCTGATCCAGCCGGTCCTGCGCGCGGCGCAGGTTTTCCAGCGCCGAGGCAAGGTCGCCCTCATCGACAAGAAGCGCGATTTGCCACAATTCTTCGGCAAAGGCGTCGCGCCCTTCGGGCGACAGGGTGGCCGCTTGCGCGTCAAGATCGCGCATCAACACGCGCAGACGCAGATAGGCCCGCTGGTTGCGGATAAAACCGTCAGGGCGGTTCGATACGGCCTTGAGCACCTGCGCCACTTGCGGCGCATTGGCGCGGTTCCACAAAAGGTCACGCCGCATCTCGACAAGTGCGGCGGCAAAGGGGTCGAAAAACCGCTTGCCGGGCAGCACCACATGCAGCGGCGCGGCTGTGCCCTGCTGGTTGGCGGCATCTGTCACCTGAAAGGCCATCGTGACGGGCAGGTTGGCAAAGGGATGTTTCGACAGGTCGTCGACCAGAGTTTCGGTAAAATCGGCGCGGCTGCCGTTCAGCGGCATCGGCAGGTCAAGCACGGCGGGTTCGCGTGGCTCGGGCGCGATGGTCAGGCCATAGACGCGCTGCACGGCGGGCAGGTCGAGAGCGATGCTTACCTGACCGGCGGTCACGCCGTAATCGTCCTTGGCGCTGAACTTCTGCTTCAGCTTGCCATCAGCCTCGCGCTCTAGCGCGGTATCGGGAACGATGGATGGTGCCGCGTCGGGAATTGCGGTGAAATCCCACGCGCGACCGCCTGTCCCGTCAACCGAAACCCTGCCCGATTGTTTGAGGATGAAGTCGTGGACAGGCTCTGAAGCGGCCGGAACTTCGGTCCGCTGCGATACGGTTTCCGACAGGGTCAGATCGCCAACCTCGCCATAAAGCCGGAACTGCAGCCGTGTGCCGACCGGCAGGTCGAGCGCGGGCTGATCAACCTCGTTCAGATAGATCGTCGGCTTGCCGGTATAGGCGGGTGGCTGCGCCCATCCTTCCCAAGTCGGCCCCGCCGCGATGTTCGCGCCCGATCCGGGGGCCAGCGCCTCGACCGAGGTGACGCGCCAGATCGAACCGAACATAAGCGCCATTACAAAGGCGGTCAGCGCGACATAGCGCAGCGCGAAGGGGTCGCGGCTTGCAAGGCGCAGGTCGGGTTCCACAGACGTCGCACGGGCGGCGCGGGCGGCCATGCGGGCGCGGTGCGCCTGCCATACGGCCAGCGACGCCGGGTCATCCGTGCCGATCGCCTGCGTATCGGTCAGCGCGGCAAGTGGCCGACCGGGCAACCGCTGGTCCAGCCGTATCAAGGCATCGGCGCGGGTCGGACGCCTGAACTGGCGCCCCCCCCGTCCCGCCAAGCCAAGCGCGGCGAGTCCGGCCAGAATCAACGCAGGCCACGCCACTTCGATGGGCAGCACATCCTGCAATCCGAAAGCCAGCGCGGAAAGTGTGGCGATCAGCACGGTCCAGAGTGGCCAGAAACACCGCACAAGCCGTTCGGCCCACAATCCGAACAGCGTAAGCTGCAGCGGGCGGGCAATGGCCTTGAGCGTGTTGGCGACGTCTTCTGTCATCGGCCTCCGCCGCTTTGGCCCCCCGTGTCGAGCAGCCGTTTCACAACCACTCAGGTATGGTATCGCGGTTCAGGATTTCGTCAAAGGTCGGTCTTTGCCGGATGACAGCGAAGTGATCCCCTTTCACCAGCACCTCGGGCACCAAGGGGCGCGTGTTGTATTCCGAAGCCATCACCGCGCCGTATGCACCGGCCGAGCGAAAGGCGACCAGATCGCCTTCGGCCAAGGGGGCGACGGGGCGACCCTTGGCAAAGGTGTCGCCGGTTTCGCAAACGGGGCCGACCACATCATAGACTGCCGCTTCGACGGCGGCAGCGGGTTCGATGACGGGAACAATGTCATGATGCGCGTCATACATCGACGGACGCACCAGATCGTTCATCGCGGCATCGACGATCAGGAAATCGCGCCCCTCGCCGTTCTTGACGTAGATGACCGACGATACCAGCAGGCCGGCATTGCCCGAAATCAACCGCCCGGGTTCGATTTCGATCTCGCAACCCAGATCGCCCACCGTGCGCTTGATGAGCGCGCCGTAATCCATCGGCAAGGGCGGCGCTTCGTTGGAGCGGGTGTAGGGAATCCCCAAGCCGCCGCCAAGATCGAGCCTGCGGATATCATGCCCATCGGCCCGCAGGGCGCGGGTCAGATCGGCCACTTTCAGGTAGGCCGCTTCAAAGGGTGCAAGGTCGGTCAACTGGCTACCGATATGCACATCGACGCCGATCACCTCGATCCCCGGCAGACGGGCGGCTTCGGCATAAACCTCGCGGGCGCGGGCGATCGGGATGCCGAATTTGTTTTCCGATTTGCCTGTGGCGATTTTCGCGTGGGTCTTGGCATCGACATCTGGGTTGACGCGGATGGTGATCGGCGCCGTGACGCCAAGGCTGGTGGCCACCTCCGACAGCGCCCGCAATTCGGGTTCGCTTTCCACGTTGAACTGTCGAATTCCCCCCGTCAGCGCCAAACGCATCTCGTCGCGGGTCTTGCCCACGCCGGAAAACACGATCCTGTTGCCCGGCACGCCTGCGGCGCGGGCGCGGCGGTATTCGCCGCCTGACACCACGTCCATCCCTGCGCCCAGATCGCCCAGAAGCTTTAACACCGCAATGTTGGACAGCGACTTGATCGCAAAGCACACCATATGCGGCAAGGGCGACAAGGCTTCGGTAAACAGATGGTAATGCCGCGTCAGAGTGGCAGCGGAATAGACGTAAAAGGGCGTGCCGACCGTGGCCGCAATATCGGTTAACGCCACGTCTTCGGCGTGAAGGGTGCCGTTCTTGTAAAGGAAATGGTCCATCGCACCCGCCTTGCCCTGATCGCCCCGAAACCGTCTTGGCCGCTGCTATAGCAGATAGGGCGGGTCGCGCAATTCGGCGGGGTGGGGCACCCGATTTTGCGCAGAAAGACCGTATGCGCCGTGCTGCGTCACATGGTGCCGATGATGCCTGCGCGCGCCTCGCCGGTGATGGTGACGCCGGGTTTGGCGGCGGGCCGTTCGGGCGCACCCGCCGCGCCGCAAGCGGCAAGGGCGAGAAGGGCAAGAAGGGCAGGACGGGCGGTGAATTTCATCGTGCGTTCCTCGGTCTGTTTCGCCCTAGCCTAGCGCGACAAGGCCCGTCAGGCCAGCGCCGCCTTCCAGCGGACCACTTGCGCGCGCACCTGATCGGGCGCGGTTCCGCCGTAGGATATGCGCGAGCGTACCGAATTCTCGACCCCCAGCACCTCGAACACCTCGGCCCTGATGGCGGGGTGGACGGTTTGCATATCGGCCAGCGTCAGATCGGGCAGGTCGCAGCCCTTGGCTTCGGCCATCGCGACCAGCGTGCCGGTCACGTGATGCGCATCGCGGAAGGGCAGGCCAAGCGCGCGCACCAGCCAGTCGGCAAGGTCGGTCGCGGTGGAGAAGCCCGACGCGGCGGCGGTGGCCAGAACGGCGCGGTTCGCCGTCATGTCTGAAACCATGCCGGTCATGGCGGCCAGCGCCAGCATCAGCGTATCGGCGGCGTCGAACACCTGTTCCTTGTCTTCCTGCATGTCCTTGGAATAGGTCAGCGCCAGCCCTTTCATGATGGTGAAAAGCGCTACGGTGGCGCCGAGGATGCGCCCGAGCTTGGCCCGCAAAAGCTCGGCCGCGTCGGGGTTCTTCTTCTGCGGCATGATGCTGCTGCCAGTCGTCCACTTGTCGGACAGCCGCACGAAGCGGAACTGGGCGCTGGACCAGATCACCAACTCTTCGGCAAAGCGCGACAGGTGCATCGCGCAGATGCTTGCGGCCGACAGGAATTCCAGCGCGAAATCGCGGTCACTGACCGAGTCGAGGCTGTTTGCCGTGGGCCGGTCGAAGCCGAGCGCCTGTGCCGTCATATGCCTGTCGATGGGAAACGAGGTTCCGGCAAGTGCCGCTGCACCCAGCGGGCATTCGTTCATGCGGGCACGGGCATCGACAAAGCGCGAACGGTCGCGGCCCAGCATCTCGACATAGGCCAGCATGTGATGGCCCCATGTCACAGGCTGTGCAGTTTGCAGATGGGTAAAGCCCGGCATCACCCAATCGGCCCCCGCTTCGGCCTGCGCGACAAAGGCCTTCATCAGTGCCTCTAGCCCCGTGATCGCGCTGTCGCACTGGTCGCGCACCCACAGGCGGAAATCGACGGCGACCTGATCGTTACGCGACCGCGCGGTGTGCAGACGGCCCGCCGGTTCGCCGATTATCTCTTTCAGCCGCGCTTCCACGTTCATGTGGATATCTTCCAGATCGGTCCGGAACACGAAATTGCCGCCCTCGATCTCTGACAAGACCGTGAGAAGCCCTTTCCCGATTGCTTCGGCGTCCTTATTGGTCAGGATGCCCGCAGCCGCCAACATGGCGGCATGGGCACGCGACCCTGCGATATCCTGTGCGTATAGCCGTTTGTCGAACCCGATCGAGGCGTTGATTGCCGTCATGATCGCGTCCGGTCCTTCGGCGAAACGCCCGCCCCACATCTGGTTGGCGGCTTTGGGAGAAGCGGTGTCGGACATGATGCAGCCTTTGCGGGGTAAGCGATGCGGGCGAAACTGGTTGCGGTGCTTTATACGGCCTTGGCGCTTGGTGCAAATCCGGCGGCGGCGGATGTCGCGGCGCTGCGCGATGGTGACATGAAGAAACTCGCCTTGCACGAAACGCCGGTCGACCTTCCGACCGCCGTGTTCTTCGACGCGACCGACGCCGAGCAGCCCCTGTCGAATTGGCAGGGCAAATGGGTCGTGCTGAACTTCTGGGCGACATGGTGCGCGCCCTGCCGCAAGGAGATGCCCATGCTCGATGCCTTGCAGGTGGCCATGCCCGACCTTGCCGTGCTGCCGGTTGCAACTGGGCGCAACGCGGTGGACGGAATCGAGCGTTTTTATGACGAGGCGGGGGTGACGCACCTGCCCGTGCTGCGCGACCCGAAGTCCGATCTTGCGCGGTCGGTGGGGGTGATGGCGCTGCCCGTCACGCTGATCCTGAACCCCGAGGGGCAGGAAGTCGCGCGCCTGATCGGCGACGCCGAATGGAACGGCGAAAGCGCCAAAGCCATTCTTGCCGCGCTTATGGCAGGCCATTAGCGGGGGGCCAGCCCTGCCGCACCCCCCGAGATATTTGCAATAAAAGGAAGCTTCGCCAGTCAGAGCCCCGCGCAGCCGTCATGCGCGGGGCAAGTGACGAGGTGGTCGTTCACCATGCCTACTGCCTGCATAAACGCATAGCAGATCGTCGGCCCGCAGAAGTTGAAGCCGTCTTTCCGCAGCTGTTTTGACAGCGCGACCGAGGTAGGGGTCTGGGCGGGAATGTCCGATGGAGTTTGCCGCCGGTTCTGCTGCGGGCGGTGGCTCACATGTTTCCATATGTAGTCGCTGAAACCTGCGCCCGATTCGATTGCCAGATAGGCGCGGGCGGAAGTGATCGTCGACGCGATCTTGCCGCGATGCCGGATGACGCCCGGATCGGCCATAAGCCGCGTCACCTCAGGCTCGCCCCATGACGCTATGACAGCAGGATCGAACCCCGCAAAAGCGGCGCGCATCGTTTCGCGCCGACGCAGGATCGTGATCCACGACAGGCCTGCCTGAAAGCCTTCGAGTATCAGGCATTCCCACAATGCACGCGGGTCGTGCAGGGGTCTGCCCCATTCATCGTCGTGATAGGCGATATAAAGGGGATCGGCCCCGCACCACGGGCATCGCTCTGGCATCGTTTCCCTCGTAGCGGCTTAACCGGCTGTTTAGGGCTGTGGCCCATTCTTGTCGACATCGGGTTGTCATGGGGGTGACGGGATGAAGATCGACAAAACCATTGGTGCAGGCGAAAGCCCGCTGTCTTGGGCGGTGGCCGAAAATGACCGGCAGGTGTTGGCGATGGTCGCTGATGCACTGCGTGACCGGCGGCTGCGGCTGGCATACCAACCTGTCGTGGTGGCCGCCAATCCGGGCCGCAACGGCTTTCACGAAGCGCTGATCCGCGTGCTCGACCCGAGCGGACGGGTGATTCCGGCGCGTGATTTCATGGGCGTTGTCGAAACGCAGGAATTGGGGCGAGAAATTGATTGCGCCGCGCTGGCGATGGGGCTGGACGCGCTGCGCCGCCATAGCGATCTGCGTCTGTCGGTGAACATGTCGGCGCGGTCGATCGGCTGGCCGCGCTGGATGCGTATTCTGCAAAACGGATTGCAGGGCACGCCCGGTCTGGGGGCGCGGCTGATCCTCGAGATCACCGAATCAAGCGCGATGACGGTGCCCGAGGTGGTGGCAGGGTTCATGACAGACCTGCGCCGCAAAGGCATTTCCTTTGCCATCGACGGATTCGGGGCGGGGCAAACGGCGCTTCGGCACTTTCGGGATTTCTCGTTCGACATCCTCAAGGTCGACGCGCAGTTCACCCGCGGGATCGCAACGGATGCGGATAATCAGGTGCTGATGGCTGCCTTTCTGTCCATCGCGCGACAGTTTGACATGCTTTGCGTGGCGCAGGGGGTCGAGCAGGCCGCCGATGCGGAATGGCTGGCCGCCTTGGGTGTGGATTGCCTGCAGGGGTATTATTTCGCCGCGCCGTCGGTGTTGCCGGGATGGGAAAGCACGACGAAAGCCGCCGTTTAGCGGCGGATGGTGCGAAGCTTATTTTCGTACCCTGTGGCGCGCTGAACATCGGGGTGTTGGTCCGACCGCTGACGGGCCGCATCGCGTTGATCGGCGTGCTTCACGATGTTGGCGGAACTCTTGGTGCCAAATAGGTTATCGCACGTTTCGCCCATTCGGCCAGCAATGCCGCCAACCCAAGAGGCCCAATAACTTGAAGTGACCGTCGCCGACCGATACTCGTTAAACACTCACGAAAGCACACACAAAACTGCACTCGTTACGTCACACACTCGGCCACTCGTCACACTGATCGACGACGGTCCAAAAGATATGGACCGGCATTCATAGGTATGGAAACGTTTAAATGATGAGCCTATCAGCACCTTGACGATTTAGGCTGATTTTGGACGAAAATGACGAAACGTCCGGCAAATCGGGAAAGGGACGTTTCGTCAAATGACGAAATCGACACTTCTTTTGACGAATTTGCAGCCTTTTCGGCGCCGTTCGCCCGCCAGATTCGGTCGTTTATGTCACGCTTTCGGGCTTCGTCATCCTTTGGTGCGGGTAAGGCTAGCCCTGCATGGAATCGGACTGTAAACCCGCAGCCAAGCTTGGGGGCTTGGTAGTTTGGGACAGACATGAACAAGCTTTCGCTTGCGCTCTGCGCGTTTACGACACTCACCTCTGTTCCCGCGATGGCGCAGGATCGCGTTACCCTGGGTTGGGGCCGCCTGTTCACCAATGACGTGATCGGAGACACCCGCGACCGCTGGCGCACCGGATCGTACGCCCTGTCGCGCGTGCGCGGCGTCGAGTGGACAGGAAAGTTGCCATCGATGCCCGGCGACATCCTCGAATTCCGGGTTATGGGCGAAACCATCGCTCCAGCCGACCTTGTCAATCCCGATCCGACCGACCGGCGCTATGTCGGTGCGCTGACCTTTGGCCTGTTCACGCATTTCGACATGCAGGGCTTCGAGACCAGCCTTGGTGGCGAACTCGTCGTGACGGGGCAGCAGACCGGCGCGAGCGATCTTCAGGGGCGCATCCACGATCTTGTCGGTCTGCCCGAACCGCAAGTCTTCGACGACCAGATCGCGGACGATGTCTTCCCGACGGCGGTGTTGGAAGTGGGCCGCCGCTTTGTTCTTCCGGTCGGCACAGCCCGCCCCTTTATCGAGGCGCAGGCGGGTGTCGAAACCTTTGTCCGTGTCGGTGCCGATATTGATTTCGGCGGCTTCACCCATCAGTCACTTATGCTGCGCGACGGGCCGAGCGGGCAAAGATATCGCGCCGTGTCCGGCAGCCGGACCGAGGGCCTGAGCCTGACCATGGGCGGCGACATCGCGCGTGTGTTCGATAGCGCCTATTTCGTGGCGGGCGATGCGGCGCAGGCCAATGATACCCGCAGCCGCCTGCGTGCCGGTGTTCATTGGCAGGGCGAACGGTCCGAGATGTTCTACGGGCTGACATGGCTGGGCAAAGAGTTCACCACCCAGCCCGACACGCAGGTTCTGGGTTCGATCAATCTGCGGATCAAGTTCTAGGCCGGTGATTTTCGTTTTATACTGTTGCATGGATGACATAGCCAAAAGTCTGTAAGCCTGTTAGCGTAACCGTATAAAAATAAGAACGAGCAGGCAGAACAGGCAATGAAAACGGGCTCTAGGGGCACGTTCGTCATATCTTGGGCACAGACGGAAGTTGACGGTTTGGCGGCATCGGCGCTCGATGCCCTTAGCGTTGGTGTGGCGTGGCGGTGGACAGGCGACTTGGTGCGCGTGGACCGGCCACAGGACACGCTGCTTCTGCAAGCGCCCACGGGTAAGGCCGACATGCAGAAACGCGCGGCGCGCATGGTGCGCCGCTTGGTCGGGGCGGCACTTGACCGCCCTGTCGCCGACGAGGCGGAACAAGATGACGCCGACGACCACCCCGACCAGGGGTTCATCGTGACTGATGGCCACCAAAGCTTTGCGGTCACTTTGATCGACGTGCCCGATAGCGGCGCGCGGTTGCTGATGTTCTTTGGCGACGTGCCGCCAAAGGATCGCGACCTGTGGGTGGTGCGAACCCAGATCGACCGCACGCACAAGGCGGCAGGAAACGCCGAGGCGGGCGGTGTCATCTGCTTTACGCCCGAAACGCTGATCGCTACGCCAGTCGGTCCGCGCCTGATCCGGTCGCTGCGTCCCGGCGACCGCGTGCTGACCAAGGACAACGGCCCGCAAGAGATATTGTGGACCGGCAGCCGCCGCATGACGGGTGCGCGGCTTTATGCCATGCCGCATCTGCGCCCCGTGCGCTTTCGCAGCGGTGCCTTTGGTGTGGGCCGTCCCGAGCCGGACCTGCTGGTGTCGCCGCAACACCGGATGTTGCTGCGTGGCCCGTCGGCGCAAGATCTGTTCAACACGCCCGAAGTTCTGGTGCGGGCGCAAGACCTGCTGAACGACCTGACGGTGACGGTCGATTATGCGCTGCGCGAGGTCACCTATGTGCATATCCTGCTAGAGCGGCATAACGTGGTTTTTGCCAACGGGTTGGAAACCGAAAGTTTCCACCCGTCCAACACCGCGCTTGATACCATCGACCCCGACCAGCGCGAGGGTCTGATGGCCCTGCTGCCGCAGATCGCAGTGAACCCGCAGACCTATGGCGATTATGCCCGCCGAAACCTTTCGGCGTCCGAGGCGACGATCCTGCGCCACAACATCGCCGCGTGATGTTGACTCTGGTGGTTCGGGCTGTATAAGCCGCGCAACTCCGGTCGAAAGGCTGGGGTTTTTCATTGGTGTTGGTGGTCCCCGCAAGGGGGTGCCTGTCGTCCCCGAAAGGGGAAAAGGACAACGCCCTTCTGAAGTTTATGAAGGAGATCAGCGGTGACCAAACGCACCTCTGCCAAGCACAAGATCGACCGCCGCATGGGCGAAAACATCTGGGGACGCCCGAAGTCGCCAGTGAACAAGCGCGAATACGGCCCCGGCCAGCACGGCCAGCGCCGCAAGAACAAGCTGTCGGATTTCGGTACGCAGCTGCGCGCCAAGCAGAAACTCAAGGGTTACTACGGTGACCTGACCGAAAAGCAGTTCCGCAAGATCTACGGCGAAGCTGAACGCGTCAAGGGTGACACCGGGGAGATGCTGGTCGGCCTGCTCGAGCGTCGTCTCGATGCGGTCGTGTACCGTGCCAAGTTCGTCCCGACGATCTTTGCAGCGCGCCAGTTCGTCAACCACGGCCACGTCACCGTGAACGGCAAGCGCGTCAACATCGCGTCCTACCGTGTCAAGGAAGGCGACGTGATCGAGGTTCGCCAGAAGTCCAAGCAGATGGGTCTGGTTCTGGAAGCCGTCGCTCTGACCGAGCGTGACGTTCCCGACTATCTGGAAGTCGACCATTCGAAGATGGTTGCGACCTTCATCCGCACCCCGGGTCTGGGCGATGTGCCCTATCCGGTCCAGATGGAACCGAACCTGGTCGTCGAATACTACGCCAAGAACTGATCTGTCGCATCCGTGCTACGAAAGGCCCGCCCCCTGTGGCGGGCCTCTTGCTTTTTGTGCGCTGCGCTTCAAATCTGATGGCATGAAAAGTGGAATCGAAGACCGTTTCGAACGTGGTTTGTTTGCGTCGCGCTGGCTGATGGCGCCGATGTATCTGGGGCTGGTGGTGGCGCTTGCGATGCTGACCGTCATCTTCCTGCGCGAATTGTTTTACTACGCGCCGCAAATCCTGACCCTGTCGCCGGAAAAGACAATTCTGGTCGTGCTGACGCTGATCGACCTGACGCTTGCCGCCAATCTGCTGCTCATCGTGATGTTCTCGGGCTATGAGAATTTCGTATCGAAATTCGATTTCGACGCCGGCGCCGACCGCCCCGAGTGGATGGGCAAGGTCGATTTCGGCGGGTTGAAGATGAAGCTCATCGCGTCGATCGTCGCGATTTCAGGCATTCACCTGCTGAAACAGTTCATGGAGATCGGTGACCCTTCGTCGCCTCCGGCCGACGACCGCACGCTGATGTGGCTGACGGCAATACATCTGACCTTCGTGGTTTCCGGCGTGCTTATGGCGCTGATGGACTGGCTGCAATCGCGCAGCAAATAAGGGGCTGCGGCGGATCGCGCCGATAAACCCACTGGCCTTGCGCCTGCGCCACCGTTAGAAGCCGCCTGACAGGGGGAGTTCCATGACCGACGCCATCAGACCGCAACCCGGCATCCTTGACATCGCGCTGTATCAGGGCGGCAAGGCACATGTGGCGGGCGTGCAGAATGCGGTCAAACTGTCGTCGAACGAAAACCCTTTCGGCCCGTCCGACAAAGCCAAAGACGCTTTTGCACGCACCGTCCATTCCTTGCACCGCTATCCGGGAACCGACCACGCCGCACTGCGTCAGGCGATTGCCGAGGTGCACCGTCTAGACCCCGATCGCGTGATCTGCGGCGTTGGGTCCGACGAGATCATCACCTTTCTGTGCCAAGCCTATGCCGGACCCAAGGATGAGGTGGTCTTCACCGAACACGGCTTTCTGATGTACCGCATTTCTGCGCTTGCCGTCGGTGCAACCCCTGTCGAGGTGGCCGAACGCGAGCGCACGACCGATGTGGATGCCATCCTTGACGCCTGCAATCGGCGCACCAAACTGGTGTTCATCGCCAATCCGAACAACCCCACCGGCACGATGATTTCGATAGCCGAGGTCGAGCGTCTGGCCGAAGGTCTGCCCAAGCAGGCGATCCTTGTGCTTGACGGGGCCTATGCCGAATATGTCGAAGGCTATGATGGCGGGCTTGCCTTGATCGAAAGCCGCGACAACGTGGTCATGACCCGGACCTTCTCGAAAATCTACGGTCTGGGCGGGTTGCGCGTCGGTTGGGGTTATGGCCCGCGCGAGATCGTGGATGTTCTGAACCGTATTCGCGGCCCGTTCAACCTGTCGACGACGCAGCTTGAAACCGCCGAAGCTGCCGTGCGCGATCAGGAATTCGTCCAAAAATGCCGGGCCGAAAATGCGCGGATGCGCCATTGGCTTTCCGAAGCCTTGGCCGAGCTTGGCGTGCCTTCGGACATGTCGATGGCCAATTTCGTGCTGGCGCGTTTCGCGTCGGATGCCGAGGCGGGCGCTTGCGATGCCTTTCTGCAAGAACAGGGCCTGATCGTGCGCCGCGTGTCGGGGTATAAACTGCCGCATTGCCTGCGGATCACCGTTGGCGACGAAGCGGCCTGCCGCCGCGTTGCCCATGCCGTAGCGCAGTTCAAGGGTGTGAAATGACCGCATCTGCCGGGCCAGTCTATGGCCGCGTGGCTTTCATCGGGTTAGGGCTGATCGCGTCATCCATGGCCTTGGCGATCCGCCAGTTCGGTCTGGCGACCGAAATCACCGGCCATGCGAAATCGGCCGAGACACGGGCGACCGCGCTGGAAATCGGTCTGTGCGACCGTGTGTTCGATACCGTGGGCGCGGCTGTCGACGGGGCCGATCTTGTGGTGCTTTGCGTGCCGGTCGGAGCGATGGGCGAGATTGCCGCCGCCATGGCACCGCATCTGAAACAGGGGGCCTGCGTCACCGATGTCGGGTCGGTCAAGCAGGCGGTGATCGAGGCGGTTGCCGGGCATATTCCCGCCGGAGTTGCCTTTGTTCCCGCCCATCCTCTGGCAGGCACGGAACATTCCGGCCCGCGGTCGGGTTTTGCCACGCTGTTCCAGAACCGCTGGTGCCTTTTGACCCCGACAGAAACCTCGACGCCCGAAGCGACTGCCCGCCTGCGCGCCTTGTGGGAGGGGATGGGGGCGAATGTCGACGAAATGGACGCCGCGCACCATGATCTGGTGCTGGCCGTTGTGTCGCATACCCCGCACCTTATCGCCTATACGATGGTGGGCGTGGCTGACCACCTGCGCCGCGTGTCGAACTCGGAAGTCATCAAATACTCCGCCTCGGGATTTCGCGATTTCACCCGAATCGCTGCGTCTGACCCGACGATGTGGCGCGATGTGTTCCTGACCAACAAGGATGCCGTGCTCGACATTCTTGGCCGGTTCACCGAGGAGTTGTTCGTTTTGCAACGCGCCATCCGAATGGGCGATGGCGACGAGTTGCACGCCTATTTCACCCGCACCCGTGCGATTCGGCGCGGGATCATTGAAGCGGGTCAAGACACGGCCGCGCCCGATTTCGGTCGCGTGGCGGCAAAGAAGGATATCTAGGTGCGGCGTCTGGCCATCGCGGCGATGTTGTTTGCCGCGGACATGGTGCAGGCCGAGATGACCACCTCGCCCCGCCCGCAGCCGCGCCCGCCCTTGGCCGTTTCGTCGGGCGAGGTGCCGCCGTCGCAGCGCCCCCTGCGTCCGATGCCCCGCCCTGCAACCCTTGCCGCCAGTCTGCCGCAGACCGTGCCGGTCGCGTCGCTGGGGCAGGTGCCGCAGGCGCTTGTCGCCCCCACACTGCGCCCGATGCCGCGTCCGTCAATCATAGCCGCGCCTGCGCCTGCGCTGATCGCGGTAACTGTCGCGCCCGCCTCGCAGGACACGGTTCACCCCAAGCCGCGCCCCACGGTCCTGACCGCTTCGGCCGAAACTGCCACGATCGATCCTGAGCGGGGCGGTCTGGCGGGATTGTTCGGCGGCGGCAAAGCCAAGAAACCCGTGGTGACGGATGGCTATGTCTGCGGCGACCCCGATATCCGCGGCGACGAGCTAGCCCCGATGATATCCAAGGTCAAGGGCTGCGGAATTTCCGAACCCGTGCGCGTCACCTCGGTCGATGGTGTGCTGCTGCGCGGGTCCGCAACCATCGACTGCAACACCGCCTCGGCCTTGAAAACGTGGATCGACAAGGGGATGCGCCCCGCCTTTCCCAAGGATGTGGTCGAATTGCAGATCGCCGGAAGCTATGTCTGCCGTCCGCGCAACAACATTCGCGGCAACAAGATCAGCGAACACGGCAGTGGAAAGGCCGTCGACATCGCCGCCTTTACCTTTGCCGACGGCAGCCAATGGACCGTGAAGCACGATTACAACCGCCAGATCCGCAAGGCGCACAAAGCGGCCTGCGGCATCTTCGGCACCACGCTTGGCCCAGGGTCGGACGGCTACCACGAAGACCATTTGCATTTCGACACGGCAAGTTACCGCAACGGTCCCTATTGCCGCTAAAACAGGCGCGGTGACGGCCCAAGCGGCAGCGGCCCAAGGCTCATGCGCCCGGATTGAAAGGCGAGCGGCACGTCCAGAATGTTCGGATCGGCGCCCTGCTCGGCCAACAATTCCATGGCACGGGTGACGGTGGGCGACACTTCGGCAGTCACAAGCCCCGAAGCCACCAGAACCGGCACCAGATTGCGCCAGTTTTCCACCCGCAGATCGATACGCCCTTCGGCCGTGCCATCGGCGGCGGGCGTGATGCTGCCGCTGGCCGAAATCACCATTGCGCCCCAGCGCAGCAAGCCCTGCTTGACGCTAAGCCCCGCCAGACGCGGGCGCGTTTCGGCGGCAAAACGGTCGAGCGGGGCGGTAAAGCTGGCAACAGCATCCAGCCGCAGTTCATCTATCTGCTCGGGCAGGCCGGACGCACCTGCAAGCGCCATGCGGAACCCCGCATCGGGCGAAAGTGTCGTCGCATCGAACCCGATCTCGTGCGCCTTGGCATCGTCGGGCATCAGCCGTGTGGCAAAGGTCGCCTTGGTTGCCGAAACTTGCCAGCCATCCGCACCCGACAAGGCCAATCCCTCGCCCGATAGCACGGTGCGGTCGAGTGACAGCGCGCTTCCCGGCACCAGCACAAGGCTGCCTTGCAGCTTGGTCGATGTCAGCTGGAACGGGCCAAAGGGCGTGTCGAAATCTTGCTGCTGTGGCAGGGCGGCGATCAGGTGCCACGGCTTCCATGTCATCATGAAGACTTGTGCAAAAGGCGCGCGCCAAGCCCAACCGTCAGCCGTGTCGGCCAAGGCCGGGTCGGTCACGGTCAGGTCGAAGCGGTTGGGAAAACCGCTGACCGATACGTCGCTGCGCGTGGCGGTCAGGCCCGGGGGTGGCGCGGCGAACCACGCTTCGACCGACCGGTCCATCAGCCGCGACCCGACGACCCAGTATCCCGCCCACAAAAGCGCCGCGACCAGAACCGCAACAAGAAGTGCCCGCATCGGATAGCCTTTCCAACTTGCTCGTCCGTTGTCTACAAGGGCCGCAAAGGGAGGGCCAGCGCATGGACGCCGCACTTTGGGTCTTCGGCTATGGGTCGCTGATCTGGCAGCCCGATTTTCCGGTGGCCGAACGCCATGTCGCCCGTTTGCATGGCTGGCATCGCAGCTTTTGCATGCGCTCGATCCACCATCGCGGCACCGTGGCCGATCCCGGCCTCGTCCTGGCACTTGACCGTGCGTCAGGGGCGCATTGCGACGGTGTGGCTTTTCGCGTGCAAGCAGGGGCCGAAGCGGCAACCTTGACGACCTTGCGCGAACGCGAGTTGATCTCGTCGGCCTATATGGAGGAATGGCTTGCCGTCACCTTGACCGACGGGCGCGAAATCACCGCGCTATGCTATGTCATCGACCCCGCGCATGACCAGTATTGCGGCGGGCTGGCGCTGGACGAACAGGCGCGGATCATCGCCATGGCTTACGGCGGGCGCGGGGCCAACCGTGACTACCTTTACGCCACGGCGGAACATCTGGGCGTACTTGGCATTGCCGATGCAGACCTTGACTGGCTGGCCGCACGGGTCCGGTCGATTGCGTCGTGACCGGGTGGCCCTTGGCACGGGGCGCTGGACTGTTATGGTAAGCGCGCAGAAAAACGTGTGGATGTGACCTGATGGACAAGTTCCGGGCCGAACCGGCCACCACTTTCAGCCAGCCGATCCGGCAGCTTGTGACCATGCTGCTGGTGGTTGTGCTGGTGGCAGGGGGCGCATGGGTCATCCACGCGCAGGTGGCCAACATCTTCCGAACAAACCCGCTGCTGAACGGTTTCATCGCCGGAGTGTTCTTTCTGGGTGTGCTTACCTGTTTCTGGCAGGTGCTGATCCTGATGCAGTCGGTCAGCTGGATCGAAGATTTCGTGCGCCACATTCCGGGGCATGAAAACACCATCCCGCCGCGGCTTCTGGCACCTCTCGCCTCGCTTTTGCGGTCGCGCAGCAAGAAGATGCAGATTTCGAATTCCTCGTCACGGTCGATCCTCGATTCCGTGGCCACGCGGATAGACGAGGCGCGGGATATCACGCGCTATCTGACCAACCTTTTGATTTTCCTTGGGCTTCTGGGCACCTTTTACGGGCTTGCCACCACGGTTCCGGCGGTCGTGGAAACCATCCGCTCGCTGGCCCCGAAAGAGGGCGAGACGGGGATTCAGGTCTTTACCAAGCTGATGGGCGGGCTGGAAAGCCAGTTGGGCGGCATGGGAACGGCGTTTTCTTCGTCGTTGCTGGGGCTTGCCGGATCGCTTGTCGTTGGCTTGCTGGAATTGTTTGCCGGCCACGGGCAGAACCGCTTTTACCGCGAGCTGGAAGAATGGCTGTCGTCGATCACCCGCGTCAGCCTGGCGAGTGACGGCGAAGGCGAAAGCAGCGGTGCGATGGCGGCGGTGCTTGACCAGATGGGTGCGCAGATGGATGCGCTGCAAACGCTGTACACCCAGTCCGACATCACGCGGGTGATGGTCGAGGACAAGATCGACGACCTGTCGCGCGCCATCACAAGGCTGGCTGACCGGATGGAGGTTGAAAGCGGGCAAGCCGCAGCGCTGGGCCGCATTGCCGACGGGCAGGAGCGGCTGATCGCGGCGCTGACGGGGGCCGAAGGCGGGGCGAGCGCAGACGCCGAAAGCCGGATGCGGTTGCGGTCGATCGACGTGCAACTGCTAAGAATCCTTGAGGAAATCTCGGCCGGACGGCAGGAAAGCATTGCCGATCTGCGTGGTGATCTGTCGGCGCTGACGGCGGCGATCCGCACGCTGTCGCGCGGCACGGTCGGGCGGGGGTAAGACATGGGCCTGCGGTCACGCCGCGATTCAGCGATGATCTGGCCGGGGTTCGTGGATGCGGTCACGACCCTGCTGATGGTGATGATGTTCATCCTGACCATATTTACCATGATGCAGGTGGTGCTTCGGGACGAGATTAATACACAGTCCGATCAACTTGATAGCTTGACCGACCAGATTGCCCAGTTGGCCGATGCCTTGGGGCTGGAAAAGCAAAAGGCTGCGGACCTGACAGCCAAGGTCGAAACGCTGGATGCATCGCTTGCCGCAGCGCAGGCCAAGGGGGCGGAACAGGCGTCGCTGATCGCCTCGCTTTCAGGGCAGCTTGCTACGGCGCAGGGTGATCTGGCGGCGGCGCAGGGCAAGATCGTCAGCTTCGAGGCACAGGTTGCATCGCTGTTGGCCGATAAAAAGACGTTGACCGCTTCGGTCCAAGACCTTGAGAGCGCACAGAAAAAACTGCTGACCGAGCAAGAGGCGGCGCAGGTGGCGCTGGCGCAGGCAAGGAGCGAGATCGACAAGCAGGCCGAAGAGGCGCGGCTGGCGGCGGCGCGGCGCGAGGCGATGGCGGCGCTGGTCGACAGCCTGCGCAAACAATCGACCGAGGCGACGGCGAAGCTTTCCGATGCCGAGGCGGCGCGTCTGGTCGATGCAAAGGCCTTGGACGAGTTGCGCGAAAAGCTGAAATCTTCGGACGACGAAATTACCGCGATGACCTTGGCGCTGGAAGAACAGCGCAAGAAGGCCGAGGATACGTTAACCCTGTTGGCCGCTGCCAAGACCGAGGCGGCGCAAAAGGCCGAAGGGTTGACGGGCAAGGATGCGGCACTGGCGGCGGCCAAGGTCGCGCTGAGCGAGGAACAGGCCAAGTCATTGGACGCGCAGCGGAAAATGGCGCTTTTGAACGAGCAGATTGCCAGTCTGCGCGGCCAGCTTGCCAGCCTGCAAGCGGTGCTGAACGAAGCCGCCGACAAGGACGCGGCGGCCAAGGTGCAGCTTGATAACCTTGGGTCACAGCTTAACGCGGCGCTGGCGCAGGTTGCTTCGGAACAGCGCAAGCGGGCGGAACTTGAGGCGGCGGAACGGGTGCGTTTGCAGGCCGAAAACGCCGATCTTGCGCGCTATCGTTCTGAATTCTTTGGGAAATTGTCGAACCTGCTGGACGGGCGGCAGGGGGTGCGGGTGGTCGGTGACCGCTTTGTGTTCTCGTCCGAGGTGCTGTTCAAACCCGGTGCCGCCGATCTGGCCCCCGAAGGGCAGGCGCAGATTGCGGGGGTTGTCAAAATCCTCAATGAAATCAAGGATCAAATCCCGCCCGAGATTGACTGGATCATCCGCGTCGATGGGCATACCGACAACATTCCTTTGTCGGGCGCGGGTCTTTTCCGCGACAACTGGGAGCTTTCGCAGGCGCGCGCGCTGTCGGTCGTGCGCTATATGCAGATGGGTCTGGGCTTTCCGCCAGAGCGGCTGGCGGCGACCGGATTTGGCGAATATCGCCCCGTGGCGGCGGGAGACGACGAGGCGAGCCGCGCACAGAACCGCCGGATCGAGTTGAAGCTGACCGAGCGCTGAGCGCGATGCACAACCGATGCACAGGTGATGCTTATAGGCAAAACGCTGCGTTAAGGGTTCTGTAACCCCGTTCCGGATGCGGTCCGGGCGTTTTCAGGGCAGGGTGTAGCTGGCGGTTGAGTGGTCAAGCTCGACCCCGTCGCGGGTTAGCACGGCGGTGGCGGTGTAATCGCCCGCAGGCCATGCGGTGCCCTTGCGGCCTATGGCGCGGAACGAACGGGCCTGTGTGCGGTCGATGGTGACGGTGTCGGCAATCACCTCGCCCGTGGGGCCGGTGATGGAGAGCGCGAGCGCATCACCCTGACGCGGGCCGAACAGATGCGCCCAGACCACGATGGCGGGTGAGGCGGTGGTAAAGGGGGTGGTGTCGCCTGCCTTGATCGCCGCGAAGTCCGGCACGGCGGGCGACAGGCCGATGTCGACAATACCGCCCGCGAGATAGGGCAGCGGGTCGCGCCAAAGCCCGTCGACCGCCGCGCCGCAGGTGGTGGCTTCGGGGGCGAAGGGGTCAAGTTCGGCACCGTCATGGCGGACCGACAGGTGCAGGTGCGGAAATTCGGTGTTGCCCGACAGGCCGATCTGGCCGAGCGGCGTGCCCGCGGTGACGGTCTGGCCCGCCGATACGAGAATGCTGCCCCGCTTCATATGGCAATACTGCGTTTCCCACCCGTCAGCATGGGTGATGGCGATGCCGTTGCCGCAGTCTTGCCCCTTTGGGAAGGGTTGGCTGTCGGGCACGCCGTCGCGGATGGCGCGGACCGTTCCGGCGGCGGCGGCAATCACCGCGACGCCGCGCGTCATATCGGCCAGCGTTGGAATGGCAAAATCGGTGCCGTCATGCCCGTCATAGGACAATGGCCCGCACAGCGGATCGGCCACGGCGGCGGTGGGGTCATGGTCGACGTAGTTTTGCACGAAGCAGGTTTCCCCTAGCGTGCAATCGACCGGCAGTTCCAATTCGAAGGCCCCCGCCGGAAGGGCGAGGGCCAATGATATCAGCGATAGCCGGATCATTCCGCCGTAAGCAGGGGCGGTTTCGACCCCGTCAGGCGCGGCTTGGCCGGTTCTTCGACGTTCAGGACGATTTCGCCGTCCTTCACCAGAACCTTGACCACGCCGCCCTTGGTCAGCTTGCCGAACAGCAGTTCTTCGGCCAGCGGTTTCTTGATGTATTCCTGAATCACGCGGCCCAGCGGGCGGGCGCCCATCTTGTCATCATAGCCCTTGTCACCCAGCCAAAGCGCTGCTTCGGGCGACAGTTCGATGTGAACGCCACGGTCGAGCAGTTGCGCTTCGAGTTGCAGCACGAATTTCTCGACCACTTGCAGGATGATTTCCTTGCCCAAGGGGGCGAAAGAGATCACCGCGTCAAGGCGGTTGCGGAATTCGGGGGTGAAGGTCCGCTCGATGGCGGCGGTGTCTTCGCCCGTGCGCCGGTCACGGCCGAAGCCGATGGCCGATTTCGACATTTCCGACGCGCCCGCGTTCGAGGTCATGATCAGGATGACGTTGCGGAAATCGACCGTGCGACCGTTGTGGTCGGTCAGTTTGCCGTGGTCCATGACCTGCAAGAGGATGTTGTAGACATCGGGGTGCGCCTTTTCCATCTCGTCCAGAAGCAGGACGCAATGGGGGTGCTGGTCGATGCCATCGGTGAGCATGCCGCCCTGATCGAAGCCGACATACCCCGGAGGCGCGCCGATGAGGCGGGAAACCGCGTGTTTCTCCATGTATTCCGACATGTCGAAGCGCAGGAGTTCCACGCCGAGCGAGCTTGCCAGTTGCTTGGCAACCTCGGTTTTACCCACGCCCGTGGGTCCGGCGAACAGGTAGTTGCCGATGGGCTTTTCAGGCTCGCGCAGGCCGGCGCGGGCGAGTTTGATGGCGGAACACAGGGCTTCCACGGCCTTGTCCTGACCGAACACCACGCGCTTGAGCGTTTTTTCCAGATCGCGCAGGGTTTCGGCATCGTCCTTGGACACGTTTTTCGGGGGGATGCGGGCGATTTTCGCCACGACAGCCTCGATTTCCTTGGTGCCAAGGGTCTTGCGCTTTTTGCCCTCGGGCAGCAGGTGCTGGGCGGCGCCAGCCTCGTCGATCACGTCGATCGCGCTGTCGGGCAGTTTGCGGTCGTGGATGTAGCGCGCGGCCAGTTCCACCGCCGATTTGATGGCGTCACTGGTGTAGCGCAGGTCGTGGTGTTCCTCGAAATGCGGTTTGAGGCCCATCAGGATCTTGATCGCATCGGGGACGGAGGGTTCGTTCACGTCGATCTTCTGGAAGCGGCGCGACAGGGCGCGGTCTTTTTCGAAGTGCTGACGGAATTCTTTGTAGGTCGTGGACCCCATGCAGCGCAGCTTGCCACCCTGAAGCGCGGGTTTCAGCAGGTTAGAGGCATCCATCGCGCCGCCGGATGTGGCACCGGCACCGATGACGGTGTGGATTTCGTCGATGAACAGGATGGCGTCGGGGTGATCTTCCATTTCCTTGACGACCGCTTTCAGGCGTTCTTCAAAGTCGCCACGGTAGCGGGTGCCAGCCAGAAGCGCGCCCATGTCGAGCGAGTAGATCGTGGCGTGGGCCAGAACCTCGGGCACTTCTTTCTTGACTATCTTCCACGCCAGGCCTTCGGCAATGGCGGTTTTGCCCACGCCCGGATCGCCCACCAGAAGCGGGTTGTTCTTGCGGCGGCGGCAGAGAACCTGGATCGCGCGTTCCACCTCGGCGTCGCGGCCGATCAGGGGATCAACCTCGCCCTTGCGGGATTTGACGTTGAGGTCGACGCAGTATTTCGACAGCGCGGATTCCTTGGCCTCGCCCGCTTCGGCTTTCGGCGTTTCCTGATGTTCTTCGGCACCGGAAACGGGGCGGGCTTCGCCGTAGGACGGGTCTTTGGCCACGCCATGCGCGATGAAGTTGACCGCGTCGTAACGGGTCATGTCCTGTTCTTGCAGAAAATAGGCGGCGTTCGATTCACGTTCGGCGAAGATGGCGACAAGGACGTTGGCCCCCGTCACCTCGGTCCGGCCCGACGATTGGACGTGGATCGCGGCGCGCTGGATCACGCGCTGGAAGGCGGCGGTGGGCACGGCTTCGGAGCCTTCGACATCGGTAACCAGCGTCGAAAGATCGTCGTCGATGAATTCGACGAGGGTTTTGCGCAGATCGTCGAGGTTGACCGAGCACGCCTTCATGACGCGGGATGCATCGGGTTCGTCGATCAGGGCCAGCAGGAGGTGTTCCAGCGTGGCAAGTTCATGTCGGCGCGCGTTCGCCAGCGCAAGGGCGCCGTGAATGGCCTGCTCGAGGGTGGTCGAAAATGACGGCACGTTTTGGTGCTCCTGTCCTGCGGGTCGGATAGGGGTCTGCAAGACCCGATCCAACCGTGGCCTCATGCCCTTAGACTTCGGCTTTATTCGCCGCACTTCAAGGACTATTTGGCGCTAATTTCGGTTTGCCGCCGATGGGTGATAAAAAGTGATCGGACGGTAGGAAAGGCTGCCTAGAAGCTGTCCTTGCGGGACCGGATTTCGGCAAAGACCGTGGCATCGGGGGCGGTGCCAAGGTTCAGGATGGCCCTGATATCCGCGCTGGATGTGCGCAGGAAGGGGTTGGTTGCCAGTTCTTCGGCAAGCGTGACTTGGGCGGTGGGTTTCCCTGCGGTCGCAAGGCTTGCCACCCGATCAGCCCGAGAGATAAGCGCCGCGTTCGCCGGTTCAAGGGTCAGGGCGAAACGGATGTTGCCGGTGGTGTATTCGTGGCCCGAACAGATGAGGGTTTCGCGGGGCAGGGCGGCCAGCTTTTGCAAGGAGGCGTGCATCTGCGCGGGCGTGCCCTCGAACAGGCGGCCGCAGCCTGCGGCCATCAGGCTGTCGGCGGTAAAGGCGAGTTTGGCTTGCGGCAGGTGAAAGGCGATGTGGCCCACGGTGTGGCCGGGAACGTCGATCATCTGGACGCTGTGGCCTGCAAAGGTGAAATCGCCGGTCAGTGCGGTGTCGAGCGGGGGCAGGCGGTGGGCATCGGCGGCGGCGCCTGTCACGCGGGCGCCGGTGGCGGCGACGAGGGCGGGCACGCCGTCGATGTGGTCCCAGTGGTGATGGGTCAGCCAGATGTCCGACAGGCTCCAGCCGCGGTCTGCCAAGGCAGACAGGATCGGCGGCGCTTCGGGCGCGTCGATGCAGGCCGTGGCCCCCGTGGCGGTATCGTGGACCAGATAGGCGTAGTTGTCCTTGAGACAGGGAATGGTGACGAGTGCAAGCGCCATGGTCTTTGCCCTTGGTTGGGGTATTCTTGTACAGTCTGGACCGGCAGGAAAGCCAAGTGCAATGCACCTCGATGTGCTCGACTTACGGAATTTCTACTATCGCACGCAGTTGGGCCGCGTGGCGCAGCGGGCGATCCGCGATCAGGTGGTCAGGCTGTGGCCGGTGCAGGCGGGGCAGACGGTGGCGGGGTTCGGCTTTGCGGTGCCGCTGCTGCGCCCCTATATGACCGAGGCGCGGCGGGTGATCGGGCTGATGCCGGGGCCGCAGGGGGTGATGCCCTGGCCTGCGGGGCTGGAGAACGTGTCGGTGCTGTGCGAGGAAGAGCATTGGCCGATTTCGACCGGTTTCATCGACCGGCTGGTGATGATGCACGGGTTGGAAACGTCGGAACATCCGTCCGAGGTGTTGCAGGAAGCGCATCGGGTGCTGGGGCCGGGGGGCAAGGCGCTGTTCGTGGTGCCGAACCGGTCGGGGCTATGGGCGCGGCGGGACGGCACGCCATTCGGCTTTGGCCGCCCTTATTCGATGACGCAATTGGAAACGCAGCTGAAACGGCACGGCTTTACGCCCGAACGCACCTGCGCCGCCCTGTTCGCCCCGCCCGCACAAGGGCGGTTCTGGCTGCGCACGGCCGATTTCTGGGAGGGCTTCGGGCGGCGCTTCGGCCCGTGGCTGGCGGGCGGCGTGCTGATGGTCGAAGCATCCAAGCAGGTTTACGCGCCGACAAGGGGCGGTCTGGGCGCGGTGGTGCGGCGGCCTTTGCGCGTGCTGGAGGGTGTGGGCAAGGGCGTGCCGGAACCCGCGATGCGGCGGGAAGGGTAGGAACCCCCTGTCATCCCCGCGAAGGCGGGGATCTTCGCCTGCGCTGTTTTGATGGCGGTCCCCGCTATCGCGGGGATGACAGGAAAAGGGGGGAAGGAGCGGAATTTGACGCAAATTCCGCGGCGAAATCTGACGCAGATTTCGGGGGCTGTGCTTGGGGCGTGGGGGCCGCGGAAATTGCGTCAATTTCCGTCGCGGAGTTTGCGTCAAACTCCGCCTTGCGGGGGGACTTTATCACACCGAAACCGGAGTGCCCTCGGTGAAGGTATAGACAGTTTTGCCGTTGACAACGCTTGCCGTGATGGCCGCGCCGTTGCTGAAGGACAGGTCGTCGAGCGAAAGGCCGACGACACCTTTCACGAGAACGGTCGAAGTGAAGGGCGTGTCGGCGTCGAGACTATTGGGAAAGACCGCCGTTACCGTGGTATCGGTGCCGTTGTCTGACAGGTCGATCCGCAGGGGTGTTGCACCGTTGAGGTCGACCAGCAGACGATCTTCGCCCTTGGTGAAATCAAGGATCGTGATCTTTTCGCTGCCGAGATAGGCAAGATCGAACTGCTCGGGCGTGGAGTCATCATAGATATAGGGGCGGTCCTCACCGAAGGTATGGGCAACGAAATGGTCGTTGCCCGCGTTGCCGACCAAGGTCGAGCCGGAGAAGCCGATCATCGTGTCGTTTCCGTCGCCGCCCCAGCCCTTGCTACCCGCGGCAACTGCCATCAGGTCGTTGCCCGTTCCGCCAGAGAAGCGGGCGTCGTCGGGGAAGAACATGGGTTCGTAATTCACGCCGTCATAGCCACCGAGAATGGTATCATCGCCACTGTCACCGGAAAGGGACGCGCGTTCGCCGCCGTATTCGGTGCTGACATAGGTCAGGATGTCATTGCCATCGTCGCCATGGGCTTCAGCATCGATCGAGCCATTGGCGATGCGAAGGGAGTCGTCGCCCGCCCCGCCGTAAGCGGTGGCGTGGTCCATCACCTCAAACCGGTCATTGCCCGCCCCGCCGAAGGCCGTGGCATCGGAGCCGATGTCGAACCCGTCGTTTCCTGCGCCACCATAACTTGCCGAACGGCCATAGGCTGCAAAGACATCATTGCCGGCCTCGCCGAAGCCGACCGCATTTCCATCGAGGTTGAGGCGGTCATCTCCGGCCCCGCCGAAGCCCAACGCATCGTCGTTGGCGTCGATGGTGTCATTGCCGGAATGGCCAAAGCCGCGTGCGCTGCCGGTCAGGATGAGAAGGTCGTCGCCATCTGGCGCATCGTCCGGCCCGTTTCCATCGGACGGGTCATCGCCCGAAGAGTTGTCGCCGGAACGGGGATCGCCGGAAGGATCGGTGTCGGACGGATCATCGCCGGTCATGGTCGTGACGAAGCTGCAGGTCAGGCCAACCCCAATCAGCGACAAAAGAAGAAATTCCATGGCGGCACCCGAACGACGCACTGATACAACTTTGGAGTGTGCCGCGGCGGCTGGAAGCCATCAAGCCGTAACGGTGGCGTGATTGTGGCGTGACGCGAAACAATGGGCGGCGCGTGCGGTCTTTGGCGGGACCGAGGGGGGGAACGGGGCGGGCAGGCCGCGCCGGACCTGACCTGCGGAAGCGGACCTGCGCCGTTCGCACAAAGGCGCTGATTCTGCGGGTTTCGTGCCAATGCTGTCGCAGGCGTGCCGCGCAAAGAGTCGCAGGGGCGGGGTGTTTGGCGAAAGCCCCGGAAAATCATGACCAATTCAGTCACGTTCACATCTGCTTGACGGTTGCGGGGTGCATGCACCTCTGCTAATGACGCGCCAAATTCACACCGACGCGCGCATTGGCGTGCGCCTTGGGATCGCTTTGCCTGCTGGTCAGCGGGACAGGGCCAAGACAGCGGAAGGGTTGACGTGTCCGAACCAGCTTCGATCTCCTCCGGCATCGCCGCACGCTACGCTACGGCGCTTTTCGACCTGTCAAAGGAAGAAGGCGGCCTGAAGGCGCTTGAGGCAGATGCCGACGCGTTGGGGGCCGCTTTGGCCGCCAGCCCGGACCTTGTGGCCATGATCGGTTCGCCGATCGTGTCGCGCGACGAACAGTCGGGCGCTATCGTCGCTATCGCGGCGAAGATGGGTCTGTCACCGCTTGTGTCCAATACGCTTGCACTGATGGCGAAGAACCGCCGTCTGTTCGTGCTGCCGCAACTGGTGAACGACCTTTTGGCCCGCATCGCCGCCGAAAAGGGCGAAGTGACGGCCGAGGTCACCAGTGCCGCAGCACTGACCGCCGATCAGGCGCAGAAACTGGCCGCCACGCTGAAAGTGCGGGTCGGCAAGGACGTGAAATTGAAAACCGCCGTCGACAGCACACTTATCGGTGGGTTGGTCGTCAAGCTGGGCTCGACCATGATCGACACGTCGGTCAAATCGAAGCTCGCGGCACTCCAGAATGCAATGAAAGAGGTTGGGTGATGGGAATTCAGGCTGCTGAGATCTCTGCGATCCTGAAAGAGCAGATCAAGAACTTCGGCAAGGATGCCGAAGTGGCCGAAGTGGGCCGCGTTCTTTCGGTGGGTGACGGGATTGCCCGCGTGCACGGGCTGGACAACGTTCAGGCCGGTGAAATGGTGGAATTCCCCGGTGGTATCCGCGGGATGGCGCTGAACCTGGAAGTCGACAACGTCGGCGTCGTGATCTTCGGTTCCGACCAGGACATCAAGGAAGGCGACACCGTCAAGCGCACCAAGTCCATCGTGGACGTGCCCGCCGGCAACGCGCTGCTGGGCCGCGTGGTTGACGGTCTGGGCAACCCGATCGACGGTAAAGGCCCGATTGCGGCGACCGAGCGTCGCGTGGCCGACGTGAAAGCGCCGGGCATCATTCCGCGCAAATCGGTTCACGAACCGATGGCGACCGGCCTGAAAGCCGTGGACGCCATGATCCCCGTTGGCCGTGGCCAGCGCGAGTTGATCATCGGTGACCGCCAGACCGGCAAGACCGCCGTGGCGCTGGACACCATCCTGAACCAGAAGTCGTATAACGAGGCTGCCGGTTCGGACGAGAGCAAGAAGCTGTACTGCATCTATGTCGGCATCGGCCAGAAACGGTCGACCGTGGCGCAGTTGGTCAAGAAGCTGGAGGAAACCGGCGCGATCGATTACACGATCGTCGTCGCGGCAACCGCTTCGGACCCGGCCCCGATGCAGTTCCTTGCCCCTTATGCCGCGACCGCCATGGCGGAATTCTTCCGCGATAACGGCCGCCATGCGCTGATCATCTATGATGACCTGTCCAAGCAGGCCGTGTCGTATCGCCAGATGTCGCTGCTGCTGCGCCGTCCGCCGGGACGCGAAGCCTATCCGGGCGACGTGTTCTACCTGCACTCGCGTCTGCTGGAGCGGTCGTGCAAGCTGAACGAAGACCTTGGTTCGGGGTCGTTGACGGCGCTGCCGATCATCGAAACCCAGGGCGGCGACGTGTCGGCCTTTATTCCGACGAACGTGATCTCGATCACCGACGGCCAGATCTTCCTTGAGACCGAATTGTTCTATCAGGGCATCCGTCCTGCGGTGAACACCGGTCTGTCGGTGTCGCGCGTGGGGTCGTCTGCCCAGACCAACGCGATGAAATCGGTTGCCGGCAAGGTGAAGCTGGAGCTGGCGCAGTACCGCGAAATGGCGGCGTTCGCGCAGTTCGGTTCCGACCTTGACGCATCGACCCAGCAGTTGCTGAATCGTGGTGCGCGTCTGACCGAGTTGATGAAGCAGGCCCAGTATTCGCCGCTGACCAACGCCGAGATCGTCTGCGTGATCTATGCAGGCACCAGCGGTGCGCTCGACAAGGTCGCGGTCAAGGATGTGGGCCGGTTCGAAGCGGGTCTTTTGAAGCACCTTCGCACGACGGGCAAAGCCCTGCTGGACGACATCACCATGAACGACCGCAAAGTGGCGGGCGATCTGGAGAAGTCGATCAAGGCCGAGATTGCCGCTTTTGCGAAAGACTTCGCCTGAGGGCGCGGCAGGGAGATAAACGATGCCCAGCCTTAAGGACCTGAAAAACAAGATCGCGAGCGTGAAGAACACGCGCAAGATCACCAAGGCGATGCAGATGGTTTCGGCGGCTAAACTCCGCCGGGCCCAGGATGCTGCCGAAGCGGCCCGGCCCTATGCCGAGCGGATGAATGCCGTGATGGCGGGTCTGGCGGCTTCGGTCGGATCGTCGGCTTCGGCCCCGCGCCTGTTGGCGGGGACGGGGTCGGACAAGGTGCATCTTCTGGTCGTCATGACCTCGGAGCGCGGCTTGTGCGGCGGTTTCAACAGCACGATTTCGCGTCTGGCCCGCCTGCGGGCGCAGGAATTGCTGGCGGCTGGCAAGACGGTCAAGATTTTGACCGTCGGCAAAAAGGGACGCGAGGCGCTGAAACGCGACCTTGGCGCGCATTTTGTCGGCCATGTCGATCTGTCGGAAGTGAAGCGTATCGGCTACGTCAACGCGCAGGCCATCGCGCGGGATATCATCGGGCGTTTCGATGGTGGCGAGTTCGACGTGGCGACGCTGTTCTTCAACCGCTTCCAGTCGGTGATCAGTCAGGTCCCGACCGCGCAGCAGGTCATTCCGGCCAAGTTCGAAGGCGCCGCCGTGACGGCGCTGTACGATTACGAGCCGAGCGAAGAGGCCATTCTGGCCGATCTTTTGCCGCGCGGTCTGGCCACGCAGGTCTTTACCGCCCTGCTTGAAAACGGCGCGTCCGAACAGGGTGCGCGGATGAGCGCGATGGACAACGCAACGCGCAACGCTGGCGAGATGATCACCAAGTACACGACGATCTATAACCGCTCGCGTCAGGCTGCGATCACCAAAGAGCTTATCGAAATCATTTCGGGCGCTGAAGCGCTCTGACGAACTGGAGAAACACTATGGCAAAAGCACCGAAAGCAGCTTCTGCGGCAGGCAAGGTGACGCAGGTCATCGGCGCCGTGGTCGACGTGCAGTTCGAAGGCCCCCTTCCGGCCATTCTGAACGCGCTCGAAACGACGAACAACGGCAAGCGGCTGATCCTTGAAGTGGCGCAGCACCTTGGCGAAAACACCGTGCGGACCATCGCGATGGACGGCACCGAAGGCATGGTGCGCGGTGCGCCCGTGACCGACCTTGGCGCCCCGATCTCGGTTCCGGTGGGTGATGCGACGCTGGGCCGGATCATCAACGTGATCGGCGAGCCGATCGACGAAAAAGGCCCGATCGCGGCGACCGAAACCCGCCCGATCCACCGCGCCGCCCCGAGCTTTGCCGAACAGGCGACGAGCAGCCAGATTCTGGTGACCGGGATCAAGGTGATCGACCTTTTGGCCCCCTATTCCAAGGGCGGCAAGATCGGTCTGTTCGGCGGTGCCGGCGTGGGCAAGACGGTTCTGATCATGGAGTTGATCAACAACATCGCCAAGGTGCACTCGGGTTATTCCGTGTTCGCCGGTGTTGGTGAACGGACCCGTGAAGGCAACGACCTGTATCACGAGATGATGGAGTCGGGCGTTATCAAGGTCGATAACCTGACCGAGTCGAAAGTGGCGCTGGTTTACGGCCAGATGAACGAACCGCCGGGAGCGCGTATGCGCGTGGCGCTGACCGGTCTGACCTTGGCCGAGCAGTTCCGCGACCAGTCGGGCACGGACGTTCTGTTCTTCGTCGACAACATCTTCCGCTTTACGCAGGCCGGTTCGGAAGTGTCCGCCCTTCTGGGTCGTATCCCGTCGGCCGTGGGCTATCAGCCGACGCTGGCGACCGACATGGGCGCGCTGCAGGAACGCATCACCTCGACCAAGGCGGGTTCGATCACGTCGGTTCAGGCGATCTATGTTCCGGCCGACGACCTGACCGACCCTGCGCCTGCAACGTCGTTTGCCCACCTGGACGCGACGACCAACCTGAGCCGTGCGATTTCGGAACTGGGTATCTATCCGGCTGTCGACCCGCTCGATTCGACCTCGCGTCTGATGGACCCGACGATCGTGGGGCAAGAGCATTACGATGTGGCACGTTCGGTGCAGGGCATTTTGCAGCGTTACAAGTCGCTTCAGGACATCATCGCCATCCTTGGCATGGATGAATTGAGCGAAGACGACAAGCTGACGGTGGCGCGTGCGCGTAAGATCCAGCGTTTCCTGTCGCAGCCGTTCGACGTTGCAAAGGTGTTTACCGGATCGGACGGCGTGCAGGTTCCGCTGGAAAAGACCATCGCCTCGTTCAAGGCGGTTGTGGCTGGCGAATATGACCACCTGCCGGAAGCCGCCTTCTACATGGTCGGTGACATCGAAGAAGTGGTTGCCAAGGCACAGCGTCTTGCCGCGGCTGCGGCCTAAGGGGGCGACATGGCAGGCACGCTGCAATTCGACCTCGTCTCGCCGGAACGCAGGCTTGCCTCTGTTGCCGCGACCGAGGTGCAGATTCCGGGCGCCGATGGCGACCTGACGGCGATGGAGGGGCACGCCCCCACCATCACCACGCTGCGGCCCGGTATCTTGCGGGCGCTTGGCGCTGACGGGACCAAGGCCTATGTCGTGACCGGCGGTTTCGCCGAAATCACTGCGGCGGGCGTGTCGGTTCTGGCCGAGCGTGCGGTTCCCTTGGAAGAGGCGAATGCGGCGCTGTTCGACGCGCTGACCGCCGAAGCCCGCGAGGCTGCCGCTGCGACCGAAGACAAGGACGTGGCCGACAAGCTGGTCGCCGATATGGCGGCCCTGCGGGCGGCGACGGGTCTGTGACCGGTTAATACCTGCGGCAAGATTATGAAAAGCCCCGCCGAAAGGCGGGGCTTTTTTTGCTTTTTGTGCCATGCGCCCGCCGCGATACCCGTCTAGGGTGCAGATATGGGATCGAAACCGTCAAAGATCGTGCTGACAGGAACCATCGGCGTCCAGCAGGGCAGCCGCGTGCTGTTTTCCGACTATATCAACGACGGTCCGATGTGGACGGGCGATGGCGAGCGGGAAAGCCGCCATATGATCACGTTCAAGGACAGCTTCCTTGCGCCGCCTGCGGTGATCGTGGGCATATCGCTGTGGGATACCGACCATCAGGCGAATATGCGGGCCGACCTGTCGGCGGAAAAGACGACCGCCAAGGGGTTCGAACTTGTGTTTCGCACCTGGGGCGATACGCGCATCGCGCGGCTGCGGGCCGACTGGACGGCCATAGGGCCGGTGCCGGATCCCGAGATGTGGGACGTGGATTGACGGCGTAGGGTGCGCGGTCTGCGCGCACCCCGCGGGGCGTCAGGACCGCTGGTACATGCCTTCGTAGATCGGGACGAGGGTATCGACCTCGAACAGCGACGAGACGCTGGTGCCGTTCCAGATGTTCAGGATGGCTTGGGCGAACATCGGCGCGGTGGGGACGATGCGGATGTTGGGCGCGGCTTTCACCTTGTCGGTCGGTTCGATGCTATCGGTGATGACAAGCGATTTCATCACCGATTTGGTGATGCGTTCCACCGCAGGGCCGGAAAGCACGCCGTGGGTGATGTAGGAGTGCACTTCGGTCGCGCCGTTTTCCATCAGCACTTCGGCGGCTTTGCACAGCGTGCCTGCCGTATCGCAGATGTCATCGACGATGATGCATTTCTTGCCCGCGACATTGCCGATCACGGTCATTTCGGCAATCTCGCCCGCCTTTTCGCGGCGCTTGTCGACGATGGACAGCGGCGCGTGGATGCGCTTGGCGAGTTCGCGGGCGCGGGCCACGCCGCCGACATCGGGCGACACGACCATGATGTCGTCAAGCTGCCCTTTGAAATTATGCTCGATATCCAGCGCAAAGACGGGGCTGGCGTAAAGGTTGTCGACCGGCAGGTCGAAGAACCCCTGAATCTGGGCTGCGTGCAGATCGAGCGTGAGCACACGGTCGACCCCCGCTTCGGCGATCAGGTTGGCGACGAGTTTGGCGCTGATGGGCGTGCGGGCCTTGGCGCGGCGGTCTTGGCGGGCATAGCCGAAATAGGGGATCACGGCGGTGATGCGTGACGCCGACGACCGGCGCAGCGCGTCGACCATGATCAGGAGTTCCATCAGGTTGTCGTTGGCGGGGTTCGAGGTGGGCTGGATGATATACATATCTTCGCCGCGCACGTTCTCGAACACCTCGACGAAGATTTCCTGATCGTTGAAGCGTTCGACCCGCGCATCGACCAGATTGACCGACATGCCGCGATGCATCGACATGCGGCGGGCGATGGCCTTGGCAAGCGACAGGTTCGCGTTGCCGGAAATCAGCTTCGGTTCGGTGATGGCAGGCATGGCGGCTCCGCTGGGATCGGATAAGGGTTGGACGTGCCTTATCACCGCGATACGCTCTTGGAAACGTTACATTGAAAGGGGCACTTGCAAATGGCGCGGCTGGATTACTTTTTGGCGCTGCAATCGCCTTACGTCTATCTGGCGGGGCGGCGTCCGGCCGAGATCGCGGCGCGGCACGGGGTGGAGCTGGTCTATCGCCCGCTCGATCCGGCGGCGCTGTTCGGGCGGACGGGGGGCAAGGTGCGGGCCGAACGCCACCCGTCGCGCAATGCCTATGCCACCGAGGACCGGATACGGCAGGCCAGGAAGCTGGGGTTGAAGCTGGACCCCGAGCCGATGTTTCGCGGGGCCAATGCGGCCCCTGCCGCCTATGCGCTGATCGCGGCGCAGGCGGCAGGGGGCGGTGATCTGGCGGGCTATGTGGTGGCGATTTCGCGGGCGATGTGGGCCGAGGGCAAGGATATTTCGGACGATGCGGTGATCGGCGCGGCGCTGGCCGACAGCGGCTTTGACCCCAAGGTTGCCGACCGTGGCATGCTGATGGCAGCCGAGGCTTACGGTGCAAATCTGGAGGATGCCGTGGCGCAGGGCGTCTTTGGCGTGCCGTTCTTCGTGACGGGCGGGGCGCATTTCTGGGGGCAGGACAGGTTGGACGATCTGGACGCGCATCTGGCGGGTAAGCTTTAGGCGATGGCCCTGCCGCAAGGGGCGGGGGGCCAGCCCCCCAGCCCATCGGTTCCTCGAACCGATGGCGGACCCGATGGATTACCCCGGAGTATTTTCCGCAAGGATGAACGGGGGAGGTGTCAGCCGCGCAGGGCGGCGATGAAATCATCCACATCCGCCTCGGTCGTAGACCACGAGGCGACGAGACGGGCGGTTTCGCGGCCATCGGGCATGGGGCGCAGCGCGTAGTAGATGGCACCCGCCGCTTGCAGGCGGTCATGGCCGCCGCTTTCCCAGTTGGCGAAGATCATGTTGGCTTGTGGCGGATGCGTCATGGCCACACCGGCGATGGAGGCAAGGCCCTGCCAGAGCCGCGCGCCCATGGCATTGGCGCGGGCGGCGAGGGTGAGCCAGAGGTCGTCCGCCAGATAGGCGAGCATCTGGGCCGAGAGGTAGCGGTGTTTGGAAAACAGGTGCCCCGCGCGTTTGCGGCGGAGTTCGAATTCCCATGCCTTGGCGGGGTCGAAGAAGATCACCGCTTCCACGCCCAGCAAGCCGTTCTTGGTGCCGCCGAAGGATACGGCGTCGATGCCCGCCTTCCACGTCATTTCGGCGGGGGTGCAGTCGAGTGCGACGAGGGCATTGGCAAAGCGTGCGCCGTCGAGGTGGCAGGGCAGGTTATGGGCTTTGGCGATGCCGGTCAGCGCGGCGATATCGGCGGGGGTGTAAAGGGTTCCGGCCTCGGTCACGTTGGTGAGCGACAGCATGCCGCGCTGAACGCCGTGCACGCCGCTTGCGCCGGTGGTTTCCAAGCTGGCGGACAGGGTTTCGGGCGTCATGCGGCCGTGCGGGCCTTCGACAAGCACCAGTTTGGCGCCTGCGGTGTAGAATTCGGGCGCGCCACATTCGTCTTCGGCGATATGGGCGTGGCGGTGGCAGAACACCGCGCCCCAAGGCGGGGTCAGCGTGGCGATGGCCAGCGCATTCGCGACCGTGCCGGTGGCCACAAGGTAGACCGCGGCTTCGGGCGCTTCGAACAGGTCACGGATGCGGGTGGTGACTTGGGCCATGATGCGGTCGCCGCCGTAGCTGCGGTCGTAGGCTTCGTTGGCTTTCAGCAGGGCGGCCATGATTTCCGGCGGCGCGCCGGAGGTGTTGTCGGAGGCGAAGAACATGTCAGGCTTGATCCTCGATGATGTAATCGTCCCAGTCGTTTTCGCTCACCTCGAACTCGGGCACGGTCTGGCCGCGCATGGAATGGCCGGAGGTGTGGGTGCTTTCGGGATCGCCGGTGATCAGGGGGTGCCATTCCAGCAGGGTCTTGCCTTCGTGCAGGCGTTTGTAGGCGCAGGTGGCGGGCATCCAATAGGCGATTTTCGGCAGGGTTTCCGGTGTCAGGCGCACGCAGTCGGGCACGAACTGGTGGCGGATCGGGTATTGCGTGCAGCGGCATGTCGCGCCGTCGAGCAGACGGCAGGCGACGCGGGTATATTCCACCTCGCCGGTGTCTTCGTATTCGATCTTGTTCAGGCAGCATTTGCCGCAGCCGTCGCAGAGCGCCTCCCATTCGGGGGCGGTCATCTTGGTCAGCGGGACGGTTTCCCAGAAGCGGGGGCGCAGCGTGTCTGTCATGGGGGGAAGCGTGCCTGTTCAGGGGGCGAAAGGGAAGGGGGCCGAGATTTTTCTGCGAAAAATCGGGTGGGTGAATTTTCAGCGAAAATTCGGCGTGGGGGGAGTTTTCGCAGAAAACCCGGTGGCGGAATCCTTGGCAGAAGGATTTCAGGGAGCAGAGAGGATGTCGCGCGCCTTTGCGCAATCGGCCTCCATCTGGGTGATGAGGGCGGGGAGGCCGTCGAACTTCAGCTCGGGGCGCAGGTAATCGACGAAGCCGATCGACAGGTGCTGGCCGTAAAGGTCGCCCTTGAAATCGAGCAGGAAGGTTTCGAGGTTCGGCTGGTTGACCCCGAACATCGGCCGCACGCCAAGGCTGGCCGCGCCCATGTAACTGCCTGCCTGCGGGCCGGTCAGCACATCGGCGCGCACGGCATAGACGCCAAGGCGGGGCAGGTGCAGGCCAGCCACCGACATGTTGGCGGTGGGATAGCCCAACTCGCGCCCGCGCTTTTCGCCGTGGATCACCTCGCCCTCGATGCGGTGCAGGTGGCCCAGCATGGCGGCGGCGGCGCGGGGTTGGCCATCGGCCAGCGCCTGACGGATCGCGGTGGACGAGATTTCGGTGCCGTCGAGCGCAAGCAGCGGCGCGATGGTGACGGCAAAGCCAAGGGCGCGGCCAAGGGCGGCAAGGTCGGAAGCGGTGCCGCTGCGGCCCTGACCGAAGTGGAAATCCGCGCCCACGACGACATGCGAAACGCCAAGCCCCTGGACCAGCACCTGCCGCGCAAAGCTTTCGGGCGACAGGCCCGACAGCGTGGTATCGAAGGGCAGTTCGTAAAGGTGCTGCACGCCCAGTTTGGCCAGCCGGTTGGCGCGGGCTTCGGCGTTCATCAGCCGGAAGGGGGCGGCGGCGGGGGCGAACACCTCGCGCGGGTGCGGCTCGAAGGTCACGACACCCAAGGAAGCGGCGGGGCTGCGGGCAAGGTCGATCACCGAGCGGTGGCCAAGGTGGACGCCATCGAAATTGCCCATTGCCACGGATGCGCCGCGGGCATCGGGGGGCAGGGCTTGCCAGTGGTGGTGAACGCGCATCTTACCCCGTGCGCGGGGCCGCCCGCGCTGTCAGTCGAACTTGCGGCTGGGCGCCAGAACCAGCGCCTCGCCCTTCAGGACAACCGTATTACCCACGGCGCAGTGGGTTTCAAGGGTGACGCGGCGCTTGGCATGGTCGATGGCAGTTACCTTGACCTCGGCCCGCACGGTATCGCCGGGGCGGACGGGGGCCATGAACCGCAGGCTTTGGCCAAGGTAGACGGTGCCGTGGCCGGGGAGTTGTTCGCCGATCACAGCCGAGATCAGGCCTGCGGTCAGCATGCCATGCGCGATGCGACCGGCAAAGATGGTGTCTTGCGCGTAGGAATCGTCAAGATGCACGGGGTTCCGGTCGGTCGACACTTCGGCAAACATCTCGATATCGCGGTCGGTCACGGTTTTCAGCAGATAGCGCGTCATGCCGATTTCGAGGTCTTCGATGCAGATCGTGCCGCGGGGCTGGTTGTCGATGGCGCGTGCGAACATGGGGCGAATCCTTGGGCTATGTCGGCACCGTATCGGATGCTGCGGCGCGGCGCAATGGGGTTGGGTAATTATCGGGCTTTTTGCCGGATGTAATTGTAATTTTGTTGCGTGTGAAGGCGAAGTTTGACGCAAACTTCGGAACGGAATTTGACGCAAATTCCGGCGCAACGCCGGACGGCCGGTTTCTGCGTCAGAAACCGCTTCGGAGTATGCGTCAAACTCTGCCTAGCGCAGGTAGGGGATGGCGAAGGTGCTGAATTGCTGTCTTGCCGTCAGGAAGGCGTCGAGTTTGGCGGGGTCGGGGGCGTTCGGGTCGGTGCCGAATTCATGCGCGGCGATTCCGGCGGTGACGAACAGCGTATCCAGCCCTTCGGACAGGCCGCCCTGCACGTCGGTGTTCACCCCGTCGCCGATGCACAGGATGCGCGGGTCGTCCTTGCCCGTCAGTTCCGACAGGCGGCGGCGGGCAAGGTCGTAGATCGGCGGGTGGGGTTTGCCGAAGTAAAGCGCGGTGCCGCCCATCTGTTCGTAGGCTTGCGCCAAGGCGCCTGCACAATACAGGCGACGGTCACCCAGATCGACGATCAGATCGGGGTTGGCGCAAAGCATGGTCAGGCCGTTCGCCTTCATCTGCAACAGCGTGGCGCGGTAGTCGTCGGGGGTTTCGGTCGTGTCGTCGGCAAGGCCGGTGCAGACCACGCCTTGGGCTTCGCGCAAGGAGACGAGGGTGACGGGGTTTTTGGCCGCAAGCGGCGCGAGGTCGGGCGCGATGTCGTGAAAGAAGGTCAGGTCTTTCGGTGCGCCGATGTGGTGGATGCGGGAGCCGACCGCGCCGGAGAACAGGCCATATTGCGCGGCATCGCCCGACGAGACGATGGCATCCCAAGCATCGGGCGGAACGTCCATTGCGGCGATCTGGGTTTCGACACTGCTTGCGGGGCGCGGGGAGTTGGTGAGCAGGATGACGGTGCCGCCCTGCGCCTTGAAGCCGCGCAGGGCGGCGACGGCGGCGGGAAAGGCGGTCTTGCCGTTGTGCAGGCAACCCCAGAGGTCGCAGAACACCGCGTCGTAGCGCGGGGCGATGGCGGCGAGGCTGTCGATCAGGTCGGTCATGGCGGGCCTTTCGCGGCGGGGGCTGCGTGCTGCTTACAGGAATGGGCGCGCGGGGGGAATGTGCGCAAGGCGCGGTCGGGTTCCGTTGGGGCGAGAGGACCGCCGCGCAACGCGCCAGTGGCGCGTTGCGCCGGTCCGATTGCGGCTGAGGCAACGAAGCCGCAAGGGGTGCGGGATCGGTCCGGCATGTCAGGCACGGGGCGTGTCCGCCCGGCGGGTGCGATTTATCGCGCCCGCCCCCCGCAGGGCGGGCACGGCCCGTGCGCGGGGCGCACAGGCGGGATGCGTCTGCCGGTCGAAGCCTGCACGACGCTTGTCGTGCAGGGTGACTGCCACGCTTACAGCTTGAGCGCCGGAATGATCTGCTTCTTGCGGCTCATCAGGCCGGGGATCACCACGGTGTCGCCGGTGACGGTGCAGCCGAACGAGGCTTCGGCCAGTTGCTTGACCAGATCGTTCGGCACAAGCAGCGTCGCCTCTTCGCGCAGGATGTCGATGACGAAGAGCAGCACCTGATCGGCACCATCCTCTTTCGCCACGGCGTCCATCGAGGCCATCAGGCTGGCCTTGCGGTCCAAGACGACCTTTGGCGCGGTGGTTTCCAGCACCGACACGCGCAGCTCTTTGCCGGCGACGGTGTATTCCTTGGAATCCATCCGCAGCAGGGCGGCATCGGAAAAGGCGGACACGTCGGATTTCGCCTCGAACATCGCGGTGGCGAGATCGTTCAGGTTCACGCCCAGATCGGCGGCGAGTTTCTCGGCCACGGCGCGGTCATGCGGGGTGGTGGTGGGCGAGCGGAACTCCAGCGTGTCGGACACGATGCACGACAGCATCGCGCCCTTGATCGCGCGGGGGGCGTGGGTCAGGTCGTCGCCCATCAGGTCGTGCAGGATGGTCGCGGTGCAGGCCAGCGGGCGGATGGTGATGTCGATGGGGTTTTTCGTCTTGATGCCGCCGACGAGCATGTGGTGGTCGATGATGCCGGTGATCTTGGCATCGTTGATCGACGGGGGCAGTTCGGCGGGGTTGTTGGTGTCGACGATCACCACGGTGTCGCCCTCGGTGACATCCGAGATGATCTCGGGCTTGGGCAAGTCCCAGTGGGTCAGCACGAAGGCGGCTTCGGTGTTCGGTTCGCCCAGCAGCACGGGTTTGGCGGGCGTGCCCTTGTGCGTCAGATACCACGCCCAGATGATGGGCGAGCCGGTGGAATCGGTATCGGGCGACTTGTGGCCGAAGACGAGTGTGGTCATGGGGACTACCTATGCAGGGTTGTGCTTTTGGCGCGCTGTATAGGCGAGGGCGGCGGGCTTGTCACGCTTGCCGCGGTGCGGCAATCGGCGCCGTGGCGGTCGTGGTGCGCCCAACGAATTTTCTGCGAAAATTCAGGGTTGCCGGTGGCGGTGCGGGCGGCAGGAGGGGGCCAGATTTTTCGCAGAAAAATCGTGGGGTCAGGAATAGCTGTCGGGGGCTTTGCGGAGTGTAGTCCATTGGGCCGGATCGTGGCCCCAGACCAGTTTCGCCCCCGTCACCGCCTGCAATTGCCCCAGCCGTTCAGCGCTTTTCGCCGCCGTGGCGGGGTCCATAGCATCGGGAAACCCTTCGGCCGGTTCGCTTTCGCGGTTGATCGCATCGGCGGCAAGGATCACCGCGCCGGTTTGCGGCAGGTCGAGCAGCAGCGACAGATGGCCCGGCGTGTGGCCGGGGGTGGGGATCAGCGTCACGCCGTGGCACAACGGGGTGTCGCGGTCGACAAGATGCGTTTCGACATCGGGCCATGCGACGGGCCGCGCCGTGCCATGCCACAGCGGGCGCGGTTCGGCGCGTTCCGCCCGCGTCAGGACCAGCGGGCAGGTAATCAGCGGCAGGCCGCCCGCATGGTCGATATGGCCGTGGGTCAGGATGCAAACGGTCAGGTCCGCGACCGTCAGCCCCAGCAGGGCAAGCTGGCCGGTCAGGGTGTGCTGCGGTCCATAGGCCGTCAGATGGCCAAAGGCCGACAGCCCGTCGCGGGCATCGGCGGCGGCGGGGTCGGTCGCGTAATCGGCGGGCATGCCGGTATCGACAAGGATCCTTGCGCCACGGTCGGTTTCCAAAAGATAGCCCGGCAGGCCGATGCTGCGCTTGCCGCCCACATCGAAGCTGCCGAAATCCAGGATCGTCAGGCGCGTCAGCCGGTGGTCGGCAAGGTTCAGGTTCGACAGCGTCACAGCGGCAGCCTTTCAACGGTGAAGCCGCGTTCTTGCAGCAGTCGCAATACGCCGGTTTTGCCCGACAGGTGCAAGGCGCCGAAAGCGGCAAAGACGGGGCCGGATGCGGCGGCCTGTTCCAGCACCGGAATCCATGCGCGGTTGCGCGAGGTCATCAGCAAAGCCTCCATCGCGTCGAAGTCATGCGCCACCTGTTCGGCGGTATAGCCCGCCGTGGCGCGTGCGGCATGGCGGCCAAGCTCCCAGATCAGGCGCGCGTCTTCGGCGAAATAGCTGTCGGCCAAGGTGACGGCATAATCTTCGGCCTGTGCTTCGGTGGCCAGTGCCTGACGGATCAGGCCCAATTGATCGTCCTGTGACATGGCGTCGAACAGGCGCAGCACCGTGTCATGGGGTTCCAGTCCGCGCAGCGCGATCCCCTTGGCCTTGGCGCGGGCCATCACCCGCTGGTCTAGCCCCCCTGCGGCGAGGGCGGCTTGATCGGCCATGGCGCAGGGCGGGACTGCCAGCAGCATCGTCACATACCAAGGGCGCAGTTTGGCCACCATGAAGGGCGGCATGCCGCGGGCCTTCATCGCATCGGACAGGGCCTGCCAGTCCGGCGGGCCGAGCGATTCGGGCAGGGTGGGACCGGAGCGGATGACCATCAGCGCAGGATTGCGGGCGAGGTCTGCCTTGAGCGCGGCTTCTTCGGCCGGTCCGGCTTCGACCAGAACCGAGGAGGCGCTGTCGATCAAGGGGGCCACGCGGGCCATGATGGCCGCGTGGCGCGGGTCGTCGAAATGATAGGTGCCCAGCAGCGTGATCTTTTCGGTGCCGCGCGTGGCCTGCCAAAGCAAGCCCCGCGCAAAGGGCGTGGCATCGGTGGCGGCGCGAATCGCCTGTTGTTCTGCGGCGGGAAGGGCGGCAAGGACGCTGGTGCCACGGCAGTCTGCCTGCGCGGCAAGGGGCAACAGGCAGGCGGAAAGCAGGGCGAGGAAGCGGCGCATGGGCATGTCCTGACGGGGAGGGCCAAAGGTGGCACCGCAGGGCCGCGCTGCCAAGGGGAAGGCTGCGCCAAAGGCCGCCGACGGGCGGCGAAACGCACAATTTTGCCGCGAGCGGGTTCTTGACGGGCGGGAGGGATGCGCCTATCTGATGCCTCGTTAGCACTCGTCCTGAATGAGTGCTAATCGTATTCAACCTGGAACCTAGGGAGTGTTCTCAGATGGCATTCAAACCGCTGCATGACCGCGTGCTCGTCAAGCGCATTCAAGGCGAAGACAAGACCAAGGGCGGTCTGATCATCCCCGACACCGCGAAAGAAAAGCCTGCCGAGGGCGAGATCGTCGCGGTCGGCGCTGGCGCGCGCAAGGATTCGGGCGAGCTGATCGCACCGTCGGTGAAAGCCGGCGACCGTATCCTGTTCGGCAAATGGTCGGGCACCGAAGTGACGCTTGACGGTCAGGAACTGCTGATCATGAAAGAAAGCGACATCCTCGGCATCATCGCCTGAGGACGTGTTCGAGGTGCGCGGTGAACGCGCACCCTACGGGCGATTGCCCGCTTGATCGACAAAACAGAATTCAGAGGAGTCTACCCCATGGGTGCTAAAGACGTTCGTTTTGATACCGATGCCCGCGACCGCATGCTGCGCGGCGTGAACATCCTTGCCGATGCCGTCAAAGTCACGCTCGGCCCCAAAGGCCGCAACGTGGTGATCGAAAAGTCCTTTGGCGCACCGCGCATCACCAAGGACGGTGTTTCGGTCGCGAAGGAAATCGAACTGTCCGACAAGTTCGAGAACATGGGCGCGCAGATGGTGAAGGAAGTCGCTTCCCGCACCAATGACGAAGCGGGCGACGGCACCACCACCGCCACCGTTCTGGCCCAAGCCATCGTCAAAGAGGGCATGAAGGCCGTTGCTGCCGGCATGAACCCGATGGACCTCAAGCGCGGCATCGACATGGCGACCGCCAAGGTCGTGGCTGCCATCAAGGCGGCTGCCCGTCCGGTCAAGGATTCGGACGAAGTTGCACAGGTCGGCACCATCTCGGCCAACGGCGAAGTCGAAATCGGCCGCCAGATCGCTGACGCGATGCAGAAAGTCGGCAACGAGGGTGTGATCACCGTCGAAGAGAACAAAGGCCTCGAGACGGAAACCACCGTCGTCGAAGGCATGCAGTTCGACCGTGGCTACCTGTCGCCCTACTTCGTGACCAATGCCGACAAGATGATCGTCGAGCTGGAAGACTGCTATATCCTGCTGCACGAAAAGAAGCTGTCGTCGCTGCAGCCGATGGTTCCGCTGCTGGAAGCCGTGATCCAGTCGCAGCGCCCGCTGATCATCGTGGCCGAAGATGTCGAAGGCGAGGCTTTGGCCACGCTTGTCGTCAACAAGCTGCGTGGCGGGTTGAAGATCGCTGCCGTCAAGGCACCGGGCTTTGGCGACCGTCGCAAGGCCATGCTGCAGGACATCGCGATTCTGACCGGTGGTCAGGTGATCTCGGACGATCTGGGCATGAAGCTTGAATCGGTGACGATCGACATGCTTGGCCGTGCCAAGAAAGTGTCGATCAACAAGGACAACACGACGATCGTCGACGGTTCGGGCGACAAGGCCGAAATCGCGGCGCGTGTGGCCCAGATCCGTACGCAGATCGAAGAAACCACGTCGGACTACGACCGCGAGAAGCTGCAAGAGCGCGTGGCCAAACTGGCTGGCGGCGTTGCGGTGATCAAGGTCGGCGGCATGACCGAAGTTGAAGTCAAAGAGCGTAAAGACCGTGTCGACGACGCGCTGAACGCAACCCGCGCGGCCGTGCAGGAAGGCATCGTCGTCGGCGGCGGCGTGGCCCTGATCCAGGCTGGCAAAGTGCTGGAAGGCATGGTTGGCGCGAATGCCGACCAGACCAACGGCATCAACATCGTTCGTCGCGCGCTGGAAGCTCCGCTTCGCCAGATCGCGCAGAACGCTGGCGTCGACGGTTCGGTCGTGGCTGGCAAGGTGCGCGAATCGAACGACAAGTCGTTCGGCTTCAACGCCCAGACCGAAGAATATGGCGACATGTTCAAGTTCGGCGTCATCGATCCGGCCAAAGTGGTTCGCACCGCTCTGGAAGATGCGGCTTCGGTTGCCTCGCTGCTGATCACCACCGAGTGCATGATCGCTGACCGTCCGGCCGACAAGTCGGGCGCTGGCGCTGGCGGCGGCATGGGCGGAATGGGCGGCATGGACGGGATGATGTAATCATCCCTGCCATCCGGCAGAAAACGGGGGGCGCGCCGCAAGGTGCGCCCCTTTTTCGTTGGGCAAAGCGAACTCTGACGCAGAGTTCGCGCCGATTTTTGACGCAAAAATCGGGGTGCGCGGGTGGGCGCGGAATTTGCGTCAAATTCCGGCGCGATTTCTGCGTCAGAAATCGTCTGGTTGCGGATTGCGCGGGGCAGGCTTAGCCTTTGGCCATGAACAGGAATTTCGCCATCGCCGCCGGTCTTGCCGCGCTTGCCTCGCTGTGCTGGGCGGGCAACTGGGTTTTGGGCCGTGCGATACGGGCCGATGTGCCGCCCTTTGGGCTGACCTTTTGGCGCTGGTTTCTGGCGACGCTGATCCTGCTGCCATTCGAGGCGCGCAGGTTGCGCACCGATTGGGCCGAGGTGCGGGCGCATCTGCCGCTGATTGCCGCGATGGCGGTGTTGTCGGCGGGGATGTTCCAGTCGATGACCTATATCGGGTTGCATTCGACCGAAGCCATCAATGCGTTGCTGGTCAGTGCGACGATGCCGGTTTTCGTGGTGATCATCGCGTGGATCGTGCTGCGCGAGCGGCTGAGCTTGCGGCAGGCGCTTGGCATCGGCGTCAGTTTCTGCGGCGTGGCGTGGATCATCGCGCGGGGCGAACCGGCGCGGCTGCTGGACCTGCATTTCAACGTGGGCGATGCGTGGATTCTGGGCGCGCTGGTGGTGTGGGGGCTGTATTCGGTCTTGCTGAAGTTCCGGCCCAAGGGGCTGTCGCCGGTGGGGTTGACCTTTTTCATCGCGGTGATCGGCACGGGGTTCATGCTGCCCTTCATGCTGTGGGAAATGTCGCGCGGGCTGCATGTGCCGCTGACGGGCGCGGGGCTTGGGTCGGTGGCCTATACGGCCGTCTTCGCCTCGGTCGTGGCGCTGTTGTCCTATAACGCGGCGGTGGCGCGGATCGGGCCTTCGCGGTCGGTGTTCTTTCTGCATCTGATGCCGGTGTTCGGGGCGGGGCTGGCGGTGGTGTTTCTGGGCGAGACGATTGCAAGCTATCATCTGGTGGGCTTTCCGGTGGCGCTGGGCGGGGTGCTTTGGGCCACATCGGCACCGCAGCGGTCGGTATGAGGGAGCTGCCGGTTGCGGTGGTGATGGCGGCCTTTGCCGCCAATTCGGTGCTGAACCGGATGGCGGTGGGCCAAGGGCTGATCGATCCGGCGGGCTTCGCGCTGGTGCGGCTGGCGGCGGGGGCGGCGGTGCTGGCGCTGATCGCCGTCTATCGCGGGGGCGGGTTGCGCGGGTCGGTCGCGGGGGTGGCGGGGTTGCTGGTCTATCTGTTCGGGTTCTCGCTGGCCTACGGGCGGCTCGATGCCGGAACGGGGGCGCTTTTGCTGTTCGGCACGGTGCAGGTGGTGATGTTCGCCGCCGCATGGCGGGCGGGCGAGGCGGTGCCTGCGCGGCGCTGGGCGGGGGTGGCGCTGGCGCTGGCGGGGCTGGCGCTGCTGCTGGCCCCTGCGGGGCAGGGCGGGGCGCTGGCCTTTGGCGCGATGCTGGCGGCGGGGGCGGGTTGGGGCATCTATTCGCTGGCGGGGCGCAGGGCGGGCGATGCGCTGGCAGCGACGGCGGGGAATTTCGTCTTTGCGCTGCCGGTCGGGGTTTTGGCCGCTTGGGCCATGGGGGCCGATTTCGGTGCGGCGCGGCCTGCGGGTCTGGGATTGGCCGTGCTGTCGGGGGCGGTGACAAGCGGGCTGGGCTATGCGCTGTGGTACAGGGTGCTGCCATCGCTTGATCGCGGGCGGGCGGCGGTGGCGCAACTGACCGTGCCGGTGATCGCGGCGGCGGGCGGGGCGCTGGTGCTGGGCGAGGGGATCGGTCTGGCCTTTGTGCTGCCAGCGGCGCTGGTGCTGGGCGGGGTGCTGGTGGCGAGCCGTTAGAGCGGTTTGACCAAACGGTGCGTGGTGTTGCGACTGTCGCTGCGGGTCACGCCGGTCGGCACGAAGCCGTGGCGTTGCCAAAAGGCGCGGCCGCGCGGGTTCGCCTCGATCACGGCAAGATAGAGCGCGGTTGCGCCTGCATCGCGGGCAAGCGTTTCGACATGCGCCAGAAAGCCCGCGCCATGCCCCTGCCCCCGCAGGCGCGGGGTCAGGATCATCAGGCCAAGGTAGGCGTCGGTCGCGGCGGGAAAGCCGAAGCTGAGTTCGGCAAGCCCCGACAGCCTGTCGTCTAGGAAAAGGCCAAGGTGGCGTTGGCGGGCGGGGTCGTGGTCTGGCGGGCCATCGGTAAAGAATTCTGCGGCGGCGGCGGGTCCGGGGGGCACCCCGTCGGCCAGCAGCCAGTAATCGGCGGCTTCGTCCAGACAGGCGGCGACGGCGGCAAGATCGGTTTCGGGGTGCAACGCGCGGATCACGGCAGGGCGATCTTCACGATTTCCAGACTGACCGCCCCCGACGGCTTTTGCCATGTCACGACATCGCCCACCGCCGCGCCGATCAGCGCACGGGCAAGCGGGGAATGGGGCGCGATGCGGTGGCGGGTGGGGTCGGCTTCGTCTTCGCCCACGATGTGATAGGTTGTCTCGGTTCCGTCGTCATCGGCCACGGTGACGGCATGGCCAAAGGCGGCATGGGTCAGGGGCTGAAGGGCGGGGTCGATCACGATGGCCCCGCGCAGCCGCGCTTCGACATAGCGGATGTCACGTTCGGCCGCGGCTTCGGGCAGTTTGTCGAGCCGGTCGGCGCGGGACTTTAGGGCTGCAAGATGCGTTTGCGTGTCTCGCAGGCGCGATTGCAGCGCGGCAAGGCCCGCAGGCGTGACGTAATTCGGATGCGGCGACACGGGCAGATCGGGAAGCGGGTCGAGGGCGCCATCGCCCTCTTTGACAAAGGCGCGGCTCATGGGACGATCCGCTCGAGCGGGTCGTAAAGCATGGTCTGGCCCCAGGCGGCGGCGGCGATGCTGTCGGGTTTGACGCGGATGGTGGCAAGTTCGGCGCGCGAAAACCATGCGCGGCGGTTGACGATGCCTTCGGGGTCGCGCCACGCGGGGTCGATGGTGCCAGCGGTCAGGGTGCAGCGGAAGAACACCTCGACCTGATGGAAGCCGTGGGTGGGGTCGTGGAATTCGTTCACCAGCACGGGGGGGCCGACGCTGACGGTCAGGCCGGTTTCTTCGGCCACTTCGCGGATCAGGTTGTCGGGCAGTGACTGGCCGGGGTTCACCCCGCCACCGGGGGCGCACCACAGATCGGACTTTTGGCCCGCATAGGCATTGACGAGCAACAGACGGTCGTCTTGCACGATCAGGGCGCGGGCGGCGATGCGGGGCGGTCGGTATTGCATGGGGCAAGGGTGCGCGAGGCGGCGTCATTTGTCCACCATGCGGAATGGGGCTAGGGTGGCGGCATGTGGCGCTTTGTTTTCCTGCTTCTGACGGTGGCCGCCCCTGCACGGGGCGAGTGTGTGGTGTTGCTGCACGGACTTGCCCGAAGCGAGGTGTCGCTGGTGGCGATGCAGGCGGCGCTGGAGGCCAAGGGGTATAGCGTCATCAACGACGGCTATCCGTCGACCAAGGCGCGGATCGAGGAGCTGCTTCCCCGCGTGGGCGCTGCGGTGGCGCAATGCGGGGCGGGGCGGGTCAGTTTCGTCACCCATTCGATGGGCGGGATATTGGCGCGGGCATGGCTGGCCGCCAACCGTCCGGCGCGGATGGGGCGGGTGGTGATGCTGGCACCGCCCAACGGCGGGTCGGAACTGGTCGATGCGTTTTCAGGGCTGGGTGCGTTCCGTTGGGTGAACGGTCCGGCGGGGATGGAGCTGGGCACCGGCGACACGGCGCTGCCCGCACGGTTGCCGCTACCCGATTACGAGCTTGGCGTGATCGCGGGGGATGTGTCGCTCAACCCCGTTTATTCCGGCGTGATTCCGGGGCCGGACGATGGCAAGGTCAGCGTGCAAAGCACGCGGCTGGCGGGAATGGCCGACCATATCGTGCTGCCGGTCACGCATACGTTCCTGATGTTCAATCCGCTGGTCATCGCGCAGGTTCTGGCGTTTCTGGAACACGGGCGTTTCGACCGCGACCTTGGCTACGGCGCGGCTGTCGAAGGGCTTTGGGGGGAAGACTGATGCAGAACGGATTTTACGGGCAGGTCGCCAAGACCGTGGCGCGCTATTGCGGCAAGCCCGCGACCTTTTCGCTGGCAGTCGGGGTGATCGTGGCGTGGATCGTGACGGGGCCGGTTTTCGGCTTTTCGGACACGTGGCAACTGGTCATCAACACCGGCACGACGATCGTGACCTTTCTGATGGTGTTCCTGATCCAGAACACCCAGAACCGCGACACGCAGGCGATCCAGTTGAAGCTGGACGAACTGATACGGGCGCATGAGGGGGCGCATAACGCGCTGATGGACCTTGAAGAGCTGGAAGAACGCCAGCTGGAAGAGTTCCGCCGCCGCTACGAACGGCTGGCCGCAATGGCACGCGAGCGGCTTGGGCGGGGCGAGGTCGATACCGATACGCCCGATGCCTGACCGCGCGGCAGCGGGGGTTTCACACCCCCGCACCCCCGTGGGATATTTAGGCAAGCATGAAAGCGCGACAGGGCAGGACGGTCACTTGACGCGGTTGACGTGGCCCATCTTGCGGCCAGCCCGCGCTTCGGCCTTGCCGTAAAGGTGCAGGGCGGCGTTCTTTTCGCGGGCGATCTGCGGCACGCGGGCGATATCGTCACCGATCAGGTTTTCCATCACCACGTCGCAGTGGCGCGACCCGTCGCCCAAGGGCCAGCCGGTGACGGCGCGGATATGCTGTTCGAACTGGTCGACCGCGCAGCCGTTCTGTGTCCAGTGGCCCGAGTTGTGGACGCGGGGCGCGATCTCGTTGACGATGAGGCCTGACGGGGTGACGAAAAGCTCGACCCCCATGACGCCGACGTAATCGAGCGCGTTGAGGATGCGGGCCGCGATCAGGATGGCATCGGTGCGCTGCGAGGGCGACAGGCGGGCGGGGATGGTGGTGGTGTGCAGGATGCCCGAACGGTGCACATTCTCGCCCGGGTCGTAGCAGGCGACCGAACCGTCGAGGCCGCGGGCGGCAATCACCGAAACCTCGTGGCTGAAGTCGATGAAGCCTTCGAGCACCGCTTCGGCGCCATTCATCTGCGCCAGTGCGGCGGGCGCGTCGGCGGGGGCCATGATGCGGGCCTGCCCCTTGCCGTCATAGCCGAGGCGCGTGGTCTTGAGGATGGCGGGCGTGCCGATGCGGGCGAGCGCGGCGGTCAGGTCGTCGGGCGATGTGACGCGGGCGTAGGGCGCGGTGGTCAGGCCGAGCGCGGCGAGGAAATCCTTTTCCGCGATCCGCTCTTGGCTCACGGCAAGGGCGCGGCGATCGGGGCGGATGGGGTGGGATTTTTCCAGCACGTCGAGCGCGGCGGTGGGGATATTCTCGAATTCATAGGTGATGACATCGACCGAGGCGGCAAAGGCGGCAAGCGCTGTCAGGTCGTCATAGCCTGCGGTCGTCAGGCGATGGGCCACGTGCTGGGCCGGAGGGTTGGCCGCCGGTTCGTAGATGTGGGTCAGATAGCCCAGCCGCGAGGCCGCGACCGAAAGCATCCGGCCAAGCTGCCCGCCGCCAAGGATGCCGATGGTGGAACCGGTGGGGAGCATGTCATTCATCCTTTGGCTCGTCGGGGATCGAGGCCGAAAGTGCAGCGCGCCACGCATCGAGGCGGGCGGCGAGGCCCGGGTCGTTCAGCGCGAGGATGCCTGCCGCCATCAGCCCCGCATTGGCCGCCCCTGCCGCGCCGATGGCCATGGTGGCGACGGGATAGCCCTTGGGCATCTGCAGGATGGAATAGAGGCTGTCGACACCCGACAGCGCCTTGGTCTGCACGGGCACGCCGATGACCGGAACGCGGGTTTTCGACGCCATCATGCCGGGCAGATGCGCCGCCCCGCCCGCGCCTGCGATGATGATCTGAAGCCCGCGTTCGACTGCGGTTTTGCCATAGGTCCAAAGCCGGTCGGGGGTGCGGTGGGCCGAGACGATCTTGGCCTCGTAGGGGATGGCCAGCGCATCGAGGATGAGGGCGGCTTCCTTCATCGTGGGCCAGTCCGACTGCGACCCCATGATTATTCCAACCGTGACGGCCATGGCTGTGCCCCCGTTCGTTGCGGATGGGGCGGGTATAGTGGATTGCGGCGTGGGGGCAAGCGTCAGGTAGAGGGGCGAGAGGACCGACGCGGAAAGGTCCGGTGGACCTTTCCGCCGGTCCGATTGCAGCCGAGGCCACGAGGCTGCAAGGGGTGTGCGGCAAAAGCCACGGTGGGGCACGGGGCGTGCCCGCCCGGCGGGTGCGATTTATCGCGCCCGCCCCCCGCAGGGCGGGCGCGGCCCGTGCGCGGGGCGCACGGCCGGGCATGGGCACATGTTGCAATGGCCGCGCCGCGATGGCGGCTCGGCTGCACAGCGCAGCAAAGACCGAAGACGCCCCGTCAGGCGATGATGTCGGGAATAAGCTGGTCTTCCAGCTTTACGATCTGGTCTTTCAACGCCAGCTTCTGCTTTTTCAGCCGCCGCAGCGTCAACTGGTCGGGACGGCCGCCGGTTTCGAGCGCAAAGATCGCCTCGTCCAGATCACGATGCTCGCGGCGCAATACCTCGAGCCGGATGCGGAGCATGTCTTCGAAGTTCATTTCGCTGGGCGCGTTCATGGAACCTGCGGAGCTGATGCCCAGACCGGCACGGGTCTGAGTCGTTTCTGTTTCTGGGTCCGAGTATAAATCGAATCTTGGTCTTGCGGGAAGGATTCTGCCCGCGACAATGCGGTTTTGCGACGATTTCCGCCATGCCGCGCCACCGCGCCCGACGCGGCACCACCCCTTGCAGCCCCGCTTCGCCCGCCCCATATTCGACGGGCGCAGGGCTGCCGCAACGGGGCCGTTGTGCAATGTCGCTTGGATCAAAGGGCATGACCGATGACGAAACTGAGCTTTGGCACGCACCCGTTCCTTTTGGGGTTCGAGCAGTTGGAACGGCTGGTCGAACGCACCGCCAAAACCGCCGAGGGCTATCCCCCGTTCAATATCGAGGCGACCGCCGACAACGCTTACCGCATCACGCTTGCGGTGGCGGGCTTTTGCGAGGATGACCTGTCGATCACGGTCGAGGACCGGCAACTGGTGGTCCGTGGCCGTCAGGCCGACGAGACCGGCGACCGTGTCTTTCTGCATCGCGGCATCGCCGCCCGCGCCTTCCAGCGCAGCTTTGTGCTGGCCGACGGGGTCGAGGTGGCGGGGGCGAGCATGGAACACGGGCTGCTGCATATCGACCTGCGGCGGTCGGTGCCGGAAACGGTGGTGCAGACGATTGCGATCAGTTCGCGCAACGGTCGGAAATGAGGTGAAACGATGGATACGAAATTCGAGGGCCTGCCCGAGGGTGAAGGCCGCATCGTCTATGTGCGCCCCGTGGCGGTGGCCGATCTGCCCGCCGACGTGCAGGCCCATGCCGGCGGGCTGACCACGATCTATGCGCTGCATGATGCCGATGGCGACCGGCTGGCGCTGGTCAAGGACCGTGCGATGGCCTTTGTGCTGGCGCGGGCGAATGACATGGCGCCGGTGAACGTGCATTAGGGTGCCGCCGTGGCGATGGTCACCGCGACCGGGGATTTCTTCGCCAAGGGCTGCGGGCGCTGCGCGCGTTTTGACACGCCCGCCTGTTCGGCGCTGACATGGCAGGCGGGCGTGCTGGCGCTGCGGCGTATCTGTCTGGATGCCGGATTGACCGAGACGGTGAAATGGGGCCATCCGTGCTATATGCATGCGGGCCGCAACATCGTGCTGATCGGGGCGTTGCGGGGCGATTTCCGGCTAAATTTCTTCAATGCCGCGCTGATGCGCGACCCTGACGGGGTGCTGGAACGGCAAGGTCCGAACACCGCGCATCCCGACTCGGTCCGGTTTACCGATGTCGCGCGGGTGGCCGCGTTGGACGGAACGCTGCGTGCCTATCTGGCCGAGGCGATGGGCTATGCCGAGGCGGGGCTGGTCGCGCCGAAAGCGGCCAGAGCGGTCGAATTGGCCGCCGAATTGGCCGACGAACTGGCCGGGGCGCTGGATGCCGACCCAATGCTGGCCGAGGCGTTTTACGCCCTGACGGCGGGGCGGCAGCGCAGCTATGCCATCGCGCTGTCATCGGCCAAAACACCCGAAACGCGGCGGCGGCGGGTGGCAGGCTATGCCGAAAAAATCCTGTCAGGCAAGGGCGCGACCGAACGTTAGCCCCCCTCACCCCGGCCCTCTCCCCGATGGGGAGAGGGGGCGGCCTGCATCGGCTTTCCACCACATACGGAAAAAGCCCCGCCTTGCAGCGGGGCCTTGCATCCGTCCGGCAGTGGCCTCAGCCCTTGATTAGCCCCATGCTTTCCAGCTTGAGGATCACCTGCTGGGCGCAATAATCCACGTCCGTGCCTTCGGTATCGACCACCAACTCGGCCTTGGTGGGTGCCTCGTACGGGTCCGAGATGCCGGTGAATTCCTTGATCTTGCCTTCGCGGGCCAGCTTGTACAGGCCCTTGCGGTCGCGGCGTTCGCATTCGTCGATGCTGGTCGCCACATGCACCTCGATAAAGGCACCAAAGGCTTCGATCATCTCGCGCACGGCGCGGCGGGTCGCGGTATAGGGCGCGATGGGGGCGCAGATGGCGATACCGCCGTTCTTGGTGATTTCCGACGCGACATAGCCGATGCGCTTGATGTTGATGTCGCGGTGCTCTTTGGAAAACCCCAGTTCCGACGACAGATGCTTGCGCACCACATCGCCGTCAAGCAGCGTCACGGGACGCCCGCCCATCTCCATCAGCTTGACCATCAGCGCATTGGCGATGGTCGATTTGCCAGATCCCGACAGGCCGGTGAAGAACACGGTAAAGCCCTGCTTGGCCCGCGGCGGCGAGGTGCGGCGCAGTTCCGTCACCACCTGCGGGAAGCTGAACCAATCGGGAATATCCAGCCCCTCGCGCAGGCGGCGGCGCAGTTCGGTGCCGGAAATATCCAGCACGGTCGACCCTTCGGGAACCTCGTCCACGGGGTAATACTGCGATTTTTCCTGCACATAGACCATCTGCTTGAAATCGACCATCTCGATGCCGATCTCTTTCTGATGCTCGGCCACCAGCACCTGCGCGGCATAGGGGTCGTAGAAATCCTTGCCCTGGCTGTTCTTGCCCGGACCCGCATGATCGCGGCCCACGATGAAATGGGTCAGCCCGTGGTTCTTGCGAATGATCGCATGCCACAGCGCCTCGCGCGGGCCACCCATCCGCATGGCGAGATTGAGCAAGCTTAGATGCGTGGTCGAGGCGGGGTATTGGTCAAGCACGGCTTCATAGCAGCGCACGCGGGTGAAATGGTCGACATCGCCCGGCTTCGTCATGCCCACCACGGGGTGGATCAGCAGGTTCGCTTCCGCCTCGCGCGCGGCGCGGAAGGTCAGTTCCTGATGGGCGCGGTGCAGCGGGTTGCGGGTCTGAAAGGCGACGATGCGGCGCCAGCCCATCTTGCGGAAGAAGGCGCGCAGTTCGTTGGGCGTATCGCGGCGGGCGCGGAAATCGTAATGCACGGGCTGCTGGATACCCGTGACGGCACCGCCCAGATAGACGGGACCGGCCACATTGTGCAGATAGTTCACCGCAGGGTGGGCCAGATCGTCGGCCCCGAACACATGTTCGGCTTCCTTGGCCTTGTTCGGCACCCATTTGTCCGAGATCGACAGGATGGCAAGGATCACGCCTTCTGCATCGCGCAGCGCGATATCCTGACCGGGGGCGACGGTGGCCGCGAATTTCTCGGACACGTCCAGCGTGACGGGCATCGGCCACAGCGTGCCGTCAGCCGTACGCATGTTTTCCACGACACCGTTGTAATCGGCCTCGGACTGGAAACCCCGCAAGGGAAAGAAGCCGCCGTTCATCAGAAGTTCGAGGTCGCACACCTGACGCGCCGTCATATCCCACGAAGGCAGCGCCGCCGCTTCGAGCTTGAGCTTTTGGGCGCTCTCGGGCGAGACGAAAAGTTCGGGAATCGGTTCGTGGTGGGAAAGCGTCATGGACGGCCTCTGCTCCAGATTTGCGCGGGCGGACCCCGCAGTTGGCGCGGGATTAGCGGGTTGATGGAAAGATTTCCAGCAATCAACAGTTAACAAGCGCCAAAAAGGGCAGAAATGCCGCGCATTTTCAGGCCTGCGGAACATATTCCCGTCGCGGCGGCAGCGCGGCAAAGGACGTTTGCCCTGCCAGCTTCTTCTTGTTCCAAATATCCTCGGGTGGGTCCGGGAGGGCGGAAAGCCCTTCCGGGGGCAGGGACGGGGCGGAACCTGTCGGGGCTGTCGCTTCCCTCCCCCGTTCGGGGGAGGGTCAGGGTGGGGGCGTCCGGTCAGTGACCGGCGAGGAATTTTTCCGCATCCAGCGCCGCCATGCAGCCCATGCCCGCGCTGGTGACGGCCTGGCGATAGACATGGTCGGTCAGATCGCCCGCCGCAAAGACGCCTGCAATCGACGTGCGGGTGCTGCCCGGTTCGACCACGACATAGCCGCCGTTGTGCAATTCGAGCTGGTCTTTCACCAGTTCCGACGCGGGCGCATGGCCGATGGCGACGAAAAAGCCCGCGCAGGGAATATCGGTCACTTCACCCGTCAGCACGTTGCGCGCGCGCACGGCCGTCACGCCCGGCGGGGTTTCATCCCCCAGCACCTCGTCGACGGTGTGGTTCCACAGGACCGAGACCTTGGGGTGCTTGAACAGACGGTCTTGCATGATCTTTTCGGCACGCAGGCTGTCGCGGCGGTGGATCAGCGTGACTTTCGACGCGAAATTGGTCAAAAACAGCGCCTCTTCCACAGCCGTGTTGCCGCCGCCGATCACCACGATTTCCTTGCCGCGATAGAAGAACCCGTCACAGGTGGCGCAGGCCGAGACGCCGAAGCCCTTGAACCTTTCTTCCGACGGCAGGCCCAGCCATTTGGCCTGTGCGCCGGTGGCAAGGATCACCGCATCGGCGGTATAGACGGTGCCGCTGTCGGATTGCGCGGTAAAGGGGCGCTGCGACAGGTCGAGCGCGGTGATGTAATCGGTGATGATCTCGGCCCCCATGGCGCGGGCGTGTTCTTCCATCCGCACCATCAGGTCGGGGCCTTGCACATGGGTGTCGCCGGGCCAGTTTTCCACCTCGGTCGTGATGGTCAATTGCCCGCCGGGTTGCAGGCCCTGCACGAGGATCGGTTCCAGCATCGCGCGGGCGGAATAGACGGCGGCGGTATAGCCTGCGGGGCCGGACCCGATGATCAGAACCCGTGTGTGCCGTGCGTCGCCCATGTCTTGCCCCTGCGTGGTCCGTTTATCGGCGCTTGATATAAGCGCGACAGCGGGCGGGGGCTAGCCCCCGCACCCCCAGAGTATTTTCGCAAGGATGAAACGGCAAAAGCTGTCGGGCCGGACGGGTGGGGTGTTTTTATTTCGCGTTGGTGAAACATTGTTGCGCGAAAGGGGGTGCCAGCCTACATAGTCGCAAATCCGGTGCGCCACCGGAGCAAAGGGGACCGCCATGGCCGGATCGAAACTCGACCCAATCGACCGTCAGATCCTTGCGGAACTGCAAGCCGACGGCCGGATGACCAACGTTGAACTGGCCTCGCGCGTGGGGATTTCCGCGCCGCCCTGCCTGCGGCGGGTGCGGACGCTGGAAGAGGCGGGTTACGTGCGCGGCTATCACGCCGACATCGACCCGCGCGAGCTGGGCTTCGAGGTGCAGGTCTTTGCCATGGTGCGGCTGCAAAGCCAGGCCGAGGCCGATCTGGCGGTGTTCGAGGACCGTTGCCGCAAGTGGTCGCTGGTGCGCGAATGTCATATGCTGAACGGCGAGATCGACTTCATTCTGAAATGCGTGGCGCCCGATCTGTCGTCGTTCCAGTCCTTCCTGACGGGCGAGTTGCTCAAGGCCGAGAATGTGGCGACGGTCAAGACCAGCCTTGTGATCCGCTGCGCCAAGGACGAACCGGGCGTGCCTTTCGACGTGCTCGAAGCGCGGCTGTCAAAATCGGCCTGACCCGTCGGCCAAGGCTGCAACGCAGGGCTTCGGAAGGCAGGGCTGCAAACGGATAAGCGGCCCCTGATGGCACGCAGAGGACGCGCCGGGGCCGCTTTACCGAAGCAAGACCGGACCCGTCGCGCGGCACATTGCCTGTTCGGGTCGACCATGTTTCGAATATGGCGAAGGGCGGGTTGCGCGTCAAATTTTCGCCGCGATTGATGCGGCAGCGCTGCGCGATCCGCTGGATTTTACCCGAATTGTCGCGGCAACCTTGGGCAATCGTCGCAATCTTTGCGCGAATCGGGGTGGCCGTCGTTGCTGCCGGAAACGAAAAAGCCGGAGCCTGCCGCCCCGGCCTTGTGATCCGTTTTGCGTGGCTTTTGCCTTAGCGTGCGGCGATGGCGGCCTGCTGGCGGGTCGCGGCGGGTTTGACTGCGGCGGGCTTGCGGCGGGCGGTCCGCTGCCACGGCAGGGCGACCTGCGGTTCGAGGCTGGCAGCGATCACGGATTTGAGCCAGCGGCGGTCTTTCTTCATCATCGTCTCCCGGACATTGCAGGTCTTGCGTGATGCCAATCTGGCGGCGCTTTGCGGCAGCGATGGGGCGGCGGTGGTGCATCTTCACGACAACCCATCCGGTGGCAGGTGCCGATTGTGGCAGGGCTGCGGGCCGAAACGCCTTGTTTCGTTGAATGGCCGGCAACGGTTGTGCAAACCGTTGCCGCAATCGCCACAATCTTGCCGTTTCACCGCAGCCCGATGGTCAAAGCCTTATGGCCGAGATCAGGCGGCCGTAATCGGCCTCGCCCGCGTGGGTGGTGCGGCGGAAGGAAAAGAAGCGGGCAGGGTCGGCGTAGGTGCAGTGCCGTGTCCATTCCGCATGGCCGACACCGGCCCCGCGCAGCCGCGACAGGCCAAAGGCGGGCAGGTCGAACAGCATCCGGTCGCCTGCGCCTTGGGCAAAGTAGCGGGCGTTTGCGGGGTCGTCCGTGGTGAAGGCGTCAAAGAATTCCGGCCCCACCTCGTAGTTGCGCTGGCTGATCGACGGGCCGATCACGGCGCGGATGTCGGGGCGTCTGGCCCCCAAGGCCTCCATCGCGGCGACCGTGGCTTCCAGCACGCCGTCGCGGGTGCCGCGCCATCCGGCATGGGCCGCCCCGATCACACCTGCCACCGGATCACAAAACAGCACGGGCTGGCAATCGGCGGTCAGGATGCCCAGCGCCAGACCGGGCGTCGCCGTCACCATCGCATCGGCGCGGGGGCGGTCGGCAAAGGCGGCGGTCACATGCAGCACATCGGGCGAATGGACCTGATTGACCGACAGCAGGTTGCCATGCGCCACGCCCAGCGCATCGGCCACGCGGGCGCGGTTGATGGCCACCACCTCGGACAGGTCGGACGATCCCGGTCCGCAGTTCAGCCCCGAAAAGATGCCCGAGGACGCGCCCCCCTTGCGGGTGAAGAACCCGTGCCGGACGGGAAGTGCCTCTGAGGTGATGATGTCAAGCAATGTCGAATCCGGGCGGGGGCAAATGGCGGGACGGGTGAATGGCAATCGCCTTGAACAGCGAACCCATTTCGGCGGCATCGGTCAAGCGGCGTGTGGCTGCAAGATGGGCCGCAAGCGGCGCGCCGGTCAACCCCTGCGCCAGCCTTGCACTGCGCGCAGCGATGCCAAGCCGCGACAGAAGCTCGCCTTGGGTGATCATGCGCGATGCGCGGGCGGGGGCTGCGGCCTGTGCCAGCGCCTCGAAATCCACATGCGCGGTCAGGTCGGCTTGGCCCGGCGCGGCAAGGGGGTCGGCAAAGGCGTGGTCCTTGAGCGCCTGGAACGTATCGCCGCGCGACCGCCAGTCGCCGTAATCGACGATGATCGCGGCCCCGCCCCGCGTTTCGATCGCAGCGCCGATGCGGGCCATGATCGGGGCGGCGGCGGGCATCACCTCGACCACGTCGCCGGGTCGGGTATCGGCCAAGCGGTGCGCCAGAAGCCCGATGTCGGCAGGCGCGCTGCGACCCAATGCCAGCCTGTCGCCCGCCAGCCCGACGACCGTTTCGGCCCAGCCCTGCGGGTGACGGGTGAACTGGCGCATCGGCAGGGCGTCGAAGAATTCGTTGGCCAGCAGGAACAGCGGTGCATCCGGCAGGCCGTCGACACTGTCGGCCCATGTCACCGCACCCAGCGTGCGGGCCTGCACCGCGCGCAAGGTCGCCGATGCCTCGACCAGCACCACCCTTGCGCCTGCGTGAAACCCCGCAACGCCGCGCGTGGCGCGCAGCACATCGGCCATCAGCGTGCCGCGACCGGGGCCGAGTTCGGCCAGCGTAAAGGGCGCGGGGGCACCTTGGTCCAGCCATGCCTGCGCCAGCGACAGGCCCACAAGCTCGCCATACATCTGGCTGATCTCGGGCGCGGTGGTGAAATCGCCGCCCGCGCCGAAAGGGTCGCGCGTGGCGTAATAGCCGTGCAGGGGGTGCAGCAGGCAATCGGCCATATAGTCGGCCAGCGTGACCGGACCCGTGGCCGCGATGCGCTGCGCCAAAAGCGCGGCAAGCGGCGTCATGCAGGCAGCGCCCGCCGCGCCCGCAGCAGGAACCACAGCCCCGCCAGCAGCATCGGCAGCGACAAAAGCTGCCCCATGGTCAGCCCGTAGCCGCCCGTATGCAGCGCAAGGCCCAGGGGGTTGCCCGGCGTCACGAATTGCGCGTCGGGTTGGCGGACGAACTCCACCGCAAAGCGGGCCAGCCCGTAGCCTGCCAGAAACAGGCCCAGCACGCGCCCGGGCCGTTGCAGCCAGCCGCCGCGCCACACCGCCCACAGCAGCACGGCCCCCAGCAGCACCCCTTCCAGCGCCGCTTCGTAAAGCTGCGACGGGTGGCGGGCGCAGATGGTCAGCACGCCTTCGCAGGTTTGCGCCGCCTCGCCCGGAAAGGCCACGCCCCAGGGCAGGGTCGTCGGGCGGCCCCACAGCTCGGCGTTGATGAAATTGGCGATCCGGCCAAGAAACAGCCCGATGGGCGCGGCCACCGCCATCAGGTCGCCCAGCGTCAGCATCGCAATCTTCTCGCGGCGGCAAAAGATCAGGCCCGCGACGACGACCCCCAGAAACCCGCCGTGAAAGGACATGCCGCCCTCCCATACGCGCAGGATATGCGTAGGGTTTTGCAGGAAAAAGCCGGGCTGATAGAACAGCACATAGCCCGCCCGCCCCCCGAGGATCACGCCCAGGATCACCCAGGTCAGCAACCGTTCCACCTGTTCGGCCGTGACCGGCGCCGTGCCCGACCACAGCCTGCCCGTGGTGACGATGCGCGTGATCAACTGCCAGCCCGCCAGCAGCCCCGCGATATAGGCCAGCGCATACCAGCGCAGGGCAAAGGTCATCCCGCCCAGCTCGAAGGAAAACAGTTCGGGCGAGATGTCGGGAAACGGAATATAGGACATGTGCAGCCTGTGCTTGGATGCGGCAGGTTTTCGGCACTCGGCGGCGGGAAGTCAACCGTTGCGGCATGCGGGCTGTGCCCTGTCTGCCGCTTCCCGTCCGTTTCTCCTTGTTCCAAATATCCCCGGGGGTCGGGGGGCAGGCAGCCCCCCGCGCTTGCAGATGGGGCGGGCTTGTCCTTCGGGGGCGGTCGGCCCATATAGAAAGCCATGCGATAGAAAGGCCCCCGCCATGCAGACCCGCAACAAGTTTTTCGACGATATGTCGCAACTGATGACCAACGCCATGGGCGTGGCGCAGGGCGCCAAGACCGAGGCCGAGACGGCGATGAAAGGTCTGGTCGACCGCTGGATGGCCGACCGTGATTTTGTCACGCGCGAGGAATTCGATGCCGTGCGCGCCATGGCCGTCAAGGCCCGCGAAGAGAATGACGCGCTTTTGGCACGGCTTGCCGCGATTGAGGTAAAGCTGTCGGACGCGGCTAAACCGGCCAAGAAGAAAGACGCCGATCTTTGATCGCCAAGCCCGCCGTGCCGGCCGCTGTGCGGCGCAGGCGGGCTGGTGTCACTGCATGGCCGACTCGGGCGCGGCGGGAAACCCTTCGCGCAGCAGGCGCAGCAATTCGGTGAAGTCGAGCGGTTTTTGCATGACCACATTGGCCCCCGCTGCCTTGAACCGCTGCATCTCTTCGCCCACCACGGCGGCGGTCAGCCCGACGATCGGGCGCGTATAGCCCTGTTGGCGCAGGCGGCGCACCAGATCGTCACCGTCGAGTTCCGGCATGAACAGGTCGGTAATCACGATGTCGGGTTGGCTTTTGCGCACCAGCGCCAGCGCCGCCATGCCGTTTTCGGCCACGCGGACCGTGGCGTTCAGTCGTTCCAGCCGCGCCCGTGTGACATCGGCCACCAGCGCGTTGTCTTCGGCCAGCACCACGCTCCACGCATCGGGTAGTGCGGCGGGGGCTGCGGCGGCGGGCGGGGCAAGCGCGGCTTCGGCTTCGTCCACCAGCGGTTCGGGCAGGCGCAGCATATACCCCGCCCCACCCCGCAGCGGGCGGTAGAATTGCAGCGTGCCGCCCAGCATCTCGACCGATTGACGCGCGATATACAGGCCCAGCCCGCTGCCATCGACCGAACTGCGCGGGTCTTGCTGGCTGCCGCGTTCAAAGGGCTGGAACAGCCGGTCCACCTGTTCGTCGGGGATGCCGATGCCGTTATCCTCGACCTGCCACTGGCTGATCGGGGGACCGCCCGCAACGGCGGGTGCCTGTGCCGAAAAGCTGAGCCGCACAAGGCTGCCCTGGCTGTGGATCACCGCGTTTCGCATCAGGTTCGACAGCGCCTGACGCAGGCGCATCACATCGCCCACCCGCGCCTTGCCCGCGCCGACCCCCAGCGCAAGCGTCAGGCGCATGTCATGTTCGCGCGCGGTCAGTTCCAGCGTGTTGCGCAGGCTTTCCGCCAGTTCCGACGGCACATAGGGCACCCGCTTGACCGGCAGGTTCTTTTCGGGGTTCACCGTCTGGCGCATATCGCCCAGCACCGACAAAAGTTGATCGGCGGCTTCGCGCATCTGGCGTTGCAGACGGGCGGGGTCGCTTGCGACGGGCAGATCGTCGATCAGGATCGACATGACCGATGCGGGCGTGCGCAATTCGTGGCTGACAATCGAGAACAACTGGCGCTGGCGTTCCTGACGCGTCGACAGTTCTTCGAGCGTGTCGTGCAACTGCGCCTCGCGCTGTTCGGCCTCGGTCACGTCAAGCAAGATGCCATAGGCGACCGGATCGCCGGTGGGCGATGCATCGGTCCAGACAAAGGCGCGCATCCCCTTGCCCGTGGCCGCGTGCAGCGCCAGACCGCGCGATGGCGGCGCGCCAGGCATCATCGCCCGCATCAGCGCCGCCGCATCCTCGACCTCGAGCGCGTCGCGCAGCATCGTCACGCCGCCCTGCGCGGGCAAGGACAGCATGCGCTGCGCGGCATCGTCCAGCCGGAACAGGCCCGTGGCGCGGTTGACCGCAAACAGCCCCACCCCCGCGAAATCGCGCGCGCGGTTCAGCTTGCGGATTGCGGCGTCCTTTTGCGCGATGACGTGTCCGGTATGGCTTTTGATGGCAAGCACCAGCAGCAGCAGCGACAGCGCTAGGATGGAATAGCGTTCGAGAATGCTTTGCATCGGATCGGTGGTCACGCGGTCGATCAGGAATTCGCCGGTGATCGCGGCAAAGATGGCGATTCCGCCGATTGCCCCGAACAGCGCGATGCGCACGGGCAGCGCAAAGACGACAAGCGCCGCCAGCACCACCACGTCGATTGCGGGGTACAGCACGAACCCCTGCGACTGCATCACCGCCAACAGCGGGAACAGCACGATCACGCCCGCTGTCGACAAAAGATGTTCGCGCTGCGGATATTCGACCGTGGCCAAAAGGAAGGCCGACACGACCGCACAGCCGCGCAAGGTGCGCACCACCGCCAGTTCGACAAAGGACGGATCAAAGCCGACCGCCGCGCGCAGCGGTTCGTCCAGCGTGCGGGCAAAGGCGGCAGTGACATAGATCTGCGCCACGCCCACCAGCGCAAAGATCACGTATGACACAAGGCTCAGGAACAGGTCCGCGCTGTGCACCCGCATCAGCGGCCGGATCAGCGCAAAGACCGCGCGGTACAGCATGCCGATCACCAGACCGAAGCCAAGGTTGATGGCGAACAGCGACATGACCACGCCGGCCGACATGCCGTCGATGTCGTGCCACGGCAGAGCGTTGGTCAGCGGCTGGACAAAGGGGTACAAAAACACCGCCAGATAGGCCAGAACCGGAATCCAGATCAGCCGCAGCGGATAGAAGAAAAAGCCGAGGATGATGGTGAAATGCGCCACATGCGGCGTCAGGTTGACAAGGGCGAGGTTGCGCCCGTGCATCCCCGCGCCCGCAGACATCACCACGGTCCAAAGCGCCGCCACGCCAAAGAAACACAGCGTGTAGATCACCGGATCGCGTTCGACAGCAAGGCGTATGGCAAGGATGCGCGAGCGTTCGAAATCGCGGAACACATAGGCTTCGCCCGTCTCGCCGGGATCGGTGCCTTTGGGCGCACCCGCTCCCCCTGCCTGCGCACCCGCGCCATGGCCCGTGGTCGCGCCATCGGCCCGATCCTGATCCGGCCGCAGCTTTTGCGGCGCGGCGAAAGGCGATGACAGGGCGGAAGACGATGGCATCTTGCGGGAACTCGCTAATTTGCAACGATTCTATGCCAATCCAGCGGACCGTGCATTACTCCTTTCGGTCATAGCGTTCAACCAAGGGGATGACCCACCCATCTGCCACAGGCCGAAAGCGGATTTTGCAGGGCAAACCCGTCTGTCACCGCATCACACCCCGCACACCGCGTTTTGTCCACAGAAGATTGCCGCAGAAAACGCTTTACAGGCTTTCGCTTTGGACCCACCATATCTAGTATGATTTCAGTCTAGCACACGCTGAAACTTGCCAGACACCCAGCTTCTAGTGGGTCACGGCCCGCCAGAGGCCCTATCATGAGGCCGGGCAGATGTCGCTTTCCGAAGACTATTTCACCTCCGACGACCTTCACCCGATCGACATCGTCGAGACCTTGGCCGAACATCACGAATGGGAGTTCGACCGCGTCACCGACGACCAGATCGCCATGTCGGTCGAGGGGCAGTGGCGCACCTATTCCCTGACGCTGGCTTGGTCGCCGCAGGATGAAACGCTGCGGCTTATCTGCACCTTTGAAATGGAGCCGCCCACCGACCGCATGGGCGAGCTGTACGAGGTGCTCAACCGCGCCAACGATATGGTCTGGACCGGTGCCTTCACCTATTGGGACGAGCAAAAGCTGATGGTGTGGCGCTATGGCCTGCCGATCTCGGGCGGGCAGGGGGCCAACCCCGACCAGATCGACCGGCTGATCGCCAGCGCCGTGCTGGCCTGCGAACGGTTCTATCCGGCCTTTCAGCTTGTCGCATGGGCGGGGCAATCTCCGGTCGACGCCATCAAGGTCGCCATTGCCGAGGCTTACGGCCGCGCCTAGTCTCTCGCGCAAAACGGGGGATAAGATGCTGGATCAGGTGGCCCGCGACGGGCTGGTGCTTTTGGGCTGTGGCAAGATGGGCACGGCGCTGTTGACGGGTTGGCTGGCGGCGGGGGTTCCGCCCGCGTCGGTCTGGGTGATCGAACCGAACCCGACCGACTGGCTGATAGCGTCCGGCGTGCATCTGAACGCAGGCGTGCCGCCCGCGCCCGCCGTGGCGCTGCTGGCGGTCAAACCGCAGATGATGGGCGCGGCGCTGCCGTCGCTGGTGGCGCTGGGCAACGGCACCACGCTGTTCGTGTCGATCGCAGCGGGCACCACGATTGCCGCGTTCGAAGCCACGCTCGGCAGCCGCACGCCCATCGTGCGGACCATGCCCAACACGCCTGCCATGGTGAACCGTGGCATCACGGCGCTGTGCCGCAACGCCCATGTCACCGATGCCGGAATGGACCTCGCCGTTGCGCTGATGGCGGCGGTGGGCGAAACGGTGGTGCTGGACGGGGAACACCAGATCGACGCGGTGACGGGGGTTTCGGGGTCAGGTCCGGCTTACGTGTTCCACCTGATCGAGGCGATGGCAGCGGCAGGGCAGGCCGAAGGGTTGTCGCCCGAGGTGGCGATGAAACTGGCCCGGGCCACGGTTTGCGGGGCGGGCGAACTGGCCTACCGGTCAGCCGACAGCGCGGCGCAGCTGCGTATCAACGTCACCTCGCCGGGCGGCACCACGGCAGCGGCCTTGGCTGTGTTGATGGAGGGCGAAACCGGCTTTCCCCCCTTGCTGCGCCGTGCGGTCAAGGCGGCGGCGGATCGCGGACGGGAGCTGGGCAAGTGACGATCACCTACGACGATTTCCAAAAGGTCGATATCCGCGTGGGCACCATCACCCGCGCCGAACCCTTCCCCGAGGCGCGCAAACCCGCCATCAAGCTTTGGGTCGATTTCGGCGGCGAGATTGGCGAAAAGCGGTCTTCGGCGCAGATCACCGCGCATTACACCCCCGAAGGCTTGGTCGGGCGGCAAGTGCTGGCGGTGGTGAACTTTCCCCCGCGCCAGATCGGCAAGGTGATGTCCGAAGTGCTGGTGCTGGGCGTGCCCGATGCGGCAGGCGAGGTGGTGCTGATCGGGCCGGGCCATACGGTGCCCTTGGGCGGAAGGCTGTTCTGATGCGTCTGCTCATCACGCGCCCGATGCCCGACCGCGTGCTTGCCGCTGCAACGGCGCGCTTCGACGTGACCCTGCGGCCGCAAACCTCTGTGCTGTCGCCAATCGAGCTTCGCGCCGCCCTGCGCGATTATGACGTGGTGATGCCGACGCTGGGCGACCGCTTTCAGGCCGATGTCTTTGCCGATGTCCCCGCACCGCGCGCGCGGCTCTTGGCCAATTTCGGCGTGGGCTACAACCATATCGACGTTGCGGCGGCGCGGGCGGCGGGGCTGGCCGTGACCAACACGCCCGGTGCCGTGACCGATGCCACCGCCGATATCGCGCTGTCGCTGATCTTGATGACAGCGCGGCGTCTGGGCGAGGGCGAGCGGATGCTGCGGGCGGGCAACTGGCACGGCTGGCACCCGACGCAGATGCTGGGCATGCATGTGACGGGCAAGACCGTGGGCATCATCGGCATGGGCCGCATCGGCAAGGCCATCGCACGACGCTGCCATTTCGGCTTTGGCATGGAGGTGATCTTCCACAACCGCTCGACCGTGGCCGATGCAGGCGTTCCGGCGCGGCAGGTGACGATGGCACAGGCGATGGGCGCGGATTTCGTGGTCGTCGCCGTGCCCGGCGGTGCCGCCACGCATCACCTGATCGACGCGAGGGCCTTTGCCGCGATGAAGCCGACAGGCTATTTCATCAACATCGCCCGCGGCGATGTGGTGGACGAAGCCGCACTCGTCGCGGCGCTGGCCGCTGGGCGCATCGCGGGCGCGGGGCTTGACGTCTACGAATTCGAACCCGCGGTGCCCGAGGCGCTGCTGGCCATGGAAAACGTGACACTTCTGCCCCATCTGGGCACCGCCTGTCTGGCCGTACGCGAGGATATGGGGCTGATGGCGGTCGCCAACCTGATCGCGCATCTGGAAGGGCGCGACCTGCCGAACAAGGTGTGACGGTGAAGGCGGGGGCCAAAATTCCGGGAAGAAATTTGCCAGGAATGTTCGAAAATTCATGGGTCTCGCCCCATCTGTCGCGCCCGTTCCGGGGGCTGCGGTGATCTATTCCCCCGCCCGCCGCTTCGTCTTTGTCCACATCCCCAAGACGGGCGGCACAGCACTTGCGCTGGCGCTCGAGGCGCGGGCCAAGGCCGATGATATTCTGGTGGGCGACACGCCCAAGGCGGTGCAACGGCGCGGGCGGCAAAAGGCGCTGCGCACGGCGGGGCGCTTGTGGAAACATTCCACGCTGGCCGATCTCGACGGGATGCTGCCCGATCTCGACCAATTGTTCACCCTGACACTGGTGCGCAACCCGTGGGACCGGCTCGTCAGCTATTACCACTGGCTGCGCGGGCAGTCCTTTGCCCACCCTGCCGTGGGGCTGGCCAAGACCCATGATTTCAGCGGTTTCCTGAACCACCCGCAGACGCGCACCAGCATTAGCCTGTGGCCCTACGCCGCCTATATGCGCGATGCCAATGGCGTCGAACGCGCCACGCTTTACGCAAGGCTGGAACGGCTGGACGACGAACTTGCCCCGTTCGAGGCGCATCTCGGCTTCCGGCTGGCTCCGGTGGCGCGGGCGAATGCGTCAGACCGCAGGCCCGACTGGCGGCCCGCCTATTCCGATGCCGATGCCGCCTTGGTGGCAGACCTCTGCGCCGCCGATATCGCCCGCTTCGGCTACGCCTTCAACGGGCTGGCCTGACGCAAAAAGGGGGCCTACCGCCCCCTCGGCGCGTGCCGCGCCTCACCCCCGAGAGTATTCGGGCAAGGATGAAACGCAGACCCTCCATGTCACCCTTGCCCAAATACGCGCCTTTATTCGGCGCAGGATAGCGGCCAATGGCAGACCGCTCGCCCCCTCCCCCATCGGGGGAGGGTCGGGGTGGGGGGCGTCAGGCGGCTTTTATGGCGTGGCTGTAGAACGTCTCGCCCTTGGCCGCCATGTCGCGCAACAGGGCGGGGGCGGCAAAGCGGGCCCCGTGGCGGGCCGCGAGGGCTTCACATATCTCGACCGCGCGGCCCGCGCCGATCATGTCGAGCCATGCGAAAGGCCCGCCCGACCATGGCGCAAAGCCCCAACCGAGGATGGCGCCCACATCGCCTTCGCGGATGTCGGTCAAGACGCCCTCTTCCAGCGCCCGCACCGCTTCGGTCACCTGTGCCATCAGCAGACGGTGCTGCACATCGGTCAGTTCGGGCTGGGTGGTGGCGGCGGGGTAGCGCGAGCCTAGCCCGCGCCACAGCCCGATGCGCGTGCCCGCCGTGTCATAGGCATAGAACCCTGCGTTGGCCTTCCTGCCCAAGCGCCCCGCGCCTGCCAGCCAGAACAGCACGTCATCGACCGCCCCGCCCTCATAGGCGTCGCCCATCGCCTCGCGGGTCGCCTTGGCGATCTTCACCCCAAGGTCGATCGAGGTTTCATCGACCAGTTGCAGCGGCCCCAGCGGCATGCCCACCATGCGGGCCGCGTTTTCGATCAGCGCCGGTTCCACCCCTTCGGCCACCATGCGGATGCCTTCGTTCAGATAGGGGATGATGCAGCGGTTGGCGTAAAAGAAGCGGGCGTCGTTCACCACGATGGGCGTCTTGCGGATTTGCCGCACGAAATCCAGCGCCTTGGCCACCGCCTCGTCGCCCGTGTTCTTGCCCCGGATGATCTCGACAAGGTTCATCTTGTCGACCGGCGAAAAGAAATGGATGCCGATGAAGCGGTCGGGTCGCAGGCTTGCACGGGCAAGGCCGGTGATCGGCAGGGTCGAGGTGTTGGTGGCAAAGATGGCACCGCTTGCCGCTTCGGCGCGTCTGGTGACTTCGGCCTTTACGGCGGGGTCTTCGAACACCGCTTCCACGATCAGGTCGCAGCCCGACAGCGCGGCGTAATCGGTGGTGGCGGTGATGCGCGACAGCACTTCGGCCTTTGTCGCGGGCGTCACCTTGCGCCGCGCGATCCCCTTGTCGAGCAGGCTTTCCGAATGGGCGCGGCCCCTTTCCGCCGCCTCTTGCGTGGCGTCGATCAGGGTGACGGTGATGCCTGCGTTGGCCGCGACATAGGCGATGCCTGCCCCCATCATCCCCGCCCCCAGCACGCCAAGGTGCCGCACCGACTGGTCGGCCACGCGCGGCCGGTTCGCGCCCTTTTCCAGCGCCTCCTTGTTGATGAACAGCGACCGGATCATCGCGCTGGACGATGGGTTCAACAAAACGCCCGTAAAGTGCCGCGCCTCGATCTTCAAGGCCGCGTCAAAGGGGACGAGCGCCCCTTCGTACACCGCCGAAAGCAGGGCGCGGGCGGCGGGATAGACGCCCATCGTCTTGCCCGTCACCATGGCCGATGCCCCGACAAAGGTCATGAACCCCGCCGGATGATAGGGCGCGCCACCGGGCATCTTGTAGCCCTTGTCGTCCCAAGGCTTGACCAGATCGGCGTCCTTGGCTGCCAGCACCCAGTCCTTGGCGCGGGCAAGCAGGTCTTGGGGCGGTACCACCTCGTCGATCAGGCCGTTCATTTTGGCCGATTTCGGGTCCGACAGCTTGCCTTCCAGCAAAAACGGCGCGGCGGCCATCGCGCCCAGTTTGCGGACCAACCGCGTGGTGCCGCCAGCACCCGGAAAGATGCCGACCAGAATCTCGGGCAGGCCGATCTTGGCCTTGGGGTTGTCGGCAGCGATGATGCGGTGACAGGCGAGCGGGATTTCCAGCCCGATCCCCAGCGCCGTGCCGGGCAGGGCCGCGACCACGGGCTTGGCCCCCTTGCGCGTTTTCACATCCATCCCCGCGCGTTCGATCTTGCGCAAAATGCGGTGCATGTCCATCACGCCGTCGAAAATCGCCGCCGCCCCGCCCGCCCGCATCTGCGCGATGACGTTCAGGTCCATCCCGCCCGCAAAATCGCGCTTGGCCGAGGTGAGGATGATCCCCCGCACCGCAGGGTCGCCAAGCGCCGCGTCGAAAGCGGCGTCGAGTTCTGCCAGCGCCGCCAGCGACAGCACGTTCATCGACTTTTCCGCCACGTCCCACGTGATCGTGGCCACGCCGTCGGCATCTGTGGTCAGGGTGAAATCGGTCATGGCGTTTCCTTTATCAAGCTGCCGTCGCGGCGCAGGTAACGCCGCTTGGCCCCGTCTTTTTCGGTGATCAGGTCGTGGTCGCTGTAATGGATGCGGTCTGCCCGTTTGCGGGTGCCGATCACCAGATACCGCAGGGGAGTATCCGAGCGGTTGTCGATGCGGTGGCCTGTGGCAAGGCCAGCAGGCCATGCCGCCACGTCGCCCGCGCCCAGCGGGGTTTCGTCGTCCTCGACCAGCACACCGCTGCCCGACAGGATGTAAACCAGTTCATCCTCGCCCTCGTGCCAATGCCGGTGGCCGGACCGGCTGGCGGGGGGCAACTCCTCGATAAAGGCGCCGAATTGCACCAGCCCGCCGGGGTCGGACAGCAACCGGTAACGGTAGGGTCCGGCACCGCCCCCGATGACGGGGTGCTGCGGGTCGGGCGCGTCCACCCATGCGGGCGGGGCGATCAGGCCCGAGGGCAGCCCGTGGCGGCTGTGGGCGGGACGCGTTGCGTCATCGGGGCGGGCAACAAAGGGCTGGCCGTCGCGGCGGGTAAAGGTGGCGCGCCCGCCGTCGATGGCAATCATCAGGTCCACGTCGCTATAGGTTGCCACCTCGCGCGGGGCCTTGGTTCCGGCCACCAGGAAGCGGGCTGGCGCGGTGCCATGGTTCACGAAGTTATGCCCGTCCGCCCGCCCTGCCGGAAAAGCCGCGCAATCGCCCGCACCCATGGCGCAAGCGCCGCCCTCCATCACCAGCGTGCAACTGCCCTCCAGCACCATGACGAATTCATCTTCGGCCAGATGCCAATGCCGCAGCGACGACAGCGCGCCGGGTTCCAGCGTGACAAGGTTCACGCCGATCTGCCGCAACCCCGCCGCCTCGCCCAGCCGCAGCGACGACCGCCCCGCCATCATCGCGGCAAAGGGCGCGGGGTAGATCGAGCCTGTCTTGACCGGAACGCGGGCCAGATCGAGCTTTGGCATCACACCCTCTCGATGATGGTGGCAGCCCCCATGCCGCTGGCGATGCACAGCGTGGCAAGGCCGGTTGCCTTGCCCGTGCGCTCCAACTCGTCCAGCAGCGTGCCGATGATGATCGCCCCCGTCGCGCCCAAGGGGTGGCCCATGGCGATGGACCCGCCATTGGGGTTCACGCGGGCGGGATCGACCTCAAAGGCTTGCAGGAAGCGCAGCACGACCGACGCAAACGCCTCGTTCACCTCGAACAGGTCGATGTCGCCAATCGTCATTCCCGCCTCGCGCAGGATCTTTTCGGTGACGGGAACGGGTCCGGTCAGCATGATCGTGGGATCGGTGCCGATCTTGGCCGTGGCGCGGATGCGCGCGCGGGGGCGCAGGCCATGGGCGCGGCCGAACTCGGCATCGCCAATCAGCAGGGCGGCAGCGCCATCGACGATCCCGCTGGAATTTCCGGCGTGGTGGATGTGGTCGATGCGTTCGAGGTGGGGGTATTTCATCAGCGCCACACGGTCGAAGCCGGGCATGATCTCGCCCATCTCCTTGAACGCGGGTTTCAGCGCGCCCAGACTTTGCATGTCGGTGCCGGGGCGCATGTGTTCGTCATGGGCAAGGATTGGCAGGCCGTTCTGGTCATGGATCGCCACCACCGACCTGGCAAATCGCCCCTCGGCCCAGGCCACCGCGGCGCGGCGCTGGCTTTCCACGGCCAAAGCATCGGCCTGATCGCGGGTGAAGCCGTATTCGGTGGCAATCAGATCGGCGGAAATGCCCTGCGGGACGAAATAGGTCTTCATAGCCAGCGACGGGTCGACCGCAATCGCCGCCCCGTCCGACCCCATCGGCACGCGGCCCATCATCTCGACCCCGCCTGCGATATAGGCGCGGCCTGCGCCCCCCCGCACTTGCCCCGCGGCAAGGTTCACCGCCTCCATCCCGCTGGCGCAAAAGCGGTTGATCGACAGCCCGGGAATGCCCTCGTCCAACCCCGACAGCAGCACCGCAGACCGCGCAAGACAGCCGCCCTGTTCGCCCACTTGCGTGACGTTGCCCCAGATCACATCCTCGACCGCCGCCCCCGTCAGCCCGTTGCGCGCGGCGATGGCATCGAGCATCCGCGCCGACAGCGCCACGGCCGTCAATTCGTGCAAGGCCCCGTCGGGGCGACCCTTGCCACGGGGGGAACGCAGGGCGTCATAGATGAAGGCCTCGGCCATGGTCGTCTCCTTCAGGCGCGGTCGGCAGGGCTGCCGGGCATCAGATCATAAGGGGCTTTCCAGCCGGGAAGCGCCGCGATGCGGCCCAGCCAGCGGTCGATATGCGGCCAGTCGGCGCGGGAAAAGCCGAAAGGTTCGGGGTAGTACAGGTATCCGCAGCACGACAGGTCGGCGATGGTGGGGCCATCGCCCACGATCCAGTCGCGCCCCGCCAGATGCGCATCGAGCACGCCGTAAGCCGCCTTCAGCCGCGCTTGCAGGAAAGCCACCACACCCTCGGGCCGCTTGTCCGGCGGGGCGAAGTTCATCAGAAAGCGGCAGGTGCCCGCCTGACCCGACAGCTTGTGATTGTCCCACAACAGCCAGCGCAACACCTCGGCCCGTTCAGCATCGGTGTCGCCGCCCATGCGCCCCGTGCGGGCAGCGATGTGGGACACGATCACGCCCGACTGCGCAAGCGTCAGGTCACCGTCGACCAGCACCGGAACCTCGCCCATCGGATTGATGGCGCGAAAGGCAGGGCTGCGCGTCTCGCCGTTGAAAAAATCGACATACACCGCCTGCCAGGGCGTTCCGGTCAAGGCGAGCGCCAGCGCCGCCTTGTAGGCATTGCCGCTTTCCCCGAAGCAGTAAAGTTTCAGCCCCGTGCCGGTCATCACAGGCCTCCTTGCCAGACCGGCACGCCATCGGCCAGACTGCCGCGCAGGTCGTTTTGTTGTGCGTTGATTCCATGGTTTACACGGTCATCCCCGATATCCACGCCGATCCGGTTCGTTTGCAGCGCAGCATTGCGGCGGTGCCGTCTGACGGGCGCGTCGCTTTTCTTGGCGATTTCATCGATGCCGGGGCCGCTGTTGCCACACCGGACGATGCCGCCGTCTTGAAGCGGGCGCGCGGGCTGGTCGCTTCGGGGCGCGCGGTCGCGGTGATGGGGAACCACGAGCTGAACGCGGTCCTGTTCCACCGGACGGGCGCAGACGGTGCCCCCTTGCGGGTTCGTGACGCAAAGAACCGCGCCCAGCATCGCAGTTTTTGCGGGTCGTTCGGCACAGGCACTCCGCAGGCCCTCGACTGGACCCGGTGGTTCCTGACACTCCCGCTGTGGCTCGATCTCGGGGGGCTGCGGTTGGTTCATGCCTGCTGGGACAGCGCCGCGATCGGCGTGGTCGCGGCGCGGCGGGCGGACGGCAGGCTGACCCAGGACGATCTGGCCGAAGTCGCGGCGCGTCAGACCGCTTTCGCCAAAGCGGTCAATCTGCTGCTGACCGGACCCGAGATGACATTGCCTGACGGTCTGCGGGTGGCCGATTCCGCAGGTCATTTGCGCGCCGAGGTGCGATTGGCGTGGTGGCGCAAGGATGCCCGCACGTGGCGCGAGGCGGTCGCGTCCGTTCCCGATCCGCAGGATGTGCCAGACACCCCGCTGCCCTTCGCCTTGCCCGATCCGGTCGGGGACGGATCGGATACTCCGGTGTTGTGCGGGCATTACAAGATGTCGGGTGACCCAGCGCTGCAATCTGCAGTCGCGGCCTGTCTGGACTATCCCGCCGCACCTTGTGTCTACCTCTGGGGGGGCAAGGCACTGCTTGACCGCAAGCGCTTGCTGCGCGTCTGACCGGCGAAGCGGTCGGCAGAAATGGCCTGTGTCTGTCACCGCTTGCGCTCCTCGAGTTCCAGATTGAACAGCCGCAGGCGGTGGGTCAGCGTTTCGGTGTCGATCAGGCTGTCGAAATTCTCGAACAGGAAAGACAGCGCCTCGCCTTCGTCCAGCCCCGCTTCGGTGGCAAAGCGGCGCAGTTTGCGATAGCCGTCCTCGGTCATGGCGACCGGAAAGCGGCGGGTCAGGCGAAAGCGTTTCGGCATCGGGCACCTATCTGTGAGGACGGTCGCGAATTTTCGCAGAAAATTCGGGGTGGCGCAGGCTAGAACGCTTCGGCCGCCAGCGCCATCACCGGACCTTCGCCCGACAGGATGCGCGTCAGGTGCAGGGCGGTGGCTGGCAGTTGGCGGACCATATAGTAACGCCCCGTGGACAGTTTCGATTCAAGGAAATCGCGGTCGGGGTGGCCTGCATCCAATGCCGCCAGCGCCGCGCGGGCCATGCGCGCCCACATCAGACCAAGGCAGACATGGCCCATCAGATGCAGGAAATCGGTGCTGCCCGCCAAAGCGGCATTGGGCGATTTCAGCCCGTTCTCCATGAAATACATGACCGCCGCCTGCAGGTCTTTGGACGCCGCCCTGAGGGGTTCGGTAAACGGGGCCATGCGTGCATCGCCCGCGGTATCGCGGTTGAACGCCTTGACCAGTTCGAAAAACGCCATCACCGGCTTGCCGCCATCCGCCGCCAGCTTGCGCCCCACCAGATCGAGCGCCTGTATCCCGTTCGCGCCTTCGTAGATCATGGCGATCCGGGCATCGCGGGCGAATTGCGACATGCCCCATTCCTCGATATAGCCATGCCCGCCGAACACCTGCTGGGCGGCGACGCAGGCCTCGAACCCCTTGTCGGTCTGGAACCCCTTGATCACGGGCGTGAGCAGCGAGATCAGCCCCTCGGCCTCGGCATCCCCCAGTCGCGTGGCGCGGTCGATCAGCGACGCGCCCCAGAAGGTCAGCGCCCGTGCGCCTTCGACAAAGCTTTTCTGGTCCATCAGGCTGCGGCGGATGTCGGGGTGCACGATCAGCGGATCGGCGGGGCCAGCGGGGTTTTGCGCCCCCGTCACGGCGCGGCCCTGCAGGCGGTCGCGGGCATAGGCGGCGGCGCTTTGATAGGCGGCTTCGGCCACCGCATAGCCCTGCACGCCCACGCCGATACGGGCTTCGTTCATCATGGTGAACATCGCCCGCATCCCCTTGTGCAGCCCGCCCAGCAGATAGCCGGTCGCGCCGTCATAGTTCATCACGCAGGTCGCGTTGCCGTGGATGCCCATCTTGTGCTCGACCTTGCCCGCCGTCACGCCGTTGCGCGCACCAAGCGAGCCGTCACCGTTCACCAGCCATTTCGGCACGATGAACAGCGACACGCCCTTTGTCCCCTCGGCCCCGCCCGGGGCCTTGGCCAGCACGAGGTGCACGATATTCTCGGCCAGATCATGTTCGCCCGCCGAGATGAAGATCTTCTGGCCGGTGATGCGATAGCTGCCATCCGCTTGCGGTTCGGCGCGGGTGCGCATCAGGCCCAGATCGGTGCCGCAATGCGGTTCGGTCAGGTTCATCGTGCCGGTCCATGCGCCCGACACCAGCTTGGGCAGATAAAGCGATTTCTGCGCGTCCGTGCCATGCACGTGGATCGCGGAATAGGCGCCGTGGGTCAGCCCCTGATACATGTTCAGCGCCATGTTGGCCGCCACCAGCATCTCGCCCACCGCCGTGCCCATCAGATAGGGCAACCCCTGCCCGCCATAGGCGGGGTCACAGTCAAGCGCGGTCCACCCGCCTTCGCACAACTGCCGGTAGGCCGCAGCAAACCCCGCAGGCGTGCGGACCACGCCGTTTTCCAGATGGCACCCCTCGCGGTCGCCCACGGCGTTGAGCGGGGCAAGCACGTCTGACGCAAGCCGCCCCGCCTGCGTCAGCACCGCTTCGGTAAAGGCGGGGTCCAGGTCGCCATAGCCGGGAATGTCAGATGCCGAAATGCCAAGCGTATCGTGCAGCACGAACTGCATGTCTTTGACCGGGGCGGTATAGACGGGCATCGGGTGCACTCCTTATGCGGCGGCGTTTCGCAGGTCGGACAGGGCGGTTGCGCCCCATGCCATCGCGTCTTTCAACTCGGCAATCGCCTCGTCGAGTTCGTCCCGCTGCCGCTCCATCTGCGCCAGCCGCCCGGCAGCGAGCGCATAGGTGCGCGACAGTTGTGCGTCCTGCTGTCCGGGGTCGCGGTCGTACATGTCCAGAAGCTGGCGGATGTCTTCTAGGCTGAAGCCGAAACGCTTGCTGCGCAAAACCAGTTTCAACCGCGCGCGGTCGCGGTAGGTGAAGAACCGCGCCGTGCCGCGCCGGATCGGGGCAAGCAACTCCTTGGCTTCGTAAAACCGCAAGGTGCGCGGCGTGACGTCGAACTGGCTGCACATCTGCCGGATGCCAAGCAGATCGTCTTTGGCGGGGGGCGGGGTGTCGAAAGCGCAAGGCATGGCAACGGTCCTGCATCTGGGGCCTGTTGCGGCAAGCCTAGCAGCAAGGTTGACGTCAAGGTAAACGTGACGTGGCGTCAGATCGCCGCCTGTCGCAGCGTCACGTCAATCGGCAAGCCGCGTCAATTCGCCTGCCGCCGTGTCGCGCAACCGGCGCAGATCGTCGATCGACGCGGCAAGCTCGGCCTGCTGGGCGGTCAGCGCGTCAAGCTGGCGGTCGGCCATGGCGATCCATGTCTCAAGCTGCGGGCGCGTGCCTTGCTGGCGATAGATCATCAGCCACTGGCGGATTTCCTCGAGCGAAAAGCCGAAGCGGCGGCCGCGCAAGATCAGCGTCATCCGCGCCACCTCGCGCGGGCCGTAAAACCGGGCACGGCCCACGCGTTCGGGCGACAAAAGCTCGATGTATTCGTAATAGCGCAAGGTGCGCGGCGTCACGTCGAAGCGCGCGCACATCTCTTTGAAGCTGAGGCGGGTGTCGACGGGTTCGGCCATGGTGGTCCTGCAATGGTCCCCAAAGATAGGCGGGGGTGCGCCGTGGTGCAATGGCGCTGCGTTGGCCCTTGCAGATCGGTCACGGCGCGCGATTATGGCGGACATGACCGATCAGCCCGACAGCCCGACCCCCGCCTTGATTCTGGCCCGCCGCTTCATCGAGGCGCTGCCCCATTCCCGCGCGTTGGGGATGGAGCTGGTCAGCCTTTGCGATGGCCATGTGGTGATGACCATGCCCTATGACCCGCGCTTCGTCGGCGATCCGGCGACAGGGGTGATGCACGGCGGCGCGGTTTCGGCGCTGATGGATACCGCCAGCGGGGCGGCGGTGATGTCGCACCCCGCGGGGCCGGTGTCGACCGCGACGCTGGATTTGCGGATCGACTATTTCCGCCCCGCCACGCCCGGACAGCCGATCACCGCGCGGGCCGATTGCTACCACACCACGCGCAGCGTCGCCTTTGTGCGCGTCACCGCGACCGATGCAGACGAAAGCCGCCCCGTGGCTGCGGCGACAGGGGCCTTCACGCTCGATCTGCCCAAAGGGGGTGCCTGATGCGCGAGCGGCCCGAACCCGTGCAGGTCATCAAGCAACGGCGCGATGCGGCGCTGACCTCGCTTTGGTCGGGGGTGCCTTATATCCAGTATCTCGGCATCCGCTTCGACCGGCGCGGCGACGAGTTGACGGCGATCCTGCCCTTCGACGACAAGCTGATCGGCAACCCCGCGCTGCCCGCGCTGCATGGCGGGGCGATTGCGGCCTTTCTCGAGGTGGTAGCGATCATCGAACTGTCGTGGTCGACGCTGTGGGAAGAGATGGAGGCAGGACGGCTCGACCCCGCCGCCATCGCCGCCAACCCGCCACGCCTGCCCAAGACCATCGATTTCACCGTCGATTACCTGCGCTCGGGCCTGCCGCGCGACGCCTATGCCCGCGCGCGGGTCAACCGCTCGGGGCGGCGCTATGCGAGCGTGCATGTCGAGGCGTGGCAAGACAACCGCGCGCGGCTGTTTGCCCAAGGCACGGGGCATTTCCTGATGCCGCCTGCGGCGGGGGAAGCGGCGGAATAGGGGGCGCTCGCGCCCCCTCTTGGCGCTTTGCGCCAATTCACCCCCTGAGGATATTTGCGACGAGAAGAAGCCGCAGGCGTGATTTCGTCCTGATGACCGGGATATTTTCGTGGGGGGAGGGCCGCTTGCGGCCCGTTGGGGGGGCTGGAAAGCCCCCCCTTGCGGGGAAAGGGCCGTGACAGTGCCAAGGCCCCCGCTATGGTGACCCCATGACCGACCTGACCCATTCCCGCCTGCTGCGCATCGCGGCCCCCATCGTGATCTCGAACGCCACCGTGCCCTTGCTGGGCGCGGTCGATACCGGCGTGGTGGGGCAATTGGGGCAGGCGGCGCCGATCGGGGCGGTGGGGTTGGGGGCGGTGATCCTTGCCACGGTCTACTGGGTCTTCGGTTTCTTGCGGATGGGCACCTCGGGCCTTGCCGCGCAGGCGCATGGGGCGGGCGACATGGCCGAGCGGGGGGCCATTTTGCTGCGCGCGCTGGCCATCGGGCTGGTGGCGGGGCTGGTGTTCATCGCCGCCCAGGGGCTGATCGCGGGGGCCGCGTTCCGCATCGCCCCCGCATCGCCCGAAGTCGAGGCGCTGGCGCGGCAGTATCTGTCCCTCCGCATCTGGGGTGCGCCCGCCACGATCGGGGCCTATGCGCTGACCGGATGGCTGATCGCGCTGGAACGCACGCGGGCGGTGCTGGCGCTGCAACTGTGGATCAACGGGGCCAACATCGCGCTTGACCTGTGGTTCGTGCTGGGCCTTGGCTGGGGCGTGCCGGGGGTGGCTGCGGCCACGCTGCTGGCAGAATGGACGGGTCTGGCCTTTGGCCTGTGGCTATGCCGCGACGGGGTGCTGCCATGGCTGCGGCCCGCACTGGCGCGGATATGGAATGCCGCCGCGCTGCGGGTGATGCTGGCGGTCAACCGCGACATCATGATCCGCTCGGTGCTGCTGCAACTGTCCTTTACCACCTTCGTCTTTCTGGGCGCGCGGTTCGGAGACGGCACGCTGGCCGCCAATCAGGTGCTGCTGCAATTCCTGTCGATCACCGCCTATGCGCTGGACGGTTTCGCCTTTGCCGCCGAAAGCCTGATCGGGCAAGCGGTGGGGGCGCGGGCAGCAGCAAGGGTCCGGCAAGCCGCGCGCATGGCGATGCAATGGGGCTTTGCGGGGGCCTTGGTCATGGCGGCGGTCTTTGCCGCCCTTGGCCCTGCCATCATCGACCTGATGACCACCGCAGTCGCCGTGCGGGCCGAGGCGCGGCTTTACCTGCCATGGGTCGTCGCCGCCCCTCTGGTCGGCGTGGCGGCGTGGATTTACGACGGCATCTTCATCGGGGCCACCCTCACGCAGGAAATGCGGCGGGCGATGACGCTTTCGGTCGCCGTCTATGCCGCAGCCTTGGCCGTGCTGGTGCCCGGTTTGCACAACCACGGCCTTTGGGCGGCGCTGATGGTGCTGAACGCCACGCGGGGGTTGACAATGGCCCGCGCCTTTCCGGCGGCCGAGGCCAAGGCACGCGCAACGCCCTAGCGCCGCATGAACGCAAAGGCGGCCGATGCGCCCCATCCGGCAAAGCCCGCCAAGGCCAGCGCCAGCAACCCGTACAGCAGCGGCATATCATGGGCGAGGCTGTTGAGAAACCGCTCCAACCCCTCTTTGCGCACGCCCACCACGCGATCTTGCGTGTCGATCACGCGGCCGTCGCGGGTCAGGAAGATGCGGATCTTGTATTCGCCCTCGGTCAGGTTGGCAGGCAGCAACACATCGGCGCGGAACAGCGTGTCTTCGGTGAATTCCACCGCGCCCTGCAACAGGCGGAAGCGGTCTTCGGCAAAGCGGATGCGCATCAGGGCCGCGACGAAACCGTCGGGGTCGTCGGCTTCGGATGTCAGACCTATGGCGCGCACGGCGCGGTCGGGGCTGATGCGGTAGCGCAGGTCTTCGGTGTCCGACAGGATACGGTCCAGCGGGCCGGTGGTCGCCACGGCGTAAAAACTGGGGGCGGCGTCGATATGCACGGCGTCGGTGTTGATCCAGATACCGGCGCGGCGGGCTTTCTTGCGGATGGTCAGCGGCGTGGCGGGGCCTTCGACCGTCACGATCACCTCCATCGGCCCCTCGGGCGCGGGGGTGTCGCGCTTGACCGCGCCATAGACCAGAATTTCGGTCCCGTCGAAATCGGCGGTGATCGACACGCGGCTTTGCGACAGGCCCGCCACGATCTGCTCGGGCGCGGCGAAAGCGGGGGCCGCAATCAGCGCGAGGGCAAGTGCGAGCGCCCTCATGGCAGCAGTCCGGGCATGACGGTGTAAAGCTCGTAGGGCTGCAACAACAGGTCGAGCGCGATCTTGAACGATACGGCCAGCACCAGAAGCGCCAGCAGGATGCGCAACTGTTCGGCTTTCAGCCGCACGCCGATGCGCGCGCCGATCTGCGCGCCGATCACCCCGCCCACGATCAGCAGAAAGGCCAGCATGATATCGACGGTCTGGCTGGTCACCGCATGGGCCAGCGTGGTGAAGGCGGTCACGAAGATGATCTGGAACAGCGACGTGCCCACCACCACCTTTGTCGGCATCCCCAGCAGGTAGATCATGGCAGGCACCATGATAAAGCCGCCGCCCACCCCCATGATGGCGGCCAGAAAACCGACCGCCGCCCCGATGCCCAGCGGCGGCAAGACCGAGATATACAGCCCCGACGCGCGGAACTTCATCTTCAGCGGCAGGCCGTGCACCCATGTGTGAACATGGCTGCGGCGCACCGGCCCGCCGGTCTTGGTGCGCATCCACGCGCGCACGCTTTCTTGCAACATCATCGCGCCGATCAGGCCAAGAAACAGCACATAGGACAGTTGCACGAACAGATCGACCTGCCCCAGCGCCGTCATCAGCTTGAACACCCAGACCCCGATGCCCGACCCGATGAAACCGCCCACGGTCAGCACCGCGCCCATCCGCACATCTACCGCCTTGCGCCGGAACTGCGCCAGCACGCCCGACACCGACGAGGCAACGACCTGATTGGCCCCCGTCGCCACCGCCACCGCAGGCGGCACGCCGATAAAGAACAGCAAGGGCGTAATCAGGAAGCCGCCGCCCACCCCGAACATGCCCGATAAAAAGCCCACGATTCCGCCAAGGCCCAAAAGCAGGAAGGCGTTGACCGAAACCTCGGCAATGGGAAGGTAAATCTGCATGGATATGCCGGGGAGCGAGCGGGCGTTGGCCAAGGGTTGCGCCCCTTTGGCAGCGAAGTCAAACCCTTGACGCCCTCATCGGAGCTGGCGCAGGTAATGGCGCAGCACACGCTCCAGTTTTGCCGCACCCAGCGGGGCCATGGCCTTGGTATGTTCGTGGCTGATCTTCTCGTCCGACAGTCCCGCCGCCATGTTGGTGACGGTGGAAATGGCCGCCACGCGCAGATGCAAAAAGCGCGACAAGATCACCTCGGGCACCGTCGACATGCCCACCGCATCGCCGCCAAGCGTGCGGATGGCGCGAATTTCGGCGGGGGTTTCGAATGACGGGCCGGAATACCACGCGTAAACGCCCTCGGGCAGCGCCACGCCTTCGGCCTCGGCCGATGCCCGCAGCGCGGCGCGGATCGCGGGGTCATGCGCGTCACCCATTGGCACGAAGCGGGCATCGGTTTTTTCCCCGATCAACGGGTTCAGGCCGGAAAAGTTGATGTGGTCCGACAAAAGCATCAGATCGCCGGGGCGGATGTCGGGGCGCAGCGACCCCGCCGCATTGGTGACGATCAGATGATCGGCCCCCAGCGCCCGCAGCGTTTCCAAGGGCAGGCGCATGGCCGCAGGGTTGCCGCTTTCGTAATAATGCTCGCGCGCGCCGAACACCGCGACGCGCACGCCCTCCAGATCACCGATCACAAGGTTGGGGTTATGTCCCGACACGCCGACATGCGGAAAACCGGGCAAATCGGCATAGGGAATTGCCACGCCCTCAACCGCGCCCGCCAGATGCCCCAGACCCGACCCGAGGATCAGGCCCAGCCTGACAGGCGCATCCCCCGCACGGGCGCGGATGGTCGCGGCAAGCGCTTCAGCGTTCTTTGACATAGGGCTCTCCGCCTGCACGCGGCGGAATGGCCTTGCCGACGAAACCGGCAAGCACAAGCACCGTCAGGATATAGGGCAGCGCATCCAGGAAGGGCACGGGTATCTTGACCTGCATCACCGCCGTCACCACGTCGGGCCGCAACGCCAGCGCCTGAAAGAAGCCGAACAGCATACAGGCCCCCAGCGCCTGCCACGGCCGCCATTTGGCAAAGATCAGCGCGGCCAGCGCGATATAGCCGCGCCCCGCCGTCATCTCGCGCCCGAAGCCCGCTTGCAGCGCGGTCGCCATATAGGCACCGGCCAGCCCGCACAGCAGGCCGGTTATGCCCACCGCCGCAAAGCGCAGCCCCTTGACCGACACGCCCGCCGTATCGACCGCGGCGGGGTTTTCGCCCACCGCCCGCAGGCGCAGGCCGAAACGGGTGCGATACAGCACCCACCACGTGACCGGCACCGACAGGATGCCGACATAGACCAGCAGCGCATGACCCGAGATCACCTCGGCATAAAGCGGCCCCAAGACGGGAACGGGGCGCAGCGCCTCGGCAAAGGGCAGGGTGATTTCGTTGAACCGCGCCGCTCCTTCCAGGGGCGGGGTGCGCCCGCCTTGGCCGAACAGGCGCTGTGCGACCAGAACGGTGATGCCCGACGCAAGGAAGTTCAGCGCCACGCCCGAAATCAGCTGATTGCCGCGAAAGGTGATCGACGCCACGCCATGCAGCGCCGCAAAGACCATCGATCCGGCGATCCCCGCCAGCAGGCCCAGCCAGACCGACCCCGTCAGATAGGCGACCGCGCCCGAACACATGGCGGCCATCAGCATCTTGCCTTCCAGCCCGATGTCGAAGATGCCCGCGCGTTCTGAAAACAGCCCCGCAAGACAGGCGAACAGCAAGGGCGTGCCCAGCCGCAACGTACTGTCGAGGATTTGCAGAAGCGTTGCGTAATCCATCATGCCACCTGCCGTTTCTTGCCGAACGAGAACAGCCAGACCAGCAGCATCCGCACCATCACGTCCAGCGCGCCGGTGAACAGGATCACCAGCCCCTGCACCACGATCCGCAACTCGATCGGGATTGATGTCCACAGCCCCAGTTCCGCCCCGCCCTGATACAGAAAGCCGAACAAGATCGCCGCCAGCACCACGCCCAGCGGATGGTTGCGCCCCATCAGCGCCACGGCGATGCCGATGAAACCCGCCCCCTCGGACGAGTTTTGCAGCAACCGCCCCGCTTCGCCCATGACATTGTTGACCGACATCAGCCCCGCCAAAGCGCCCGAAATCGCCATCGCGATCATGATCATGCGCGTCGGGTTTATCCCCGCATAGCGCGCCGCCGCCTCCGATTTGCCAAAGGCGCGGATCTGGTAGCCAAGCCGCGTGCGCCACAAGATCGCCCAGACCGCAACGGCGGCACCCAGCGCGATAAACAGGGTGATGTTGGCAGGCACCTTCTTGACGAAGAACTGGTCCAGCAGCGGAATCTGGTTCAGCGTCGGCAGGGCGACGCCTGCGCCGAAACGGGCGGTGGCCGGGTCCATCTGGCCCGCCGGGCGCAGCACGTCGACCAGCAGATACACGATCAGCGCGGCGGCGATATAGTTGAACATGATCGTGGTGATCACGATATGGCTGCCGCGCTTGGCCGCCAGATAGGCCGGAACCGCCGCCCAGACCGCACCGAAAGCGGCGGCTGACAGCGATGCCGCCAACAGCGCGATGGTCCAGTGCGGCCACGGAATGAACAGCAGGCACAGCGCGACACCCAACCCGCCCAGTTGCGCCTGCCCCTCGCCGCCGATGTTGAACATGCCCGAATGAAAGGCGATGGTCACGGCAAGTCCGGTAAAGATGAAGCTCGTGGCGTAATACAGCGTATAGCCCCAGCCATAGGCCGACATCAGCGACCCCTGCACCATGACATCCAGCGCTTCTAGCGGGCTTTGCCCGATGGCCTTGATGACGATCGCACTGATAGCAGCGGCAAAGATCAGGCTGACGACGGGCACAAGCACCACATCGGCCCATTTCGGCAAACGGTCCATCAGGCTTTGTCCCCGGTCACGCCCGCCATCAGCAGGCCAAGTTCACGCTCGTTGGTGGTTTCGGGGTCGCGCAACCCCATGATCCGCCCGTCGAACATCACGGCGATACGGTCCGACAGCGACATGATCTCGTCCAGTTCCACCGACACCAGCAAGATCGCCTTGCCCGCGTCGCGCAGGGCCACGATCTGCTTGTGGATGAATTCGATAGCACCGATATCGACCCCACGCGTCGGCTGGCCGATCAACAGCAGATCGGGGTTGCGCTCGATTTCCCGCGCCACGACGATCTTTTGCTGATTGCCGCCGGAAAACGATTTTGCTGGCAGCGTCGGGATCGGCGGGCGCACGTCGAACCGCTCCATCTTGGCGGCGGTGTCGGCGCGCAGCGCGTCATTGTCCATGAACAGCGCGCTTTTCTGGTATTCCGGCGCGTTGTGATAGCCGAATGCCACGTTCTCCCACGCCTCGAAATCCATGATCAGGCCAAGGTGCTGGCGGTCTTCGGGCACATGGGCGATGCCCGCCGCGCGCCGCGTCTGGCCATTGGCGGCAGCGCCCGACAGCGGCAGGTCGGCCCCGTTCAGGCTGATGCGGCCGGTGGCGTTGGCGATACCGCCCAGCGCTTCCAGCAGTTCCGACTGCCCGTTGCCCGCCACCCCCGCGATGCCCAGAATCTCGCCCGCGCGGATGTCGAAGCTGACGCCTTTCAGCCGTTCGACCCCATGTTCGTCGCGCACATGCAGGTCTTGCACCGACAGCACGGTCTTGCCCGGCTTCGGCGCGCCCTTTTCGACTTCCAGCAGCACCTTGCGGCCCACCATCAGCTCGGCCAGTTCTTCGGGGCTGGTCTCCGAGGTCTTGACCGTGCCCACCATCGTGCCGCGCCGCATCACGCTGACGTTGTCGGTCGTCTCCATGATCTCGCGCAGCTTGTGGGTGATCAGGATCACGGTCTTGCCCTGATCGCGTAGGCCGGAAAGGATGCGGAACAGGTGATCGGCCTCGGCCGGGGTCAGAACGCCGGTGGGTTCGTCCAGGATCAGAATATCGGCCTGCCGGTACAGCGCCTTCAAAATCTCGACCCGCTGCTGATGGCCGACCGACAGGTCTTCGATCAAGGCATCGGGGTCAACGTCAAGCTCGTATTCGCGGCTCAGATCGGCCAGCACGCGCCGCGCCTTGGCCAGCGATCCGGCCAGAAGTGCGCCGTCTTCGGCACCAAGGACCACGTTTTCAAGCACGGTGAAATTCTGCACCAGCTTGAAATGCTGGAACACCATGCCGATACCGGCGCGGATGGCGCTCTGGCTGTCGGGAATGGCGGTGGGGGTGCCGTTGATCAGGATTTCACCCGAATCGGCGCGGTAAAAGCCGTACAGGATCGACATCAACGTCGACTTGCCCGCGCCGTTTTCCCCGATGATCCCGTGGATGGTGCCGCGCGGCACGGCGATGGAAATATCCTTGTTCGCCTGCACGCTGCCAAAGGCCTTCGAGATGCCTTTCAGTTCGATCGCAAACAGCGATGCAAAGGGGGCGGCAGTTGCCTGCCGCCCCGAAGTGTTTGCCACTGATGGCATCAGAACGTCGCCGCCGGGCAGGTGTTGTCCGACATGTAGTCATGCACGACCAGCTCGCCCGATTTGATCTTTTCGGCAGCCGCATCGACGGCGGCCTTCATTTCCGGCGTCACGAGGGCGGCGTTGTTGTCGTCCATCGCGTAATCCACGCCACCGGCTTTCAGGTCGAGCACGTTGACGCCCGGCTTGAGGTCGGCACCTTCCTTGAACGCGTTATACACGGCCACGTCGACCCGCTTCATCATCGAGGTCAGAATCTTGCCCGGATGCATGCCGTTCTGGTTGCTGTCCACGCCGATGCCAAGGATGCCTTCGTCGGCTGCGGCCTGCAGCACGCCCACGCCGGTGCCGCCTGCGGCTGCATAGATCACGTCCGCGCCTTGCGCCTTTTGGCCCTTGGCAAGTTCCGCACCCTTGACGGGGTCGTTCCATGCGGCGGGGGTGGTGCCGGTCATGTTCAGCACGACCTTGGCATCCGGCTTGGCAGCCATCACGCCCTGCGCGTAGCCGCAACCGAAGCGGCGGATCAACGGAATATCCATGCCGCCGATGAAGCCCACGGTGCCGGTCTTGGTGGCAAGGCCCGCCATCATGCCGACAAGGTAGCTGCCCTGATCTTCGGTAAAGACCACCGATTTCACGTTGGGCTGATCGACGACCATGTCGATGATCGCGAATTTGGTGTCGGGAAAGTCGGGGGCGACGGTGTTGAGCGTGTCACCAAAGGCAAAGCCGGTCATGACGATGGGGTTTGCGCCCGATTCGGCCAGACGGCGCAGCGCCTGCTCGCGCTGGGCTTCCGACTGCATCTCCAGCTCTTTATAGGTGCCGCCGGTTTCCTTGGCCCACTTTTCGGCCCCGTTGAAGGCGGCTTCGTTGAAGGATTTGTCGAACTTGCCGCCAAGGTCGTAGATGATCGCCGGATCGGCTGCGGCAATGCCGGCGGTCAGCGCCAGCGTGGCCGCTGCGCCGAGAAGCGTTTTCATCAGGGTCATGGGTCTCTCCCGGTTGTGTCGGTTAGATCGTGTTTCTTGTCCCGCCCGCTTCGTTGGGCTTGGCGGTTCGTTGGCAATTTAGGACGGATTCCGGCGAAGGGGTCAACACCTCTTTGCGAGCGGGCGCAGGGCGGTTTGATCTTATGATCAAAGATTACGCGAAGGGCTGGCGTTACAGCGCCCGCGTCATCAGGATGGCATCGATATAGCGGCCCTCGGGGCTGCGGTAATAGCCGCGCCTGCCACCGGATTCGACAAAGCCCGCCTGCGTATAGACGCGGCGGGCGGGGGCGTTGTCCTCGGCCACTTCCAGAAAGGCGCTGATGGCCCCGCGCTGTCGCACCTGATCGACGAAGACCGCGACAAGCCGTGTCGCCGCGCCGCGCCCGCGCTGGTCGGGCGGAACCGCCAGCGTCAGCAATTCGGCCTCGTCCGCCACCACGCGCCCCAAAAGGAAGGCATCGCCTTCGGTCAACAGAAAGGTGCGCGGGGTCGCGAGCAAGTCGTGAAACTCGGCGCTGCCCCACGGGCGCGGGGTCGAAAACGACAGGGCATGCAACCGCGCAAGGGTATCGGGCGTCATGGCAAGATCACCGGCGGCGGGTCCGATGGCGGGGCGGCATCGGCCCCGCGCAGGTAGAACGGCGCGGGGCGCGGCTGCGGTGTGGCACAGCGCAGGGCTGCGACACGGGCGATGCCCTCGGCGATGGGCAGCGACACAAACGCATCGGGCAGCGCGTTTCCTGCAACGGGCGCGTCGAGTGTCAGCGCATCCAGACGGGTCAGCACCGCGGCGCTATCGGTGCTATCGTAGCGCCGGGCGTAAACCTCGCCGCGCCGTGCATCCTCGACCACCCAAAGCGGGCGGGGCAGGCCATGGGCAAGCGCGTCAAGCCGTGTGACGCCGATCGCCGGAATGCCCAGCGACAGCGCCAGCCCGCGCGCGGCGGCAACGGCAATCCGCACGCCGGTAAAATTGCCCGGTCCGGTGCCCACGCCAAGCGCGGTCAGGTCGGCCCATACCAGCCCCGCTTCGGCCAGCACGTCCTCGAGCATCGGGATAAGCCGCTCGGCCTGACCCTTTTCCATCGCCTCGACGCGGGCTGCCACGATCCGGTCGCCGCACAGCACGGCGGCCGCGCAATGCGCGGCCGATGTGTCGAAAGCCAGAAGTCTGTCCACGCAATCGTCCCCGACCGTTCAAGCCGCGACGGGGCGCACTTCCAGCACTTCGGGAATGTAATGGCGCAACAGGTTTTCGATCCCCATCTTCAGCGTCAGGGTCGAAGACGGGCAACCGGCGCAAGCGCCCTGCATATGCAGATAGACCACGCCACGGTCAAAACCGTGGAACGTGATGTCGCCGCCGTCCTGCGCCACGGCAGGCCGCACGCGGGTATCGAGCAATTCCTTGATCTGGCGCACGATGTCGCCATCTTCGCCGGTATGTTCCCGGTGGCCACCGCCCGACGCGCCCTCGCCCTCGATCACGGCGGCACCCGACTGGTAATGCTCCATGATCGCGCCAAGGATGGCAGGCTTGACATGGTCCCACGCCACATCGTCGGCCTTGGTCACCGTCACGAAATCCGACCCGAAGAACACGCCCGTCACGCCGCCCGCCGCAAAGATGCGCTTGGCCAAGGGCGATTTGGCCGCAGCCTCGGCGCTGGGGAAATCGGCGGTGCCAAGGTCGAGCACAGTCTGCCCGGGCAGGAATTTCAGCGTGGCGGGGTTCGGCGTCGACTCGGTCTGGATGAACATGGGGCTTCTCCGACTATTCCAGTCGGATATGCGCCCGCGCGGGCCATCTGTCAAGTTTGGAACCGTTCTAAGCCGGCAGCATCTGCGTCACGCGCCGGGGAGAGGGCGTTCCTCCCTCTCCCCCGCCCCCTCACCCCCCGCGGGGAAAGGGCTGTCTGCCCTCTCCCCGCACCCCTCGCCCGAGGATATTTGAGCAAGCGTGAAAGCGGAAAGATCAGGTGATGCTTTCCAGCCGTTCCTTCGACATCTCGCCCGGCACGATGGTGATGGGGATGGGCAGATTGCCGGAATTGCGGGTCATCGCCGTCACCAGCGGGCCGGGGCCGGATTTTTCGGCCCCCGCGCCAAGGACAAGCACGCCGACCTGCGGATCGTCGTTCACCTGGGCAAGGATCTCGGTCACCGGATCGCCCTCTCGGATGATCAGTTCGGGGTTCACGCCCTGCTTGTCGCGCATCCATTTGGCGAAAACCTCGAAATGCGCCTCGATCCGTTCGCGGGCCTCGGCGCGCATCAGGTCGGCCACGCCCAGCCAGTGCTGGTATTCCTCGGGCGGGATGATCGACAGGATCTGCACGCCGCCCCCCGTATGCGCGGCCCGTAGCGCGGCAAAGCGCATGGCGTTCAGGCATTCGCGCGTATCGTCGAGCACGACGAGGAACTTCCGCATTTTCATCTCCTAAAGCGCGGCGGCCATCATGCCGCCGCAAAGCATCGGGCGCAAGCACCCCTGCTGCGGGCTGCGCTGCGCGGGGCCATCGCTCAGCGCGGTTGGCTTGCCGCCCAATCGCGGTAAAGGCTGCGGGCGCGTTCGGTCAGGACGCGGGTTTTGAACACCGTGTCGTCGAAGCCGTGCACGGACGTGACCTTGGCGAAATTGCCCGACAGGAAAATCTCGTCCGCGGCATGGGCATCGTCGAAGGTCAGCACCTTTTCCACCACCTCCACCCCGTCGGCCCGCAGGTTGGCCATATGGCGGGCGCGGGTGATGCCTGCAAGAAAGGTGCCGTTAGGGATCGGGGTGAACACCACACCATCCTTGACGAGGAACACGTTGGCCGTCGCACTTTCGGCAAGGTTGCCCATCGCATCGGCCACCAGCGCATTGCCAAAGCCCTTGGCTTTCGCCTCGACCAGCATCCGCGCGTTGTTGGGATACAGGCACCCCGCCTTGGCGTTGCACACGTTGTCTTCCAGCACGGGGCGGCGAAAGCGGGTGCGCGTCACGCGCGTCTGGAATTCGGCGGGCGGCATGGCGACCTGTTCTAGGCTGATGGCAAAACCCGTGGCCCCCGGCGCGGGCGCAACGCCAAGGTCCGACCCGTCCAGCGCCCAGTACATCGGGCGGATATAGACCGCATCGCCCGGACCATAGGCGCGCAACCCCTCGCGGATGATCGCTTCCATCTCGCCCGCGTCACAGGTGGGCGTGATCATCAACGCTTCGGCCGATGCGTTCACGCGGGCGCAGTGCAAGCCAAGGTCGGGCACCAGCCCGTCGAACATCCGCGCCCCGTCGAACACCGACGACCCCTGCCAGATGCCATGATCGGCGGCCTTCATCACCGCCACGTCACCTTCGTGCCAGCGCCCGTCGAACCACGTGCGTATCTGCGTTCCGAATGCCATTGCCCGCTCTCCCTGTCCTTGCGGCGCAGATAACCACCCGAAGGCGGCAGGGTAAACCCGCGTCCCCTGCTTCTTCTTGTCCCAAATATCCTCGGGGGGAGGGGCGCAGCCCCGTGGGGGGCAGACAGCCCCCCGCGATTTTTCGCAGAAAAATCGTCTACTCCGCCACCACGCGGCGCAGGCGGCGCAAGGCCCAGTGCTGGAAACCATGCACCAGCAGCATCGCGCCCGACAGCATCATCCCCACGATCCCCGACCCCAGCGCCCATGCCGTGCCGGTGATGCGTGACGTGGCGCGCAGCAGTTTCGCCTTGCCCAGCACTTCGGCCCGTCCCACCAGTTTCGGCCCCAGCGCCTCGGCGGCATTGCCGATGCGGCGGGCGTCGGTGGCGGTGTCGACCAGCGGCAACAGGTGCAGCATGTCGGTCGTGCCGCTGGCGGCGCGGATGCGCTCCACACCGCCCAGCGTGTCGGCCAGCGGGGCAAAGGCCTCCCAGCGCAGCGCACCCGCAAGATCGTCGGTCGACCGCACGGCAGGAAGCGCGTCCCATTTCACGCCGGTCTTGACCGCCACGCGCGCCATGTCCTGCACACCGTCCGACAGCCGCCCCAGCCCCCGCGCCACCTTGGCCGCCCCCGCCCCCGCCTTGACCGCAAGCGAACTGCCGCCCGACACCAGGACCGCCGCCGTCGCCGCCAACCCCACGACCGACAGCCCAAGGTCGATCTCGTCGATCTCGGCGCCCGAGACATAGGCCGTCCCCGCCCGCGCCACGCCCGCAAGATCACCGACAAAGCTAAGGTCCACCGGCGCGCGGCAGATCAACACCTTGTCAAGCGTGCATTGCGTGATGTCCCAGATGCAGCGGGCGCAATCGCCCGCCTGTTTCAGCACCCCGTCATCCTCGGCCATAGCCGCGTCATAGGCGGCGGCGGTATCGGGGGCGAGCGGTATTGCCCGTTCGTCCGCCAAAGCGCGTATCGCGGTCAGCGACGCCCAGTTGCGCGGGCTTTCGGCCAGCCGCGCCAGCACCATCTCGTCGATGCGCGCAGGCGTCGCTTCGGTCGCAAGCATCCGGTCGGTGGCGGCGACGATCTCGGCCGCCGTCGCCTCGCGCCATGGTGTCAGCGCAGGGTCAAGCGCCACGCGCGCGGCGGTCAGCAGCGTCAACCCCAGCGACGCCACAAGGGCCAGCGCCAGCAGCCGCCGGACCAGCCGCCGCATCGGTCAGCGACGGCGCGAGCGGATCATGCCCACGACGTCGTAGACCTGATCGACGATCGGCCGCGCCAGCGCATCGGCGCGGTCTGCCCCTTCGCCAAGGATGCGGTCGATCTCGGCCTGATCCTGCATCAGCCGGTTCATCTCGCGCGTGATCGGCTCCAGCTTGGCCACCGCCAGATCGGCCAGCGCGGGCTTGAAGGTGCCAAATTGCGCGCCCGCATAATCGGCGATCACCTGCTCGGGCGTGTGGCCTGCAAGGGCGGCGTAGATGTTCACCAGATTGCGCGCCTCGGGCCGGTCCTTCAACCCGTCAAGGGCGTCGGGCAGCGGTTCGGCGTCGGTCTTGGCCTTGCGGATTTTCTTGGCGATGGTGTCGGCGTCATCGGTCAGGTTGATGCGGCTTTGGTCAGACGGGTCGGATTTCGACATCTTCTTGGTGCCGTCGCGCAAGGACATCACACGGGTCGCCGCCCCTTCGATCACGGGTTCCACCACCGGGAAAAACTCCACCCCGTAGTCGTTGTTGAACTTGATCGCGATGTCGCGGCACAATTCCAGATGCTGTTTCTGGTCGTCGCCCACCGGCACATGCGTCGCCTTATAGGCAAGGATGTCGGCGGCCATCAGCGACGGATAGGCGAACAGGCCAAGCGACACGTTTTCGCTGTTCTTCCCCGCCTTGTCCTTGAACTGGGTCATGCGTGACATCCAGCCCATGCGGGCGATGCAGTTGAAGATCCAGCCCAATTCCACATGCGCGGTCACTTGGCTTTGGTTGAACAGGATCGACCGCTTGGGGTCGATTCCGGCAGCGATGAAGGCCGCCGCCCCCTCGCGCGTCTGCTGGCGCAGCTTTTCGGGGTCTTGCCAGGTGGTGATCGCGTGCATGTCGACCATGCAATAGATCGTCTCGATCCCCTCGTCCTGCTTTTCCACAAACCGCTTCAGCGCGCCAAGGTAATTGCCCAAAGTCAGCCCGCCTGATGGCTGGATGCCCGAGAAGATGCGGGTCGGGAACTGGCTTGCTGACATGTGAAGGCGCCTTGTCTGGAAACTTTACCGTTTCCGGCTTATCGCTGAGGGCGCAAGGCGTCAATCAAAGGCGCAAAAGGACAAGACCGATGATGGACGACCGCAACGCCCCGCCGCTGAACCCGCTTCCGCCCGTCGTCTGGGCGCTGGCGCTGCCGATCATCGCCATGGAGGTGGTGCTCGGCCTCGGCTCCAGCGGGCTTGCGGGCGGGATGGATGGCGCGGGCTGGCGCTTGCAGGCGATGGAGCGTTTCGCCTTTTCGCCCGACCTGATGCGCGTGATGATCGAACGCGGGCAATATCCGTGGGAGCATCTGCTGCGGCTGGTCAGCTATCCGCTGGTCCACGGGGCCACCACGCACGCGGTCTTTGCCCTCGTCATCCTGCTCGCACTCGGCAAGATGGTGGGCGAGGTTTTCCGCTGGTGGGCGGTGCTTTTGGTGTTCTTCGGGGCCGCCATCGCGGGGGCCTTGGCCTATACGGCGGTGCCTTGGGTCCATGCGCCGCTGATCGGGGCCTATCCGCCGGTCTACGGGCTGATCGGCAGCTTCACCTTCCTGCTCTGGGTCAACCTTGCGGCCGTCGGGGCCAACAAGTTCCGCGCCTTTTCGATGATCGGCTTTCTGCTCGGCGTGCAACTGCTGTTCGGCGTGCTGTTCGGTGGCGGGTCCGAATGGATTGCGGATCTGGCGGGTTTCACCGCGGGTTTCGCGCTGTCCTTCGTGGTCAGTCCGGGTGGTTGGGCCAAGGTGCTGGCGATGATCCGTCAGCGCTGACGGCGCAGCGCCGCGAAATCGGTCTTGCGGAACGCCCCCAGCGCAAGCCCCGCCGCGCCATAGGCCACCATGCCCGCCCCGATCAACCCCGCCAGCGCCGCGTAGCGCCAGCCGTGCAGCACCAGCACGGGCGACAGCAGCACCTCGCCGCCCCAGAGCACCCCGCCCATCACGGCAGACGCGCCGACGATGCGGGGCAGGCGGTTGCGCATACGGGCATCGAAATGCGCTTCCGGCCCCATCGGCTGCGCCCCGCGCCACAACTGCCACACCATCGTCCAGCCCGACAGCGTGGTCGCCAGCGCGGCGGCGGCAAAGCCCAGAAGCGGCGTCAGGCCCACCGCAATCGCCACGTTCACCACCATGGAAATCACGGCGTAATTGAACGGCGCGCGGGTATTCTCGCGGGCGTAGTACAGCGGCTGGAACACCTTGTGCAGCACGAATGCAGGCAACCCCGCGCCATAGATCGCCAGCGCCAGCGCCGTCATTTGTGCATCATGCGCGTCAAACGCCCCGCGTTGGTACAGCACCGTCGTCAGGGGCAGCGCCATGACGACCAGCGCCACGGCGGCGGGAATGGTCAACAGCAGCGCGAATTCGGTGCCACGGTTGAAACTCGCCCGCCCGCCTTCCGCATCGCCCGCCCGCAGGCGGCGCGACAGGTCGGGCAACAGCACCGTGCCGATGGCAATCCCCACCACGCCGAGGGGCAGTTGATACAGCCGGTCGGCATAGACCAGCCACGACACCGCCCCTTCGGTGTAGCTCGCGACCTGACGGCCCACCAGCAGGTTGATCTGCACCACGCCCCCCGCCAGCACCGCAGGTGCCGCAATCGCGGCAAGGCGCTTCAACTCGGGCGTGATCCTGGGCCAGCCGGGATGGAAGCGAAACCCGATCCGGTGCGCGGCAACCCAAGTGAAGGCCAGTTGCGCGATCCCCGTCACCGGCACCGTCCACGCCAGCGTCAGCCCCATGTCCCACCCCGCCCGCGCCGCGGCCAGCATGGCGATGATGAAGATGATGTTCATCAAGACCGGCACGAACCCCGCTTCGGTGAAATGCCCGAACGCGTTCAGCACGCCCGACAACAGCGCCACCAGCGAAATGAACAGGATGTAGGAAAAGCATATCTGGCCAAAGGTCACGGCCATGCCGAACCGCGCATCCCCCGCGAAGCCCGACGCCATCGCCCAGACCAGCCACGGCATCGCCAGCGTGCCGATCACCGAAAACACGATCAGCACCCCCGCCAACCCGTTAAAGGCATCGCGGGCAAAGCCCTTGGCATCCTCGCCCGCTTCCAGCTTCTTGGCGAACATCGGCACAAAGGCCATGTTGAACGCGCCCTCGGCAAAGAAGCGGCGGAACATGTTGGGCAGCGAAAACGCCACGTTGAACGCATCGGCCACCGGCCCCGCGCCCAGATAGGCCGCCATCATCACATCCCGCGCGAACCCCACCCCGCGCGACAGCAGCGTCCAGCCGCCCACGGTCAGGACGGATCGGATCAGACGGATCGGTTGCATTACGCCTGTGCCCGTTCGGCGCCCTCGGCAATGGCCTGACGCAGCTTCCTTTCCAGCGCTTCCTGCCGCGTTTTCTGGTGCAGCTTCAAGCCGAACATATCTTTCACGTAAAATGTATCGACCACCTGCGCGCCAAAGGTGGCGATGACCGCACTTGCGATATAGATGTTGGCCCCCGCCAGCGTGCGCGTCAGATCATACAGCAATCCGGGCCGGTCGCGGGTATCGACCTCGACGATGGTGTAGATGTCGGACCCTTCGTTGTCGAAAGTGATATGGGTCGGAAAGCGGAACTCGCGCTCGCGTTTCTTGATCTTGTCGCGGTCCTTCAGCGCCTCGCGCGCCAAGACCTCGCCCTTCAGGGTCTTGTCGATCATCTGGCTCAGCCGTGGCAGGCGCGACACCTCGTAGGGGCGGCCCTCGGCATCCTGCACCCAGAACACCGCCGTGGCATAGCCATCCTTCGACGTATAGGTGCGCGCGTCCACCACATTGGCCCCCACCAGCGCCAAGGCCCCCGCCAAGCGCGAGAATATCCCCGGATGGTCGGCCAGCGCAAAAGACGCCCGCGTGGCATCTCGGTCGGGATCGGGATGCAGGTCGATGCGGATTTCGTCGTCGCGCAGCCCTGCCAGCAGGCGCGCAAAGATCACATGGCTGTCGGTGGGCAACCCCTGCCAATAGGGCGCGTAATGGCGCGCGGATTCGACGCGCAGCGCCGCCGCGTCCCAATCCGACAGCTTTGCCGCCAGCGCCCGCTTCGCCTCGTCCTCGCGCTTTTCGCGGTTGAGGTTCTCTAGCCCCCCCTCCAGCGCATCGGCGGTCTTCTGGTACAACTGCCGCAGCAACATGGCCTTCCAGTTGTTCCACGTGCCCGGCCCCACGCCGCGGATGTCGCAGACGGTCAGCACCGTCAAAAGGTCCAGCCGCTTCTTCGTCTTCACCGCCTTGGCGAAATCGCGCAGCGTGCGCGGGTCACCGATATCGCGTTTCTGCGCGGTGTCCGACATCAGCAGGTGATAGCGCACCAGCCATTCCACCGTCTCGGTTTCCTCGGCGCCCAGCCCCAGACGCGGACAGACGCGGCGGGCGATCTGCGCGCCGATGATCGAATGGTCCTCGGGGCGGCCCTTGCCGATGTCATGCATCAACAGCGCGACATAGAGCACCTTGCGGTTCACCCCGTCCTTCAGGATGCCCGACACCACGGGCAATTCCTCGACCAGCTCGCCCCGCTCGATCTGGGCAAGGATGCTGATGCACTGGATGATGTGCTCGTCGACCGTGTAGTGGTGATAGACGTTGAACTGCATCATCGCGACGATGGGTTCGAATTCGGGGATAAAGGCCGAAAGCACCTCAAGCTCGTTCATCCGCCGCAAAGACCGCTCGGGATTGCCGTGTTCCAGCATCAGGTTCAGGAAAATCCGCACCGCCTCGGGGTCGTGGCGCATGTCGTCGTCGATCAGGGTCAGGTTGGCCGCGATCAGCCGCATCACGTTGGGGTGCAACAGATAGCCCGTGCGCAAGGCCTCTTCGAACACCCGCAGCAGGTTCAGCTTGTCGGCCAGAAATCTGGCGGGGTCGGTCACGTCGATCCGGCCCTGAACCAGCTTGAACCCAGCCTTCACGCGCTTGGTGCGCTTGAAGATGCCGAACAGGCTGGCTTCGGGCTTGGCGTGGCGGGCTTCCAGTTGCGTCAGGAACACGCGGGTCAATTCGCCCACGCGGGTGGCGTGGCGGAAATAGTCCTGCATGAAATGTTCGACCGCCCGCCGCCCGCCCGCATCGCGGTAGCCCATGCGGGCCGCCACCTCGACCTGCACGTCGAAGGTCAGCGTGTCGGTGGCGCGGGCGGTGACATAATGCAGATGGCACCGCGCGGCCCAAAGGAAATCTTCGGCGCGGGTAAAGATGCCGAACTCCTCGGCGGTCAGCAGCCCCGCCTGCACCAGCCCCTCGGCACTGGGCACGCGGTTCAGGTATTTGCCGATCCAGTACAGCGTTTGCAGGTCGCGCAAGCCGCCCTTGGCCTCTTTGACGTTGGGTTCCAGCACATAGCGCTGCCCGCCCTGCCGCTTGTGCCGCTCGGCCCGTTCGGCAAGCTTGGCCTCGATGAATTCCGGCCCCGTATTGCGGAACAATTCGCCCCAGAGCCTGTCGCCAAGCTCGGTCGCAAGCGGTTCGAACCCCGCCACGAAGCGGTGCTCCAACAGGGCGGTGCGGATGGTGATATCCTCGCGCCCCATGCGCAGGCAGTCTTTCACCGTGCGGCTGGAATGGCCGACCTTCAGCTTCAGATCCCACAGCATGTACAGCATCGATTCGATGACGCTTTCGGCCCATGGCGTCAGCTTCCACGGCGTCAGGAACAGCAGGTCCACGTCGGAATGGGGCGCCATTTCCGACCGCCCGTAACCGCCCACGCCCAGAACGGCGATCCGCTCGGATTCGGTGGGGTTGGGCAAAGGGTGCAGATGGTCCAGCGCGATGTGAAAGGCGGTCACCACCAGCCCGTCGGTCAGATGCGCCTGCGCCCGGATCAACGCGCGCGCGGCATGGGGGCGACGGGCAAAGGCCTCGGCCAGCAGCGCATTGCCGCGGGTTTTGGCGGCAAGCAGATGGCGCACGGCCACGGCGCGGGCGGCCTTGGCATCGGGGGCTGTGGCAAGCTCGGCCCCGATGGCGGCCCGCAGCGCGGGCACGTCCACAAGATCAGGCCCCGGCACGATCAACTCGGCCGGGGCGGCGGTCAGGGCGGCGGGGGTGGCCAGTCTGGCCAGCGTCACGGGTGGGGCCTCAGAATCCGGCCCCGCCAAAGCTGCGCGGGGCAGGGTCGATCACCACCACGCTGCCCGACTGGATTTGCGCCACGGCCAGCCCGCGTTCGTTCGTGCCATCGGCCAGCAGCCGGAACACGCCGTTGACACCCGCAAAGCCCGCACCTTGGGTCAGCGCGGCGCGGTCCAAAGCCGATCCCTGCTTTGCCAATGCACCGATGGCCGCGATGGCATCATAGGCAACGGCCGAAACCGGATGCGGCGGCTCGCCAAAGGCGGCGGCGTAGCGGTTCTGGTACTGGGTATAAAGTGCCGGATCGGGAATGGCGAACCAGCCGCCCTGCACCCCGGGCAGGGCAAGCGTTGCCGCCGGAATGTCCCAGCGCGTCAGGCCGATATACTGCACGATCGCAGGACTGACGCCGTTCTCGGACAACAGCTGCGACACCAGCGGCAAGGCTCCGGCGGCGTCTGCGGTCAGGAACACCGCCTGCGCGCCCGTGGTCTTGGCCTGCGCCGCAATGCCCGGAATCGACTGGATGATGCCGTTTTGCGAGAATTCGTAAGACCCCTGCGCCACCACCGTGCCGCCCGCAGCGGAAACGCCGCGCTGTATGGCGTTGCGTCCGGCCTCTCCGGCGGTGTTCTGGTCGCTGACGATCATGATCTTCGACTTGCCGCTACGCACCGCGTATGATGCCAGACGGCGGGCCGAATTCTCGAAGGTCGGCCCCAGCACAAAGACGTTGCCGCCCGCGATGGCCGGATTGTTCGAGAAGCTCAGCACGTTGACCCCCGAAGCGGCGACGGCCACGCCCGCAGCATTGGCTTCCTCGGCGCGCAGGGGTCCGACGATGATCTTTGCACCCTCGGCCACCGCCTGCTGCGCCGCGCTGGCGGCTTGGGCAGGGGATGCGCCGGTGGGATAGACCCGCAGGTCTATCTGCACCGACCCCAGATCGGTGATCGCCAACCGCGCCGCGTTTTCAAGGCTGCGGGCCAAAAGCTCGTCCGACGCATCGCCCGACCCCGATGGCACCAGCAGCGCCACCTCCACCGGCTTGCCCGCGACAGGCCCGCCGCCGCCGCCCGTCGAAACCGGCTCGCAGGCGGCCAGCGCCAGCGTTGACAGGGCAGCCACGGCAACAGCCATCGACTTGCGGGCACGACGCAAAAGGGTGAACATGCAGCTTCCTCATTTCCTTGGGGCGCAGCGGCTGGAACAGCACACGAATTGCGTGCAAGCCTAGGATGTTCCCTGCGATAAGTAAACTTGTCAGGGGAGCCGCACAGATGTCACAACCCAGCCCGCAGGGACCCGGCTATTCCATCGGCGGCCGCCCCCTCGCGCCCGGCCTCTACCTCGTCGCAACGCCCATAGGCGCGGCCCGCGACATCACGCTGCGCGCGCTCGACATCCTCGCCACCGCCGACGTGCTGGCCGCCGAAGACACCCGCACCCTGCGGCACCTGATGGAAATCCACGGCATCGCGCTGGGCGACCGCCCGCTCGTCGCGGTGCATGACCATAACGAGGCCGCCGCCAGCCCCCGCCTGATCCGCGCCATGGCCGAAGGCAAATCGGTGGCCTACGCCTCCGAGGCGGGAACCCCGATGGTGTCGGACCCCGGCTTTCCCCTGGCCCGCGCCACCATCGCGGCAGGCGTGCCGGTGATCGCCGCCCCCGGCCCCTCGGCCGCAATATGCGCGCTGACCGTGTCCGGCCTGCCCTCCGACAGGTTCCTCTTTGCAGGCTTCGCCCCCGCCACGGCATCGGCACGCAAGGCCTTTGTCGAAGGGCTGAAAGACATACAGGCCACGCTGATCCTGTATGAATCGCCCAAACGCATTAACCAATTACTGAAAGACCTGTCGCAAATTCTGGGAGAATCGCGACAATCTGCCGTGTGCCGCGAACTGACGAAGCGATTCGAAGAGGTGACGCGGGGCAGCCTTGCCGAAGTCGTGGCAGCTTATGATGGCCGCGATGTCAAAGGTGAAATCGTGGTTCTCGTCGACCGTGCCGCGCAAGCACAGGCCGATCAGGGTGATTGGGAAGCGGCACTCGTCGATGCGATGGGCCGGATGTCGGTAAAGGATGCGGCGGCAATGGTGGCGGAAGCCTATAAATTGCCGCGGCGCGATGTGTATCAGGTGGCGTTGAAACGGGGGAAGTCATGAGCGGTGCACGGTCTTACCATGCGGGTCTTGCGGCCGAAGAGCAGGTCGCAACGCTGTATGGCCGGTCGGGCCGCGCCGTCTGTGCACGGCGCTGGCGCGGATCGCAGGGCGAGATCGATCTGATCGCGCGCGAAGGTGACGGGCTGGTGTTCATCGAGGTCAAGCAAAGCAAGACCCATGCGGAAGCCGCCGAACACCTTACACGGCGGCAGATGGACCGCATCTACGGGGCCGCGTCGGAATTTCTGGCGGGCGAACCCAAGGGGCAGTTGACCGACGTGCGCTTCGACGTGGCGCTGGTCGATGCGGTGGGGCGGATCGAGATCTTGGAAAACGTCTTCGCCTTCGCCGCCTGACGGGTTTGCATCCTGCCGGATCATGCGCCATCAAGGGGCACCTGAAGAACGAGGATGCCCATGTCGCTGAAAGTCGCCCTGCAGATGGACCCGATCGGGTCGGTCAATATCAATGCCGACAGCACCTTCCGCATCGCGATCGAGGCGCAGGCGCGGGGGCATTCGCTGTTCTTCTACACGCCCGACAAGCTGGCCTTCGTCGAAGGGCGCGTGATGGCGCGTGGCTGTCCGATCGAGCTGCGACGCGAGGTCGGCAATCACGTGACCTACGGCCCCGAGGCGGATGTCGATCTGTCCGATTTCGACGTGGTCTGGCTGCGGCAGGATCCGCCCTTTGACATGGGGTATATCACCACGACGCATCTGCTCGACCTGATCCATCCCAAGACGCTGGTGGTCAACGATCCGTTCTGGGTGCGCAACAGCCCCGAAAAGCTGCTGGTGCTGCGTTTTCCGCAGCTTATTCCGCCCACGGCCATCGCCCGCGACCTTGCCACCATCCGCGCCTTCAAGGACCGGCACGGCGATATCATCCTCAAGCCGCTCTATGGCAATGGCGGGGCGGGCGTGTTCCGGCTGGACCCGAACGACCGCAACCTGTCTTCGCTGCACGAGCTGTTCACCGGCATGAGCCGCGAGCCGTTGATCGTGCAGAAATTCCTGCCCGACGTGGCCAAGGGCGACAAGCGGGTGATCCTTGTGGATGGCGAAGCCGTGGGCGCGATCAACCGCGTGCCGCAGGCGGGCGAGACTCGGTCGAACATGCATGTGGGCGGGCGTCCCGAAAAGATCGGGCTGACGCCGCGCGATCTACACATTTGCGCGACGATCGGGCCGCTGCTGCGCGAGTATGGCCAGATTTTCGTCGGCATCGACGTGATCGGCGATTACCTGACCGAGATCAACGTGACCTCGCCCACCGGATTGCAGGAGCTCGAGCGGTTCGACGGCACCAATGCCGCGGCCCGCATCTGGGAGGTGATCGAGGCCAAGCGGCGCTGAGCGCGAATTTTCTGCGAAAATTCGCCGTCCCCGGCGTTGCGCCTGTGGTGCAGGCCCGGACGCTGGGCCGGATCATCTATGTGCGTCCAGCGGGGGGCCGCAGAATTTTCGCAGAAAATTCTGCGCGTCGGGTCACTGTCCCGGCGGCAGCCGGAAGCTGACCGCTTCGGCCACATGGGGTTTTCTGACCTGATCCGAACCGTCGAGATCGGCGATGGTGCGGGCCACGCGCAGCACGCGGTGATAGCCCCGCGCCGACAGGCCGAAGCGTTCTGCGACCTTTGCCAAAAGTGCCCGTCCTTCGGCATCGGGGGCGGCGGTTTCTTCCAGCAGCGCCCCCTCCATATCGGCATTCACCCGCGCCTGCGGGGCGTTGGCAAAGCGGCGCGTCTGCCGCGCCCTTGCCCGCTGCACACGGGCCGCGACCGTGGCCGAGCTTTCGCCCGTCGATGGCAGGTCGAGGTCGGTATAGGCCACCGGCGGCACCTCGACCCGCAGGTCGAAGCGGTCCATCAGCGGGCCGGAAATGCGCGACATGTAATCCGTCCCGCAGACCGGAGCCTTGGCGCAGGCGCGGGCGGGGTCGATCATATAGCCGCATTTGCAGGGGTTTGCCGCCGCCACCAGCAGGAACCTGCAGGGGTAGCGCACATGGGCATTGGCACGCGCCACCACCACCTCGCCCGTCTCGATGGGCTGGCGCAGGGTTTCCAGCACGGCCCGCGCGAATTCGGGAAACTCGTCCAGAAACAGCACCCCGTTATGCGCCAGCGAAATCTGCCCCGGCTTCGCTCCCTTGCCGCCCCCCACGATGGCCGCCATCGATGCCGTGTGATGCGGCTCGCAGAACGGCCGCTCGCGCGAGATACCCCCTTCGGTCAGCATCCCCGCAAGCGAATGGATCATCGAGGTTTCCAGCGCCTCTTGCGCCGACAGGGGCGGGAGTATCCCCGGCAGCCGCGCCGCAAGCATCGACTTGCCCGAACCGGGCGTGCCGGTCATGAACAGGTGGTGCCGCCCCGCCGCCGCAATCTCCAGCGCCCGTTTGGCGCGTTCCTGTCCCTTGACCTCGGCCAGATCGCGGTGCCCTTGCGCCAGCGTCACCTCGCCCGCTTCGGCAGGCATCAGCGGTGCCTGTCCGGTGTAATGGCGCACCACCTCGTCGAGCGAACTTGCCGCCAGCACCTCGGCGGCACCCACCCATGCGGCTTCCGCTCCGCAAGCCTTGGGGCACAGCAGCGTCTTGTCCTCGACCGCCGCCGCCATCGCCGCCGGAAGCGCGCCCACCACCGGCATCAACCGCCCGTCGAGCGACAGCTCGCCAAGCGCGATCACGTTTTCCACCTCGTCCTTGGGGATGATCTCCAGCGCGGCAAGCAGCGCCAGCGCGATGGGCAGGTCGAAGTGCGACCCTTCCTTGGGCAGATCGGCGGGCGACAGGTTCACCGTGATCCGCTTCGACGGCAGCGCAATCGACATCGCCCCCAGCGCCGCACGCACCCGTTCGCGGGCTTCCGACACGGCCTTGTCGGGCAGGCCCACCAGCCCGAAATGCGGCATCCCCGCCGTCACGGCGCATTGCACCTCTACGATGCGGGCCTCGACCCCTTCGAAGGCCACGGTAAAGGCTTTTGCGACCATGTTCCCACCCCTTGCCCTATGGCTAGGGCAGGATGGTTTACGAATGGTAAAGGGCCATAAAATCGGGCCATGCCCCGGGGTCGGCAACGGTCTTGTCGCGGCAAAAGGCGTTGCAAAAGCCGAAGGTGCGGCCATCCAATTCCAGCAGATGCGTGACAGGCTTGCCCGAATAGGGGCAGGCGGCGTTTTCGGACCTGCCCTCTGCAACCGCCCGCGCCGCAAGGGGCTGTGGTCCGGGCCAGTCGCGGCGCGGATAGTCGCGGAAATAAAAGGGCTGGTCGGGCAGATCGACCATGCCCATCGCCCGCCAACGCCGGAACGACGGATGCGCCAGATGCGCCGCAACATAGGCCGCAGCACTGGCCGAGACGGGCAGGTTATAGGTGGCGATGCGGCTGGCGACAGGGGCGTAGAACGCATCCGCCGCAGAATAGTCGCCGCACAGCCAAAGCGTCGATCCTGTCTGCTCGCGCGCCCAGTCCCACACCTGTTCCAGCCGCGCCAGATCGGCCAGCACCGCGTCGGGCGGGGCGCAACCTGTATAGGCGACGCGCAGGTTCATCGGGCAATGCGACCGCAGCGCGCCAAAGCCTGCATGCATCTCGGCGGCCAGCACGCGGGCCACGGCGCGGGCTTTCGCATCAGCAGGCCAAAGGCCCGCTTCGGGATGGCGGGTCGCCAGTTCCTCGGCAATGGCGATGGTTTCTGGCACCACCACCCCGTCGGGCGTGCGCATCGTCGGCGCGGTGCGGGCGGGCGGGTAATCGCGCAGCATCACCGGCAATTCGTCGGAATAAAGCCGCGCCAGATGCGTTTTCACCGCAATGCCAAAGGCATCGAACAGCAGCCAGCCGCGCAGGCTCCAACTGGAATAGGCGCGGTCACCGATCACAAGGTCATAGGTCATGGGTCACTCCGTTTCGCCACACGCTAGCGGCGGGTCCGGCCGATGCCAAACCACAAATCCTGCGCCACCCCGTCACGCGACATGATTGACAGCCCCAAGCGACCAGCGCCCCAAGGCATGGTCGATGCGCGTGACCGACAGGTTGTCGATGCCCTGCGCCAGCACTTCGGCCCCCGAACAGCCCCGCGCCCGCTGCACCTGCGTCAGGATCGCGCCGAAATGCGCCACGATCACCACGTCGCGCCCCGCATGGGCCGCCAGCAGCCGGTCCACCGCACGCGACACCCGCGCCAAGCCCTCGTTCCAGCTTTCCCCGCCGGGCGGGCAATGCGTGCCCGGGTCTTCCCAATAGGCACGCGACAGCTCGGGGTGGCTGGCCGCAACCTCGGCCCAGTGCTTGCCGTCCCAATCGCCGAAATGCAGCTCGCGCAACCCCGCATCATGCGCCAGCCGCTCGCGCCCCGCCGCCAGTGCATCCGCCGTCGCCACGGCGCGGATCAGGTCCGATGACACCAGCACCGCGCCCTTGGGTAAATAGGCATCCAGCCGCGCCAAAGCCGCAATGTCCGACAGGTCGGCCGGCACATCGCGCCAGCCGGTAAAGGCCTTCTCGTGCGTCGGCCCGTGCCGCACCCACCACAAGCGCGTCACATCCACCGCGGCAACTCCCCCTTCAGCACCATCGGCAACCCCGCCATCACCCCCACCACCAGCCCCGCCTGCGCGGCGATCCGCTGATTAAGCCGCCCTTGCGCATCGCGGAACCGCCGCGCCAGCGCATTGTCGGGAACGATGCCCCAACCCACCTCGTTCGACACCACGACGACGGGGGCCTTGCACCGCGCACAGGCGGCCAGCAAACCATCGCCCTCGGCGTCAAGATCGTGTTCCGCAAGGAGATGGTTGGTGAGCCATAGCGTCGCGCAATCCACCAGCACCGCATCATTCGCCGCCGCCCCGTCAAGGGCCGCGCCAAGGTCGAGCGGCGCTTCGACGGTGATCCATCCGGTGCCACGATCGGCCCGATGTTGCGCGATGCGGTCGCGCATCTCGTCATCCCATGCCTGCGCCGTGGCGATATAGCGGCGTGTCAGGCCCGATCCCGTCACCATTGCCTCGGCCAGCCGCGATTTGCCCGACCGCGCGCCGCCTGTCACCAAAGTCAGGCGGGGCAGCAAGAAAGTTTCGTAAACGGTTGATCCAGTCACTTCATCGCCTCGTATCTATTACAAACGGCGAAAGGAACCGCCGCGGAATGTCCGACTGACATAGATGTCTGACTGGGGGTTAAAATGGCGCTCGACGGATATAACGACCAAACCATGTCCCGCCAAGCGATGCGGGCAGAATTGCTCACGGCCGAGGTCGAATTGCAATTGGCCTATGCATGGCGCGACCGGCGCGACGAACAGGCGCTGCACCGCCTTGTCACCGCCTATATGCGGCTTGCCATCAGCATGGCCGCGAAGTTCCGCCGCTACGGCGCGCCGATGAACGACCTGATACAGGAAGCCTCGCTTGGCCTGATGAAAGCCGCCGAGAAATTCGATCCCGACCGTGGCGTGCGGTTTTCCACCTATGCCGTCTGGTGGATCAAGGCTTCGATCCAAGATTATGTGATGCGCAACTGGTCGATGGTGCGCACGGGTTCCACCAGCAGCCAAAAGGCGCTGTTCTTCAACCTGCGCCGCGTGCAGGCCAAGCTGGAACGCGAAGCGTCGCAGCGCGGCGAAACGCTCGACCAGTTCCAGCTGCGCCAGATGGTCGCAACCGAGGTGGGCGTATCCCTGTCCGATGTCGAGATGATGGAGGGCCGGCTGTCGGGTTCCGACTTCAGCCTGAACGCCGCGCAATCGTCAGACGAAGACGGGCGCGAATGGATCGACGCTTTGGAGGATGAACAGCCCCAAGCCGCCGAACAGGTCGAAGGCGCGCATGATGCCGCCCAACTGCGCGACTGGCTGGTGAAAGCCATGCAATCGCTGAACAAGCGCGAACGCTACATCGTGGCCGAACGCAAATTGCGCGAAGAGCCGCGCACGCTGGAAAGCCTTGGCCTCGAACTCGGCCTGTCGAAAGAGCGGGTCCGCCAGTTGGAAGCCGCCGCCTTTGCCAAGATGCGCCGCAGTCTGGAGAGCCAGTCGCGTGAAGTGCACCACTTCCTCGTATGATCCGCGCCGCGGTTCTGGCGGCACTTCTGGCGTCACCCTGCGCCGCACGGGAAATATCGGCCGATGACCTGACGGTCCTGCCGCAGGCCGATATCACCCTGCTGGGCGAGGTGCATGACAACCCCGCCCATCACGCCAATCAGGCAGCGGCCGTGGCGGCCATCGCCCCCGCAGCCTTGGTGTTCGAGATGTTGCTGCCCGAACAGGTCAAACGCCTGCCCGCCAACCGCAGCGATGCGGCGGCGATGGATGCGGCCATCGGCTGGACGGCGCGGGGCTGGCCCGATTTCGCGCTATATCAACCGATCTTTGCCGCCGCCCCCCGCGCCCGCATCTACGGGGCCGATGTGCCCGATGCCGATGTGCGCCGCGCCATGACCGACGGCGCGGCTTCGGTGCTGAACAGCTTCGGTCTGGCAAACCCGCTGCCGCCCGCCGAACAGGACGCCCGCGAAACCGAACTCTGGGCGGCGCATTGCTTTGCCATGCCCAAGGCTGCGATGGGCGGCATGGTTCAGGTCCAGCGCCTGCGCGATGCCAGCCTTGCCCGCGCCGCGATCCGTGCGCTGCGCGAAACGGGTGGCCCCGTCGTGGTGATTGCAGGGGCCGAACATGTGCGTTCGGACATCGGCGTTCCGGCGCTGGTCAAGGCGGCGGTTCCGGCGCTGACGGTGCTATCGGTCGGGCAGGTCGAAAGCGCCGGTGCCACCCAACCCTTCGACCTGTGGATCGTGACCAAAGGCGTCCAGGGGCGCGGCGATCCCTGCGAAGGTTTCGGCTCGACGACAGGTTAAGGCCGCGTTACCGCAGCGTCTCGCCTGTCTGCATCAGTTGTGCATCGGATGTGCATGGCCCTGTCCGCACACAGCGCAATCGGCCCTGCGCTGGACCGCGATCACCCGCGTCTCGGCATAAAGCGCGTCGTGGATCATCAAGCGCCCCCGCAACGTCTCGCCCGCGCTTGTGATATGCTTGACCGCCTCCATCGCCATCATCGCCCCGATCACGCCGGGCAGGGGGGCGGCCACCCCCGCCTCGGCGCAACTGGGCACCATGCCGGGGGCCGGACGGGTGGGGAAAACACACTCGTAACAGGGCGCATTCTGTGCGGGGTCAAACAGCGAAAGCTGCCCCTCCCACTGGGTAATGGCCCCTGTTATCAACGGCTTGCCCAGCTTTGCCGCAACGCGGTTGACCATGTAGCGCGTGTCGAAATTGTCGGTTCCGTCAAGGATCAGGTCATAATCGGCAAACAGCGTTTCGGCATCCGCCTCGGTCAGGCGGCGGTGGTAGGGGCGCACCTCGATAAACGGGTTCAGCGCGCGCATCGCCGCTTCGGCCGAAAAAACCTTGGGCATCCCGATGCGCTGGTCGGCATGGATGATCTGGCGTTGCAGGTTCGACCCGTCCACCATGTCATCATCCACCACCCCGATGGTCCCCACCCCGGCCCCCGCCAGATACAGCAGCACAGGCGCGCCCAACCCCCCCGCCCCGATGACCAAGACCTTGGAAAGCTTCAGCTTTTTCTGCCCCGCCCCACCAATTTCGCGCAGCATGATATGGCGCGAATAACGGTCGAGTTCGACAGGCCGGAAGCTTCCGGCCTTGGGTTCATCCGCCACCACCTTGGGCGACGCTTTGGCCCGCAACGCCGCAAGCCCGCGACGATAGACCAAAGCAAGCCCCAGAAAAATGCCCAATATCAACCAGATACGCGCATCCTCGCCCGTCGCCATCCGCAGCGGGTGGCCATCCGGCAGCACGAAATGCAGGGCGATGACCGCCAGCCACAACAGCCCGATCAGCCCAAGCCGCAGGCTTTTGGGCGCCCCAAGGCCAGCCCCCACCCCCCACAGCATCGCGGCAAGCCCAAAGACAAGGATCATGCCTTGCCCGTCGACCCGAAGCCGCCCGCGCCGCGCGCCGTTTCTGCCAAGATATCAACCACTTGAAACTCCGCTTGCAGGACAGGGGCAACCACGATCTGCGCGATCCGGTCGCCATGGCGGATGATATAGGGCTGGTCCGACAGGTTGACCAAGGCCACGCCCAAAGGCCCGCGATAATCTGAATCGATGGTGCCCGGCGTATTGGGCAGCGTGATGCCGTGGTTCAGCGCAAGGCCGGAACGCGGCCGCATCTGCATTTCGTAACCTGCTGGAATCTCGACACGAATTCCGGTCGGAACGATCAGCCGCTGCATCGGGCCAAGGGCAATTCCACCCTCGCGCCTGTCTTCGGGAAGGTTCGCGCGGATATCCGCCCCTGCCGCTCCGGCGGTTTCATAGGCCGGTAGGGGAAGGCTGCGATCGGCCCAGTCCTCCCACATGATCTTGACGGTCGGTGTCATGCCAATGCATCCGCGATGCGCCGCGCAAGTCGGCGTGCGACCTCGTCCTTGGGCAGGCGGGGCCAGACCTCCGCACCCGAGGCCGACAAGATGGTAACGGCATTCTCGGCACCGCCCATGATGCCCGTCGCGGGCGATACATCGTTGGCAACGATCCAGTCGCAGCCTTTGCGGGCGAGTTTTTCTTGGGCGTTCGACAGCACGTTTTCGGTTTCGGCGGCAAAGCCGATCACCAGTTCCGGCCGCTGCGGCGAAGCGGCGGTGTCGCGCAAGATGTCTGCGTTTTCAATGAATTGCAGCGCGGGGGGGTGGCCCGTGCCATCCTTTTTCATCTTGTGGTTGGCGGCGTTGGCGACCCGCCAATCGGCCACGGCGGCGGCCATGACGGCGGCGTCTGCGGGCAGGGCGGCTGCCACGGCGGCAGCCATTTCGGCGGCGGTTTCGACACGGATCACCGCAACGCCCGCAGGTGGCGGCACCGAGGCAGGGCCGGTCACGAAGCTGACGCTCGCCCCAAGATCACGCAGGGCACTCGCAATCGCGGTCCCTTGCGCCCCCGACGAGCGGTTGGCGATATAGCGTACGGGGTCGATGGGTTCGTGGGTCGGACCCGAGGTTACGATGACATGCTTGCCCGACAGCGGGCCACAGGCCAGCATCGCGCGGATGGCCCCAAGAATCGCCGCGGGTTCGGCAAGGCGACCGTAACCATATTCGCCACAGGCCATCTCGCCTTGATCGGGGCCGATAAGGCGTGCCCCATCTGCCTGAATTTGCTTGATATTCCGTTGCGTCGCGGGGTGGTCCCACATCCGCACATTCATGGCCGGAGCCACCAGAACCGGCGTGTCGGTTGCCAAGAGCAGGGTCGAGGCGAGGTCATCGGCACGCCCTTGCGCCATCCGCGCGATCAGATCGGCGGTAGCGGGGGCGACGACGATCAGGTCGGCCACGCGCGACAACTGGATATGGCCCATCTCGGCCTCGTCCGTCAGGTCGAACAGATGGGCATAGACCTTTTCACCGGCAAGCGCCGATGCCGACAGCGGCGTGACGAATTCGCCTGCCGCTTTCGTCATCACCGGCGTGACGCCAGCCCCCGCCCCGCGCAACAGGCGGATCAGTTCCAGCGCCTTATAGGCGGCAATGCCGCCACCGATGACAAGAAGGACGCGCTTTTCGGCCAGCATGGGCAAGGCTCCGGCAAGGGTTGTGCAAGGTTTAGGCGCGGGTGGCCGATAACTCAACCGCTGCCTTTGCCGCGCTTGCCAGTGCGGAACACTGCACCATAGTGTGCGGCAATGATTTTGTGACAGGGAGACTGCGATGAAGTTTGCTGCTGCCATTCTTGCCTTGGCTTTCGGTGCCAATACCGCCTTGGCGCAAGACCTGCCCGATCTGGCGGGTCGCGAAGTGACCATCGTGACCGAGAACGCCTATCCGCCGCTGCAATTCCTCGACAAGGACGGCAAGGCCATCGGTTGGGAATACGACGCCTTGGCCGAAATCGCCAAGCGTCTGAATATGCAGGTGAAATACGAGAATATCAGCTGGGATGCGATGATTCCGGCGGTGTCGGAAGGCCAGTTCGACATGGGCATGACCGGCATCACCATCAAGGATGACCGCAAGGAAAAGGTCGATTTCTCCGATCCCTACATGCGGTCGGAAATGCTGATGATCGTGCGCGGCGACGAGACGCGGTTTACCGATGCGGCGTCATTCGCGGCCCTGCCGGACCTGCTGGTTTCGGCGCAACCCGGGACTTCGCCGTTCTATGCGGCGATCTACAACATCCTCGACGGGAACGAGGAAAACCCGCGAGTCGTGAAATTCGAGACCTTCGGTGCGGGGCTCGAGGCGTTGAAGACGGGCGATGTCGATTTGACATTGTCGGATTCGACTGCCGCCAACGGCTATGTCGCCGCATCCGACGGGGCGTTGAAGATCATTGGCGAACCGCTGGCTTCGGAAGACTTCGGCTTCATCTTTCCGAAAGGGTCTGACCTTGTGGCTCCGATGAACGCGGCGATTGCGGCGCTCAAGGCGGATGGCACCTTCGAGGCGCTGAACAAGAAGTGGTTCCTCGACTACAAGATGGGCCAATGAGCCGGTCGCGCCCTGATGGCCGCATCGGGGCGCGGGTGTCTTGATGGGACCAAACACCAAACCCGAGCAGGATTTTCCGTGGTGGCTCCTCTGCGTCGTGGCAGTGGGGCTGTGGCTGTTTTACGAGGTGCTGGCGGACAAGGATTATACCGCCGTGCTGTCGACCCTGTCGGCGGGCGTGAAGATCACGGTGCTGGTGTCGGTCTTTGCCTATCTGACGGCCTGCGGCATGGGCCTGCTGCTGGCGGTGGGATCGTTGTCGCGGTCGCGCCTGCTGCGGCAACTGTGCCGGTTCTATATCGAGGTGATGCGCGGCGTGCCGATCATCGTGCTGCTGCTGTACGTGGCCTTTGTTCTGGTTCCCGCGCTGGTGGCGGCGTGGAATTGGCTGGCCGAACCGTTGGGTCTGGGGCTTGCACGGGCACGCGACGTGCCGCTGCTGTGGCGGGCGGTGCTGGCGCTGTGTCTGGCCTATTCCGCCTTTCTGGCCGAGATTTTCCGCGCCGGATTGCAGGCGGTGGACAAAGGCCAGATCGAGGCCGCGCAGGCGCTGGGCCTGTCGGGCTGGCAACGGTTCCGCCATATCGTCTTTCCGCAGGCCTTCCGCACGGTGCTGCCGCCTTTGGGCAATGATTTCGTGGCGATGGTGAAGGATTCGTCGCTGGTGTCGGTGCTGGGGGTTGGCGATGTGACACAGCTTGCCAAGGTGACGGCGGCGGGGAACTTCAAGTATTTCGAGACCTATAACGTGGCAGCGCTGATCTACCTTACCATGACGATCGGGCTAAGCCTGCTGATGCGGCGGCTGGAGCAACGGTTGAAGGCTCGGCAGGAACGTTAGGCGGTGCCAGCGGGGGCCAGCCCCCGCACCGTAGGTATTTGTGCAAGGATGAAGGGGTGGACGCGGGCGATCCTGCTGCCTAGTTTTGCGTCAAAAGGAGTTCCCGTCATGACCAATCCGCTGCTTGCCCCGTGGACCGCGCCGTTTGGACTGCCGCCTTTCGCGGCGATACGGGACGGGGATTTCGGGCCAGCCTTCGATGCGGCCTTGGCCGAGGCGCGGGGGAACATCGCAGCGATTGCCGATGCGTCTGACGCCCCGACATTCGCCAACACCATCGCCGCGCTCGAATTGGCCGAGGCGGGTTTGGACCGTGTGTCGGGCCTGTTCTACAATCTTGCGGGCGCTGACAGCACCGAGGCGCGCGAGGCGCTGATGCGCGATCTGGCACCGAAGATGTCGGCATTCGCGTCAGAGGTGACCAACAACAAGGCGCTGTTCGCGCGCATCGACGATCTGTGGTCGCGGCGCGATGCGCTGGGCCTGACCGGCGAAGAGATGCGGGTTCTGACGCTGTATCGCCGTATGTTCGTGCGGTCTGGGGCCGAGTTGCAGGGGGCCGAGGCCGAGCGGCTTACGGCGGTGAAATCGCGGCTGGCGGTGCTGGGCACCGCCTTTGGCCAGAACCTGCTGGCCGACGAGCGCGAATGGTTCATGGTCCTGGCCGAGGAGGACCTGGCAGGCCTGCCCGAGTTCGTGGTGGCCGCAGCACGGGCGGCAGGGGTAGAGCGTGGGCAGAACGGTCCGGTGGTAACGCTGAACCGCAGCCTGATCGTGCCGTTCCTGCAATTCTCGCCCCGTCGCGCCTTGCGCCAGCAGGCCTTTGAGGCGTGGGTGTCGCGCGGGGCCAATGGCAACGCAGCCGACAATCGCGCGATTGCTGCCGAGATACTAAGCTTGCGCGAAGAGCGGGCGAAGCTGCTGGGCTATGCCAGCTTTGCCGATTTCAAGCTGGAGCCGGAAATGGCAAAGACGCCCGATGCGGTGCGCGGGCTGTTGATGCGGGTGTGGGAGCCTGCCAAGCGCAAGGCGTTGGCCGATGCGGCGCTGCTTGAAGCGCGGCTGGTAGCCGATGGCGAGGCCGGGCCGCTGGAGCCGTGGGACTGGCGCTATTATTCCGAAAAGCGGCGCCGCGCCGAGCATGACTTGGACGAGGCGGCGTTGAAGCCTTACCTGTCGCTCGATGCCATGCTGGGCGCGCAGTTCGATTGCGCGCACCGCCTGTTCGGGCTGGAATTCCGCGAGATCGACGGGCCGTTCTATCATGCCGATGTACGCGGCTGGGAAGTGACCCGCGCAGGTAAACATATTGCGGTGTTTCTGGGGGATTACTTCGCGCGTTCGTCGAAACGGTCTGGGGCGTGGTGTTCGGCGATGCGGTCGCAGAAAAAGCTGGGCGGCGATGTGCGGCCCATCGTGGTGAATGTGTGCAACTTTGCCAAGGGCGAGCCTGCGCTGCTGTCCTATGACGATGCGCGCACGCTGTTTCACGAATTCGGCCATGCCCTGCATCAGATGCTGTCTGATGTGACATTCGGTTTCATCTCGGGCACCACCGTGGCGCGGGACTTTGTGGAACTGCCAAGCCAGTTGTACGAACATTGGCTGGAAGTGCCCGAAGTGCTCGAGAAACACGCGCGGCACTGGCAGACGGGCGAGCCGATGCCTGCCGATATGCTGGCGCGGCTTCTGGCGGCGGGAACCTACGATCAGGGCTTTGCCACGGTGGAATTTGTGTCATCGGCTCTGGTCGATCTGGCATTTCACGAGGGCGCGGCGCCCGCCGATCCAATGGCGAAGCAGGCCGAGGTGCTGGAAGGTCTGGGCATGCCGCGTGCGATCAGGATGCGCCACGCCACGCCGCATTTCGCGCATGTGTTTTCAGGCGACGGTTATTCGTCGGGCTATTATTCCTACATGTGGTCGGAAGTGATGGATGCCGATGCCTTTGCCGCGTTTGAAGAAGCGGGCGGGCCGTTCGATCCTGCGGTTGCGGCGCTGTTGGAAAAGCACATCCTGTCGGCGGGCGGATCGGAGGAGGCGGAAGTATTGTACACCCGCTTCCGTGGCAAGATGCCGGAGGTCGAGGCGCTGCTCAAAGGGCGCGGGCTGCTCGACGTGGTGTGACATGGCCCCTCACCCCGACCCTCTCCCCCAAAGGGAGAGGGAGGGCATGCGGTGACGCTTCAGGATGGCCGTCCCCTCTCCCCGCGGGGGAGAGGGTCAGGGTGAGGGGGCGCGCCGCCGTAGGGTGCTTGGGGGCGTGCCGAAGTGCTGGCGAAAGGCGCGCGATAGCGCGCTTTGGCTGCCAAAGCCCGAGCGCAGGGCGATTTCGGTCAGGCTGTGGCGGGTGTCGGTGATCAGGCGGCGGGCGGCTTGCAGGCGCAGGGTCTGGGCATAGGCGGCGGGGGGCAGGCCAAGGTTTTCGCGAAACAGGGTTTCTAGGCGGCGCGGCGACAGGCCCACGGCGCGGGCCGTGGTTGCAGCGGGTTCGGGCGTGTCGATGCGCGCCTCCATCCGCGCCACGGCGGCGGCCACGCGCGGGTCGAGCCGCGGGTCCGGCTGCGGCGCAGGGGCGGTTTGCGGTTCGTGGCCGTCGCGCGTGGTGGTCAGGAAGGAAGCCGCCACCTGACGGGCCAGCGGCGCACCGTGGCGCGTGGCGATCAGGTGCAGCATCAGGTCATGGGCGGGGGCGGCCCCGCCCGCGCTGGCGCGGGTGCGGTCGATCACCCAGCGGTCGGGGACCGTATCGACCTGGGGATGGGCGCTTGCGAAATCCTCGAAGTCTTCCCAATGCACGGTGGCGCGGTGGCCGTTCAGCAATCCGGCGCGGGCCATGACCCATGCGCCCGCATCGACCCCTGCGATCAGGCGAAAGCGGGGGGCCATGCGGGCAAGGTCGCGCAAGAGCGGGCGGGTTGCCACCTCGGACTGGCGATAGCCGACGATAAGGATCAGCGCATCTGCGCCTTCGGCAGCGGAAAGGGGGCCGGACGAGGGCAACTCGATCCCGCAGGTCAGCGGCACGGGGCGACCATCGGGCGACACGACGCGCCAGCGATAGGCATCCTGTCCGAGGTGGCGGTTGGCGGCGCGTAAGGGGTCGAGGACCGAAGCCACCTCGAGGATCGAGCAATGCGGCAGCACCAGCACCGCGATGGTAAGCGGGCGGGCCGAGGGGGCAAAGATCGTTGCGCTTCCGGTCATGCGAATTTCGTAAACGGTCACGCATGGCACAGCAAGGGCGTTACTCTTTGCCGACAATAAGGGAGGGACGACCATGCCGCTTGCCATGAACCGCGAGGTTTTCATCACCTGTGCCGTGACGGGGTCGGGCGGGACGCAGGACCGTTCGCCCCATGTGCCGCGCAGCCCGCAGCAGATCGCCGAAAGCGCGATTGCGGCGGCAAAGGCGGGGGCTGCCGTGGTGCATTGCCATGTGCGCGACCCCGAAACCGGCAAACCCGCGCGTGACCCCGCGCTTTACCGCGAAGTGACCGAGCGTATCCGCGACAGCGCCACCGATGTGGTGTTGAACCTGACGGCGGGGATGGGCGGCGACATCTATTTCGAGGGAACCGAAGATATGGGCCGCATGGGCCCGCGCAGCGACATGGCGGGCGCTGCCGAGCGCGTGGCGCATGTGGTCGAATGTCGGCCCGAAATCTGCACGCTCGATTGCGGGACGATGAACTTCAACGAAGCCGATTACGTCATGGTCAACACGCCCGGCCTGTTGCGCGACATGGCACGGCGCATGACGGCGGCGGGGGTGCGGATCGAGATCGAGGCCTTCGATACCGGCCATCTGTGGCTGGCCAAGGAACTGGTCAAGGAAGGCGCGATCCCCGAACCCGTGCTGGTGCAACTGTGCATGGGCGTGCCGTGGGGTGCGCCCGATGACCTCAATACCTTCATGGCGATGGTCAACAACGTGCCTGCGGGCTGGCACTATTCGGCCTTTTCCATCGGACGGAACGAGATGGCCTATGTCGCAGCCGCCGTGCTGGCAGGCGGCAACGTGCGGGTCGGGCTGGAAGACAACCTCTGGCTGGAAAAGGGCGTGCTTGCCACCAATGCGCAACTGGTTGAGCGGGCCGCGAGCATCATCGAGAACATGGGCGCGCGGGTGATTACCCCCGCCGAGGTGCGGGCGCGGCTGAAGCTCGAGAAACGCCCTCCGCTGCCGCGCTGACATGGAGCCTGTGCGCCCCCCGACCGGACCCGTGGCACCGCAAGCGGTGTCAAAGGTCACGCCGGTGGGGCGGGGCTGGATGCTGCTGGCGGTCGAAGCGGGGTTCGTCTTGCGCAACGTGGCGCAAGGGCTTGACCTGCGGCTGGCCCCCGAAGACGCCGAGGCGCTGCGGCGGGCCGAGGTAACGCCCGAGGCGCTGGCGGCGCGGCTGGTGCCCGTGCACCAACCGCCGGCGGCGGCGGTGACGGTGGCCTTTTCGCCCGAGGCGATGCGGCTTTCGGGGCGCATGCCCGCGCGCGAGGCGGGCGGGACATCCGCGCCGGTGCCGCGCAAGGCAGGGCCGCGGAACCGGCCCCTGCCAATCGGATGGATCGGGGCCGGATGTCTGGCCCTGTTGGTTTTGGTCTTGATCTGGACCTGAAAGGAAGACGGACATGGCGCGCAAGGCAGCGATCATCGGGGGCGGCGTTATCGGTGGCGGTTGGGCTGCGCGGTTCTTGCTGAACGGCTGGGACGTGGCGGTGTTCGACCCCGATCCCGAAGCGCCGCGCAAGGTGGGCGAAGTGCTCGCCAACGCCCGCAAGGCGCTGCCTGCGCTGTCGGACGGGCCGATGCCAGCCGAAGGCAAGATCACCTTTGCAGGCACGATCACCGAGGCGGTCGAGGGGGCGGATTACATTCAGGAAAGCGTGTCCGAACGGCTCGACCTCAAGCATCGCGTTTTTGCACAGATCCAGCAGGTCGCGCCCGACACCCCTATCGGATCATCTACCAGCGGCTTCAAACCGTCCGAACTGCAGCAAAACGCCGCGAACCCTGCGACCATTTTCGTCGCGCATCCGTTCAACCCTGTCTATCTGCTTCCCTTGGCCGAAGTGGTGCCCTCGCCCAAATCCGACCCTACATTGATCGAAGCGGCGAAAGAGACGCTGCGCGAGATCGGAATGTTCCCGCTGCATGTGCGCAAGGAAATCGACGCCCATATCGCCGACCGCTTCCTCGAAGCCGTGTGGCGCGAGGCGCTTTGGCTGGTCAAGGACGGCATCGCCACGACCGAGGAAATCGACGAGGCGATCCGCATGGGCTTTGGCCTGCGCTGGGGCCAGATGGGCCTGTTCGAGACCTATCGCGTTGCGGGCGGCGAGGCGGGGATGAAGCATTTCATGGCGCAATTCGGCCCTTGCCTGACATGGCCATGGACCAAGCTGATGGACGTGCCCGAATTCAACGACGAATTGGTCGACCTGATCGCGGGCCAGTCCGACGCGCAGTCTGGAATGCATACGATCCGAGAGCTGGAACGTATCCGCGACCAGAACCTGATCGGTTTTCTGCGCGTGCTAAAGGAACGCAACTGGGGCGCGGGCAAGGTTCTGTTGGACCATGATGCACGGCGCAAAGCCGCGATGCCAGCACCCGTCGCGGGGACCGGCCCGATGGAGATGGCGCGGCTGACCGTGCTGCCCGGCTGGATCGACTATAACGGCCATATGACCGAAAGCCGCTACCTGTTCTGCGCGTCCGAAACCTCGGATGCCTTCCTGCGCCATATCGGGGCGGATGTGGCCTATGTCGGCACGGGCTTCAGCTACTACACCGCCGAGACGCATATCATGCATCTGGGCGAGGCAAAGCTGGGCGATGCGCTGACCGGAACCGTGCAGGTGCTGCATGCCGATGAAAAGCGGCTGCACATCTTCATCCGCATCCTCAAGGACGGCGCGGCGGTCGCCACGCTGGAACAGATGCTGCTGCATGTGGATATGAAGGCGGGCAAAACCTGTGCCGCCCCTGCGGCGATACAGGCGCGGCTGATGCCGATCGCGGCGGCGCATGCCGTGTTGGCAAAGCCGGAAACGGCGGGTCGCGCGGTGGGCCAGCGCAAGTGAAGCGGGTGCTCGTCACGGCGGGGGCGAATGGCATCGGGCTGGTGATGGCCCGCGCTTTTGCCGCTGCCGGTTACCGTGTGCATGTAACGGATGTGGACGCTGCGGCGCTGGCAGCGGTGCCGGACGGGATCACCGCAACGCTTTGCGATGCGGGCGACGAAGCGGCGATGGCCGACGTGTTCGACAGCATCGGTGCAGTTTGGGGCGGGCTTGACGTGCTTTGCGCCAATGCAGGAATCAAGGGGCCGACCGCCGCGATCGAGGATATGCCGCTGGATGAATGGCACCAGTGCCTTGGCGTCAATCTCGACGGGGCGATGCTGGCCGCGAAATATGGCGCGCGGCTGATGAAACCGGCGAAAGCGGGGGTGATGATCTTCACGTCGTCGACCAGCGGTCTTTATGGCACCCCCTATCGTGCGCCCTACGTGGCGGCGAAATGGGGCGTGATCGGGCTGATGAAGACCGTGGCGATGGAGCTTGGCCCTCATGGCATCCGCGCCAACGCAATCTGCCCTGGTTCGGTGAACGGCCCGCGCATCGACCGCGTTATCGCGGCGGAAGCGGCTGCCAAGGGGATGACGCCCGATGCCGTGCGGCAGGGCTATGCCGGCGGCACGGCGATGAAGCGGCTGACCGATCCGGAAGACGTGGCCGACATGGCGCTGTTCCTTGCCTCGGATGCGGCAAGGATGGTGACGGGGCAGGCCATCGCCGTGGACGGCATGACCTATAACGTGGACCCATAAGGGGGCAGCGATGCATTTCGGATTGACCGACGAACAGAAGATGATCGTCGAGACGACCCGCGCCTTTGTCGAGGCCGAGTTGTACCCGCACGAGGCCGAGGTGGAACGTACGGGCCACCTGCGGATGGACCTGATCCGCGAATTGCAGGCCAAGGCGATGGCGGCCGGGCTTTACGCCGCCAACATGCCCGCCGAGGTGGGCGGCGCGGGGTTGGATACGCTGTCATGGCTGCTTTACGAACGCGAGTTGGGGCGGGCGAATTACGCCCTGCACTGGACCTGCGTGGCGCGGCCATCCAACATCTTGCTGGCGGGAACCGAGGCGCAGCGGCAGAAGTACCTTTACCCCTGCATCCGGGGCGAGAAGTGGGATTGCCTTGCCATGACCGAACCGGGGGCGGGGTCCGACCTGCGGGGGATGACCGCATCGGCACGGCAGGACGGGACGGACTGGGTGCTGAACGGCACCAAGCATTTCATCAGCCACGCCGACCTTGCCGATTTCGCGATCTGCTTCATGGCAAGCGGCGAGGAAGACACGCCCAAGGGCAAGAAGAAGCTGATCACCGCCTTCTTCGTCGACAAGGGCACGCCTGGCTTCACGGTGCGCGACGGGTATCGTAACGTCAGCCATCGCGGCTATACCAACGCCGTGCTGGAATTCGATAACTGCCGCATCCCGCAAGAGCAGGTGCTGGGCGAGGTGCACAAGGGCTTCGAGGTTGCGAACACCTGGCTGGGCGCCACGCGGCTACAGGTGGCAGCCACCTGCCTTGGCCGCGCCGACCGCGCCTTGGGCCACGCGGTGCAATACGCCGCCGAGCGCAAACAGTTCGGCCAGAGCATCGGCAAGTTTCAGGGCGTCAGCTTCAAACTGGCCGATATGGCGATGGAGTTGAAGGCGGCGGAACTTTTGACATGGGACGCCGCGTGGCGCTTCGACGAAGGTTCGGTGACCGAAGCCGATATGTCGATGGCCAAGCTGAAGGCAACCGAAGTGCTGGCAATGGTGGCCGACGAGGCGATCCAGATCCACGGCGGCATGGGCCTGATGGAGGATCTGCCGCTCGAACGCATCTGGCGCGACGCGCGGGTCGAACGCATCTGGGAAGGCACCAGCGAAATCCAGCGCCACATCATCAGCCGCCAACTGCTGCGGGCCTTCGGCGCATGACGATTTTTCTGCGAAAAATCAGGGGGCATTCTGCCCCCTCGCCCCTGCGGGGCTCACCCCCCGAGGATATTTAGAGAACAGATGAAGTAACGGAATGTTAATCCCGATCTTACAAACTGGTCCGACGGTACAGGCGGGGACGCCGATGACCGTAACAGGTGAAGACCCTCTGTCCCCCGTCGCGGGGACAGAGCGGCCTTTCTGCTTTTTCATCTGTTTGAAAATATCCTCGGGGGGAGGAGCGCGGCACGCGCTCCGTGGGGGGCGGAAAGCCCCCCTGCGGAGGCAAGCGGCGCCTGCGCCGCGCAGCCGACAGGAATGCCTTGTGCGCGGAACGCGCACTCCGTTTGGTCGGGGGGAGCGGCATGCGTGATCTGTCTCGGCTGCTGCGGCCCCGGTCGATTGCCGTTCTGGGGTCAGGCTGGGCGGCGAATGTGATCGAGCAATGCGCCAAGATGGGCTTTGACGGGCCGGTCTGGCCCGTGCACCCCACGCGCGGTTCGATTGCGGGGGTGCGATGCTATCGCAGCCTCGCCGATCTACCCGCGCCGCCGGATGCGACATTCATCGGGGTGAACCGGCATGCCACGCTGGAGGTGGTGGCGGAACTCGCCGCGATGGGGGCGGGGGGTGCCACCTGTTTCGCCAGCGGTTGGCAAGAAGCGGGCGAGTCCGGCTTGCAGGAACGTCTGGTCGCTGCGGCAGGTCACATGCCGATCCTCGGGCCGAATTGCTATGGCGTCATCAACTATCTCGACGGTGCCCTGTTGTGGCCCGACCAGCACGGCGGGCGGCGGGTCGAGCGGGGCGTGGCGCTGCTGTCGCAATCTTCCAACATCGTCATCAACCTGACCATGCAGGCGCGCGGCCTGCCTGTCGCCTATGTCGCCTGTCTGGGCAATGCGGCACAGGTGGGCTTGGCGGAACTGGCAGGGGCGCTTCTGGCCGATGATCGGGTGACGGCGCTTGGCATGTATGTCGAAGGGATCGGCGACGCCGCCGCCTTTGCCGCATTGGCCGAACGGGCACGGGCGGCGGGCAAGGGAATCGTCTGCATCAAATCGGGCAAGACGGACCTGTCGCGCACGGCCGCGGCGTCGCATACCGCTTCGCTGGCTGGCGGGGGCGCTGCGTCGTCGGCTTTCCTGCGGGCCTGCGGTGTGGCCGAAGTGGCGACGCCGGCCGAGTTGATCGAAACGCTCAAGATCTTCCACCTCTGCGGACCCACACTCGGGCCGCGGCTGTGTTCGCTGTCCTGTTCCGGGGGCGAGGCGGGGTTGGTGGCCGATCTTGCCGCGCCCTTCGGTCTTGAATTCCCCGCGCCGGGCGACGCGCAGCGGCAACGGCTGGGCGAAATCCTCGGCCCTATCGTGACCATCGCCAATCCGCTGGATTACCACACCTTCATCTGGGGTGACGGGCCGCGCACCACGGATGTGTTCACCACCATGCTTGCGGGCTATGACGCTGGCATCTTCATCATCGACCCGCCGCGCCCCGACCGCTGCGATCCGTCGAGTTTCCAGCCCGCGATCGACGCCATCGTCGCCGCGGCGCGATCTACGGGCAAGCCTGCCTTTGCCGTGGGGTCGCTGCCCGAGAATTTCGACGAAGACCGCGCAATTGCGATGATGGAGCGCAACGTGGTGCCGATGATGGGGCTGGAGACGGCGCTTGGTGCCGTCAAGGCGGCGCAGACGGCTGCGGGGCGGCAGGGGTGGCGGCCTTTGGCAACGCTTGGCATGCGTGCGCTGCGGCTGCGCGATGAAGCTTCAGCCAAGGCGTTGCTGGCGGCTGCGGGGGTTGCCGTGCCCAAGGGGGTAACGGCACCTGCGATTGCCGCGCTGGATGTTTCCGGACTGGCGGAACCCTTCGCGCTGAAAGCCCTTGGCTTTGCGCACAAGACCGAGGCGGGGGCGGTGCGGCTGGGCCTGTCTTCGCTTGACGGGCAATCCGACATGCCGGGCGCGCAGGGCTACCTGGCCGAAGAGATGGTGACGGGCGTGGTGGCCGAACTGCTGCTCGGGGTGCGGCGTGATCCGGTTTACGGGGCCACGCTGACGCTGGGCTTTGGCGGGGTAACGGCGGAATTGCTGGCCGATACGGTTTCTCTGGTGCTGCCGGTGGCGGAAGACGACGTTTTGGCGGCGCTGCGGCGGCTGCGGCTTTGGCCGCTGCTCGACGGGTATCGCGGACGGGCGCGGGCCGATGTGGCGGCCGTTGTCGGTGTTGTCATGGCCTTGCAGGCCATGATGGCCGGCCCGGGCTTGGAAGAGATCGAAATCAACCCGCTGCTGGTGCGCGAAAGCGGGGCCGTGGCGGTGGATGCGGTGATCTGGGAGGAAGCGACATGATGCAGATGCGAACCGAAGGGCCGATCAGGACAAGGACCGAAGGGGCTGTGCTGGAAGTCACGCTCGACCGGCCCAAGGCCAATGCGATCGATCTGGTGACCAGCCGGATCATGGGTCTGGTGTTCCGTGACTTCCGCGATGACGACACGCTCAGAGTGTGCATCCTGCGGGCCGAAGGGGAAAAGTTCTTTTGCCCCGGATGGGATTTGAAGGCTGCTGCGGGCGGCGATGCGGTAGATGGCGATTACGGTGTCGGCGGCTTCGGTGGTCTGCAAGAATTGCCCAACTTGAACAAGCCGGTGATTGCTGCCGTGAACGGCATTTGCTGCGGGGGCGGGCTTGAACTGGCGCTGTCTTGCGATCTGATCCTTGCAAGTGACAACGCCACCTTTGCTCTGCCGGAAATCCGGTCGGGCACGGTGGCAGATGCGGCTTCGATCAAGCTGCCCAAGCGGATACCCTATCACGTTGCGATGGACCTGCTGCTGACGGGACGCTGGTTCGATGCCGACGAGGCGCTGCGCTGGGGACTGCTCAAGGAGATCACCTCGCCCGCCGATCTGTTGCCGAAAGCGTGGGAACTGGCGCGGCTTTTGGAAAGCGGCCCGCCCCTGGTTTACGCCGCGATCAAGGAAGTGGTGCGCGAGGCGGAAGCCATGCGCTTTCAGGATGCACTGAACCGCGTGACCAAGCGGCAATTGCCGACGGTGGACCGGCTTTACTCCAGCGAGGACCAGTTAGAGGGCGCGCGGGCCTTTGCCGAAAAGCGCGATCCGGTCTGGAAGGGGCGCTAGGCGCGGAAGCGACTGCTTCATGTCGCATTCCGCCGTGACCGGCCGCGCGCCCGCGCCTAGGGTCGGGCACGGTTTCGCGAGGGCTTCATGGACGAGACGGATTACATCATCGTGGGGTCGGGGTCGGCCGGTTCGGTTCTGGCCGAACGGCTGAGCGCCAGCGGCAAACATCGGGTGACGGTGCTCGAGGCGGGCGGCAGCGACCGGCGGTTCTATGTCATGCTGCCCTTGGGCTATGGCAAGCTGTTCTATGACCCGAGCGTGAACTGGCTGTACAAGACCGAACCCGATCCGGGATTGGCGGGCGCGCGCGACCATTGGCCAAGGGGCAAGGTGCTGGGCGGATCGTCAAGCATCAACGCGATGGTCTATATCCGCGGGCACAAGGCCGATTACGCGGAATGGGCGGCGGCGGGCAATCCGGGCTGGGACTGGCCCGATGTGCTGGCCGCTTACAAGGCAATGGAAGATACCGAGGCGGGAGCCGACGACTGGCGCGGTGCAGGTGGCCCGCTGTTCGTGTCGGCCAACCGCAAGGGGCTGCATCCACTGGTGCGCCCCTACATCGACGCCTGCGAAAGCGCAGGCCTGCGCGAGGTGGCCGATTTCAACGGGGCCGAGCAGGAAGGCGCGGGCGTCTATCAGATGACGATCAAGAAAGCACGGCGCAATTCGTCGGCGCGGGCGTTTTTGCGGCCTGCGATGAAGCGGCAAAATTGCCGCGTGATCACGGGCGCCATGGTGACGCGGGTGGTCATCGAGAACGGGCGCGCCGTTGGCGTGGAATACACCCGTGGCGGGGTGGCACATGTGCTGCGGGCCAAGGCCGAGGTGATCCTGTCGGGCGGTGCGATCAACTCGCCGCAACTGTTGCAGCTTTCTGGGGTGGGGCCTGCGGCGCTGTTGCAGGGATTGGGAATTCCGGTGTTGCTGGATAACCCGAATGTAGGCGACCATCTGAGCGACCATCAGGGCATCAACTACACATGGCGGATGAAGGTACCGACCTATAACGACGAGCTGCGTCCGTGGTGGGGCAAACTGGTCGCAGGCATGAAATACGTGCTGGCGGGGGCGGGACCACTGGCCAAATCGATCAACCATGCGGGCGGGTTCTTCCGCACCGATCCCTCCCTTCCGCGCCCGAACATGCAGCTTTACATGCAGGCGTTTTCCACGCTGATCCCGCGCGAGGGCGAGCGCCCCTTGCTGACCCCCGACCCGTTTCCGGGCATGTCGATTGGCTTGTCCAACTGCCGCCCCTCGTCCAAGGGGCATATCCGGCTGCGTTCGGCCGATCCCTTCGAACACCCGGTGATCACCGCCAACGCCTTCTCGACGAACCATGACGTACAGGAAATGCTGGCCGCGGTGAAATACCTGCGGCATCTGGCGGCGCAACCGCCCCTTGCAAGGCTGATCGCGGAAGAACTGCGACCGGGGCCCGGGGTGCAAAGCGACGAGGCGATGATCGCAGATTTCCGTGCAAGGTCCGGGACGGTCTATCACCCGTCCTGCACCTGCCGGATGGGGCCGGACCCTGCGACAAGCGTGGTCGATGCACGGCTGCGGGTACATGGCATCGCCGGTCTGCGGGTGGTGGATGCAAGCGCGTTTCCGAACCTGATCGCGGGCAACACCAATGCCCCCTCGATGATGATGGGCTGGAAGGGCGCCGAACTAATTCTCGCCGACGCACCGTAACCGCCCCGCCCTCGGGGGGCATCGAGCCCCCGCTCGGGCGGGCTGCCGCCGTAAATTCTGGAATGGTGCGTTCGGAACGGGCGGTGCGGAGAGAGTATTTGGACAAGGGTGAAGGGGCTGGCGATCCTCTTCATCCTTGTCTCAAATACTCATCTTGCGACCGTGCGGCCTAAGCTGCGTCGAAGGTCATTCGCCGCGCGGGAAGCGTTTGTTTTCTTCCAGCACGTTCAGGTCCATGTGGTTGCGCATGTAGCGTTCGGATGCTGCGCGCAGGGGCTGATGGTCCCACGGGTAATAAGCCCCGTTGCGCAGGGCCTCGTATACCACCCAGCGGCGGGCTTGGCTTTCGCGCACGGCAGCGTCGAAGGCGGGCAGGTTCCAGCGGGCTTCGGCCTCGGCCCTGAACCTGGCCAGCGTTGCGGCATGGGCAGGATCGGCGGCAAGGTTGACGCGTTCCGACGGGTCGCTGTCGAGGTTGAACAGCAGGTCGGGGTCGGCCATGCAGCGGATGTATTTCCACGACCCTTCGCGCAATGCAACGAGCGGGGTGATCGACCCTTCGGCGGCGTATTCCATCAATACGGGTGTGGTGCGGTCAAAACCCTGCGCCAGCGGGACGAGGTTTTCGCCATCGGTCCAAGGCATGACTTCGGCCATGTCGATACCTGCAAGCGCTGCGAGCGTGGGGGTGACGTCGATGGTGGACACGGGCGTGTCGATCCGGCCTGCGGGCACTTGGGGCGCGGTGATCATCAAAGGTACGCGGGCCGAGCCTTCGAAAAAGTTCATCTTGAACCACAGCCCGCGTTCGCCCAGCATTTCGCCATGGTCCGACAGGAACACCACGACCGCCTCTTGGCGGGTGGCTTCAAGCGTGGCCAGCACTTCGCCAATCTTGCTGTCGACATAGCTGATATTGGCGAAATAGCCTTGGCGGGCGCGGCGGATATGGTCGGGCGTGATGTCGAAGGCGTGGCTGTCGCAAGCGTCGATCAGGCGCTTGGAATGGGGGTCTTGCGCATCATAGGCAATCGATTCTGGAGGTTCGCACTCGGGGGCACCTTCATACAGGTCCCAGAACTTGCGGCGGGCGACGAAGGGGTCGTGCGGATGCGTGAAGCTGACGGTCAGCATCCACGGGCGTTTGTCGCCGCCGCGCGACAGGTCGTAAAGTTTCTGGACCGCGTTGAAGGCAACCTCGTCATCATATTCCAACTGGTTGGTGATTTCGGCAACGCCCGCGCCGGTGACCGAGCCGAGGTTGTGATACCACCAGTCGATCCGTTCGCCCGGTTTGCGGTAATCGGGGGTCCAGCCGAAATCGGCCGGGTAGATGTCGGTGGTGAGCCGTTCCTCGAATCCATGCAACTGGTCGGGGCCGACGAAATGCATCTTGCCCGACAGGGCTGTCTGGTACCCCGCGCGGCGCAGGTGGTGGGCGTAGGTCGGAATGTCCGAGGCGAATTCGGCGGCATTGTCATAGACGCGCGTGCGTTTGGGCAGGGCACCCGACATGAAGGCGGCGCGCGCGGGCGCGCACAGCGGCGAGGGCGTGTAGGCATTGGCGAAACGGGCCGAACGTTCGGCAAGGCGTTTCAGGTTCGGCGCGTGAAGAAAGGGGGCGGGGCCATCGGGGAACAGTGTGCCAGTCAACTGGTCCACCATGACGATCAGGATGTTGGGGTGGGTCATGGGGTCCTCGGGCTGATGGGGCGGTGATCTGGCGGCGACATTAGGCCTTTGGCGGGGGGCGTAAAGAGAGGGAAACGACAGGGCGTGGCGCAAAAGGACGGGGCGGTCGCCGCAGCGTTCGCGCGATTCGCGCGGGGGGCGCAAATGGTGGATCAAGCGGCGAAACCGGCTTGCGGCCGGAGCTGATGCAGGAGGACCACACCAAATCCAAGGTAAAAGATTGTGCCAGGCTTGAATGCCGAAATGCCGGGCGACCAGCGTGACGATCATGCGATGTCGATCTGTTTTGATACCGCACCACTTGATGCGACATTGGACTTGTTGCGGGCTGCGCGGCTGCGGTTGCAGGTATCGTCGGATCAGCCTTTGGCCTTTGTCGTTGCGCGGTTGAACGACGTGACACCAATTGCGGGGGACGCCTGCAGTCGAAACCGACGAAGGAGGTTTCGAGAACATGGTGCACGGGCCGGACATCGCGGAATCGTCTACCGAACGGTGGCAGATGCGGCCTGATGATCCGCCTTCGGCGCGGGCCACCCGTGTGTGCAAAGCAGCTCCGGTCGCGGGCCGGCCGGGCCGTGCGCACCCGTGCCGAGGCCGAGCTGACGGCAAGCGCCACCCATCTGCGTATGGTGGCGCGGCTACGGGCACGGCATGGCGCAACGCTGGTTTTACAGCGCGACCGGGACGAGGAGGTGCCGCGCCTGTTCGTCGCCCGATCTTGCAAACCGAAGCAAGACCATCTGCGCGAGTGCAGATGATCCACCGGATGGCCGACGTGGCACGGAACGCGCGCCAGACAGTCGGTACGGTCCAGCGGGCGACCCTTGGCCCCTTACTTCGGCTTGCTGGGCAAAGCGTGTAAAGGACCTGTTCGACCACAGCGCTGTGAGCGAGTGTGCATCGCCCGTGCATTGGCGGCGAAGCGGCGGCCAGCACGGCCTGACGGGCGAATGGCAACAGGACTTTGCGTGCTGGTATTTCGGCGGGGCCGAGATGCGGGCGGCGGATATGGTGCCGGGCCAGTCGGCGCTGGCACCATCGATGCTGACGCAAAGGGGGATGGCCGTGCCCGCGGCCATGAAGCTGAGTCGGTTCAGGTTGCGTAGGTCGCGCCCTGTTCGTCGAGCAAGGCGCGGATTTCGGCCATGTGGAAATCGGCGGCACCTGGGTAGGCCTCCCATTCCTGCGCGGTCTTTTCGGCAATCTCTTCCGATAGATAGCGCAAGGGCTTTCCGGTTTGCAGGGCGCGGATATAGGTCTCGGCTGCGCGTTCGAAGTAGTAGAGGCGGTTGAAGGTTTCGGCAGGTGTCTGGCCGACGATCAGCACGCCGTGACTGCCCATGATCATGGTGGTGATCTTGGGGTCGGCGAGAAGTTCGGCGCAGCGGGCGGCCTCGGCTTCAAAGGCCATGCCGCCATAATGGTCGTCGACGACTTGGCGGTTGTGGAACATGGCGGAGTTCTGGTCGATCGCCGGAAGGCGGCTGTCGGCGAGGCTGGCAAGCACCGTGGCGTGGATCGAATGCACATGCATCAGACAGCGGGCGTGGGGCAAGCTGCGGTGGATCGAGCCATGCAGACCCCAAGCGGTAGGGTCGGGCGCGTCGGGGCGGTTCATGGTTTCGGGATCGTTGGCGTCGATCTCGATCAGGGATGACGCGGTGATTCGGGCGAAGTGGCGGCCGTTGGGGTTGATGAGGAAGCGGGTGCCTTCGGGGTTGGTGGCGAGCGAGAAGTGATTGGCGACCGCTTCGTTCATGCCGAGATGGGCGGTCCAGCGGAAGGCGGCGGCCATGTCGCAGCGTTCTTTCCAGTGGGTCAGATTGGGGATCGGGGCGTTCATGGCGTCTCCTGTAAGGGCCAGCGGCCTGAGGCGAGGGCCGTTATTGCATTGAGAATGCGAGAGAAACTTGCGGCGGCGCGGGGCACGGTGGCGCGGGCGCGGAGGTAGCCGTGCACGAGGCCGGGTTCGGTGCTGGATTGGGCCTTGCCGCCTGCGGTGGTGATTCGGGTGGCGTAGAGGCGGGCATCGTCGGCGAGGGGGTCGCATTCGGCGGCGATGGCGAGAGTCGGGGGTAAGTTGCTGAAATCGCTGTCGGAAAGCGGGGCGAAGGTGGGGTCGGGCGCAGGGACGGCGCCGCTGTGGCGAACTGCGGCATAGTAGCGCACGTCGTCGCGCGTGAGCATGGGGGCGTGGGCGTGGGTGAGGTAACTGCCCGTGTCTACGTCGCCGCCAAGGTCTGGGTAGATAAGAATTTGTCCAGCGATTCCAATCATTTCGCCGCGGGTTGCGTGGGCGGTGGCGGCGGCGAGGTTGGCTCCGGCGCTGTCTCCGGCGAGGATCAGCGGGTGGGGGAGTGTGGCGGATATGGCGCGGGTCGCTGCCAATGCGTCAAGAAAGGCCGCGGGATGCGGATTTTCGGGGCACAGCCGGTAATCGACGGAAACCACGTGAAATCCGCAGGTTGCGCGGATTTCGGCGCAGATGTCATCGTGGCTGTGTAACCCGCCTACAACAAATCCGCCGCCGTGAAAGTAAATCACCGTGGCGTCGCTACCGGGATAGTGGCGGCAGGGCACGCCGCCGAAGGTGCGGTCGGTCGCGGTGACGCCCGCAGGATAGCCCCGATGGAAGGCGCGACACATGCGGTCGTAGATGCCGCGCTGTTGTGCGATGGAAAGTGTAGCCGTATCGGGGGGATAGGCTGCATCCGTGGCGCGGATGAAGGCCAAGGTGGCGCTGTCGATCAGGGTGGAATAATCGGGGTCCATCGCGCCAGTCTGGGGTTGCAGGACGCTGGCGGCTAGTGGCTGCGCGACGGTTTCATGTCGCAAACGGCGAAGGGCGCGGCCTGATGGCTGCGCCCTTGGCGTGCGCTGCATGAACGATCTTAGGCGAGCGAGAGGTTCGTCGCCGATTCGCGACCGTCACGACCGGCTTCGATATCGAAGGTGACGGCTTGGCCGTCCTTCAACCCGCGCAGGCCCGCGCGTTCCAGAGCGGTGATGTGGACGAAAACGTCTTTCTTGCCGCCTTCGGGGGCAATGAAGCCGTAGCCTTTGGTTTCATTGAACCATTTCACGGTGCCCTTGGCCATCGTGAAGTCTCCTGTCGAAAAACTGCCGCCCGCACTGTGCGGCGGCCTGGCCCCGTCAGCCTGGTCGATGCTGGCGCCGGTAAAACCGGTAAACAGAAGTCGAGTGTAGTTAACGTCGCAGCACGGATAAAAGCACGCAAATCACAAAAATCAAGGGTTTTTGGACGAAATGCGGGGCTGCGGCCCCGTCTGACCCAAGCCCGTGTGCGCGATGCACAATCAATGCACACCTTATGCAGATAAGGGAAAAACTCTGTTCATCATCGGCTAACCAGATGTGGCAAGGGCCCCGCGATGGCGGAGCCCCTGGCCTGTGGTTCGCGCGGTCAGGTCAGAGCAGGAAGTCGCCCGCCGCCAATGTGGCGGGGGTGACGCGGAACCAGAACTCGGCGGTGCTGGCGTTGCCATCGGTGTCGCCGTAGATCATCGTCGTGCCGGAAGGGCCTGCGCCGTACCAAAGCCCGTTTGCCGTGGCGAGCGTTCCGCCCCATGCAAAAGCCTGATCTCCGTCTGCGGTGGCGTTGGCGTCGATCGCCGTCACGTCGATCTTGTCGGTTCCGGCGACGAAATCCTGAATCAGGTCGCCACGGTCATTGGCCGAGATGAAGATGAAGCTGTCGGCACCATCGCCACCGTTCAGGGTATCTGCGCCGAAGCCGCCGGTCAGGCTATCGTCCCCGATGCCGCCTGCCAGAAGGTCGCCGCCCGATCCGCCGTGCAGGCGGTCGTTGCCCGCTTCGCCCAGTAGCGAGTCGTTGCCGGATTGGCCAAACAGGGTGTCGTCGTTGCCGCCGCCCGAGATGAGGTCGGCACCAGCGCGGCCATAGGCGGTATCGTTGCCGTCGAGCGTGGACAGCACGTCGCCCGAGCCGGTTCCGACGGTGATGTCGTCGCCTGTGGTTGCCGCCGGATTGGCGGCACCGGCGCTGTCGGTATCGGAGGGGTCGGCCCCGAGGTTGACGGCTGCAAGGACCGGCGCGGGTTCGACCGCGCCTTTGATGGTGACGGTGACGGTGTGGCTGGTGCCATCGGCCGAGGTGACGACAAGCCTGTCGGTCACGATATCCCGCGCGCCAAGGGTCTGGACATTGGTTGCGGCGTTGTCGAGCGCATAGCTCCAGTGGCCATCGGCCGCGTTGAAGGTAAAGGTGCCATAGGTGCCGGCAAGCTGGGTCGGGGCGACGAAGCTGGCTTGGCCTGCGTCTTTGTCGGTCACGGTCAGGATGCCCGTCGCGGTCAGGGTGCCGTCTTCTGTCACCACGGCTTTGGGTGTGTCGTTCACGATGACGGCGGCGTCATCGGCGCCTTTGATCGTGATGGTTACCTGTTGGGTCGCCGCCGCGCCGTGATCGTCGGTTGCCGTGACGGTATAGGTCAGGGTTTCGGTTTCGCCGGTTTTCAGCGCCTGAACCTTGGCCGATGTGTTGGAGATTGCGAAGCGCCATTTGCCGGTCGCATCGACGGTGAAGCTGCCATAATCGGCGGCGTCCGGCGTGACGGCGGCCTGCGAAAAGGTGATGACGGCCCCGCTGTCGGCATCGGTGGCGATGACGCGGCCCGTGGCCGAGTTTTGGCGGGCGTCTTCGGTGACGCTGCCCGTGGCGGTGGTTGCGACGGTGTTGACGACCGGAGCGTCATTGCTGCCGGTGATCGTGACGGTCAGCTTTTGCAGGACGGAGCCGCCTTTGCCATCGGAGACGAGGACGTTGTAGTCGAGCGTCTTGGTCGCGCCTTGGGCCAAGGCCTGCACGGTTGCGGTGTTTGCGACCTTGAAGCTCCACGCGCCGGTCTGGTCGAGCGTCATGGTGCCGAAGTCGGCGGATTTCGCGGTGAGCGGCACGAGGCGGTAAGACAGGGTATCGGTACTGTCGACATCGGTGACGTTGACGCTGCCTGTCGAGGCGGCGGTGGTGTCTTCGGTCAGGGTGGCGGTGAATGTGCCGCCCGTGACGGTGGGTGCATCGTTCGTGCCGGTGATGGAGATCTTGACGGTCTGGTCGACGGTGCCGCCCGCGCCATCGGAAACGGTGACCTTGTAGTCGAGCGTCTTGGTCTGGCCCTTGGCCAAGGCCTGGACATCGGCGCTGGCGGTGTTGATCGCAAACGTCCATTTGCCGGTCGCATCGACGGCAAAGCTGCCGAAGTTGGCGGCGTTGGTGGTGACGGCGCTGGACGAGAAGGTCAGCGTGGTGCCCGTGTCGACATCGGCGGCGGTGATCTTGCCGGTGACGGTGCGGGTGGTGGCCTCTTCGACCAAGGTGCCGGTCGTGACCGCGCGCAGGATGACCGGCGCGTCATTGGTGCCGTTGATCGTGATGGTGACGTTCTGGATCGCCTTGCCGCCCGCGCCGTCGGAAACGGTGACGGGGTAGGTCAGGGTTTTGACCTCGCCCATGGCAAGGCTTTGGACGGCGGCGGACGCGGGTTTGATCGTGTAGGTCCAAGCGCCGCCCGATTGCACGGTGAAGGTGCCGAAGGCATCGGAGGTGCTGCCGGAAAAGCCGAGGACGGTGCCGACATCGGCATCCGTGGCCGTCAGGATGCCCGAGGCGGACCGCGTTTCGCCGTCTTCGACGAAATCGACGGTGGTCCGGGATGACGAGAAGACGGGCGCGTCATTCGCGCCGGTGACGGTGAAGCTGGCCTTGGCAAGGCTGAGCGTGCCGTCGGGAAGTTGCACGGTGTAAAAGAAGCTGTCGGTAATCTGGTCGCCGGCGCGCAGCGATTGCACGGTGCCTGCGTAGCGCGACAGGGCGGTGGTCAGGTCGACCTCGACCTTGCCGTCGACGATGCGCATGCGGTTGCCGTCGGCTGTCGGCTCCCAGTCGGTGCTGTCCTGGGTGGCGTGGGCGGCAAAGGTGCCGGTGCTGGCAATCGACCAGATCGCGCCGGTGGCGGCATCGTTGGCGCGCACGTCGAGCGTGAGAAGGTTGCCGGTGCCAAGGACGACGGTGTCTTCGGCAAGGGTGAAGATGTCTTTGACGGTGGTGGGTTGGGCGGAAAAGGCGCTGGGCGAAAGAGGGGTCGTCATTGTTACTGGTCCATTCGGCACTGGTTACGATCAGCAGCCGGCGATGCCAAAACATGCGGGCCATACTTAAGTATAAGTTGATACATCCCTTTCTGTGTCAATGCGTTGGCCGGATTTGCCGGTCTTTTGGCGGGCTGATTTTGCTGGGGGCGGGCAAGCGGTTGTATTTACTGTGTATTCATCACGGTAGCCGCGTCGGGCGGATTTTCGGATTGGTGACGGCCCAGCGCCGGAGCGGGCTGTGGGTGGGGATTGTGTCGCGGGGGGAAAAATGCCGCGTCGTGCAGATCGCGGGCCTGCCGGATTCGCAGCGAAAAGCCCCGGCTGTTGGCCGGGGCTTCGGGTCGCAGCAAGGCGGTTTTTCAGCGGCTGAAGCGTTTGTATTTGACGCGTTTGGGTTCGATGGAATCGGGGCCCAAGCGGCGGACCTTGTCTTCCTCATACGACTGGAAGTTGCCTTCGAACCATTCCCAATGGGCGTCGCCCTCATACGCGAGGATATGGGTGCAGAGGCGGTCGAGGAAGAAGCGGTCGTGGCTGATGATGACGGCGCAGCCTGCGAAATCTTCGATCGCGGATTCGAGCGCTTGCAGGGTTTCCACGTCAAGATCGTTGGTCGGTTCGTCGAGCAGCAGGACGTTGCCGCCCGCGCGCAGCAGTTTGGCCATGTGGACGCGGTTGCGTTCACCGCCCGACAGCAGGCCGACTTTCTTTTGCTGGTCGGTGCCTTTGAAGTTGAAGGCACCGGTGTAGACGCGGCTGTTCATCTCCATGTCGCCCAGATGGATGACCTCGGACCCGCCCGAGACTTCTTCCCAGACGGTTTTGTTGGGGTCGAGCGCGTCGCGCGACTGGTCGACATAGGCCAGATGGACAGTATCACCCAAGGTGATCGTGCCCTCATCCGGCTTTTCCTGCCCCGTGATCATGCGGAACAGGGTGGATTTGCCGGCACCGTTGGGGCCGATGACGCCGACGATGGCGCCCGGCGGGACGGTGAAGGACAGGTCTTCGATCAACAGGCGGTCGCCCATGGCTTTCTTGAGGCCCTGAACCTCGATCACCTTGCTGCCGAGGCGTTCGCCGTTGGGGATGATGATCTGCGCGGTGCTTGAGCGTTCCAGAACGGTCTGGCCTGCCATGTCGTTGTAGCGCTGGATACGGGCCTTGGACTTGGCCTGACGGGCTTTCGCACCGGCGCGGATCCATTCGAGTTCTTTTTCGAGCGCCTTTTGCTTGGACTTATCCTCGCGCGCTTCCTGCTGCATGCGCTTGGCCTTTTGATCCAGCCATGCGGAATAGTTGCCCTCGTACGGGATGCCGCGGCCACGGTCGAGTTCGAGAATCCACGAGGTGATGTCGTCGAGGAAGTAGCGGTCGTGGGTCACGATCAGGATCGTGCCCTTGTAGTTGATGAGGTGCTTTTGCAGCCATGCGATGGATTCGGCATCGAGGTGGTTGGTCGGTTCGTCCAAGAGCAGCATGTCGGGCTTTTCGAGCAGCAGCTTGCACAGCGCCACGCGGCGGCGTTCACCGCCCGAGAGGCTTTCGACATCGGCATCGTCCGGCGGGCAGCGCAGGGCGTCCATCGCGACGCCGACGGTGGCTTCGAGTTCCCAGAGGTTTTCGGCGTCGATCTGGTCTTGCAACTGTGCCATTTCGTCGGCGGTTTCGTCGGAATAGTTCATGGCGAGTTCGTTGTAGCGGTCGAGCACGGCCTGTTGCTTGGCCACGCCCAGCATCACGTTGCCCTTCACGTCGAGCGCGGGGTCGAGATAGGGTTCCTGTGACAGGTAGCCGACCTTGGCCCCCTTGGCGGCCCAAGCCTCGCCTTTGAAATCGGTGTCTTGACCGGCCATGATGCGCAGAAGGGTGGACTTGCCCGAACCGTTGATGCCGACGACGCCGATCTTGACGCCGGGCAGGAAGTTCAGGTGGATGTTTTCAAAGCACTTCTTGCCGCCGGGATAGGTCTTGGAGACGCCTTCCATGTGATAGACGTATTGATACGAGGCCATCGTGCCGCTCCTGATCGCTTTTCGGGTTGGCGTGTATGTAGCGATAATGCTGGACAGTGGCAACGGATGGAGGCAACGCGGGGTGGTTCGGATTTTGCCGTGATTGGCGGGGGGCGAGGTTTGCGGGCAGGGTTTCCGAGAGCCGCGAAGGGGATGGTGATCGGATTGCTCGGCGGATCGTTCGATCCGGCGCATCGGGGGCATGTGCATATCACGCGCGAGGCGCTCAAGCGGATGGGGCTGGACCGCGTGTGGTGGCTGGTATCGCCCGGCAATCCGCTTAAGGCGCGGGGGCCTGCGCCGTTGGTGGACCGCATGGCGCGGGCGCGGGCGGTGATGCGTGATCCGCGCGTGGTGGTGACGGATATCGAGGCGCGCATCGGCACGCGGCACACTGCCGACACGGTGGCCGCGTTGCAGGCGCTGTATCCCGGTGTGCGCTTTGTCTGGCTGATGGGGGCCGACAACCTTGTGCAGTTCCATCGTTGGGAGCGGTGGCAAGAGATTTTGCGGCGGGTGCCGGTGGGGGTGCTGGCGCGGCCCGGATGGGGCGTGCGCGGGCGCACGAGCAAGGCCGCGCGGGTGTTCAGGGCCAAGCGGGTCGGGCGGGGCGAGGTTTTGCGGATGCGCGGTGCGCCCGTGTGGTGTTTCGTGAACCTGCCGATGGACGGATCGAGTTCGAGCGAGATACGGGCGCGGGGCGACTGGCGGCGTTGAGCGCTTGCCAAGCGGAGCCCGCGCAGGCGCGGGCATGCCATGAGCCGCGCAAGGCGCGGCGGGTTCAGGGGGCGTTCCGCCCCCTCGGCGCGGGGCGCGCCTCACCCCCTGAGGATATTTGAGCGAGTGTGAAAGGGTGCAGGGTTGCGCGGGGTGGAGGTGTGCCGTTAGCCTTTGGGCTGGTTTTGCGGAGGTTTGAGATGGTTTCGCGGCGGTCGGTTCTGGCGGGGTTGCTGGCGGGGGTTGCATCGCCTGTGCTGGCCGAAGGGTTGATGGTATCGCCGCGCCCGCGTCCGCGGGGCGGGGTGGTGGCGACGGCGGTGGCGACGCCCGATGCACTGATCGCGGCGGCGGGGTTGGGCGGGGATGTGGGGTTTTGCCTTGCCGATGCGCGGACGGGCGAGGTGCTCGAGGCGGTGCACGGGAACGATCCGCTACCACCTGCGAGTACGGCGAAGGTGATCACCTCGCTTTTCGCGCTTGAGCGGTTGGGGGTTGGGCATCGTTTCGTCACGCAGGTGCTGGCCTTGGGGCCGGTGGCGGGCGGGGTGGTGCAGGGCGATCTGGTGCTGGCGGGATCGGGTGATCCGGAGCTGGATACCGACGATCTGGGCGATCTGGCGCTGGCGCTGGCCAAGGCGGGGGTGCGCGGGGTGGCGGGGCGGTTTCTGGTGGCAGATGGTGCCTTGCCCTTGATCGACGAGATCGCGGCGGATCAGCCCGCGCATGTGGGCTATAATCCGGCCGTGTCGGGGTTGAACCTGAATTACAACCGCGTGAATTTCGAGTGGAAGCGCGACGGCGGTGGCTATGCCGTGCAGATGGACGCGCGGGGCGAGCGGTTCGTGCCCCTGGTGCGGATGGCGCGGATGGCGGTGGTGGACCGCGAGACGCCGTTGTTCACCTATCGCGAACGTGGCGGGGCGGAGGAGTGGACGGTATCGCGGGCGGCGCTGGGCAAGGGGGGCAGCCGCTGGTTGCCGGTGCGCGACCCCGCGATCTATGCGGCCGAGGTGTTCCAGACGCTGGCGGCGGCGCAGGGGGTGGTCTTGCCCGATCCGCGCCGCATGGAGGGGGGTGTTTCGGGCGGCACCGTGCTGGCGCAGGTGACGGGCGACCCGCTGCCCGATGTGCTGCGGCGGATGCTGCGCTGGTCGACCAACCTGACGGCCGAGGTGATGGGTCTGTCGTCGAGCGGGGCGGCGGGGTTGGCGGAATCGGGCGGGGCGATGTCGGATTGGGCGCGGGAGCGGCTGGGGATGCAGGCGCGCTTTGTCGACCATTCGGGGCTGGGGGCCGCGTCGCGGGTGGCTCCGGCGCAGATGGTGCGCGCGCTGGTGGCGGCGCAGGGCACGCCCATGGGCGGGGCGCTGAAGGCGGTGCTGCGCGATCTGGGGATGAAGGACGAGGACGGGGCCAAGATCGTCAGCGCGGTCAAGGTGATCGGCAAGACGGGGACGCTGAATTTCGCGTCGGGGCTGGTGGGGTATATCCAGCCACCCAAAGGGCGCGAGATGGCCTTCGCCATCTATTGCGCCGACATCGAGCGCCGCGACGCCCTGCGCGAGGCGGAACGCGAACAGCCCCCGGGCGGCAAGACGTGGCTGACCAAGGCGCGGCGGTTGCAGGGGCAGTTGGTGAACCGCTGGGCGGGGTTGTATGTGTAAGGCGCGGCTGTCCGTTTCATCCTTGCCCAAATACTCGGCTTTTTCCCGACGCCTGCGCCGCGCCGGCCTTGCCGGAAAGGGCACCTCCCTCCCCCAGCGGGGGAGGGTCGGGGTGGGGGGTCAGGGCGTCATGTGCCGCACCCTTGCGCCCCATTCGATGGCGGCGGCGTGCAGGCGGTCGATGCTGAGTTCCTCGCGCACCTCTTCGAGCATGCGCAGTTCGACGTCGTTGTGTTTGCCATCGGCGGTGACCACGTCGCAGGCCAGCGCATAGGCGGTCTCGTTGAGGCGTTCGGGCAGGGCGTCGCGGATCAGGCCGAACAGCGCGTCCAGCCCGTCTTCCTCTTCGAACAGGTCGAAGACGATCTGGCTGATGCGGCGGATGCGGTCGAGGTCGTAGCCCGCAAAGACCGGCATGTGGTTGACCATGCGCTGGATTGCCACCAGTTCGGCGGTGCGCATGTTCTCGTCGGAGGCCGAGCAGGCGACCATCACGGCGATCAGGGCGTCTTGCGGCGACATGGGCGAGGTTTCGGACATGGGCGGGCTTTCCTTATGGACCAACCCTTAGATTATTGACGCGGGGCGGGGGCGGCAATAGACGGGCGCGATGTTTTCCTGCGGCATGGGGCTGCGGGGCGGAATGGGATGTGGAGCGATGTCTGCCTTGCGCGACGCTGCGATGAAATCGAAAGCCTGGCCCTTCGAAGAGGCCCGCGCCATCCTGAAACGCTACGACAAGAAGGCCCCCGAAAAGGGCTATGTGCTGTTCGAGACGGGCTATGGCCCGTCGGGCCTGCCCCATATCGGCACCTTTGGCGAGGTGGCGCGCACCACGATGATCCGCCGCGCCTTTGAGATCGTTTCCGACATTCCCACGCGGCTGATCTGCTTTTCCGATGACGTCGACGGCATGCGCAAGGTGCCCGAAAACGTGCCGCAGCAGGACATGCTGCGCCAGCACATGCAAAAGCCGCTGACATCGGTGCCCGACCCTTACGGCGAGTTCGACAGTTTCGGCGCACATAACAACGCGATGCTGCGGCGTTTCCTCGATACCTTCGGGTTCGAATACGAATTCATCAGTGCGACCGAATTCTACCGCTCGGGCCGCTTTGACGACACGCTTTTGCTGGCGGCGGAACGCTATGACGCGATCATGGCGATCATGCTGGCGTCGTTGCGCGACGAGCGGCAGAAGACCTATTCCGCCTTTTTGCCGATCCACCCCGAAACGGGGCGGGTGCTTTACGTGCCGATGAAAGAGGTGAACGCCAAGGACGGCACCATCACCTTTGACGACGAGGACGGCCGCGAATGGACGCTGCCTGTCACGGGCGGCAATGTGAAGCTGCAGTGGAAGCCCGATTTCGGCGCGCGCTGGGCGGCGCTGGGCGTGGACTTCGAGATGTATGGCAAGGACCACAGCACCAACACCCCGATCTATGACGGGATTTGCGAAGTGCTGGGCGGGCGCAAGCCGAACCATATGAGCTACGAGCTGTTCCTCGACGACCAAGGACAGAAGATTTCCAAGTCCAAGGGCAACGGGCTGACCATCGACGAATGGCTGACCTATGCCGCGACCGAGAGCCTGTCGTATTTCATGTATCAAAAGCCCAAGACCGCCAAGCGGATGCATTTCGACGTGATCCCGCGCGCGGTGGACGAATATCACCAGCAGTTGCGCGCCTATGCGACGCAGGATGTCGACGCGCAGGTGAACAATCCGGTCTGGCATATCCACGGCGGCAACCCGCCCGCGTCGAAGATGGTGGTGCCGTTTTCGATGCTGCTCAATCTGGCAAGCGTGGCAGGGGCCAAGGATGCCAAGGGGCTGTGGGGGTTCATCAAACGCTATGCGCCCGACGCGTCGCCCGAAGCGAACCCCGATCTGGACGCGGCGGCAGGGTTCGCGGTGCGCTACTTTGCCGACAAGATCGCGCCCACGCGGACGTTCCGCCTGCCGACCGACATGGAGCGGGCGGCGATGGAAGACCTGCGCGCGCGGCTTGTCGCATGGGACGGGGGCCTGGACGACGAGGCCTTGCAGTCGATGGTCTTTGCCGTGGGCAAGGAGCACGGGTTCGAGCCGCTGCGCGACTGGTTCAAGGCGCTGTACGAGGTGCTCTTGGGCGCATCTGACGGGCCGCGCTTTGGCGGGTTCGTGGCGCTATACGGCGTGGACGAGACGGTGGCGCTGATGGATCGGGCCTTGCGCGGCGACTTGGCGGGCTGAGGAGGCGTCCGGAGGCGAATTCTGGCGCAGAATTCGCGCCGGAATTTGACGCAAATTCCGGATGCCCACGGTCGGGCCACGGTTTCTGCGTCAGAAACCGTCGCGGAATTTGCGTCAAATTCCGTTTTTGCGGCCATGTTTTGGACGGTTCGTTGACGGATGGGCCAAGCGGGCTAGGCTTTTCTTCGTAGACATAGCGAAGGAGCCTGCCCGATGCGTGCCCTTGCCTTTCGGTTCGTCCTGATGGTCTTTGCGGCCTTTGGCGCGGGCCTGCCCGCCACGGCGCAAGACAGCGCCATGCAGCAGACGATCCTGAACCAGATCGATGCCTTCAAGGCCGATGATTTTAAGCGGGCGTTTACCTTTGCCTCGCCCATGATCAAGGGCATCTTCATGACGCCGCAGAATTTCGGCGCGATGGTGACCCAAGGCTACCCGATGGTGCACAGGCCCGCCGCGGTGAAGATGCTGGAAGCGCGCGATGTGGCGGGGCGGCTGTGGCAAAAGGTGATGATCACCGATCAGGCGGGGCGGACGCATATGCTCGACTACCAGATGGTCGAAGGGCCAGACGGCTGGCAGATCAACGGCGTGCAGATCCTGCCCGAACCGGGGGTTGGCGCCTGAGGGACGTGTGGCAGGCCCGAATTTTTCGGCGAAAATTCCCGCGAGCCTGCGCCCGTTGCCGCCTGTGGCCCGCGTGGGAAGCGAGTATTTGGGCAAGGGTGAAACCGCGTTTCATGCTTTCACGCTGGCCCAAATATCCCGGGGGAATCGGCCAAGGGCCGATGGGGGCTGGCCCCCCACTTTTCGTATGCGGCTGCGGGGCGGTTGTTGTGCCTGATTTTTCGCAGAAAAATCGTGGGCACGGTGCGGCGCACGCCGGGTTGGCGGGCTGTTAACCCTGACTTGATATCCCCTTTGCCCTGTGCGCAACGGGCGAGGGGTGACGCGATGAACAAGGCGATTACGGACGGGCTGGTGCTGATGCCGCCGGCCTTTGCGGCGGGGTTGAACCTGTGGTCGCGCGAGGACGGGCTGTCCGGGCAGGGCAGTTGGGCGGCGCAGGTCAACGCGGCCTTTGTGCCTTCGGATCAGGATTTTGGTGGCTGTCTTGAAATGCAGAAGATCGCCACGACCCAGAAGCTGCGCTGTTTCCAGCGGATTCCCTTCCAGCCGGGCATGTATCTGCGCGTTACGGCGCGGGTGAAGTGTCTGTCGGGCAACTTTCCCACGGTGCGGATCGCAGGTTTTGCGGAGGCGGCGAATGGCAGCAACGTGGCCAGCGCCGTGCAGGTGGGGCCGTCGGTCGGGCTGACGGCTTACGGCACGGTGGTGACGGTGCAGGCCATCGTCGGGTCGGGCAATCGCGGCGGGGTGGATATGGTCTGGGGCACGGCCCCTGCCTATGGTCATTTCGGCATCGACCTGACCGGACCCACGGGAGGGGTGGTGCGGATCGACGACATCGAGATCGAGGATGTCACCGACGTGTTCCTGCGCGACATGGTCGGGCTGGTCGATGTGCGCGACTATGGCGCGCGGGGTGACGGGGTGACCGACGATACGGCCGCCTTTGCGGCTGCCGATGCGGCGGCGAACGGGCGGACGGTGCTGGTTTCCGAAGGCAGCTATGCCGTGGCGGGCAATCTGACCATCAACAGCGAGGTGCGCTTTCAGGGGCGGTTGACGATGCCTGCGGCATCGCGGCTGATCTGTACGAAGAACTACGACCTGAACACCTATTCGGCGGCGTTCGGGTCGGAACTCGACGGGTTCAAGAAGGCGTTGCAGGCGCTGTTCTATTTTTCGGACCATGTGGCGCTTGACCTGTCGGGGCGGCGGATCGATCTGACCGAGCCGTTGGATGTGGCGGCCATCGCGGGGCTGACCAGCCTGACGACGCGGCGGGTGCTGATGAACGGGCAGTTGACGGCGGTGCCTGGCGCGGCGTGGGATACGGCGAGCACCACCTCGGTGGCGACCTATGCCGTGTCGCAGCCGCGGTTGCTGAGCGGGGTGCAGAACCTGGCCAATATCGCCATCGGGTCGCGGGTCAGCGGCACGGGGGTGGGGCGCGAGGTCTATGTCGCGGGCAAGAACGTCGGGGCGGGGACGCTGGAGCTGAGCCAGCCGCTGTTCGCCGCTGCCGGAACGCGGACATTTACCTTCGAGCGGTACCGCTACCTGCTGGATTTCAGCGGGTTCCAGAACCTTGCGCGGTTCGAGATCCGCGAGGTCGAGTTCAACTGCAACGGTGTGTCGTCGGGTCTGATGCTGTCGATGGTGGGGCTGGCCAACCGGATCGAGAACGCGGTGTTCAACCGGCCCAAGGACCGGGGCATCACCTCGGTCGGGTCGGGCTGTCAGGGGCTGATGGTGGACACCTGCCAGTTCCTGTCGAACGAGCAGCCCCTTGCCGCACAAAGCCGCACGACGATTGCGATGAACGTCAACGCCAACGACACCAAGATCCGCGACAACCGCGTGGTGCGTTTCGCCACCTTTGCGGTGATGGCCGGGGCGGGGCATATGTTCATCGGAAATCATTTCTTTCAGGGGGACGACCAGACCGACGGCACGCGGCGGGCGGGGGTGGTGCTGACATCGACCAATGTGAAGACGTTGTTTACCGGCAATTACGTGGACAACTGCTTTATCGAATGGTCGAACGAGCATGATGCCGAGCCTGCGCTGACGGGCGGCTTTTCCTTTGGCGGGCTGACGATCAGCGGCAACATCTTTACGGTAAACGACGTTGCGGCCTTTTTCCGCTGGCTGGTGATCACGCCGCGGGGGGCGGGGCATTACATCAACGGGCTGGCGATCACAGACAACGCCTTTCGCACGGTGAACGGGGGCATAGACCGTATTGACCGTGTGGATTCGAGTTTCGCGCAGCTTGATACCGGGCGGTATCGCAACATCGTCTTCGAGGCCAATGCCTATAACGGTGTTGCGCAGATGACCATGTCTCCGCTTGTCATAGAGCACAGCCAGAGTACTGCATCGGAGACATGGGTCGTCGAGGGCGGCGGATATTTCCCGTTCAACGGGCGGGCGCGCAACGTCACGGCGATCGTGGCGGAGGGGGCGGTGACGAATGGCGCGAACGTGGCGCAATTTGCGATGCCCTTTACCCAGCCCGAGCAGGGGCCGGCCAAGACCCAGGTGAACCTGCGCTGGCCGTCAGCGGTGAAGGGCAAGGTCAACGTCACGGTCCGCTGCGACAATCCGACCTGAGGCGGAGCGAGGCGAGGCGACACGGGCGGTCCTGCGGGGCCGCCCGTGGCTTGTGCGCTGCGGGCCGCGCGTGACTTTTGGTTGATCGCGCGGAGCGCGGCCAAGGGGCCGCGCACGCCTTTTACGCGCCAAGGGCGCAGAGGGGGCCTGTGCGGCCCCCGTCGCGGTTCCCGCGACTCCCCCTGCAGGATATTTGGGACAAGGAGAAGCAGGAGGGCGCGCGCTTTGCTGGCTTGGGGGCTTGAGGGTGGGGGTGTCAGGTCGGGGGCGTCAGATCGGGGGGGGCGATGCGGTGGGCCTTGCCGAAGCCTGCGTTGAGCAAGGCGGCGGTCAGTGTAAATCGGACGAAGGCGAAATCGGTGAAGTCGATGTAGAGCTGCGCCTTGGGGTGGGTTGCAAGCCAGTGGTCGCGCAGGGCGGGGCGGGCGGGATCGTCTGCGTCCACGAAACGGGCGGTGGCCTTGAGCATCAGGCGCGGGTGGGTGAGCGGGTCGCCCTTTGGTCCCGGTTCGCCGAGCAGGAGCGCGCAGGCGGGGGCGGCGGCAAGGGCTGCGAAATGCTGCGATAGCGACGATATCAGCGTGACGGGGCCATGTGGCGAGAGGCCGAAGGCGATGCGGCTGATGGCGGGGGTGCCATCGGCATCGGTCACGGCGAGGGCGGCGTGGGGTTGGGCGAGAAGGGTGCGGGCGAGGGTGAGCGCCTCGGGCGTGGTCGGCTGGACGGGATCGCGGGGCATGGCGGGCCTTGGGTTTGGGAAGGGCAGGGTAGCGCGTGGATTGGGTCGGGTGCAACGTCGGGGGGCGCGCAAGTCTTGCCTTGGCGCGGCGGCTTTCTTGGCGCGACGGCATGGATTGGACCGTGGCCCAATGCCACGGTCCGCGCGCTGCCCGCCCCACCGGGCTGCGCGCCAAGGCGCACACCCCGGCGGGCAGCGCGCGGACCTGACGGCGCAGCCCCGAAACGCTTTACCGGAGCCTTTCGGGGCTGCTTGATACGTTGTCCTGTCATTTGCTCTCGCCTGCGTTGACTTTGACAGGTTGCAGGCATTTGCTGGTGGCAAATGAGGGGCGTAGGCATGGTCGCGTCGGTCAACCCGTCGGTGCAGTTTCTTCCCAAGATCGTGACGGTTCTGCGCGAGGGCTATGCTTTGGCCGATCTGCGGGCCGATGCGGTGGCGGGGCTGACGGTGGCCATCGTCGCGCTTCCGCTTTCCATGGCGATTGCGATTGCCAGCGGGGTGGGGCCGGAGCGGGGGCTTTATACCGCCATCGTGGGCGGGTTCCTCGTGTCGGCGCTGGGCGGGTCGCGGTATCAGATCGGCGGGCCTGCGGGGGCCTTCATCGTGCTGGTCGCGGCCTGCGCGATGGCGACGGGGGTGGACGGGTTGATCCTTGCCACCTTCCTGTCGGGCTTCGTGCTGGTCGCGGCGGGGGCGCTGCGGCTGGGAACCTATGTGCGGTTCATTCCCTATCCGGTGACGGTGGGGTTTACCGCCGGGATCGCGGTGATCATCTTTGCCAGCCAGTTGCGCGATCTGTTCGGGCTGACCCTGACGGGGGGCGAGCCTGCGGCATTCGTCGCCAAGGTGCAGGCGCTGTGGGGCGCGCGGGGGACGGTGACGCCTGCGGCTGTGGCGGTGGCGCTGGGCGTGGTGGCGGTGATCCAGAGCGTGAAGCGGTGGCGGCCGGGATGGCCGGGGATGCTGATTGCGGTGGCGGGGGCAAGCGTGCTGGTGGCGGCGCTGGGGCTGGATGTTGCGACCATCGGGTCGAAGTTCGGTGCCTTGCCGCGCGTGCCGCCTGCGCCTGCGCTTCCGGCGATGGATGCGGGCAAGCTGTGGGCAGCGCTGCCTTGGGCGTTGTCTTTTGCCATGCTGGGGGCCATCGAGTCGCTGCTGTCGGCGGTGGTGGCGGACGGGATGAGCGGGCGGCAGCACCGCAGCAACGCCGAGCTGGTGGCGCAAGGGGTGGCCAATATCGGGTCGGCGCTGTTTGGCGGGTTTTGCGTGACGGGGACCATCGCGCGGACGGCGACGAATGTGCGGGCCGGATCGCGGGGGCCGGTGTCGGGCATGTTGCACGCGCTGTTCGTGCTGGGCTTCATGCTGGTGGCAGCCCCCCTTGCGGGGTTCATTCCGCTGGCCGCGCTGGCGGGGGTGCTGGCGGTGGTGGCGTGGAACATGGCCGAGAAGGAGGAGTTCTGGCAGCTTGTGCGCGGCAGTCGGGCGGATGCGGCGGTGCTTTTGGTGACATTCGGGTTGGTGGTGTTTCGTGACCTGACCGAAGGCATCGTGGCGGGGTTCGCGCTGGGAGGGTTGGTGTTCATCGCCCGCATGTCGGAGGCGGCCGAGATCGAGGGCGAGGCGCCGTTTGTCACCGACGATGGCGACAGGGTGATTTGCCGGATGCGGGGGCCGTGGTTCTTTGGCGCGGCGGCGCGGCTGGGGTCGGTGCTGGAGCGGATCGCGGACCGGCCGCGTGAATTCGTGGTGGATGTGACCGACGTTCCGATGATCGATTCCTCGGGGGTGCGGTCGTTCCTGCTTTTGGGGCGCAAGATGGCGCGGCGGGGCGGGGTGCTGGTGATCGTGGGGGCGCGGCCCGGCGTGGAGGCGGCGCTGCGCCATCACGGGGTGGCGGCGCGGTTCCTGACCGATCTGGCGGCGCTGGACCATGCGGGGGCTGCGTGATTCGCGCTGGTTGACGCGGGGCAGGCGGGCGGGCGGCTGTGGCGGTTGCGCGGGCGCAGGTGTGGCTGGCCGGTGTTCTTTTTGTGCATGAAATGCGGGCAAAACGCCTGCGGCGCATGCTGTTGAATTGCATCGCGTTTTCGCGCCGCTTTACCGGATGTTGACAGGTTTTCCGGCTTCGCTGTGAATTTGTTGACTGAAAAATCGTTGCTACAATTAAAGTTAGCTGCAAATTGACGGGCATCGTATAGTGCAGTCGGGTTCGGGTTTGGCGCCAAGCCACCCGATTGCAGACGGGCTGATCACCCGCGATCCAGGAGGGACGACTATGGCGGATACCGCACAGGCAACGGGGGTCTACACGGCCTCGTCCGATTTCATCGCCAAGGCGCATGTCGATGCGGCGGGTTACGAGCGGATGTATGCCGCTTCGGTCGCGGACCCCGATGCGTTCTGGCGCACGGAAGGCCAGCGGATCGACTGGATCAAGGATTACACGACGGTCAAGAATTCGACCTTTGACTACGGCCGCGTGTCGATCAAGTGGTTCGAGGATGGCACGCTGAACGTGTCGGCCAATTGCATCGACCGGCATATGGCGACGCGGGCGAACCAGACGGCGATCATCTGGGAGCCGGATGATCCGAAGGTGCCGGCGCTGCATATTTCCTATGCCCAGTTGCTGGAGCAGACCTGCCGCATGGCCAATGTGCTGAAAGCGCACGGGGTGCAAAAGGGCGACCGTGTGGTGCTGTATCTGCCAATGATCCCCGAGGCGGCCTATGCGATGCTGGCCTGCGCGCGGATCGGGGCGATCCATTCGGTGGTGTTCGGGGGATTCTCGCCCGATGCGCTGGCCAACCGGATCAACGATTCCGAGGCGAAGGTGGTGATTACCGCCGATTTCGCGCCGCGGGGCGGCAAGAAAACCGCGTTGAAGGGGAACACGGATCAGGCGTTGCTGCATTGCAGCGACAAGGTGAAGTGCCTTGTGGTCAAGCATACCGGCGACCAGACGCATTGGACCGAAGGGCGCGATTTCGATGTGAAAGCGGAAATGGCGGCGGCCAAGCCCTATTGCGCCTATACCGAGGTGGGGGCGGAAGACCCGCTGTTCATCCTTTACACCAGTGGTTCCACCGGCAAGCCGAAGGGGGTTGTGCATACCTCGGGCGGGTATCTGGTCTATGCATCGATGACGCATCGATACACCTTTGATTACCATGACGGCGATGTGTTCTGGTGCACGGCGGATGTGGGTTGGGTCACGGGGCACAGCTATATCGTCTATGGGCCGCTGGCCAATGGCGCGACCACGATCATGTTCGAGGGGGTGCCCACCTATCCCGATGCGGGCCGGTTCTGGGAGGTTTGCGCCAAGCACAAGGTGACGCAGTTCTACACCGCGCCGACGGCCATTCGCAGCCTGATGGGGATGGGAACCGAGTGGGTCGAAAAGCACGACCTGTCGAGCTTGCGTCTGCTGGGGTCGGTGGGTGAGCCGATCAACCCCGAGGCCTGGAACTGGTACAACATCAACGTCGGCAAGGGGAAATGCCCCATCGTCGATACGTTCTGGCAGACGGAAACCGGCGGGCACCTGATCACGCCGCTGCCCGGCGCCATTCCGCAAAAGCCCGGGTCGGCCACCAAGCCCTTCTTCGGGATCACGCCCGTGGTGCTGGACCCTGCGACAGCCGCCGTGCAGACCGCGACCGAGACAGACGGGGTGCTGTGCATCACCGATAGCTGGCCGGGGATGATGCGGACGCTGTGGGGCGACCATGCGCGGTTCGAGGAGGCCTATTTCAGCCAGTATCGCGGGTACTACTTCACCGGTGACGGCTGCCGCCGCGACGGCGACGGCTATTACTGGATCACCGGTCGTGTGGATGACGTGATCAACGTGTCGGGCCACCGGATGGGCACGGCGGAAGTCGAATCGGCGCTGGTCGCCCATGCGAGCGTGGCCGAGGCTGCGGTGGTGGGCTATCCGCATGACATCAAGGGGCAGGGCATTTACGCCTATGTCACGCTGATGCGGGGCGTGGAGCCGACGGAAGGCTTGCGCAAGGAGCTGGAGGCTTGGGTGCGGACCGAGATCGGGCCGATTGCCAAGCCCGACCTGATCCAATGGGCGCCGGGGCTGCCGAAAACCCGTTCGGGCAAGATCATGCGGCGGATTCTGCGCAAGATTGCCGAGAATGATTTCGGCGCGCTGGGCGATACCTCGACCCTTGCCGATCCGTCGGTGGTGGATGACCTGATCGCCAACCGGATGAACAAGGTATGAGCGAGGTTTTGGCCAAACCGGCGGTGCTGATCCTGCTTGGGCCGCCCGGCGCGGGCAAGGGCACGCAGGCGCGGATGCTGGAGGAGGATTTCGGTCTGGTCCAGCTTTCGACCGGCGACCTGCTGCGGGCTGCCGTGGCGGCAGGCACCGAGGCTGGCAAGCAGGCCAAGGCGGTGATGGAGGCGGGGCAGCTTGTTTCCGACGATATCGTGCTGGCGATCCTGCGGGACCGGATGGCTGCGCCCGATGTGGCGCGGGGTGTGATCCTTGACGGGTTTCCGCGCACCGACGGGCAGGCGGCGGCGCTGGACGCGCTGCTGGGGCAAGCGGGGCAAAGCGTGACGGCGGCCATCAGCCTGCAAGTGGACGATGCGGCGATGATCGGTCGCGTGGCGGGCCGCTATACCTGCGCCGGTTGCGGCGAAGGCTATCACGACACATTCAAACAGCCCGCCAAGGCGGGTGTTTGCGACAAATGCGGCGGCACGGGCATGAAGCGCCGTGCCGACGACACGGCCGAAACGGTGCGCGAACGGCTGAAGGCCTATCACGCCCAGACGGCGCCGCTGATCGCCTATTACGAGGGCAAGGGCGTGCTGCACCGGATCGACGCGATGGGCCCCATCGCCACGATCCGCGCGGGGCTTGCCGCCATCGTGCAAGGCGTGGCGGCCTGACAAGCAGGCGCTGTCCGGGGGGTTCGGGCAGGGCAAGGAAGGACGACGAAGAGGCCGGTTCGACGGGCGCCCCGCAAGGGGCGGGAGGGGCTGGCAAGCTTTGGGCGCAAAAGGTCCGCAAGGACTGGCAACACGGAGGAAAGCCTGAATGGCAACAACGGACATGAATGTCAGGGACCGGTCGCGTCCCATGACTGCCGAAGAGAAGAAGGTTATCCTTGCTTCCTCGGCCGGGACCATCTTTGAATGGTACGACTTTTACCTTTACGGCTCGCTCGCGGCGATCATCGGCGCGCAGTTCTTCACGTCGTTCCCCGAAGCGACGCGCAACGTGTTTGCGTTGCTGGCCTTTGCTGCCGGTTTCATCGTGCGCCCGTTCGGCGCGCTGGTGTTCGGGTCGCTGGGTGACCTGATCGGGCGGAAGTACACCTTCCTGATGACGATCCTGATCATGGGCGCTTCGACCTTTCTTGTCGGTCTGCTGCCCGGCTATGCAAGCTGGGGTGCTGCGGCACCGATCATCCTGATCGGCCTGCGGATGTTGCAAGGTCTGGCGCTGGGTGGCGAATATGGCGGGGCTGCGGTCTATGTGGCCGAACATGCGCCGTCGAACCAGCGCGGCTATTTCACCGCGTTCATCCAGACGACGGCGACGCTGGGTCTGCTGTTGTCGCTGATCGTCATTCTGTCGGTGCAGGGCTATGTGAACGGTCATTGGGACCCGACGCCGGTTCTGGATGCGGCGGGCGCTGCGGTGATGAACGCGGACGGCACGCCGAAGGTGATCAAGGCGTTCGATCTGTGGGGCTGGCGCGTGCCGTTCCTTGGGTCGATCTTCCTGCTCGCCATCTCGCTTTACATCCGGTTGCAGATGCACGAATCGCCCGCCTTCAAGAAGATGAAGGAAGAGGGTGCCGCATCGAAGGCCCCGCTGCGCGAGGCGTTCGGCCAGTGGCGCAACGCCAAGATCGCGCTGATCGCGCTGTTCGGTCTGACCGCCGGTCAAGCGGTGGTGTGGTATTCGGGGCAGTTCTACGCGCTGTTCTTCCTGCAGAACGTGGTCAAGGTCGACAGCTTTACCGCCAACGTGATGGTGGCGTGGTCGTTGATTCTGGGCACCGGCGGGTTCCTGTTCTTCGGGTCGCTGTCGGACAAGATCGGCCGTAAGCCGATCATCCTTGCGGGCTGCCTGATTGCGGCGCTGACCTACTTTCCCGTGTTCAAGATGCTGACGACCACCGCCAACCCGGCGCTGGCTGCGGCACAGGAAACGCCGGTTACGGTGACGGCTGCACCGGGCGATTGCTCGTTCCAGTTCAACCCGACGGGCACGGTGAAGTTCACCTCGTCCTGCGATATCGCGAAATCGACGCTGGCGAAAACCTCGGTCAACTATTCGACCGTGGAAGATGCGGCGACGACGATCACGCAGGTGAGCGTGGGCGAGACGGTCGTGGCGTCCTATGACGGGGCGGCCAATGCGGCGGCCATCACTGCGGCGACCGCTGCGCTGGAAACGGCCAAGGCGGGCACCGATCAGGCGGCGACCGATGCGGCGCAGGCTGCGCTGGATGCCGAGAAGGGTGTGAAGGCGGCCTTCGAGAAATCGCTGAACGATGCGCTGGGGGCTGCGGGCTATCCGCTGGTGGCCGACAAGAACGAAAGCGTCATCAAGGCGGCGAACGTGGTCGACATCTTTACCGGCCAGAAGATCAAGGTCGTGCTGATCCTGACCTATCTGATCCTCCTCGTGACGATGGTTTACGGCCCGATCGCGGCGATGCTGGTCGAGTTGTTCCCGACGCGCATCCGCTATTCGGGTCTGTCGCTGCCGTATCACATCGGCAACGGCTGGTTCGGGGGTCTGCTTCCGGCGACGGCTTTCGCCATCAGCGCCCAGACCGGCAACATCTATGGCGGGCTGTGGTATGCGATCGTGGTCGCGGTGGCGACCGTGGTGATCGGGACGATCTTTGTTCCGGGCGGCACGCACAAGAAAAACATCTTCGCCGACAAGTAAGGCGAAGGGACAAAGGCCGGGGCGTAGAAACACGCCCCGGTCGTTTCGTTTCGGCAGACGCAGTTTCAACCCCGTAGCCGGAGAGAGGCCCATGCCCGCTGATGCGCTGCACAGGGTTCTGGTCGTCGAGGATGACGACAATATCGCCACCGCCCTGCATTACGTGGTGAGCCGCGAGGGCATGACCTGCGACCGGATCGCCAGTGGCGGGGTCGCCTTGGCGCATATCAGGGCTACGCGGCCCGATCTGGTGCTTTTGGACATCATGCTGCCCGAGGTTTCGGGCTATGACATTTGCGCCGGTATCCGCACCGATCCGGAGCTTTCGGGGGTGCGAGTGCTGATGATGACGGCGCGCGGGTCGGCGCAGGAACAGCGCCGCGCGATGGCGCAGGGCGCGGACGGGTTCATCGCCAAACCCTTTGACCTTGGCACGCTGCGTGGCGAGGTGCGGCGGCTGTTGTCGGCGTGACTACTTCGTGACGCGGGAATAGAGCGTCCAGACGCCCAGCACGATGCCGAGAAGGATGGCATTGGCGACCAACCCCGCCGCGATTTGCCGCCAGAGCGGTTCGGCCAGTCCGGTGGTCAGGGTGACGGGGATGATGACGGCGACGAAGGCGATGCCGGACAGCAACGGAACGAGGGTGCCGGTGACGGGCTGCGTGCGCAGCATGGTATAGACCAGACCGATCAGCAGAACGATGCGGAACGGGTCGGTCAATTGGGACCAGAGCAATTGGGGCAGTGTCATGGGCGGCTCCTGTGCGACGCTGCCAGCCTAGCGGAGCGGCGTGCCGCCGCAAGCCTGTTGCATTCGGGGGGGCTGCCGCCCCCCGTCGCGCGGGAACCGCGCGCCCCCCCTGCGGATATTTGGGCGAGCGTGAAACGGGTCAGGCGAAGGGGTCGTGGTCGTAGCCGACGCCGGTGAGGTAGAGGCCCTGCGGCGGGCAGACCGGGCCGCAGGCGGCGCGGTCGCGGGCGGCGAGCGCCTGGGCCACGCGCGCGGGGGGCCAGCCACCCGTGCCGACGCGGTGGAGCGTGCCGACGATGGAGCGGACCTGATTGTGCAGGAAGGACCGCGCCCGCAGGGTGAAGCGGTATTCGGTGCCGGTGGGGACGGGGTGTTCGGTGATCGTCAGCTCGTCCAGCGTCTTGACCGGGCTTTTGGCCTGGCAGAGCGAGGAGCGGAAGGTGGTGAAGTCGTGCTTGCCGATGAGGTGGGCGGCGCCTGCCTGCATGGCGGCAAGGTCGAGCGGGTCGAGCACTTGCCAGACGCGATTCTTGTCAAGCGCCATGGGCGCGCGGCGGGCGGTGAGGCGGAACAGGTAGCGCCGTTCCAGCGCCGAAAAGCGGGCGTGGAAGTCGGGGGCTGTGACCACCACGCGCAGGATGGCGATGGGCGTCAGGCGCAGATGGTAGTTCAAGGCGCCTTGCAGGCGGAACGGATCCCAGTCTTTGGCCAGATCGACGGTGGCGACCTGACCTGTCGCATGGACGCCCGTATCGGTGCGGCCTGCGGCGGCGATGGTGTGGGGGCCGGGTTCGAGTTTGGCCAAGGCCGCTTCGATTGCCGCCTGCACGGTGGGTTGGCCGCCGTATTGGCGTTGCCAGCCGTTGAAGGGCGTGCCGTCATATTCGATGAGGAGCGCGTAGCGGGGCATGGCGCGGGGTTAGCGGATATGCAGGCACGCGTCCAGACGCGCCCTACACAGCGGTGCCAAGCATGCCTATGTTGGGGGTCAACGAAAGGGGTCTGATGTGGCCTTATACGGGATTACCGACGGGATCGCCCGGCGTGTCGAAGGGGCGGTCGCGCTGGCGGGCGGGCAGTTCGAGCCTGTGGTGCGGCTGGGGGTGACGGGGCTTTCGCGGGCCGGAAAGACCGTGTTCATCACGGGGCTGGTGGCGAACCTGCTGGATCGCGGGCGGATGGGGCAGTTGGGGGCGGTGGCGCAGGGGCGGATCGAGGCGGTCTATCTGCAACCGCAGCCCGACATGACGCTGCCGCGGTTCGACTACGAGGGGCATCTGGCGGCGCTGACGGGGGATGTGCCGCATTGGCCCGAATCGACGCGGGCGGTTTCGGAATTGCGGCTGTCGTTCCGCGTGCGGCCTGCGGGGTTTCTGGCGGGGCTGACGGGGCCGCGTGTGGTGCATCTGGATATCGTCGATTATCCGGGCGAGTGGTTGTTGGACCTGTCGCTTCTGGAGCGGGGCTACGAGGATTGGGCCGAGGGCGTGCTTGGCCGTCTGGCCAAACGGGCCGAGGCGGCGGAGTTCATGGCCGTGGCGCGGGCCGAGGACGGGTCTTTGCGGCTGGACGAGGCGCGGGCGCAGGATTTGGCGGCCTGTTACACGCGCTATCTGCTGGCGGCGCAGGCGGCGGGCCGGTCGGATTGCACGCCGGGGCGGTTCTTGCTGCCCGGTGATCTGGCCGGTTCGCCCGTATTGACCTTTGCGCCGCTGCCCAAGCCTGACACTGCGTCGCGCGGGTCTTTGTGGCGCGAGATGGAGCGGCGCTATGACGCCTATCGCTTGCGCGTGGTGCGGCCGTTCTTTCGTGACCATTTCGCCAAGGTGGACCGGCAGGTGGTGTTGGCCGATGTGCTGGGGGCAATCCATCAGGGGCCGCAGGCGGTAGAGGATTTGCGGCGTGTGATGGCCGAGGTGCTGGCGGCGTTCCGTCCCGGGCGGAACGGGTGGTTGACGCGTTTGCTGGGCGGCAAGCGGGTGGAGCGCATCCTGTTTGCCGCGACCAAGGCGGACCATCTGCACCACACGCAACACGGGGCGCTGACGGCGATTGCACAGGCGATGCTGCGCGAGGCCAAGGATCGCGCCGATTTTGCGGGGGCGGCGACGGCGGCGATGTCGCTGGCCGGTTTGCGCGCCACGGTCGAGGACGAGGCGGTGCGCGATGGCGTGGCGGTGCCGGTGGTGCGGGGGCGCGTGGCCGACGGGCGGACGGTGGCGCTGTATCCGGGGCGGTTGCCCGATGACCCCGCGCGGCTGCTGGTGCCTGCGCGGGCGGGGGCGGAAACGTGGCTTGAAGCCGAGTTCGGGCTGATGGCGTTCCAGCCTGCGCGGATGGCGCTGAAACCGGGGGACGGGGTGCCGCATATCCGGCTGGACCGTGCGGCGGAATTTCTGTTCGGAGACCGGCTGTGAGCGAGAAACCCTTTGTGATCGATGTCGAGGCGGGGGTGGACCCGTCGCTGGCCCCCCCCGTGCCCGAGGCCGAGGGACGGGCGGTGCAGGTGGCGCTGGCCTTGCAGTCGCGGCGGCGGTCGCGGTTGGGGGCCTTTGCCGGATGGGCGTTTGGCGCGTTGTTCTCGTTCGTGATCTCGGTCGCGGCTTATGATTTCGTCGCCTCGCTTCTGGCGGCGAACACGGTGCTGGGGGCGGTGGGCTTTGCCGTCGTCGCCTTGGCCGTGCTGGCGGCGGGGCTGCTGGCCTTGCGCGAGGCTTTCGGATTTGCGCGGCTGGCGCGGCTTGACGGGTTGCGCGCAAGGGTCGTGGCGGCGGGGTCGCTGGCCGAGGCGCGGGCGGCGGTGGACGCGGTGGCGGGGCTGTATGGCGGGCGGGCGGATCAGGCCTGGGGGCTGGCGCGGATGGCCGAGCGGCGGGCGGATGTGATGGATGCGGACGCATTGCTGGGGTTGGCAGAGGTGGAGTTGATGGCGCCGCTGGACGCTGCCGCGCGGGCCGAGGTCGAGGCGGCTGCGCGGCAGGTGGCGGCGGTCACGGCGCTGGTGCCGCTGGCGCTGGCCGATGTGGCGACGGCGCTTTACGCGAATTTGCGCATGATCCGGAGGATTGCCGAGATTTATGGCGGCAGGTCGGGCGTCTTTGGGTCGTTGCGGCTGATGCGGCGGGTGTTCGGGCATCTGGTTGCCACGGGCGCGGTGGCCTTGACCGACGACATGATCCATTCGGTCGCGGGGGGCGGCCTGTTGTCGAAGCTGTCGCGGCGGTTCGGGGAAGGTGTGGTGAACGGGGCCTTGACGGCGCGGGTCGGGTTGGCGGCGATCGAGGTGTGCCGGCCCATGCCCTTTGCCAAGCTTGCCAAGCCGGGGGTGACCGAGACGGTGGGCCGTGCCTTGGGCGGGTTGTTTGCGCGGGGCGAGGGGTAGCGTTTTCTGGCGCAGAACACGCTGAGGAATTTGACGCAAATTCCGGAGTCCAACGGCGGGAGATGAAATCTGCGTCAGATTTCGGCGCGGAATTTGCGCCAAATTCCGCTAGCGGAAGCGGTCGAGCAGTTTTTGAACGGGTGTTCGGGTATCTTCGGGTTGCGGTTCGGTGGCGGGAAGGTCTGCCTTGACCGGCTTGGCCTTTGGCCCTGCGGGGCGTTCCGAGGTGGACGATCGCGGCGGCGCGGTGCGCAGGGCGATGGCGTTGAGGAAACGGGGGCTGTCGCCATTTGCCAAGGCTTCGGCGCCGTCCGAGATGCCGCGCAGCATGTCGTCGAGCCAATCCTGTTCGGATTTTGCGAAATCGTTCAGCACATAGGCGGCCACCGCGTCCTTGTGGCCGGGATGGCCGATGCCGAGGCGCACGCGGCCATAGGCATCGGTCCCGAGGTGCTGATGCATCGAGCGCAACCCGTTGTGGCCCGCGTGCCCGCCGCCCGCCTTGACGCGGGCCTTGGCGGGGGCAAGGTCAAGCTCGTCGTGAAAGACGGTGATGTCGGCGGGGGAAAGCTTCCAGAACTCCATCGCCGGACGCACGCTTTCGCCCGAGAGGTTCATGAAGGTTTGCGGTTTGAGGAGCAGCACCTTTTCGGGGCCGAGGGTGCCTTGGCTGACCAGCCCCTTGAACTGCGCCTTCCACGGCGAGAAGCCGTGATCGGCGGCGATGCGGTCAAGCGCCATGAAGCCGATGTTGTGGCGGTTGCCCGCGTATTTCGTGCCCGGATTGCCGAGGCCGACGAAGAGTTTCATGTGCCTGCCGCCTGTCTGTGACCCCGATTGCAATGCCCGACTGCTGCGGATGGTGCAAGACTTGACGGCGCGGGCGCTTGGGTCAAGGCTTGGGCCAAAGCGGGGGCGGCATTTGCGGTATACGGTGATCTGTTCGGTCAAGGACGAGGGGGCATTCCTTGTCGAATGGGTCGCGTGGCAGCGGATGCTGGGGTTTAGCGATGTCGTGGTGGTGACGAATGATTGCACCGACCGGTCGCCCGCGCTTTTGGAGGCGATGGCGGCGCGGGGATGGGTGACGCATCTGCGCTGGGACGTGCCAGACGGCGCGCGGATCACGGCGCGGAAGCTGGCGGCGGCCAAGGTCTTGCCGCAGGTGGCGGGGGCCGATTGGGTGATGGTTGCCGATGTGGACGAGTTTTTGAACATCCATCGCGGCGCGGGGCGACTGGCCGATCTGCTGGGCGGCTTTGCCGAGCCGTTTCTGGGCATGTCGATCCCGTGGCGGGTGTTCGGCACCATGGGGCGCGAGACTTGGCAGGACGGGCTGCAACACAGGTTGCACCGGCAGGCGGCAAGCAAGGCTGATCCGCTGTCGGCATGGGTCAAATCGATCCACCGGCATCCGGAGTGGTTCTTGCGGCTGGGCGAACATACTCCGAAGAAGCTGAAGCCGGGGCGGCTGCGCGATTGGGGGCTGGACGGAATGCGCTGGGTCAATCCGGCGGGGCAAGAGCTTGCCGGATGGCGACCCGAGGGCGAAAGCTTGCGGACCTTGCCGCGCTATCTGCGCGGCTTCGAGGTGGCGCAGGTGAACCATTTCATGCTGCGCAACCGCGAAAGTTTTGCGCTGAAAGCGGGATCGCTTTCGCCGGTGGCGGGGCGCGACCGCTATACGGCCGAGTATTTCGAAGGGGCCGACAGGAACGAGGTCGAGGACATCACGATCCAGCGCTATGCGGATGCGTTCGATGCGGTGCATGGCGACATGATGGGGCAACCCGGGATCGCGGCGCTGCATCACGCCTGTTGTGCCGATTACGTGGCAAGGCTGTGCGCCAAGGCCGGGCGCGACCCGCGCGACGACCGGCGTTGGCAGGCGCATGTGGCGCGGAGCGAGGGTTAGGCGCGCAGCAGGGCGGCGAGGGCGGTCTGCACCTCGTCATCCAGCGCGCTTTCTTGATCGAGCAGGTCGGCGGCGGCGGCCATGATCGCGGCGGTTTTGGGCGAGACGCGTTGCGCCATGGCGCGGAAACGGGCCTGCATCGCTTCGCGCGCGCGGCGGATGGCACCGGGTTCGCCCAGTTCGGCAGAGATACGGTCGGGCACGATGAAACCTGCGAGCCGTTCTTCCAGCGTTTCGCGGCGCAGGATGGCGTCGAGCGGGCGCTGTTCGGGCAGGAAGGGCAGGCGCACCATCTGGCCCTGGGGCAGGTGCACCTCGTCGCTGTCGCGCCAGCGGCGGATATCGGCGATGCCGGCGTTCAGCGGGCTGATACGGCCGCTTTGCATCGGTCAGCCGCCGAACTGCTGCACAAGCAGCACGTGCTGGGTGAAATGCAGGATCGAGCGGTTTTGCGGCACCCCGCGCGAGGCGAGCGCGGCGCGCGCCAGCAGTTTGCGCCCGACATCGGCTTCGCCGTTCTGGAAGGCGAGATAGCCGCGCAGGGCAAGCAGGGTTGGACTGGCCGCACCCTCGCAATCGACGAGGGACAGCAGGCGATAGGCCTCGGCGCTGCGGGTCATGCCGGCGAGGCACAGCGCCATGGCGTAGACCAGCGATCCGTCGATGCTGGACAGCGTGGTGAGCGCCATGAGGAAATGACCGAGCGCTTCGGGCAGGCGGCCTGCGGCGAGGTCGGCTTTGCCGGGCGCGGTGGCAGAGGGGCAGGCGGGGGCGACGAAGGGGGCCGACAGGTCGGCCAAGGCCGCAACCGGCCCCAGCGCCACCGACAGCGGGCCTCTGGACAGTGCCATGCCGGACAGGGTGGCAAGGGCGGCTTGGGCATCGGCAGGGCGACCCGTGGACCCCTGCACCGCGATGCTGCGTTCGGACGGGCTGTCGCAGGTGATTTCGCGCGGCAGCAGTTCCAGCGCCACGTTTGCCCCGCTGAGTGTGCCCGACCGCTCCATCACTTCACCCCGCAATCGCCTGTCGGGCAAGCATCTACGACCCGCCAGCCCAAGGAAAGCCCGAAAAGCCGGATCATCGTACCATCTGCGGTGCGGACAAGCACGCCAAGGTCGCCGATGGCAAGGATGCGGCTGGTGATATCGGGCGCTGCACCTTCGCGCAGCTTCCGCCCGTCGGCAAGTTCGATGTAGCGGTCGTCCTGAAGGCTGGCCCCCGCGATGGCCAGTTCGGCGCGCGGCACCTTGCGGAACAGGAATTCGACAAAGTCGGGATTGCGTGCGGTTTCGGCAAGGAAGGCCGAGCTTTCGCCCACCATCCGGCCGTAATCGGTGCGGGTCTTTGCCAGACAGGCGCGGACGCGGTCGGGGGAAAGGGCGGCTTCCATCACGCCGTCGCGCAGGTCGGGGGCGATGCCGGTCAGGTCAGTGTCGGACGAGACGCTGAGCGAGTCGAGCAGCAAAAGCGTGGTCGGCAGCATTTCGGGGGTGAGGCGGCCACCGGGCCAGCAGGCGACCGGTTCGTCGACCGGATAGGGCAGGGCGGTCATCGGGCGCGGCAGGCGCATCAGCGTGCGGCCCATGGTGAGTTGTTCGTGCTGCATGGCGACAAGGGCGCGCAGGTTGGCCGATATGCTTGGCTGCCCCGCCGCTGCCTGCGCGAGGTTGCGGTTCACCGCATCGTCGGCTTCGGCCATGAGCCGCGCCATGCCCTGTGCCTCGGTCCGGGGGAGGGCGAAGAAGGGCAGGCCGGTCTGGGTTTGTCCGGCGGGGGGAAGGGCGGTTTGCGGCGATGCCGCGGGGGCGGAGGTGGCTGACGGGGCAGGTTGTTGCGCTGCTGCAACGTCGGTCTGGCCGACGGCTGCGGGAACGGGCGGTGCAGAGGGGGCGGGGGCCGGTGCGTCGGGGGATGCGGGTGCGGGTGCGCCGGGGGTGGCCGCTGCGGTTGGGGTTGCGCCGGGGGTGGCCGCTGCGGTTGCGGTGGATGCGGTGGCGGCTTGCGGGGCGGGGGCGGTTTGCGGGGCATCCGATGACGCTGCCGCTGGCGTCGCACCGGCAGGCGCGGCTGCGGTGGCGGGGGGTTGGGCTGCGGCGGGGTTTGCGCTGTCTTGCTGCGCGGGCGTTTCGGCAAGCGCGGCGAAGGGGGCAAGCAGCGGGGCGAGTGCTGCCTGCACCAGTGGCGAGGCGGCGACCGGAGCCGAGGCGACGGGTGCGGCGGGGGCTGCGGCTGTTTGGTTCGCCCCTGCCAGCGCGGCGTCGAGATCGGCGGCAAGGCTGGACAGCGTACCAAGCGAGCCGATGCCGGGGATCACCACTTCGACCGTGGTCCTGCCCGTATCGGGCGAGGTCGAGGTTTGCATGCGCCCGCCAAGCGCCGTCATGATCTGTTGCAAAAGATCGGGGTCGGGTGTGCGTCCGGCGTCGACGCTGCGTTGCAGGGTGGCGTAAAGGTCGGGCCGTTCCACGCGCAGGCGTGTCAGGGCGGCGGCAAGGTTGCCGGGCACAGGCGGCAGGGCCGCTGCAGCCGCAGGGGCGGCATCGGGGGCCGTGTTCGGCGCGAGGGCAGCGGGCGCTGTGGCCCCGTTGGCGGAGGGGGCAGAGAGCGGTTCGCCGGCAAAGAGCGACTGGGCGTCGACCTCGTTCGGTTCGGCGAGCGTTTCGGGGGCGACGACGCGGCCGGTTTCGGCCTGTGCCAGCGGACCTGTGCCGATGATGACGGGGGCCGTGCCGGTGGCGGCGGGCTGGTCGAGCGTGACAAAGGACCGCAGCGGGATTTCGCTGGCGAAGCGGCGGGAATAGACGCCGATCAGGCCAACCCAATTGTCCATTTTGTCGCGCGGGACGATGCCCGTCGCTTCGACCACCAGACCGTCGAGCCGGAAGATCACGAGGTCGCCAAGCCCTGCATCGGCGGCGATGCCGCGCAGGTCGGACAGGATCTGGTCGGCGGTGCGCAACTCGCTTTTCACCGAGGCGAGGCCGAAGACGCCGGTTTGCAGGTTTTCGACCAGTTTCTCGGCGGCGAGCGGGTCGAGCACGGTGCCCGTCAGCGTCAGGTTGCCGCTGTCGTCGATGCGGAACTGGGCGGGTATCTTCATGCTGTCGATGGTGCCTGCGACATCGGCGCGCAGGTTTTCGAGCACATAGACACGCAGCGTTCCGGGCAGGCCGCTGGCGTCGAGGCTGTTCTGGATGGCGCGCCGTTCGACCTGATCTTCGACATAGCCTTCGATGGCAAGCGTGCCGTCGGCGCGTTCGGTCAGGCCGATCCGGCGGGCGAAGGGCATGTCGGTCAGCGTCTGGCGCAGCGCAGCCACCGCCGCCCCCTGCCCATCGGCACCGGTGCCTTGCGCCGCGTCACGGCCGCCGCCGCTAAACAGCGCCACCAGAAGCAGGACCGCAGCCACCGCCCCCGCGCCGTAAAGCGCCCGTCGCGGCACGGTGGCGAACAGCCGGTCGAGCGGGGCAAAGTCGAAGCGGTGCGGTGCGGGTTGCGGCATCGGCGCGGCGAGGCCCTGCCAGTTCGCCCCCGCCCCTGCGATGACGAATTTGGACAGGCCCGCCGTGACCGCGTCCATCTGGGCGATTTCGTGCCACGTCTCGTCATCCTTGGTGACAACGAGGCCCGAAGCGGTACCGAGATCGCCCTGAAGGGCGCGAACCTCGATCTTGCCGTCGCGCAGGCGGACCTGCCCGTGACGCGGCTGCAAGGACACGTCGAGCAGATAGATGTCGGCATCCTGACCGGAACCGAAGGTATAGGTGCCGTCGGTCAAAGCGACCTCGGCCCCGAACTGGTTTCCGCTGAGCACCTTGAGGATGTTTTCGGCTGCGGGGTCTGCCATCGCCTCTTTCCGACTGTTCGCCTGTATCTGTTCGGGCGGATTGCGGACCGCGCCTTTGCATCGCCCCGTGGCACGCGGCTTGTCGGGGCAATCTAGCGGCTGGACAGGGGGCGGAACGTGTCAAACGGCACTCTGGCCGGGGTGGTTTCGTGTTGTTGCTTGGTGCTGGAGGCATCCGGACCGACCGTGCCCCGCGCGACGGCGTGCGGGCAGGCCGGTGCGGTGTTTTCCGAAGGAACATCGAGCGGAGTCGTGGGTAAATGGTTGGGTTTGTGGAGCTGCGGGCGCACCCTGCGCGGAACCGCGGGGTGCAGGGCGCTTTGATCCGCCGCGTCTTGCACGTTCTGGTTTGCGTCTTTGCGCTGGGCCTGCTTGCCGCCTGCGAAGACGGGCAGGGCATTCAGGTCAGATCTGCGCACAAGGCGCTGGTCGTGGTCAAGGATCCGGCAACAGGAACCGAGTTGATCACGACGGCCAAAGAGGCGCAGACGGTCAATTTCTTTTCCAAGGAAAACCTGCGCGCGACCAATTTTTCGGGCAACACGAACCCGCGTCTTGCGGGCGACACGTCGCGCGATCCGACGGGGTTCATCGACACGCGCAACGCCAACAGCACGCCGGGCACCATCGAGACAGGGCGCGGCGAATTCTACACCGAGGTCGGCGGGCGCGAGGTGGTGATCGAGCCGATTCCGCCGCAGCGTGTGCTGGGCGGCGAATGGCAGGGACCGCTGGATCAGGGGTCGGTATCGCTGGAGTTCAACGACGAGCCGCTGACATCGGTGGTGCAGCGGGTGCTTGGCGGGATTCTGGGTGTCAATTACAACATGGGCAACGGGCTGGAAGGGCGCGTGACCTTTCGGTCGAACGAGACATTCACCAAGCCGCAGGTGATCGAGGTGTTGTCCGACATTCTGGCCCGCAACGGCTATCTGATGCAGTATTTCAACGGGGTCTACCACATCGGGCGGCCCGAGGAGTTGCAGGCGCTGACGGGGATACGGGGCGCGTCGTCGTCTTCGCAGGAAGAGACAAAGGTGATTCGGCTGCGGCGCGATGCGCCCGAGAATCTGGGCGACGTGATCAACTCGATCCTGCCGCCCGGAACCACGGTGCAGCTGGTCGATCAGGGCGCGGGCGTCATGATCAACGGTGATCCGGCGCAATTCGACGAGGTGGAGGGGCTGGTCAACGTGCTGATGGGCGATGCCCAGCTTGGCTATCTGGCGATTCTGCCGCTGCGCCGCGCCCCGCCCGAGACGATCGCCGAAAAGCTGACGACGATCTACGAGAAGCGGACGAACGAGTTGATCATCGTGCCGGTCGAGACGGTGCCGGGCGTGCTGATCATGGCGTCGCGGCCCAGTCTGGTTAAGGAAGTGCAGTCGCTGGTGCGGCAGTTGGACGTGGAGAACCGCGATACGCCAAAGGTGCGGGTGATCCAGTTGCGGTATCTGAACCCTTCGGACCTTGCGTCGCAGTTGAATTCCCTGGTCGATTCGACATCGGCCGGACCGGGGCCGACGGCGAAGCTTTCGGACAAGCAGTTGTCGAACGTGGTGTCTGCCGCAATCGACCGGGCCAACCCTTCGCAACCGGCGCTGACCACGGCGGGCCAGACCGACGAGGATGGCGAGGCAAGCATTTCGGTGCCGCCGTCGCGGTTCATCGGCGCGCGCAACGGCGCAAACGCCGGGGCGGGGCAGGCGGAGGGCGGGGCGCAAGGTGGCGGCCAAGGCGGCACGCAGCAGCGGGCGTCGGCCAGCGAGGGCATCACCTTTAGCGCCGACGACCGGAACCGCGCGCTTCTGGTGCGGTCGACATTTGCCGAATTCCAGCACGTGCAAGAGGTGGTGCGCACGCTGGACGTGCCGCTGTCGCAGGTGGCTATCGAGGCGACCATCGTGGAGGTGGACATCAACGACGCGCTGCAATTCGGCGTGCAGGCCTTTCTGGAAAGCAGCGGCGTTTCGGTGCGGTCGTCGGATACGACGGCGGCGGGAGCGCCGGGCGGTGGCGGCTTTGCGGGCAAGTTCAGCACGACGGCGGGCGGGGCATCGATCGATCTGGTGCTGTCGGCGCTGCAAAGCGTGACCAATGTGCGGGTGATTTCGTCGCCCTATCTGACGGTGGTGGATGGCGGCACGTCGCGGCTGTCGGTGGGGGACCAGATTCCCTATACGGTGGCGTCGCAGACCTCGAATTCCAACGGGACGGTGACGGTGACGGAAGAGACCGATGTGCGCGACGTGGGCGTGATCCTGAGCGTGACGCCACGGGTCAGCCCCGACAATTCGGTGCGTCTGGACATCACGCAAGAGGTGTCGTCGGCGCGCGAGGTGTCGACGGCGGCGGGGTCGGACCCGGTGATCGCGCAGCGCAGTATCACCAGTTCGATCATCGTGCAGTCGGGGGCTTCGGTGTTGCTGGGCGGGTTGATCCAGGAGCGCACCGAGACGACCGAGAACGGCGTGCCGGTGGTGCGCAAGATTCCGGTGCTGGGCAATGCGTTCAACCGCAAGAAGGATACCCAGACGCGCAGCGAGTTGTTGGTGATGATCACGCCGCGCGTGTCGCGGACCGACCGGCAGATGCAGGATATCACCCGCAACCTGCGGCTGGCCATCGGCGCGAATTGACCGGAAGGGCAAGGCGGGGGCGCGTGACCGGCGGGTTGCGCGCCCTTTCGCTTGGCGTCGGTCAGGGATGCGCCGCGCCTTGGCGGAGGATTTCGTAGAACTGGTCGAAGAAGCGGTTGATCGTGGCCTGTTCGCCCACCGCATGGCCCATCATGATCGGCAGGTAGAAGATCATGATCAGCATGGCGATGCCGCTTTTGATCGGCATGGCCAGCACGAAGACTTGCACCTGCGGCGCGAAGCGGCTGACGAGGGCAAGCGAGAATTCCGCCAGAAACATGATGATGACGACCGGCGCGGACAACAGCACGCAGAGCATCACGCCGCGGTCGATCACGGCGAAGATCAGCTTGGGAAAGGCCGCATCGGTGATCGGCAGCATCTGTGTGACCGGCCAGATCGAATAGCTGTCGTAAAGCAGGCCGATCAGCACCAGAAATCCGCCGAGCGAGAAGAAATAGGTGACGAAGGCCTGCGAAAACAGGATGCCGAGGGGCGACGCCTCGTGCCCTTGCAGCGGGTCGATGGACGAGGCGATGGCGGTGCCGCGCTGGTTGTCGATCAGGGTTCCGGCGGTCTGCACCGCCCAGAACATCCAGAACAGCAGATAGCCCAGGATGAAGCCGAGGAAGAATTCCTTGCCGAAATACACCATGAACAGCGCGACGTTCTGCCCCGGACCCGCGCCGGCGGCGACCAGTGCCGGAACCAGTGGCATCGCCATGATCAGGATCGCCGCGTTGCGCGCGAGGCGCGGCACCACCGAGGGGTTCAGAAGCTGCGACGCCACGATGAAGGCATAGGCGCGGGGCAACGCCATCAGATAGGCGAAGAGATATTCCTTGAACCCTGCATAGAGCGAGACGATGGCGGCCAGTTGCATGCGCGAAATCTGGGCCGAGCGGCCCGCCTGTGGCAAGCCCCCCCGCGGCGCGCGATGCGGCGGGGTGTCATATGGCACGCCCGTGCTTGGCTGTTTTGCTAGGATCGCGCCAGACAAAGGGGGCCGGCATGAGCATTTCGACGCCGCAGGAAGTCCTTCGCACGCAACTGGCGGTGAACAACGCGACCTCGCCCGTTGGCAACGAGATCATGACCAATGCCATGGGCAAGGACATGCGCACCAGCGAATCGGTGCAGGTCGCGCCTGACCAGTCGGACCTGACCGACGCGCTGGAAGAGCTGGGCATGGGCGTCGCGCATCGCGGCAAACCCGATGTCGACAAGCTGAAGGCGCGGCGCGGTGCGGGCACCGATATCGACGCGCTGGCGCGGATTGCCGAATACCTTGACCAGATGCCCGGTCTGCCGAGCGAGGAGAAGTATCGCCAGCTTGTCGAAAAGCTGCAAAAGTTTCAGGAGATGGGTTTGGCGGGTGGTGGCGGCAGTGGCGATGCCACGATCACCGCCGAAGACCTGCGCAAGCTTTTATCGGAGTATGATGGCGATATCAGCCATCAGCTATACGCGCTGGAACGGCTGCGCGGCGAGGCGGTGCAGGGCGGGGCAGCGCCGCAGCTTCTGGCGGCCATCGACACGTTGCGGCAGGAATTCGCCTCGCCCGACAATCTGCGCGATATTCGCGCGGGGGTGGCTGCGGGGCTGGAAGCGCATAAGATCGGTGACCGTTTCGGGGCCGATCCGCAATCGTACCGCGACAGTTACCGCGAGTTGTTGCGCGACCCGCAACCGCGGCTGGGGCCGATCTTCGATAGCCTGCGCAAGTTCAGCCTGACCGAGACGTTCGACGATGTGATCGACTCGTTCCTCAAGGTGGCGGGAAGCGATCTGGCTTCGGCGGGGCCGTCGGTCGACCCGGTGATGCTGGGCGCGGTGATTACCGAATTGTCCAAGCTGAAGAACCTGCGGACGGTGCTGAAATCGTCCGAGGATGTGGCGGTCAAGCTGGACCGGACCTTTCCGCCGGAAGAGGGCGGCAAGCGGCCGAACGGAGAAGAACTGGCGTCGCGGCTGCTGCATTTCAGCGGGATGACCGTGCCGACCTATAGCGATGCCGATGCGCTGCTGCGCGGATATGAGGGCGAGCCGCCCGAGGTGCCGGTGCTGGTGGTCAATCTGCTGCGGGGCCAGCACGCGGCTTTGCCCGATGCGGTGCTTCCGTCGTTGCAGGCGCATGAACAGCAATCGCGCCTGCTGCTGAACCTGTCGGACCGCGTGGTCGAGACGGAAGAAAAGATGTTCAACGCATGACCAATCTGAGCAATTCCGCCAAATCCACGGTGTCGCAATTCGCGGGCACCTTGGGCATTCCCGCGCGCGAGAACAGCGACGGCAGTTTCGGCTTCGATTTTTCGGCCACCGGCCGGCTGTCGGTGACGCAAGACGCCGAAGGGCGGCGGGTGCTGGTCAGCGTGACGCGGCGCACGGTGCTGGACGGGGTGGTGGCGCTGGCGCGGCTGGCGGCACAGGCGGGGCCGATGCCGGACGGGCGCTTTTTGCATGCCGGTCTGACGGCGACCGATCAGCCGGTGCTGGTGATCGCGCTGGACGAGCGGCAGTTCGACCTGCCGTCGCTGGACCGCGCGCTGAACGACATGCGGCGCGTCTATGACGGGATCGGCTTTTAGGCTGCCGCAGGGCCTGTGCTTTACGGCACTCTGCCTGCGGTTGGATGCGCTTAGATTGTGTGAGACGGCGCTTGTCGCTGCGGTGCCAACAGGGCTGGGGGTCAAATCGTGAGACTGCTCGACGTATTCGAAGGCCAAGACCCGAGGAAGTTGATGGATGCCTTGGGCCGGATCACCGAAGGGGTGTTCGAAAAGAGCGGGTTCATGGACAGCCCGCTGATGAAGGACATGAACGCTGGCATGACGCAGGCGCAAGCCATGGGTTTGTCGCGCGAAGATCTGGATGTGATCTATGCGGTTGCGTTCAGCAAGTTGAACGCAGGCGATGCCCAAGCGGCGTGGGACGGCTTTACCTATCTGGTGATGATCGATCCGATCCACGCGCCGAACTACTACTGCCTTGGCATTGCCTGCATGCAGCTTGGCGACTGGGACGGGGCCGAGAACATCATGCTGAGCTTCCTTGCGCTCGATGCCACAAATCCGGTCGGCTACCTGCGTCTGGGCGAGATATTCAACAAGCGCGGCGACAGGAAGCGGGCGCTGGAAGCTATCAAACTGGCCGAGGCGGAATGTCTGGCCGGCAACGGTGACGCCGTGACGCTGGCCGAGGCGCGCAGCACGCTGGCCCTTATGCAGATGGAGAAGTAGCCATGAGCTCAGTTGGACTTCGCCTTGATCCGACGACCGGCGGTATACAGCAGACCAACCAGACAGATGCCGTCACCCAGGCCCAGACCACGGGGCTGGGCGCGGTCGGCGTTTCCGGAACCGTGCCGGACCTGGTGCCACAGCTGTACACGAGCGTGCTGTCATCGTTGCGGACGATGGCGCCCGCGAAATTTTCGGGCGATTTCGAGGTGCTGCTGGCCGAGGTGACGTCGAAGCTGAAAGACGCGCTGGGCAAGGTGATGGAGGGGCGCGTCAACAACGAGATGGAGACCAAGCGCGTCTCGATCCAGGAAAACCAGGCCAAGATCGAGGAATCCAAGCGCAAGCTGGACGAGGCGCAGGCCAAGAAGGAATCGGGCGATATTGGCGACATCCTGTCGTTGATCTTCGAGGCGATTGGTGCCACCTTGCTTGCCGCGCTCGGGGCGCTGCTGAGTGCGCTTCCGGTTCCGGGCTTGCAGGCGCTGGGAACCGCGTTGATCATTTCGGCTATACTCATGTTCATCAGCGTGGCGAATTCGGTGGTCGCAAAAGCGAACGACGGGGCAGGTATCCTCGGGTCGATCGCCAAAGCCATAGCCGAGGGATCGGGCGCAAGTTCGGAAGACATATCGACGGCCGTTGCCGCCGCGGACGGAGTCTTTGCCGCAGCCATGCTGATCGCGAGCATCGCCGCGATTGTGATGACGGGCGGCGCTGCGGGCGAGGCGGGGATATCGAACTTCCTGAACGGGGTCATCAAAGGCATCGAGGTCGGCACCGCGATCGGATCGGCTGCGGCGAACGTGGTTTCGACCTCGTACGGCATGGCGGCTGCGGTCGACACGCGCGATGCCAAGATGGCGCAAGCCGACAGTCAGGACCTGCAAGCCTTTATGCAGCAGCTTGACGACATGATCGACATGGCGATGGCCCTGCTGATGCAGGTGAACCAGAACGCGAACGCCATGATGGATACGCTGAGCCAGATGCTGAACGATCAGGGCAATGCGCTTTCGAATACCCAGTTCGCGGGCTGACCCAGAAAGGTAACAAGATGAGCTCGATCACGTTCACGACGGTCTCGAATACCACGACGACGCAGAACACGTCGACCAAGGAAACCGAATCGACCGGTTCGGTGCCGACGACGGGCGGCGGGATTTCTGCGCCGGTTTCGAACACCAACATTCCCACCGGCGGCACCGAGCAGACGCAGGTGCCGCGCAGCACAAACCCGTTCGCGGGGGTGACCGACTCGAAGACCGGCGCAAGGCTGGAGGACGCGGCGGCCAATCTGAAGGACACGATGAAGACGCTGAACGACCTGATAAAGGCGCTGCGCGATCCTGATCAACTGGCGACTTTGCTGGTCGAGTTCACCGGGCTGCAGCGACAGCAGGCATTGGACCAGCGCCTTGCATCGCGCGATGTCGCCAAGGCGCAGCTTGAAGGGCAGGCGGCCGAAACCCGCGAAGCTGCGGTCAAGGAGATTGCCGCCGCGGCGGTGGCGCTGGTGATGGCGGTCGTGTCCTTCGTCGTGTCGGTCGTCGGGGCGGTGAAGATGGCGGGTGACGTCAAGGACGGGATCGATGCCGGCAAGGGCGCCATGGAGGCCGAAAAGAAGATGGGCGATCTGGAAAAGGACGTCTCGGATGTCGGCAAACAGATTTCCGAGGTCAAGAAGTTGCCGGACAGCGATCCGACCAAGGCTGGCAAGCTCGACGATCTCGCCAAACAGCAGGAAGATCTGACGACCCAGCTCAAGGAAACAAAGATGGAGTCGAAATCGCTGGGACGGGACGCGGAGGCTTCGTTCAAGAAGGCGGACATCACGATGACCTATACCCGGGCGATCGACGGCTTGGTCAAGGGATTGGGGGATGCGGTATCGGGTACCCTGCGGGCTACGGCCAAGTTCGACGATGCGCAAGGGCAGGTGCTGGCGGCCAATGCCGAGGATACCAAGGCAGATGCCGATGCGTTGAAATCCTTTATGGATGCGATCGACGACCTGATCCGGACGGCGCTGGAGTTCATCAGCAAGATCAACGATGCCGAGGTCGAGTTGATGGCTTCCGCCTCGCGGTTGTAAGGGCAGGATCGTGGCGGTCGACCAGCGCAGGGTGTTGCAGGTTCTGTTCGGCGGGCTGGGCCTTGGCCCTGTGCCCGAGCGGCTTGCTGATGCCGAGGAGTTCGAGATCGACGACGCCCGCTGCGTGGTCGCCCGCGCGCCGAGCGGAACCGAGGTGACGCTGACGCTGGCCATCGGGACGCTGACGCGCGATCCGCACGCGGGGGCCGACCGGTTGCGCCGGCTGATGCGCCTGTCGCTGGGGCTGGCGATGGTGAACCGCGCCAGTCTGGTGCTGGCCGACCCGCCGGACGAGGCGCAGTTGCGCGCCTTGCAGGCAGGGGCGGCCGGTGCCGTGCCGCTGCGGTTCAATGCTGTTGCGGTGATCGCGGGCGAGACACGGGACGAGATTTTCGGTGCGTTGCAGGATGTGGTGCAGATGCGCAGTCTGGCGCTGCCGCATCTGGTTGCCGATGCGGCAGCCGCGACAGATTTCCCGTCATTGCGCGGCCCGCAAGCCGCGCGTGGCGGAAACGCGGAAAAGGGGGACGACGGCAGCGCGTTCCTGATTTTTCAGCCCTGAACCCTTTCGGAGACAAGACATGACCGGCAGTATGACCGTTGCAGCCTTCCAGAAGCGCATCCGCGACGAAATCGTCGAAAAGCCGTTGATCGAGCGGCTGGGGCTGAAGCCCGGTGACCTGAATGGCGCTGCGAACGGGGCCTTTGCCGCGATGCAGGCTGGCGACCATGCCAGTGCATTTCAGGGATTTGCGCATCTGGTCATGGTCGATCCGACCAATGCCGATTTTCACGCCGGTCTGGCCGAGGCGGCGTTGGAACTGGGGCATCACGCCTTGGCGCTGCAAAGCGCGTCTGTGATCGTGGCGACGCGTGGGGGCGAGCCCGAGGGGTATTTCCTGTCGGCGCGCGCCTGTCTGGGCCTTGGCGAACCGGCGCTTGCGCTTGAGGATCTGGCGCAGACCGAGGCGATGGCGCAGCGGGCCGGCAAGCCTGCCTATGCCGCTGCCGCGCAAAGGATGCGCAGCCTGATCGGGGCGGCATGACCGCCGCCGTTCTTGCCAAGCAGATGATGGCGGGGTTGTCGCAAACCGCGCTGACGGAACTGCACGACACGCTTAAGGCGCTGTCGCAAGGCGGGTTTGGCGACGTGTCGACGGTGTTTGGAAAGCTGCTTGACGGACAAGAGATGTCGGCCGCGCTGGGATTGCCCGAAGGGACGGCGGCGTTGCTGTATGCACAGGCGCATGCGCGGTTCAACAACGGGCATGTCGAGGATGCGCTGGCCCTGTTTCAGGCGCTGACGGTTCTGGCACCGTCAGGCAAGGACCATTGGCTGGGGCTGGGCATTTGCCTGCGGTTGTCCGGGGTTTTTGCCGGTGCGCGGCTGGCATTCGCAACCGCGCTGGAGCTTGAACCGCAGTGTCCGGCGGCGACCTATCATCTGGCGGAACTGGCCTTTGCCCAAGGGCAGCTGTCCGAGGCGGGCGCTTTGTTGGTGGCGTTTTCCGGTCTGCCCGAAACGGCGACGAAGCAGAACCTGGCTGCCGAAGCGCGGCGGCTGGGGGCCGTGCTGGGGGCGCGGAGATGAGCGGGGGCGGGGGCGCGGGCATCGGCGGGTTGTTCCCGCTGTTGCGCAGCGCCGCCGCGGCCGAGATTGCAAAAGCCTTTGCAACGGATGCCGAGGGCGCGCCGCCCGCGCCGCCCGCGCCGCCGCCCGCGGCCCCGACGCAAGGCGCGCGGGCCGCCGGGCCTGTGGTTTCGCCGGTTGTCCTGCCGCCGATGCAGGGTGAGGAGGGGGCGTTCGTGGCCGCGCCACCGCGGGGCGGGCCTGTGCTCGGGCTTGCCGGACTCGCGCCGCCGACGGTCAGGCCGGCGGTGTGGGCCACGATGCCTGACCTGCCAGCCGCCGCAACCGCTGCAGCGCGCGGACAAACGCCGCGCGGGAGCGATGCCTTGGTGCCTGCGCCCGCAGGTCAGCCCGCAGATCAACCCGCAGGTCGGCTTGCTGCTGCCGTGGTGCCCGTGCTGCGCGACGGTTTGGCCGCCCCGACGACAGGTGCAGCACAGGGCGGTGGCTTGACGACGGGTGTGGCACAGGGCGGTGGCTTGACGACGGGCGCGGCACAGGGCGGTGCCCCGACGACGGGCGCGGCACAGGGCGCTGGCCTGACGACAGGAGCGAATGGCGTTCCGGCCAGTGTGCCGGTGGGGATGCCGCCCGTCGGGGATGCCAAGCCGCCGGAACCGATGGGCGAACCGGTTGCAAAGGTCGAGGATGCTTTGGCCATGGCCGCCCCGCCGCGACAGGGTGGGACGGTCCGGCAAGGGCCGGTTGCAGAAGGTGCAGGCACGGGACCGGCGGCACAGCCCGCGCAGGCAGAGGACGTGCCGCAACCCGCCGCGCCGGGATTTCTGCCGTTGCGCGACGGGGCGGGGCGGGCTTTTACGCATGGTTCGGCCGCCTTGCCGCCCGTGGTTGCTCCTGACGAGGCAGGGCCTGCGGCGGATAGGCCGGTGGCGCAGGGTCGTTCTGCCGCGCAGATGGTCGCGGCTGCGGGCATGGCGGCGGTGATTCCTGTGCCGCAGGCAAAGGCGGGGGTGTTTGTAGCCCATCCGGTTGCTTTTGGCGCAGGTTTGGACGGGCCGGATCGCCAGGTTGCCCCCGAGGCGCATGGCGCGGCAGAGGGTGGGGCGGAAGAGTCGAGCGAAGGTGCGGCGTTGGCAGCCCGCGATTCGACGACCGCGCGCCCGTCGCTAGATGCGCGTGCCGCCGTCGAGGCGCGACTTCCCGCGCCTTTGGGTCGGGGCGATGTGGTGGTGCGCGGGCAGCCCGAGGGGCAGGATGCAGCGGCCAACGCCCAGCAGACCGCGCGGGCCGAGCCTGCCGCGCCGCGCGCGGTGTCGCAGGCGTTAATGCCTGCCGCTTTTGCCCCTGCCTTGGCCGAAGCGGTGGCGGGGGGCGGCTTTCCGTTGACCTTTGGCGGGGCGGCACCGGCGACGGCATCGCTGGTGATCTTTAATGCCGCGATGATTCCGCAGTGGCCCCCTGCGTTTCAGTTACAGGGATCCGATGCCGAGGCGGCCTTGCGCGTGGCGGGGGCGGAACTGGCGCAGATGTCGCCCGAGGAAGCGGCGGAATATCTGGCCAAGATGGCGGCGGCCTTTGGCTTTTTGCTGACGGTGAAGAAGCGGTTGACGCAAAGCCTGAAGGAAGAAAAGGAAACGCTGCTGGGGTTGTTCTCGTTTCTGGGGGTGGCGCTGGATTGTCTGGCCAAGGGGTTGCAGATGGCCTTTGACCTGACTGCGGAACAGCGCGAATTGCTGGCCGAGATCAGCGAAGAAATGCGTGGCGAGACGAAGGCGCGGTCGGGGCGCGGGCGGCAGCGGCTGAATTTGTAGCGCGGCGCAGGCGGCGCAAAAGCGCAAGGCCCGACACGAACAGGCACAGGTTCAGCACAGGGCGAAGGCTGCGGGCGATCCGGCTGGCAAGGCCATCGCTGGCGCTGGCATCATCCAAGGCGGCAGAGCCCGGACCGGCGGTCAGCAGGCGCAGCAGGGCGGGCCGGATCGAGGCGGGGTCGGCGGTGGTGGGCAGGGCCAGAAAGGCTGTGGAAAAGCCCGAGGCCAGTGCCACGGGCGGGGTGCGGCGCAGGGCATCGGGGACGGTGATTTCCTGCATCGCAAGGGCGCGGGCTTCGGCCAGCGCGCGCAACGTGGCGTAGTGACGGGGCGAGAAGACATAGACGGCGGCGCGCGGTGGCCATGGCGGGGGCAGGCGGTCGAGCGGCAGCAGGACGCCGCCTTTGGGCACGAAGGCGCCGCCATCGGTCAGTTCGATCGTCAGCACGCCTGGATCGGGACGCAGGCGGAGGTAAAGAAGATCGCTTTGGTCGCGGCCTGACAGCGGGGCTGCGTCAACGGCTGCGGCGACCGATGGGGTTTGCTGCGGGTTGCGGGTCTGCCCGAGGCTGGCGACGGCGACGAGGATGACCAGAACCGCAACGAGATTGGCGCCGAGGTCGGCGACGATTGCGCCCATGCCGCCGCTTGCGCCGCTAGCCATCGCAGGTGAGGCCCTGCGCGGTGAATTGCGGTCGGGGGCAGGGCCTGTCAAGCCTGATGCGGTGGACCTGCGCCACCTTGGCCCGTGACAGGGCGGTGTCGAGCAAGAAGGCGCTGTCGCGGGCGGCGGGGGTGATGACGACCCACAGGTCCGGGCGGCCCTGCGCCCATGCCGCGACGCGGCCGCCAAGGATGGCATCGAGCGGCAGCGTTTCGACCGGACCATCGGGGCGGAGAAGCGTGACCGAGGCGGCTTCGGCAAGGGCGATGTATCTGCCGCTGGAGGTGGCTTGCGCCACAAGTGCGCCACTGTCGGCGCGGCTTTGTCCGATGCTGTGCCGCAGGGTTTGCGACATCAGGCTGAGCACCACGATCAGGATCGCGGCCAGACCGAAGAACATGTCCGAAGCTACGGTTTCGGCCGATCCGTCTTCGGTGCCGTCGTTGCCTTCGGGGGCGGTCATGGGGAGCCTGCTTCGCGGTCGGTCAGCAGGGTGAGCAGAAAGCCGGTCAAGGCCGCGCCGATCAGGCCGATCAGGGTGGTTTCGAAGGCGGTCGACAGGCCATGCAGCACGAAGGTCAGCGCCCCGTCATCCGCCCCTTGGGGGGCAAAGAGGTCGGGCAGGTTCGACAGCGCCTCGATCAGGCCAGCGACGGTGCCCAGAAAACCCAGCAGCGGCATCAGCGCGATCAGCGCGCGGATCAGCCGGTCGCGCGGGGGCGCAAGCGTGGTTGCCGCCGCATCCGACAGCGCGACGAGGACGGTGCAGAAGGTCAGGAAGATGACGAAGTGATAAGGTGTCGCAAGGCAAAGCCGCGCAAGGGCCGGTGCAAGCAAGGCCAGAACCGTACCCGCGCAACCGGCCAGTGCTGCGCCCAGCGGAAACAGCGCCAGCGTTGGAACGGGTTTGCGCCCCGCATCGGCGGGCATCAGCGCAAGCCCCGCTGCCAGCGCGGCCAGGACGAACGGCCACAGGCCCAAGGCAGCAAGATGCGCCAGATGCGCGGCCCCCATGCCTGTCGACGCCGCCGTGAGCGCCGCCGGTGGCCAGAGCGCGGCCAACAGCCGTGCTGCGGGGCCGAACGGGGAAAAGCCATGCGCAGCAAGCCACAGGGCCAATGCCGCGACCGGACCGGCTGCGATGGCAAAGAGCGCGGTCGCAGCGCCCGAGGCAGGCGGCAGGAACAAAAGCCCCGCGCCATAAAACAGCGCGGCGAGCGCCGAGAAGACCAGCGCGGGACGTTTGCCCGTCACAGCTCGATCCGTTCGAGGGGTTGGACATTGACCTGCGCCGTCAACTCTTGGAACGACAGCACGGCGAGATCGGGAAACTCACGTTCCACGATCTTGCGGAAGAAGCGGCGGATGTCCATCGGGGCCAGAACCACGGGTTTCATCGCGTGGCGGCTGATGTCGCCGATGGTCGATTTCAGCGCGGCGATCAGGCGGCGGTGGCTGTCGGGCGAGAGTGCAAGATAGGACGCGCCACTGGTCTGGCGCACCGCGCCGCGGATTTCATCTTCGACCGCCTTTGACAGCAGATAGGCCGACAGCACGCTTTGCCCGCCGGAAAACTTGTGGGTGATGTAGCGGTTCAGCGCCGAGCGGACGTGTTCGGTCAGAAGGATCGGGTCTTTCTCGCGCTGGCCCCATTCGACGAGGGCTTCGAGGATGGTGCGCATGTCGCGGATCGAGATGTCTTCGCTGACCATGCGTTGCAACACGTCGGCGATGGTGATGACGGGCAGGGTGCGCGTCACCTCGCGCACCAGTTCCGCGAAATTCGCCTCCATCTGCTTCATCAGATACATGGTTTCCTGCACGCCGATGAATTCGCCCGCATGTGACTTGAGCGTGTGGGCAAGGTGGTAGGTCAGCATCGAAGGCAGGGTAAAGGTCTGGATGCCGGCGTTGCGTAGCACCGCCTCGTGCTTGGCGGCCACCCAGAGGCTGGGGACATTGGGCAGGAAATCGTCAGAGCGTTCGAAGGGGATCTGGAACATGTCGAGGTTCTGTTCCGTTTCGCGCACCAGAAGGCTGCCGGGGCGGGCGGCCCCCATGGCGACCGGAATCTCGTTCACGAGGATGCGGTACTGGTCGCGTTCCAGCGTGTCGTTCAGGCGCAGGTGGACGCCGGGGAAGGGAACGCCAAGATCGAAGTACAGGGCACGGCGGACCTTTGCCACCTCGGCATCCAGCCGTTTGGGCTGGATGTAGCTGCGGACGCTGGACGAGATATCGACGATCAGCGGCACGGTCAGCGCAAAGGTGACGGGTTCCACCTTTTCGATCGGATCGTCGTCGCCCGCCGGAAAGCTGGGCATGGCCAGCGATGACGAGGTCGCAGCGGCAAGGGCCGGCATCGAACGGTTGTCGGTATCGGCGGCATCCGCGGCGCGGTTGCGCTGGATATACCACCCGCCCACGCCGGTGAGCGCGGCAAGGACAAGGAAGGTGACGGTGGGAAACCCCGGCACCATGGCAAAGCCGAACAGGACCGCGGCGGCGATCATCAGCGCCTTTGGTTCGTTCATCAGTTGTTTGCCGATGTCGGAGCCGAGGTTGTCATCCTTGCCGCTGGTGATGCGTGTGACGATGAAGCCTGCGGTGATCGACACGAAAAGCGCCGGAATCTGGCTGACCAGACCGTCACCGATGGTCAGAAGGGCGTAGCGGTCGAAAGCCTCGCCCATGGTCATGCCGCGCTGGGTCGTGCCGATGACGACGCCGCCGATCAGGTTGACGAAGATGATGATGATCGAGGCGATGGCGTCGCCCTTGACGAATTTCATCGCGCCGTCCATTGAGCCGTAAAGCTGGCTTTCCTTTTCCAGCTTGGCGCGGCGGGCCTTGGCGGTGTCGAGGTCGATCAGACCCGCGCGCATGTCGCTGTCGATCGACATCTGCTTGCCCGGCATGGCGTCGAGCGAGAAGCGGGCCGACACTTCGGCCACGCGTTCGGACCCTTTGGTGATGACGATGAAGTTCACGATGGTCAGGATAAGGAAGACGATCATCCCGACGACGAGGTTGCCCGCGATCACGAAGCTGCCGAAGGTTTCGACGATATGGCCCGCGTCGGCCTGAAGCAGGATCAGGCGGGTGGTGGTGATCGACAGGGCCAGACGGAACAGGGTCGTCAGAAGCAGGATCGACGGGAAGGCCGAAAAGGCGACGATGTCGGTCAGATAGATTGCCGCCATCAGCAGCACGGCGGCAAGGCACAGGTTGATGGCGATCAGGATGTCCACCAGCACCGTGGGCAGCGGCATGATCATCATGAAGACGATGCACATCAGCAAAAGCGCAAGGACAAGGTCCTGACGTTTGGACATTTTTGTCAGAAAACCGCGCACCATGAACCCCCGGAACCTGCAAGACACGGCCTGACGGGGGACCGTGCGTTCCCGTCAGGCGCGCGCGAAGGGATTCGCGCCACGGCGCAGCATGACAATTCGGCGCGGTGCTGCGCGTATCGGTTATCACATGCGCGCGAGCGGACCTGTGCCAGACAGTGACCAGACGGGTGTAGGCAGAGGTGGTGGCGTGGCGTTCGGGATTGCGGCAGAAGATGTGCGGCTGCTGGCCGAAATCGGCTTTCTGGGCATAGGGCGCGGGAAGGCTGCCGAGGCGGCGGTGATTTTCGCCAGCCTGTGCGACCTTCGCCCCGAGGCCGAGGCGGGGCATGTCGGCGCGGCGCTGGCAGACCTTTCGCTGGGGCGGATCGACGCGGCCGAGGCGCGCTTGCGGTCGGCACCGCAAAGCGAGGCGGTGATCGCCTTTCGCGCGCTTGTGCTGGGCCGCATGGGCGAGCGCCGCAAAAGCGACGACCTGATGGCCGATCTCAAATTCATGCGGGCCGGGCAGGCCGTGACCGATATCGCGCGGGGCGCTGCCCTGACCGACCTGTAACGAACCAAGGACGGAGGCTAGGATGACCATATCACCGACGACCGGCGCGCAGTTGTGGAACGTGCTCGACACGGGGCAGGTGGGCAACGTGCCGATGCAGGCCTCGCCCGCCGGGATCGACCGGTTCCGCAGCGCGATGGAAGCGGCGGGGATGATCGACAAGCCGCAGGCGGTGCAGGCGCCGGTGCGGGTGGCCGAATTGACCGGAACCAACAGCGCCACAGATGCGACGGCACCCGCCGATGCGGCGAACCGCGCCGTGCAGGGGTTGGAGCTGTCGCCCGACATCGACAGCGCCGGAACCGGCACCACGATTCTGGAAGGGCTGGGCCGGTTGCGCGGCGTCTTTGACCGCGAGCTGGACGGCGTGGCGAACAGCACGTCGCGCATGGACCCGTTCGACACCATCGGGATGATGAACCTTCAGGCGCAGTTGGTCGAGTTTTCGCTGGTCGTCGATGTGACGTCGAAGCTGGCGGGCAAATCGACCCAGGCGCTGGACAGCCTGATGAAGGGGCAATGAGCGACCGTGCAGTTCCAAGTGACCGGCCTTTTGCGGCGTGCCGCGCTGTTGTCCTGCTTGCTGCTTCTGGTGGCCTGCAAGACCGAAATCTATTCGGCTTTGCCCGAGCGTGACGCCAACGAGATGATGAGCGTGCTGCTCGATGGCGGGGTCGAGGCCAGCAAGACTGCGGGCAAGGAAGGCTTTTCCCTGGAGGTCGACGCATCGGACGTGCAGCGCGCGCTTGAGATACTGGCCGCCAACGGGCTTCCGCGCGGCTCGCGCGAGTCGATCGGGCAGGTGTTCGCAAAATCGGGGATCGTCAGTTCGCCCTTCGAAGAGCGGGTGCGCTATGTCTATGCGCTGTCCGAAGAGGTCGCGCGGACCTTGCAGGAAATCGACGGGGTGTTGGTGGCCCGCGTGCATATCGTCATGCCCGAGGCCCCGGCATTGGGCGAGGTGGCAAAGCCGTCGTCTGCTGCGGTCTTTATCAGGACGCGCGAAGGCTATGATCTGGAATATCTGACGCCGCAAATCCGCCGTCTGGTCGCCAATTCCATCGAGGGGCTGACCTTCGATGCCGTGACGGTGATCCTGATCGAGGCGCGCCAACCCGCCGCGCAGGCCGAGCGGGCCGAAGCCGCGCTGCGGACGGTTCTGCCCGGGGTGCAGGTGCATATGTCATCGGTCACTGCGCTGTGGATGTGGCTGGGCGGGTTGCTGGCGCTGCTGGTCGCCGCTTTGGGTGGCGGCGGTTGGCTGGCATGGGACCGTTTCGGCAAGCGGTCCGCCCCCCGTGGCGACGAGGTGACGGAATGAAGGGGGCAGCCCGTGCCGCTGGATGATGCAGGCAACGATGCGCTGCTGCGGCTGGCGACGTTTCTGGCCGATCCGGCCGGATGGTTTGCCGGCGATGCCGGGCTGGACGACGGGCTGCGCGACGCGATGGCAGCCAGCCCCGTGCTGCGCCCGTTGCTGAACCGCTGGCTTGCCGAACGGTCGGGGACGCGCGGCTTTGCGCCCGATGCGGCCATCGTCGCCGAACTTGGCCGGTCTGACGAGGTGCGACAGGCGGTCATGCTGCTGACAGCCCCCGAACCCCGCCTGTTGCGGACCGCGCAGGTGTTCGGCGCGGCGTTATGGGCTGACCGGCTGCGTCTGACGGTGTTGCAGCGCGACCGCGAGCGGTTGGCGCAACTGCTGGGTGCCGATGCCTTTGGCTTTGGCCTGCGCCGTGCGCCGGTGGTGGCGCGTGCCCTGTCTGACCTTGGCCTTTCGCAACAGGCGCCTGATCCGGTTTCCGCCGGTTATGCGCTGTGCGGGGCGTTGGTGGCGCGGGCGCGGCGCGACCTGTTCGGTCTGTTCCGCCTGCGTCGCCCCGATATGCCCGATCCGGTGCCGCTGACCGAACGGCAGGCGCAAACCGCTTGGTCGATTGTCGCGATGGGCGAGGTGGCGGCATGAGCGAGGTCTTTTCGCTGCGGGCGCTGGGGCTTGGCCCTGCCGACGAGGACGGGGTGATACCTGCCGGAATCGCAGAGGCGATGTCGGGCGCAGACATGATCTTGTCGCGGGCGCGTGCCGAGGCGGCGGATATTCTGGCCACGGCACAAGCGGCCCATGCGGCCGAGATGCGACGCGGGCATGCCGAAGGCTTGGCTGCGTCACAGCACGAAGCCGCGGTCTGGTTGCTGTCGGCGCGGGCCGATCTGGAGGCGCGGCTGGACCGCATCCAGACCGAACTGGCCGATGTGGTGATGGCGAGCGTCAAGCGCATCGTGCATTCTTTTGACGATCGCACGCTGGCGCTGGAAACCGTGCGGTCGGCCCTTGCGGCGCTGCGCAGCGAAAAGCGGGTTCAGCTTTACGTCGCAGCCGGTGCGGTGGCCGAGGTGCGGGCCGAATTGCCGCGTTTCATGGCGGATTACCCCGAGATCGAGTTGATCGACGTGATCGCCGATCCGGCGTTGACCAGCCCTGATGTGCGGCTGGAAAGCGAGTTGGGCGTGGTGACGCTGCTGCTGGACGACACGCTGGCCGGTTTGGGCCAGTTGCTGCGCGGCGCGCGGGGGGCGGTCTGACGATGGACGGGTCGGCTTTGCAGCAGGGCGGTGACGGGGACGGGCGCAGCGCGCTGGTCGCGCGGCGTATCGCTGCGATGGGTGACAGGCTGACCGCCAATGTCGCGGCGTTCCAACCCTATCGCGTGACGGGGCGGGTGAAGAAGGTTGTCGGCACCATCATCCACGCCAATGCCCCTGCCGTGCAGGTGGGCGAGTTGGTGCAGCTTTACAACCGGCAGACCAACCTGCGGCTGGCGGCCGAGGTGGTGGGGTTTCTGGGGCGCGAGGCGCTGCTGGCACCCATCGGTGATACGCAAGGCATCTCGCCCGCGACCGAGGTGATCCCGACGGGAACGGTGCAGCGCGTCGCGGTGGGCGAGGGGTTGCGGGGCCGTGTGCTGGACGGGTTCGGCAATTTCGTCGATGGGCGCGACGATCCTTTCGTACCGGAAACCTATTATCCGGTCTACCAGTCGCCGCCCGATCCGATGAAGCGGCGGATCATCGAACATCCTTTGTCGCTGGGGGTGCGGGCGCTGGACGGCTTGCTGACCTGCGGCGAAGGGCAGCGGATGGGAATTTTCGCGGCGGCGGGTGGCGGAAAATCGACGCTTCTGGCGATGCTGGTCAAAGGGGCCGATGTCGATATCACCGTGCTGGCGCTGATCGGGGAACGTGGCCGCGAGGTGCGCGAATTCATCGAGCATGACCTTGGCCCCGAGGGGTTGAAAAAGTCGGTGATCGTGGTCGCCACGTCGGACAAAAGCAGTATGGAGCGGGCCAAGGCGGCGTCGGTCGCCACCTCGATTGCCGAATATTTCCGCGATCAGGGCAAGAAGGTGCTGTTCTTGATGGATTCGGTCACGCGTTTCGCACGGGCGCAGCGCGAAATCGGGCTGGCGGCGGGCGAGCCGCCGACGCGGCGCGGCTTTCCGCCCAGCGTGTTCGCCAACCTGCCGCGTCTGATGGAGCGGGTGGGGATGAACGACAAGGGGTCGATCACGGCGCTTTATACCGTGCTGGTCGAAGGCGACGACATGAACGAACCGGTCGCGGACGAGACGCGATCCATCCTCGACGGGCATATCATCCTGTCACGCAAGCTGGGCGCGCAGAACCATTATCCGGCCATCGACGTGCTGGCCTCGAAAAGCCGCGTGATGACCAAGGTGGTCAGCGAAGAGCATGTCGAGATGGCGGGCAAGGTCAACGAGTGGATGGCGATCTATGCCGAGGTGGAATTGCTGGTGAAGATCGGTGAGTACCAGAAAGGATCGGACCCGCGGGCCGATCTGGCCATCGCCAAGCAGGATGCGATCCGCGACTTTCTGCGGCAAAAGACCACCCATCTGGAAAGCTACGAGACGACCTTGGCCAAGCTGCGGGAGTTGACGCGGTGATCGGGCAGTTCCGCATTCTGGGCAAGGTCAAGGCGCTGCGCGAGGACAAGGCGCTGCGGGCGCTGCAAAAGGCGCGGGCCGTGCTGCGCGAGGCCGAAGAGCGGCTTGCGCGGCTGGAACGCGAGCTGGCCGAAAGTCTGGCGTCGCTGCCCGCGCGGGAACGGGGTCTGTTCGTGCCGGTGCTGGGGCGCACGGTCGGGATGGGGGATATCGACACGGTGAAAGAGCAGGTTCTTGACCTGCATCGCACCCATCACGACCTGCAAGACAGCCGCGACCGTGCGCGAGACCACGTAAAGCGCTGCGCGCAGGCCTTGCAGGCGGCACGCGACGAATTGCGGCTGCGCCAGCAGGACAGCGAAAAGATCGTCACGGTCACCAACGAACTGGCAGCGCAGATCGAGGCCGAGCAGACCGCGCGCGAAGAGATCGAGATCGAAGACGCGTTTTCGCGGCCGAAGCCAAAGGTGCTGGCAATGGAAAGCGGGGCAGCGGCATGAGCAGTGGCGATGCGATGGCAACACATGGCCGTGCGATGCAGGCCCGAACCGGACTGGACGACCGCTCGATGCCCGAGCACAGATCGAAACGCGACGCCGACCCGCGGCAGGGCGAACGCTTTGGCAAGTCGTTGCACAAGGCGATCGAGGCTATGCGCAAGCCTGGCGCGCCGGACGAGGATGTGCCTGTCGCCGTGGCGGTAAACCCGTTGCTGACGCCCTTGGCCGTCACGCCGCCCGATGCGCCTGCCGTGACCCGCCGCGCCGATGTGCAAAGCGTGGCCGAGCGGATCGACCGCTATCTGCGCGGGGCCGACGGGGCGGGTTCCTTGAAAGGGGTCGACGGGATGGTCATCCGTTTGCCCGCCAATGCGATGGGCATCAGCCATGTCACCGCGCGGATGGAGGGAGATGTGCTGCATCTGCTGATCGGTCTGGACGATCCGGCCCGCAATGCGGCGATGCAGGCGCAGATCGGGCAGTTGGGGCAGGTGCTGGCGATGCGGATGCAGCGGCTTGCGCTGCGGCTGACATTGGAAGCGGGCGAGGATGCGACCGACGAGACGGCGGCGGACCGGTTCAACCCGTTGATGCCCGGGGGGCTTCGGCATGAAAGATAATCTTGCCGACGCGCCCGATGCCGTGGCGCTGTGGAACGCTGTTGCGGCGATGATGGGGCAGACGCTGGCGCTGGACGGACGGACGCGGGTGTCGCTGGCCTTTGCGCCGCCCGACCTGCCTGATGATGCGCTTGCGGTGTTCGAACTGGCGACGCTGGCGGGGCCGGTCTTTGCCGGTCTGGTCCGGCTGCCGGTCGGCGCGATGACGCAAAGCACGCTGGATCAGGCGGCGCTTGGGTTGTTGCCGTCTGCTTTGTCGGATGCAGTGGTGTCGCTGTGTCTGGACCGGCTGGTTGATGCGGCGGGGCAGGATTTGCGCGGAAAGCTGCGGTCTGTGACGCGCTGCGAACCGGCGCGGATGGCTGGCGAGGAATGGATCGGGGCCGAGGTCGAGGCCGGTTGGGGCGGAACGGCGCAGGTGCTGTTTGCTGCCGACCGCGCGGTCCTGACGGGTTTTGTCAGCGCCTTCGTGCCGCGCGGCGGGGGCGGGCCGGTGCCTGCGGCGGTGGCCGTGCATATCGCTTTGCCCGTGTCGTTGCGACTGACCGGGCGCGCGCTGCCCTTGGCGCGGTTGCGGCAATTGCAGGCGGGCGACATCCTTTTGACCGGCGGGCCGGGGCTGTGGCTGGCCGCCCCGCAGGCGTGGTTCGGACTGGTTCGGGCCGGTGACGGCTGGACGATTGGCGAGGTGGCGATGAGTGACGAGTTTCCGGCGCAGACCGCCGCCGATGTGGCGGGCGATGCGCGGCAGCCTGTGGCGACCGATATCGGAGAGGTGCCGGTGCGGCTGTCTTTTGTGCTGGCCGAACGGGTGTTGACCCTGCACGAGGTGCAAGCCCTGTCGCCCGGTGCGGTGCTGCCCTTTGCGGCAAGCCCGCCCGATGCGGGACAGCCGGTGCAGATTCTGGCGAATGGCCGGCCTGTCGGTGATGGCCACGTGATCGACCTTGACGGGCAGCCTGCGGTGCGGATCGCGCGGCTGTTCGGGCGGGAGTGACGGGTATGGCAGGCATCGGAACGGGCGGGCGATGATCGATCCGCTGAACCTGATCCTTGGGCTAGTGGTGGCGGGGTTGATACCCTTCATCGCGGTGGTGGCCACGTCTTTCATAAAGATTTCCATCGTGATGCTGCTGGTCCGCAACGCGCTGGGCGTGCAGCAGATTCCGCCGAACATGGTGCTGAACGCGCTGGCGGTCATCATCTCGGGCTACATCATGGCGCCGGTGATCGTGCAGACTTTCAACATCCTGTCGGCGGGCAACTACCGTTTCGACAGCGTGGCGGCTGTTACCGATGCCTTTACGGCGGCCAAGCAGCCGCTGGTTTCCTGGCTGCAACGCCATGCCGACGAGCGCGAACTTACCTTTTTCGTGGAGGCGGCGTCGAAGATCTGGCCGCCCGAACTGCTGAGCTATGCCACCAAGGACAATCTGGCCATCATTCTGCCCGCCTTCGTCGTGTCGCAACTGCGCGAGGCTTTCGAGATCGGCTTTCTGCTGTATCTGCCGTTCATTGCCATTGACCTGATCGTGTCGAACATCCTGCTGGCGATGGGGATGATGATGGTGTCGCCGCTGACGATCTCGCTTCCGTTCAAGCTTTTCCTGTTCGTGATGGTCGATGGTTGGTCGCGGCTGATCCTCGGGCTGATCATGACCTATGTATAGGGTGCGCCGATGACGTCCGAAGATGCGATGTTCTATCTGACCGAGTCGATGACGCTGACCATGATCTTGTCGATGCCACCGATCATCGTGGCGTCGCTGGTGGGGATATTGGTCAGTCTGTTGCAGGCACTGACGCAGGTGCAGGAACAGACGCTGTCCTTTGCCATCAAGCTGATCGCGGTGGCGGTGACGATTGTGGCGATGTCGGGGTTGCTGGGGTCGCAGATGCTGGATTACACGCGCAAACTGTTCGACGACTTTCCGCAGATCGTTGGCTGAAACCGGGCGAATCGGGAATGGCAGCGACACGGGGCGACCTTTTACGCTTGCAGATTTTGCCTGTTTTTTGGGCAGAATGGCCGCAATTCCAATCCGTTCGGATGGGGCGCTGGCTATTGTGGATGGTGCGGAACGGGATTTCGCGCTGTTCCGTCTGGTTGTGGGCCGCTGCGATATTACCGCCGACCCCGAGGTGTCTCGTATCACAAGGTCTTTGTATTCGTGAGGTTTGGCCAAAATTTGCAGAACGAGGGCTTCATCTTTCGGTTGATCGGCCTTTATCGAAGGGAAAATTATTCTCCTGACAGGGAGGCAGGTGTTGGATTCATTTATTTTAACAAATTAGCCAAGTCATTAAATAATAAGGCGTGATTGCGTCGCAATCCTTGAGTCCGTATTTTGAACGATTTAGGGTTTTCAGGTGGTTCCTTGGTCGATGGTTAAAGAGTGCTGGTCTTTAGTGATGCCAAACTGGCCCTTACGGGGCTGTTGTCCCTTGGGCCCGATGTGGTGGATTTCATCCGGCCGCACCTGACGACGCATTCGTTCAATGCCAACAGCGTGGTCTACTTCCAGAACGATCCAACGACGTCGATTTATTTCGTGACGCGTGGCTATGTGCGGCTGTCTTATATCACCGAAGACGGTGTGGTGACGCTGCATTCCATCGTGCCGCCCGGACGGTCGTTCGGCGAGGCGGGGGTGTTTGACAGCGGCGGGTTCGTGGACACCGCCTTTACCGCCACGCAGACCGAGTTGGTGGCGATGAACCTTGGCTGGCTGGACGATCCGTCGACGCAGGCGGCGCGGATGCAGGGGTATCTGGCACGGCTGATCGCGCGGCGTCTGCGCGACCATGTGGAATTCACCCGCGCGCTGTACCGCCCGATCCTGACGCAGCGCCTGTCGCATTCGCTGCTGCGGCTGTTGGACCTGATGGGCAACGACATCCGCTATCGGGGGCAGATGTACCGCTGCCTTGGCCCTGTGGTGACGCAGCGCGACCTTGGGTCGATGGCGCGCGGCACGCGCGAGAATGTCAACAAGATGCTGCGCAAATGGCACGAGGACGGTGTGCTTGCGCTGGAGGACCGCCATATCATCGTGCTGAACGAGGCGCGGTTGCAGGGGCTGACGCTTTCCGAAGGATAGGTGCGGCGTGTCAAACGGCACAGGGGCGGCGGCGGGCTTTGGCGCATAGTGCAGCCATATGGAGGGGCCCATGTCCGAAGGAATGGCATTCACAGAGTTGGAAGAAGGGCTGTTCGGCCCCGACGGCACGCAGGTCTTGCGGCGCACGGCGGGGCGGTTGGTCAGTCTTCGCGCCGACGTGGATGGCCGTGTCGCGCTGGGCCTTTCTCCTGCCGAAGCGGCGCAGGCCGGACGGCTGCTTGCCGCGCTGACCGCGGCCGAACGTATCATGATCGACCTTACAGCGAACGGAGACCGAGATGGCAACCACTTCTGACATGATCAACCTGACGGGCAAGGCGGCTCCGGGTACGGGGGGTGCGACGACTGACCCTGCGGCCTATAGCGTAAAAACCTATACGACCTATGACGGCTTCGACCTTGTCTGGCGGCAGGAGTATCTGCAAAAGCAGATCCGCGAGATCGAGAACGACATCCGCGAGATCGAATTGAACGCCAACCTGTCGGATACCGAAAAGATGTATGCGATGCAGATGGCGATGAACACGTGGTCGGCGGTGACGAACCTGCGGACCAACATCATGAAAAGTGTGTCCGACACGCTCAAGGCCATTGTCCGCAACGTCGCCTGACAAGGGGCGATGGTTCGGGGGGCGGCGCTTTGGTCGCCCCGCCGCACCTGTGGCTTGCTGATGGACGAAACGCCGCCCGCCCTGCCCATCGTGGCACCGCAGCGTGCCGTGGCGGGGGTAGACCCCGACCGCGCGCAGATGGATTATCTTTTGCTGGCGATCCTGATCCGGATCCAGCACCTGATGTATGCCGAGGCGCGTGTCCTTGTGGATGCGGCGCTGCAACTGGACCAGCGCAGCACCGAGGTGTTGATGGCCAAGGCGGTGGTGGAAAACGCTTTGGGCAACCATGCCGAAGTGCTGGCGACGCTGACACGTCTGGACCGGATCGACCCGCCACAATTCCGTAAAGGGAAAAAGGCCGATCCGCGGGTCCGGGTGCGCAGTTTCCTGCAGGCGCGCGCGGGGTTTGCGCTGAACGGCACACTTGATGCCGAGGGGCGGGCGGCGCTGGATTTTTACCTGCGGCAAGGGCGCGAGGACGGGGCAGGCGCGACCGAGTGACGTTCGTTACAGGGGGCGGGCCGGATTGGCCCTATCCTTTGCTTGCAATGTTAGGGGAGGTTTCGACTTGGTATCGCAGATCACTTCGGGCCTTGGTGGAACCGCTCCGCTTCCGACGATCGACCAGTCGGCGGTGGTTGCGCCGTCAACCCCGACCACGCAGCTTGCGCCGCAGTATCAGCTGAATTTCGTCGGCCTGACGCGGTCGTCGGCGCTGGGGCTTTCGGCGCCGACCAGTTCGGGCGACCTCGAGATTCTGTTCGCGCAGATCGCCAATGCCTTGAAGGAAAGCCTTGGCGCGCTGGACGATGCCAATGCCGTATCGCGCAGCGAGACGCGGCGCGGGCAGTTGGGCAATGTGCTTGCGGCGGCGCAGTTCATGCTGGGCGCGGGCAACGAGGTCGACGCCAACCGAGACAATATCACCAAACAGCAAGGCGTCATCGACGCGCAGACGGTGATCAAGACGACTGCCGAGACAGAGAAAAGAACGCTCGAGTCGAGCAAGAGCACCAAGGAAGGCACGATCCGCAGCAACAACCAGACGATCGGTACGTACAACCAGCGGATCACCGATTTAGGCACCGAACAGACCAATCTGAGCAACGAGCTTGGAAAGCTGAAACTGCCGGGGGACGCGGCGCGCATTTCGGCAATTTATACACGGATGAACGCCATTCCGGGCGAAATCCAAGGCCTCAGCGGGCAGATCGAGACGCTGCAATCGAACAACCGCACCTTGCAGGGCGAGATCGACGCGCTGGTGCCGAGGATTGCCGCACAGCAGAGCATCATCGACGAGGCCACCAGAAAGATCGATGCCGCGACGCAATCGCGCGATTCGAGCAAAAAGCGGATCGATACCTTGAAGGATGCCATGAATGACTTTGTGTCCGGCACCTTGCCGATGCTGATATTGCTGCTGGGCAAGACGAAATCGGATATGGCGGGCGATGCGGGCGAGGTCGATGTGACCGGCGACAGCTTCGAGACGATCCTTGCCAATGCGGCGCAAGCGCTGGTCAAGCTGGGCGAGGCGCTGGCCGAAAGCCGTGCGGGCAGCGACATCGTGATGAACACCGAAGGAGCGGGGCTGAACCTTGACCAGTCTACGCCCGAACGGTTCGGCCAACCTTCGGCACCGGTCGCGCGGGCGATGGTCTTTGCCGGTCTGGTGGCCAGCACATTGGGGGCGGTGGCCGATGTGCTGCGCAGCCTGACGGCTGGATTGGGGATGCAGACGGCAGAAAGCTTTGCCGTGGCGGGCGAGCCAAGGATGCGGGTTCCGCTATGACCGAAGCCGCCGCCAAGCATCCGCTGCAAGAGGCTGCCGACCGGCGCTTGGCCGAGGCCGAGGGCATCGTGCGCGATCTTGGCGCCGCCATCGAGCGGATTGAGCGGGAACGGCGGCGGGTGCGGCCCGAAGATTGGGATACGCTGTTTCGCCAGATGCGCGACCTGATCGTGGCGCTGGGAACGCATCCGTTCATTGCGGGCGATGTGCATGCCGAGATGCTGGTGGCGCGGATGTGCGGTGCGGCTGATCTGGAAGATTTCGACAGGCGGGTCAGCGATCTGGGCGAATATATCGCCGGAAAGCTGGCCTATAACGCCGCGTTGAAAGCGGTGCGCGAAGGGCGCGAGCCTGACCCTGCAGAGCTTATTCCGCGCCGGTTCGGCGGTAGCGCCCCGAATGGCGGGCGGGTGGTGGCGCAGCTTGGCCCTTCGGGAAGCGATTTCGATTTGACCGGCGAAGCGGTGTCGCCTGCGCTGCGGCGCGGCATCCTGAGGTTGTAGGAGCAAACGATGGCAGAGAACTTCTGGTCAAATCCGGGCAATCTGGCGGTGCCGAAATCGGTCATCACGCTGGACAGTCCGGGCGATCTGGCGACAGGCCCGATGGGCAGCATGCCCGGCACGACTGCCGGAGCGGTTCCTGCGGTCTATTCGACCGAGGCAAGGACAGTCTATCCGTGGGATCTGGATTTTACGGGCAAGGAGTTGACGCAATACAACAATTTCGTCGCCAATAGATTCCAGGAATTCTCGAGCTGGCACTCGTTGTATCAGGCGCGTTACATCAAGGCGAACGGAGCGGTTTCGGTGGCTGGCATCGATCCGGCCAGCACGCGGCCCGACGCCTATTACATCTTGCTGAGCGACAACCGCACCGTGCTGAACGTCATGTCGCTGACGGTTGCGGATTACCAGCGCCTGTCAAAGGCTGACCGGACCAAACTGGAAGATGTGAGGGCCTTTACCGACTTTGTTGCGGTCGAGCAGAACCTTGTCAGCAGCAAGACTGCCACAACAAACAGTATCAACGCGCTTAAAAGCCAGATCAATTCGGGTGGCAGCATGCCGGTCGAGGACCGGAACGTGTTTACCGCGCAGGTCGCCGTGCTCGAGCGGCGTCTGTCCGAGGCGACGCGGATCGTCACGGGCAATTTCGATAAAGAGATTGGCGCGATTGCCAGCCGTTTCCAGCGCGCTCTGACGTTTGTGTCGGTGCGTGACGAAGTAGGGATGACGACGACATTCCAGCAGACCGAGAGAGAGCGTTACCGCATCGATTTCAATACAGATGTGAAGGGCTATGCCTATTCGTCGGACAATGGCGAGACGGCCAAGAAGGGCTACACAAGCTTTATGCGGTCCGAGCGGGAAATCCTTGCCACGCAATTGCGGCGCGAGGCGATTGCCCGCAATACAACGGTCTATGATCCGAAACAGGATGCGGCGGCGCTGATCTACCAGTTGCAGTTGCAATATCAATCCGAGGCGACCGCGCGGTCGGATGCCGGAACCGAGGAAATGGCGCAGTTGCACCGGCTGCTTTCGGATTACGCGATCATCCAGCGTTTGGTGAACGAAACGTTGAAAGCCTATAACCCCAAGGAGACCGACGAGAAGCGCCGCTTCATGAACATCGGTGCCCGCGATGACAATAGTATCGATATTGAACAGCGGCTGGGTTATGATCAGAACTTCCAGATCAGATATGTCTGGACCGATGGTTGGCAGTCCGCGCTTGGCGCCGATGGCAGCAACCAGAACGGGTACGGCGTGTATTATGACGAAGCGCCGCGCTATCACTGGTATCAACTTGCAGGCGGCTACATGGACAGTCGCGTCGGGAACGCCTACATTCAGGATTACGACAACAATGGTATTTTCGAAGGTTTCTTCGATTACAACAAAGACGGTAAAGACCGTGGTGATGCCTACGACTTTCTGCTGCGCGACCAAGAAAAAATCTATGTCCGCGCCGGTGGCTTGACCGAGGCCGAGATGCGCATTGTCGGCATGTTTTCGAAAGACCCGTGGGGCAGCGGCGTCAAGAAACAGGATCACCCGCTAGAAACGCTTTACGGTATCGAAAATCGCCCGATGCAAAATCTGACGGACGATACGAGTAAGGGCAAGGGCGGTCTGGCGCTGCAACGCCGCGATTATTGGGACAAGTGGTCGACGCAATTGTCGGATACGGTGACGATCCTGAACCAGAAGAACCAGCTTAAGCAGAACGAGATCGACAACGACAGCAAACAGGCCAACCGGCATTTCGATCTGGGTAATAACGCCTTGAAGAAAATGAACGAAATGCTGATGTCGATCGGCCGGATGTAACGCCGTGGCGGTGGACCCGACATGGTGGGGCGCGATGGGCATTGACGGCGGTTCGGCCACGGGCTTTGCCGGGGTCGAGACGCGGCCCTATACGATCTTGTCGCGCGGATCGTCCTATATGGCGCAAAAGGTGCTGGACGATGCCGCGCAGATTTTCCCCGAATTCGACGGCGTGACCAACAAGGCAGTGCCGCTGCCAGCCGATTACGCCAACCCCGATTTCGGCAGTTTCGTCGGCTGGCATACGGCGCATCAAATCCAGTATCTGAAAGAGCAGGTGCCGGATTGGAAGCCAAGCGACACGGTATCGGTGACCTTTGGCACATCGGTCGAGCCGGTCGATAACGAGACTTTTTTGCTGACCGCAGACGGGCTGGGCGTGATTCACGTCAACCAGTTGAAGGTGACCGACATCGCCCGCCTGCCACTCACCGACCAGGAGCGGCTGGCCGAAATTCCTGCGTTTCGGGCGCTGTTTTCCAATCCGCTCGGCTGGTGGCCTGCCGATGCGGTGCCAGCCAGCACGGGTCGCGCCCCGCCCGCCACCAGTGCCGAGGCGCGGGCGCGGCTGAAAAAGGAAGTGCTGGACGCCTTTGCATCGGAGGTGACAGGCGCCGCGTCTTATCAGGGGTTGGTGCGCGATACCAAGGTGACAGCGGCCAATATCGCGACTGCCTATCCGCTGCTGTTTCTTGACCAGATCGACATTATCGCAACCCGTATCGACAATATGGGCGTGTTCAACCCTGACGTTATCGTCAAGATGATCGCAGATTTGAAAGAGCGATATGAGCGGATCGAGAAATACGCCAATGTGACGCAACCGAGCACCGTCGCTACAACCGGACTGACGGCATCGGCGAATTCGACTGACAGGCTGGCATCGGTTGCGCGCGCGCTGAACGTGTTTCTGGGTGCCGAATTGCGGCTGCACGACATCGTCGCCTCGTCCATCGACATCATCTTTAGCGGCAAATATCTGGAGCGGGTCGTCGATACGCCGATCATGGTGTTTCTGTTCCAAGCGCAGGAAAACAATTCCGCCGAGGCCGAGGCGCAGGCCAAGAGCGAAGAGCTGAACCAGATGAAGGCGCTGATCGGCACTTATACAAAGATGCAGAAGATCATCAACGACACCTTGCAGAAGTTCAATCCGGTGGCCTTTCAGGAGGCGAATAAGGATAACGACAAGGCGTTGGAAAAAAAGAAGCTTATGGGTGTCGATACGGTCGCCGAATTGAAGTTCGGCGCAGATGATCTGGCGATCTTGTCGATGTTCGAAAAGCTTCTCGCGCCGTTGAACAACAACACATACCTTCCCGTCGAAAGCGCCACGAATGCGGCACGGCCAAGCTTTGATTTTGCCGTCAGCATTCCGGTAATCGGAAATTTTGTGCCGTTGAAGGAACATAGCCAGCAGGAATGGGATCTGTTTTCGCAAAGCCTGTCGAAAGTGTCCAAGGTGCTGAGCGCCGACAGTCAGGCCCGCATGGATGAAATCGACCGTCTCAGCCGTGGCAAGAACCGCAATTACGAACTTGCGAGTGACACGCTGAATAAAATGACGGATATACTCAAGTCGATCGTGAATTAGGGAATGGTATATGCGCACGATGCATGGCGCGCTGTCGTCGGTTGCGCGGAGTTTTGGGATGGCCGCGGTCGCGCCCGATGCCGCTGGTTTCGCCGAGCTTGTGGTGGAAGAAACGCTGTCGGTGTTTTTGCGGACGGCGGATGAATTCGAGATCGAACTGTCTGCCAGAATTCCCGAATTCGACGGTGCAGTGACTGTCGAGGTGGCGGAAGAATTGCTGCGCTGGAACGGGCGTTTTACCGGTATGCGCTTTGCGCTGGAACCTGACCGCAACGGGGTTGTGCTGGGCCGTCGGATCGACATCCGCGTCGGAGACGAGGGCGCGGTGGCACAGGCGGTGTCGGCCTTTATCCTTGCGGTGGCCGATTGGCGCCATTCGGGCGCGGCAGAGCTGATGCGTGATGCGATGCGTCCGGTGCCGGCCGATGTTGCGGCTGGAATGGCCGGTCTGCGGCTGTGATCCTTATCGTATGACACAGCCCCCCCCCGCTGCGGGCGGGCATTGTGGCGCGAAGATAACGCCTTCCCTCGTTTCGGGCCGATCGTCATGAGCAAACCTGTCAGCGGATCGGACGGACCGGCAAGTCCGCGCTATCCCTCGCAAGGCGAGGGGGTGGGCAAGCCCGGTCTGACCGATGCTCTGCCCCAGCTGCGGTCAAAGGCCAAAGAAGGCCCCGAAGCAGTTTCGGTGCGGCAGGGCGATGGGCGCGACGTGCCGCTTGACGGGGCAAAAACGCGCAAGCGGCTGGATGATTGCGCCACGGCCATGGCCGAACCAAAGGGCAAGGCTGCCGGGCTGTGGAGCGAATTCAAGGCGGGTCTGCGCGGTTTTGCCGAGATGCTGGGCCTGATCGCGCCCAAACGGGTGCTGCCCGATGTGACGATGGGCAGCGCGGGTATGGTGGCGCTGCGCGAGAATATCGCGGCGTTCCGCGACAATCCGGCGGCCTTTTTGCGTATGGACAATGCTTTTTCCAGCCAGATGCGTGATGACCTTCTGGCGCGAACGAACGACGGAAAGATCACACGCGATCTTATGGGCGCGATGCAGCAGGTGAGGGGCGCGCCGCCGCGCGGGCTGGATTACGAATTGGCGTCGATGGGGCCAGAGGCTTCGCGCCATACGGCGCAGGTGACCCAAGCGCTGCTTGGTCAGGTGTTCGGCGGCGACGGGCGCATGGGTCTGGCCGAGCGGCTGCCGGAAAGCTGGCTGACCGGCCTGCGCGAGGCGGGCGACGAAATCCTGCGGTCGGACCTGCAACCGCAGGACAAGACCGACGCGATCCGGACGCTGGTGAAAAGCACGGTCTTTTTGCGTTTCGTCAACAGCGAGCTGGTCAAGGGCACCCTGTCCGAGGGGGCGCATCCCGGTCTGGCCGCGGCGAATAAATGCCTGTTGAAGCTGGTCAACGGTGCGCCGCTTGACACGCTGTCGCCCGAGTTGCGCGGCCAGATGTCACCTTTGGCAGAGCGGTTCGCCCAGCAGCTTGACGGGTTCGTCGTGCAGCTTGGCATGCCACGGGTCGGGGGCTGACGCAGGATGACCGCGATGACCCACCCGATGACCGGTGCCCGCCTTAGCGCGAAAGGACAGTTCCATGCTGGCCCGTGACGCGCTTTCCTATCTGGTCGGGCAGTTGAACCTGACCGGCATGAACACCGGACCCGAGGGCGAGATCGAATATCATTTCGACACGCCGTTCCCCTTGGTCGTGACCGAGATCGATGCCACCACCGTGGCGATCTTTGCCCCGTTCGATCTGCCTGCCGGACTTCGGCGCGACGGGGCGATGCGGCGCTTGCTGGAAGCGAACCTGCAGGGGGCCGAAACGGGGCCGGGGGCGATTTGTCTGGATGCGCAGGGCGTGGCGGGTTTGCGCGACGTGCTGCATCTGGACGGCATGACGCTTGCGGCGGTGCAGCTGCGCTTTGTCGATTTCTGCCTGTACTACGAATTCTGGCGTGGCACGGGATTGCCGATGCTGGCGCGGGAATTCGGCCCCGACGACTTGCCCCCCGAGGGCGGGTTCCTGCGGCTGTAGGGGGGCAATATGAGCGACAGCGGCGAAAAGACAGAACTGCCAACCCCGAAAAAGGAACGCGACGCCCGCGCCAAGGGGCAGGTTGCCCGCAGTCAGGAGGTCGTCACGACCATTTCGATGTTCGGCACCATCGCCGTCATCATGGCGATGGGCGGCACGATCTGGAACCGGCTGACGGTGTTGATCGACCAGCTAGCCGAGATTGCTGCCCGTCCGGGCGAGCCCAACCTGAACGAAGGGTTGTCGCTGGCATGGAACGCCGGCGTCGCGCTGACCCTGCCACTGCTTGGCACCGTGATCTTTCTGGCCATCGCCGCCAATATGGGACAGTTCGGCGTGCTGTTCTCGATGGAGGCGTTGCAGCCCAAGCTGGACCGTGTGTCGCCGATGGCGGGGTTCAAGCGGATCTTTTCGGTCAAGCAATTGATCGAATTGCTGAAATCTATCATCAAGATCGTGTTTCTGACCGTGCTGCTGTATATCGTCGTGGGCGATGCCATCGGGCCGTTTGTTTCGGCGGTGGGCTGTGGTGTCGATTGCATCGTGACGGTGACCGACAGCGTGATGCAGCGCATTTTAAGCTATACAGCCGTCGCCTTTATCATCGTCGCGGTGGCTGACCTGTTCTGGCAGCGCCATTCGCACACGAAGTCGCTGATGATGTCGAAAGAGGACATCAAGCGCGAATACAAGGAAAGCGAGGGCGACCCGCATGTAAAGGGCCATCGCAAGCAGATGGCGATGGAGTTGGTGATGGGCGATGGCCACGGACAGGCCAAGAAGGCCAGCGCGCTGGTGGTGAACCCCACCCATATCGCCATTGCCCTGCGTTACGCCGAGGGCGAGACGCCGCTTCCGGTGGTCACGGCAAAGGGCCTGGGAACCATGGCCGTCGATATGCGTGTGGCAGCCGAACGGGCAGGCGTGCCGATCTTTCACAACGTGGCGCTGGCGCGTCACCTGCTGTCGGATGCCGATGTCGATGGCTTCGTTCCCGAAGATGTTTACGATGTGGTGGCCGAAATCCTTGCCTGGGTGTCGCGCAACCAAGAGCGGCTGTACCAGGGGCCGCTTGGCCATGGCGACCTTGACATGCTGCGCGGCGACCATCGGCCGTAGTCGGCAGTGCAGTAGGCCGGGAGTGCCGAAAGCGCGCAGGGCGCAAGGGGTTTATCGTCGCCGGAACCCGACGCGCCCACAGAGCAGGAATGACAAAGGGCGCAGGGTTTCCCCCGCGCCCTTTGCGTTCAAACGTGCAAGATCACTCGTCGGCGCTGGCGGCAAGGCCGGTCGGCGCGTCGATCTTGGCGATCACGAAGTTGCGGTTGATCGTCGGCTTGGCACCGGCGGGCAGGGCGATGTCTTCGATGTGGATGACGTCGCCGATCTGGCGGCCGGTCAGGTCGACCGTGATGTGGTCGGGGATGTCACCGGCCAGCACTTCGAGTTCGACTTCGGCGCGAACGGTGGTCAGCGTACCGCCGCGCTTGATGCCCGGCGAGGCATCGGCGTTGTCGAAGTTCACGTGGATGAACAGGTTGATCCGCGATTCGTCGTTGATGCGCATGAAATCGACGTGCGTCGGCAGGTCTTTCACGACATCGCGCTGGACGCCGCGGCAGATCACGTGGACTTCCTCGCCGCCTTCAACTTTCAGGTTGAACAGCGTTTGCAGGAAGCGGCCCTGACGCAGGCGCTTGAGCAGGTAGTTGTAGTTCAGGTTGACGGGCGTCGGCTCTTTGCCGTCGCCATATACGATGCCGGGTACGTAGCCCTCACGACGAGCTTGACGAGCGGCCCCCTTGCCTGTCCCCGTCCGTACCGCAGCCTGAAGATCGGGGATCTCGCGAGCCATGGTGGTTCTCCAATGAATAAGTCCGCCGCCCTCCAAGGGTGTGCGACGCGACCGGGGGGCTATAGCCGCGATTCGCCCGATTGGAAAGCGGGAAAAGGCAGGGTTGGTCGCGGATGGTTGGCGGGCGTCGCGGGCGGGCTTGCCGTGCGGGGGCGGGGGGCCTAGCTGCGGGGGACAGGAGTTTTTCCGCATGTCGTTCATCCGAACCCTTGCCACGGCGCGTGCGCCGCTTGCCGCATTCGCCGCGATGGGGGTGCTGTGGGGCACCTTTGCCGCAGTGTTGCCGGACCTGAAGGTTCAGGTCGGGGTAGACGAGACGCGGTTGGGGTTGATCCTGCTGCCCACCCCGCTGGCCGCGGTGATCGCCATGCTGTTCGCGCCGGTGATCGGGGCATGGCTTGGACGGGTGGCGGTGCCGGTGGCGGCCTTGCTGATGGCGGCTGCCTTTACCTTGCCCGGGCATGTGACGGTGGCGTGGGTCTTTCCCATTGCCATGATGTGCTGCGGGGCCGCGACGGGGTTGACCGACGTGCTGATGAACGCCCGCGTCGCGGCGCTGGAGAACGAGCGCGGCGTGCCTTTGATGAACCTGTGCCATGCGGCCTATAGCTTTGGCTATGCGGGGGGCGCGGTTCTGACGGGTTTCATGCGCGGTGCGGTGTGGCCTCCGGCATGGGTGATGGGGTCTTGTGCGGTGATGGCGGGGCTGTTTGCGGCGCTGGCCTTCGAGAGGGACGGAACCATCGAGGGGCTGCGCCGTCCGAAGGAAGGCACGGGGTCCGGGCGGCTGGGTCTGGTGCCGCTGATCGGCGGCGGGATCGTGCTGATCGCCTTTCTGACCGAAAACGCGGCGGAAAGCTGGTCGGCGCTGCATATCGAACAGACGCTGGGCGGATCGCCGGAGCAGGGCGCGATGGGGCCTGCGGCGCTGGCGCTGACCATGGGTCTGGCGCGGCTGGCGGGGCAGGGGCTGGTGACGCGGTTGAGCCCGTTCCGCGTGCTGGTGGGCGGGGCGCTGATCGCGGGCTGCGGGGCGCTGGGGGCGGCTTTGGCCGTGACGCCGCTGATGGCCTATGCCGGGTTCATCGTGATGGGGATCGGGTCGTCGGTGATCGCACCCACGGCGTTTTCGCTGGTCGGGCGGCTGGCTACACCCGAAGCGCGGGCGCGGGCGGTGGCACGGGCCACGCTGTACGGCTATTTCGGCTATTTCGTCGGGCCGCCGACGCTGGGCTTCATCGCGGGGGCCTTTGGTTTGCGCTTTGCCTTTGTCTTTGCCGCCGTGATGCTGCTGGCGGTGCCCATGCTTGCCCCGATCATGGCGCGGCAAAAGGCAGATTGAGGCTCATTTCCTGTCCGGCAAATATCCCGCGGGGGTCCGGGGGTGTGAAACCCCCGGCCTTTGGCGGAAAATCTACGCCCAGACGCCTTCGAAATCGGCGGGGACCAGCAGGTTGTCGCGGCTTAGGTTCGCTACGTTCTTTTCACCGCACAGCGCCATCGTGATGTCGAGTTCCTTGCGGATCACCTCGAGCGCGGTGGCCACACCTGCCTGACCCATCGCGCCAAGGCCGTGGATATAGGCGCGGCCGATGAAGGTGCCCTTGGCACCAAGAGCGAGGGCCTTCAACACGTCTTGGCCCGAGCGGATGCCGCTGTCCATGAACACCTCGGTCCGGTCGCCCACGGCGCGGACGATGGCGGGCAGCATGCGGATGGCGGATAGCGCCCCGTCGAGCTGGCGGCCGCCGTGGTTCGACACGATGATCGCATCGGCCCCGAAATCGGCGGCGCGGATGGCGTCTTCGACGTCGAGGATGCCTTTCAGGATCAGCTTGCCGCCCCATTTGTCGCGGATACGTGCTATTTTCGTCCAGTCGAGATGCGGATCGAATTGTTCGTTGGTCCAGCTCATCAGGCTCGAGATGTCGCCCACGCCCTTGGCGTGGCCCACGATGTTGCGGAAAGTGCGGCGGGGGGTGCCCAGCATTTCCAGCGCCCATTGCGGACGGATCGCCATGTCGAGGATGTTCGGCAAGGTCAGTTTGGGCGGCGCGGACAGGCCGTTCTTAAGGTCTTTGTGCCGCTGGCCAAGGATTTGCAGATCGAGCGTCAGCACCAGCGCCGAACAGCCTGCCGCGCGGGCGCGTTCGATCGCGCTGTCGACGAATTCTTCGTCTTTCATCACGTAAAGTTGGAACCAGAACGGTTTCTTCGTGTGGGCGGCGATGTCTTCGATGGAGCAGATCGACATCGTGGACAGGGTGAAGGGCACGCCGAAGGCTTCGGCGGCGCGGGCGGCTTTGATCTCGCCATCGGCGCGTTGCATGCCGGTCATGCCGACGGGGGCGAGCGCAACGGGCATGGCGACCGGCTCGCCGATCATGGAAGCGGCGGTGCTGCGGCCCGACATATCGACCGCGACCTTTTGGCGAAGGCGCAGCTTGGCGAAATCGGCCGTGTTGTCGCGGAAGGTCTGTTCGGTATAGCTGCCGCTTTCGCAGTAATCGTAAAACATCTTGGGCGTGCGGCGTTTGTGCAGGCGCTTGAGATCGTCGATGCAGGTGATCACGGGCATATCCGGCGAACCTTTGCTGATTGGTTAGTTCTGCTTACCAATATGCGCCAGAAGGCGCAATCCCGCCCATCCGAAAGGTGCGGTCCCGTGCCTCTGGCCAGATTTCCGTCAGGTGCCGCGCCATCTACGCAGTTCGGGACAGAACAAGATCGTGCCGCTTCGGACCGTCTTGTGCGGTGCGGTATCAGATGGGGTGGCCATGGACAGCAGCGAAACATTGCTCGGTTTTTTCGCCGAGGTCAGCGCCTTTGATCAAATGGTGCGGGCCATGGTCGAGGCGCGGTTGCCGGCGGGTTTTCAATGGTCGCAATTTGCGGTGTTGAACCACCTGTGCCTTGCCGGAGAGGGCCAGACGCCGGTGGCGCTGGCGCGAACCTTCGAGGTGCCGAAAACGTCGATGACACATACGCTGATCGTGTTGGAAAAGCATGGTCTGGTGCGGATCGAGCCGAATCCGCGCGACGGGCGGTCAAAGCTGGTCTGGTTGACGCCCAAGGGGCGGACCCTGCGCAGCGTCGCGGTTACCGCGCTTGCGCCTGACCTTGCCGCATTGGCGGGGCGGGTCGATGCCGATGCGCTGTTGCCCCTGCGGGCGGCCATCGCGCATTTGCGGCAGGTGATGGACGCCCTGCGCGAGGGCTGAGGCGGGCGTCATTCGGCCGCTATCACCGGGCGGTGCGGATGCCGGGAAACACCGAGGCGATCCAGTCGAGCTGTGTCGAGACGCGGCTGAGGCCGGACATCGAACCATAAACCGAATCGTCGCCCCATGTGTTGGTGGCCACGATGACCCAGCCGTTCGAAACCCTCATCCATGACGCGCCGCCGCTGTCACCGCTGCCGAGGATACCTTCCATCTCGTCTACCGGTTCGGCGTCGCCCATGACCGAGGCATCTTCCGCTTCGCTGTCGAAATCGATCATCAGGTTGTTTTCGCCGTTTTCGCCGTCAACCTCGTCCACCACGTTGCGGGCGGCGGCGGGGGTTTCGCCGTCGAAGTCGTAATAGGCGTCGGCTTGGCCAACGGATCCGATGCCGCGTGAGCCGTATCCTGTCATCGTGACGATCTGGCCAAGTTCGTCGCTGCCATCGTAAAGCTGCGGCTGCGGGCCTGCATCGGTGACAGGGGTGCCAAGCGTGACGATGGCCATGTCATAACCCGAGGTGTCGTCGCTGTCGGGGTTGTAGTCGGGGTGGATGTGGACCTCGACTCCTTCGTAGGAGGTGCCGTCGCGCGACCAATAGGTCCATGTGGCAGGGTCTGCGCCACCGGCGAAGTTATGCGCCGCAGTCAGCAGGTAGCCGTATTCGTCATCGTTGCCGATCCATGTGGCCGAACCGCCATATGCCGTGCCGTCATGCAAGCCGAAGATCGACGCGAATTGCGGTTCCATCGCCAGCGCGACATGGGCGGTGTAGCCGGCAGCGGGGGCTTCTTTGCTTCCGCCATTCGCCTCGAACGTGCTGTCGAGAATGACGACGGCATGGGCAGGAACGGCGACGAAACCGGCAAAGGCAAGGACAAGGGCAATTCGCAGGGCGGGCAGGGGCGACATCGGCAAACTCGGCAATCGTGACACAGCGTACAGTCGGGGGTGGCAGTCGGGGAGGGGGCAGTAGGGGGGGCAGTCAGGCGCTGTGCGCGCCTGCTGCGAGTGATGCGACGAAGGACAGCACATCTGCCACGGGGCGTTTCGCGCCGATTTCCTTGACGATGGCTGACCCCACCACGCAGCCATCGGCCACGGACGCGATGGTGCGGGCAGATTCGGGCGTGTTGATGCCGAAGCCCACGATCACCGGAAGGTCGGTCGCGGCCTTGATGCGGGCGACTTCGGGGCCGACATTGGTTGCAACGGCGGTTGCGGCGCCGGTGATGCCGGTGATCGACACGTAATAGACGAAGCCAGAGGTATTTTGCAGCACCTTGGGCAGGCGTTTCGCGTCGGTCGTGGGGGTGGCCAGACGGATGAAGTTCAGCCCTGCCGCCTGTGCGGGAAGGCAAAGCTCGCTGTCTTCTTCGGGCGGGAGGTCGACGACGATCAGCCCGTCGATGCCAGCGGTGCGCGCATCGGTCAGGAAGCGGTCGACGCCGCGCGAATAGATCGGGTTGTAATAGCCCATCAGCACGATGGGGGTCTTGTCATCGCCCGCACGAAAGGCACGGACCATGTCGAAGACGCGATCCATCGTCATACCGATTTCCAGCGCCCGCTGACCGGCAAGCTGGATCGTCGGGCCATCGGCCATCGGGTCGGTAAAGGGCATGCCGAGTTCGATGATATCGACCCCTGCGGCGGGCATCCCTTGCATGATCGCCAGCGAGGTTTCGGGATCGGGATCGCCGCCCATGATATAGGCGACGAAGGCCTTTTTCCCTTCGGCTTTCAGCCGTGCGAAGGTGTCGTCGATTCTGGTCATGTTGCCCGCCCTTTTTACGCCCAAGCGGGTGTCGCACGGGCGGGCGGGAAAGATCAATCCCGTCAGGCGTCGGCCGTGCGGTCGAGCGGCTCTTCTGGACCGACAGACACCATCCACTGCGTGCCGTAGCGGTCTTTGACCATGCCGAAGCCGCGCGAGAAGAAGGTTGCACCGAAGCCCTGTATCACCGTGCCACCGCGCGCCAGTTCGTTGAAGATGCGCTGCGCTTCGGGAACGGTATCTGCGACCGTCATCAACGACACGGCGGCCTGCGCCGCGCCTGCCATGCCGGGTGGATAGTCGGAGGCCATCAGCACGCCATCGGGCAGGGTCAGCTGGGCATGGATCACGCGGGTCGGGTCGCGTAGCGTATCGTCGGTTTCGGGCGCATCGGAATAGCGCATCATCGACAGGTCTGTCGCTCCGAAGACATCGGCGTAAAAGGTCAGCGCCTCGGCGCAATGGCCTTGGAAGTGGATATACGGCATCGGCATGGTCGGCTCTTATGCGGGAACGCTGGCATGCAAACCGCGTGGCGGGGAATCGGTTGCGGAACTTGATAACCACGCCCCCGCAAACTAGAAGCGGCGCGATCAGATCGAAGGAGCGTGCGCGATGGGGTTCAAGATGGGGATCGTGGGTTTGCCGAACGTCGGCAAATCGACGTTGTTCAACGCGCTGACGCGCACGGCAGCCGCACAGGCAGCGAATTTTCCGTTCTGCACCATCGAGCCGAACGTGGGCGAGGTGGCGGTGCCCGATGCGCGGCTTGACAAGCTGGCGGCGATTGCAGGGTCCAAGCAGATCATCCCGACGCGCATGACCTTTGTGGATATCGCCGGTTTGGTGCGTGGTGCGTCCAAGGGTGAAGGGCTGGGCAACCAGTTCCTTGCCAATATCCGCGAATGCGATGCCATCGCCCATGTGCTGCGCTGCTTCGAAGATGGCGACATCACCCATGTCGAAGGCCGGATCGACCCTGTGGCCGATGCCGAAACCATCGAGACCGAGTTGATGTTGGCCGATATGGAATCGATCGAGCGGCGGTTGACCAACCTTGCCAAAAAACTGCGCGGCGGCGATCAGGACACGCTGGACCAGGACCGCCTGCTGAAGGCCGCCCTTGCCGCGCTGAACGAGGGCAAGCCCGCCCGCACGGTCAAGGTCGATGCCGAAGACGAACGGCAGTGGCGCATGTTGCAGCTTTTGACCGCCAAGCCCGTGCTGTTCGTCTGCAACGTCGAGGAACCAAAAGCCGCGACCGGCAACAGCCAATCGGACCGCGTGGCCGCAATGGCCCGCGCGCAAGGCGCTGCTTCGGTGGTGATTTCTGCGCGAATCGAGGAAGAGATCAGCCAATTGTCGGATGACGAAGCGGCGATGTTCCTTGAAGAGATGGGGCTGCACGAGGCCGGGTTGGACCGTCTGATCAAGGCGGGCTACGCGTTGCTGGGCCTGCGAACCTATTTCACCGTGGGGCCGAAAGAGGCCCGTGCCTGGACCATCGAGGCGGGCTGGCTGGCACCCCGCGCGGCGGGCGTGATCCACGGCGATTTCGAAAAGGGCTTCATCCGGTCTGAAACCATTGCGTATGACGATTACGTCGCAGGCAATGGCGAGGCGGGTGCCAAGGAAGCGGGCAAGTTCCGCGTCGAAGGCAAGACCTATGAGGTCAAGGACGGCGACGTGCTGCATTTCCTGTTCAGCGGTTGATCTGGCGGGTTTTGTGGTCTGTACGCAGTTGGCACAAGACGTGCTGCGCCGCGGCATGCTAGCCTTGGTGCTGCGGGGGTGTCCCGTTTGTATCGGTGCGAGTGCTGTCCATGCTGGACGAAGACCAGATCGAATACTTCCGCACCGCGTTTTCCGATGCGCTGCCTTGCGAAACCGGGGTGGCGGCGGGACCGGATGGCACAGAGCCGAACGGCAAGGCCGCCTTGGTTGACTCGGTCCCGGCGGGCGGAAATAGTGATTTCGTGGTTTGTTCGTCAAAGGTGCCGTCATGATGCAATCGCTGCCCGTCGACTTTGATCCGGAACAGTATCTGGCGCTGAACGACGACCTGAGGCTTGGCAAGGTCGATCCGGTCAAACATTACCTGAACCACGGGCGGGCCGAGGGCCGTGCCTATCGGGTCGAAATGCTGGCGTTGTTTCCCAAGCTGAACAACACCTTTGAAAACGATGGCATAAAGACCGTCCACAACCATGATTTCATGATCGATCCCGCCTATCTGTCCGCCTATGAGCGCGGGCTTGAAGCGGCGGGTCAGGATTATCGTTGGTACTGGCGCGTGCACATGGGGCTTTGGGCGGCGCGCACCGCCTATCGCCTGACGGGCGATTTCGTCGAATGCGGCGTGAACCGCGGCTTTCTGAGCAGCGCGATCATGCATGACCTCGACTGGAACACGTCGGGGCGCAAGTTCTGGCTTCTGGATACCTTTGCCGGGATGGACCCGCGCTATGTGTCCAGCGCCGAACGCGCTGCGGGTGTTCTGACTTCGCGTCGCGAAAAGCTCGACAGCGGCTTTTACACCAGCAGCTTCGAACAGGTGCAACAGAACTTTTCGCAATGGCCCGATGCGCGGATCGTCGTCGGTGCGGTGCCCGACACCTTGCCCGAGGTTGCCGCCACATCGGTGGCCTTCCTGCATATCGATATGAATTGCGCGCCACCCGAGGTTGCGGCGATCGACTGGTTCTGGCCGATGATGCCGGCCGGGGGAATCGTCTTGCTGGATGATTATGCCTATCGCGGCTACCAGCCGCAAAAAGAGGCAATGGACGCATGGGCCGCCGAGAACGGGGTGCATATCGCGTCTTTGCCCACGGGACAGGGATTGCTCGTGAAAACCTGACCGGGCCTGGGACACCGCGCCCAAGGGCGGCGCGGTTTCCTTGCCAGACCCGCTTGCTTTTCCCTTGCCCTCGCCCGATTTCGCCAATAAACGCATCCGCGGAGCTGTGGCCGAGTGGTCGAAGGCACGCCCCTGCTAAGGGCGCAGGCGGGAAACCGTCTCGAGGGTTCGAATCCCTTCGGCTCCGCCAAATATCATTGAAATCGTTGATTAATTTCGCCAGTTTGGCGAATTACCCATCATCCCGCCCCACAACCGGAAAATGCTTGACCGCTTGGCGCGCGACCGTGGGCGAAATGCAGGACGGCACGTTCCACTATGATCTGTCTCAGGACGACCAGATCGGCGAGTTCTTTCCCAACTCTGACTTGGTCACGGAATTTTTGAACCGCAACCAACCTGACGGTGGCCTTGACGGTCGGTTTCCGTTGGAACGCGGACTGCCTTTTTGAGCCAACGCCTCCCCCGCAATGCAGGTTGCTTAGACCACATCGCTCGAGGTCAAGCCGCGGCAACGAGGCGCCTCTCCGAACTGCGTATGCGAAAAGTACGGTTTGTTCGCACAGAACCCTAGCGCATATGCGAAATATCTATCAGGGCTGCGACGCATTTCACCTCAGCGTGGTTCGACTACGACCTAGCGAAGACGAACCGGCACGTTGGTACCTCGCGTCGACATCGAGGGGCTAGTGCTTGAAGCAAGGTCACAATTTAAACGCATGAAATTAGTGTGTCGTGCTGCCGCCGAGCCGTCGGGTGGTGCTGATCGAGTAGCTGAAGCCCGTAGCACCACGCCGAACGGCCGCGGCGTTGAAAACAAGGCCGGAGGTTTTTTAGCCTCCACGGATGGGACAGTGTCCAGATCTTCGGCATTGGAAGGCAACCTTGTAGCACTCAATTTAGACTTCTACTCGCCCGAAATCAATGCCGAGGGTCTGCAGCCGGTGACGGCGGAGCTTAACCGCGAGCTCGTGAAGATGGGGCTCTCAGGCATCCAAAGTGGCTTTAACCGGAGAATGGCCGGATGAGCTAGAAGCTCTTGGTCGGCACATCGCAGTTTTCGTGCTCGGAAATGCCAACATTTGCCAACATCGGCTTTATGCGGAAGTTAATGAAAAGATACCAACTTTTACCAACATCGTCCCGGTTCCCGAACCCAACAACGAAGCCGGCAAAGACTCCCAGAAACGCCGCAGTACGTCGGGATACGTCACGTTTGCAGTAGCCGTGTGCACGGCGGGCCGCTATGACTCCCTGAGTTGCAGCATAATTATTGGGATCAACCATTTGACGGCAAAAGAGGCAACGGCCCGCATCAAGATCAACAAGCTTCTTGAAGACGCTGGATGGCGATTCTTCGATGATGAAAAAGGCAAAGCGAACGTTGTCGTTGAGCCCAATGTAAAGCTGCAGGAGGCAGACCTTCATGCTCTAGGTGATGACCTAGAAAAGTCGGCAAACGGCTACATCGACTTTCTGCTTTTGAACGATGATGGCAAGCCGTTGGTCGTTCTGGAGGCGAAATCCGAGGGCAAGCACCCCTTGTCCGCAAAAGAACAAGCAAGGAAGTACGCACGTTCGCAGAACGCACGCTTTGTCATACTGAGCAACGGGAACATGCATTTCCTGTGGGACTTGGACCAGGGCAGCCCGACCGTCATCACAACGTTCCCGACCATTGCCGAAATCGGCACCCACTATGCCTTTTCGCCGGACGCGGAGCGGCTGGCAAACGAACAGGTTGGGCTCGACTACATCGCTCTCACACAAATGCCGGGTTACGCACAAGAAGCGGGCTGGAAGTCCGAGGGCGAGCGGCCGACCTTCATTGAGACGGCCAAGCTGCGGTTCCTAAGGCGATACCAACAGCGCGCGATAGAGCGGGTGCAGGAAGACGCCAAGAAAGGTACGACACGCTTTCTGTTCGAAATGGCAACCGGTACTGGAAAGACCCTGACTTCGGCTGCCATCATCAAGCTGTTTCTTAAGACAGGGAACGCCCGGCGTGTTCTGTTTCTCGTCGATCGGCTGGAACTGGAAGTTCAGGCCGATAAAGCCTTCAAGGCATACCTACGGAATGACTTCACTTCTGTCGTCTACAAAGAGCAGCGCGATGACTGGCGCAAGGCTGACATTGTGGTGACGACAGTGCAGTCTCTACTTTTCAACGATAAGTTCCGGCGCCTGTTCTCCCCAACGGATTTCGATCTGGTCATCTCGGATGAAGCGCATCGATCGATTGGCGGCAACGCCCGTGCGGTCTTCGAGTATTTCATCGGCTACAAGCTCGGTCTCACAGCGACGCCGAAGGACTACTTGAAACAGTCTGGCGGAATAGCGGCGCGCGACCCCCGTGAAACCGAGCGGCGCACGATGCTCGACACCTACCGTACGTTCGGTTGTGAAAGCGGAGATCCGACCTTCCGCTATTCCCTTCTCGACGGGGTGAAAGACGGCTTTTTGATCAACCCTTATGTGGTCGACGCCAGAACCGGGGTCACGACGCAACTCTTGTCCGATGAAGGCTTCGTTGTCACAACGACCGACGATGAGGGGAACCAGCTTGATGAGGCGTTCGCGGGCCGCGATTTTGAGAAAAAGTTCTTTGCCGAACCGACCAACCGCGCCTTCTGCAAGACCCTCCTAGAGCATGGGCTGCGCGACCCGATCTCTGGCGAGTTCGGCAAGACTATCGCTTTTGCTGTCAGCCAAAACCATGCGGCAAAAATCGTCCAAATACTTAATGAGATGGCCGATCAGCTTTGGCCAGGGCGCTACAAATCCGACTTCGCGATGCAGGTGACAAGCCATGTTGCAGACGCCCAGCGCATGACGGTGAACTTCGCCAACAACAACCTCGGTGGGTATAGTGACTTCGCCGCCAACTACCGCACGAGCCGCGCCCGAATCTGCGTCACTGTCGGCATGATGACGACGGGCTATGACTGCCCCGATCTTTTGAACCTAGCCCTCATGCGACCAGTCTTCTCGCCATCGGATTTCGTTCAGATCAAGGGACGGGGCACCCGCAAGCACAACCACGCAGAAGAAATGTTCGACCCAGCGATGAAGACCGCGCTAGGGGCGGTCCACAAGTCCACCTTCCGCCTGTTCGATTTCTTTGCCAACTGCGAATACTTCGAAGAGAAGTTTCGCTACGACCAAGAACTTCAACTGCCCGCTCTCGGCCCGATGCCCTTGAAGACCGGTGGCGATGATGCCGGCGGCGACTCCACCGTGACAGGGGGCCTGAGCACTTACGAGCACTTCGACCCAGACGACGTGGTGAGCCAAGTCGAGATCCAGATTGGTGCGCATGGCATGCGCATTGACCGCGAGCTTTTTGGCAAGTTCGAAGACGCCGCCCGCGCCGATACGAAACTGGCCGAGCTTGTGGCAGCCCAGAACTGGGAGGCTGCAACTCGTCACGTCATCGAAGAAATCTTTGACAAGCCGTCCGAGTTCTACACCCTCGAAAAGTTGCGCAACGCCGCTGGCGTGGACCGCCGTATTTCCGTGCGGGAACTTATCGAGAAGGCTTTCGGCTTCATCCCCGGCTTCAAGAGCAAGGCAGAACTCATCGAGGACGAGTTCCAGAAGTTCCTTGCCGACCAGAAGCCCGAGGAGGCCGACCGCATCCGTGAAATGCGCTATTTCTTCGAGGCTTACATTCGCGATGCCAATGTGCGGGCAAAGATCGACGCTGGCCACTTCGCCGATCTGAACGTAAACCCCACCTTCACCACCCGCGACCTCAAAGAGGTACCCGCGCCGTGGCGCAAGCGCATCCCCGAATACATCAAGGACTACGTGTCCCTGAACCCATTCCTCTGAAAGACGCCCATGCTCGACACTGACACCAAGCGCCGCATCGACACCTGCCGGGACATCCTCGTGGGCAAGGTTCCTGACCCGAAAAGTCAGGTCGAACAGATCACCATCGCGCTGATCTACAAGTTCATGGACGACATGGATGCGGAGACCATCGATTTGGATGGTACTCCAACCTTTTTCACCAAGGAATTTGAGCGCTACCGATGGGCCAAGCTAGTTGCTCCCGGCGTGTCGGGACAGGATATGCTGAATACCTATTCCGAAGCCTTGACCAAGATGGTCGAGAACGAGGGCCTGCCCAAGCTCTTTCGCGACATCTTCCGCAACGCCTATCTGCCGTATCGTGACCCAGAAACGCTGCGTGCCTTCCTGCGAGAGATCAATAGCTTCACCTACGACCACAGCGAAAAGCTGGGCGACGCTTTCGAATACCTGCTGTCCGTGCTCGGCAGCCAAGGAGACGCGGGCCAGTTCCGCACCCCCCGCCATATCATCGACTTTATGGTGGAAATAATCGACCCGCAGAAGAACGAGGTCATTATGGACCCGGCCTGTGGCACTGCGGGCTTCCTCATTTCGGCTTACAAGCATATCCTGAAAGAGAACTCGACAGGCGTGTCGAGCAGCTCCAACTCCAGCACCGAGGGTGACGCTGCCGAACAGGCGCTGGAAAGCCCGATGCGCTATCCGGGCGACCTGTTGCAACCTGAAGACCGTGCCCGCGTTGCCCGCAACATACGGGGCTATGACATTTCGCCCGACATGGTGCGGCTGTCTCTCGTCAACCTTTACCTGCATGGCTTTGCCGACCCGAAGGTCGAGGAATACGACACCCTAACCAGCGAAGACAAATGGACAGAGATGGCCGATGTCATACTCGCCAACCCGCCCTTCATGTCACCAAAAGGGGGTATCAAGCCACACACCCGCTTTCAGGTGCAGTCCAAGCGCAGTGAAGTGCTGTTTGTCGATTACATCTCCGAGCACCTGACGCCGAACGGTCGCGCCGCAATCGTAGTTCCCGAAGGCATCATCTTCCAGAGCCAAAGCTCCTATGTGGCCCTGCGCAAGATGCTGGTGGAGAACCACCTGGCCGCCGTCATCTCGCTGCCCGCAGGCGTTTTCAATCCCTATTCCGGCGTGAAAACCTCGATCCTGATCCTTGACCGCGCGGTGGCCAAGGCCAGCAAGCACGTCGCCTTTTTCAAGATCGAGAATGACGGCTTCGCCCTTGGCGCGCAGCGCAAGGCGGTGAAAGGCTCGCAACTTGCGCAGGTGAAGGCGGAGCTTGGAGCTTGGTTGCAGACCGCACGGGCGGGCGGTGGTGAGGGGCTGGAAAGCAGCCTTGGCTTCGCTGTGGAGCGAAGCGATTTGTTGTCCGAAGGTGCCATCACCCTCAGCGCAGAGCGTTATGTCACGCGTGAAGCAGGGCGGTCCGGTTTCCCGATGGTATCGTTTGGCGACGAAACCATCTTCAAAGTGGAAAGCGGCGGCACGCCGAAATCTGACGTGCCCGAGTTTTGGGACGGGGGTATACCGTGGGCGACACTTGTGGACCTGCCCGCGTCCAATTTCATTACCGAAATCACGGGAACGGTTCGAACCATTAGCGACTACGGCTTGAAAAATTCTTCGGCCAAGATGTTGCCCGTAAACTCGGTGCTGGTTTCGTCGCGCGCTACGATTGGCCGGATAGCGATCAACCGAGTGCCACTTGCGACAAACCAAGGCTTCAAGAACATCGTCATCGCTGACGGGACAAAGGCACTTCCCGAATATGTCGCCTTGGCCGTGACTCGGCTTGTCCCCACAATGCAAAGCTGGGCGACCGGCGGGACCTTCGCCGAAATTTCCAAGAGCAAGTTCTGCGAGTTGGAAATACCCCTCCCTCCGCTTGAGGTGCAGCGCGAGATTGTGGCTGAGGTCGAGGGCTATCAGCGCGTCATCGACGGTGCTCGCGCCGTCCTCGACAACTACCGCCCCCACATCCCGGTTGATGCTGAATGGCCGATGCGCTCACTTTCTGAAGTGGCGCAGGTGAACCCCAAGAAAAGCGAGCTCAAGGAAACCGATCCTGCAACGACCGTCTCATTCGTACCGATGGCTGTCCTGAACGAGAACAACGTCAATTTCGACCCGGTCGAGGTGAAAACGCTTGGCGAAGTCGTGGGCAGCTACACCTATTTCCGCGAAAATGACGTTCTGGTCGCCAAGGTCACGCCATGTTTTGAGAATGGAAAGGCAGGTATCGCGCGCGGTCTGGAAAACGGCATCGGGTTCGGTTCAAGCGAGTTCTATGTTGTGCGGGCAGGCGATGAAACGCTACCTCAGTGGCTGTTTCACTGGCTGACCACGCCTGACTTCCGGGCAAGAGCAACAGCAAAAATGACAGGGACAGGTGGCCTCCAACGGGTCCCTCGAGCTGTTGTCGAAGAGGAGATGATACCCCTGCCAGACGTGGATATTCAGCAAGCCATCGTTTCGGAAATTGAAGCCGAGCAAGCACTCGTCAACGGCAACCGCGACCTGATCGCCCGCTTCGAGAAAAAGATCGAGGCCGCCATCGCACGTGTCTGGGGCGAGGCCAAGGGTGAAGGGGAAAGTTGATGGACGAGGCGCTTGAACTCGGGGAATACCTGCCGCAGTCGTTCGCCAATGCGAGTGAACAGGCCTACCTCGATTTCCTCTGGTCGGCCTTCCAGACCAACTATGAGGCGGAGCGATACGAGTTCGCTAGCCTCGCCTTCCACCTGCTTTACATGAGCTTCGTCAGCTTCTCGGTTTGGCAAATCAGACTGGCGCGGCCCGAGCAGTTCAATATGGCTATGGTGGGATTTCAGTCCGACGATGAAACCAAGCTCCTCAGCTATGACAACCCGTTCAAGTTCTACGAGAAGCTCAAGGAAAGTCAGATTTTTCGATTCATGAAACTTATCGGTTGCACCAATCAGCAGGTCGGCGAGTTCTCAAAGTTCGTTAAGCGCCGTAACAAGATTGCACATCCCACAGGGACTGTCTTCTTCAACGACCAAGCGGCCATCGATGCTGAAATTGCCGACATGATGCGAGAAGTGCGCAACATAGAAGCGCACATGAAGCCGATCATTCTGGAAATCTACGAGCGTTTCCTCAAAGATCGAGCCGACGACGAGCTCTGGGAGTTTTCTGCGCCGATCGACGAAGTCACGGCCAACCTCGTTCACGCGAACTACATGTCAGTCGCAGACCTCGCTTTCTGCCGCGGGTTTCCAATTGCTGACCTTCAGGGCGAGCCGGGATTTCAAGCCAAGCTTGAATTGCATCAGGTGCTTGATCTCATTTGAGGTGCCCGATTCCTTAAGTGAACTGCGACCGATGCGTAGCCTGTCTGAGTTGGGTCGTTGAAGGTCAAAGCTTCCATTGAGGGCAAGGTTGGAGAACTGTGTCGCGCACCCTTTATTCTGCTCATCAGGCCCGAGTTCCCCATAAGGCAAATCTCTCGGCAGATCTTCACGCGATGGAGGGGTTCTCGTTTCGGGGTTAAAGCCCCGCTTCAAAGGGGCTTCAACCCCTTGGGGGGGTATAAGGGGGTGTGTGGCTAGGGGGGATGAAGGGGGGGTGAAAGGGGGGTGAAGGTCTTTACCCCCTAGGGATGAAGGGGGGATGAAACTCGTTGTTGAGGGGATGAAAGGGGGATGAAGGGTCATGCAGCTCCCTTCGGAACAAGGAAATTCACCCGCCGCGATTTCGGGCCTTCGGTTTCAATCCGTGCCCAACCATTCGCGAGGGCAGTTTCCATGGCGCGGCGAAAGGCTGGCTTTGTAACGCCTTCGGCCTCGGGATGCGCGGCAAACACTGTCGGCGCGTAGTTGGGGCCGCCCGCATTGTTCAGTCGCCGCCCGTTTTCTTGGTATTGCCGCAAGAGCTTCATAAACACGCGGTCGGCTTTTGCGGCGGTCGCCTTGGGATCGGTAGCGCCCGCCGTGCCCTCTGCAAAGAAAGCCCCTTCTCGATAGCGCAGCGACAGGCTTAGACCAATGGGCCCATAGTTTGCTTTCATCACTTCGAGGGTACGGGCATCGGGGTCGGCTTCTGCCGCAACCTTGACCGCTACTCGACGCAAAAACAGGCGGGAACGGACAGAGTTATTCCAAGCGGTCGAGCCCGAATTACCGTCACCACGCTCCAAGCCGGAAAGTGACGGATGGGCCAAAAGTAACACGGTCGTTTCGTACTTCAGCGCGAGAGTCCGCAGTTGCCCAATGAATTGCCGAGCTTGACCGCGGTTAATTTCGTCACCACCAAACATATCTGCCAAGGTGTCCAGCACCACAAGGACGGGGCGGTGGTCGGCGATCCATTTTTCAATTTGACGGTAAAGGTGCGTTTCCTTCATCGTCTTGGCTGACCCTTCGGGGATGGATAGTAGAGCATCCTCCCCGGCAAGGCTGCAGAGGGTTAGGCCGTTCAAATCTCCGAGCTTGAAGTCCTCGACCATCGCCAAGCAAGCGACCCGGCGGTGGAGCTCGTATCGGTCATCCTCTGCCGAAATGAAAAGGGTGGTGCCTTTGGTCGTCGTCAGCCCCAGCCATGGCCGCCCCAAAGTCGTTGCCGTGGCAAGCTGCAGCGCAACAAGGCTTTTGCCGGTGCCGCCATCTCCCGACAGGATGGTGACTGTGTGAGCAGGGATGAAGTTTTCGACGTGCCAGCGCTTTTCCGGCACAGGTTGATCTTGAAGAGCCGCCGCCTCGAAGAAGGCAGGCTTGTACGTCTCGGTCGCCTCAGGCAAGGCGGAATTGAAGGGAACAGGCAGGGGTACGCTCATTTCACCGCCCCCGCCCGCAAGGTGTCATTCCAATCTTGGCCATCCGGGGCGGGCCAGAGCGAAACCTGCCAGCCGAGCCCGCGCGCTCGGGTGGCCAGGGCTTCGGCGGCGAGCCGACCTGCGCCTGCGTCATCGCTGTCGGCGGCGATGATCAGATCACCCGCTACCGAGGGAAGGTGGAGCGACCGCATGCCCGAGGTGGACAAAGCCGCCCAGACCGTTGCAGGGACCTTCAGAAGCCCGCTCAGAAGGCTGAGCCCCGTCTCTATTCCCTCGCATACCACAAGCGGCCCTTGGGCGTCTGACAGCCCTACAGCGCCCCCAGCGCAGGGGCCTTGCATCATCTTGGCGTTGCGGTCGAGCCGCTCTCCTTTCTTCTCGAAAAATGTCCGATGCACCCCGCCCGTCGAAACACGGGCCACCATTGCCGAAACCCAGCGCGACGAAGGCGCATGATAGGCATCGGCAACCCAGCGCAGCGACGGCGGCAAGGCACAGATGATACCCCGGCCCCGAAGGTAGGCTTCGCCCTTGGTGCCGTTAATCGGCTTCCCCGCTTCCCAAATGCGCCGCGCCTTAGCAAGTTGCACGGCCACAGATGCTTCCCGCCTTGCATCGACTTCCCTTGCGGTTTCGCTGTCGAGTGCGCCCAATTCGCGCGGCAACCCCGCCGCGTTCAGAATGTCGCGGAAGCCACATCCACCCTTGTGGCAGAAGGCAAGCAATCGGCCGCCATCAAAGCCAACGGAAAGCGCTCGTTGGTCAGCGCGACGCTCAGGTTGGCAGACGGGGCACGGGGCAGTACCGTACGCACCCCGCCAAGTCCCGCCCAGCGATTGGGTCAAAGTCTGAGCTTCAAGTTTCGCCCCGTTCGCCATCAGACACAGCGCTCCACTTTGATGCGCAAGACATAGCGGGCGTGAGTTCCCGCGAAATCTCCCGCGTGCGGCTCGGTCAAAGTCTCGACCGGCACACCGCTGCGGCGCAGTTTGTGGACGTAAGCAGCCCAACGGGGTGCGGGTTTATCGATCGGGGTGCAACCTTTGGAACCTGCCTCGATCAAGCTTTCGAGCGCCCAGCGCACGCGTCCCTTTACAATAACTTCGGTCGGTTCGGCGCCGTCCAGCATCTTGTAAGTGGCTGCGCTCCAGTCAGATTTTTGCATATTCTTTGGCCTTGTATTGCAGGCCGGGGCGATGCGGGGTAGCTTTGGCGGGCTTACCAGAGCACGCACCAAATCCATGGCCCGCCGGAAGAACCCCGGCGGGTTTCGCTTACTTGGTGGACCCAGCCGTCGCCTTGCGGGAACGCTGCGTTGCTTCCCACGTCTCAACTTCCGTCCAGCGCCAGCGGGTCATCTGCGGCGACAGCTTCACGGGGGCGGGAAAACCATTGGTGTTGACCCACAGCCAGATAGTGGCGCGGTTCACCCCAAAATGCGCGGCGAGAGCGGCGTCGGTGGCGTAAGCGGCACGGGCTTCAGTCTTGGCAATCTTCGGCATTGCTAGCATTCCTTCGTTTTCGCTCAGGGATGCGCAATGCGCTGTCCTCGGCGGGTTTCGACGGGACGCAAGGTGCTTGGCCTCAGGTGTCGTGTCTAAATGTCATAATTTGCCGTTTTTCTCTAATTCTGACAGAGCCCATTCGCACGCTCTTCGACTATCTGCTTTCAGGCCAAACTCGTGGAAAAGTGCCTCACAGAGCTTCGCGTATATGCTGCCGGCTCTCCAATAGCTTGGCTTCTGAGTGCCTATCGCAATCATCGCCCAGCCAGCCATGTATGCAATTTCCCGCGCGACCAAGTCTGGTTTCTTCCCTTTTCCAGTTGGAAACGAGCGGCCCTTGTGAATGAGGGCCTCGATTGGCTTTTTCAAAGCGTCATTAAGATCGTTCAGTGAGGAGATTGCCACTTGATCAATCGGCTCGAGCATTGATGCTTCACCTAGGAGCACTCGACTTATCGCAAGGTCTTCCGACATCCCGGTTCGTACAAGTCTTGCCCGTTCGGCTTCTTGTCGGGCAACCTCTGCTGCCCATGGGTTAAGCTGCGCGATGCCCACAGCAAGCGCTTCGATTTGACTGCGAAGTTCTTCAAGTTCGGCTTCAAGAATGTCGGGCCGGAAGTCGTGGGCATCCTGATGTATTCCAGCGGAGAAGATTGCCAGAGAGAAACGGTTCACCTTTCGAACAATGTTCTCGTCTGCAGCGCTTGGATCTACTTTGTTGAAATGGAAAAGCAGATCGCGGACGGTATAAAAGGCATTCACGGCGTTCATCGTTTATCACCAATGCTGACAATGACCGCTGATTTGGTATCTTCGCCAAGCAAAAAGGCCGCCCAGGCTGCCATCATTCCACGGCGCTTTTCCACCATATCGCCTCGGCGATAAGCAGCCTCCACCGCGTTGCTGATCTTATGCGCCAACGCTACCTCTGCCATATCGCCCGGATAGCTCGTGCGCTCACCCACCCAGTCACGGAAGGTGGACCGCAGGCCGTGTGGTACGGCGCGGCGCTTGCTCCGAGGGTCGAGGTATCCGGTGCCACCAGCGGTAACTGCCGACTCGTGCATCCGTCGCATGGTTGCAGAAAGCGTCATGTCGGAAAGTTCTCCACCACGGGCGGCAGGAAACACTAGTGGGCTGCCATCCATGCGGGGTAGGGCTTCCAGCATAGCCACACCAGCGGGAGACAGTGGCACGCGATGTTCGCGCTTCATCTTCATCTTGACAGCAGGGACAACCCACAGAGCGGCCTTCAGATCTATTTCATCCCACGTTGCGGCCCTCACTTCGCCAGATCGTGCGGCGGTCAGTGCGGCAAACTCGAGCGCACGCGCCCCGAAGCCTTCACGGCCGCGCAGATCTGCAAACCATGCGGGGGCATCGCCTAGCGCCAAGGCAGGATGATTTTCCTTTGTCTCGATCTTGCCGGGGGCTGGCAGCAGTTCCTTTAGGTTGCCTGCCCAGCGGGCTGGATTGTCGCCCGTCCTATGACCTGCCACGGTCGCCCATGACAGTACGGCTTCTATACGTTGCCGGAGCCGTGAGGCAGTCACGGTGCGGGCCTGCCATAGCGTCCCTTCCACCGTCCCAGCCTTGTCCTTCACCTCTTGCGACAGCACGCGCAGCACGGCGGCGGTGTCGATGGACTGCAAAGGCATGTCCCCGATGATTGGCACGGCATAGGCGGCAAGGGTGCTTTCCCATTGGTCGCGGTGCTTCGCGTTCTTGAAAGCTTCCAGCTTCGCGCCCAGCGCCTTTTCTACGGCCTTGGCGAAGGTCAGGCGCGGGCGCTGGGCCTCTGCCAGTACGGCCTTGAAGGCTTTGCGCTCCTCCACTGGGTCGATCCCCACCTCGATCTTGGCGCGCGTGTCGCGGGCCTTTTGGCGGGCCTCGGCCAAGGTGACGGTCGGGAAACTGCCAAGCCCTATGTCGCGACGCTTCGTCCCTACGGTCGCCCGTAACACCCACGACTTACCCCCGGTCGGTGTGATTTGCAGGAACAACCCAGACACACCGCCGACCGCGTGCAAGGCGTTCTTCCTGCCTTCGCCCGGATGGGTCAGGCGCTTCACATCAAGAGCGCTAAGTTGTTGATTTTCACCCAGAACTGAGCCGGTTAGGCGCATAATTTTCACTGAGAACT